>CAWFQZ010000001.1:0-148274 GCA_963818115.1 uncultured Acidobacteriota bacterium
TTCTCCGCAACGATGCGGTCGACAGGACCTCCCAGCGGCAAGCAGCGTATTCATTCCCACCTGCATCACAAAAGCGTCCGCCGACTTACGGTCCCTCACGCCAGCCTCCGCCGCTGATGAGGTTCTCTCCCACAGGAATCCCGATTCAGAACCCTCTCCTTGAATACGTGACATCCGTCACTGACATGAGCAAGACAAATCGGCAATCTCCGCACATGCCCAAGATCTACTACGTTTACATCCTCGCCAGTCAGCGACGCGTCCTCTACATCGGAATGACCGGTAATATCGAACAGCGCATCTTCCAGCACAAGACGCACGTCTTCGGTGGATTCACAGCCGAATACAACGTAACGACACTCGTTTATTTCGAACGTTATGGCTCACCATTGACCGCAATCCGACGAGAAAAGGAATTGAAAGCCTGGCGCAGGGAAGAAAAGTTAAAGTTGATCGAATCGACCAATCCGAAATGGAAAGACCTGAGCTACGGATGGTATCAACGCCACCGGTTTCAACCAGTCCGCCAAATCAGTTAAGCAGCCACCGCTTTACGCCGTTACTCAATCCGACTTTATTCGACTTATTTCGATGATTGTCATCCTGAGGAGGGCGCAAGCCCTCCGAGGGACCCTACGAAGCTATCCCAACCGATGCAGTCGCCGAGACCGCCGCACAGCATGCAGCGAATGTCTTCCCATCCACACGATCAAAGATTCCTCCGACGTAAGGTCCCTCACTCCGGCTTCGCCGCCGTTCAGGATGACAACCATCTGGCGATTCAGTTTGAAATTCGTCTCTGTTAGCATGAACGCGATTCTTTAACGATCCATCTCATGATCAAGCAACAAGCTGCGTTCTTGGTCCTCGCTGCCCTATCCCTTTGTACAACCGCCCCAGCTCAATCCATCCTCGGCTTCACCCCCACCTCTTCCGCCCACGAATCCGAAGTCGAGCAAAAATTCAAATCCATCCCCACTCCCGACGAAGAACGCCGCCAGCATCGCGTCTTCACCCAGGAACCCCACGTCGCCGGATCGAAACGCAACAATGAACTCGCCGAATACATTCGCGACGAATGGAAGAAGCAAGGTCTCGAAGATGTCGTCATCCGCCGCTACGACGTCTACGGCACCAACCCGAAAAGCGCGTCCCTCGAAATGATCGCGCCCACTCACTACACCGCGCTCTTGCGCGAAACTCCTCTTCCAGCCGACGACGACTCGAAGAACCCCGCCATCAGCGGCGCTTGGCTCGGCATGTCCATCTCCGGAGAAGTCACCGCCCCCGTCGTCTACGCCCACAGCGGCAATCCCGACGACTACGATCTGCTACGCAAGAACGGCATCAGCGTGAAAGGCAAGATCGTCCTCGTCCGTTACTCCAATCCCTACAGCTATCGCGGATTCAAAGCACTCACCGCGCAGCGCGAAGGCGCGGCCGCAATTCTCATCTACAGCGATCCCCTCGAAGACGGATACAAAAAAGGCAAAGTCGATCCCGAAGGACCTTGGGGCCCCGAATATAAAATTCAGCGCGGCGCCATCACCTACGACTTCATAGTCCCCGGAGATCCGCTCACGCCCGGATGGGCTTCCGTCCCCGGCGCGAAACGGATTCCCATCGAGCAAGCGATGTCCGCGCCGAAAATCATGGCGTTGCCGCTCTCCTGGCACGACGCCCGGCCACTGCTCGAAAACATGGACGGCCCCGTCGCTCCGGAAAACTGGCAAGGTGGATTGCCCTTCCAATACCACCTCGGCGGCGACCGCGTGAAAGCTCATCTCAAAATCGAGATGGACAACGGCACTCAACCTTATTACGTCGTCGAAGGCCGCATCCGCGGCGCTGAACTTCCGGACGAATGGGTTGTCCTCGGCAATCACCGCGACGCTTGGGTTTTCGGCGGCGTCGATCCTTCCAGCGGCACCGCCAGCATGATGGAACTCACGCGCGCCCTCGGCCAACTGAAGCAGCAAGGCATGCGCCCACGTCGAACCATCGTCATCTGCAGCTGGGACGGCGAGGAAGTTGGACTCACCGGTTCCACCGAGTGGGGCGAACAGTTCGCCGACGAGCTCCGCGCCAAAGCCGTCGCTTACATCAACGTTGACGAAGCCACTTCCGGCCCCAACTTCCACGGGCAAGCCGTCGCCTCGCTCGCGCCCATGCTCGTCCAGACGACCCGCTCCTTGCAGGATCCTTCCGGCAAAACTCTTTACGACGCGTGGAAAGAAACCGTCGCGCGCGAGAAAGCGGAAGGCAATCAGTCCAGTCAGTTCAGCTCCTCCGGAATCATCGACGACAGCCTCGCCGACACCCGCATCGGCAGCGGTAGCGACCACACCGTTTTCCTGAACTTCATCGGTGTCCCGGTCCTCGGCCTCGGCTTCGAGGGAGACTACGGCGTCTACCACTCCGGCTACGACGACTTCTTCTGGATGAACCACTTCGGCGATCCCGGATATCGCTATCACACGCTGATGTCCCAACTCTGGGGAGTCACCGCCCTCCGCCTCGCCAACGCCGATCTCCTCCCCTTCGACTTCGCCGCCTACGTCAGCAACATCCGCCAGTTCGTAAGGGAACTCGCAAGCAAAAACAAGTCTGTCATCCTGAGCGGCGGCAAAGCCGCCGTGAAGGACCTTACGCAAGCCAGCGCTACCAACGGCGTGTCAGGGAACTCCCACGAAACCGCGTGGATCGTGCAGCCTTCACAGCCTATGTGGGAACAGCCGGCCTCGGCTGTCCGGTCGAGCGAAGCTCGACCATCACAGCAGTCCTCTGTCATCCTGAGCGGAGTGGCAGCGCAGCGAAGCGGAGCTGACGCGGAGTCGAAGGATCCCATGCAAACCGGCGCCACCACCGGCCCAGCAGTGAGTTCCCAATACAGCTTCGTATCCGACTCCATCGAAAACCACGGGCTCGATCTTGGCGAAGTCAGCAGAGAAATCGACGCGTTCGAACTCGCCGGGAAAAAGTTGAACGCCTCACTCTCCCGTAAGCTCGCCCAAGGCCAACTCGATCCCCAACAAGCAGCGGCGCTAAACCACGGCATGATGCAGCTCGAGCGCAACTGGCTCAACCCCGACGGCATCCCCGGACGCCCCTGGTTCAAGCACATCCTCTACGGAGCAAGATTTACGTATGCCCATCTGGAATTGCCGGGATTAACCGAGGCCGTAGAAAAACAAGACTGGCCCACTTCGAAGCAGCAAGCGGAAATCCTTCAGCAGGCTCTCAAGAAGAACACAAAACTAGTAGAAGAGCTGAACTCATCGATGAACTAGTCACGAGGGTGCCCCGCCCTTGTGTCGCGGGTTTGGTGAGACAGGGTGGGGATTTTGACTTCGCGGCGCACTTCTACAAGACTGAGCGTGGTTCATTCCAACGTCGCACTCTCTGCGACGTTAGAGTGGGGATGTTCATTCACGACTCTCACCCCACCTTGCCCTTCATTTCCCGCTCCATCACCTTTCGCAGCGCTTGATTGATCCGGGTTTGATACCGTTTTCCATCTTTCTTGAACCAGGCAATCACGTCCGCATCCAGGCGCAGAGTGACCGGTTTCTTCAGCGGACGATAAAAGTCCGCAATCTTCATGGTCTCAAGGGGAAGCGCTGGCCGTTTCGACTGGCCCGAGGTAGCCCGCTTCACTGCGTTCCGTCGTCCTCGTCGTGTGCTTCTCTTCCGCTTGACTGCGCCGCTCGTAACTCGTTGAACTGGGGTCATTTAGGTGTGTATTAATTCTATTGTATGTACATTATTGTACATGAAAGTGTTCCTGAAGGAACACTGTGGAAATCTCAGCCGGCCAGATCCTCGACAGCAACTCCTGCTTTTTCAATATCTTCCTGAATGTCCTCATCCATGAAGGCAAAGGCCCCCTGTGGCACCGGATTTTGCCAAACTGGCGCAAACGACTGCCGGTGCAGCGGTGTGGGCCCAAACTCTCGCAGCGCGGCCAGGTGTTTCGGCGTGCTGTATCCCTTATGCGAGGACAGTCCATACGCAGGAAACACAGCGTCCCACTCGCACATCATGCGGTCCCGCTCTACCTTCGCCAGAATCGACGCGGCCGCAATCGACGCCGAAAGCGCGTCGCCATGAATGATCGCCTTCTGCGGCAGCTCGCAATCAATCTTCATCGCGTCGATGAGCAAGTGATCAGCGCCTGGTGCAAGTCCGAGCACCGCCTCGCGCATCGCCGCTCGTGACGCATGATAGATGTTGATCTGATCGATTCGCGCCGCATCCACCGCAGCTATAGCCCACGCGATCGCGTGCTCGCGAATGCGTTCCGCCAGCACCTCGCGCCGTTCCGCCGGCAGCAGCTTCGAATCGCGCAGCCCGCGCAACCGGTACCCTGGGTCGAGAATCACGGCCGCAGCAACCACGCATCCGAACAACGACCCGCGTCCCACTTCGTCCACGCCTGCCACGCGCACCGCTCCCGATTCCCACGCCTTCTTTTCGAAGCGCAATGTGCAGCGCAGCTTCTTCAGTAAACGCAACTTGGCTGCGGAAGCAGACAGTGGACGTACCGGCGGAGCTTTAAGCGAAGACTTCATCTCGAACGCAAAGAGTGTTCTCATCTTCACCGACTCAGCCAAATCCTGCAAGCACAGATTGACGGCTCCTCTGTTGAAAACTATCTAAAGTCTTTTGTCATTCGAGCTCGCAGCAAAACCATCTCAAGCTTTGTCATTCCGAGCGCAGCGAGGAATCTGCTTTCTGCCGCCGCCACATTACCCTCCACGCAGGTAATGCCGATTAGTAACCATTACTTCGATTACGAGCGTACATTGCCCATCCGGACATGTACTGGTAACTTGGGCTCGTAAGCACGAGGCAGCTTTGGAGATCAAATTCAAAACATCCCGGGAAGAGGGGCTTCTCACCGGCAAGCTGATCCACCTCGCCCTTCCGGTCGCTGGAGCCTCGTCGGCGAAGATGGCCGCGGCCCCGCCGAGGTGGCGTGTACGTACGATATTCATCCACACGGCGCCAGGCTGCTCAGCTCAAGCGGCGTGAACATCGGCGACCTCGTGATGGTTGAGCGCGGCCGCAACAAGGCCGTGTGCCAGGTAGTCTGGACCGCTGACCCGGAATCCGCTTTGCGAGGCCAGTTCACCGTGCAGTGCGTCGAAGGCCGCACGCCGTGGGACGACGAGCTCCGCCAGATGGAGGAGCAATACCAGCCGGTCATTCTCGACGGCCCCAACAAAGGCTCGCAGGCGCAAGGATTCAAACGTCCTGAGCCGAACCGGCGACGCGGTCCGCGTTTCTATGCCGAAGGCCACGCGGAGGTGATCGATGGTGTGCAGCACGTGGCCGGCGAAGTTGAACAGATCTCCGAATTTGGCGCCCGCATCCATACTCCGGAATCGCTTGCGCCCCGGAACTGATTTCCGGCTCATGTTGAACTTGTTTGACATCAACCTGACGGTCAAAGCGCAAGTGAAATATCTGGCCGACAACCTCGGCATGGGCGTTGAGTTCCAAGAGATTCGCCGCGGCGACCGTCCGCTCCTGAGTTATGTTCTCAGCAAACTCAAGGGCAGAAGAGTGGAAGAGTTTGCCCGCGTGGAAGTCGTGACCGAATCGCTTGCTGCCGCGGGATAGGGACGCCCTCACTGCAATCGCTCTGAGCAGCGCGCACATCATGCTATCCTTCCGCGCATGCGCTCGCTCCTTCGTGCCAGTTCATCTTTGCTGATTCTTCTTCTCGCTGTCTTGCCCGTTGAACGCCCGCGTAGTTCGCGTCGAAATCGCTTCGCGCACGGATGTTCTCGACGGCAAGACCTTCGGCGATGCCGGAGCCTACGAGCGCATCACAGGCCGCGTTTATTTTTCGGTGCCGGTTGCGAATCCGCACAACGCGCGCATCTTCGATCTGCGCAACGCAGTGAATTTGAAAAATGGCGAAGTCGAATTCTCTGCCGACTTCATCGCCATTCGTCCGAAGGACGCGCACAAATCCAACGGCTCGATGATTCTGGAAAATCCCAATCGCGGCTATGGACGCATCGTTGCGCTCGTCGATGGCGGCGACTGGGACCTCGCGAAGGACGCGGGAGATGCTTGGCTCTTGCGCAACGGATTCACCGTTGTAAGCCTAGGCTGGCAGTGGGATGCCCCAGGCGCCGACGCCCTGCATCTCTTTGCTCCCATCGCGAAAGAAAATGGAAAGACTATCACCGGATTGCTCCGCGGCGATCTCATGCCTTCGCAAGAGATGACGGAGATTCCTCTTGGCCATCTGATCACCGGACGCATGGGCGGCACTGAGTATCCAGTCGCGGCGCCGGATGATCCACGCAATGTGCTTACCGTACGCGACTCACGCGAAGCACAGCGCACCGTCATCCCGCGCGCGCAGTGGCAGTTCGCGCACACCGTCGACGGCAAGCTCACTCCCAACGACCGCTTCATCCATCTCGACGGCGGATTTCATGCTGGCAGGATTTACGAATACGTCTACGTTGTCGCCGATCCCGTGGTTGCAGGTCTCAGCTTCGCTGTCTTCCGCGACTTCGCCTCTTACGCCAAGCATGTTCCCGACGCCATCGCTCCGGCGCAGCGCGTGTATGGCGAAGGCATCTCGCAGAATGGACGCTTTCTGCGCGACTTTCTATATGAAGGCTTCAACGCCGACGAAGACGGCAAGATCGCGCTCGATGGCGTCCTCGCGCACGTGGCAGGAGCAGGACGTGGAAGTTTCAATTACCGTTTCGCGCAACCGTCGCACGACGCGCAACCCACTTCCTCCATCTTCTTTCCCACAGACATCTTCCCGTTTACCGATCAGCCCGAGACGGATGCCGTAACCGGCGAAAGGGCCGGTCTGCTCGATCGCGCCACGGCAGAGAAAGTGGCACCAAAGATTTTTTTCTCCAACACGTCGTACGAGTACTGGGGACGCGCCTGTTCGCTGATTCACATCACCGCCGACGGCAAGCACGATGCGACGATCTCCGACAACGTTCGCATCTATCACTTCACAGGACTGCAGCACTTTCCAGGACCATTTCCTCCAGCGAAAGGAAAGGGCGATCTGATGGGACAGCAGCCACAGTCGCCATTGCCGATCAAATATTTGTGGCGCTCGATGATCGCCAACATGGACGCGTGGGTGCGCAGCAACACTCTCCCGCCGGCGAGCGCGTATCCGAAGATTTCTGATGGAACGCTCGTGCCGTTGCAGGACTACAGGTTTCCGAATATTCCTGGAGTGAATCGAGCGCACGAAGCGAATGCCGCATATCGAATCGATTTCGGACCGCGGTGGCAGGAAGGAATTCTTACCCTGCAGCCACCAAGAGTTGGGGAGGCGTTCCCTGTTCTCGTGCCGCAGGTCGATGCCGATGGAAACGAGCGCGACGGCGTGCGCCTGCCTGAGATCACAGTTCCACTGGCCACGTACACGGGTTGGAACCTGCGCGATCCTTCCATCGGCGCGCCCGATCAGCGCGTCGCCTTTGAGGTATCCGACATTCCATTCCCAAAGACTTCAGCCGAGCGCGACAAGTCTGGCGATCCGCGCCGCTCGATCGCCGAGCGGTACACGAACCACGAAGACTATCTCGATCAATACTCGAAGGCATTAGACAGTTTGATCCAGCAACGCTGGATCCTGCCCGAGGACCGCGACGCACTGCTCCATCGCGGGAACGAGGAATGGAGCGAGGCCACGAAGTAGTCGCATCATCAACCAACGTCACTTCCCCACCCTGTCCCGCCAAACCGCGCGGGACAAGGATGAGGCGCCCTCGCTCACCCGAACTGAGCATGCATCGCACTTGAACGCGAATTACGCCTTGACGAACTCGACATCGAGCGTGATGGTGACTTCTTCCCCCACCATGATGCCGCCTGTTTCCAGAGCTGCGTTCCATCCCAGGCCAAATTCCTTGCGATTGATTTTGGTGGTCGCGGACAGACCGATGCGGGTTCCTCCCCATGGATCTTTTGTGGGCGCGGTAAGGTCTTCGACCTCAAACACAACGTTGCGGGTGACGCCATGAATGGTCAGGTCGCCGGCGACCTCGACTTCCCCTTCGCCTTTCTTGGCGACGCGCGTGGACTTGAAAGTCAGCTTGGGATATTTTGCGACGTCAAAGAAATCGGCGCTCTTCAAGTGAGTGTCGCGCTGCGGTTCGCGCGTGTTGATGGTGGCGGCGTCGATCGAGGCCTCGACCTGCGAGTTGGCGATGTTCTCGCTGTCATATTTCAACGTCCCGGTGAGAGCGGTGAACTCTCCCTTTACGTTCGAGATCATCATGTGCTTGACCTTGAACTGCGCGTGAGAGTGAGCGGGATCGATGTTCCAGGTGGTAGTTGCGGGTGCGGTGACGGTGCTCATGGTAAATCCTCCTGTCGTAAGATGCTCGTTATAACGACCAATGATGCAAAAAAAATTACTCTACTTTTTCGCGGGCTTTTTCTAACAGATCTAAGAGCGAGCGCAGCCCTTCCCGGCCGAGATGGCCGAGTTGGGTCTTGTGAATTTCAGTGACCGGCTGATCCAAGTCCCGAAGCAGTTTTAATCCCTCCGGCGTGATGCGGGTCAGGACAGTACGCCGGTCTTTTGTTTCTCGGCAGCGCGAAATTAGCGCCCGCTTCTCCAGGCGATCGAGCAACCGGGTGATGTCCGGATCGCGGCTGATCATGCGGTGTGCGATCTCATTGCACGGCAGGCCCTCGGGCGCGCCACGCAGGATGCGCAGCACGTTGTACTGGTTGGGCGAAACGTCTCCGTCTCGCAGGACCTTCTCAGCACTGCGCGCCAGCAGGTCCGCCGTGCGGTGCATGCTGACGAAGACATCCTCTTCGAGACATCCGACCCGCCGGGAAGCCGCCGCCTTGGAATTGCCGCTCATCGACAACGATATTACTCGTTATAACGACTATTGTCAAGACGGTCATTTGATGACGCTGAATCACGAATCTCGCGGGCTCATCACCTTGGACTTGGGTATGCTAGTGCTGGCGCACGGAGCATTGGCGGACGGAGGTAACAAGGGAATTATGGCCGATGGTGAATGGCAAGGGTTACGAGGTCCGGTGAAGTTGTCGGTCATAACAATCGGTCCCGGAATGACGGGTGCGGAAGGCAAAACATATCCAGAATTTCGGTCTGAATTTTCATCAGAGTTCGATGTTGATGGACGCGTTGTAGTTACTCGCCACAGATACTCCAATGACTCCTATTCGACGACTCGTTACGACTACGACGCTTCCGGTCGTCTGCTGAAGACGCGTTCGGGAACTGAAGGCCAGGCAAACTCCGAGACGACTTATTTCTATGATCAGCAAAACAGGATGACGGAAATCATCAACAGCAAGAGACCTGCAAATCCCGTTTCTTTCCGTTACGACGAGCGGGGAAGAAAGAGCATGACCGTAGTTTCACTCCCCGAAGACTATCGCCCTAATGTGGCTTCCGGGGGGTCCCCGTTTGATAGGGCGGCGTTTCCGCCGAACCTGCGCGGGCGGGGGGAGTGCTACTACGATCTACGACGAACTCGATCGTGCCATCGAGGCCCAAGTACGGAATGCGAACGGCGAGTTGATCGAACACACGGTGCGGACATACGACGCGCAGGGGCGCGTCTTGGAAGAAATACAGACTCTGGATGCGCCCGAGAGGATGTTCTCAGTAGAGCAACTCGACGAGGTGCGGCAAAAACAAGGCCTGTCCGCCGAGCAGTTCCGGCAAGAGTTTCGAGCAGACTTTGCGAAGCTCATGGCAGGTCGGCCCGGGATGTATTCGGCTTCGTATCGTTACGACAGTCAGGGATGCGTACAACACACGAGTCGTCGGATTCTCAACACAGAAGAAGATATGGAGACCGTCTATAACGAACGCGGAGACGTAGTATCAGAGATCAGATGGAGGAAAGAACTGAATGGAGGAACGGATTTCGCAACTGCCGCTCCCCGCCCTCCCTCCTTTTCCGAAGTTCGATATTCCTATCAATACGACTCTCACGGCAATTGGACCGAGAAGGCCATGTCAGTTCGCTCGAGTCCTGATGGCGCTTTTGAGCCACGTTGCGTGATGACACAAACCTTGACGTACTACTAACGACAGAGCATACGTCACGATCCCGGTGTATCAGGGGGTCGCGAAACTTTCACCGCTGCACTTCATACCCCAGCGACACGATTCCCGAGCGGTAGATCTTATGGCTGACCAGCTTCAACCGGGCTTGATGCGCAGGCGGCGGAAGCAAGGGGATTCCGTTTCCGAGCGCCACCGGCATGATGCTGACCTCGACCATGTCCACCAAACCCATGTCGAGCAGAGAGCGAAAGAGCACGCCGCCACCCATCAGCCAAATATCTTTGCCACTCTTCCCTGTTCCGGTCTCGGCGCGCAAGGCCTGGATTTTTTCGCGATCTAACTCGCGGATCAGGGTGACATTCGGATAATCCGCCGGCTTCATCGTACGGGAGACGACCACGACCTTCTTTCCATCCATGGACTTCTCGCCGAGCCGCGCGACAGCAGCTTCGTATGTGCGGCGACCCATCAGCAACGTGTCGAAGCGCGACCAGATTTCCGCGAAATCGACTTCCGGGTCGGCAACGATCCAGTCGGCTTCGCCGTTTAGCCCGGCGATCATTCCGTCCAGACTCATCGCAACGCCATAGCGGATTTTCTTCATGGCGAGTTCTTCTCCGACAAACGCAGATAGATTGGCACAAAGACGCAGGGATGGGAAGGATGTCGCGAAGCAGGCGAGCGCATCGAATCGCGCGTCTGCGCTGCGGGATGTGGCAGAATGGATTCACCCCCAAGTATGGTCGCGGGCGCGTAGCTCAAACGGATAGAGCATCGGATTTCTAATCCGGCGGTTGCAGGTTCGATTCCTGCCGCGCCTACCATTTCCACCGGGGCTAAAGCCCCGGCATTTGGCGCCGCCTAACGCGGCCCTGAAGGGCCGCTCTTCCACTGTCGCGGAAACGTCCGAAGGGATCACCATTTGCATTTCTGATCAGCGGCTCTAGCATGTAAGTCCCTGAGAGGCTCTGACCCTGCCTGGACATCTTCCGCGGTTAGGAGATTCAGCGGGCTTTGTCCTAGAATGCTTCCCACTTCCTTTTCTGTGGGTTCGCATTGAGCATGGCCGCAACGACTTCCGCCAACTCCGTCCTGATGCAGACTGCGGGCAAGGCAGCCGGCCCTTGCGTTTTCGTTTTATTCGGCGCCGCCGGCGATCTCACCAAGCGCAAGCTGCTTCCGTCGCTCTTCAATCTGGTGAAGGCGAAATTGCTGCCGGAAGACTTCGCCCTGATGGGCGTTTCGGTCGACGACTTGAGCGTCGACGCGTTTCGCGATCAGGTCAGCGAGTTTCTGCCCACCGATGACAGCGAAGGACGCGACTGGCTGCGCAAGCGGCTCTTCTACGAGCGCGGCGACTTTGGCGATCCCAACACTTTCGCGCGGCTTCGCGACCAACTGGCCAAGATCGACGTGGAGTGGCGCACGCAGGGCAACTACCTTTTTTATATGGCAACGGCGCCGAAGTTTTTCGCGTCCATTGTCCAGCAACTTGGCAAAGCGGGATTGTCGCAGCAACAAGACGGTCATTGGCGACGTGTGGTGATCGAGAAGCCATTCGGAACCGACCTTGAGTCGGCGAAGGCGTTGAACCGCGACATCAAAGCGGTGCTGCAGGAAAGCCAGATTTATCGCATCGATCACTACCTCGGCAAAGAGACCGTGCAGAACATCATGGTCTTCCGCTTCGATAACGCTATCTTCGAGCCGATCTGGAATCGGCGCTACATCGATCACGTGCAAATTACGAATGCGGAAACCGTGGGCGTGGAGCGCCGTGGCGCATATTTCGATACTGCAGGAACGCTGCGCGATATGGTGCCCAACCACGTGATGCAGTTACTCAGCCTGACGGCGATGGAGTCTCCGGTGTCGTTTCAAGCGGACGCCGTGCGTAACGAGCAGGCGAAACTTCTGCATTCAATTCAGCCGCTGAATTCGGAAGATGTGCTGATGCGGAGTGTGCGCGGCCAGTATGGCGAAGGAATGCTGGGCGACGAGCGCGTACCGGGATACAGGAACGAGCCCGGCGTCAATCCCGAGTCGCGGACGGAAACATTTGTGGCGCTGAAGTTGAACATCGACAACTGGCGATGGGCGGGCGTCCCTTTTTATTTGCGCACCGGGAAGCGCCTGGCGAAGCGCCATACGGAAATCGCAATCCAGTTCAAGCGCACGCCCTTTCAGCTGTTCCAAAAGTCTGCAACACACCAAGTCCAGAAGAACACGCTGGTGATCCAGATCCAGCCCTCGGAGGGAATCGCGCTCAGCTTCGGCGCAAAGGTTCCAGGGCCCCTGCTGCGCGTGGGATCAGTGGACATGAGTTTTGAATATTCCAAATATTTCGGAGCCGACGCGTATACCGGATACGAAGTACTGCTGTACGACTGCATGATCGGCGATGCGACGCTGTTCCAGCGCGCCGATATGGTGGAAGCTGGATGGAGCGTGGTCGATCCAGTGCTGGACGTGTGGCGCGCGCTGCCTCCGAGAAAATTTCCGAATTATGCTTCTGGCTCGTGGGGTCCCGCGGAGTCGGATCAGTTGATGGCGGCGGATGACCGGGAGTGGAGGAGGATTGAGCCATGATTCTTGTGGGCGATATCGGCGGCACGCGCACGCGCCTCGCTGCCTATCAGACGGAAGGGAATCGGCTGGAACTCGCAGTCGAGAAAACTTACGCGAGCCAGGAGCACGGCGGACTCCAGGAAGTGCTCGTGCAATTCATCCGGATGGAGCAGATTCCCGTACATAGTGCGTGCTTCGGAGTGGCTGGGCCGGTGCGCGATGGGCGCAGCAAGATTTCAAATCTGCCGTGGACGATTGACTCTCGCGAACTGGCATCACAGTTAAAACTTCCTTCCGTAGGCTTGCTGAATGATATGGAAGCGTACGCCTACGGAATCGATGCGCTGGAGTCGAAGGATCTTGTCACTCTGAGCGAAGGTTCGGAAGATGCCGAGGGAAATCGCGCGGTCATTTCAGCGCGCACGGGACTCGGTATGGCCGGGCTGTATTGGGATGGATTTCGGCATCATCCGTTTGCCGGCGAAGGCGGGCACGCGGATTTTGCGCCGAAAGACATCTTGCAGGTCGAGCTGCTGAGCTACTTACAGAAAAAATATGGACGCATCAGTTGCGAGCGTGTTCTCTCCGGGCCGGGAATCAAGAATATTTACGACTTTCTCCGCGATACAGACAAAGCGGAAGAGCCGGCGTGGTTGAAGGACGAAATGCACAGCGCGCATGATGCTCCGGCATTGATTTCGAAACACGCACAGGCTGAAAAATCCGTGCTCTGCCAAAAGACGATGGCACTCTTCGTCGGCATCTTCGGAGCGGAAACCGGGAATTGTGCGCTGCGCTATATGACGACCGGAGGCATCTTCATCGCCGGCATCATCGCGGCAAGAAATATCGAGAAGATGAAAGATCCGGCATTCCTGCACGCATTTCTTGACAAAGGCCGCATGGAGTCTCTGCTGAAAGACATGCCGGTCAAGATCATTGTGAACGACGACTGTGGTCTGATCGGTGCCGCCCGCTATACGCTGGTGCAAAAAGCATTTCGGAAGTGATTTACCCTTGGGTGCTCTGTGTCCCCAATGGTGAGCCTAAAACTGCAGTCCCACAGCGCGGCTGAGGAATTTCGCGATGGGTGACATCTTGCGGCACGCCGCCGCGAATGTCGCCATGAACTTCGGGCTGCAAACCTGAGCATCGGTAAATTCGATCGCCGTGCCCATATCTTTCAGTTTCAAATCGTCCACAAACTCGTGATCGCAGGGAAATCCGCGCGGCGGTCGGGAAAGCTTGCTGGCATCGTCCCAGTTGAGCAACTTGCGAATCGGACGCCATTCGTCGCCGCGCTCGACGATCGCGTTGCGAACTTTCAGAAGAGTCGGCGGCTCGGGGTGCCAGAGTCCCGACGCAGCGAAACTACTTCCCGGTTCGAGATGCAGATAAAAGCCCGGCGAATGAACGTCCTTGCCGCGATGTGAAAACCTCATTGCGAGATGGGTTTTGTAGGGTTTCTTGTCTGCAGAAAAACGCGTGTCCCGGTAAATGCGAAACAGAGAGCCGCGAGAACTGCGAGGATCGGCCATCAAATACGGCGAAATCTCATACAGCGGCGTGGCAAAGTCGGTGATGAACTGGATCGCGGGCTGGCGCGCGCAGCTCTCGTACTCTTCCTTTCGAGCCTGAAACCATTCGCGATTATTGTTGCGCTTGAGGCGAGTCAGAAAACGGAAGAGGTCGGGAGTGAAATGCGCGGGCATGTTATGTACGGTAAGGGCCGGCGTCACGAAAAGTAAAGGATGGCTCGCGGCATCGCGGACAGGTTTAGACCGCAAAGATAACGTGCGATCGAGCTCACGAGCGGGGCTTACGATGTTCGCAGCTTTCAGTATTAAGGCAGGAGTCGGCCAGGCGCAACCGCTCGACTGGCTGCCCGCCAACGATGTGCGATTCGATGATCTCGTCTACGTCGGCTTCGGTAACGTGCCCGTACCAGACGGCTTCTGGATAGACAACGACTGTTGGACCGTGCTCGCACTGATCCAGACAGCCGGACTGATTCGCCCGCACTTTGCCCTTCAGGCCGCGTTGCGCGAGCTTCTGCTTGAATGTCTTTTGCAGTTGGGCCTCGGCGGTTGGATCGCAGCATCCCCGCGGATTGCCCGGCGGACGCTGGTTCCCGCAGACGAAGATATGCTTCTCGAATTTCGGCATCGGAAGATCAGTATCTCAAAAAACCTGAACCACGAAGGACACGAAGTCTCACGAAGGGAAACGCTCAACCCCGGTTTACTTCGTGAACCTTCGTGGCCTTAGTGGTGCAGGGTGTTTCAGGCTGCGTTGCGGAGCCCGCGTTGCCATCGCCTGCACCGGCACGATAAGATAGTTCGTACACGTCTTCTCCGGTCTATCCCTAGAATTTTTTGATCCAGGAATTCCCGCGGGCAAGGAGTGTGCGACCCCGGGAGCGGCGCAGTTACCTGCCTGCTCGAATTTCGCCTGTTCGGAGATGGAATGAAAAAAGGCAAGACCGCGGTGATTGTTGGCGCCCAGTGGGGCGATGAGGGCAAGGGGAAGATCGTCGACGTTCTGTCGGAGAACTTCACCGTCGTCGCCCGCTACGCCGGCGGACACAATGCCGGCCACACCGTCATCATCAACGGCAAGAAGTTTATTCTGCAACTTGTGCCGTGCGGCGTGCTGCGCGCGGGCTGCCGCAGTGTGATTGGCAACGGCGTGGTGCTCGACCCCCTAGCCTTTCTAAAGGAAGTTGGCGCGCTGCGCGAGGCTGGCGTGAAAGTCGATGGCCACCTCTTCGTTTCGAACCGGGCACACGTCATCCTGCCGTATCACCGCATGATCGAGCTCGCGTCCGAGAATGCTCCCGGGCGCGTGAAGATCGGGACCACGTCGCGCGGAATCGGGCCGGCCTATGAAGACAAAATGGGCCGGCGCGGACTTCGCGTCGCCGACCTGCTCGACCTGAAGTTGCTCAAGAAGCATATCGAAAACGCTGTGCGCGAGAAGAACATGATTGCGCATGCGCTCTTTAACTCGGAGCCGGTCGACGCCGACAAGATGTACACGGAGTATGCTCAGGCGTCCGAAAAAATAGCGCCGTTCGTTTGCGACACCGCCATGCTGCTGAACAAGGCTCTCAATCAGGGCGAATCGATTCTGTTTGAAGGCGCGCAGGGAACGATGCTCGACATCGATCACGGAACATACCCGTTCGTGACTTCTTCGAGTGCGACTTCCGGCGGCGCGGTGATCGGAACCGGCGTAGCTCCTAACGCCATCAACTCGGTTATCGGCATCACCAAAGCTTATTGCACGCGCGTTGGCGAAGGACCATTCCCCAGCGAAGACAAAACTGATGCTGGCGACAATCTGCGCAAGCGTGGCAACGAATATGGCGCGGTCACCGGACGTCCGCGGCGCACCGGCTGGCTCGATCTGCCTCTGCTGCGCTACTCCGGCATGATCAACGGCACTTCGTGGCTGGTCGTCACCAAACTCGACGTGCTCGACGAGCTGGCGGAGATTCCCGTCTGTGTGGGCTACAAAATCGACGGCAAAAAGACCGACGAAGCTCCCGCGCACGCCAGTGGATACGAGAAGATCGAGTGCATTTACGAGAAGCTGCCGGGCTGGCAGACTTCGACCGAAGGCATCACCGACTACGAAAAGCTTCCGAAGCAGGCGCGCGCGTATCTCGCATTTGTCGAGAAAGAAGCGGGAGCGAAGGCGGGAATGATTTCAACCGGACCGGACCGCGGCCACACCATCCTGATTGACGAATTCGTTACTGAGTTGAAGGCGGCCGCGAAGAAGGCCTAGAATTGCTTCCCCGGCACACTTGCCGCGGCGAAGGAGCAAGACGATGGTGGTGTTGGCAGTCACCTGGATGGCAAAAGTAGGGCACGAAACCGAAGTTGCCGCACTCTTTGAAAAGCTGACCGAGCACTCCCGCAAAGAACCGGGCTGTGCCATGTACCAGGTGCACCGGCACAAGACCGAGGCGCGCCGGTTCTTCATCTACGAACAATATAAGGATGACGCCGCGCTCGAAGCTCACCGCGCCGCTCCGCATTTCCTGCAACACGCAAGAAAAGATCTGCCCAAGGTCGCAGATCGCGTCGAAGGACATCTGTTCGAACCCCTGGGATAGTCGGCATGGTGTTTCGAGGCGCGTAGAGACGCTATGGTTCCATCTTAGTGAGCAAGTCAGAAGCTTGCCGCATGACTTTGTGCCAAACCTCGTCCTTCAGCCAATCTGCTAAACCATTTCTTGGTTCAGGTAAGAGCCGACTCTGTTCGTCATAGAACTCGTTGAACGCGGCCAGCGCCGACAATTCCTCTTTGGAGAAGCATTCCCTAAAGGCTTGCGATTCGGGCAAATATGTGTCGTCAAACCACATAGAAAGCAATTCGGTCGTGACGGGAACGTTCGGCACCCTACGTTCGTAGGCTAGTTGGTCGGATGGAGAGGATAAAAGGCGCAGTACTTCAATGATCGACCGACGACATTCAGGGCGAGTCTTCAAAAGACTCCTCTTCCAATCAAGAAGGCTTGGTTTTGTCGATCATCAACTCGCCGCCCGAAGCATAGCTTTCCTTCGAGACTTCGTGGAATGCAACGACGATGCCTTCGCGGCGCGCCCCGGCTTCTTCGACAAGAGCGTCGGTGATCCGCTTGGCAATCTTCCGCTTCTGATCGACGGTGCGACCCTGCAGCATGGTGATTTGAACGAGAGGCATAAAGAAGTTCTCAGTTGGCAGTTCTCAGTTCTCAGAAAAAGCGCCGGCTCTCGGTCACTGAGAACTGAGAACTATTTTGCTAGTTCGTATCCCGCGAAGAAGTAGCTCAACTCAAACCGCGCCGTATCCTCCGCGTCCGATCCGTGAATCGCATTGTGCTCGATGTTGGTCGCCCACTTCTTGCGGATCGTACCCTCTTCGGCCTTCGAGGGATCCGTTGCGCCCATAATTTTGCGCAGATCGGCGATGGCATTTTCTTTTTCGAGCGCAAGTACGACGATTGGCCCGCTCGACATGAAGTCGGTCAGCGTATTGAAAAACGGACGGCTGGCATGGACCGCGTAAAACTGCTCGGCCTGATGCTTGGAGATTTGCAGCATCTTCATGGCGAGGATGCGAAAGCCGTTCTTCTCGAACTGTTCAATGATGTCGCCGACAGCGTTGCGCCGGACGGCATCGGGTTTGACGATAGTAAATGTGCGTTGCAGAGTCTTCATAGGTTGGTTGTTAGTCCTTGGTCAATATCGAAAACGTCTTTAGTCGTTGGTCGTCAGTCGTTAACAATTTTCGTAGACGACTACGTAATTCATCTACAAAATGGATGATGTCATTCCGAGCGCAGCGAGGAATCTGCTTCCTCTCGCCACCCGATACTGTACTAAACGCTGACGCCGATCGCCGCCGCCAGCGTCTCCCCGATCGCCGCCGGAGATTTCGCGACCCGAATCCCGCAGCCTTCTAGCGCCTTAATCTTCTCCGCGGCAGTTCCCTTCCCGCCGGAAATGATTGCTCCCGCGTGGCCCATGCGGCGTCCCGGCGGCGCGGTCTGCCCAGCGATGAATCCCACGACCGGCTTCTTCATATGCGTCTTCACGAATTCGGCCGCCAGTTCCTCGGCATTGCCGCCAATCTCGCCGATCATGATCACGGCTTCAGTCTCCGGATCGCGGTTGAACAGATCCAGAGCATCGATGAAGTTGGTCCCGATAATCGGATCGCCGCCAATGCCGATCGCTGTCGACTGTCCGATGCCCCGTTGCGTGAGCTGGTGAACCGCCTCATAAGTCAGCGTGCCCGAGCGCGAGACAATGCCGATTGATCCTTCTTTGTGAATCGACGCCGGCATGATGCCGATCTTGCACTTCCCCGGAGAAATAATTCCCGGGCAGTTCGGCCCGATCAGGCGCGAACGGCGGTCCTGCAGGAACTCCCACGCCTTGACCATGTCGAGGGTCGGAATACCTTCCGTGATGCAGACGATCAGATCGATTTCCGCGTCGGCTGCTTCCATGATCGCGTCGGCGGCAAACGGCGGCGGGACAAAAATCACCGTAGCGTTCGCGCCCGTCTTGTCGACGGCCTCGCGCACCGTATTGAAGATCGGCCAGTTTTCATGCGTGGTACCACCCTTGCCGGGAGTCACTCCACCAACGATCTTGGTTCCGTAAGCCACGCTGGCCTTCGCATGAAACGTGCCTTCGCGTCCCGTCAGTCCTTGCACCACGACTCGCGTATCTTTATTGACTAAGATTGCCATATGAAAAATACCTCGTAACCGCCATTCTAAATTTCACTCGACCTGAAGCTACGAATTCCTGTGTGAACCTCTGTGCCCCCTGTGGTGAAGGTTTTTCTCCAGCACCTGAGAGGAGCCTATCTCCACTCCGTAACGCCCAAAGTCCCGCGAGCCGCCGCGACGACTTTGTCCGCCGCGTCTTTCATCGTGTCGCTGACCAGGAAGTTGAACCCGGAGTTCTGCAGGATCTTTTTCCCTTCATCGACGTTCGTGCCCTCAAGCCGCAGCACGATCGGCAGCTTGATGTTCGTCTTGCGAGCGGCTTCCACCACTCCGGTCGCCAGCGTATCAACGCGCAGGATCCCGCCGAAAATGTTAATCAGCACCGCCTTCACATTCTTGTCGCTCAGCAAGATTTCAAACGCATGCGCGACCTGCTCGGAGCTCGCGCCGCCGCCCACGTCGAGGAAGTTCGCAGGCATGCCGCCCGCGTACTTGATGATGTCCATCGTAGCCATCGCGAGCCCGGCGCCGTTGACCATGCATCCGACGTTGCCGTCGAGCTTGATGTAGTTGAGGCTGTATTTCGAGGCTTCGACTTCTAGCGGATCCTCTTCCGTAATGTCACGCAGCTCGCGCAGATCGGCGTGGCGGAAAAGAGCGTTATCGTCGAACGTGAGTTTGGCGTCGAGCGCAAACAGTCGTCCATCGGTCGTCGTAATAAAAGGATTAATCTCGACCAGCGACGCGTCGGTATCGAGGAACGCCTTGTAGAGATTGGTCAGGAACTGCACCGCAGGAGTGATCTGCTTCCCGCTGAGTCCCAGCATGAACGCAATCTTCCGCGCCTGGAAAGCTTCCAGCCCCATGCCTGGATCGATGTGCTGCTTCAAAATTGCGTCCGGATTCTCGGCCGCGACCTGCTCGATGTCCATTCCACCGGCCGCCGACGCCATGAACACTGGCTTCCCTTCGGCGCGGTCAACGAGAATGCCGAGATACAGTTCCTTCTCGATCGGCAGAGTTTCTTCAATCAGCAAGCGGCGGACGATGCGACCCTCGGGACCGGTCTGGTGCGTTACCAGCTTCATCCCAAGCATCTTGCCCGCGAGTTCGCTTGCTTCGTCGACTGACTTTGCGATCTTCACGCCGCCGCCTTTGCCGCGTCCTCCGGCATGAATCTGCGCCTTGACCACCACTCCGGTCGATCCGGAGTCGAACAATTCTTTCGCGATCGTTTCGGCCTCGTCGCGCGAGGTCGCCATCGATCCGCGCGGCACAGTGACACCATACTTCTTTAGAATTGCTTTTCCCTGATACTCATGAATTTTCATAATGATGACTCTTCAGTAAACATCGGAAGGATCTGCTTGCGGCGTCGCACTGCGGGCAGCAAACCTGCAATTTTATAGAAGATACCGAGGTAAGAGCAAACCTCGCGCGCGAGCTTCACGCCCCCACGTTGCCAAATCAGGACAGGACCGACCGCGGCTTCCCTGCATGCGTCCTGACGAAGTCGTTTTTCAGGCAGAGGAAGGATCTCGCGCGCAGCATAATCGGCAATCCTGCGTCCTTTGCGGCCGAATAACATCCAACTTCCAGAACGACAGAGCATAGTCTCGGATTAGAGGCCTCGTTGAAACTCATCTCGCTGAACATCGGACGCCCGCGCCTGATCCGTTATAGAGGCGACACGATCAGCACTGGCATCTTCAAAGACCCGGTCTCTGGCCCCGTCGCGCTGCGGACCCTCAATCTCGACGGCGACCGCCAAGCTGACCTCACCGTTCATGGTGGCCCATACAAAGCCGTCTATGGCTATCCATCGGAACATTACGAATACTGGCGCGAGCAATTGCCCGACACCGACCTTCCTTGGGGAGCGTTCGGCGAGAATTTCACCACCGAAGGTCTTTCGGAATCGGACCTTCACATCGGGGATCGCATGCAGGTCGGCACCGCTATTCTTCAGATCCGCCAGCCGCGAATGCCCTGTTACAAGTTGGCCGCAAAGTTTGAGCGTGACGACATGATCCAGCGCTTCCAGCACAGCGGCCGCAGCGGATTTTATTATTCCGTCGAGCAGGAAGGCGCCGTGACCAACGGAGACTCGCTCGCCTTTCTGAGCCGCGAGCCGCAGGCGATCACAATCGACGAGATGAATCGCCTTTTCTTCCATGACAGATATAATCGCGCCCTGCTCGACAAAGCGATTTCGACGAAAGCGCTCCCAGAAGATTGGCGCGAATTCCTGAGCAAGCGCCTGAGCGCCGTTGAATCTTCCCGATCATGAGTCCCGTGTGTAACCCAGTGCCCCCTGTGGTGAAGGGTTTCCTTCGTGAACCTTCGCGCCCTTAGTGGTTAAAGGTTTCTTGTCCTTCAGGAGGCCCAAACCGCACCGAAATGCTAGGCTATCCACCAACAACTACATGATCCTCGACGCACTCCATCGCCTCGCCAACCACGGCCAATCGCTCAGCCGCGAAGAAGCTCGCGCCGTGATGGCCGACGTGTTGGCCGGCAAGTGCACCGACGCGCAGATTGCCGCCCTCCTCATCGCCCTCCGAATGAACGGCGAGACTGTCGAGGAAATTGTGGGATTCGCAGAGGCGATCCGCGCAGCCGCCGCTCCGTTGCCCATCGACCGCGCCACTTCCGACGCCATCGCCGTCACCGGCACAGGTCGCGATGCCCTGGCCGAAGCTGCTGAGGATTCCCTGATCGACACCAGCGGCACCGGCGGCGACGCCAGCGGCACGTTCAATATTTCCACCGCAACCGCGCTCGTCACTGCCGGAGCTGGAGTTCGCGTCGCCAAACACGGCAACCGCAGCATCAGTTCGAAGTGCGGCTCCGCCGACGTCGTCGAGGCCCTCGGGATCAACATTCAACTCTCGCCCGAGCGCGCCGCACAATGCCTGCGTGACGTCGGTATCTGCTTTCTCTACGCGCCCAATCTCCATCCGGCAATGAAGCAAGTGCAGGGCGTGCGCCGCGAACTCCGCATGCGGACCATGTTCAATCTGCTCGGTCCGCTGACCAATCCCGCGCGCGCCAATGGACAAGTTGTCGGCGTCTACTCGCTCGATCTCGTCGAAACGCTGGCCGAGGCGTTGAGCATGCTGGGCCTGCGCCGGGCGCTGGTCGTGCACGGACTCGACGGTCTCGACGAGATCACCATCACCGGCAAAACGCGCGTGGCCGAAGCTCGCGCAGGATCAGTGCGCTCTTACGAAATCGAACCTGAAGAATTCGGGATGAATCGCGCAAGCTTGCAGGAAATTTCCGGTGGCGACGCGAATGAAAATGCAGCCATCATCCGCGCAATTCTCGAAGGAGAGAAGTCCGCGCGCCGCGATATCGTGATCCTCAACGCCGCCGCGGCACTAGTGGCCGCAGCCCGAGCCGATCACATAGCCGGCGCGATCCCGCTAGCCGCCAAATCAATCGACTCCGGCGCGGCAGCACAGAAACTCAACGCTCTAATCCAGTTCAGCTCGGCGCGCTAGCCGCGTCATGCTGCACACTTTTTGTCATCCTGCACACTTTTGTCATCCTGCACACCTTGTCATCCTGAGCGAGGCGAAGGACCTCTGCATTCCTCCGCGCGCATTCCCCTGTGCGCCTCTGTGTCCCCTGTGGTGAAAGGTTTTTTGGAAGTCACGCAACGCCAACTTTCTCCAGATATTTCGCCACCTCGACCTTCCATCCCAACTCCATCGTGCATCCGTTCCCGCAGTTGTCCGGAAGCATCCGGCTCCCCGTGCACTAGATAAGTCACCGCAGGCTGGTTACGAAACGTCCGAAGCCACTGCAACAACTCTGGCGGATCCGCGTGATCGCTGAACTGTTCCAGCGCCGCAATCTGCGCCCGGATCGGCACCAAGTCTCCGAATATCTTCACCTCCGCCGACTTATTCTTGATCTCAAACCCGCGCGTGCCCGGCGCCTGGAATCCGATGAAGAGCACAAGGTTTCGCGGGTCCGGCAGCCGCTGCGCCAGGTGATGCAGAATGCGCCCCCCGGTCACCATTCCGCTCGAAGAAATAATGACGGACGGCATGCGCGCCTCGTTGATCTTCTTCGATTCCTCGGGCGTTGACGCAAATGTGAACCCCGGCCACTGAAGCGGCGAGCCGTATTTGCGGATCATCTCGCGCGTCTCGTCGCTGTATTCCTCGTCATGCTTCAGGAAAATCTCCACGGCCTTGATCGCCATCGGGCTGTCGCAAAACACCGGGATGCGCGGAATCTGTCCCGACTCGATGAGATGCTTCAGGATGAAGACAAACTTCTGCGTGCGCTCAATCGCAAATGCTGGGACAACGACCGATCCTCCGCGATTGGCTGTAGCAGTGATCAACTGCGCCAGTTCCGGCAACGGATCTTCCTTCGGATGCTTGCGATTGCCGTAGGTCGATTCCATCACGAGCAGATCGGCCGTCTCGCCCTCTTCCGGACCGGAATGCACGACCTTTCCCGGAGCGACTTTGTGGTCGCGCACGCGCCCAATGTCTCCAGTGAAAAGCAGTTTTCGCGCCAGTCGGTCAGTCTTGAGCAACACCTCTGCCATACACGATCCCAAAATATGCGCTGCCCGCACGAAGCGAAACGAGATTTCAGCAGAGAGTTCCACCGTCTCGCCCACGCGGACCGGCTTGAATTGCTCCAGAGATTTCTGCGCCTCTTCAAACGTATAGAGCGGCAGCGCCGGATCGTGTTTCGATTTCTTTGTCTTGTTGTACCAGCGCGCATCCTCTTCCTGCAGATGTCCGGAGTCCGGCACAATGATGCCGCACAGATCAATCGTCGGCTGCGTGGCATAGATCGATCCACGAAATCCATCTTTGACCAGGCGCGGAATCCATCCGCAGTGGTCGAGGTGCGCGTGCGTCAGGATGACCGCATCGATCCGGTTTGCCGCGATCGGGAGGTTCTGCCAGTTGCGCTCGCGCCATTCCTTCGGTCCCTGAAAGAGCCCGCAGTCGACGAGCACTTGAAAACCGCCGTTGCCCGCGGCATCTCCAGTATTGATGAGATGTTTCGAGCCAGTCACGGTCCCTGCTGCGCCAAGAAACTGGATGTAAGCCAAACGGTCTCCTTGATACCAGAGTCAGTCGGTGAAAAAGCTTATCGCACGTGTTCCCTGTGGACCACCGTGTCCCCGTGATGAAAGACTTACTCTTTCGGTGCCTCGACCTTGAACGAGTTATTCGTCACGTCGCTCTCCGGCACGCTGCCATCGTTGACCACAATTTCCTGCGGTGCGCCCGTCGTTTCCACCCGGATCGTCGCCTTGCTTTTGGCGCGGACTTCAAGGCGCTGCATAATCTCTCCGCCGGCGAACTTCACGATAATCGGAACTTCGGCTCCCGCCGTGCCCAGGTTGTCGAGAGTAATGGTCAACATAAACGAATTCGCCATCGTCTTGCGCGCGAAAGCCGACTCCACTTTAAAGTCCGGTAGCCCGCGATCGTGATACACCCAGTCGTCAAAGAACCATTCCAGATCGCGTTTCGCTTGAGCAGAAATCAACCGCGGCATGTAGGAAGGCTCCTTATCCTGCTCCGAACGATACGACGCCAAAGCTTTCTTCAACGCGGTGTCGCCGACCATGTCGCGCAGCATCCACCAAACGCACATCGCCTTGCTTCGATAGAGTTCTTCGTTGACGGTATTCACCAACGAGTGGCTGACCTCGTCGTCGGATCGCGGAACCGTGGCTGACTGCTCCACATTATTCAGGGCAGTGCGGTGCAATCCCATGTAGTCCATCGCGGCATGCCTTCCCTTTTGTTGTTCCAGGTAGAGAGCCTGCGCAAAGTGTGCAAGGCCCTCTTCGATCCATGGGCGAAACGATAAGAAGGATGCGTGGGTAAGCTGATGAGCGGCCGCCAATCCCGCGGTGTTGGAGTCCGAATTCGCCAACGGGGCCAGTAACAGCGCGTCGCTCTCGAAGGGCGCAGCATTAGCATCAGGCAAGTCGGCCACCTTTGCCTTCTCGTGCTGCGGCCCGAACCAGTCGTTGATCAGAGGCGCTGTCTTTTCTACGGCGTCGGCAAAATTCGCAGCGGCTGAATCGTGTCCCGGGAGGAAGCTGACGGCTATCTTTGGCCGCTCTACCGATTTGTAGTTTCCGGTCAAGAACTGCGGCGCGACGTTGCCCAGCGGCTGGTACGTGCAATCTGCCGTGTACATTGAAGAGCGACCCGTTTCTTCAAACATCAGCTTGCACGACGCCTCGTTGATGACGAGTTGTTGTAACTCACCATCGTCTCTCGATACGCCCAGATGTAATTGCATCTTCGATCCTGTTTCCCGCGACTTCCATCGCGCCAGAACCTCGAACAGGCTCTCCCCTTCCGAAAGATTCGCCACCTCCGTAGCAATCGGATACCACGTCACATATCCCACACCGCGCACCGCGGTGAACTTCGGGTCAATCTGATCCCAGTCTGCGCTGGCCGCAACATCTTCCGGCGTGCCAATGCGCGTCAGCCGTGTCGCATCGAGCAGGATCACCCCCTCATACGCGATCTCGAGTTCGAAGGTGCCGTGCGGCTCAATCGCTTGCGGCAAGGTGATAACCGCTTCCGACAGACTTCCGGTGTGGTCGATATCAGAGGCATACGGCTGCGTCACATATTGCAGCAACTTTCCGCCAGCCTTGATCGACCTCCAATCGAGGGAAGATGAAACCTGCAGCACGGCGATCTTCTGCGGAGTCGCGGTGTTGTTGCGAAGCGTGATTTTCCCGCGCGCTCCCAAGCGATGCTGCTCGGGCTCGATCTGAAGGTTGAGATCGTAATTCGTGATCGAGAAGGCTTCCCGATCCAAAGAGAAAGCGCTGACCGCCGAGGCACACAACAAACCCAAGAAGCACAATGGCTTCAGCCACGCCTTTATTTCGGGGAACTTCATTTTTCGTCTGATGAGCGCAGACCTGCGCGGCGCTGCCTCACGATCTCATATAAGACGACGGCAGCGGCAACCGAAACATTCAGCGATGGTACCTTCCCCAGCATCGGGATCGAAACCAGGAAGTCGCACTTGCGCTTCACCAGATCGTGCAGGCCCTTGCCTTCACCTCCCATAACCAGCGCGCAATCCATCTTGTAATCCAGAGCGTCGTAGGTCTGGGGAGCGCGCTGGTCGAGGCCGACGGTCCATATGTTGTTCTCTTTCAGCTCTTCGACCGTGCGGGAGATGTTCGTCACCTTCGCGATCGGCATGTGCTCGCTCGCTCCTGCGGAGGTCTTAGTCACAGTTCCTGTGACGGCCGCGGAACGACGTTCGGGAATGACGATTCCATTTGCGCCGGCAGCGTCGGCGGTACGCAGGATCGCTCCCAGGTTGTGCGGATCTTCGACGCCATCGAGCACAACGATCAACGAATACTCACCACGCTTCGCAGCAATAACATCCGGGAGATCGTTGTATTGTTTGGCCGACGTGACCGCGACGACTCCCTGATGCGCCGCGTTCCCGGCCATGCGATCCAGTTCCGTACGCGGCAGGAATCGCACTGGCACGCCAATCTTGCGGCAGTCTTCGATCAGCCGCTGCAGGCGAAGATCGTGGCGTTCTTTCGCCATTCCGACCCATTCGAAAGCGCGTCCGCGCGCCTTCAGCGCCTCGGTCACCGAGTTAATCCCATAGATATAGTGCATGAAGTATTAGTGTATCGAAAGTGCTGGAAGAGCGGCGCTTCACCGCCGCGTTGATGCTGACGAGCCGTCTACTTCGCTCACGATGACATGTCGAGAGAGCGCAAAATCTCCGCCGGCTCCGGACGCTCGGTGTAATCCTCATTCGCCGACGCGAAAATAATCGTCCCATCGCGGTCGACAACGAACGTCGCTGGAATCGGCAACTCCCAGCTCTCGTCGCCGTTGGAAAACGGCAGGTTGACGAACGCTCGCCGATAGACCGTCTCCTGCTCGGCGGGTACGCGATACGTCAGTCCGAACTGGCGAGCGACTTTGTTGCCCGCATCCGAGAGCGCCGGAAAACGCAGCCTGTACTGATCGTGCATGAAGTAAGACTGCTTGACTGTCTGCGGCGAAATCGCGACGAGAGACGCTCCAGCCTCTGCGATCGGCGGCAGGATTAGATTCATCGCCTCCATTTGCCCAACGCAGAACGGACACCATCGCCCACGGATGAAACAGATGACAAGTCGTCCGCGCGCCAGCAACTCAGCGGATGAAACCATCTTTCCGTCGTGATCGGGGAGCTCGAACGCTGGCGCCTTCGCACCTACGGGAAGAATGCTGGTTGCAAGTTGCCGCTGCTTCAACTCCGCCACAGCCTGCGCATGCACCGCTTGCGTCTCTGCCAGAACGTACTTCGCGATCAGCGCTTTGCGCTCAGCAAAGATCTCGCCCAGCGGACGCGTATCTGTTCCCGGTTTTGCTTCCTCCAGCGATCGCCATTTCATGTCCGCCCATCATGCCATACCTGGCAGTGAAAAGCGGTTTGGCCCGTCCGGGAACGAACGATTGCACGCGGACAGCCCACGGAGTATATTCCTCGGAAAACCAGTTCGTTTGCTTACGATTGCATTCGTTTATTTACGGAGAGCGCCCAATGTTCCGATTGTCGCTGTACACGCTCCTGACTGTCATCTGCAGCCTAACGATCTCCCTGGCACAGGAAACTCCCACGAACACCCGCACTCAGTATTTCCCCAACACAAGCGACGGCGTTCATCTGGAGATGGTTTTCAACTACAACCTCGCTGACCTAAAAAACGAGCTCGGACACGTCGACATGGTCTGGGGGGCAAACTATCCCTTGCAGCCTCCGGGCGTCTACAACACCGCTTACATTCCATACTCTGTCGATAACTTCACCAACACGGTCGCGTGGTACCAGCAGCATCATCCGGATTGGCTCGAATATCTCTGCGATCGCAAAACTCTCGCCTACGAATTCGGATCGACCACGCTTGCTCCGATCGACTTCTCGAATCCCGCGGTGCAAGCCTATCAATGGCGCAACTGGGTCGACGCGCCTCTCTCGCAAGGCTTCGGCGGAATCGCCGTCGATACGATGTCGGCCAGCGCCAACTGGGGACGTTGCGGCCATTACGACCTATCCGGCAACTGGATACAGCAATACACTGGCAAGTTGGACGATCCTGCCTACCAGCACGACGAACTGGAATGGGAAGCCGCGACCTACAACCATGTTCATCACTACTCAAAGACCGCAACCATGCAGGTAAACGTCTCCTACGAGTTCGGCTATTCGCGTGAAGTCAACCTTCGTCTGATGACGACTACCGACCTGCTCTTCGATGAGCGAGGCTTCACCAACTACGGTTCTGCTCCCGACGTTCCACCGCCGACGCAATGGCAGCAGATCATGGACGTCTTGCAATACGTGCAGTCCAAAGGCGTCTGTTATATGACGAACGGTGAGGAGTCGTACCTCAGCACCGACGTTCCGCAATCCGCGCGACTTTGGGTCATCGCGAACTACCTACTCGTCAACAATGGCTGCACCTACATGTACATGACGGGCTTCCTCGACGGAGGGCAGGATTACGGCTCGCTGGTTCTGTTTCCCGAGTACTCCATTCCCATCGGCCATCCGACTGCACCGATGGTGAATACGCAGGGAGTCTGGGGACGGAAGTATTCAGGAGGCCTGACGCTGGTGAATCCGCACAGCACGGCTAAGACGGTCGTGTTGCCGGGAAGCTCCTACGTCGACGTGAACGGAAATGCGGTGGGTCCAGTCGTGACGATGGAGCGGCAGACTGGACTAGTGTTGCTCAACGCGCCGAAAAACTGACCATCCTTTTTCTGATCCCTGGCCTCTGATCCCTGGCCCCTGATCACTATCCACTATTCCTTGCCCTACATTCCTGGCATCTTCATCCCTGCGAGCCGGCGCGCGAAGCTCGGCTTGCCCATCTGCTTGAACATCTTTTTCATCTGTGCGTATTGGCGGAGCAGGTTGTTCACTTCCTGAATGGTCGTGCCCGAGCCGCGGGCGATGCGCTTGCGGCGGCTTCCATTGATCACTTCATGATGATTCCGCTCGTGCGATGTCATCGAATTGATGATGGCCTCCACGCGGTTGATCTGCTTTTCGTCCACGCTATCGGCGGCCTTCTGCAGGCCTGAGAATGGGCCGATTGACGGCAGCATGCCCATCAGGCTCTTCATCGATCCCATCTTCTTCACTTGCCGCAGCTGGTCGCGGAAATCCTCGAGCGAAAATCCATCGCCCGACAGCGCCTTCGACGCCATCTCCTGCGCTTTCTTCTTGTCGATCTGCTGCTCGGCGCGCTCGATCAGCGACAGGATGTCGCCCATGCCGAGAATGCGCGACACAATGCGATCAGGATGGAACGGCTCCAGCGCATCGTATTTTTCACCGACGCCGATGAACTTGATGGGCTGTCCCGTGACTTGCCGGATCGACAGCGCAGCGCCGCCGCGCGCATCGCCGTCCATTTTCGTTAATACAACTCCGGTCAGAGACAGCTTCTTGTGGAACTCTTCGGCCGAGCGCACCGCGTCCTGTCCAGTCATCGCGTCGGCGACGAACAGAATCTCCGACGGATTCAGCAATTTCTTGAGAGACTGCATCTCGTCCATCAGAGAATCGTCAATGTGCAATCGTCCGGCGGTGTCGACGATCAGCACATCACATCCGGAGACGATCGCTTCTCGGCGCGCTTCCTTCGCCAGCCGTTCCACGTCGGCGGAGTTCGAGAGCGGACGCGCGTTCTCGCCCTCGCCGTCGCGGACGTACGCGTCCCCGGCTACGTGACCCTCATAGATCTGCGCCTTCACCGCCTGCGCAACGACTTTCAACTGCTCGCGCGCGGCGGGCCGATACACGTCCACCGAAACCAGCAGCGGACGGTGTCCACCATTCTTCAGCCAGTGCGCCAGCTTGCCCGACGTGGTCGTTTTGCCGGAACCTTGCAGTCCAGCCATCAGGATCACTGTCGGAGGCTGCGACGCAAACTTCACGCGCGCCGTGTCTTTGCCGAGGATGTCGACCAGTTCGTCCCGCAGAATCTTGATGACCTGCTCTCCGGGCGACAGCGCGGTCATGACTTCCTGACCGACAGCTTTGGCGCGGATCTGATCGATCAGCTGCTTGACGACTTTGAAGTTGACGTCGGCCTCGAGCAGCGCCAGCCGGATTTCGCGGAGCGCCTCGTCAATGTTCTCCTCGGTAAGCGTGGCTTGCCCGCGGAGCGTTTTGAAGGCGCGTTGTAGTTTTTCCTGTAGATTCTCAAACATAGATGTATCCGACTATTTTACCAGCCCACGAAGAGCGGGCCGGATGCCCCGTCTTTGCCTTTATCATTCCGAGCGCGCGAGTAAGCGGCTTCTGAAGTGTGGTTCTTGGTATCCGCTCATCGACACAGCGGCCGTAACGGCCTTATGAGTGCGAAGGTTGGACTTTGGATACGCGGTTGGACGGCCGAGTAATCACTGGCTTTTTGTTGGATGCGGGGCTAATTCTGGTCACTAGAGATATGGCGCGTTCCGCGACGTGGAGAAACCCGGAACACAAAATTTGCACCCAGGCGGATGCCGTTCTGGCCCTGCACTGCAGCATCCGAGCCCAAAAAGTGCGTCCGCAAGTAATCGACATTGAAACGAACAGCGTAGGACGGGGACAGGTTGCGTTCAACTCCGGCTCCAATTGCCCAGGAGAAGCGTGACTCCCATCCCCTGAAATACACCTGGTTGACTGGAACGGAGCCATCCACCAAACTCATCCCCGCAAGTGCACGAGCGAGGAAACGGTAATTATGTCTGCTGCCCACGATAAAAACGGGACCTGCGAAGACGCTCAGAACGGCGCTTGTATGTCCGGACTCGGGATCCCTTCCGGCACGAGCATAGCTGGAATCCAAAGTCGCCGCCCAACTCGGATTTAAGTTGATCGTTCCGCTGGCCTCGATGCCGTTCAAGTGGACTGCAGGCTTTCCTGAAAAGCCCAAGTTGAGATAGTTGTAGCCGACAGCGATGTCACCCGGAGTGATTTCAGCAGCAGGCGCGGGACCGCTGCGGCCATCTTGCGCGAATAACTGAGTAGCGAGCGCGACCGAGAGGATGGTCAAATTTATTAGAAGCCGCAAATCACTCCTTTTATCTTTCAATACCATTTCAGTGAACGCTCAAAACAGCGGTTCCGCTCACATCCTGCATGGTCGCGGTCACAACGGAACTGCCGGAGCTGGCGCTTTTCGCCACGCCTGCTGACGTGAGAGTCGCCACGCCTTGCTCGGAGGATGTCCAAGTTACCCAGTTGGTCACATCCATGGTCGTGCCATCGCTGAAATCAGCCACGGCCCTGAACTTAGTGAAACTGCCCAGCTTCAGGGCGGCAGCCGAAGGCGATACCGTCAACGAACTGGCCTTGGCACCTGTGACAGTAAGCTGTGCTGATCCACCCTGCCCATTAAACACTGCAACAATGGTCGAAGTTCCGGGTGCGAGCCCGCTGGCATTGCCGGCGAAGATGGTCGCGACCGAGGGCTGCGACGACGTCCAGAACGCAAAATCTGTCAGGTCTTGAGTTTTGCCATCGGCGAACGTTCCCATCGCGGTGAAGGCAACTCCGGTTAGCGCGGGGATGGTAGCGGTTGCCGGCGAAACCTGTATTCCGGTCAGTTGAGCGTTGACCACAATCGCGCTGGTTCCCGTAACTCCTCCGAATTGCGCGGAGATCGTCGCGCTTCCTCCGACGAGCGCCGACACATTGCCGCCATTGTCGACCGAGGCGACCGCCGCATCCGAGGAACTCCAGGTAGCGTTGTCCGTGATCACCTGAGTCGTGCCGTCACTCAGCGTGGCGGTGGCGACGCAGCTCAGCATAGTATTAGGCGCCATTTCGGCAGTAGACGGGGTGACGGCGATCGAAGTGATCGTCGCAGTCGACACGGTGAGCGGCGCTGAGCCAGTGACTCCGTTAAAGGTGGCGATAATGTTGGCTGTGCCCGGACTGACGGCAGTAGCGATAGCGTTGACATCGACTGTGGCGACAGCTGTATTGTCCGAGCTCCAGGTAGCATCGCTCGTGATGTCCTGAAAGGTGCCATCGCTGAAACGGCCAAGCGCGCTGAAATCGAGCGTGGTCCCGACTGCGAGAGTCTGCGACGCCGGACTCACAGTAATGGACACGATCGTGGCATTCGTAACGGTGAATGGGGTTGACCCAGTGACAGTCCCTAGCGTGGCGCTGATGGTCGTAGTTCCCGGAGTCAGGCCTCTCGACATACCACCGTTAATGATCTGCTCCACGGCCGTGTTGGAGGATGCCCAAGTCACCTGTCGGGTCAGATTCTGAACGGATCCATCGGAATAGTTACCAAGAGCGTGAAATTGCTCGCTCGTCGAAACTGCGATGCTCCCGTTGGCCGGGAAGATCGTGATCGAAGTCAGGACAGATGACTGGACGGTGACCGCTGTGCTGCCGGTGATTGAGCTGGATGTCGCCGAGATCGTGAGCGAACCAAGGGCGAGAGCCGTGACTAGTCCGCCACCGTTGATCGATGCCACACTCTGGTTCGAAGAGCTCCATGTGACGGACCCCGTAATATCCTTGGTACTCTGATCGGAAAATGTTCCCGTGGCCGTGAACTGATTCAGCGTGCCGAGAAAAACCTTTGGATTGGCTGGGGTTATGGCAATTGACACCAGAACCGCATTGGTGACCGTGAACGTGCTGCTACCGGTGACTTTTGACAATGTTGCAGTGATGGTCGACGAACCGGTCGAATGACTGGTCCCCAAACCAGAACCTGAAACGGTCGCCACGTTGGTGTTTGAGGAAGACCATGTAACCGAAGCAGTAATATCCTGGGTCGATCCATCACGGTAATGGCCGGTCGCCGTCAATTGTTGGGTTTCCCCCAACGGAACCGACGGCCCGGACGGCGTGATGTCGATCGATTTCAGATTTCCGCCAATACCCGGGGCAAAGCTGCCGGAGCCGCAACCGCTCAACAAGCCAAGGCACAACAAAGCGGCGCAGGCTGCATGCGTCTTCATGAAGTCTTTCCATCTGTTCGATCCGGAAAATCTGGGCATTTCAGATGAAGGGTCGGGAATCATTATGCACAGCCAAAAGGCCTCGGCAGAACCCTGTTGAATCAGAGATTCTGTTCCACCCCATTGCTGGGCGGCGAGTGAGTTCATTGTAGGGCTGTCTGCTTGTGGCAAACAATTGCACGAACGTGTACGTTACTTCGGATTTTCGCGGGAGGAGGTCCCGAGCCGTCACGGCATCCCATTCGATCCATTGAGGCTGGGGAGTCTTTGGTTTCGCCTTTTAGCTCGGCTACACATCCGCCAAAGAAAATAGAGGGACGGAGGAATTCGTCCGCCAGGCGGCGTCAAAGCGAAGACCCAGAGGGGCGAAAGAAACTTAGCGGCGGAACAAATTCAAAATCCCCACCCTGTCGCAAATTGCGCGACAAGGATGGGGCAACCACTACCCGACCTTGGGCCGAACCATATCGAATCTCTGCGTCGTGCGCGTGTACTGGATTCCTCCCATGCGGCCAATCGGGTCGAGAGAATCGCGATCGAGTTTTCCCTGCTTCCAGTGAGCATCGGCGACGTGGATCGAAACGACCTCCCCGATCACGAGGCTGCTGCTCCTGGGAGACAGCGAGAAATCCAGAATCTGATAGAGCTTGCACTCGAAGCTGACCGGAGATTTCGCGACTCGCGGAGGCTTCACGATCTCCGACGGCGCGTGCTCGATCTGGGCAACCTCGAACTCGTTGACGGAGGCGTCGTATTCTCCACTGGTCGCGTTCATCGCTTCGGCGAGTTCGAAGGTGACCATGTTGACTACAAATTCCTTGGTCTCGCGGATGTTGCGCAGCGTGTCTTTGGCTTCTCCGTCAGCAGATTTCGATTGCTTCGGCGCACGCAGTCCAGGAGCAAACGCCAGCAGAGGAGGCTCGACGCAAACGCAATTGAAAAACGAGAATGGAGCAAGGTTTGGCTGGCCGGAGGCGCTGAGGGTGGAAACCCAGGCGATCGGCCGGGGAGCCACAGCGTTGAGAATGAGTCCGTATAAGTCGGAATGCGAAAGATCGGATGTGCTGATGTTCATATTATTTATATGGTATGCCGCGGCGCGAAGTTACGAGGCTAAAGGTAGGAATTTCGACGCCACGTGTGTGCTTCAATCGGCGACCCTGGGAGAATGCCTCGAATCGACAGAGCCACACGCAAGAGTGCAGGGGTCCGTCGCTTCGCTCGGGATGACAAGGCTAATTTTAACTAGCCCGCGAAGACTTCTTTGGCGGCGATTACGGTGTTGGAGTGGATCGTTACCGTGTCTTCAATATTCTTTGCGTAGCCGCCGGCGTAGGTGACCATCACGGGAATGTTTCTCGCGCGGGCGACTTGAAAGACCAACCGGTCGCGCTTCTTCAATCCGTCGATGGTCAGTTCGAGGCCGCCGAGTTGATCGTCTTTGTACGGATCGGCGCCCGCTACGTAACAGAGGAGATCAGGTTCGAACTGACGAAGGCCGGAACTCAAGGCGTTGTCGAGCCACGCAAGATAGTCGTCGTCGCCGATTCCGTCTGGCAGATCGACATCGATCGAGGATGGCGGCTTGTACTGCGGGTAATTGTTATGTTGGTGCAGCGAAATGGTGAAGACGTCGCCAGCGTGGGCTCCGCGCATTTTTGTTTTTGCCGATGTTGGATGCGTGAGAGTTGAAGTCGAAACCGACGGAAGCGGAATGCTCTCTGTGCGCGTGCCAGCAAAGATCGCGGCGGTGCCGTTGCCTTGGTGAACGTCGCAGTCGACGGTCATGGCAGTGCGAATTTTGTCATCGCGCTGCAAGCGGCGAATGGCGACAGCGACGTCGTGGATCATGCAGAATCCCTCGCCATGATCGGGGAAGGCGTGATGAAATCCGCCCCCAATGCTGACGCTGACTCTGTCGGCGAGCGCCTGACGGGCGGCGAGTATGGATCCGCCGGCGGCGAGCCAGAAGGCATCGACCAGGTCTCGTGAGTAAGGAATTTCCATTTCCATCTCTTCGCGCGGCGAGAGCGTACCAGTCTTGAGTTTCTGCACGTAGTCGGGCTTGTGAACGAGGAGGATGTCGAGATCAGCAGCGGGCTGGGGCTCGAGAAAATCTTGGGCTTCGGCCACACCGGTCGCGATCAGGCGATCGTGTACGCGACGATATTTTTCCGCGGGAAAAACGTGATTGCCGATCGGGAGGTAGTAGGCATCGCTGTAGATGAGCTTGAAAGGCAGCACTCAGCACTCAGCTGTCAGCACTCAGCTGGGCCAGCGCTGAGGGACTTCATATAATACGCGGGAAAACGAACCTTGGTAGTTGGTAATTAGCGCAACAAAGCTTGGCGTGTGAGCGACGTGCCAGCCTGGAATTCCTGCCCGTAGCGAAGTTGCCGACCTTGCTTCAATCAGCCCGTTCTATATCCGTATCGACCCCATGACTAATCTAAGCAGTAAAGCGCCAGCCGCTCCGATGCCGGCTGCCATCATCGTAACCTTGAAGATGATCCGCGCGATCTTGCCACTTGTAACTAATTGAGGTGGCAATCGTCCAGCGCCCAGCTGCCAGGAGATCCGCCATCCGAGCGTTGAGTCAATCAAGCCTATGATGAGCCCCGCAAGCGCTCCGTAGCCGGTCGACTTGATCAGGTCCGGGTACCCCGCTTGGGAGGCGATGGCAGCAGCAGCCCAAAGGAGAAATGAGATAGGAGCAAGCCGGGTATAGCGGAACTTCAGTTGTTGTGACGCGAACGAGCCTACGGTGTCCAAGCTTAGGACTGCAATGACGCCGCCGAAAACCCCCAGTTGGAAAATGGCCATCAGTCCTTTTAGCGCTTCTTCGGCTGCATGGTTGGTGAGACCATTGGGCGGCGGACTGGGACGATCGCGCCTTTTGACGGATCGGCGGCTGCGTTGGCGCGGGTCAGGACTTCCTGCTGGATGTATTGAACGAACTCCTGAATCTGGTGCTGCATCTCTTCCATGCGCTCGCGCATTTGCAGGATGATCGCCATGCCAGCGATGTTGACGCCAAGGTCGCGGGCGAGCGAGAGGATGAACTCGAGGCGCAGCAGGTCTTCGTCAGTGTAGAGGCGCGTGTTGCCTTCCGTGCGCGAAGGCTTGAGCAATCCTTCGCGCTCGTAGAGCCGCAGCGTTTGCGGATGGATGCCATACATCTCGGCGACGGACGAGATCATGTATGCACCCTTAGATTTACGTTTTGTCACCAGTTCCCTCGCTCTGCTCGGGATTTCGCCAGCGGTCTCCCGCTTCGTTCGGCGCCCGCTAAATGGCTCAACATGTATGCACCCTTGGATTTACGTTTTGTCATTAGAGCCCGGGTCTGATTCTAGCAGCCGTCCGAATTCTTCCTAGTTCCTTGAAGAATCCCCGACAGAATTCTCGCCAAACGTACGGGGTGCAAATGCATCCAACCCTCGGAGGATATTCATGGATAACGATAAAACCCTAAGTGTGCTGGAAGACCTCATTGAAACTTGTAAGGACGGACAAAAGGGCTATCAGGATGCCGCGGAGCATGTGAAGCGTCCGGACCTGAAGACCTTTTTCAACGAGCAGCGACTGGAACGCGGTCAGTTTGCCGAAGAGCTGCGGCACGAATATTCGCGACTGGGCAAGCCGGACAAGAAGCCTTCCGGCTCGATCGCGGCGGCTATGCATCGCGCATGGATCGATACGAAAGTTGCGATGGGCGGCGGCGACAAGACAATCCTCGAGTCGGTGGAAGCCGGCGAGGATAAGGCCAAGGAAAGCTATCACAAGGCTCTGGCGGAGCCGTTGCCGGCGGACGTCGCTCAGATCGTTCGCAGGCAGGCAGATAGCATCCAGCGGGCGCATGACAAAGTGAAGATGCTGCGCGATCAAGCGAAAGCCGCAGCATAGTTTGTAAGAAGGGTCGAAGAATACCGGCCACGGACTTGCGCTGATTTCCACGGAGATTGATCCGTGGGGATTAGCGAAATCCGTGGCCTGATTTTTATGCGGCGGGTTGCGCTTTTTCGGCTCGAGGAACGGACCAACCTTCAGGTTTCAAGGCGTGATTAATGAGGTAGGCCACGAAGCCGGCTGCGATAAGGATCATTCCGAAGGCGAACGAGCTCATGTTGAGAATCTGCTCGTGCTCGCTGCGGACTACGGAGAAGCCGAGCAGGAGCATCGGCGGAATTCCGATCGCGATCGCGCCGAAGAGTCCGCCAGGCACTTTGAAAGGACGCGGCAGGTTCGGTTCGCGGAAGCGGAGCACAGCTAGCGCCATAAATTCCAGGAAGAGGCTGGCCCCGTAAAGAAGGATGTCGAGCGTGACGAGGCGAGCAAAGCCAAGTCCGAGGCACATCGCCCAACCAATCGCGAGGGCGATGATAGCGACCCACGGCGCGCGCGATTTCTTTTGCAGCTTGCCAAAGACCGCCGGGAGCATGCCGTCTTGCGCCATTGCCAGGGGCAGGCGCGAGTAGCTCATCACTAGCGCGTTGAACATGCCAAAGGCACTGATCAGGCCTCCGAGGACAACTCCAATGCGGAGGAGCGGCCCACCGATTAAGCCCGCGATGTCCGCCCATGAACCGGTTTCCCAAGCAGTCGGCTTTAGGCCAGTCATCCACATCGCCGCGAAAGGCAGGATGTAGCTGACGGCCACGATGCAGACCGCAACCAGCATTGCACGGGGGTACGTGCGCTGCGGACGCTCGACTTCGGTGGCGATGGTTGAAGCGTTGTCCCATCCCATGTAGTTCCACATGCAGATGAGGAGGCCTCCGAGGATGTCTACGGTCGATGTGGTCGGCTTGGTGACGGCGTTCGCCAGCGCTCCCATTTTGAAGGGGGCCAGGATGACGATCGCGGCGAATGGGGCCGACAAGGCGAGGAACAACCAGAGCGAGGTCAGGGAGACGACCTTTACACCGGCAATATTAAGAAGAGCGCAGGCGACGACGACCGCGAGCGCGACCCACCATCCGCGATTCGCTTCCTGAAACCACGGGAACATGCGGGTCAGGTAGGCGACGAACAGGGTGGGATAGATCGCCATATCGAAAATCGAGGCAATGAGCGACAGCCAGGCTTCCTGAAATCCCCAGAAATTACCCATGGCGCGACGGACCCAGGCGTAGTAACCGCCTTCGTAGGGCAGGGCGCTCGACAACTCGCCGATCATGAAGGCCGTGGGCAGGCTCCAGAGCAGTGGTGTGATGAGCAGGATCAGGATGGCGCGTCCGTAACTGGCACCGTGCACGATGTCTTCGGTGCCGTAGGTACCGCCCGACACCATAAAGAAGGTGGCGGCGACCAAGGGCCAAAGCGTGAGGCGGACGAATTTTTTCCGGTTGGGGACTGCAGCGATAGGCTGGAGATTTTCGGATTGTTGACGCGGTGCGCTAGCTGTTGCCAATTTCTATGTCTGCCTCCTCAAGCGACTCACTCTCACCACCGCGTCTCCCTTGACTCTCGCGGCTCCCGGGTTTGATGCGTTTTCCCGGACATCTCGGCGAAGTTAGTTCGCAGTTCTTGAGATTACGGGAAATTTCCACAGATGCAAGATTTTTTTAGATTATTTTGAAATTTTGTAAGCAGGAGTGGGGGTACGAGAGTAACGCGTTGCCGCTTGCAGCCTCGAGTTCACGTTAGCGGTCAAAAGAGAACACTGGGAGTTTGTCCTACCGTTGTCATCCTGTGGGGCAGCAGTTGCATAAATCCATCATGCCGCTAGAATCGCGGCCCTCAGGATGACAAGTTTTTCAGGGGAACGGACGAGCGAGGTTACACCTTCGTCCAGAGGTCCGCTCTTGGGTCCTCCGGGTTCAGCTTAGCTAGCTCGCGGAGGAGTTCTTTTGTGCGCTCGTCTCGGGGCATCGGGACCGTGATCGTGATCTCCACAATCTCGTCGCCGCGGACTCCTTCTCTTGTGGCCGACGGAACACCTTTTTCTCGCAGGCGCAGCTTTTGTCCGGACTGCGTACCTGGGGGAATCTTCAGAAGAGCGCGACCGTCAATCGTAGGGACTTCGATCTTGGCTCCCAACGCCGCTTCTGCCGCGCTGACTGGAACCGTCAGCGAGATATCGTCGCCGTCGCGGCGGAAGATCGGATGGTCGCCGGTGCGGATGATCGCGTAGAGATCTCCGGGAACTCCGCCGTGGGCTCCGGCGTTGCCTTTGCCGGGCAGGCGGATGCGCTGGCCGTCACGAGTACCTGCTTTGATGCGTACTTCTAGCGGCTCAGTCTTCGTGACCGTGCCTTCGCCGTGGCACGTGGGACACGTCGTCAAATTCTTTCCGGTCCCGTGGCAGCGTGGGCACTGCACGTTGAACTTCATGCGTCCGCCGGTTTGTGTGATCTGGCCAGTACCGTTGCACTCCGGACATTTGCCGGGAGCTTCGAGTGCGCCTTGGCCGTGGCACTGCGGGCAGACATCCTGGCGCGTGATGTTCAGACGCATTACTCCGCCGCGGATTGCCGTCCAAAACGGAACGTTGACTTGATATTCGAGATCGGTGCCCGGCTCCGGACCTTCTTCGGCAGGCGCGCCGCGGCCTCCGCCAAAAATGGAGCCGAAGATATCGCGGAAGCTGCCGCCCCCGCCTGAAGATTTGCGGCCACCGTGGCCGGCATTATCCACCAGGTCGGAGAAATCGAATCCACCGAAATCGAAGGGGGCGCCTTGACCGCCGGGCTGCTGCGCGCCTCCCTGAAAACCACCGGGAAATCCGGCGCCGGTGTTGTTGCCGGCGCGTGCGTATGCTTCCGCGGTAGCCGGATCTATGTTGTCGGAGTAGAAGCCGACTTGATCGTAGATCTTGCGCTTCTTGGGATCGCTGAGAACTTCGTTGGCCTCGGAGAGTGACTTGAATTTCTCTTCGGCGGACTTGTCGCCCGGGTTGACGTCGGGATGGAACTTGCGCGCGAGCTTGCGGAAAGCCTTGCGGATGTCGTCCGCCGAGGCGGACTTCTTTACACCAAGTATTTCGTAATAATCCTTTTTGGTCGCAGCTGCCATTCAAAGTCCTGATGCACTGCCTTGTCCTTGAGTGAGGACAGACGCGGGCGGGACGGCCCGCGCCGCATCTTTAATTCACAATCTTGCGTCTATCTTTATCTTCTACCACGAGGGTCGATTCTTCGAGCCACGCCTCATCCACGTAGACCGGGATTTGCCGGGTTCCTGTCGGAGTCTCGACCAGCACGAGCCACTGCCGTTCGTTTTCGGCGAGGCTCAGAAAATAGGTTTCGTCATTTACCTGGAAGTCCAATTGATTCTCCCCCACACAGAAACTTGGCCACGGATTCCCGCGAATCTACACGGATTCTTGATCCGTGGACATACCGCGTCAATCCGTGGCCGTAGCGCTTATTTCTTATCTTCTACGTCCACGTACTCGGCGTCGATGACGCCTTCGTCTTTCTTCTGGCCCGAACCGTTGCTGCCGGGATCGGGACCACCGGCGGTCGGGCCCGCGCCCGGGCCGGCTTGCGCGCCACCTGCCGGCTGAGCAGCTTTGTACATCTGCTCGGCCAGCTTGTGCGAGGCGGCGGTTAGCGTCTCGCGAGCCTTATCCATCTGCGCCTTGTCGTTGGACTCAAGCGCTTTCTTGGCATCGGCCAGTGCGTTTTCGACGTCGCCGCGATCAGAGCCGGAGATCTTGTCGCCCTGCTCCTTCAGCATCTTCTCGATGTTGTAGACCATCGAGTCGAGCTGGTTCTTGGCTTCGATCGAATCACGCTGCGCCTTGTCTTCGGCGGAGTGAGCGTCGGCTTCCTTCGCCATGCGCTCAACTTCTTCCTTCGACAAGCCAGAAGAGGACGTGATCGTGATCTTCTGATCCTTTTGCGTGGCCATGTCTTTCGCGGTCACGTTGAGGATGCCGTTGGCGTCGATGTCGAACGTCACTTCAATCTGCGGGACACCCCGCGGTGCCGGCGGAATTCCGGTCAAGTGGAACTTGCCGAGAGTCCGGTTCTGCGCTGCCATGGGCCGTTCGCCCTGCAGCACATGAACTTCAACCGACGTCTGGCTGTCGGCCGCGGTCGAGAACGTCTCCGTCTTTTTGGTCGGAATCGTCGTGTTGCGCGGGATCATCGGCGTTGAAACGCCGCCCAGAGTTTCAATCGAGAGCGACAGCGGAGTCACGTCGAGCAAGAGCAGGTCTTTCACTTCGCCCTTGAGCACTCCGCCCTGAATGGCTGCACCGATCGCGACGACTTCGTCCGGGTTGACACCCTTGTGACCTTCGCGTCCGAAGAGCTCTTTCACCAGCGACTGGATGCGCGGCATGCGGGTCTGTCCGCCAACGAGAACGACTTCGTTAATCTTGCTGGTGTCGACGCCGGCGTCTTTCATGCACTGCTTGCACGGTCCGACCGAGCGCTGAATGATGTCTTCGACCATGCCTTCGAGCTTTGCACGGGTCAGTTTCTTGACCAGGTGCTTGGGACCGGACGCGTCCGCCGTGATGAAGGGCAGATTGATTTCGGTCTCCATGGTGGTCGAAAGCTCGATCTTGGCGCGTTCCGCTGCGTCACGCAGACGCTGCAGAGCCATCTCGTTGCCCTTGCCACGCAGGTCGAGGCCTTCATCCTTCTTGAATTCGTCGATGAGCCAATCCACCAGACGCTGGTCGAGGTTGTCGCCGCCGAGGTGGGTATCACCGTTGGTGGCTTTGACTTCGATCACGCCTTCGCCGACTTCGAGAATAGAAATATCGAAGGTGCCGCCGCCGAAGTCGTACACGGCGATGGTTTCGTCTTTCCCTTTGTCGAGGCCGTAGGCAAGCGCGGCTGCCGTGGGCTCGTTGATGATGCGCTTCACTTCAAGGCCGGCAATCTGTCCGGCGTCTTTTGTCGCCTGACGTTGCGCGTCGTTGAAGTACGCCGGAACGGTGATGACCGCTTCGGTGACTTTCTCGCCGAGATAGTCTTCGGCCGCCTTCTTCAACTTCTGAAGAATCAGCGCGGAGATCTGGGGAGGCGTGTATTCCTTCCCTTGCGCCAAGACCGCCACGTGATCGCCCTGACGGACGACCTTGTAAGGGACCATCTTGATCTCTTCGCTGACTTCGTCGTAGCGACGTCCCATGAACCGCTTGATCGAATAAACGGTGTTCTCGGGATTGGTAATAGCCTGACGTTTTGCCACCTGGCCGACGAGGCGTTCGCCGGTCTTGGTAAAGCCAACTACGGAAGGCGTGGTGCGCCCTCCTTCTTCATTAGCAATGACCTTGGGCTCGCCACCTTCCATGACTGCTACGCAGGAGTTGGTGGTGCCGAGGTCAATTCCGATAATCTTTGACATAAAACATCCCTCCTAAACTTTGTAAGTGCTTTGTAATCAATGTGTATATGATTGCGCCGGAACTCATCCTATGACTTGAGTGAATCGTTGTCAAATTTTAGATGAAGTTGAGGGGGAAGAAGTTGCGGAGATTTTCCGGGATGGGAAGGACCCCATTGGACAGTGGTACGGACCGACGAGCCTATCGGCGACGGACCCGCCGCGGCATCGACTTTGCAAGCTCGGCGACCTCTTGTTGAATTGCTGTACCCATCTTGATAGAGGCGTTTTCGGCTTTGATGGGTACGAGTAGCGTTATTGGCCCCTTGTTGACATCAACTATGAGAGGCCTGAGTTTCCTATAAGCTTCAAACCACAAGTTAGGGCGATGATAACGAAGACAAATATGAGAACAAATGTCAGCAATCTGCACCCCCTCCGATGACTTGGAATCAACAAAGTAGGTCCGATCCCGGAATATTGGAGCTAGATCGATAGTCCTCTCATCGTTCGAGCACACACGCTCGAACACATGACCGTCGTGGACCCAATGCTGCGGAGTCTTAAACGGCTCGTGTCGAGATTTGTTGAGAAAATATCCCCTGAAGAACTCGCGCCAGAAGGTTTCGTGTTCCGGAGTGCGGACGAAACTCCGATCAATTGCAATCTCGAAGTCAGCAAACTCCGACTCAAACTCCTTCTCGTGAAACCAAATAACCGAGTTTTGGGTCGCTCTCGTTATTATTTCTGACATCGACATCATGTGTGCTAGGTTCTCAGGGCTTCTGTTCCAGAGCCAGCCGCTCATTTCCTTGTATTGACGATCCGCCGGCCGCAGGCCGCGCTTTTCGCTGAACATCGATGCGCCCAAACAGTAATGAGAAACCTCGTCCCTCCATTCCTCTAGCATCTGTTTGGACGCGATTCGAGTGTCAATTCCGACGACGGTGAGTTTAAACCCCGGTGTAGGGAGAACAACGCGCCCAACGAAATCGTCGAGTTCGCTGTCTGTCAGGTCGCTCGCCTTGAGTTCTCGCACCCTGTGATGGCCGAGAATCGATGTCTTCCACTCAAGAAGCCGCCGAAATAGCTCGACTATAGAAGAATTGCAAACAATCACAGCAGCGTGGAGTGAGATGTTGGGCGGGTCCCAACCGAAGTTCCCCGACTCATCAATGAAAATTCGCACGAGAGCAGCTTAGTTCAGACGGCCCGAGTCACTGAGAAAAACCTTCGTCTCGATTTTGAAGTGATTGCGTGTCGGATCTACCAAGAAACGGGGGGGTTCTTGCGCTGATCGTTGATCTTATAGCCTTCCGGCAACTGGAAAAGCTGGGGATCGGGTTCAGAGGCCGTCAGCTCGGTGATGGTGAAAGTCTGCTTCCCGAAAGTTGGTCCGGAGCGCAGGGAAAGGAGGTTGATACCGAGTTCCTGGGAATGCCATTCCTCTTTGACGCTGGAAAGTGGCTGATCGTTTCCCATGGCGCCGACGGCGATCATAGAAGTTTCGCGGACGCCGACGGTATCGATGCCAGCGATGTTTCGGGTGCCCAGGTCCTCGGTCGTCACCGGACCGCGCGTCAGAGTACCGAGGCTTGGAGCCTTCCGCGGTTCGGCGGCGGTGAGGTCCTTGGCGGGATCGTAGGTCAGGAGATCGCAGATATGTTTGTCGGTGCTGCAGTTGTAGAGGGTGTGCAGTTTGGGATCGGCGATCTGAATCCAGGTTAGCTTCGAAGGGGAAGGTCCGGTGTGAATCTTCGGAGCCAGGGCCCAGCGCTCTTCGTAGATGCGGCCACGTCCATCGCGGGCGATGTGACGCTCGTTGACCAGGGTGAAGGTGCCGCCCTCTGGAGAAAAACGAACCCATTCCGTATCCAGCGTCGCAGTGAAGGGAGCGTTGGGGATTGGCGGGATGACGATGCTCTCGAGTACTTCCCGAACTCCGCCGTCGGAGGCAGGCCCGGGAACGGGCGGACGCGGTTGCTGCGATTCCTGCGTCTGCGCGAGACAGACCAAACTTAGGCAGAGAAAACCGAGGAGCCCAGTTCGCATACAAAATACCTCCGGGTTCAGAGAATGCTATGCCGACGCGGACGGCGGGTCAATCGACCCCGCACCGAGGCCAGACCTGGCAGTCGGAGTTGACAGAAGGCGGGCAGGCGAACACAATGTGCGTACCATCTTTGCGGGCCCGTCAGAGAACGAACCAAATCCCAGGGAAAGATAGTTCAACTTAAACATTTGTATTTCAGAAGAGGAGCACACGTATGCGCCCAACAGGAGTTTGCGTCCGCCTGGTTCTTGGCGGTCTGATTTTGCCAGGACTTTTAACTGTAGTAGCTGCCGCCAAAACTTCTTGCGTCAATCCGGGAGGTTCAAAGGGTTGCTACGCGACGATTCAATCCGCTGTAACCGCGGCATCCGCTAATGATGTCATCAACGTTTGGCCTGGAACCTACAAAGAGGACGTCGTGGTCGGAAAGCCGCTGGCGCTGCTCGGCGCAGGAGCGGGAAAGTCGGTGATTGATGCGTCCAATCTTCCGAACGGAATCTTGTTAGACGGGCTGGATAACGCTGGACTGCACGATGTCACGGTCGCGGGCTTCACGGTGAAGAACGCTTTGTATGAAGGAGTGCTGGTGCTGAACATGTCGGGTGCCGTGATTCGAGATAACCACATCATCGACAACGATATGGAAGGGCCGGTTTTCGGATCGGGTCCGGCTTGCAATGGGCAGCCGGCCTATGAGACGGATGAGAGTGGCGATTGCGGCGGCGGCCTACACCTGTTAGGAGCGGTGAGCGCGATTGTCTCCGACAACGTGCTCACGGGAAATGCCGACGGCATTTTGATCAGCGACGATTCGGCAGAGAGCCGGGATAACCTGATCATCCGCAACATTGTGACTGATAATCCGTTGGAATGCGGAATCGTGCTGGCATCGCATTCGCCGATGGGTTCTACTCCTCCGTTCTTTGCACCGCACTATGGAGTCGTGCACAACACGGTTTCCGAAAATGTGGTGTCCAAAAATGGAGTTAAAGTCGGCGGAGCGGGCGTAGGCTTGTTTTCCGACGGAGCCGGTCCAGGAACAACGGCTGGCAACGTCATTATCCGGAACCAGCTAACGGGAAACGGGATTCCCGGAGTTTCGCTGCACACGCATGTGGGTCCGGTTTTCGGCGCTCCTGCAGATAACATGGCGGGAAATATGATTATCGGCAATTTCATCGCAGGCAACGGACCTGATACGGATGACACCGCGACGCCGGGCAGCGCCGGCATCAATATCAACAGCGGCGGCGGAGGCTCGCCGGTTTACGGGACAGTCATTTCAGGAAACATCATTCGCGACGAAGATATCGGGATCGCGGTGAATATTCCCAACAACATCGATGCCCATCTCAATGACCTGCTCAACGGTAAGGTTGGGGTGGCTAACGTTTGTGCCTTTGACGCCGCGGCTTGTACGGGCATCATTGACGCGACGGAAAACTACTGGGGCTGCTCCGCGGGACCAGGAGCGAAAGGATGTGCGACGACGGGCGGTTCGATGATTCGCACGACGCCATCGCTGACGAATCCAGCGAATGAAGCAGGGAAAAACTAGCGCCGACGGGAGGGACCGTGCCTGGGCGGGTGTTGGGCGACGCCGAAAAGCAGGTTCCTCCCTTCGATCGGAATGACAAAACGTTCACCGTACCCCTAGTGGGAGGATCTGCAGGCGGCTTCGAAGTCGGAGTATGAAGCAGGAGTCAGAGTCACCGGTACGACTTCGCCGACGTAGGGGCGATTCGGATCGTGTTCGCTGTTCACACTTCCATCGGCGTTGAACGCGCGGGCGATGCTGCCATGGTCGTCGAGCACAAGGTTAGGATTGTGCCATTGTCCGCGGAGTTCGATGTAAGGCCGACGATCTCCTGTGAAGTTTGAGAAGAGGGGCGAATTATACATATATAAGGATATCTTCTCTCCGTCGGTATTGATGCTAAGGCCGCGCCGCATCCCCCCGCCAAGTTTCATGCGAAATTTCTCCCCGCGCGGGGAACATAGATATCCGTTTCCACGGATGCTGCTGCTCGAATAAATCCCTCGACTCGGTTTTCCAGGCCCTAAACTCACATAGATCACATACGAGCCGCTCTTGGCATGGAGTATTCCCATGCCATGCCAGGAGGCCAAGATGCTAAACTTGCCACCCAGATAAAACCCCCAGGGCGCGAAGACCGCGGTGATCGCCCCTACTAACACAACGCCCAGAAAAAGAATCAGTGCGAGACGCGGCAAACAGCCGAGGCAACCCATCAAGGATTTGCGACGGCGTTGCGCCGCATTGGCAGGAAATTCCTGTGAAAAGTGACCCATAGGTAAACGGCGCCGAAACGAAGCTTCCTAATTACTCCATGTCGACCTTCCACAGCGGTTCGCCACCGAGCGAGTGATAGAAGCCCCAAGCGGCGAGTGCAACCGCGCTCAGCAGCGCGAGCATGGAGTTCACAAAATACCAGGCGGAAAAATCACTGGTAAACGGAAGGTTGGCGATCATATTGATGGTAAAAATGGCGACCGCCAACGGGATCAGTCCGAAACGGAAGACGATGATCACAGCGATGGCGTAAACGATGATCTGCGTGGGCAATTCGATCGCGACGTGAGTGCTGGTCAGTCCGCGGGGCAAGGCAAAGAGCGCGACGAACGCGATGGCAGCGAGCCAGTCCTTGCGCAGGACAACTTTGAGTCCGAGTAGCACGAAAAAGAACTGCAACGTGCCGAGGATCGAACTAGTGATCTGCATCATCCAGGCGCCTAGGGCGGTGCGACCTCCTACCAGATATTCCTCCTGGCCAAGTCCGGGGGCCGCACCTGCGTGCATCAGGGGAATGGTGCGGAGCTGGAAGATGAGTATCCAGACGACGCCCAGCATGACACCGAACAAGATGTCGCGGCCGACCAGCGGATCGCGGAATTGCCCGGACAGCAAGCGGCTCCAGGAAATCATGGTTTGCGGCCAGCGACGGCGTACCCAGGGCTCGACGGCAAGGTAGAGCATCCAGGTCAGTGCCGACACAAACAATGAAGTAGCGGCGGCCAAAATAAACAGGCCGAGGGTTTCAAGGCCGGGAACGAGATGAGTGCGGCAAAACCACAGACACATTTCGAGAACGAACATCACGGTGGCGAGACGGTAGGCACCTTCCCGATCCCCGCGTCCGTGGCGATAGTTGCGCCGCGCCAGGAACATGGCGCCGGCAAGCAGCGACAAGAACAACAAGATGGAGACAACCTGCCCTGCCTGCTTCCCAAAGGATTGCGATGGTTGCTTGACGCGATCCGGCTTAGTCCAGTCGCCGATCAGAGAAAAGTAAACCGGCCTGTCCTGCAGGGATGCAGCTTCGACGCGCAGAGGACGGGACGTACCGGGCCAGACGCCGGTCCAGGCTGAGCGCGTGTCCGAGGAAGCCAGAGAATTCCATTGCGGCTCGGCCTTCTGAAACTTGGTGAGATCAAGACCGGCTTCTGAGAATAAAGGATTCCAGTCATACGGGGCGGACGGGGATGTGGACGTTTCTTTTTGCGGCGGGATGGCCTGCAGATTGATGAGTCTTCCCTGGGGATCGAGTTGCAGATTGATCATTCCTGACAACGTCGTCGGAGGATCGCCCGGAGTCACGATGCCGGGATTGAGCAACTGATCGCGGTAGCCTTCCGCGAACATGTAGTCGGGACTCTGGCGATACCAGAAGAACAGCAAGGAGGGACGGCCGCGAAGCACGGCATTCCAGTCGGGATGAGGTTTGTCATTCTTCTCGACGTAATCTTGAAGATCGCCGTTATAGTCGAAGCCGTAGGCGGTATCGAGTGGACGATCGGGGTATCCCAGCCTGGTTGTAATCTCGCGGGCCTTTTGCGCCAGCACTTCCGGAGTCTGCTCCAATCGCATGCGGTCGAGGCCGCTGTAGTGAACGCCGAAGAAGGCAACTACTCCCAGCGCTATCAAAGTCGCCGCGAAGCAGATGATCGCGACGCGAGGCTTTAACCCGACGTTTTCTCCGGCGGCGGCGACCATCTGTGGCGAGGGCGTCTCTCCGGCAGCGAGAGCGGCGGCGAGGGGGTCTCCTCCGGGCAAAGCCGCAGCGACGGCGAGAGCGGTTGCAGGACGAGCGGAAGGTTCGTTTTCCAAGCAGCGCAGGATGACCTTCTCGATGATGGGGTCGAGATCTTTGACTACGGAAGATGGACGGCTGGGCGTTCGATCGTCGAGACCGTGCAGCGCCGCCGCGTTTTTTTCGGCGAACGCGCGCTTCCCCGTGAAGACTTCGTAGAGCACCAGACCGAGAGAGTAGATGTCGCTGCGCGGGCTCACTTCCTTGCCCGCAATTTGCTCCGGCGCCATGTAGGCCGGAGTGCCGCTGCGAATCTCGTTGCCGCGGATTTCGTCGGCGACCCCAGCCAGCCCGAAGTCGGTGATGACGACCTGACCACGGCCGTCGAGCATGATGTTGGCCGGCTTCAAGTCGCGATGAAGAACTCCCTTGGCATGGGCGGCGGCGAGACCTGCGCAAAGCTGGCGGGCAATCTCGACCGCTTTGTCCTGCGGAAGGCGGCCGATGCGACGCAGCAAGGATGCGAGGTCTTCGCCGTCGACGTACTCCATGGTGAAGAAAGTCTGGCCTTCGACGTCGCCTACGTCATAGACGCGGCAGACGTTCGGGTGGGAAACGCGGCGGGCAATGCGGACTTCGTTGCGGAAGCGCTCGAGCAGGCCTTCATCACTGGCGGCTGCGTCGGGCAAGAATTTGAGCGCGATCGCCTGACCGAGGGTGAGGTCGTCGGCTCGGTAGACTTCGCCCATACCTCCTTTGCCGAGGAGGGCGATGATGCGATAGCGACTGGCAATCAGGCGGCCGGGAAGGAAGCGGCCTTCACTGACCATGTATTCGGGGAAGGAAGAGGTGCGCGAGGACGAACGAGACGAGGGACGTGGAGACGATCCGGAGGGCGGCCGTTGCGGCAGAGGCGAAGTCGCGGTGGCAAAGTCGAGAGTGGCAATGTCGTCGGTGTTCACCACAGGTTTTCCGCAAGAGGGGCAGAAGCGTGGATTGGCTGAAAGTTCTGTTCCGCAAAAGGCACAATTGGACATCGAATTTTCCCGCTACAGGATACCTCAGAGCCGGACTTGGGGCCCCGGCGTTGCGATTTCAGCCAGTCTGTCGAGTGCGGCGACTGCACCAAGGCGCGGTCGGAGGTCAGCGTCGCTTTGTATTACCATCCAAGACGATGACTTCACGCTTGGGCGCATGGTTGCGCGATCCTATCGTTTTGTTGTGTCTCACCGCGGGATTGCTCGCGTTTGTCGTGCAGTCGGGCGAACTCGGCAGCGCCGACACGATGCACCGCCTCCAGACCACGCACTGGATCTGGACTTCGCAACCGCAGGTATTTCCCAACGAGTATCCGGAATTCGGGCTGCACGGCCGAGGCGGACAGATTTTCAGTTGGTATGAGATTGGGCAGTCCCTGCTGATGCTGCCGGCGGACCTGGTGGGCACGTGGATATCTCACTGGCACATTTTCTCTGGGTATGAAGATGATCCGGCGGTACGCAGCATCGTTGTCAGTTACAGCACAAACATTTTGATCACAGTGCTGACCGCGCTGATCGCTTTCCGCTTTTTGCGGCAGTTAAAGTTCGGCGAGATGGAATCGATCGCCGGAGTGCTCGCGCTGCTGTTCTGCACGACGCATCTTCATTACACGCAGAACATGATGGAGAACAACTACATCATGCTACTGACACTGGTGGGATTTTCCTACCAGTACGAATGGTTGCGGAGCGGAAGTAGCAGAGCATTGTGGATTGGATCGGGCGCGCTCGGATTGAATCTGCTGACTCGCGTGACGACGGGTCTCGACCTGATCTCCGCGGGACTTTTTCTTCTGATTGTGCTGTGGATCGAGCGTGCCCGAGGACGAGCGCTGTGGGCCCGCATGATTGCGTATTGCAAGGTCGCGGTACCGGTCTATGCGATCTTCACATTTCTCGAACGTTGGTACAACTTCTACCGTTTTGAATCGTGGACGCAGAGCTACATCCCGGTCTTTACGCGGGAGCAGCGACTGCAGGACCCAACGTTGCCGGCGAATTTTCCCTGGAGCACGCCATTCCACGAGGGCGTCTTCGGCGCGTTATTCAAGCCGGAGAAATCGATCTTCCTGTTCGATCCCCTCCTAGTGTTGGCGATTTTGCTCTTCTTCTTTTTATGGAAGCGCATGGGGACGGAGATGCGCGCGTACGTGCTGACATCCGTCGTATTGCTTGCTGGGTATATCTGTTTCTATGCGCGTTATACGTACTGGTCGGGAGACTTCGCATGGGGCGATCGCTACGTCTCGACTGCGGCGGAAATGGTCGCGCTGCTGGCGGTGCCTTTGCTGCTTACTTTTCGGGCAAGCCTGGGACGCTGGGTCTGGCGTGGCGGACTGGTACTGATCTTTCTGAGTCTCGTAATTCAGCTGGCTTCGCTGGCCTTCTGGCTGCCGCTCGAGATTTATCAGATGGAGACATTCGGGCATCCGACATTCGTGATTGCTCTGCGGTTTAAGAATGTTGTCGCGTTCGCTCTGGGAAAAATGGATGCATGGGGCCTGACTACCGACGACATGAAGTATGACCAGTGGGATTACATTCACATCACTTGCTGGAATTTCTTGCCATTTCTGTTGCGGCGCGTAGGAGCCGCGCCGCGGTGGATGGTCGATGTCGCATTCGCGATCTGGTTTGCCGGACTTGCGGCACTTGGATGGATATTGCTACGGCTGCGTCGCGTTTCGTTTGCGGCTGGCGACCAGCGCGTTTGAGCAGCGGCAGAATCAATGGCGCACTGCGGCTCGGATGTCTTTCGTCTCCAGAATTTGCCGTGGGGCGCCATTCTTGGCGACAGCCAGCATGGCTTGTCCAATGTCTTCGGTGGTGAGGATGTAACTCGGAAACATCCACCGCAAAACCGGCAGGACGGGTTTGCTCAGCGAATACAGGATTCGATACGAGCGGGTCTTTGATTTTATTCCGTGCATGGGCTCGATGAAGCCGGGACGAAAGAGGTAGACGCCCTTGAAAGGAAGACGCAGCAGCGCATTCTCGGTCTTGCCTTTCACACGAGCCCACATCACCCGCCCGTGTTCGGAAGTGTCGGTGCCTGCTCCCGAGACGTAGATGAAAGTCATCCTCGGATTGGTGCGGGACAGTATCTCCGCCACGGCCAGCGTGATGCCGTAGGTCACGCGCTCATAGTCGCTTTCGCTCATTCCAGCAGACGAGATCCCCAAACAGAAAAAACAGGCATCGAATCCGGCAAGCGAGGCCTCGATCGAATCGAAGTGCCACAAGTCCTGGTGGATGATTTCCGTCAGCTTCGGATCTTCAATGCCGGCAGAACTGCGGCCCACAATTTGCACACGCTGGACCTCGGGATCGCGCAGGCATTCACGCAAGACCCCTTGTCCCACCATTCCCGTCGCTCCAAATAGCAGGACGTTCATGGCTTATTCCACGGTGACGGATTTGGCGAGATTTCGCGGCTGATCTACGTCGCAGCCACGGCGAACGGCGATGTGGTAGGCCAACAGTTGCAGGGGAACGATCTCCAAAATCGGAGACAGTTCTTCTGGCGCGGGTGGGACATAGATGACGTGGTCAACCGATTCTTTGATCTCTTCATCACCTTCGGTCGCGAGGGCGATTACAACACCAGAGCGAGCTTTCACTTCTTTCAGGTTTGAGATGGTCTTTTCGTAGCGCAGCACTGAGTCTGGATCGTTGGTGTCGCGCGTCGCGATCACTACCACCGGCAGGTTTTCGTCGATGAGAGCGTTGGGGCCGTGCTTCATTTCCCCGGCGGGATATCCCTCCGCGTGAATGTAGGAAATCTCTTTCAGTTTGAGAGCGCCTTCGAGGGCGATGGGGTAGTGGATACCGCGACCGAGGAAGAGAAAGTCGTGAACTTTCTGGTAGCGCTTTGCGAGATCATCGCAAACGGCGTCCTGAGCGAGAACGGTTTCGAGTTTTCCGGGAATACGGGTAAGTTCCAGCATGTCTGCGCGGGACTGCTCCGCGGTCATGACTCCGCGCACTTGTGCAAGATACATCGCGAAGATGTAGAGAGCAGTAAGCTGTCCGGTAAATGCCTTCGTGGAGGCCACGCCGATCTCGGGGCCGGCGTGAGTGTAGATCGTGCCCGCGGCTTCGCGCGTGATCATCGATCCGACAACGTTGCAGATGGCGAGCGTCTTTGAGCCTTTGGACTTAGCCTCGCGTTGCGCGGCAATCGTGTCGGCGGTCTCACCGGATTGCGAAATCACAAGCGTGATTGTTTCCGGTTCGATGATGGGATTGCGATAGCGCCATTCACTGGCATAGTCGACTTCGACAGGAACGCGGGCCAGCGTTTCGATCATGAACTTACCGGCTTGCCCGGCGTGCCAACTGGTTCCGCAGGCGATGATGTTGATCTTTCCCGCGGCGCGGAACTCGGCTTCGCTAATCTGCATTTCCTCGAGAAAGATGTGCCCAGTCGCTTGGGATACGCGACCCAGCGTGGTGTCGCGGACGGCGCGCGGCTGCTCGTAAATCTCCTTGAGCATGAAATGCTTGAAGCCCCCCTTCTCGGCGAGAATGGGATCCCAGGTGACGTGTTGTACCTGCCGCGAAACCGGCTTGCCGTCGAAGTCAGTGAGTTGCACACCATCGGGCGTGACTACTGCCATATCGCCATCCCCCAGGAAAAAAATGTCGCGGGTGTGATGAAGGATGGCGGGGACGTCTGATGCAACAAAGTATTCGTCATTGCCCATGCCAATCACGGCGGGCGGGCCGTTGCGGGCGGCGACGATCTTATTGGGATCGTCGGTCGAGATCACGGCCAGCGCGAACACGCCTGTGAGTTGTTTGACAGTCTTGCGGACTGCATCTTCCAGAGAAGGACGGTGGCCGTTCGACGGTTCCGAATATTTTTCGACGAGATGGGCGATGATCTCGGTGTCGGTCTCGGTGGTGAACTTGTGACCTTCCTCGGTCAGCTTTTTCTTTAAGCTCAGATAGTTTTCGACGATGCCGTTGTGGACGACGACGATCTTTCCTGTGCAGTCGCGGTGCGGATGAGCGTTTTCTTCGGTGGGTCGGCCGTGAGTAGCCCAGCGCGTGTGTCCGATGCCGTATGAACCGTGGAGGGGCTTCTGGCGAATGGCTTCTTCGAGATTTTTTAGTTTGCCTTCGGCGCGGCAGATCTCCAAGCCAGCGGTCCCGGACACCGCGATGCCCGCGGAATCGTAGCCGCGATACTCAAGGCGCCTCAGGCCCTCGAGGATGATGGGAACGACACTTTTCTTACCCACGTAGCCGACAATGCCACACATGAGGGAACCTCAACGCCCGGCTGTTTACTCAGCCAGCGAGAAACGGAACTCTTCAATGACGGGGTTGGTGAGCACTTCGCGGGCGATGCGTTCGACTTCAGACTGGGCTTCTTCGCGGGATAGTCCGCCATCGAGGGTAAGTTCAAAATACTTTCCCTGACGGACACTCTCCAGACCCTTGTGACCCATTTTCTTCAGTGCGCCCTGAATGGCCTTACCCTGGGGATCAAGAACGCTCTTCTTCAAGGAAACGTAGACGTAGGCTGTCATAAAGACATCATTATACGCGGGGGCTTCAGTTCAGACCTTGGGCTGCCCTGACAGATGGGACTCTACGTGTCCAGACGCTTCAACTTTTCATCCAGATCCGCTAGAGCATCCTGCAATAGCTTTTGATGGCGCTCGTTCTGGTTGCCTTCGAGGCGTTGAAGCACCTGCTGGCGGGATAGACGCAGGGTCTCCCGCTCGCGGTTGCGTGCCGCCGCCTCCGGGGTGAGTTTAGGACGTGGCGCAGAGGACTTATCGGTAGCTTCTGCCTGCTGTGCTTCAACCGACTTGCTTTCCCATCCTCGAGCCACAATTGGATTATAAGGCTCGCCATGGACGGCTATTTCAGAGATTGGGAATATTCGCCTAAAGGTCCAACCATCACACCTATTACTATCCCGCTTATTCCGCCAACAGACGCAACGAACTTTCCTCGCAGATGTCGACAACGTGGTTATAATGCCGTGATTTACTTTGATCCACCTTTTGAGGGGGAGGTGGATGGGAGACAAGCGTGTTCCTACACTCCTCTGGTTCGCCGTATCTGCTTGTAGATCGATTACGGCTCACGGCGACGAACGCGAGTCCCTGGTTCGCGCCACCTCTAAGTAGCAGCCACTCATTCTTTTCGGATCTTTCATTCTCGTGTCTTCAAAGCGTTCGACGCACACTCGGCAGCTCATCCGTTGACGAACGAATCGAAAACAAAGAAACGGGATTGCTTCTTCTCCTTCTCGCATTCTTCAGCGATTTTCCGCACTTAGTAACCGAGGTCAGCTGCCATGCAAAGTAATTGGCCCTCCTTCCTGGAGGGTGTGGCCGATCCATTCTCACCTTCAACCAGTTTCAAAGACCCAGAACAACTGATCGCCGTCTATTTCAACTCATCGACGATCGGGTTTGCCATCCTTGATACGAGCCTGCGCTTTTTGGCAATCAACGACGCATTGTCGGCGATGAACGGCATTCCCGCAGCCGACCACTTGGGAAAGACAGTGCGCGAGATCCTATTGAACTTCGCAGACATTGTGGAGCCGAAGTTGACGGACGTTCTTTTGACCGGCGAACCGACACAATTCTTTGAACTGGAAGCAGTGATTGCTCCGCGAAAGGAACCTACACAAGCCCTCAATCATTATTTCCCAATTAAAGATACGAAAGGGACTGTCCGGCGCATCGGAGCCCTAGTGATCGATATAACCGAGCATCGAAAAGCCAAACTAGAGTTGCGAGAAGCAAACGACGAGCTCGCAATGGAGACGAAGCGCCTGCGCATGATGCTAGAAGTAAATAATCTGGTTTCCTCGAGCTGGGATTTGACGCAAGTTTTTCCTCGGATCTCGGCGCGAATTCGGCGAGTGTTGCGGCAAGAGTATGCCGGTCTCGCTCTGCACGACACAACCGGTGGGCTGCTGGTGCGACATTCCATCGACTTTCCTCTCGGAAAAGGCCTCACTCGTGACGTACAAAAGGCATCGGAGGGACCGTCTGGACACGTCCTGCAGGCGCGGGCAGCCACAATCTTTTCGCGCGAGGATCTGCTGGGATTTGGCGATGAGGCTAGGGCGTTCCTGGCAGAAGGACTGCAGTGTGTGTGTTGCGTTCCGATGTTGCGCCCGAGCGGTGCGTTGGGAGTCGTGGTTCTCGGCAGCACGAGAAAGGATGCCTTTCAGCGGGTCGACCTGCAACTTCTCGAACAAGTGGCCGCCCAATTGGCCATCGCGATTGAAAATCACCGAGTCGCATCCGAAATCGAGGTTCTGAAACTGCGTCTCAGCGAAGAAAAGAAATATCTGGAAGGAGAAGTGCAGTCCGCTGGACAGTTTGGAGAAATCGTGGGCGAGAGTCCTGCACTGAAGCGCGTCCTCGATCTGGCCTCAACCGTAGCGAGCAGCGAAGCGACGGTTTTGATTCTCGGCGAGACGGGCACAGGGAAAGAACTAATCGCTCGTGCGATTCACAACATGAGTTCGAGGAAGAGTGGACCGTTCATCAAAGTCAATTGCGCAGCGATCCCGACCGGCCTTTTGGAAAGCGAGCTGTTCGGCCACGAAAAAGGTGCATTCACCGGAGCCGTCAGCCAGAAGGTCGGGCGAATGGAACTAGCAGACGGCGGCACCTTGTTCCTGGACGAGGTGGGAGAGATTCCTCTCGAAGTTCAGCCCAAGCTTCTGCGCGTGCTTCAGGATCAAGAGTTCGAACGTCTGGGCGGAACACGCACCATTCGAGTGTCACTGCGTTTGGTGACGGCGACGAACCGGGACTTGACCAAGAGCGTGGAGCGCCACGAATTTCGCAGCGATCTCTTTTACCGGCTGAGCGTATTCCCGGTCCGCATACCCGGGTTACGGGAGCGACGTGAGGACATACCTTTGCTCGTTCGCCATTTCGTCCGAAAGTTTGCCCTGCGCATGGGCAAGCGCCTGGAAACGATCCCGAAAGAAACCATCAAGAGTCTGGTTGCTTGGCCCTGGCCGGGCAATGTCCGTGAACTCGAGAATCTAATGGAGCGTTCAGTCATACTTAGCGAGGGCAAAACGCTGCGAGTTCCGGTCTCGGAACTTCACCAGCCCATACAAAGGGAGGCTGAACTCGCCGACCACACTCTCGATACAGCCGAGCGCAGGCATATTCTCCAGGTTCTACGCAGAACAGGTGGAGTTCTATCTGGTCCGCACGGTGCAGCAAAACGGTTGGGACTGAAGCGCACGACCCTGCAGTCAAAGATGCAGCGGTTAAAGATCAATCGCAGCGATTACCTGGATCCTCCAAACTAAAGTGACGGCTAATCGGCGGATGCCGACACTGCGGCAATTCAAACACCGGGAGTCGACGCTTTGCTATCTCGGAATCAGTTCCAAACACGGAAGTTCCCGTTCACAATCGGAATTTCCTGTTTCGGCACGCGAACTGCAATAGGTTTCACTTCTTATCGCCTCTGGCTGGCCTCGCTACAATCCGGCTCTCCCAGGTGGTACCAGGTCCAAAGATAAGTCCGCTGCTTCAGCCGAGGCGGTGGAGTGGAGCAAAATCTGTGTTGCTAGTGCATAAGCATCAGGCGCTCGCCCTGAGCGTTTCCAGCATGGCGGTTGAAACCGCTGGAGCCGTTGCAGTACCCCGGCGTTGCCGACGCAGCATCGATCATCTGGGCGGTATACCTCGAGTCCATTCCTCTCTACCCAATGACCCGATTCCTCCACTCGCCGAGTGCGAAGATTTGAAGCCGGTAGCGATGGAACCCGTCGTCCCGGCCACCGGCCCCGGGATTGACTCCTTATATCTATTCGCATGCCACGTTGCATGGGAGCAACAGGAAGATACAAACGCCGGGTGGGAATTAATTGCTGCAGCTCAGAGCACGAACTCAGAGGAGCGGGCACAGGCCCGAGCGCTGCTGGCCGGTTCGCGTCACTTGGGCGGGATGGGTCTCGGAGCAATTTCGGATTCCCCGGTAAGCCGGAAATGGCAGGAAAGTGTGGACACGGAGATGAATGCACCCTACGGACTGGAGATCGTCGACAACTGCAGCGAGTGCGCCGCTACAAACCCAATGTTCTTTTGCGGGTTCCCCCGATCCATTCTTAGCTCACTCGATGATGTTAGTCATAGAAGCTCCTTGCCTGCGGGGGCGATTCTTTATGTCGAAGGGCAGGCGCCGCGAGGGATGTTCATTATTTGTTCCGGCAAGGTCAATCTTTCCACTGCTTCTCGAGAAGGGAAAATATTACTTCTGAAGACAGCAATGCCGGGAGAGACGGTGGGGTTGAGCGCGACGGTTTCCGGCACAGGATATGAAACGACTGCGGAGACGGCCACGCCATGTGTGTTGAACTTCGTCGAGCGGAAGCATTTGCTCGAATTAATGCAGTCCCACAGCGAGGTTGGATTACACGCGGCGCAGTGCTTAAGCCGCGACTTCCGGTCGGCACATCGTGACATTCACGATCTCGTGCTTACCCGCTCGTCGAAAGGAAAACTGGCACGGCTGATCCTGGCGCAATTTCCGACACAGGAGGAGCAGAGGGAATCTCATATCCGTGCCGTGATGACGCATGAAGAGATGGCACAGCGAATCGGCGCTTCACGCGAAACTGTAACCCGGCTTTTGAGCAACTTAAGGAAGAAGCGCCTGATCCATCTGGATGGGCCAAGCCTGACGATTCGCGACCGCTCAGGATTGGAGGCTCTCGCAACGTAGCCTTCCCCCAAGGCAGCCGGAGGACAGCCGTTTAGCTGCTGTCCTCCGGTGCAGTTTTGAACACGGCTTCGCCGTTTCTGAGCGGATTGCTGGAATGCACTGCGGGAATATACACGGGAACGTTGATCGACGATTTAATCGCGCTGGTGGAGCGCGTGGAACGGTCGAGCACATGGCTCGCGTCAGCCAAACTCAGAAGCGCGGATACTGCCGTGGGGCTGGGAGGCCGCGGTGACCGCGAAAATTCAGAGGCCGAAAAGTTCCCGCAGGCGCTTGGTTTGTGCGCGGCTGACGGGAATCTCGGTTTGCTTCTTGTCGTCCATCCGAAGCTGGTAGGAACTCTTAAACCACGGGACGACCTCTCGAATCCGATTTATATTCACAAGGTAGGAGCGGTGAGCACGCCAGAATAATTTGGGGTCAAGGCTGTCAAGCAGTTCCTCGAGCGTCCGGCAGTTTGATTGTCCTTCCATACCAGCCGCACCCGCAGTCACAACCGAAATGACACCGTCTTCAATCCACGCATAGCAGATATCTTTCTGGTCGACGAGGAACATACGGCCCACCGCTTTCAGCAGAATCTTCGAGGCCGGCTGCTTTTGCGATTCCAGCATGCGGACCAACGTCTCGAGGCGATCCGCCGGGGCCGAGCCGGCATCCTGCTGCGCCCGAGCTTTCTGGATGGCCTGCGAGACCCGCTTCTTATCGAAGGGCTTGAGCAGGTAGTCGACCGCGTTTACTTCAAACGCTTTCACCGCGTACTGATCGAAGGCGGTCGCGAAGACGATCTTGGGCAGCGGAATTTTTCGGTCGAGCAGCTTCTTGATGACGCCAAAGCCGTCAAGGCCGGGCATCTGTACGTCGAGGAAGACCAGATCCGGATTGTGCTCCTTGATCAGGTTGACCGCTTCCAGACCATTCTTGCCCTGGGCGACAACATTGACGTCGTCCACATTTTTCAGTAGGTAGGCGAGTTCGTCGCGGGCCAGTTGCTCATCGTCGACGATGACTGCGGACAAGGACATCATTGCTCCGGGAAAGCGCAACCGCTGTACGGAGTATAGTGGCGCGATTTTCCCGGTGCAATGAAGCCGGAATCCAAGTGCGGGCCCCCCCGCCTGGAGCGGGTGAAACTGCGGTCGAACGGCTCCGCGGGGCAAGGGCTAGATGCCGGATTCTCCGCAAGCCGCGATCGACCCTAAGTTGGCGCGACCTAATTACTGGCGCTGCATCATTCCACCCATATCCATCTTCTTGTAATCAGAAGGAGGATCGAAGAGGCTCGCGGGCTGCGGCCCCTCCTGAATATTGCGGAGTTCGCCGCTTTCGTTCTTGCCCTCCCATTTCACCGGAAAGCGCACCTTGGAATCGAGCCAAACCGTGCGCGTTTCGCCCTTTGAATTGGTCCCTTCATACTTGACGGTCTCGCGGCCGTTGACGGTCTCGTGCCCAACCTTGTGACAGGTACCGCCCTTGTTGGGCGAAAGCTTCAGCCAGTCGGCGCATGCATTCTCAACATCGCCGCTCTTAAAGAAGGTGAACATCCCGCGGTTCTCCATCGCCGATGCCGGCATTTCCATGTACATCTTCTGCTTGGCCATCATCACCATGTAGCTTTGGGTCGCGAGATTCATAATGACCGCGCCGCCGCCGTTGTCGTTACCGTTAGCGTCAAAGCGCATTTTGTCTTTGCCGAAATAGACCTTGGTCATTCCCCTGCCGGCTTTCTGGTTATCGACAACGTCGGCAGAAAATTCTGTCTGCGACAGGGCAAACTGAGCGATCACTAGCAAGGCAGCTACGCACGAGAAACGGATCGTCCATCGAAGCATGGCATTCTCCTCCCGTTGGGTTTGTCGGTTCGATTTTTGGGCTCGCCCCAAGCGTTGGGCGGAGCGGGAGCAGGATAGCAGAAGAAAGAGTTCGTTCCCAGAACAGCTGTTATCGCGGGGGACTAGAGACGTGGACGTTTAAACGGCGCTTTCCAGAGCCAGCGCCATGCCCATGCCACCGCTCACGCACAAGGTCGCGACTCCGCGCTTTGTATTGCGCTTTTGCATTTCGTGGACGAGCGTAACCACGATGCGGGTTCCCGTGCAACCGATGGGATGACCGAGGGCGATCGCTCCACCATTCACGTTGAGGCGATCGCGGTTGAAATTGAGCGCGCGGTCGCATGCGAGTACCTGGGCTGCGAAGGCTTCGTTCAATTCGATCAGGCCGAACTCGTGCAGCCGCAGATTGTGCTTGTCCTGCAATTTCTGCAAAGCGGGCACGGGACCGATTCCCATGATTTTCGGATCGACTCCTGCAGAACTCACGGCGACAATCCGCGCCAGAGGCCTCAAATTGTTCTGCTTGACGAAATGCTCGCTGGCTACAACGACTGCAGCGGCTCCGTCGGTGATGCCGGAAGAATTTCCTGCCGTGATTGTTCCGGTCTTTGAGAACACCGGTGGAAGTTTTGCCAACTTTTCGAGACTTGCTTCCGCGAACGGATGTTCGTCGCGCGCGAAGACCGTAGTTCCCTTCTTGCCTTCGATCGTGACGGGCGCGATTTCGGCTTCGAATCGTCCGGCGGCGATGGCCCGAGCGGCGCGCGTCTGTGACATCAGGGCATACTCGTCTTGTTCGTCGCGCGTGATCTTGTATTGCTCGGCGAGAACTTCGGCCGTCTCGCCCATGACCATTTTCGCGAGCGGACAGAAAAATCCGTCGCGATACATACCGTCGACGAGTTCCTGATTGCCGAGGCGAAATCCCCAGCGCGCCCCATCGAGATAATAAGGAAGGCGCGACATCGACTCGGTGCCTCCGGCCAGAATGCAGGTAGACTCGCCCAGCGTGATGGCCTGGAAAGCCAGCGCGATCGCCTTCATGCCGGACGCGCAAGCTTTATTGACCGTGTAGGCGGGAACTTCCTGGGGCACGCCGCTGCGAACGGAAATCTGACGCGCGGGATTCGGCCCGCCGCCAGCCTGGCGGGCGTTACCGAAAATCGTCTCCTCGATTTGGTCGGGACTGATTTTTGCGTGGTTAATCGCGGAGTTGGCTGCGACCACGCCCATGTCCGCCGCGGTCAGAGACGCCAATGATCCACCAAATTTGCCGATCGGCGTACGAACTGCCGAGAGAATATAGACGGGTTGCAAGGACTGCCTCCAAACCCTTTAGTTTAGCAGGATGAATGAGAATGCAGGCTTGCCATTCCGGCTAAGCTCCGGCATAATAAGAGTTTGTCTTTACCCCGCCGGACTCTTCCGGAACAAGGAATACGTTTGTGTTAATGATTCGTCTGTCGCGCCTTGGTGCGCGCAAACAACCGATGTATCGCATTGTGGTCATTGAGAAGGCTCGCGCGCGCAACGGACGTCCGGTGGAAGTGGTCGGGACCTACAATCCGCGCACCAATCCCGCCAGCATTGAGATGAAGCGCGACCGCGTCGAGTATTGGGTGTCGAAGGGCGCGCAGATGTCCGAGCGCGTGAACAAGCTGTTCACCAAGACTCCGGCTCCGGCCACCGCCGGCTCCGCCGCCTAAGGTTCAGCAGCCATCTGATTCCGGCCTCCTCAGGGATAGCCTTCGTTTCCACAGCGAGAATTTATGACTGAGTCTTCTGGAGATGTTTGCGCGCTCGTCGAACTGATTGCGAAATCACTGGTCGACGCTCCGGATGAGGTCTTCGTCGAGAAGTTCGACGACGGCGTCATCGAGTTGGAAGTTGCCGAAAGCGACGTGGGCAAAGTAATCGGGCGCCAAGGGCGAACGGCGCGCGCGCTGCGCGCTCTGCTTAACGCAGCTGGATACCGCGCCCGCAAGCGCTATACGCTCGAGATCATCGAGTAGTGAAGCGCAGATTCTGAGCCGTGACTCCTGATCCGAGCGGCGAGTTCATCACGCTGGCCCGCGTGGTCAAGACGCAGGGCCGCCACGGAGAGGTCGCTGTTGAAGTCCACAGCGATGTTCCGGACCGATTCGCGGAAGGTGTGAAGCTGCTGGCGCTGGAGAAGTCCGGCGAAGCGCGGCGCGATCTGGAAGTGGAAGGGCTTTGGCCGCACAAGGGGCTGCTGGTTTTGAAGTTTCGCGGCGTGGATTCGATGTCGGACGCCGAAGAGTTGATCGGATGCGAACTGCAGGTTCCAAGCACGAATCGCGCATCGCTGGAGCAAGGCTGGAATTACGTGAGCGATCTGGTGGGTTGCGTCGTTCTCGATCACGGCGTTGAGATTGGTCGAATCGAAGATGTTCAGTTTGGAGCCGGTGAAGCGCCGCTGTTGATTGTGAGCGCAGCCAAGAAAAAGTTTGATGTGCCGTTCGCCGAAGCGTATCTGGAAGCGGTGGACATAGGGCTGCGGCAAGTGCGCATGAATCTTCCCGAAGGCATGTTGGAAATCAATGCGCCGATGACTGCGGAAGAGAAGCAACAACAGGCGGGTGGGAAAAACAGGTCGTAGGTTTCTGTATTTCCTTGCCCTGCAGTGAAAGTTTTGAGTTCCGCAAATGAAGGCCGACATAGTCACCATCTTTCCGGACTTCTTTCGCGGGCCTCTGGATCACGGTATTACACGGCGGGCCTGCGAAATGGGCCTGGCGGAAATCAAAGTCCACGATTTGCGGCAGTTCTCGCACGATAGGCACCGCACCGTGGATGACCGCCCATTCGGCGGCGGCGAGGGCATGGTCCTGAAGCCGGAACCGATCTTTGAATGTTTGGAACCGCTCGGGATTGATTCTCGCGAGCAGCGTTTGAAAGGCGCCGCGAAGGAAAGCGTGATTGTGCTTTCGGCGCAAGGACAGCCGTTCACGCAAAAGGTTGCCACGGAGTTAGCCGCGCTGAATCGGATCGTTCTGATCTGCGGCCGCTATGAAGGCGTTGACGAACGAGTGACCGAGTTCTTGGCCGACCGCGAGCTTTCGATTGGCGACTACATCATCAGCGGCGGAGAGTTGGCTGCTGCAGTGATCATTGAAGCGGTCACGAGGCTGCTGCCAGGCGCGGTTGGAAATGAAGCTTCGACGCGGCAGGAATCGTTCACGACCAACGCAGGCGCGGAAGTGAGCGGCGCGGATTCGACCTGCAGCTCCGGCGGCTTGCTCGATTATCCGCACTACACGCGTCCTGCGGAGTTTCGCGGGATGGTGGTGCCGGATGTTCTGGTAAACGGCAATCACCTGGAGATCCGGAAGTGGCGGCGTGAACAAGCGCTGAGAAAAACGCTGAGGAACCGTCCGGACTTGTTGGAAGACGCCGAACTCGGCAAGGAAGATACGAAGATTTTGGCCCGCATTAAGCAAAACCGTGAATAACGGCCGAGCGCGATCGGGGCTCAGAAGGAATCAGAATCGAACGAAGAAGGATTAACGACCATGTCAAACCTAATCATCGAAAAATTGCTGGCCAAGACAAAACGCACGGACATTCCCGCATTCCGCCCGGGGGACACGATTCGCGTCCACGTGAAGATTAAGGAAGGCGACAAGGAGCGCGTGCAGGCCTTCGAAGGCGTTGTGATCAAACGCGACAACGGCCCACAGGCCAGCTTCACAGTGCGCAAGATCAGCTTCGGCCAAGGCGTGGAGCGCATTTTTCCGGTCCATTCGAAGGTGATCGACAAGGTGGATCTGGTGCGATCGTCGAAAGTTCGCCGCGCACGCCTTTTCTACCTACGCGGACTTCGTGGCAAAGCTGCCCGCCTGCGCGACGTCGAAAAGACCGCACAATAGTTCAATATCGGCTGGGCGAAATCTCTCAGGACCGCTCAGCCGAAGCTTCCTTTATTTGATCAGCATTTGACTGTGATCGCCGCGCCCGCCGGTGCGGCCACATCGTTTCTACGCGCCGGTCAAGCCGTATTCATTCAAGTCCATCGAAGTTCCTGAATGGTTCTTCTTGTTCTCTTCAGCGTCGTAATCTTTACGCGTACCCACGAAAAATTCTATCTTGCCGCCGACTGCGATTCCGTCTCCCGTGGTGAACACGGACTGCGAAAAGCCCCAGATGCTGCCGTCGGAGGCGTTCCTGAATTCAACCTTGGGTTTCTGCAGGATCGTCGAGGTTGCTAATTTCCCGCTTCGCGGCACCTCTACGACATACGCGCCTCCCTGTTTCGAGAGCGGACCAGTATCTCGGTTCCCCATCTCGAGCACAAAGTTCCCACTGAAACCGGCAGGTATTTCGACTACAAGCTGGGGACTGGGATCTTGTTTCGTGCAAGCAACACAGACCACGAAAAGAACCCACACTGCAATTATTTTTACTTTTCGCATCGCTCCTAACCTCTCGCCCTAACTTCCTGAGGTGCAGTGGAAATTAACTCGGGTGGCTCCGCCCGGAAACGAAGCGGCACCTGCGCCGCGACTTCGCAGCCGCTAGCGCTCGAACTAATATCCAGTCGGCCGCCAATTTCACGAATTCGTTCTGTCATTCCGGCCAAGCCTACACCACGTCCGGTTCCTTCTTCACGCAGATTTTGCAGAACCGCATCAGGAAGGCCACAACCGTAATCCTTGATCTTCAAGATCGCTTTATTTCCGACAACCCTGAGACTGACATCGGCCCGCTTGGCCCCGGAATGCCGGTGAACGTTGGTCAGACTCTCTTGCAATACGCGAAATAATACCAGTTCGATCGATTCAGAAAAGCGGCGCTCGCCATCCTGAATATCCAGATTGACCGCGATGCTGCTGCGATTCGCAAAACCTTCGACAAACCAGCGAGCCGCAGAACTCAGGCCGGCTTCATCCAGCAACGGAGGATGCAACAGATGTGAGATCGTCCGTGTTTCCGCAATCGAGTCATCGAGCAACTTCAGGCAGTCCTGCACCAAACCGTCCCCTGGCAAGCGCTGCTCTAGCAGGGAAAGCGCCATCTTCATGGCAGCCAGTTGCTGTCCCACCGAGTCGTGCAATTCTCGGGCAAATCTGCGGCGCTCTTCATCTTGCAGGGTAAGGAGCCTTGCACTAAGGGCACGCTGAGCGCCTTCCGCGCGAACGCGTTCGCGGACCTGATCGGTGAGCAACTGGTGGTGGATGAGAAACAATACGAGGGCAAAGAACAGGCTCGTGGCGAGGACACCTGCTGTCACCGTAAAGGAACTGCTCTCGCGCTGCTGGCGCTCTTGAAGCAGCCCTTGTTCCTGCTCGTTCATCGCCTGCAATAAGTCGTCTGTCTGGTCCGCTATCGCGGTGATTTGGCGCACGACAGGCGCCTGGGTTTCGAGCGTTGACTTCCCTTCCCGCTTCAATTCGATCGCCTGGTCCATCAGGGCGATGCGTTGCTCAGTCAAGTCGACCAGTTCTTTGAAATTAGCCTGATGGGCAATATTGTCCGCTGTGAGGTGTTGAATTGAGGCCAGCGAATTCCGGACCTCTACTACCGTGCCCGCCTGTCTCTGCAGGAGCGCGGGATCTCCGGAGTCTACATACTGTGTTCGAAGCCGGCCTGCACGGGTCACCGTTGCGGAAAACTGATGCAATGCAAGTTGCACATCACGGGTGTGTTGCACCCACGCTTGGCTGGTGCGCAGCCGCGCAAACGCGAAATAAGCCGCAAAAGTGCTTAGGAGCAGAAAGATAATCGCGGCGGCGAGCGCCGTATTGGCTTTTCCAGTAGAAGACATGCCTTACGCGGGCAGTGCTGTTATGTCATTGTAATGCATTGAAGGGAATACACGATCTGCCGGATTCCCTGAAAATCAGACTTCAGCTTAAGTTAAAAATATGGAAGTCCAGTCAAAATCTCCCCAATCGGCCCCCGAGGGTATCCCGAATAGGCATTGGATTGCGCGTGGATTTCGTCTCGGCGTCGCGGCCTTGGTCATTTTTCTGGCGGCCGAATTATCCTTGGGTGTAATTCAGGCTCAGCGGAACGACAAGGCGCCTTCAAAGGCGGGTGCAGAACACTCATCCTCGGAACTGGCTCGCGGCAAATACCTGGTGGAGAACGTCGCGATGTGCGGCCAGTGCCACACTCCGCGTGATGGCAATGGCGCTCTGGATCAGAGCCGCGCGCTCCAGGGAGCCCCTGTATTTATGAAACCGGCGGATGGAAACACAGACTGGCCCTTGACTGCTCCCAGAATCGGTGGCACTCCCCCGGCCAACGACGCGGATATGGTGAAACTGTTGACAACGGGTATCTGGACGAATGGCGAGCCATTGCGATTTCCAATGATGCCGTTCCGAATGAGTCAGGCTGACGCAGAGGCGATCGTCGCCTATCTCCGATCCATGCAGCCGCAGCCGTAGGAGATTTCTCCTTCGAGATTCCTTAATCCAGCGTTTGGAGAATCTGTCGAGCGGCTCGATAACCGCTTGCGATTGCTCCATGGACGGTTCCGTTATGCCCGGAGGTGTCGATCGCTTCTCCCGCGAGGAATAGGGTACCTGCGATTGGTTCCGCCAGAATCTCCTGCGCTTCATTCGCGCCGACTTTCCCATAGCTGTAGGCTCCAAGCGAAAAAGGGTCGGTTTGCCAATCGTGGAAATACGCTTCGCGCAACAAGCTCTGCAGCTCTTGAACGCTCGGACCCAGAAGTCCGCTCAGAGTTTGAAGACTTCGATCCGTTACGAACGAATATCCTCGGCCGGAAAGCCTTTCAGCGCAGCGGAAAGGCGCCCACCCGGTGATGATCGGCAACTTCTGCGGCATCGAGGTCCACCACGTCGGAAACCATTCATCCTGAGAAAAAAGAAAACTCATATCTGCGAGACTAGAACCATTGTGCGGCGGTTTGATTGCGTCCCAGAAGCGCTCGCGAAAGCAAAGGACCACACGAATCACTTTGCCCATCTCCAGGTTGTCGAGGGCGCGAATCTTCTCTCGCGGCAGGGCCGGTTCGAATTGAATGACGCCAGATTGCCCAGCTTCCGCTTTCAACAATGAGATCGGTAAAGTAACCAACACACGCGATGCTTCGAACGCAGACGAGCCGTTTCGATCACGAACCGTTACTTCCACGTTTGCCGTTTTCCATGTCACGCGCTCGACGACGCGCCCACTGGACACGGTCACGCCGTATTCGTTCAGTTCCCGCTGGAAGATATTCAGAAGATCCGTGTAGCCGTTCTGCGAGCGAAAAGCCCGGTGGCCTTCGATCTTCTCTTCCGCCCGGCTGCCTTTCACTAACCAATGGACACCCACCAAATCTGGATCTGCCGCATTGAACCCAGAAATATAGCTTGTTGCCCTCTGCTTCGCCTGCCGGACGGTGGCACTGCGCGGATTGGGGAAACAGCGCTCCAGAAAGGTTGAAAAGGATTCATCTGGAGCGGAGTCGTTCATCTCTTCGAGAATTGAATCGACATCTGAAAAGAGATCGCAGCGCGAAAGCTCCAGGCCAGAGACACACCAACTCTCGCCATCCACTTCGGAGATCGTGGCGTTGCCTTTCTTGAGCAATTCCAGCGTCTCTGGCGGACGGCCGTGGATGAATTCGGCGCCTAATTCAATCGGCGCATCGCAGGGCGCGTCGTGCAGCGTAAGGACGCGTCCACCGATTCGGTCGCGGGCTTCGAGAACGGTCACAGGCACCCCGGCGCGTCCCAATTCGCAGGCCGCCGCCAGCCCAGATACGCCGCCACCAATTACGATTACGGCTGGATCTTGCTTCATAGAACGGACCGCTCACGCTAAGCGGCCCTCTTCCTCGGCACCTTGGCGCCTTTCTTGCGCGCTTCGGAGAGCCCGATGGCAATGGCTTGTTTCCGGCTGTTGACTTTGCCGCCCTTGCCTCCTCGGCCCGAACGAAGTGTACCGCTCTTTTTGCGCCGCATGGCACTGGCGACCGTCTTACCCGCGGATTTTCCATATTTACGGCTGGACGATTTTTTCTTTCCCGGCATGTGATTCTCCTCGAAGATTAGAGGAAAGATTTCCGATTGCGGTTGGTGCGCTTTTCACCGCAACTGCCAGGCAGGTCAATGGATGGGGTTCCCGCGAAGTTTCGCTCGATGGGGACAGCCCAAAATTGCTGTCCCCGATGAGCGATCACGTCTATGCGGCTGACTTCTCTCCGAAGCGAATCAAAACCTTGGTATAACCTTCGATCCGCTTATCAAATTTAGAATAGGCCTCCGGAGCCTCGTCGATGTTGATGTGATGGCTGACGATCTGGCTGGGCTTAGCGCGTCCATTCACGATCAGGTCCCGGAGATACTCGTTATACTTCTTCACCGGAGCTTGACCGCTGCCCATCGTGATTCCTTTGTCGAAGAAATCAGCAATGGGAAACTGATACACGCCATTCTTGGCCTGCTCGCCCTTTGCGCCCGGATCGGGAGCGATGTAGACGCCGATTAATCCGACGTGACCCGTAGCGTTGAGCACCTTCAGGCAGTTTTCCAGGACCTGCGTCGGCTTTTCCTTATCCGGGTCGTCATTGTCGCGCGCCTGATAACCGACCGCATCGATTGCGCAATCAACTCCTTTCATCTTTTCCCCGCCCGGCCGCAGGCTCTGCTGAATTCCTTTGTTCTTCTTTCGCAGCTTGAAGATCTGTTCGACCGGATCACCCTTGCTGAAGTCGACGGCAATGGCTCCGAGCTCCTCGGCTTTCTGTAAACGCTCGGCTATGCTGTCGACCACATAAACCTCGGAAGCGCCTTTCAGCAACGAGCAGTACGCGGACAACAATCCGACTGGGCCCGCTCCAAATACCGCCACCGTTTTTCCGGGGGTTACGCAGGCGAGTTCAGTTGCGTGGTACGCGGTCGGAAAAACATCGGAGAGCAGCAGAAAATCATCTTCCCACTCGTCGCCCGGTTTTCCGGGAAGCTTCAGGCAATTGAAATCGGCATAAGGAACGAGCACGAACTCCGCCTGTCCACCCTGGTACGGTCCCATGCCGGCATAACCATACGCGGCGTGCGGAGCTTCCGGATTCATCGTGAGACACGCTTCGGTGTGACCTCGATGACAGTTGAAACAAAATCCGCAGGAAATATTGAACGGAAGAACGACGCGATCGCCCTTCTGGATGCTCTGGACGGCCTCGCCTACAGACTCGATGACTCCCATGATCTCGTGGCCGACAACTGTGCCCTCTTCGAGCGGAGTTCGGCCATCGTACATGTGCAGATCGCTACCACAAATTCCGCTCGTGGTTACACGAAGCAATGCATCCGTCGGAGATTTCAGTTTAGGCTTTGGATGATCGGACACAGACATATTGCGGGTACCTTCAAAACTAACGGCTTTCACGACTACCTCCAAAAAGAATTTCAGCTAGGATGCAGCAGTGTTTGGACCGGGATGTCGGGAGAATCTTTTTGATGTGAGATAAAACAGTTTGCGCGTCAGCCGACGCGCGAACTCTTGCTCTCGAGCAACGCGGCGACTTTTTTCAAGTCACGAATGATGGCTTGGCGCTGCTTCTCGCGTTCGTTGCGGTCGGGTGCGCGCAAAATCGACGCAGGATGCGTCGTGGCGATGACGTACGGCGCAAGGGCAGATTTGATCGGAGTTCCCCGGTCGCGGGTGACCCGAAAATCCCTGCCGAGAAGCGCCTGAGCTGCGCTCGCGCCAAGGCACACCAGCACTTGCGGCTTCACGACTTTCAGTTCGGCGTCGAGCCACGGACGGCAGGCCTCGATTTCAGACTGTCGAGGCTTCTTGTGAATCCGGCGCTTGCCGCGTTGCGCTGCTGCCCACTTGAAGTGCTTCACTACATTCGTCACGTAAACTTCGGAGCGATCGATGCCTGCTTCGGCGAGCACTTCGTCCAGCAGTCGTCCTGCGGGGCCGACGAACGGGTGACCTGTCTTGTCCTCTTGATCGCCCGGCTGTTCCCCGACAAGCACGACGCGGGCGCGCTCAGGCCCTTCGCCAAACACTGTTTGCGTGGCCGCTTTCCAAAGATCGCAAGCTTTGCACCTAGCCGCAGAGTGCCGAAGGGTTGAGAGAGCGAGGGGTGATGGGAGAACGATTACGGGTGAGCTCTTGGCTGTTTTTTTCGGAGTCGAGCTTGGTCGCGGACGTTTTTTTGCGGAGATGGCGCGAGGAGACAAGGGAAATAAGGATATGCGATGGCAATGTCCCGGCCCGCGAAACGACGCAGACCGGCGCCGATTTGGACTTCTAGTGAGTGGACTCGGCGCGATCCTGGCTGTCGCGGGAAGAGTCGCGACTGTCCTGCGTCGAGTTCGAGTTCTTATCGTTTTGCCATTCGACCGGTTCTGAGTTCTTTCTCGAGTTTTCTGGATTCTGGTTATTTCGCGGATCTGGGGGCAAGGCGCACTCCTTTTCGAGCATCGGATTGCGGAGATGTTTCTTGGTTGCGCGAGCGAAGGAAGGAGGTTGGCGAAGACTGCGATGGAAGCAAAAAGCTAAGTGGTGGGCGCTATAGGATTCGAACCTATGACTTCCACCGTGTGAAGATGGCACTCTACCGCTGAGTTAAGCGCCCTACTGAAACCCCTCTTTTTTAAAAGTGCCATTCAACAGATTCAGTCACTTAGCGTGGTCGAGGTGTCCACTCAGTGGGTACTCTATCGTTTTTTGGTGGCGGTGTCCACCCGTTTTGGACACCATCGGCGCTTAACTTTTCGTTGGTTTTCCACAACCGGAATAACTTTTGTTCGGCAGAGTGCCGAAATGTCGGCGCGATCGCTCTCGCGGCTTGTCCTCTTCCGCGCGCCCGGTTTCGGGTTCTTTCTTGTTTCTTCTTTTCTTCTTAAGTGTCACCGAAGCAGGCGAAGGTCATTCAATGTCTGGACTTTTGAGCCGGCGACTTGCCGTCGAGAATTTCCAATGCTTGGTGATACGCAAGGGTCAATACGAGCGTACTGTTGGAGAGTGGCACCCCGGGCCATATGTGTTCGGCGGCCTGTCGCATGAGTTTCAGATTGTCTGGCGACAGCCGCACGTTGACCTGAAGGGATCTCTTTGAGTCTTTCACGGCATTTAGTTTCAGGCCTTTTTCTGACATTTGTCAGTGATATTATTCGTTCCGTTTGCTATCATCTGTGACGCTGATCACACCTGAGGGGTTTGCTAGCTCCGATCCGCTCGGCAAACTGCCCGGGAAATAGAACCCACAGGTCGAAAGAATGCGCTTCCCCCGAGGTGCATTGCGTTGTCAGTTGACCGGCCCGGTTCGCCGAACATCGATCGCGATTCTGTAGCGGCTGACGCACATACGGTGCTGCTGGCGGAAGACGAAGAAGTGCTTCGGGAAATTGCAGCCATCAAGCTTCGGAGTGCGGGGCACGTGGTATTAGAGGCGAGCAGCACTGGCGCCGCTTTAGAGGCTGTAACTCGAACCCCGCGGCCGATCGACGTCCTGGTAACTGACGTGATGCTGCCGGAGATCGGCGGCGTTCTTCTCTTCGAACAATTGCATAAGTCCTATCCAGAGATGAAAGCCGTGTTCATTTCCGGCCATTCCATTGACGTCATATTCGAAAACGCGCCGCTACCGGGCGGGGCGGCATTCCTTGAAAAGCCTTACGACAGCAGTACGTTGCTGGCTACCGTCGCGCAACTGCTTTACGGGTGAGGAAACTCCAGGAAGGACCGACGGGTCGTCGAGGGTTTATGACGTAGTTCCTAGTAGTGCGCCAGGGTCAAGGCTGGCGTGTGAGTTGCCATTTCTTGCCACCTTCGCTTCTGCTGGCACCGGTCACAGCCGCACTCCGACTGTGGATGCTCGACGTGGCCGCAGGTTGGGCAAACGTACTCTTCATATGAGTTTTTTGTCATCCTTTGAAAAGCAAATCCAGCGACGATGCAATACGGGCAGCCGACGTCAGTACTCATTGTGGCTTAATCCAATCCGGCCCAGCGGGGGTGTGGGACCCATTGTGATCTGAATCACAAGTGCTATGGCACGCGTATCGCCAAATCTAAACGCATAGTGGGGCGTTCGTTTGCACGGCCTGTAACATGAAAAGTGGGGGAAAATCCGTACTGCGAGCGAGCAAGTGAGGAGAATGACGCAGCCACTCACTCGAGGTTACCGAAGGACATTCCCTGACTCTAGAGCTTTCACGATCTAGACGCTGTAGTTTGCGACGACTCTCGCAATTTTCCCGCCGGACGATAGTTCCATGAACTCGGCGGTACGTGTCCCTTTTTGGTTCGTGTAGTAGAGCACCACGCTGCTTAGGCCGCAAAGTACATCCGCAAGACGAAACTGGAGATCAGGGTATGCTTCCAGTCCCCGTTGGAAATAGGCTCTCAATGTCGCTTTTCCGATGACCTTGCCATCCGGCGTTCCTAAGAGTTGGGCTGCGACGGGTGAAGTTAATTCCACGGCGTTCTCGTAATGGGTCATGATCAAGTCCAGATCGTGGGCATTCCATGCAGCGACCCAGTGGTCAGCTAGATTCCGAGCTTCGTCTTTCGTCACCCTATTTTCTCCCTCTAAATATTCAATTCTGAAAACCGATTTTATGCCAGCACGGCTCCGTTCACTCCGGTGGAGCACCCGCCAGTCTTGCCTACGCCCAGCTACCAGAAACCAGGTCACAAACTCCAGGGTTTGGGTCAGAAGGCTGGGCGTGGTAGCCTTATCCGCGTCTGTGCCTCGGCCTCGGGTCGAGCGTTTTTCACAGCAATTTGTAAATTTTCATGGCTTTCGAATATAAACCAAAAGAACCGTCCCTATCTCCTTTAGGCCAAAAGACTTCTGCGGTGCCCGAGGAGCTCGAAAAGTTGCAACTTTCAGGCGAGGACGGGGTTGAAATTGATGTGAGCACTGCTGCCCTTGATCGAGGCATGCTGCTGGCTGCGATAACACCGCAGCCCACTGCCGGCTTTTCGTCGACGATGGCCGGAGCGGAGACGCTCTCCGACGCCGAAATCATGCTGAAGGCAAAGGCGGGCGATCAAGCAGCCTTTGATTATTTGGTGCAGAAATATCGCCGGCCGATGGTGAGTTTCATGTATCGTATGGCGCGAAACTCCGCCGCAGCCGAAGACCTAGCGCAGGAAGTGTTCCTGCGGGTATACCGATCGCGCGAGAGCTATGAGGCCAGCGCGAAGTTTACGACCTGGCTCTATCGCATTGCGACCAACCTGGCGGTGAATCATGCACGCGACACACGGCATGAGCGTCCAGAGGTTCAGGTCAGCATCGACGAGCCGGATGAGGAATCAGGCACCACGCTGGAAGTGCCAGATCGCTCGCTGAACGCCGAGCAGTCGATGGTGGTCCGCGAGCGGATGATGGCGATCCGGAGCAGAGTAGAAGCTCTGCCGGAGCAGCAGAAGCTGGCAGTCATCATGCACAAGTACCAGCAGATGGATTACAAGCAAATTGCCGATGTGTTGAAGAAAAGCGAATCGGCAACTAAATCATTACTCTTCCGGGCGTACGAAACATTGCGGGAACAGTTAAAAGAATTTGTTTAGCATTCATTAGTTTATTTGAAGCGATGGTGGCGAAGAGAGTTGAGGAACAGCGGTATGAAATGCGATGAGATCAGAGAACGGATGCCCGAGGTAGCCGCCGGGTTCGGCGAACTGACCGCGGACGAAAGCAATCATCTAGCAAGTTGCAATACGTGTGAGGAGCAGTTGAAGTCGATGCGCGCGACCATGTCGCTGCTGGACGAGTGGCAGGTTCCGGAGCCGTCGCCGTATTTCGATGTGCGGTTCCAGGCCCGTTTGCGGGAAGAGATGGCAAAGCCGCATACGGGTTGGATGCAGTGGTTCCGGCGTCCGGTATTGGCAGCGGCCCTGACGGTCATCATGGGAGTAGGAGTTGGGCTCTTCTTTGCCCGGGGGAATGTACATAACCCCACGGCACCGATTGCCGATGCTGGGACGGGGCCGGGAAGTGCGGTCGGCGATCTACAAACGTTGGAAAAGAATCACGACATGTATTCAGATTTTGAGCTACTGGACGATCTGGATCTGCAACAGGATGTCGCAGCGAACCCATAACCGGTGTAGAACAGATTGCGGTTGTGGAATTTCGCAGTACGGCTCAGTTTAAAGAAAGAGCAGCAATGACGCGGGGGGGAAACATTACGGGAATCATGGCGGTCGCCTGTCTGGCGATTGCGATCGCGATTCCCTTCCCCTGCGCCGCCCAACGAGCCACCTTCCGGCCGGCTCAGCAAAAACATCCAGCCCAAGCGCCACGGGCCCAGATACAGCGGCCGCCTCAAGCTCATCCACAACAGCAGGGCCACGCTGGGGATTGGCTGCGACGCTACAAAGATCTCCCTCCCGGAGAGCAGGAGCGCGCACTGCAGAATGATCCTGCTTTCCGTCGCCTGCCTGCAGAGCGACAACAACAGCTGCGTCAGAGGCTTCAACATTTCTCAAGTCTGCCTCCGCAACAGCAGTTGCGCATGCTCAACCGCATGGAGACTTGGGAGCACCTAACGCCCGAGCAGAAGGACCAGGCGCGGCAACTCTACGGCCAGTTCCGCCAGCTTCCGCTAAACCGCCAGGGGATGGTGAGCGCAGCAGTGCGAAATCTTAGGTCGATGCCACCGGAGCAACGCGAGGAGATCATAAACTCCGACCGGTTCAAGAGCAATTTCAATGAACAGGAACTGGGAGTCATTCGCGGAGCAACGCACCTGCCGTTAGCTCCTGCGGAAGGTGCTGAGGGCGCAGAGCCACAAGAGTAGTGAACAGTGCCCAGTGAATAGTGGTTAGTGAATCAGCCCCGCCGTCCGAGCTTTCTCTGCTGTGATTTGCTGCCGATCAGTTGCCATTAACACACCCACTCGCCACTAGTTCATCAACGCCAGCATTCTCCGAATTGACAATGACATCTGGCGGATCTCATCGGCATCGGAGGCTTTCGGAGACATTTTCAGGTATTCCTCGAGATCCTCTGCGGCGAGTGAGTGCATACCCATGCTGTAGCGCAGTAGAGCGCGCTGTTTCAGGTCCTCCGCCGACTGTGGATAGATGACCAAGACAAGGTCAGCGATTGGCAAGGCTTTGCGGAAATTACGCGTCGAGAGATAGACGGTCTTGAGGTTATTGAGCATCCGCGTCAGGATCTGGCGGCGACTGATGGGATGCAGGAATTCAGGGCGCATCGCCATTTCGCCGGAGTAGATTTCGTCCAATCGGCTTTGGCAATCCTGCCGGCTCAAGATGTCGCCGCGATTGAAGCAGTCGATCAGCGTCTCCTGGCCATCATGACCATAATGCTTCAAGAGAAAATGTCCTGGCATTCCCACACCCACCAAAGGGAAACCAACCCGCCGGGCAACTTCCATATAAAGGATCGAAAGAGTAATCGGAATGCCGAGACCGCGATCAAGAACATCGTTCAGGAAAGAATTGCGCGGATCGTAGTAGTCTTCGCGATTGCCGCGAAGCTTGGCATCATCGAACAAGACCTGATTGAGCGCGGCAAGCGTTGGCTGCTCGACTGCTTCGGCGGCAGCGCGACGCGCCAAGCCTTCTACGCGGCTCGCATATTCTTCGATCGCGAGCCCTGGATACTCCGTGCGCGCTATGACCAGCGCCGCCCGAATTAGATCAATCTTGTCGTCTTCAATTTCAGGGTTAACAAAAACAGAGAAGGTTTCGACCAGCTCCGCAGGGGCTGTGTAATGCATACCCAATCGTAACAACTACCGCCGCACAAGAGATTGGCCCGGATGTGCCAGTCCATGGCCGGATTCGGCTATGAGCGCAGCATGTTGCGGAGAATGAAAAAAACGTTCGCCGGGCGCTCGCCCAGCCGTCGCATGAAGTACGGATACCACTCCGTGCCGAATGGCACGTAAACCCGCATGCGCCAGCCATCGCGCACAAGGCTCTGCTGCAGGTCGCGCCGTATACCGTAGAGCATCTGGAATTCAAACGAGTCGCGCGCAATGTTTTCTCGTATAGCAAAGGCCTGGGCTTCGCGGATGATGTTCTCGTCATGGCTCGCGATGCCGTGATAGATGCCGCTCTTCATCAGGATCTTCATCAGCTTGATGTAGTTAGCGTCCACGTCTGCCTTGCTCTCGAATGCAATGCTCGCCGGCTCTTTGTATGCGCCTTTGCACAGGCGAATTCGAATGCCTTCGGACAGCAGCTTTTCCACGTCACTCTCGGAGCGCTTCAGATACGCCTGGATGACGGTCCCGACGCTCTTCGCGTGTCCGGGCATGCGGTGCAGTTCATGAACGAAATCGAGCGTGCGCTGCGTGTACGGAGATCCCTCCATGTCGACGCGAACAAAGCCCGTCGGGTTCAGCGATGCAGCACGAGCTACGAGACCGGAGACTAAATCGCGGGCGAGCTTCTCATCGACATCGAGACCCATGTGCGTGAGCTTCAGGCTGATGTTGGCATTGAGTCCATTGGCGGCGATGGCATCCAGAATCTGCTGGTAAAGTTCGGCGCTATGGCGCGCCTCGTCGGGATTGGTGACGTTCTCACCGAGGTTGTCAATGGAAACGCTCATGCCGGAGCGATTGACAGCTTGCGTGACTCGCACCGCATTTTCGATTTCGGTGCCGGCGACGAAGCGTCCGGAGACGCGACGCCCGATCGACGAGCGCTCGGCAAAGTTACGCAAAGAACGGTTTTCGGAAAGTGAGACGAAGAAGGCCCTCAGCATGGAGTTCCTGCCACCTCGAAATGAATTGGGATATGAATCGAGGGTAAAAGACGACCGCGTACTTGGATCAAGACCACAGAAATTTGTACCACAACAGGGGATGGCGGGGCGTGATTGGAGGCACGCCCCCGTGGTCTACCAGGTGTAATGCACTGTATAGGTGATCACCTTTTCGGTATCTGGCGCGATCTTGACCGGGAACTCGATCGTCTGGCTGTCTTTCTTCTGGTAGTCGTCGGACTTAGCGGTGACTTCCCAGTTCTTGCCACGATAGAGATGTTCGACGACTCGCACTTCGACTGGCTCTTTCTTGTGGTTGCGGACTTTGATCTCGAAGGTCTCCGTCGCGGCGTTTTTCTCGACCGTGTAGTTGGAGCGCTTGCGTTCTCCCGCCACATCGAACGCGTTTCCCGTATAGATACGAATGGTCTCATCGCGTGGCGTGTGATCGATGGTGTTCTCGCCCGTAAACTCGACCTGACCGTCATCATTGCGCCGATAGAAGCGCACGCGACCTTTGGGCAGCGGCATGCCGAGATGGTTGGCATCGGAATTGACGAACTCACGCATCACCCATATCTTCGGATTCGATTCCGTCCCGTAAGAGTGGTCGTTGCGGATGTTTTCCCAGCCCCATCCGTTGTAGCGGTTGGGATCGATCTTGGCGCCGTCGTAGATGTAGAGCTGCTTGGTGATCACGCCCGCCGCATGAATGAACTCCACCTGCTTGGTCTCGCGGTCGCGCAGCGTCGTGGTGTGCTCGAGCGTGTAGAGATGGTATTCGTCGAATGCCTTCTCGCTCACTGCCGGACTTGCCATGGCAGCGTTGACAGCTTTAAATACCATTTCATCCCTGCCGCCGATGCCCGGTTGGATTTTATTCACGTCGCCAGCCATCAGCTTGATGCGCGCATTCTCGAATGTCATGCCGGTCCGGTTGTCCATGGTGATCCAGCCGACGATGTCGACCAAATCGCCTTTCTCCGGCGCGACGATGTTGTAGTCGGCCTGCCACTTCATGCCGCCTGTGACATAGGAAAGCTCGGCGGGAAATTTTCCGGGCTTATCTGTTGCCACCATCCATTCCAAGCGCGGTTTTAGAATCGTCTCTGCCGTGAGGTCAGGGAAAATCGGCGTACCGGGAAGACCGAAGCGCAACTGGCCTCCGACTTCGATGATGGCCTCCTCCTGCTGCGCAGGATATCCCTGGTTGTAGCCGTTCATATTGAAATAGTCGGGGCGGACGTATCCGCTGCGGATGACCTTCCCCTTTACGGTCGTGTGATCAGGCAACTCAAAGTCGATCGTCCGTCCCTCATACAACGAGAGCAACGAGAACTGCGAGACGGGGTCGGCGCGGTAATTCTGCTCCAGCACGTTTACCAGGTGCTTGCCAGCGGGATCGCGCAGGATGACGGAATCCGGCTCAAGCCGCGTGGTGATGTCGTTGACATTAATTTGATTTGCGCCGGATTTCAGATCTAGTGGGATCTCCTGCCGAACCACAGCAAAATCCTGGTTATAGATGGTGAGTGAAGGTTGGGATGACTGCTGTGCGCAGAGACTGCCGCAAAAGATCAGAAAACAGACGATGCGAGCACGCATGAATCGCCCTCCGATGTGGCGCCTGAGAATTTCTTCTTAATTCGCGGCCAGGCTCAGGCTACCTTTGATAGAACGCCGTTGGGAGTGACTCTTGCGTGGCGGGCGTACGATGGCTAAACACCGCTACAGTAATGGGATAGAGAGTTGACAGGCGGATGAATGGCGAAACGTTACTATTCTGGAGAAAATTTCACTTCGACAACTTCATGGGATTCGCGAGCGGCGGCTTCCCATTTCCAGTGACGGACAGTGTTCGCCGCAGCTTGCGCGAGCACGGGATGTCCGCCTTTGATCTCAACCGTCCTCACGCTTCCGTCGGCAGCGACCAGCGCATCCACTTTGACGATGCCTTGGAGAGCCATGCTCCGGGCCAGAGGCGGATATTCCGCTGCGGTCCGCTGCAGCAGTCTGCGCGCGGGCACCGTTTGTTGCGCGCCTACGGTGCGTGAGGAAAGAAGTACCGCGCAGAGGGCAGCCAGGAATAGAAATGTCAAGGTGAGTCTTGCTCTTACGGTCATTGATTGTCGAACTTGAGCTCGATCAACTCTCTGCTTTCATGAGGAGCAGCTTCGAACTTCCAGTGCCCGACTGCTGTCACCGCACTCTGGGTCAGAAGAGGATGCCCTCCGATCACGGTTACGGACTTCACCGTGCCATTCGGCGCAATCAGCGCCTCAACCTTTACCGCGCCATGAATGTTCATGGAGTGAGCTAGCGTGGGATATATGGGCGCGGTCTTCACGAGAACCTTCCGACTGGTGTCGGCGGTCTCCTGAGCCCGCACAATGATTGGGGACACAACAATGGCAGTGCAAAGCAAAAGCCAGACTCTACCCTGCCGCATCAGGGTCTTCATAGTGAGACCGAGTTTATTGGGACACTCGTCTGACCACAAAGATCACGAAGGTAACGGCACTATTGCCTACACAGTTGCCACGTTTATTTCCCGTGTTCTTCCAGGAACTTCTCCACTTCGATGGCAGCCATGCAGCCGCTACCGGCCGCGGTGATCGCCTGACGATAGCGGCGGTCCTGCACGTCACCGCAGGCATAGACTCCGTGCACCTTCGTGAAGACATAATTGTGCGGCTTCAGATACCCGTCGGCGTCCATGTCGAGTTGTCCTTCGAACATCTTTGCGTTGGGTTCGTGGCCGATGCCGAGGAACAGAGCGCTGGTGGGAAAGTCCCAAACCTTGCCCGTTTTCACATCGCGCAATTTAAGGCCGGTGACCTCTTTGTGATGAACGTCGTAAACGTCTTCAACCACTGTGTTGAGCAGGAAATGAATCTTCTCGTGATGCTGTGCGCGTTCGAGCATGATCTTCGAGGCGCGGAACGTGTCGCGGCGATGAATGATCGTGACCTTCGTCGCGAAGCGAGTGAGGAACAGCGCCTCTTCCATTGCAGAGTCGCCTCCACCGATCACCACGATTTCCTTTCCGGAAAAGAAAAATCCGTCGCAGGTGGCGCAGGATGAGACACCGTGTCCAATCAGTTGCTGCTCGTGCGGAAGCCCCAACCAGCGCGCAGAAGCTCCGCTGGCAATGATCAGCGTTTGCGTGTGGATTTGCTGGTGTCCAATATGCAATTGGAATGGACGCTGGCTGAGATCAGCGCTGGTCAGGTGAGCCATGCGATATTCCGCGCCAAACCGCTCAGACTGCTTGCGCATGTTCTCGACCAGTTGCGGCCCCATGATTCCTTCGGGAAAACCCGGGAAATTTTCTACCAGCGTCGTCATCGACAACTGGCCTCCTGGCTCGTGACCTTCGATGACCAGCGGTTTCAAGTTTGCGCGCGCCGCGTAAAGAGCGGCAGTATGGCCGGAGCATCCCGACCCGATGATCACTACATTGCGAGTTTCGCTCATGGATGATTTAGGGCTGCAGAATTAGATGGCTGAGTTCAGATTTTGATCCACGCTGCTGATGACCGGGAACTACTGCTTATCGCCTGCCACTTTCGGAGCTGGTTTCACCGGCTTTGATCTTGTTGCCGCTTTCGTCTTCGACGCACCGCTGACCTTTGCTAATTCTTCCGGCACCATCGCCTTTACGCCCAACAGTCCGCGGTAGTTCGCCAACACTTCAGAGGCACTCCGGAACAGTGGCTCGTATGCGCTCTGATCGGGAGCTGGACCGCCTTCCGCTGCCAAGCACCTCGCCAGAGCGACAGACGATTTACCGAACCGTTCCAGTCGGACGCGGTTGACAGGAGTGTTCGAAGCCAGCATTGCCTCCGAACTCACCACAGCCGACGCACTGTCCTCAAGCGAAACTTGAATCAGGTCTTTGGGATCGCGCACATGCAGAACCAGCGTCTCGACCATCATTTGGCCGTCGTTGCTGAAAGAATATTGGACGCTCGAGAAGAGCGCTTGCACCGAGAACTCACGCCGGATGCGAACATAGCTCGCGACCGACGGCTGATCGGATACATGAGTATTTTGGCCGACGGGCATAAAGCTCGGCACATCGGTAAGGGTCGAACGTCCGCGGGACACTTCAAAGTCAGCTCCGAATAATGGCTGCTTTGGAACGCGCGCCAAAGCCGAGGCAATCTCCTTCTGTTCCTCCGCCGACGGCGTGCAAACGTTCAGCATGTTGACTTTGACCTGCGGCTGCTGCGAGGCTGCGTCCGGGGACTGCTGCGCCGCAAGTTCCGATGGCAGCACCGAAACCAGAAGACTGATCCAGAGGGCGAAAACGGGGATTCTAGGCACGCCGGAATTCTAAATGACGCAGACCGAAATTCTAAATTTCAAAACAAAGCGGACGTCGCCTCGAACGTCGTAAAATCAAGTATGGCGAATCTAACACTGGTTTATGGCATGAGGCTGCTGCCCTCAGAGGACGTCGCCGAAGTCGGCGACGCTCCGGTTAAGCTGGCTAATGGCCGGGAAGCGCGCGTCACCATGCACGTGCTGGAAGGCAGCAAAGAAGACATCGAGAAGCAACTGCGTACGAGCCTGGAAGCATTCTTCGATCTCTATCCCGAGATCTGACCGATTGCGATCCGTCCTGATTCCGCATTTCGGCGGCAAAGACAGATTCCGCAGGTCGATCTTGTGATCGCCTTATAATTCCTGTCGACAATGGCGGTTTGGCAAAACGATGCAATGGTCCTATCCAGAAGTACGGCGCAGGCTGATTGAGGCCGAACTATGGCCGCAAGGCCGAATGGCGCGTCTCGCCTGCTATCTGGCCGCGATGGCCGCTGTCCTTTTCGCTCTCCAAGAGCTCCTTGGATTGTTTTCCACCTGGGGCGAACACCTCGGCGGCTGGGTCGGATTTCTCGCCTTCATCGCTGCCATCCTTTTCTTCATCCTTGCCTTCCGCTGGGTAAAGCGGAGGATTCTGTGGCGCCTCCGCAACCGCCTGATTGTGACCTATGTATTCATTGGCGTCATCCCGGCCGTGCTTCTGATCGCGATGGCAGGAATCACTCTGTATGGGTTGGGTGGCCAATTCGCAGTGTTCGTCATCACGTCCGAAATTCACGCCCAGCTTCGAAGCCTCGGGGCAGCGAATTCCGCCGTCAGCAATGAGTTGGCAGCTCACCTCGAGCGCGGCGAGAAACCTACCGCTGAGTCGCTCGCGGGACTGCGAAAACGCGATCCAGCTTGGGAACGCCGCCGGGTCTGCGCATGGCAGGGCGAAAAAGAGCTGACCCTCGGGACCGAAGCTCAAGCCGATGCCGTAACGATGCCTGGTTTCGCGAAAGGCACCTTTCGAGAGATCGTTCGTGACCGTGACCGGCTATATCTGCGCGTCGTCTCAACCGTGCCGCTGAAGTCCGGACAATTGACGGTCGTCACCAGCGAACCCTTCGACAAGGAACTCGTCGGCAAGATTGCTGCGACTCTGGGGGAGATCACGCTCTACATGTCGAAAATCGACACGAATGAGGCTCCTCCGAAACCCGACGACAAATCCGGATCATCGACAGACGGCCTGCATTCCGTAGCCTCGACAGCCCCGCAGAAACGACAAAACATCTCCATCGGTAATAACGGGGGCGCACAAGGACCTCCCGTTCAGGAGCAATTTACTGTAGGCGCTTTGCCCGAAGCGGCGAATAGCCTGGATCATGAAATCTGGTTCGGCTCACTTCTCAGGGTCTCCGATTGGAAAACCGGTGAGCCTGAGCCCCAGGGAGTGCTTCTCCGCGTAAGCACCCGTCCCTCCGTCCTATACGGACAGCTCTTCGCGGCATTGGGAAGCTTCATCCAGGGTGTCACATACATTCTGTTGGGCGTTGCGATCTTCTTCGCCATCATCGAATTGATCGCTCTTATCATTGGCACGCGCATGACGCGCACCGTCACCGCCGCGGTCGCGCAGCTCCACGACGCAACGAAACATGTCGATCGAGGCGACTTCAGCCATCGCATCCCAATACGGTCAAACGATCAGCTTGCGGATCTCGCGCTCTCGTTTAACTCGATGACGGCCTCGATCGAGAAACTGATCCTTGAGCAAAAGGAAAAGCAGAGGCTTGAGAATGAACTGTCCATTGCGCAAGAAGTTCAGGCCCAGTTATTTCCCCGCCAGGTTTCTGAGCTGGAGTCGCTGGAGGTCCATGGATTCTGTCGTCCTGCCCGTACCGTCAGCGGCGACTACTACGATTTTCTGACCGCAAGCTCTCACAAGCTGATTCTTGCTGTGGGCGATATCAGTGGAAAAGGAATTTCCGCAGCCCTGCTGATGGCCACGATTCACTCGGCTGTGCGCGCTTACAGTGTCGAGAGTTTGCCACAAATGCGCGAACCAGTCGCCGTCGGTGCAGTTGCCGGAGCCGGACGCGTGATGGCAACTTGGCCTGAGGGAATCGAAGTCTCTCCCGGCGCGCTGCTCGGCCTGTTGAATCATCAGCTATACGAAAGCACTCCCCCGGAAAAATATGCCACGCTCTTCCTCGGAATTTATGACGGCCGCTCGCACCAGCTGACCTATAGCAACGGGGGCCATCTGCCTCCGATCTTGATTAGCAAAGACGGCAGCATCCGAAGGCTCGAAGCCGGTGGCACCGTGGTTGGCCTCTTTGACAATATGACCTACGAGGAAGGCGCGGTCGAAATGCATCCAGGCGAAATCTTTGTCGCCTACAGCGACGGTGTCACAGAACCAGAAAACGAGTTCGGAGAATTCGGCGAGCACCGGTTGATTGAGCTTGTCCGCGACAATCGCCACCTTCCTTTGGGTCAGATCAGTCAGATCGTGACGACCGCAGTGGAAAACTGGATTGGCGACAACGAACAACCGGACGATGTAACGCTAGTCCTGGCGCGCGCTCGTTAATTGGGTTGGGAGATATGAAAAATGCCAGAACTGGCCCGTACTCGCAGCTGTGCGAGTCCTATCGAGAATAGTTTTTCTCATCGCCCCCAGTCATCGCTGGCTTCGGGGCGACCCTTATTGACAGATGCGGCATCATGCAATAGTTTGGTGCCTCGACGAGAAGAGAAATATCGTTTCGCGGGAGTAGCATAACCACGGCAATGCGCCGGGGCTCCATCCCGGAGATGACGGTTCGAAACCGTTCCTCCCGCCCCAGTTTTCTCCGAACGATCAGTCTCTATAGCATGAGCTCCGCCCTCTCCGATTCAGACATCGGAATGAGGGCGTGTGCCGCGAGGACTTTTCGGAAAAGATGCGGCGGATGGTCGGAGGCCCGTCCGCCGCTCACCTAAGGAGTTTCGCTTGAGTTCGTCTTCTTAAGACAACTCGATCATAGGCATAAGGAACCGGATATGCCAGATCACGAAGGTAGTTCCCGATCATTTCTTAGCAAGACCCAATACACGCGCCGAGTACGCCCCATTCTTCAACGTCCCACCAACGATTAATGGTCCAAGCGGAGTGAATACGATCCCTCGTTCGTCGGAGCGGACGTCATTCGTATCCTCGCTGATCGTTTCCCAATGGCCGCCATGTAGATCGAAGGCGAAAGTCACGGGCGACATCTCCGCGAGCTTCCCCTGATCATCGAGAAATTTGTAATTGTGCGGAGTGGTCGCGCCCCCGGAAAACAGCACTCGATGCTCTCCGCCGCCCGCGACAGTACCGAAGCGGGCAGGCCCGGGATGCGCGGGCAGTTTGCTCCACTCAATTTTGTTCGGATCCTTTTTGTCGATCTTGCCCATCCAGCATTCATCCGATTCAACCAACTTGCCCGAGGCAGCATCCTTTTTGGCTCCGTCGACGTAAACGATCGTCTCGTCGGCCAAACCTCCGGCATGGCCAAACACCGCTGGACCGGGAAACGGTGTGCCATCACTCCATGTGTTCTTCTCTGCGTCGTACACCTGCACTTTATTTACCGGACCATTTTTTGATCGTCCCCCGATCAAATAGATAAACCGGTCGTGGGTCACCCCAATCACTGCGCTATCGACGGGCACTGGGATATCGGCCGCCCGGTACCAGCGGCGTTCTTCGGGAAGATAGGAGTTCGCGTCCCCGACAGTGAGTTCGTTCCCTTCTCCATCTACAACGTATCCACCAAACACAAAGACCTGTCCGCGAGCTCCAATCGCGGACGAGGCGATCCGTCCCGCAACACCAGGAACGGCCCTCCCTTCGACCCATTTTCCGGATTTAAAGTGCAGAACGTAAATCCTGTTGGAGACGTCGTCCCAGGTTTTCTTGATGCCAATTCCCATTAGGGAATAGACTTCGGTCCCATTCTTCAATACCGCAACGGAGTTCCCGGTCACGGCGAAGGGCATCGCCGGAATCTTGGAAGAATCGGCAGCCAGCAAGAAAATTGCGCAGACTAGTGGGACTACAAATGCCAGTTTTTTCATCGCTCAGATATTACGTCTCGGGCGCGGATGGCGGCAAAATGCTTGCCTAGAACCAGGTTTTACGCCGGTACTCGCGATACTCATCTCCAAAAGCCGACTCGAGCACTCGCGCCTCACGACGCGCCCGAATCGTTTGCCCGACCACGAGCACAGCCAGCAGCAGCCACAAAATTGGCTTTTGCAGAACCATCATCACCCCCGCGATCAGCATCGTTCCGAAAACGTAGATAGGATTTCGGATTTTTGAGTACAGTCCCGTCGTTACGAGGTGATGGGCCTCGGGCCGTATAGCAAAGGACTTCCCGAGCTGATATCGGGCGAGCACGATAAAGCTGACACCGGCGACCGCAAGAATAGTGCCAACGTAACGTTCTGCATTCCAGGGTGTCGTCCATTTCACAAGCAGCAATGCTAAAACGAAGACTCCCAGAATCTGCAACGCAGTGAAAAGTTGAAACCTCTGGGCTTCCATCAGAATTGCAAGGCCTTACTCTCAAATAGTCCATGGCGCGCTCCATGGATGAAGTCGGTATACGGAGGAGTTTGGCCGTTCGCTCGCATGTGACTTGCGATCTGGCCGCGGTGGTACGCCGAATGCATCACGACGTGAGTAAGCACGTCGACAATCGCACTTGAGTACGACTCCCCCTTGCTGTTTTTGTAGGAGATGTTCAGAGCTACGTCGCCGGCCGTAATCAAGTCCAGGTATTCAAACCACAAACGGCCCAGCTGCGTCGCCTCGGCTTCACACTGAGCGAGGTCGGGCTCGGGCCAGACCGGAACGCTTTGTGGCACTTGCTTCAGCCGCTCCAGCCAGACGCGCTCCGCAGCCAGAATATGGGACATCAGCTGGAGCGATCGCGTGTTCTCGCCAGCGTTCGTTCGTATCGCTTTCAGAACTTCTTCGTTTGCCCAGGCATCGTAGGCGAACTGGCGGCGCAAATAATCAGCTAGATTCACGATCGATCTCCTTAATCGTTAGGCAGAGCCAGACGTCCTTCGACCCCCGTATACAGCAACTCTTGTAACGATCCTTTCACATTTCCGGACTAAACTGCTTCCGTAGCTCAGAAAGTCAACGTACCACTTCAAACCGATGCCACGCAAAGCAGCCTCCGAAAGAAGAAGCAAAGCACAAGGTGGCGAGTTGAATCCGCGAACGAGCAATACCTCGGATGCCGCTTCGCGCTCAAAAGCGGGAAGTGCCGACGACCTCGCGAACCTTGCTCTCAAAGCTTGCCTGATCGCCCGCGACGCCGCCTTCAACGTTCGCGACCTGCTCACCAACTCTTCCCGAATGGCCTTTCTTGCCATCAAGGATTGCGAAAAAGAACTCGACCTGATCGAGCGCCAGATCGACGAGCGTCTACCAGCCGCGATCACCCGGGTCAACGAAACCCGTGCCCGTCAGCTGCTTTCGAGCCTGAAGTCCACCACAGATCTCGAACGCATCGGAGATCTTGTCATGAGCGTGGCTATGCGCGTCCAGTCCCGCAGCTCCAAAATCCCTGCCTCGGATGTGCGCCAACTGGTGGAGATGTCGTCCGTGCTACGCGACATGCTCGACCTGATCCACCAGGGATTCTCGACGCTCGATCTCGAGTGCGCCCGCAAGGTGCTGCAGATGGATAAAGAAATCGATCGCGTTTGTCATACTTTATTCCAGAAGCACCTCGCGGAAACGGTCGCGCAGGGGGATACTTCCGGCTTCGAGATCCTGCTCATGGCTCAAGCACTGGAACGTGCTGGCGACCATACGACCAACTTGGCCGAGGATCTCTACAACCTCATCGAAGGCCGCAGCCTGCGGCACATGCCCAAAAAGAAAGCTGCGAACTAGAAGCAGTTCTCAGTTCTCAGGTACAGGCGAGCGGATGGCCACTAACCTTGTGAAGCTCAAGAGCGATTTGCCGTGGGGGAAAGAAAATCACTCCCCATGCTGAAAGCCGCAGAGAACTGAGAACCGGGAACTGAGAACTGCCTGACAAATTCATCTCCCTTTAACCAAAGAGCAACATTCCCGCAACATTCCCCCCATACAGTCTGGAACATAACTCTCTGACCGGAAACATCCGTGACCTCGTGGGTGGCCCGAAGCAAAGCATGTACCTGCCAATGGATTCCTACGAGAGGGCCGAGGAGCGCGACGTTGCAGGCTCGCCTCGCCCTCTCATCTTCGTTGTAGAAGACGACGCGGATATCGCGCGCCTGATCGCCCACAACTTGCAGGCCTCCGGATTCAACGTGCAAAGTTTCGTCAGCGGGGCCTCCCTCCTCGCCGAAGCGGCCCGCGAAAAACCAGCCATGTTTCTGCTCGATGTAATGTTGCCCGGCACTGATGGTTTCGAACTCTGCCGCCATATTCGTCAGACACCGTCGCTCTCTGCCACTCCTGTCATTTTTCTCACAGCGAAGACGTCGGAATCCGATCGTGTCAAAGGACTGGAGCTTGGCGGCGACGACTACATCACCAAGCCATTTAGCCCGCGAGAACTCGTCGCCAGGATTCGCTCCGTGCTCCGCGGATTAGGCCAGACTTCAACGACCACCGGCATCCTGCGGCTTGGCAATATGGAGATCGACGTCTTCTCTATGACGGTGCAGGTCGACGGCCGCAATGTCCTCACCACAGTCCGCGAGTTCCGGCTGCTCGAATATCTCGCCAATCATCGCGGACGCGTCCTCACCCGTGATCAACTGCTCGACGCGGTGTGGAAGGAAACGCCTTTCGTGACCCCTCGTTCGATTGATGTTTATATCCGCCGTCTGCGCGAGAAAATCGAAAGCGATCCTCGCCACCCGCAATACTTGAAGACTCTGCGCGGCATCGGATACCGCTTCGAAGTGCCGAAATAGCCGCCTGTGCCTTCGTCTGGCCCGCCATTCTTCCCGCTTGCCGCATCGATTTCGCCCCACGGAACCGCCCCGTCATTTATTCTGTCTTCCATCCCCTGCGATGGCCAATAAACCCAAGCTTTTGTGGAAAGCGGACGACCAGCAGGCCCGTCTTGCGGAACTCACGGCGCCTTCGAACGAGCCTGCCAAGGACAACCCTTTGCGCCGCGACGTCCGTTCGCTCGGCGCAATTCTAGGACAAGTTCTCGTGGAGCAATCCGGCCAGGACGTTTTCGATTCGGTCGAAGAACTGCGCCGCCTGCTGATTGAACATCGCGAGACCTCGCGACGCAGCCCGGAGCTTGCAGCTCGGTCCGAACTTATGGCCAAAGCGCAGGACATTATTTCCACGATGGACTTGCCTCGCGCGTACCAGGTCACTAAGGCGTTCGCCACGTACTTCGAGCTGACCAATCTGGCGGAGACCAATCATCGCAAACGCCGCCGCCGTGCAGGGAAGCTCGATCGCGATAGCGCGCCTCTTCCGGGCTCATTCCGGGGAACTTTGCTTCGCATGAAGCAGGCAGGAATCTCCGTCGAGAGCGCGCTCGCGTCCCTGAGCCAGATTCAGATCACTCCCGTATTCACGGCTCATCCCACCGAAGTTGCGCGCCAGACCATTCTGCTGAAGCGCCGCCGCATCGCCCAGCAATTGGGGCGGCTCGACCGTCTGCCGCTAACACAGGAGGCAGCCGAAACCTGCGAGAACAATATTCGCGCTGAGGTAACTTCGCTCTGGCAGACTGACGAAGTTCGGCTAGCCAAGCCCACCGTGAACGACGAGATTCGCATGGGCCTGCGTTATTTCCGGCTTTCAATCTTCGACTCGCTGCCGGGTCTTTACGAAGAGATTGTGGAATCGTTCCGCGATGTGTATGGGCTCGTTCTCGACGAATCTACCGTTCCCAACGTCATTCACTTCGGCTCGTGGATCGGCGGCGACCGCGACGGCAATCCCCTGGTCAAGCCCGAGTGCATTCGCGATGCGCTCGACATGGCGCGTGCCTTGATCCTTCGTCAGTACCTGGATGATGTGGAAGCGCTCAGCGATCGTCTCAGTTCGTCGCGCCGCCAGACCAGCGTCTCCGAAAAGTTGCTCACCCGCCTTGAACATTACGAGAACACAATTCCGGGCGTGCATTTGGCGTGGGGACCTGAAAATCGTGCGGAGACCTATCGGCGTTTTCTCTCCTATATGTTTCACCGTCTGCAGCAGAGCCGTGAGGCTGTGGACGCACCCGGGGCATATGACAGTGCCAGCGAGTTCGAGCACGACCTGTTGCTCGTGCGCGAGAGCCTGCAGGCGAATCGCGGTGAGCGCCTCTCCCACATTTACGTCGGATCTCTATTGCGCAAGGTGCGCAAGTTTGGATTCCACCTCTACGCGCTCGATATCCGCCAGCATGCGCGCGTGCACGCGCAGGTCTTAAAAGAACTCGGCCCAGCTCTCGACAAAAAGCCCGAATCGGCAGAGGCCACAGAACTGCTCGAAACCTTCCGCACGATTGCTCAGCTGAAAAGCAGTTATCCAGTGCAATCGATTCGTAACTACATCATCAGCGGTGCGGAATCGGAATCCGACGTCCTCGCCGTCCTCCGCCTCGCAAAATTAGCCGGAGTTCAAATTGCCGGATCCAAGACCGATCCCGGCCTGATGCCGATTCCTCTCTTCGAATCCATCGACTCACTGCGCTCGTCCAGCGTCATCATGCGCCGTCTGTGGAGCGATCCCGAATATCAATCTCTACTCGATTCCTGGGGACGCTGGCAGGAGGTCATGCTCGGCTACTCCGACTCGAACAAAGATGGCGGCATGCTGACGAGCACATGGGAGCTCTACAAAGCGCATCGCGAGTTGCATAAGGCCGCGAAAGAAAGCGGAGTCAAGCTCCGCCTGTTTCACGGCCGCGGCGGCACCGTGGGACGCGGCGGCGGCCCGACTCACTCTGCGATTCTGGCGCAACCGCCGGGCTGTTTCTCTGGACAGATTCGCGTCACCGAGCAAGGCGAGGTTCTCAACTGGAAGTATGCCGATCCGGTTCTCGCCGAATGGAATCTGGAATTGATGATCGCAGCGAGTCTCGAAGCGCTGACTCGCCCCGGCGGTGATCCATCCGGGCCTCCGGCGGCTTGGGTGGAAGCGATCGAGGAGATGTCGCAGGAGGCCTTCCGTGTCTACCGGAGCGAGATCGCGGAAAATCCTGACGCGCTCGAATATTTCGAGCAAGCGACACCCGTCAACGAGCTCGATACGGCCCGCATCGGTTCACGCCCGGCGCGGCGCAGCAAAGGCCGTAAACTCGAGGACTTGCGCGCCATCCCGTGGGTCTTTGGCTGGATGCAAAGCCGCTTCGCCGTGCCCGCCTGGTTCGGCGTTGGATTCGCTCTCGAGCAATTTGCCAAGAAGAGTGCCGCGCACGAGACGCTCCTACGCGAAATTGTAAAAGGCTTCCCCATGTTCTCGGGCATGTTGAGCAACGTAGAACTCGGCATGGCAAAGGCAGATCTCGGCATCGCTAGAAATTATTCCGGATTGGTTAAGAATCCAACGCTGAGGAAGCGTGTATTCGCCATGCTGCAGGAAGAATTCCTGCGCTCCCGCCGGATGATCCTGCGAGTCAGCGGGCAGCGCGACTTGCTCGCGCGCAACCGCGTTCTGGCGCGCTCGATTCGCCTACGCAATCCTTACGTGGACCCGATGAGTTTGATTCAAGTCGAACTGCTGCGGCGAAAACAGCAGGGACAGCCCAGTTCGGACCTGGAATACCCGATGGGCGCCACCATCAACGGAATCGCCGCCGGCCTGCACAACACCGGCTAATTGGAAGGTTTCGTTTCTTTCTCTTGTGGGTGGACGCCTGGACTCGTCTCGCGTGCAGCCTTCTTTGGTGCCACTTGCTTCGCTGCTTCGGCTCGTTTCCGCTCTTGATAGCGGCGGTCATGGAATTGTTGGTCGGACGCTTGTTTCTTCACTCATCCATCATGTCACAGTTCCGGCTCACCAGCGCTAACCACCCGCCTTCGAGCACGTCTGTAGTATGTTGATCGTTCGGGCCAGCGTGTGTCTGGCCTTTTGCCGTACGGAACTTTCTTCCCAAATATGCGTATCTTCCACCGCCCTGCTCCAGTCAATCCAAAGTCAAAATCAATCTCAAGAGGATCTATGACGATTTCCCGGATCTCTGCTGTGCTGGTCGCAAGCCTGACCATGTCAGCGTTTGCCCAAAATATTTCAGCTCAGAACGTTCTCACCCACACCGCGCGCGCCACAGAAACGTCGGGCGCCGATCAAGCCAAAGAAACGAAGCTCGAACATTTCGATCCGCAACTGGTCGACCCGTCGCTCGATGCCTGCAACGATTTCTATAAGTATTCGTGCAACAAGTGGCTGAGCGCCAATCCCATCCCAGCGGACCAGGTTTTTTGGAGCACGGGCAGCGGCCTCGAACTCTGGAACGAAGGCATCCTCCGTGAAACTCTGGAAGCCGCCAGCAAGAACGATTCGAGCCGCAGCCCCGTTCAGCAGAAGATCGGCGACTATTGGGCCGCCTGCATGGACGAAAGCGGCATCGAAGCCGCCGGTCTGAAGCCGATCCAACCCGAACTCGACCGCATCGCAGCGATGAAATCCAAGGCTGACCTGACGCTTGAGATTGCGCACCTGCATCATCTTTACCCTGGTGCATGGGAGAGCAGCGACAATCAGAGCAATTCGCCGCTCTTCGGCTTCACCGGCCAGCAGGATTATGACAACGCGTCGATGGTCGTTGCGCAGCTCGACCAAGGCGGGTTGAGCCTCCCGAATCGCGATTACTATCTGAACAAAGACGAAAAGTCGAAAGCGCTGCTCATAAAGTATCGTGCACACGTGCAGAAGATGTTCGAACTCGCCGGAGAATCCGAGTCGCAAGCTACTGCTGATGCCGCGACCGTCCTTGAACTCGAAACCGCAATGGCGCAGGCGCAGATGGATAACGTCAAGCGCCGCGATCCCAAGAACATCAACAACAAGATGAGCCTCGCACAGGTCAAGGCGCTCACCCCCGCCATCGATTGGAGCGTCTATCTCAAGGCCGTGAACGCTCCGGCCAGTGATCACTACATCGTCACCTCACCCGACTTCTTCCGCGCCGAGCAGAAGCTGATCGCCGATCATCCGCTCGATCATTGGAAGGCTTATCTGCGCTGGCACGTGATTCACCGCGCCTCCCCGACGCTGACCAAAGCGATGGTCGACGAGAACTTCGACTTCTTCGCGCACACGCTCGCCGGAGCTGAAGAGCAACTGCCGCGCTGGCGCCGATGCGTTCACGGGGCAGATCGCGATCTCGGAGAAGCGTTAGGACAGGCCTATGTGGACCGAGCCTTCCCACCCGAGAGCAAAGCCCGCACGCTGCAGATGGTGCACGCCATCGAAACCGCGCTCCACTCCGACATCGAGAGCCTTTCCTGGATGTCTCCAGCGACCAAGGAGCAGGCCATCGTCAAGCTGAAAGGAATCGAAGACAAAATCGGCTACCCCTCCCACTGGCGCGATTATTCGAGCGTTAAGATCGTTCGCGATAGCTGGGCGAGCAACGTCGCGCAGGCATCATCATTCGAATTCGAACGCTGGGTCGCCAAGATTGGCAAGCCCGTTGATCGCGCGGAATGGACGATGACTCCGCCGACCATTAATGCCTACTATGATCCTCAGCTCAACACCATCAACTTTCCCGCCGGTATTTTGCAGCCGCCGTTCTTCGACTCGGCGAAAGATGACGCTGTGAACTTTGGCGCAATCGGAATGGTCATCGGCCACGAGATCATCCACGGCTTCGACGATCAGGGGCGCAAATTCGACGCCCACGGCAACCTGCGCGACTGGTGGACCGCCGAAGACGCGAAGCAATATGACGAACGCGGCAAATGCATCTCCGACGAGTACACGCAGGATGTCCCTGATGCTGGCCCGGGAGTCAAGCAGAACGGCTTGCTTACGCAAGGAGAGGACACTGCCGACAATGGCGGCATCCATCTGGCGCTCAATGCGCTCGAAGCCTCGCTGAAGCAGCAGGGCAAATCACTCGACGACAAAGGATCCGACGGCTGGACCTATCGCCAGCGATTCTTCCTTTCGTATGCCTACTCATGGTGCGCCAGCATCCGCCCGCAGATCGCGAGCGTGATCGTGACCACCGATCCGCATTCTCTGCCCGTCTTCCGAATCAACAATGTCGTATCGAACATGCCGGAATTCGAGCAGGCCTTCAGCTGCAAATCCGGACAAAAGATGGTCCGCACCAACGCCTGCCGCGTCTGGTAGACGGGTCAAAGAAAAAGGGCCAACCCGAAAAGGCTGGCCCCTTTTTTCTGCGCATGTCGAAGAGCTCATGTGGAGACGGCCGCCTCGGCCGTCCAAGCGAAGGCGGAGCCGAGCGCTGTCTCCTCAATTCTCACCGGTTAATATCCTCCTTGTTCTGCAGCCGCTTCACGTAACCCTCGAGATTCGATTTGTTCGAATCCGGCGCCGACGCCAACGACAATTTCACTTCCTTCACGGCATTATCAAAATCCCCCTGAGCGCTGTACACGCGGGCCAAGCCCATATGCGAAGTCCAGAAGTCGGGAAATTTCTTCGCCGTCGAACGATAGACGGCAAAGGCCTCGTCCGCTTTCTTTTCGTTCTGCAACTGGCGGCCGTAAAAATAAAGCTGCAGCGCGCTTCCCTTGTCGAGTGCCTTGCTCCGATACAGGGTAGCGTCTTCCTTGCGTCCTAACGCGTCCAGGATTTTCGCCTTGTTCATCAGGTTGTCAAAACGCTCTTCGGCCTGGATCGATTGATCTTCGTCCTTCAGCGCCTCATCGAGATTGATCTTGTTCGCCAGGAAATATCCCGCTGCGTCGTCCCAGCCTTCCCAGTAATACTGGTTGAGCCCGTACAGCTGGCGGTGAATGCTTGCGGTAACAATCTCGTTCACGTTGACCTGCACTTTGAACGCCACTGCAACCTTGTCCCAGCTCAAAGTGACGACCGTCGAATCCGGCTTGACGTCGTTGAAATCGTAGGCCAGCGCATCATGTAGCTCCGCCGTCTGCGGCTTCACATTCACGCGCAATGCGTCCTGCTCCTGTTTGTAGGAAAAGCTGCCCCAGGAAGTCGAATCCTTCGAGAAGATCACCGTCCACTGGTTCTCGCCCGGGATCATGTGCAGGCCGTAAGTCCCCTTGTCGAGAGCCTGCCCTTCAATCGTGACCGGATCGGTGAACGTGATGGTCGTATTTTCATTCGCTCCGGCGCGCCACACCTGGCCGTAAGGAACGACCTTGCCCCAGATCTGGCGCCCATTCGCCAGCGGACGGTGATAGTTAATCGTGATGTCGGTGACGCCGATGCGCTGCATCACCTGCGCATGCTGGCTCTGCCGCGGCAGATTCAGCATCAAGGTTTCCCCGGTAGCGGTTTGGGCCTGGGCAATACTTCCAGCCAACAAAACAGCGGACAACAATACAAGCAGACGAACTTTGTGCATGGAAAGCTCCTTCTCGCTGCCGGGATCCGGCAGACAACGATTTACAACCTGGATTGAAAGTCGTGGACAGGACACAAGTGGATCACAATGCTGTTGCGCTTAGACGGATGGGGTAAAACTATGTGAGCATGGTCGTGACGGTGAGAGAATACTCGAACAGGGTAAACAATTATGCAGATCGATGAAGTTACAGAGAAGGAATGTCTTGAGATTCTAGCCCGCACCTCTATTGCTAGATTGGCATGTTCACTCGACGATCAACCGTATGTAGTGCCGGTCGGGATCGCCTATGAACCTGGCTACATTTATGTTTTCGCGACATTCGGAAAAAAGATCAGCTGGATGCGGACCAATCCCGAAAGTTTGCGTGCAGATGGACGAGTCCACCGGTCAGACTGAATGGACCAGCGTCATTGTGACCGGGGAATATCAGGAATTGCACGAGCCTCAATTCACCGACGAGCGCAATCATGCTCGCCGCCTTTTGGAAAAAAGGACTCAATGGTGGCTGAATGCGGTAGCCGCCCGCCGGCCCAAGGTGCCAGACGAGAAAATCGCCCCCATTTTTTTTCGGATTCGGATTAGCTCGATCTCGGGGCTCCGTGGCACGTCGGAAGGCTCATAAAGATCGATCCACAAGGCTCTTGACAATCCGACCGCCGAGAAGCACAATCTCCAAAGGCGAATAAAAAGCGAAAGCGCCTCCGACGGCTCCAGCCCCGGCGTTCCCTGAAATCTTCCGAGGAATCTTATGTCTTCCGCAGTGGTTTCCACTTCGGCGGCCCTGGGCCGCCCTTTTGTCTTTGAGGATGAAGCAGATGGCGAGGTGCGCTCGCTCCCCGGTACCCGTCAAGTTCCAGAGGAAGCTCTTGTGGGGACAGCCGCCCTCGGCTGTCCGGTCGAGCGAAGCTCGACTATCTGGGAGACGCTTCAATCCACCATCAAGAATCAGCAATCGAGAATTCCTCCGGCCCGCGTAACGTCAGCCTCCCGTCTGGAGGTCCGCTCGGCCCCGGAAATGGTCTCCAGCGGCATCCCCGCCCTCGACTCGCTTACCGGAGGCCTGCCCCGCGGATGCCTCACCGAAATCTGCGGCCCACCATCCTCCGGACGCACCACCGTCCTGCTAGCTGCCCTCGCCGCCGCAACCCGCCGGGGAGAATACTGCGTCGTCATCGACGCCAGCGATGCCCTCGATCCACATTCTGCTGCCGCATCCGGCATCGATCTCGAACGCCTGCTCTGGGTGCGCTGCGGAGAAGATCCACCACAGAGACATCGCGATCCGAGGAAAAAGAAAAACAGAAACAGAAACGAGGGTCCCCATTTCTCGCGCGCCTTTTGCGCGAGAATCCGGAAATTCTGTGCAGGCAAAATTCAACTTCGATGTGAAGGAAAATATGGCGAGGGAAAATGTATCTCGTCAATCCGAGCACCGTCTCGAACAAGTCCTCCGCGCCACTGATCTCCTGCTCGAGAGCGGAGGCTTCGGCCTTATCGTCCTCGACCTCAGCGACCTGCCGCCGCAATCCGCGCGCCGCATCCCGCTGACCACATGGTTCCGCTTCCGCCGCGCCGTCGAGCACAAACCCACGATCCTGCTGGCGATCGAACAGCACCCCATCGCCGGAAGCTGCTCGACCCTGCTGCTGCAATTAGGAGTGCAGAATGATTCAGAAAAAGCCATACAGCGGACACAAATCGCGAATCCCACGCACGCCAATTTGCTGGATGGATTGAACGTCCACGCCGAACTCGCCCGCTCCCGCATCAACCGCAAACCCGCGCACTCCGTCGCCTTCGCAACTAAAACTGCCTGGGCCGGATGAAAAACAAACGACTCAATGACTGAATGACTCAATGTCGCCATGCCGTTCGCCTGCATCTACGTCCCGAATTTTCCCATTGCGGCCGCACTTCGCGCCGAACCAGAACTGCAGGCCCATCCTCTTGCCATCCTCGAAGGCAAACCGCCTCTCGAAAAAGTTATCGCGGTCAACGATCACGCCGAGCACCTGACCATCACGCCCGGAATGACCAAAGCTCAAGCCGAACTCTGCTCTGAACTCGTTCTTCGCACGCGCTCTGCTTTGCAGGAATCGTCCGCACACGCTGCCTTGCTCGATTGTGCCCAATCGTTCTCTCCCTGCGTAGAAGATGCCGCCTGCGACACGGTTCTCCTCGACCTCGCCGGAATGGAATCTTTATTCGGATCGCTGAATAAAATTTCTCGCGCAATTTTCGATCGCGCTGCCGCGCTCGGACTCAAAGCCAACATCGCTGTTGCCTCCAATCCCGACGCAGCCCTGCTCGCTGCTCGCGGCTTCCAAAGCATCACCGTAATTCCCGCTGGCAAAGAAGCAGAACATCTCGGTTCCCTCCCAGTGGAAGTGTTATTCAGTGACCGCCTCGACGATGAAGAAAAAAAGTCCGCCAATGGCCTGCTCGAAACTCTGGCCCGCTGGGGCATCCGCAACCTGCGTGCATTGGCTGCGCTGCCAAACGTGGCACTAAGCGAACGCCTCGGACAGCAAGGCCTCCACTTCCAGAAACTCGCGCGTGGCGCCGCGACGCGTACGCTGGTTCCCGTCGAAGTCCCGCTGGTATTCGAAGAAGCCGTCGAACTCGAACATCCCATCGTCCTGCTCGAACCTCTGGCTTTTCTGCTGAATCGTCTGCTCGAACAACTCTGTGCCCGCCTGGGATCTCGCGCGTTGGCCACGCAAGAACTGCGTCTCACGCTCGACCTTTCGAACCTAACCGGCATCGACGACGAATCCGTAAATACCGGCATCCCTAGCGAGAACGACACCGTCGATAACAGTAAGAATTTGTGGGGACAGACGCCCTCGTGTGGTGGAAGCTGTCCGGCGGAGCGAAGCTCCGCTTGCTCACAGCCGCCACCCAAAATTCACCCGCAAATTAAATCTGCCCCTTCCCATGCTCGACGCCAAAGTTTTCCTGAAACTTCTGCAACTCGATCTCAACGCGCATCCTCCCGGAGCACCGATCATGAAAATTCATCTCGCCGCGGAACCTGCTCGACCGCGCTCAGCTCAGGGAGGACTCTTCCTCCCTCCATCCCCCGAGCCCGAAAAACTGGAACTCACTCTCGCCCGCATCGCCGGCATCGTCGGCGAACACAAAGTCGGCGCGCTCGAATTGCTCGACACGCACCATCCCGAAGGATTTCGCATGCGCCGCTTTGTCGCCGAAGTCGCGCGCAAAATTCCGCCAAAGAAAACTCCGGATGCAGCTGAAGCACAATCAGCCGTGACCGCTCTGCGCCGCTTCCGTCCACCGCTGCGTGCCAACGTGACGTTAGAAAACGGCCAACCTACGTATTTGGTTTGTCGAAAGAAAGATGTGCAAGGGGATGTCCTGTGGAAGGCCGGTCCCTGGCGCTTTTCCGGCGATTGGTGGGAGCGCGAAGCCTGGTCCCGCGACGAATGGGATCTCGCTCTGCGCACCGGAGAAGCTGTCTCGTTCTATCGCCTCGTGCACGATCTGCTCGGCGGTGGATGGTTCGTGGAAGGAACATATGACTGAAAAGCAGTTGTCAGTACTCGGTACTCAGTAAAAGCCTGTTTTCTGGGTTCTTACTGAGTACTGAGTACTGACAACTTGTTTGTAGAACTTCACGCCCGTTCCGCTTTCAGCTTCCTCGAAGGCGCTTCCCTGCCCGAGGAAATGATGGCAGTGTGCTCGCACTTCCAGATGCCTGCCATGGCGCTGCTCGACACCGACGGTGTCTATGGCGCCCCACGCTTTCACCTTGCTGCGGATAAAACAAAAATCAAAGCCCACATCGGCGCAGAAGTGTCGACGAATTTGTTTTTACCACGGAGTCACGGAGACACAGAGAAGAGCATTCGCCACAGATCTTCGCGGATTCCCACAGATTCAATCAACGGTCAAAAAGCAACCGTTAGCGATTCCTCCGCGACTCAGTGCCTCCGTGGTAAATTCCGTCTTCCCCTTCTCGTCTCATCCCGTGCCGGCTACCAAAATCTCTGCCGCCTGATCACCAAAATGAAGTTGCGCGCCAAGAAAGGCGAAGGCGCCGTCACCGCGCAAGAACTCGAAGAGCACGCCAAAGGATTAATCTGCCTCACCGGCGGCGACGAAGGCCCGCTCGCCGCAGCACTGCGCCAAGGCGGAAGCAACGAAGCAAACAATCAACTCGATCAACTCATCGGTATCTTCGGGCCCAAAAATGTTTACGTCGAACTGCAGCGCCATTTCCACCGCGAAGAAGAATTCCGCAATCGCGCCGCTATTGATCTCGCCCGCTCATTCCATCTCCCTCTGCTAGCAACGAATGGTGTGAACTATGCCATCCCAAAAGCCCGCGAGCTCTGCGACGCCTTCACCGCCATCCGCCACCATCGCACTCTCTCGACCGCCGGACGCCTGCTCTCCCGCAACTCCGAACGTCACTTGAAATCTCCGCAGGAGATGCAGCACCTCTTCGCCGATCTGCCCGAAGCAATCAGCAATACCGTCGAACTCTCGAACCGCCTCGAATTCACGCTCAACGATCTCGGCTACGAATTCCCGCGCTATCCCGTGCCCGAAGGCGAGACCATGAATTCCTTCCTGCACCAAAAAGCCTGGGAAGGCTTCCACACCCGCTACGGCGGCGCCTCGCAGGAAATGCAGTCGAGGGCTCGCCTGCAAATCAAAAAAGAGCTCGCTCTCATTGAGAAGTTAAAACTCGCCGGATACTTCCTCATCGTCTGGGATCTTATCCGCTACTGCCGCGAGGAAAACATTCTTGTTCAGGGACGCGGATCCGCCGCCAACAGCGCTGTCTGTTACTCGCTCGGCATCACCGCCGTCGATGCTGTCAGCATGGAACTTCTCTTCGAGCGTTTTCTTTCTGAAGAGCGCGGTGAATGGCCCGACATCGATCTCGATCTTCCCAGCGGTGATGAGCGAGAAAAAGTGATCCAGTACGTTTACAGGCGATACGGCGAGCGCGGCGCTGCGATGACCGCTAACGTCATCACTTATCGCAACCGCATGGCCGCGCGCGAGATGGGAAAGGCTCTTGGATTCGATCCTGAAACACTCAACAGGATTTCTGCCGCCGTCGCCACCTGGGAATTCCGCGATGAAAACGATGCGCTCGATCGTCGCTTTCGCGATGCAGGACTCGATCTCTCCCACCCGCGTTTACGCAAATATTATGAACTCTGCCTCGCCGTGCAAGACATGCCACGCCATCTCGGCCAGCACTCCGGTGGCATGGTCATTTGCCAGGGACAGCTCGATTCCGTCGTCCCGCTCGAGCCTGCCTCAATGCCCGGCCGCGTCGTCGTGCAGTGGGACAAAGAAGATTGCGCCGACATGGGCATCATCAAAGTCGATCTGCTCGGCCTTGGCATGATGGCCGTGCTGAAAGATTCCATCGAACTCATTCGCGATCACTATCAGGAGGAAGTTGATCTCGCGCATCTTCCGCAGGCAGACCCTCAGGTCTACTCCACTTTGCAGCAAGCCGACACTGTGGGAATGTTCCAGGTCGAAAGTCGCGCGCAGATGTCGTGCCTGCCGCGCCTGCGCCCCGTGCGTTTCTACGATGTCGTGGTGCAGGTCGCGATCATCCGCCCGGGCCCGATCGTCGGACAGATGGTGAATCCCTTTTTGCAGCGCCGCCAGGGAAAAGAAGAAGTCACCTATGCGCACCCCTCGCTCGAACCCGTACTGAAGCGCACGCTGGGCGTACCGCTTTTTCAGGAACAACTCTTGCGCATCGCGATGATCGCCGCCAACTTCACTGGAGGCGAAGCTGAAGATCTCCGCCGCGCCATGGGATTCAAGCGCTCGCAAGCTCGCATGAAGGAGATCGAGGCTAAACTCCGCAGTGGTATGACTGCCAATGGAATTTCCCCCAAAGCGCAGGAAGAAATCATTCTCTCGATTACGTCATTCGCACTTTATGGATTCCCCGAATCTCACGCCGCCAGCTTCGCTCTGATTGCTTACGCCAGCGCCTATCTGAAGTGCCACTACCTCGCCGCTTTCACCGCCGCGTTACTCAACAACCAGCCGATGGGCTTCTATTCACCGGCGACGATCGTCAAAGACGCCCAGCGCCACGGCCTGAAACTGCTGCCGGTCGACGTGACGAAGTCAGATTGGAATTGCACGCTTGAACCCGTTCTTAGTTCTCAGTTCTCAGTTCTCGGTGAGGTCGCTAGTCGTCAGTCGTCGGTCGTTGGCCCTGAAGACTTCGAAGACTCAGCCGCGGAGCGGCGACAGAATGCAGCCCACCGCGCAAACCGTGGGGCGGCACAAGAAATAAAGAACCAAGCCACGGAGGGACGAAAGAAGACAATTAAAGAATCGAACGAGAAAGACCCCGCCGACTCACACGAAAGTTCAAAAGACCATCGGCAAACAACCAACGACCGCGCTCCCGCTCTCCGCATGGGCCTGCGCTATGTTCGCGGATTGCGTGAAGAGGCCGCCCGATCCCTCCTCCTCGAACGCACTATTTCTCCGTTCAAATCGATCCACGATCTCACTCGCCGCGTCCCCGAACTTCGCAAGCCTGAACTTACCACTCTCGCGGAAATCGGCGCGTTGAATGCAGTGGCTAGTGATCAGTGGTCAGGGGCCAGTAAGAACTTTGTCATTCCAACACCTGAGCAAACGCGAGGGACTCGCAACTCGCAACTCCACCGCCGCGACGCCCTTTGGCAGATCGAACGCGCCGTGCGTCCCTCGGGCCCATTACTCGAATCCCAACCTGAGCCCGACGTTCCATCCCCACTCGCTCGCATGAACCACGAAGAGCGGCTAGTCGCCGACTTCCACGGTACTGGACTCACAGTCGGCCCGCATCCCATGGCCTACCGTCGCGCATGGCTCAATGCCATGGGCATTAGGCGCGCCATCGAGCTGCGCGATCTGCCCACGGGCAAGCGCCTTCGTATCGGCGGGTGCGTCATTACACGCCAACGACCTGGCACCGCCAAAGGATTCGTGTTTTTAAGTTTGGAAGATGAAACTGGAGTTGCGAACGCCATCATCCGTCCGGATCTGTTTCACCAGAACCGCTTGCTGCTAACGAGCGAGCGATTTTTAGCCGTAGAAGGAATACTGCAGAATCAAGACAACGTTATCTCAGTCCGCGCCGAGCGCGTCCAACCGCTATTCGTTACCAAAGCCGAAACCATCTCGCACGACTTTCATTAACAGTGGCTAGTAATCAGTGATTAGCAGAAAGCTCCATCTCTGGCCATTAGTTACTAACCACTATTCACCAGCCACTACTTTTCACTTCCCCGTATAGCTCACTCTCCAAATCGAGCCCGATCCGTCGTCGCTCACCAGCAGCGATCCATCCGGAGCCTCCGTCATTCCCACCGGACGCCCCCACACCTGACCATTTGGCAGCACGAAGCCCGTCAGAAAGTCCTCGTACTCACCGGTCGCATGGCCCGTCTGGTGCAGCGGCACACGAATCACTTCATATCCCACCCGGACAGCCTTGTTCCACGATCCATGTTCCGCCGCGAAAATGTCTCCCTTGTATTCTGCTGGGAATTTGTCTCCCTGATAGAACGTGAATTCCAGCGATGCGTTGTGCGGCTGCAGTAACACATCCGGCACAATCGCCTTGTCCTTCAACTCCGGATGCTTCCCTTTGTGCCGTGGATCCTGATGCGCGCCCATATACCACCACGGCCAACCATAGAATCCGCCCTCCTGCACGTGCGTGATGTAATCCGGTACAAGGTTGTCACCGAGCGCATCGCGCTCATTTACCGAACACCACAACTCACCCGTCTGCGGATTCACCTTAATCCCTCCGCCAGCATTGCGAATCCCATACGCATAGACCTTCAATTCACAATTCGCCGGATCGCACCAAAGAATATCGGCGCGACCCTTCTCGCCCGGATGCGTGTCCGGATCATCCACATTCGATCCTGATCCCACAGCCACGAACATCTTCTTGCCGTCCGGAGAGAACTCCACGGCGCGCGTGTTGTGCCCGCTGGGAGGCAGGTTCGCAATATGCTGAGACGCCCCAGTCACTTTCAGATCGCCGTTGTGATACGGAAACCGCAGCAACTCGCTTTCATCTCCGATATAAATCCACTCCGGATCCGGGCCCGGCGGATAAAACGCGATACCGTACGGATGCTTCAGCCCTTCCGCAAAAACGGAAGTCTGCTCCGGCTTTCCGTCGCTAGTCATGCCGCGAAAGACCATTATTTTCCCCGGCTCCATCTCCGCCAGAAAAATGTCGCCGTTCGGCGCCGTTCGCATCCACCGCGGATTTTCCAACCCCGTCGCGAATAGCTCGACCTTGAAGCCTGGAAGCGCCACCGGCCACGCGTCGTTCGGCCGCGCCACTACTTCCGCTCCGTTCCGCGCCGACTCGGTCGCAAACGGTTGAGGCAAATCATTAACCGTAATCTTGCGGAAAGTTCCCGGCTTCTCGTAGCGGAAGTCGGTAAACGGCGCTTGCGGCGACGGATCTTTGATCGACGCCGTCATGGCCGAAGCCGCCGCCGGAGTCGCCGCAGCCGCTGTCACCTTGCCCGACGCCATTGCTTCTACATAGCTCACCGCCTGCCAGCGCTTCTCTTCCGGCAGAAACGCCCAAGAAGGCATCCCGTTATCCTTGTCGCCCTTGGTGATGAACCAGAAAATCTCACCCTCGGTCACACCCTTGAGTTTGCCATCGACGAGCGACGGCACGTTGCCCGTGCCCTGTCCCGCCTTTCCGTGGCACGACAGGCAGTTCCGCGCATATACGGTTTTGCCCGCGTCCACTGCGGCCTGCTGCCCCGCCAAGGGGTTTTTCATCGCTTTCGCCGACGCCGGCGCGTCGTGAAATGGACTATCTGCAGCCTGAACTTTTGGATTGAAAGAGGAGAGAACTGCCAGCACAACTGCAGCGCCAACCGCAGCTTGAGTGAAACGCATAGCCACCCTCACAAGAAGATTTTCCCTGCTTAGATTCCACGGAGAGTCTAAATGATGCGAGGGGAAATTAGCTTTTTCTGCTTTTTACCCTGGTGGTTTGGGGTGGTCCAGACATCGAATTCAGACCGAGTCTCTACTGCCGAAGGGCGGCGATGGCGTTTAGGCGCGCTTGGGCTTCCTGAAGGTTTGGAGCCAACACGAGAGTCTTGCGGTAAGCTTCGGTGGCTTGGTCGAATTTATGTTGCTGCTCGAGCGCGGAGCCCAAATAAAAATACGCCATCGCATCGGGAGCGCTCTTCACGGCCTCTTCGAATTGCGCGGCTGCTTCGTCGTATCTCGCCTCTTTCGCAAGCATCCATCCGTAAGCCACGCGGTGTCGTGCCGAACTCGGATCTAACCGAAGCGATTCCTTGAAATGTGGTTCGGCTTCGGCGAAGGCTCCTTGCTGCATCTCGATCACGGCAAGATTGTTGTGAATCTGCGCCAGCATGTGCTCGTCGCCCGGATACTGGAGCGCCTGCTGAAAATACGCCGTCGCTTCGGCGACCTTATTCTGCTGCAGATCGATCGTGCCCAAGTCATAAAGAGCAGCATCCGTGGGCTGATCCTGCACCGAGCGCGTCAGATGCTCGACGGCCTCATCGACGCGTCCTTGCACATATAGCGTCTCGCCCAGCGTGCGTTCCATCAGGCAATTCGTTCCAGTGACGGCGATAGAGTGTTCGGAAATGCTGACGCCGTCATGCCAGTAAGAAATGTCGCGCGTCGTCTTGATGGCCAGAGCCGCGACCACGATCGCCGCCGCCGCAATCAATCCATAGCGCAACTTCGGAACTTGCGCCCCCAGCTCCCCGAGGCCCCAGGTAATCGCAATAAATATTCCCAGCAGAGGCACGTATGTATACCGGTCAGCGTGCGATAAATCTCCAACGTGAACCAGCCCGATCACCGGGATCAATGTGCCCAGATACCAGAACCATCCGACTGCAAGATAAGGCCGCTTCTTGATCTGCCAAATCACCAGCACTGTGATCACGGACACGAGTAGCAGCGAGCCGACGACCTGCCAAGCGGACAATCCGAAATATCGAAACGGATAAAAGATCGCCAGCTGATCCGGCCACAGCATTTGTTTTAAATACACGCCGTACGAGAATCCAGCGTTTGCCAGCCTCGCGAGAAACGGAACGACTTTGATCTCACTATCGAGCGCCTGCGCCTTGACCGTCAGTACCGAGCTCGCGACGGCCAATAGCAGCGGGGGCAGTTTCTCCACGCATCGCCAAAAGAAAATATTTAGCGCTGAAGCCGGCACCTCGCCGGCCGCTCCCGGCGCAGAACCAACCGTGAGCCGATTGAGAGGCCAGTAGTCGAGCAACAGCAACACAAATGGAGCCGTCACCAGCATCGGCTTGGCCATCAATCCAAGGGCAAGCAGCAGGGCCACCACCAGATATCGCCCAACCTGCGGCTTGCGCACATACCAGAGATAAGCCAGCAGCGTCAGCAGCAGGAAGAAAGTGGACAGCACATTCTTTCGCTCGGCGATCCACGCGACCGACTCCAGCGCCAGCGGATGCACCGCAAATACCGCGGCAACGAAGGCGCTCTTCCACACGACTCCAGTCGCGCTGCGCAACCAGAAGAACAGCAGGAGCACGTTGAGCACATGAATAATGAGGCTGGTAGCATGATGCCCGTGCGGATTCAGTCCGAATAGGCTGACATCCATCAGGTGCGAGAGCCACGTCACCGGATGCCAGTTCGCCGCTTCGAGCGCCGTAAGCGCCCACCATCCGTTGTGCAAACTCAATCCCTGGCGCACATGCTCGTTCGCCACCACGTAAACATTGTCATCGACGTTAATGAACTGATACGAAATCACCGGCGCAAAGATCGCCAGCGTAACGACAACAAGTAAGATCGCGGCCAGAACGGTCGGGCGATCCGGATTAAATTCTTTTGCCATTGATCCCTGGTGAGATTGGAGAACTCGAAGGCTGCCCTGCGAACGAATCGATAGCGCGGCAACCCTGGGACGTCGCCAATCCAACAACGCACATTGTCGTTATTGTGGCCGCCGCGCTGCGCTGGAAACAAGTAACAAACGTAACTCGGATGACTTCGATGGCAGGTCGAGAGAAATCACATGGAAGCGACGCTCCATCCTTAGGATGGGACCGCGACCGCTCTCTTCAGAACGATCCTCTACTCATAGTGCAACGCTTCGATTGGATCGAGGCGTGACGCGCGTATGGCCGGAATCATTCCGCTGATCAGCCCCACCACCGTTAGGATCGCAGTCGCAACCAACACGCTTACCGGTGAAATGATCAGTCGAATGTCCCCAGCTTCGCCGTGCTGAGCAAGCGCGCTGTAAAACGTCAGGTTTCCCACCGACATCGAAATAATGTAGGCCAGTACAATTCCGAAAAAACCGCCCAAAAAAGTAATCGCAAGCGCCTCTGACAAGAACTGCACAAGGATATCGAAGCGCCGCGCGCCCAATGCTTTCTCAACCCCGATCTCGCGCGTGCGCTGCGTCACGCTTACGAGCATGATGTTCATGAGGCCCACGCCGCCGATTCCAAGGGTCAAAGCCCCGATAAACGCCAGCATCACCTGCAACGCCATCGTAATGATCCGGAATTGCGAAAGCTGCTCCATCATGCTGAAAACGAATAGAGCCCGCTTATCGTCCGCGCGAAAGTTGTGCTGCGCCGCCAACGTATTACGAACCGACTTCTCAACGCCTCCATAGTTGTAGCCAAGAAAATCCAACCAGATCATGTCGATGTAATAGGTGCTTCGAAAGTCACTCATGGCCGGGAACGGAATGTAGACAACACGATTGATACTATTCTCGGTGCCTTCTTGCGGTCTTGGCTTGAGCACGCCGATTACTTCATAAGGAATGCCGCTGATACGAATCTTCTCTCCCAGAGCATACCGGCCGGAGAACAGCTTTTCCTTGGATTCTGAGCCCAGCACGCAGACACGCGCCCGCAGTTGCAGATCTTCGGTCGTATAAAAACGACCCAGATCCATTTGCAGGTTCTGGATTTCTTGCAGCGCAGAATTACCGCCGTGAACGGTCCACGTATATGAACGCCCTTCGTAGCTGACAGGTGCATCGTAAAACGATTCGGGAGTAATCCGCGTCACTTCCGGCACATTCACAATGACGCGGTCAATGTCATCCCGGGTGAGCCGGATGCTCGTACCAGCTTTGTTTCCTCCGGCTTGCATCGAAGTACGCCCGCCGGCAATGCCCATTGCCGCCGTGCTTGCATAGCTCCGAAATATGTTGACGATGGCGGTCGAAAAGCCGGTGCCGTACGCTAGCAGCAGCACTACTGTGGCAATCCCCCAGGCCATTCCCAGCATCGTCAGCGTACTCCGTTGCCTGTTTTGCCTGAGCGATCCATACGCCTCCGAGAACACGTCTTTCGCATGGATCATTGTCGTCACTCCTGACGAAGCGCCTCGACGGGTTGAAGCAAAGCTGCCCGCCGCGCGGGATAGAGCCCGGCAACAATGCCGGCTAGGGCAAGGCTACCCATGGCGAGCACCGCGGTCCCTGGATAAATATGAGGCAATTCAAATCCATCGATCGGCGGCACGAGTCCGAACAGCACGGTGGCCGCGTACGCTCCGGCCACTCCAATCGCTCCGCTGATTCCGGTCAGCATCAATCCTTCCAAAAAGAACTGGAACAAAATATTGCGTTGCGTCGCGCCCAACGCCTTGCGCAGGCCGATCTCCCTCGTACGCTCGGTGACCGACACCAGCATGATGTTGATCACCCCGATCGCACCCAGACCTAGTGTCACCAGCCCGACCGCTCCCAGGAACGTATCCATGGCATCGGAGATCTTTCCTACCATCTCGGCGGTCGCGATCGAGTCCCAATCGTCAAAGGCATCCGGCGTCTCGGGATCAAAACCGTGGTTTCTCGCAACGATCGCTCGCACCGCCTTCTTGGCTTCTTCGTGTTGTTGCCGCTTGATCGGTTGATAGGCCACGTACTTAATCGCCTTGGCGTTACCCGCTCCCTGCATGGGGAAATAAATGCCCATCGTGGTATAGGGCATGATCAGGCGCATGTTCTGATCGTTATTGTTTCCGTGACCGATCCTCTGCATGGTCCCGACTACTTCAAACGGCACGCCATTGATAAGGATCGAACTGCCAAGGGCCGGACGCCCGGGAAACAATATGCGCACAAATTCGCTGCCGATCACACAAACGTTGTGGCGCTCGCGTTCGTCGTTCCAATTCAACCAGCGCCCTTGCTGGATCGGCTGGTAGCGAATGCTGGCAAACTGTGGTTCAGAGCCATCAACGTAGCCATTGCTGCTGCCATACTCGCTGACAAGTCGAAGATCTCCGCGATAAATAACCGGCGTGGCATTGCGGACAAACTGTGAGCCGCGAATGTCCAGATAGTCCTGGTAGTTCAGGTAGTACTGCCGTGACGACAACTGGCTGCCGCCGAGCGCTGGCACTCGCCCGTTGTAAATCTGCATGAAGTCTTCGCCGAAGCTCGCCAGATTCTTTGCCGTTCCTGCTCGAAATCCTTCTCCCAATCCGACCAGCAGGAGTAGTGACCCTACTCCCCATGCGATACCAAACATGGTCAGGAACGAGCGGAGTTTGTGCGTCCACATGGCGCGTAACACTTCGCCGAAGCTCGAGGCGAAACGCTTCATAAAGGATGCTACGAACTCCAGCACAACAAAGTTTCCAACGAATCCGTCATTTGCGCGCGATCGGTCCCATTTCTGCATGTTCTGGTCCCTGCCCGCATGGCGCGCCGGCAGCATAGGCCGAAGAGGCGCGGATGGACTCAATATCCCCGTTTTTGAGGCACCAGACCGTGACGGAAATCACGGCTCATAAGGCGTCCAACATTCGGCACAACAGGCATGTGCGGAGACGGTGCATTGAGGCAAACAAGACAGTCGATGCTAGCGGATGTTCAGGTCAGCGTAGTGCGCGAAACCGGAGATCGCCACCTCGTCGTTTCCCGGTAGGTAGAAGCCAAAGCGTCCCTGGCTGAGATTCGTTCCGGCTTGTGTCCAGTGATCCAGGACGGTCCAGTTGTTCCCGTGCTTGATCTGGTGGACGATCTCCGTTGAGCTCACTCGAATTTGAACCATACGGAAGCTTTTCTTGTCGGCTTTATCGGGAACCTTAATCTCATCCGTCTTCTGCCCGTTGCGAACGACGGCGCGGTAAAAATTGTTTTCGTCCATTTGGAAGAGGACGTAATTCTTGGGGTCGCTATAGTCGAGCACCCATTGCAAAATGTGGCCCTTGGTCGGCATCGCGGAAAAAACAAAGGTTCCCGCAGAAGGAACGACACTGTACAGAACAAAGTCTCCGCCCTTGTGAACAAACGAATCTTTTTCCTGCTTCCATGCACCGGGGTCTTCCCACTTTGACATTCCGTTCGGAGAGAGAGATAAATCCAGATTCTTCGATTGACCGCCGACGACCTCGAGCGTGGACGTGCGCGTGAACCTTTCGGCGGTTCGCGCGGTCAGAGTATAAGTGCCGGCGGGAAGATTGAGCGGCACACCACTACTGACCATTTTCAGAAGGTCGCCTTTTACCAGTGCCACGGTGGCGTCGGCGGGCGTGAAGCTGATTTTCAATTCGCCGGGAGCACCTTCCAGAGCGGCATCGGCAGCAGCAAGCAGTACAGTTCCGCCATCCGTGAAGTGTTTCTTGAATTGACGCGGCTTGAATCGATCTTTCCGTAGTTCGACGGTATGGTCGCCGGCGTTGACGGTAGACACCGTGAGCGAGCCATCGGACTGAACCGTGCCGACGACTGTTTGATCAACCAAAACCGTAGTTCCGGGTGTGCCGCTTTGAATGGTTAGCGACGCCAAGCGAGGCTGCGGCTGAAGATTCGGTCGAGGTTGCGGTTGAAGATTGAAGATCAGCTTCGCCAGCTCTCCCTTGCGAATGTGGACGGTTTGCTGCGCGGGATCCTGAAAACCATTCTTGGAGACTTGTACAACGTAATCCTTGAGCTCGAGATTCGGTAGCCGTAACTGGCCAGATCGAGTGAGTTGCGGTTGCTGGCTCCCATTGAGAAAGACTTTTGCGCCGTCTTGACCCGTAACAATGAGGAGCGTGCCTACGTTGTGACTGGCTTCAACCGAACTCGAGCCCGCTGTCGGTTGATCCTCAGCAGTAACTTTTCCGGCGCTTGTGTCGGAAGAAGCCACTGCCGGCGCCGGGGATTCGGATGTTGTTTGGGCGGCCGCGGAAGCGTCCGGAGTATTGATGTTGGGAGTCGCGACAGTTGGCGCTGACGCCGATGGGGCAGAGACCGCAGGTGTGGTGGATGGAGTCATCACAACTGGCGAAGCGTAGTGTCGGCGTGTAAAGAAGAATGTCCCTGCAACCAGAACGATCGCGGCGGCCGCCACGAGAATCAGCACGGTGGCGTGCGACCGCGTGTTCTGTTTCGGCTGCGAAGACGGCGATGCTACCTTGGCCGCCGGTACGGGAGCCGCGAGAGCGGGAACGGAAGCAGCCAGCGGCGGAGGAAGTTGTGGCTCTGCCGAAGTGGCCACGACTTTCGGCGGCGGCACAATGCTCGGCGCCTCGATTTTGCCGGGCGCGACTTTGCTGGGCGGAACTATGCTGGGTGGAGCTACGGAAGCCGCCGCTTTTTCGGATACGGGCTGCCCCGGAATGGGCGGAGATTGAACTGTCGGCGACGGACTCGGGAACCCCGCGCTCACCAGTATTGCGCTGTTATCCGCAGATGAGGGTTTCGGAGCAGAAGGGCGCGGGACATGAAAGATCACCGTCGCACCTTTGCCCTGCGGGGAGTTCGAACCCTCTTGGGTAGCCAATCCCAGCCGGTTCAGGAGGCCATTCGCGATGGACAGGATTTCTCCATCCGTCCAATGCTTCGCGGCCAGTGCTTGTATACGTGTGGCTAAGGCTTGTTTCGCAGCAACGTCCGAGGCTCCATCGATTTCAAGCTCCATACGCCGCAGGTCTTCCACGTCGCCGCGGCGAGCTTGGCGCCGACGAGCTCCCTGGTCGCGCTGGATGGCATCCTGGATCTGAAGCAACTTGGGATCGTCGGGATGAACGGCCATTCCCTCTGCAACCCATGCCAAGGCTGCGAACAGATCGCCGGAGGACTGCAGCTTGCGCGCTTGTGCAACCCAATCCTCCGCAGAGCTGTTTTGTTTCTGTTCCACGATCCGGCTCTGAACTGTTTTGGCCGTGGGATGCGCGGGATTCAAAGCGAGCGCTTGATTGGTAAGCGTCTCAGCTCCCAGCCAGTCAGTTTCCAAAATGGACTGCGCGTGCTCCACCAGAGCATTGGCCAGAATGGCGCGGGCGAGAGAATTGCGCTTGTCCAGTTCGTAGGCTTTGCGCAACAACTGGATGGCTTCGGCAGATTTTTGTTGAGCGAAAAGCTCCTGGCTTTCCGTGATCAGACGGTCAGCTTCGGCTTTGCGCTTGACGCCATCCTGAGCGCGCTTTTCCAGCTCAGATAGCTCTACATCATTGGGAAATTCGGTGGCTGTCCCTCGCAGTAAATCCAGCGCCCGGGCGTACTCGCCCGAATGCAGACAGCTGTTGATCTGCTCAACGAGCTTCGCTTTAGATTCGGCGCGAGTTTGCTGGTCGGGTTTTTTCTCCAAGCTCTCTCAACCTCGAACGGTTAAAGCTGGATATTGATGATCGAAGGGTTCCTCAAAATCTTACGCGACTGGGCGGGAAAGGCTAGTGTCCTGCTAGTTGCCTCACAGGTCGATGTTTCCTTATCGCGAAGCCGTTTCAACTTCTTCGTTCAGTTCGAAACGATGGAGTTCCCCATCAACCCTGCGCACACGTAGCACGTCCGGACAAGGTGAACGTCTTTTGACCAGTGCCGCGTAATCCCTTAGGATTCGGTCGCGCAGCAAAACCACGACTCATGGATTTCGCCGCAGCCACGGTGCCTTATTGGAGCAGCGCGGCCATGCGCGGTATACATATTTCCGTCCGCAAGTTCCGGACACAAGGAGCGATCACGATGTCATTCTCGACTGAATCGCAAACAGGCTTCCTTTCCCGTCGCCGCTTCTTTCGTTGGACCGGTTCGCTGGCGGTGTCTCTGGGCGCGTCGCCTCTATTTTCCTCCGCCAAAACTCTGTCGTCTTCTTCGCCCACAGCATCTTCCGATGGTGAGGACTACTACGCGAAGCTCGGTGTCACGCCGATCATCAACGCCGCAGGCACGTACACAACGCTCACGGCCGCATGCATGCCTCCGGAGGTTTTGGCGGCGGTGCAGAAAGCTGCGCTTCATCCAGTGCGTTTGCACGATCTGCAGCAGAAGGCGGGCGAGTACATTGCGCGTCGCCTCAAATGCGAAGGTGCGGTCGTAACTTCGGGGGCGTCAGGAGCCATAACCCTGGCGACGGCGGCTTGCCTGCAGTATGCGAACAACATCAACGTCGTGGACATGCCCCAGGCAATTGAGGGTAAGAAAAATCAGGTCATCGTGCAGCGCGCACACCGCTATGAATATGACCGCGCCATGTATCTCTCCGGGGCGCGGGTCACCGAGGTGGTTACGCTCGACGACTACAAGCGGGCGTGCGGCGCAGGCAACGCGGTGATGACGAATTTTTTCAACGCCGCAGAAGATGAGGATGGGATCGCGGCCAGCGCGCAGATTGGTCGGGAAGAGTGGCTGCAGGTGGCGCACGAGTACAAGATTCCGTGCCACCTGGATGCAGCCGCGGACATGCCTCCGATCTCGAATCTATGGAAGTACACCGGCATGGGTTTCGACCTTGTAGCTTTTTCGGGAGGGAAAGGAATACGCGGCCCACAAAACGCAGGCTTGCTGCTTGGCCGGAAAGCCCTGACCGACCTTGCCCACGCGAACAATAATCCCGGAGACGGAATCGGCCGCGGCATGAAAGTCGCGAAGGAACAGATTGTGGGCATGGTTGCAGCGGTGGACTGGGTTCTCTCGCACACCGAAGAGTCGATGCAGGGCGATTACCGGAAGCGGGTCGACCTCATTGCCGATGCGATGAAGGGCATCCCTTCGGTCAGGACGGAGACGGTGGTTCCCAGGATCGCGAACCATGTTCCCCATTTGCTCATTCGCTTCGACCCGGCAGTCACTGGTATCACCACGAGCCAGATTGTCGACGCTTTGCGCACGGGGACGCCTTCGATTGAGCTGAACCCGAACACCGGCCAAAAGCCCAACCAGGGCATCCCGGCGGATGCCAATACGCTCGTGGTTGGGGTCTGGATGTTGCAGCCCGGGGAAGACGCAATCGTCGCCGCGAGAATTCGCGCGACCCTTCTGAGAAAAGGATGACATTCAAAGCGGTCACGGGGAACAAGGAAGGACTTCCGCCTGGAAAGGGCGTAACAGCAAAACATGCAGGTATTTGGTAGCGCTACCGGGAATCGAACCCGGGTTTGAAGATTGAGAATCTTCCGTCCTAACCCCTAGACGATAGCGCCCCGGAGACGAGCTTAAATTATAACAAACGGTTTTTCGATCCCTCTCGACTCGCGCCGCTCTCTCATACGCCGCGAACCATCGCAAAAAACTTACAAAGAACAACGCGATCTTCCTCTGTGTTCCCGGCGCCCTCTGTGGTGAGTGCTTTTGAAATCGAAACCCTGTTTCATTTCAGGATTCCTGCGCCGGTGTATCTGATTTTTTTATACAAACTCTCTGTATCCACAGGACAAATCGAGCTATAGTTAGATATCCGCTGATCTACATGGATCGTTAACCGGAAGTTCACGGGGGCGACGTGTATGTTGTTCCTTCATCAACAAATCCAATCATTCCTAAATTTAGGAGTTTGTAAGGAGTACCCGACTATGGCGAAATCGAAATTCCCCAAGAAAGTAAATGCGCAACCGGCTGTCACACCTGCCGAAGCGGTCACCACCACGCTTCCCGCGGTTGAAGTACGCGCATCCGAACCGAAACCCGAAACCCCAATTACACTGAGAAAGCCGTCAATCGTCCGCAGCGAAGCCCGAGCCAACCTCGTCCCCATTAATGTGGACGAAGAAATCCGCCGCCTCGCCTACCTGCTCTCCGAACGCCGCGGATTTGAACCCGGCCACGAAACCGAAGACTGGCTGACCGCCGAACACGAGATCCGCCAGCGTTATCACCAACAGAGCGCCTAGGGCGCTTTAAGCACCGCCTGGCGGCCGAGCCCCGGCCGCCGCCTGGAGGCGGAAACGTTTACGCGTCCCCATCTTCTCCAGTCTTTTGTTCAACTTTCCAGCTCCTCTTACTCGCCCTTAAATCTCCAGCTTTACTCCCTTTAAGTTTGCTTGTATCAGGACTTTCTGAAAAAATACGTTGGGGTTTCACATGGCGCAAATCGGTAGTTTTGCCTTGCTGCTCGCCTTGGCGTTGAGCGTCTATTCCTTTGGCGGCGGCCTTCTGGCTCTTTTGTATCCGGACGATTCAAAGTCCGAGCGACTAGGCGAAACCGCTCGCCGTGCTGGCGTCGCCGTATTTGGAGCCGTGTTCCTCGCTGCGCTCGCCCTGGTCATCTCTGCTTTCCGCGACGATTTCACCATTGCCTACATCTTTCATCACAGCAATCGTGATCTCCCGGGTCCATACAAATTCGCCACGCTCTGGTCCGGACAAGAAGGATCCCTACTCTTCTGGTCGCTCCTGCTCTCTGGATACGGCTTCGTTCTCCGCCTGCGCTATAAAACCGATCCTCGACTCTTCGCCTATGCATCGGTTGTTCTGGCCGGCGTCCAGATCTTCTTTCTTGCCCTCGTGAACTTCGCGGCGCAGCCATTCGGCCTGCTCGAAGGCCCCGCGCGTGCCGACGGCAGCGGATTGAATCCCCTTCTCCAGTATCCCGAGATGGTGATCCATCCGCCCATGCTTTACCTCGGCTATGTCGGATTCACTGTCCCCTTCGCCTTCGCGCTCGGCGCATTGATCATGAAGTATCCCGGCGAGAAATGGATTCACATCACTCGCCGCTGGACTATGGTTACGTGGGGATTTCTGACTTGCGGAATTTTCCTCGGCGCTCACTGGGCTTACTCCGTCCTCGGCTGGGGCGGATATTGGGGATGGGATCCGGTCGAGAACGCCTCGCTGATGCCGTGGCTGGTCGGCACCGCCTTCCTGCACTCCGTCATGATGCAGGAAAAGCGCGGCATGCTGAAGGTCTGGAACATGTGGCTGGTCTTCGCCACCTTCTGGCTGGCGATCCTTGGCACGTTCTTAACGCGCAGCGGCATCATCAGCTCGGTCCACGCCTTTGCGCAGTCCTCAATCGGAAACTGGTTCGCGTGGTTCCTCGCTATCAGCTTCGCCGTTTTCGTCTTTTTCTTCGTCAAGAATAAAGAGCACTTGCGCAGCGAGCACAAACTTGAATCGCTCATCTCGCGCGAGTCGAGTTTCCTGTTCAACAACCTTCTCTTCGTACTGCTCTGCTTCACCGTGCTCTGGGGCACGTGGTTCCCCAAAATTTCCGAACTTGTGCAAGGCAACAAAGTCACTGTCGGCGCGCCGTTCTATAACCGAGTTGCCATTCCAGTCGCGCTCCTGCTGCTCATTCTGACCGCGGTCGGACCACTGCTGGCGTGGCGTAAGACTTCCTTCGAAAGCCTCAAGCGGAATTTCCTGTGGCCCTCGATCGGTGCGATCGCCGTGATGGTTTTCTTGATGCTCACGCCCGCTTCCTGGGGATCGCCCTTCGGCCTCCGCCCCTGGCAGGACGTCTCTTACTTCTATTCGCTGATGGCGATTGGCCTGTCGGTCCTGGTCGCGCTCACCATCGCCAGCGAGTATTACCGCGGCGGCAAAGTGATTTCGAGTCACACGGGCCAGGGCATGTTTGCCTCGATGGTCCAGTTGACGCATCGCAATACGCGGCGCTACGGCGGTTACATCGTTCACTTCGGCGTTATCGTCGTGATCATTGGATTAGCTGGCGCCGCCTTCAATCAGGATCAGGAAGCCGGCAACGGTTTGGCGTACGGCGACAAGATGCACATCGGCAACTACGAACTCGTCTGCCGCTCCTACACGCAAGACGATGGCCCGAACTACGCCAGCGAGTGGGCCATCATGGACGTCTATCAAAACGGCAACAAGGTCGACACGCTTACCCCGGAGCGCCTCTTCTATAAGGCGAGCCGGCAGGCTTCGACCAAGCCAAGTATTCGTTCCACCATGAAAGAGGATCTCTACCTGGTCTACGAGGGCCAGAACGAAAAGGGACAGCCGATCATCAAGGCGCACTTGAATCCGCTGGTGATGTGGATCTGGCTCGGAGTCTGGATCATTCTCGTTGGCACAGTGCTGGCCCTGATCCCGAATGCCCCGGCTCCAGTCCGTGCGCCAGTTCCGGCCCGAATGATCGAGCAACCAGCGCCGGTCGCCGGAGACTAGCGATTTTGATTTGAAATGTGGGACAGCCGCCAACGGCTGTCCGCCGAGCAAAGCTCGGGGTGGTTCGTATCAGGGCAAGGCTTTAGCGGTGCCATTAGAAGTCGAAAGAGAACGTGGCTTTAGCCGCTGAAATTCGCGAAATTAGCAGGGAATGAAAATAAAATCCAATTCGATCCCCCGCCGCGCGCTACACTGCGCCATCCTGTCGCTCGCCGTCTTCGCTTTCGCCGGCGCAGGAGATCCAACTACGCGCTTCGGAGAACTCGGCCATCAACTGATGTGCATCTGCAGTTGCGGCCAGATCCTCCTCGAATGCAACCACGTCGGCTGCCCTGACTCCGACGGCATGCGCAACGAACTGATGGCCGCCGTGAGCCGCGGCGATAGCGACAGCCTCGTCGAGCAATCGTTCGTACAGAAATACGGGCCCACAGTCCTCGCCGCTCCGACTGGCACCGGCTTTGATCGCACCGCGTGGATCATGCCCTTCGTCGCCCTGTTCGCCGGATTCGGCATCGTCATTCTCGTTATCCGCGCCTGGAAAAATCGACCAACGCCTGCCTTGGCAGATGGCATCCGCCCCGTTCGCGGTGCAGAACTCGAACAATTCCGCGATCAGGCACGCAAGGAGACCGATCTATGAGCTTCGAATGGGCTTGCTGTATTTTGGTCACCCTCGCGTCTCTTCTTTATGTCTTCTATATTCCCGGCAAGCTCTATCTCGGACCTGAGAAGACTCGTGCCTCGTATCTGCGCGAACGCAAAGACGCCGTTTACGAAAACCTGCGCGACCTCAACTTCGAATACAAGGCAGGAAAAATTCCTGACGTCGACTATCAATCGATGAAGGCCTCCCTGCAGGACGAAGCCGCCGCACTCCTGGCCGAAATCGCCCGCCTCGAAGCCGCAGCCGCCTGCGCCCCAAGAAAAGCGAGATCATGAAACTGTTCACATCTTCTGTCATCTTGAGCGCAGCGAAGGACCCCGCGTTGTTTCGCAGCTTCATCCGGCCTCGCAATGAATTCTCACCACGGATGAAAAAAAACGCGCCGTGGTGCTTGATTCCGATGCTCTTGCTGTTGGGATCATTCGCCTCCGCCCAGACCCTCACCGGCACCGTGAAAAACGCCACCACCGGCAAGCCCGGCGCAGGCGACGAAGTCATCCTCATCACGCTCGGTCAAGGTATGGAAGAAGCCGGACGCACCAAGGCCGACGCCAAGGGCAACTTCTCTTTCAAGCTCGACGCCGATGGACCGCACCTCGTTCGCGTGATCCATCAGGAAGTCACGTATCACCGCATGGCCCCTCCGGGAACCACGTCTGTTGAAGTCGAGGTTTACGACGTCGGCAAAAAGATTGAAGGCATCGAGGTCGTCGCCGACATCATGCGCTTCCAGGCCGGTCAGGGACAGATGCAGGTCGAGCGTACCTTCGCCGTTCAGAATGCCTCCAAGCCTCCGCGTACGCAGATGAACGAACACAACCTCGAGTTCTATGTGCCCGACGGAGCAAAAGTCACCGACGGCCAGGCCATGACCGCCGGCGGACAGCCCGTGAACTCCGCTCCGGTCCCCGAAGGCGAGAACGCCAAGAATAAATACGCGTTCCTCTTTCCCCTTCGTCCCGGCGAGACGCGCTTCAGCGTCGTCTACACGCTGCCATATACCGGCAGCATCAACATTGATCCTAAAAGCGTTTATCCGCTCGAGCATTTCGTAGCGATCGCGCCCAAGGCAATGCAATTTTCCGGCGCTCCCGGAGCGAATTTTCAAGTAGCACCTTATCCCGGCCAGCCCGACGCCAACGTAGAAGTCGCTTCTAACACCAAGCTCGGAGCACCGCTCGCCTTTAAGCTCACGGGAGAAGGTTCACTCGCTGCGCCTGCCGACGAAAATGGTCAACCAAGCGAGGGCGGATCTCCCGCTGCGCAAAACGAAAATCGTCCTGGCGGAGGCCTCGGACCGCCGATCGATGCTCCCGACCCGCTCCAGAAATATCGTTGGTGGATTCTCGGCGGATTCGCTGCAGTCCTGATCATCGGAGGAGTTTTCGTAGCTTCTCGCCAGCAAGCCGCCAATCGCGCTGCTCGCGCTTCAGCTACCGGACTCTCCGCCATGGAAGATGACGACTTCCCGGTTCCGACCGCTCCCGCGAAGCGCGCCGTGCGTTCGACTGCGGCCCCGGCCGCTGAAGCTCCGGTAGTTGCAGACCGTCAACCCGTTTCGCGCACTTCGATGTTGCTGGAAGGACTAAAAGACGAACTCTTCGATCTCGAGGTCGAACACAAACAAGGGCGCATCAGCCAGCAGGAATACGAAACAACCAAGGCCGCCCTGGACCAAACTCTCCAGCGCGCCCTGAAGCGCGAGTCCCAAAAGGCCTAAACTGAGCACCACAGAAGAGGCTGCCCCGCGCGTCGCGATTTTTGACCAGTGGAAAACTATCCTCACGACGCACTCTATTTTGGATAGTTGAATAAGAGCTGATTTCTGTCAGGATCATCCACTACCAAGAGCCGGTAACCCCACGAACCTTCCTTGACCGGAACACCCTTCGCCTCCAGTTCTGCGCGAAGCGCATCCAACGCGGCGCTCGCGTTCTCGCGCGTTGCCGGCTCGACGTTCAGGGAGATAAACATCACGCCCTTACCGATCTTCTCCGGCCACGTGTCTGCCAGGATAAGCGCGCAGCCCTGCCGATCGACCTGTGCGACGTGCACTTTTCCGTCTTCCTCATAGCGCCAGGGGCTCGTGAAGCCGAGCCGGTCGACGTAAAAGCGGAGCGATGTCTCAACGTCGGTCACGTGCAGGATGGGCCGCGCAAACCACTCTGTCATAAGATAGCTATCCCCTGAAGAGCCCTTCCTATGAGGGCAGTCATCACCAATTCTCACCAGCGTAAATCAGCGGACGGCAAGAATTACACGTTATTCCCATCCGGAAACGTGATCAAGCGCTCCGCTTTCTCGTGTTTATACAAATAGCCAATCAGCCAGAAGCCTTCGAGCGCCCGCGACTTCTCTCATTGACTTCAACCGAAACGATTCCACGGACTCACAGACCTGTGACCTCAGTCCTTGACGTCCACAAGCCCTCCAACCGATGATGATTGGTTCAGGAATCCGGGCTGAGGTCCGCTAAGTCCTTATTCCGGAATATTTTGCCCGTAACTCATTGAGCGCCATAGATTACTTCGCAATTTGACGCTAACTCAATGATTGCAATAGAGCGAGGGGGAGGGGGGTACCACCCTCGATCTGGAGTTTTCCCAAAACGGGAACCTGCATCAACCCCGCTCACGTAACATCCAATGGAGTAGTTCCACAAAAATTATGGGAAACACTTTCAAGACCGCGTTCCTGCTGACCGCTCTCACGCTGCTCCTGATGTTCATCGGACGCGCGTTCGGCGGTCAAAACGGAATGTTCCTGGCGTTGGCCTTCGCCGCCGTCATGAACTTCGTCTCGTATTTCTATTCTGACAAGATTGCGCTCGCCATGTATCGCGCACAGCCTGTTTCGCGCGAACAGCTTCCGCGCGCCTACGCAGCCGTTGAACGACTCACGCAGAAGATCGGCATCCCGATGCCGAAGATCTATGTGATTCCGTCCGAGTCGCCAAACGCGTTCGCTACCGGACGCAATCCGAGCCACGCTTCGGTAGCAGTCACCCACGGCATTCTGGGCCTGCTGAATGACGAAGAACTCGAAGGCGTCCTCGCCCACGAGCTTGGACACGTCAACAACCGTGACATCCTGATCAGTTCCGTCGCCGCGACCATCGCTGGTGCAATCACTATGCTCGCGAGCATGGGCCGTTGGGCGATGCTGTTCGGCGGTTTCGGTGGCCGTGATCGCGAAGACCGCGGAGGCGGAGGCTTAACCGCCCTCTTCATGCTCATCGTCGCACCTATCGCCGCAAGTCTGATTCAGCTGGCCGTCTCGCGCTCGCGCGAGTATCAAGCCGACGCGACTGGAGCTCACTTCACCGGAAATCCGTACGCATTGGCGAGCGCGCTGCAAAAGCTTGATGCGTATTCGCGTCGCGTTCCGATGCAAGCCACGCCCTCGACCGCGCATCTGTTCATCATTGCGCCGCTGTTGGGAATCAACTTTGGAGGCTTATTCTCCACGCACCCGCCGATTGCCAAGCGGATCGAACGCCTGACCGGAAGGCCCGCTGAGTTTATGCAGTAACGAGCTGAGAGGTCTGAGACGCGAGCGAAGAGCGCTGAAGAAATATCGGACCAATCCAGATTGAGAATGCAAGGCACCGCTCGGCGAACGTTCCAAGAACTGGCAAGAAATCGAGAGATTCGGAAGTTTATCGGTTGCTCAAAGCTCACGGCTCATAGCTCAAAGCTCTATGACGTAGGTAACTCCGTCCCACTCGATGCCCGATAGTAGAATCCATAGAATGTCGCCCGAGACCGCTATCGCTGTTTCTCACAAAGCCGCCGAACTGGAAACTGCCCTGCACCGCGTCATTCGCGGCAAGGACGACGTCGTCCGCCTCGCGCTCGTCAGCATCTTCGCCCGCGGACACCTGCTCATTGAAGGCGTACCCGGCGTCGGCAAGACCACGCTCGGACAGGCTCTCGCCCGCGCCATTGATTGCACCTTTCAGCGCGTGCAGTTCACCAGCGACATGCTGCCCTCCGATGTGATCGGCATTTCCGTCTATTCCGCAACTGAACAGGAATTCGAGTTCAAGCGTGGACCCGTTTTCACCAACGTCCTGCTGGCCGACGAAATCAACCGCACCACGCCCAAGACACAATCCGCGTTGCTCGAAGCCATGAACGAAGCGCAGGTCACGGTCGACGCGCACTCATATGAGTTGCCGCAACCGTTCCTGGTCATCGCGACGCAGAATCCGGTCGAACATTATGGAACGTATCCTCTGCCCGAATCGCAGCTTGATCGCTTCCTGATGCGCGTGCGCATGGGATATCCCGATGCTCAGGCCGAACGCCAGATCCTGCGCTCTGAAGCCGGTGTTGCACATCTCGACGATGTGCATCCCGTACTCACTGGCGCGGACGTGCTCGATATGCAGAAGGCAGTGAAGAGTGTCCGCGTCGACGAGTCTCTTGTGAGTTATGCTCTCGAGATTGTGCGCCGCACGCGCGAGTCCGAATTCCTCTCTCTGGGCGTTTCGCCTCGCGGATCGCAGGCTCTTTATCGCGCTGCGCAAGCCATGGCTTTCCTCGAAGGCCGCACTTTCTGCATTCCAGAAGACATCAAGCCGCTCGTTGTCCCCGTCTTCGCGCACCGAATTGTTGTGAACGGTCTCTACGCTTCTACGCTGAGAAAGTCAGAGCAAGCCGATCAAGTGCTGAAAGACATCATTGAAAGCGTTCCGGTTCCTGTGTAGCAGTTCTCAGTTCCCAGTTCTCAGGTTCCCCTGTGTCCTCTGTGGTGAGTCTCTTCGTACTTCCGCAGCGAAGACTATAATTCTCCGTCATGTCATTCCTGCGCTTCGTCATGGTCCTATCGCTTGTCGTCTGGATCGGAGGCCTGATCTTCTTCGCCTTCGTGCTTGCGCCCACTGCGTTTTCTGTCTTGCCGAATACGCATCTCGCCGGCAACGTGGTCGGACGAGCCCTCGGCAAGCTGCACTGGATCGCCATTTTCTCAGGCATCATCTTCTTGCTTAGTTCCCTTCTCTACAGCCGAATCACGGATGGCACGGCGCATGTCTTCGCGATGCGCCACGTGCTCATCTGCCTGATGCTGGCTCTGACCCTCTTCTCACAGTTCTGGATTATTCCTCGCATGGATACGCTGCGCGCTGCGGTCAGCGACTTTGCGGCCGTTCCTCTCACGGATCCCGCGCGCGTCCAGTTCGACGCACTGCATGTATGGTCGACACGCGTGGAAGGTGCAGTTTTGTTGTTGGGATTAATCGCCGTATATCTGACTGCCAGCGCGCTGCGAAGCCCGCGATAAATCATGGAGCCCCGGACGCATTCGTCCGAGGGCTAAGCAACTCTTTGTAGCGGAAGCAATCCAGCGCGTGGTCGTTCACCATTCCCGTCGCCTGCATGAAGGCGTAGCAGATGGTCGATCCGACAAAGTTGAAGCCGCGCTTCTTCAGGTCTTTACTCATCGCGTCGGACTCGGACGTTTTCGCAGGTAGTTGTTTGAGAGACTTCCAGTGATTGATTCGCGGCTTGCCGCCGACGAATTGCCAGATATAACGGTCGAAGCTGCCAAACTCTTTTTGCACGCGGAGAAAAGCTTTTGCATTTTCCACGGAGGAAGCGATCTTCAGCTTGTTGCGCACGATCCCAGGATCGGCGAGGAGTTTCTGAATCCTGCGGCGGTTAAAGCGCGCGACGCGCTCGGGTTCGAAGTTGTCGAAGGCGCGGCGATAATTCTCACGCTTGTTCAGAATCGTGGTCCAGCTCAAGCCTGCCTGCGCGCCTTCCAGGATCAGGAATTCGAAGAACGTCCGATCGTCGTGAACTGGAACTCCCCACTCTTCATCGTGATAACGAATGGACAACTCGCCAGTCGCCCAGCCACACCGAATCAGCTCTCCTTTATTGATTTGCTTTCGCGCCATTTGGATTTCGCCGACAACGACAGTTCTCACCACAGAGGACAGAGGGTTCCACAGAGGAACCCCGCATCACGCTGAGCGATCAGGCGTCCATTTTATTCGAGAGACTTTGGATCCGACTTGTTTACGGGAGACTTCTTATCGAGCAAGGAGATGAGCTCGCCCGCACAAGCGGGAATTCCGACTTTGCCTTCACGGATGATTTCCTTGGCGCTCAACTTCCTTTTGTAGAGTTTTTCGTTGGCACTGCCGTCGGAACGCAGAGTCGAGCCTTCGAGGGAGACTCCCGCAAAGAGACCCTTGTTACGCGAATAGGAAAGAATCTCGGCGTCCATCACGATGTCGGTCGCACCCTCGGCCGTTCTACCTTTGGGACCAGCCGCTGCGGAAGCATCCGCTCCCAGCTTCACCTTGCTGTAAAGCAACGATTGCGCTCCTTTGGGGTTCATGACAAGGAGAACGAAATCTGTTGCCTGACCGCCCAACTGGAATCCGATGCTGACGCCTTCGAGCGCGTACAGCGCAGGAGCACCCCACTTCCCTTTGTAGTGCTGGCCGCCGCGGCACACCATCACGCCGCGGCCGTAGCTCGCGCCAATTCCGAAAGCACCTTTCTTGACCGACGGCAGGACGATGACGCACTCGGCTTTATCGAGAAGATCCTGGGGAATATCGTCGGGGATGTTGAGAATTTCTTTCAACACGACGCCCGCATCTTTGACGCGGTCTTCTTCGCGCTCATCATCGGCGAAGGCCACCAAGGCGGACATCAGGACGATCATCAAACACACAATACCTTTCTTCATCGCAAAGCCTCCGGCAAAGATTCTAGAGAAAAAAGTTGCACTTCGCGTCAATATTTAAGGCGTGTATCCGACTGGCCAACGGCCGTGCGGAAGAATGCCTCAGGGACAGTGCAAGTCGTTTCCTTCCTGTGGCTTGAAACATGACCAAGTGCGTGCTCCTTTTGTAACTTGGCACACAGGCGACGTCACCCCTACAGTCGTTCCAGAGCGCAGTCCAGCAATCTGCCGATTTCGGCATGTGGCGTGCATCTAATAGATTGGCAGTGTATGGAATCGCGGTTTAGAGTGAAAAAATTGGACCCTTCGGGCATGAAGTACACGAACTGGATTCTTCGGATATCGGCGCTTTTTCTGGCAACCCTGCTGGGAACCGGCGCGGCGCGGGCGCAGTCGGCTTACGTATCCGGCGCTCCGAGCCTGACCGCTGCCAGCGCGACGACCTCCGAAGATGATGCAGACGAGCCGCAGAACGCGATCGTCACTCTGCACGCCCGGGTCAATGAGGTCAACGTCCTCTTTATTGCGACCGACAAGCACGGCAAGTTCGTAAGAGATCTGAGTCAGACCGATTTCAACATTCTCGACGATCACAAGCCGCCACAGGCGATTTTGAACTTCCGTCGCGAAACCGATTTACCTCTTCATATTGGACTACTGGTAGACGTGAGCGGGTCGGTCGACAGCCGCTTCGATTTCGAGCAGGAAGCTGCCACCAGTTTCATGCAGCACACGCTGCGGGCGAGCTTCGACAAAGCTTTTGTGATGGGGTTCAACAGCCACCAGCAGATGGCGCAGGACTTCACGGATAACGTTTCGCTTCTGCAAGCTGGGGTTCACAAGCTGCACGACGGCGGCGGAACGGCGCTTTATGATGCGGTCTATCGCGCCTGCAAAGACAAATTCCTGAAAGATCGGTCCGACCACCCGGTGCGCAAGGCGATCATCATCGTCAGCGACGGCGAAGACAACCAGAGCGAGATTTCGAAGGCGCAGGCGATCGAGATGGCGCAACGCGCCGAGGTCATCATCTACGCGATCTCGACGGATGACAGCGGTCTCGTGATGCGCGGCGATAAAGTTCTTCAACAGCTTGCCGAGGCCACTGGGGGACGCGCGTTCTTCCCTTTCAAAATGAAGGACATCACGCACTCCTACGCGGCGATTGAAGACGAGCTTCGCAGCCAGTACGTTGTCTCTTACAAGCCTGCCGATTTCGATGCCGACGGACGCTATCGTTCGATCGAGATATCCTCGATGAAGAAGGACCTGCAGGTCCGTGCGCGCAAGGGTTACTTCGCGCCGCAGCAGTAAGGGAACAGTTCTCAGTTCTCAGTTCTCACTTCTCACTTCTCACTCTTCGCTTGTCGCTTCCATCTCATTTATATTGCAGAATGCAAAATGCTTCCTCTTCCGCTCGTTTGCGAGTGTGTCTTGCGTGTGGTAACGTCCCATTGATTTCGAGTTCATCTTCAAGGTGAGAGGAGGCGCATGACTGGAATCATCTTTCTAGTCATTCTGGCTGTCATCGCCGTTGTGCTGATCAGCATGTACAACGGCCTGGTGCAGCTACGCGTGCGCTGCGACTCGGCCTGGTCGGATATCGATGTGCAGCTCAAACGGCGGCACGATCTGATTCCGAACCTGGTTGAGACCGTCAAGGGATACGCCGCACACGAAAAAGGGACATTCGAAAACATCGCCAAGTTCCGGTCACAGGCGATGCAGGCTACCGGTCCAGCCGATAAGGCTGCAGCTGAGAATCAGCTGACCGGAGCGCTGAAAAGTTTGTTCGCTGTTGCGGAAAATTATCCCGAACTCAAGGCTTCGGAGCAATTCACGCAACTTCAAGGACAACTGAGCCAGACGGAAGACGCGATTCAGAACGCACGGCGTTATTACAACGCGGTCGTACGCGATCTGAATACAAAGATCCAGTCCTTCCCCACGAATCTTCTGGCCGGCATGTTCGGCTTCAGCCAGCGCCAGTTCTTCGAAACAACGGACGCCGACCGCGAGCCGGTGCAGGTGAAGTTCTAGCAATTGAGTAACTTGGTGATTGGGTCATCCGGTAATTTGAAGATCGCAAGGAAACTCGGCGTCATCGCCATTGTCCTCGGCCTCCTGACGAGTGTGGCTGCTGCCAAATCGTGGAAGGTCGCCGATTTTCAGGACACCATCGATGTCAGCAAAGATGGCAGCGCGGTCGTTACGGAGCGTATTTCCCTAGTCTTCGTGGGAGAGTGGCACGGGATTCACCGCACGATTCCAATTGAATATCCCGGGCCGAGCGGCACGAATTACGAACTCTTCCTTGACGTCAAAAGTGTCACCGACGGCTCAGGTGGAAAGCTGAAATATGAGTCCTCCACAACCAACCGATCGCGCGATCTGAAGATTTATATTCCCGATGCAGTCGACGCCACGCGCACGGTTGAGATCACCTACAGCGTGAGAAACGGGACGCGCTTCTTCAAAGATTACGACGAGTTTTATTGGAACGTCACCGGCAACGACTGGCCGGTGCCGATCGACCATGCGTCTGCGACTGTGCGCTTTCCTGAATCTGCGGCCGGATCGTTACGGGCGCAGGCATTCACGGGCGTCTACGGCTCAACGCAGCACGACGCGACGGCGAATGTCGACGGAGCCACAGCACAGTTCGAAACCAACAATCGGCTACCCATGCGCGGCGGGATGACGATCGATGTATACATCCCCCAAGGCATTCTGAGCGAACCGAGCGCGCTGACAAAATTCTTCTGGTTCATTGGCGGGAATCCGATTGTTTTCTTTCCAGTAGTCGTGTTCGCGGCAATGTTCGTGCTGTGGTGGTACAAGGGACGCGATCCAGATCCTGGGATGTCGGTTGCTCCCATGTATGAGCCGCCAACAGGAATTTCTCCCGCGGAGGCAGGCACACTTCTGGATGACAGCATTCATCCGCGCGACATCACGTCCACCGTGGTCGACCTTGCGGTGCGCGGATACATCAAGATTGAAGAGACGGCGGAGAAAGTGCTGCTCTTCACCCACAAGGACTACATCTTTCACTTGCTCAAACCACGCGAGCAGTGGGGTGCGGACCTGGCTCCGCACGAGCGCGTCATGCTCGAGAACGTCTTTGCGGGCGGCGACGAGACGCGCCTGTCGAGCCTGAAGAACCGCTTCTATACAGCCGTGCCAGTGATCCGGCAAAACATTATGTCGTCTTTAAAAACAAAGGGAATTTACCTCCTCGATCCGGAGTCGGCCAATGGATACAGCGTTGGGGCAGCGGTCGCCATCATCGTTCCGTTCGGGATTTTCCAGTACATGGGGTGGGCGAATTTTTTCAATTCACCTTCGCTGCTAATTGTCTGCGGCGCAATTTCCGTTGTGATCTGGTGGCTGTTTGCGCGCGTGATGACGGCAAAGACCGTAAAAGGAGCGCGCACTCGGGTCGCTGTGCTCGGCTTCCAGGAGTTCATGAACCGCGTGGATGCCGATCGGCTCAAGCTCATGCCGCCCACCACGTTTGAGAAATATCTAGCCTTCGCAATGGCGTTGGGCGTGGAGCATCACTGGGCGCAGGCGTTTGCCGGCATCATCAAAGATCCGCCGAATTGGTACGTCGGTCCTGGCGGAGGCTATGGGGCTGGCTTCAATCCGATCTTCTTCTCGAGTTCCATGCACAGCATGGCGACAGACATGCACCAGGTATTCGTATCTGCTCCGCGGGCGAGTTCTGGTGGCTCCGGTTTTGGCGGCGGTGGGGGCGGAGGCGGAGGGTTCTCGGGTGGCGGGCTCGGTGGCGGAGGCGGGAGCGCTTTCTGAAACATTCGGCTCAGCTTCTACTTTGATCGCTAGAGCCGGTCACTTCAAAAAAATAAGGCCGCGATCGCTCGCGGCCTTTTGTTTAAGTAGGGTGAGTAGAGTTTATTGTTCTCCGCCCGTGGCGTTGCTGCCCCAGAGGACATTGCTCCCCCATAGGACATTCGATCCCCAGAGCACATTGCTGCCCCACAACACGTTGGATCCCCAGAGAACGTTCGATCCCCAGACTTCGTCAGAGCTACCCCAGAGCGGATTGCCCTGCATCGCCGAAGGATTGCCCACGAGGAACTGGGATGATCCCCATACCGCGGCATTCGACCAGGTGGAAGAAGTATTCCAAACCGCGGTCGAACTGTCGTTGAGGTAGACGAAGCCGTTGCTCGTGTTGAACGAGGCCACCGGCGACATCGCTGTACCCTTTGCCACGTCGGTGCTGTTGATTGCGGCCTCAACGTCGACATAGCCCGCACCAACGGTGAAAATGTCGTCCTGGTCGGTGTAGGTAATGCCGCTTGTTGGATCAGTCGTGCTGCTGTAGGCAGGCAGAGACTTCCAAGCCGTCTTCATCAGGCGGGCTTTGACTTGGTCCGGAGTCAGGTTCGGGCTCTTCTGCAGCAGATCGGCGACAACTCCGCTAACGACGCCGGTCGCCATGCTGGTGCCGCTGAGAGTGAAGTAGCTGGAAGACGGAGCGCTGTTGCCATTGTTCACGTAAAAGCTGTTGGGTACGCGGTTCCCCGGATTCTGCTGATATAGGGTTGAATTCGGAGCTTCCAGCGAGACCAACAAATTACCCGGAGCGACGATATCAGGCTTCGCCACGGCATCAATCGCAGTCGGGCCCTTCGAGCTGTAGCTGGCCATCTGGTCGTCGACGCGCGTTGGCGTTCCCATCGTCTTCATCGCGCCCACGGTCAGCACATAGGGATCATTGCCGGGTGAGGTCACAGTACCGTAGCCGTTGGTGGGCTGGTAACGGCCGTTGTTGCCTGCGGCGACGACGACGACGATTCCCTTCTTCCACGCGGCTTCTACCGCCTGGCAGAGAGGATCGAGCGTGTAGCTTTCGTAGACTGCGCGTCCCAACGAAAGATTGATAACGCGGACGTTGAACAGCGGCTTCAGCGTGATCGCCGTATTAATGGCCTGGATCACAGCGCTGTCCGTGCCGGCACCGTTCTGGTCGAGAACGCGCAGGTTGATGATGTTCGCCTGCGGCGCGATGCCTTGAAACGTTCGCGAGTACTTCGGTCCCGTTGAGCTTGCGCCATTGCCTGCGATTAAGCCGGCGACGTGAGTGCCGTGTCCGAACTGATCGTTCGCGCTGGCATTGCCCTGCACGAAGCTCTGATTCCAAACCACGCGCGACAATCCGAGAAATCCGCCATTCAGGTCGGGATGGCTGCTGACACCGCTATCGATAACCGCGACGCCGATTCCGGCGCCGGTATAGCCCGACTGCCATGCGGCAAAGGCATTGACGGCGGGCGCGGCATTGCTTAGCGTCGGAGCCAGCGGACGATCCAGGCTGACGTACTTCACGTTCGACTGATTCGCCAGCGAAAGAACGCCCGAGAGCGGAAGATCCGCTACAACGGCGTTCACCAGCGGCAAAGCATTCAGAATCGAGCCGAGCGTCGAAAGGAGTTGGAGATCCAGCAACCCGGGGGAGTTGTTGTACTGGACGACGACTCGCACATTCGAAGCCGTCGACCGCTGCAAGTCAGGAGACACTTTGGTGGACTGGGCGGTGGCGCTCGCCACTGTCAAAGTGCCCATCAAGATAAGAACCACTAGCCTTTTCATTCTTCCCCCGTTCGGTCGCCCCACAAGTGCGTAATGCACCCCGAGTGACTCTTGTATGTGCAGGTGAGCGTCCAAAACGGGACAATTAGCCCATTACTTATCAACAACTTAGGAAAAGTGTTGCGGAATTGAACGGCCAAGTTGTCCCAGCGTCTCGGGCAGGGGACAAGTTGTCTCAGGGATTTACTGTATTTGAAGGTCGTCACCCCGTCATTGTTCGGTGCCCAACGCTCTGATTCTGTTAGGGAAAACGAAGGTAATCAGGTAGTTCCGTTTTGGGCGGACATGGCGCTGCAAATCGTTGAAAATTTAAGCACTTCCATGTCGTGGATTCGATCCATAGGTGCGCGAATATTCATCGCCGGGATGGCTCTGGCGGGAAGTGTTGTTTTTGCACTTGCCTTCGCGCACTGGCAAACCGACGATCTGGTCAAGTTTGTTTGCTACCTGATTGCGGCTCTGCTGGCTTCTTCATTAAAGGTAAGTCTGCCAGGCATCGAAGGAACACTCTCGGTCAACTTCCTCTTCACTCTGCTGGGCATCCTCGAACTGAGTTTGCCCGAGACCCTGACTCTTGGACTCGCTAGCACGTTGGCGCAGTTCTATTGGAAGCCTGCGCGGCGAGTGAAGCCGGTACAACTCGTCTTTAATCTTTCGCAAGTCACGTTGTCGAGCGCAATCGCCTATGGCGCATATAAGTTTGTCGTCTTACATGTGCTGCACGCGCCCGGACCGCTGGCTCTTCTAGTCGCGGCCATTACGCACTTTGGCTGCAACACGCTGGCGATGTCGACGATCATCGGGCTGACGGAAGAGAAGTCCATTCGAAAAGTTTGGGGCGGAAGCCACCTCTGGTTGTTCCCGTACTACATGGTGGGAGCGGCAGTTGCGGGACTCGTCCACTTTCTGAATGGCCACATCGGATGGCAGTCTTCTTTGCTGGTTTTGCCGCCGATTTATTTAATGTACCGCTCCTACCGCCTCTATCTCGGAAAATTGGAGACCGAGAAACTGCACGCCGAGAAGGTGTCTAACCTGCATCTGCGGACGATTGAAGCGCTGGCACTCGCTATCGAAGCCAAAGACGAAACTACCGGCGAACATCTGCAGCGCGTGCGCGTCTACGCGATGGAACTGGCAAAAGAACTGGGTTTGAGCGACGACGAGACTGAAGCGTTGCGCGCGGCCTCGGTGTTGCACGACATCGGGAAGCTGGCGGTTCCGGAGCACATCATTTCGAAACCGGGGAAACTCACGCCGGAAGAATTCGAAAAAATGAAGATCCATCCGATTGTCGGGGCGGAGATTCTGGAGCAGGTGGATTTCCCGTATCCCGTGGTGCCGATCGTTCGTGCCCATCACGAGAAATGGGATGGCAGCGGCTATCCATACGGACTCTCAGGCGACGCGATTCCGATCGGAGCACGCATCCTGGCCGCGGTCGATTGCCTCGATGCACTCGCTTCCGATCGGCAGTACCGCAAAGCTCTGCCTCTCGATGAAGCCATGGCCAAAGTGGTCGCGGATTCAGGCAAGAGCTTCGATCCGAAAGTAGTGGCGATTCTGCGACGCCGGTACATCGAGCTCGAGAAATTAGCAACGGAGCAGCCGTTGCAAGCTCCGCCGAAGTTGTCGACGGATATCAAAGTTGAAAGAGGCTCAGCTCCGGCGGCGGGATTCGCTGAATCTGCCGGCGCTGTCATTTCGGAAAAACCGGCCGACGCCGCGACCACAGCTTCATCGGCACGACGCGAGAGCCGCGAGATCATTGAATTGAGCCGAACGCTGGGTAGGGCCTTGCGAACGGAAGATATTTTCTGTCTGCTGTCGATCCGGTTGAAACGACTTGTGCCGCATGACTCGATGGCCGTCTATTGCCCCAGCGATGATGTGCTGGTTCCTGCCTTTGTGAGTGGAGAGAATTTCCGGCTGTTCTCGTCGCTGAGAATTCCATTGGGTGAGGGATTGTCCGGGTGGGTAGCGCAAAATCACAAGGCGATTCTGAATGGAAATCCGACGGTGGAACCGGGATACCTGAATGATCCCACCATGTACAGCACATTGCGCGCGGCCCTCGCTGTGCCCATCGAAGGAGCGACTGGAGTGGTTGCCGTACTGGCGTTGTACCGCGCCGGCCAGGACACATTCACGGATGGCGATTTGCACACGATCGAAACAATCGCCGGCGAACTTGGACCGGTGATCGAGAAAACACAGAATGGGAAAGCAGCGCGCGCGGCCGCGACCCGCTAACCGCCGAAGCCTAAGTCCTCTCCTCAACTGACACTGACCCGCACCCCGAGCAACCTACTCGTAACGAAGGGCAACGAGCGGGTCAACCTTCATCGCTCGCCTGGCAGGGATATAGCAGGCAAGGAAGGCGATCGCTGCCAGGCCAACTGCGACCACGAGATAAGTCGTCGGATCCATCGACGAAACGCCGAATAGCACAGCGGAGATCAGACGAGTCAAGCCCAGTGCCAGCGCAACTCCAGCAAGGATTCCGATCAACACGATCTTCATCCCGAGCTTCGCGACCCAAGTGAGGATGTCGGACGGGTGCGCTCCGAGCGCCATGCGAATGCCGATATCGTGCCTGTGCTGGCTCACGAAATAGGACATCACTCCGTAGATGCCGATCCCCGACAGGAACACCGCGACTACGGCAAAGACACTTAAGATCTGCATGTAGAACTGCTGCTCGCCCATCGCCGCGATGAACACTTGATCCATCGGCATGATGCGAGTGATCGGTTGGTCGGGATCGAGTTCAGCAACGATTTGCCGTATCGAATTCGTCAGACCTCTCATCGTAGCGGCGGACGAGATTCGTATCGCAAGATCCTGCCACAGATGAGCCACGATCGAGCCGCCGGGATACACATCGGGTTGCTGGAAGTACGACGCGTATATAAATGGAGGCGCCGCCCTTCCAAGCCCGTGGTGCTTCACGTCGCCGACCACTCCTACGATTTCGCGAGGGCGGTCCTCTTCGGTCGGATAAGGATCAAATCGCAGACGTACTTGTTTCCCGATGGGATCCTCGTTCGGAAAGAATCGGCGCACGAACGCCTCGTTCACCACAACAGCCCAGGGCGCGGAGTTCGTATCGTGATCGTCGAGATACCGGCCTTTCTTGAGCGGTATCCGAAGCGTGCGGAAGAAGTTGGGACTGACCTGGTCATAGGAGGCTCGCGGCCGTTGCTCCGGCAAAGGCGCCGGATGCCCCAAGATCACAAATGTCGGCCCCTCGGAGAAATGTGTGGGAAGCCCAGTGATCGAGCCCGCGGATTCGACTCCCGGAAGAGCCGAGATTCTCTCCAGGAGGCGCTGATAAAAATTGGTGACGGCCGGCTTCGCCCTTTCCATATCTCCGCCGGGCACCCGATCCATGTATTTGTCGCTCTCCGGCAACTGAATTGTCATGGTGAGCAGGTTGCTCGTATCGAAACCTGGATTAACCCTGCGAAGCCTGAGCATGGTGTTGATCATGAGTCCGGTTCCAACGAGCAACACCATGGCCAGCGCCACTTCCGAAACTGCCAGCAAACGGCGCATGATCCCGCGTGATGACGGAGCCGTGCCGCGAGCACCATCGCGAATAGCGCCATTTAGATCCGAGCGCGAAGCCTGAAAAGCGGGCACGAGTCCAAACAGCACCGTGGTTAGCAATGAAATTCCAAGAGTGAATAAAGTCACTCGCCTGTCGACGGTAATCGTGTCGGCGTTTGGAAAATCAGAACCCGCCAGCCATAGGAAAAGATGGATCCCCCCATATGCGAGGAGCAGGCCGAGTAATCCACCGAGCAAACCAAGCACCGCGCTTTCCACCAGAGACTGTTGCGCCAGACGGCCTCGGGTTGCGCCTAACGAAAGCCGCACTGCACATTCCCCTCGCCTGACCTCCGTTCGCGACTGCAGAAGATTTGCGACGTTGGCGCAGGCAATGAGCAGTACAAAGGCGACAGCACCGAACAGCGGATAGAGAGCCTCTCGAGCCCAACCGAATAATTCTTCGTGCAGAGGAATCAATTTCTTGCCGATGCCTTTGTTGGTAGCCGGATACTCTTGTTCCAATCGGCGTGCGATCGCATCCATTTCAGCCTGAGCTTGCGCGAGGGTCGTGGAGGGCTTGAGGCGTCCGACGGGCATCAGCCAGTGGTCAGCGCGATCAGCATATCTCTGGCTTTCGGGATTGATCGGCTGCCATATGTCGACTTTGCCTCCATAAAATGGCGCGAAACCTTCCGGCATCACTCCGACGACCGTCGAGACAACACCGCTCAGTTGAAATGTCTTTCCGAGAACGTTGGGGTCCTTATTGAAGTGCGTTTTCCAAAACGAGTAGCTGATCACTACAGTCTGATCGTGATCCTGCATCTCGGACGGAAACGAGATCCTGCCCAGGATGGGCCTGACGCCCAGCAACGTGAATAAATTGGGTGTGACGTCCTGCACCACGATGCGTTCGGGCGCGCCGATACCCGACAAGACCCCTTCTTCGCTAAAGCTGGTCAGCGCGATGTCCTGAAAGACATCGTTCTGTTTTTTCCAGTCTCCCAATTCTGCGATCGGAGGCGGTTGCCCTCCTGACTCCGGCTGGCTCAGTTGCGTTTGCCAGATCGCAGTCAGTTGTTCGGAGTGGTCAAAGGGCAATGGACGATAAAGCAAGGTATCGATGACGCTGAAGATAGTGCTGTTCGCGCCAATTCCAAGCGCAAGAGAAAGAATCGCAACTGCCAGAAAGCCGGGGCTTTTCCTGAGGCTCCGAATCGCCAGGCGCAGATCTTGCCTTAGTGTTTCGAGCCTAAGAGAGGTTTGCCGCATTGTCATCCTCCCGGGCCTTGACGGGTGTCAGACCGAACTCAGCAAGTAAGTCCTACGAGCTTGCGCTCGCCGAGATGAAGAATCAAGGATTTTCCGCGCGAGGCTTCCCCGGACTACTCCATCTCGAAGCTCAGGTAGCTGAGGCCGTCCGAGCGCTCGACTTGCAGCACCACTGCATCTCCGGTCTTCAACTTATTCACAGCAGTTCGCAGGGTATCCATGGTGTCGATTGGGGTAAGGTTCAATTGGTGGATTACGTCTCCCGCCTGAAGGCCGGTGTCGGGCGTGATGAGGTCGACCGCTCGGCCCACCACTACAACGCCCGAGTCGATTCTCAAGCCGAGGCGGGACTTCAGATCGCTGGTCAGATCGATGGCCAGAACGCCGAGTCGCGAGATCAAACTGTTCCCTGTATTGATCGCGTCGAGCAACTCGTCCATGTGATCGCGATGCTCGATCGCGGGCACGTACAAAGTCTTCCTTTCCGTGCCGCGCAGAATTTCCAGCTTCACTGCCTGGTCGAGCCGGTGCAGATACAAGGCCGCCGAAAGCGAAGGCAGGGTTTCGATGCGGCGATCGTCGGCAGAAAGAATGATGTCTTGAATCTGCAATCCAGCCGAGGCTGCCGGACCGTCGGGCCTGACGTCCACAACCACAACGCCCCATCGTTGCGGGAGTTTCAAGCCTTCGGCGAGTTCCGGAGTAATCTCCTGCGCGACAGCGCCAATCTCGACGCGATGCACGTGTCCGTGCCTGCGCAAGCTGTGATAGACGAACTCGACCACCCGTGCCGGTATGGCAAAACCCAAGCCTTCGCTTCCTCCCCCCTGCGAAAGGATGAACGTGTTGATGCCGACAACCGTGCCGTTCATGTCTACAAGCGGACCGCCGCTATTACCCGGGTTGATCGGCGCGTCCGTCTGAAGATAAGTAATCGGCTTTGTCGAATCCGGCTGCCGCGCCAGAGCGCTTAACACGCCCATCGTGACTGAGTTCTGCAAGCCTTCGGGACTGCCGATCGCGAATACGAGTTGTCCCACGTGCGGGCGCTGCTCGCTTACCAGCGAGAGAGTGGGGAGATCAGTCTCATCCACCTTCAGCAGCGCGAGATCGGTTTCCTTGTGCATGCCCAGCAAGCGAGCTTCGAGGATTCGCCGCTTTCCGACCGGCACTTGTCCGGTATCTGCCCCGGCCAGAGGCAACGCGACACGTATGCGTTGCGCACCCTCGACCACGTGTGCGTTGGTCATGATGTAGCCGTTCGAATCGACGATGACACCAGATCCGACCGCATGCTGCCGGACGATGAATGCAGTCTGAGATCGGTCCTCTTCCTTAAGCGGGCCGTACCCGGTGACAAGAATCTGCACGACGGCAGGAGAGACTTTGGCGGCCAGGCTTTCGAGGGCATTGTTCAGCTGAACCAGGGTTTCGTTGCTGTCTGCGTGCGAGGCACTGGCGGCAGCCGCCGGCTTCGCGACGCTCTTTTCCCCTTGTCCCTTTTGCGCCGGCGGAACGACAGGCTGTGTTGCCGCCTGCCCCGTGGCTGCCAATTCGAATCCGCCGAAAAGAAGGCAAATTACGTACACGAAGGCAAATAAAATCAGGTACCGCGAACGGTGGCAAAGATGATTGTGCGTAACATCGGTTGACGGCATGAGACTCTCCCCCAAAAGTACCTAGTCTGCATTCTGCCAGAAGGTCAACCTCTCTGACGACTTGCTCGGCAGGTGGTGGTGTATTCTGACTTTCCTGTCGGGGGTGAATCGTTTCCGTGGATCCAAACACCTTTATTTCTGAGGTGTACCGTCGCATGGCCACGCGCCATGCGGCAACCAAGAACCGGCCGCACTGGCGCGAAACCGAGAACGATGCCACTGTTCTGCAGGCAACCCATCAGTACGCGCCGCTCCTGCCTGCTGCCAAAACCGCTCGTATCCTCGACATCGGTTTTGGCACGGGGTGGTTCCTCGCTGCCTGCTTGAAATTGGGTTACAGCAATCTTTGGGGTGCGGATTTTGGAATTCAGCACAAAGATTACGTCCGAGGGTGGGCTCCCGATCGAATCACGTTGTGCGAAATTCAGAACGATATCGGAGAGTTTCTCAGCGATAAGAAAGAACAATTCGATTTCATTCACATGTCGCACGTGATCGAGCACATCCCGAAATACTCGCTGTTCTGGGTCGTAGATGGCCTGTACTGGTCGCTAAAACCCGGTGGCATAGTTTTTCTTCGCACACCAAATATGGAAGGTCCATGCGCAAATTCCAGTTTGTACGTGACGCTCGCACATGAATACGGCTTCGCCGGCTCCAACTTAGTGTCGCTGCTGGACATGTGTGGTTTCGACGATGTCCGGGTGATTCACTTCCGCGATTATGCGCCTACGCTGAAGCAAAGACTCGGCAAGGTTCTGCGCTGGCCGATTCTTAAGCAGAGTGAACTGCGGCATCGGCTCTTCGGGGCAAATAAAGGTGGTGAGTTTGGCGCGGAATTAATCGTGACCGGAAGACGAGGCGACTTTCCGCCATATTTTGACTCGCGCTACCAGTAGCAGGACGATTTTGGCCGCAAAACCTCGGCCGGTTCTCTTGGGGGAACCTAGTCGATACCGTTAACTAACGGGTTATCAGGCTTTTACGCGGGTGCCTTTCGTGATATAACCGCCCCTGAGCATAAAAGCGGACGCTAAGCCCGCCAGGAGCTTGATTTGATGACGTTGGCCTCATTGGCACGCAACAAAATAACAGCCGGCCAACATGGAGGAGGTACCGTGGGGGAAGAAGCACGGACCGGGAAAAGATTCCCGCTGGAATTGCCGATCAAGATTCATAAGGGCGATGCCGGCGGAGACGCCAAGGGTACGACCGGAAATCTGAGCGCTGCCGGCGTGTACATTCGCGCCGATTCCTCGATGGAAATCGGTTCGCCCGTGGAATTCGAAATCACCCTGCCGCCCGAAATGACAGGCGGCCAGGAAAACGTAACCATTCAGTGCAAAGGGCGAGTAGTACGCGCGGACGAAACCGGTGAAGGTGGAGAAGGCCGCGGGGTGGCTTGCGTGATCGACTCATACGAGTTCGTGAGGAACTCTTAGACTTTCTTGGAGCGCTGAAAAATGCTCAAACTGATTCTGGCGGATAACCAGGCGATCTTCCGGGCGGGTATCGCAAAGGTGCTTGCCGTAGAAGATGAGATGCGCATCGTGGCCCAGGCGCAGACTCCGGAACAGATGTTCATGGCGCTGGATAAATTCCGCGCCGCCGTGCTCGTAGTGGCAGCGGGCTTTCACAATGATTTTTCTGCGATCGTGATGGCGGCCAACAAGGCCAAGACTCGCGTGATCGTGCTCGCCGATACCGGCGAGAGCGCACAGAAACATATGTCGAGCGGTGCGCATGGTGTGGTCTATCGCAACGTCACCAGCGCAGCGCTCGTCGATTGCGTCCGCAAGGTCGCGCGCGGCGAAACCTGGGTACAAGATGTCGCCGTTCCCAGCGAGCTCACCGAAAACGATATGGTCGGACTGCGCGTCCGCGATCGCCTCACAGCGAAAGAGCTGCGCATCGTCGCCTTGATCGTTCAGGGATACAAGAACAAAGAAATCGCTTCGCAACTCGGAACGACGGAGCAGGTCATCAAGAATTACCTGCGCAATGTTTACGACAAGATCGGCGTGTCGGACCGGCTGGAACTGGCGCTGTTCACCATCCACCACCGCATCTTGAATGAAGCCGCTGCGGCGACTACGGCGGGAGCACAACCTCAACCATCAGCGGGTGTCGCGCAGTAACTTCAGCCACACGGATCATTCATAAGGCCGCCTTTGGGCGGCCTTTCTTTTTTGCGCCCTCTTCACTCTCACGATTCTGATTTGACTCAACGCCAATCTGGCGAAAGGCTGAGCCGTCGCACTATACTCGTTCCGGCCTTGTACCCCCAATTACCTTCATGGATAAAAGAGAATTTCTCCGACTCTGTTCCGCCGCCCTCACCAGTCCGGTCATCGCCCCTCTGCTCTCATGGGCGCAAAGTGACAAGCTCAAGAATTGGGCGGGCAATCTCGAATACAGCACCGAGAAGCTCACCACGGCGAGGTCGCTGGAGGAGGCGCAGGCCTTCGTCAGAAAACAGCAAAAGTTTAAGGTACTCGGCACTCGCCACTGCTTCAACGACATCGCTAACAGCTCGGATCAGTTCCTGTCTTTGAAGGCGATGGACAAAGTTGTCGCCTTGAACCCCGACGCGCGCACGGTCACGGTTGAGTCGGGAATGACCTATGGCCAGTTGTGTCCCTACCTCGATGCCAAAGGATGGGCCCTGCACAATCTGGCCTCCCTGCCCCACATCTCTATCGCGGGCGCTTGCAGCACCGGCACTCATGGTTCCGGAGAAAAGAACGGCAACTTGTCGACGCCGGTTTCCGCTATCGAAATGATCGATGCCTCCGGCAACGTCGTGACACTCACCCGGCAGAAAGATGGGGAGACGTTTCGCGGCGCCGTGGTTGGACTGGGAGCGCTCGGCGTCATCACGAAGGTCACATTGGATATCCAACCCCGATACATGATGCAGCAGTACGTGTATCAGAATCTGCCGATCAGCGAACTCAAGGAGCACTTCGATGCCATCGAATCGTCCGCCTACAGCGTGAGTTTATTCACCGACTGGCAAAGCGAGTCGCTGAACGAAGTTTGGCTGAAAAGCCGCATGGAACAAGGCAAGACGTGGGACGCTCCTCAGGACTTCTTTGGCGCGAAGCGTGCCACCAAGAATCTGCACCCCATCGCCGAACTCTCTGCGGAGAACTGCACCGAGCAGATGGGAGTGCCTGGTCCCTGGTACGAACGCCTGCCACACTTCCGGATGGGATTTACTCCCAGCGCCGGCAAGGAACTACAGTCGGAATACTTTGTGCCGCGTGCGCACGCGGTTGAAGCCATCCTCGCTGTGCAGCATTTGCACGAGCAAGTGAGCCCGCACTTGCTGATCACGGAAATTCGCGCGATTGCCGCCGACGATCTTTGGATGAGTCCATGTCACCATCAGCCGAGCGTGACGATTCATTTCACGTGGAAGCAAGATTGGCCCGCCGTCCAGAAATTGCTGCCCGTGATTGAAAGAGAACTGGCCCCGTTCCATCCACGTCCGCACTGGGGAAAGCTGTTTACGATGCCGCGAGAACAGCTTCACGCGAGTTATGAAAAACTTCCGGAGTTCGTGGAATTGAGCAAGAAGTACGATCCGCAGGGAAAGTTCCAGAACGAGTTCCTGAGAGCGCACATTTTCGGGCCCGCATAGCGATTCGCGAACTTGAGATCATGTGCAGACATCGCGAATCATCTTTCGTCCGATCGCATCTATGGCTGATATGGAATTTCGACAACTCGGGAAATCTGGATTGAAAGTACCGGCCTTGAGTTTCGGGACGGGCACGTTTGGCGGCGGCAACGAATTCTTCAAAGCGTGGGGCGCAAGCGACGTCGCGGAAGCCACACGGCTCGTCGACGTCTGCCTCGATGCGGGCGTCAACTTATTCGACACGGCGGACATTTATTCGGACGGACTTTCCGAAACGATTTTGGGCAAGGCGATCGCCGGGCGCCGCGACAAACTTCTGATTTCAACCAAGGCAACGTTTCGCACAGGGGCTGGTCCGAACGATCTAGGATCGTCCCGCCATCACCTCGTGCAGGCCTGCGAGGCCAGCCTGAAGCGGCTCGGAACAGATTACATCGACATTTACCATCTGCACGGTTTTGACGCGCTCACACCCGTCGAGGAAACATTGAGCACGCTGAACAATCTCGTTGAAAGCGGCAAGGTGCGCTACATCGCATGTTCCAATTTTTCCGGCTGGCATTTGATGAAGTCGCTGGATGTATCCGATCGCTACGGATGGGCGCGGTATGTGGGACACCAGGTTTATTACTCGCTGCTCAGCCGCGAATACGAATGGGAGTTGATGCCCGTGGGCGAGGATCAGGGAGTCGGAGCGTTGATATGGAGTCCGCTCGGGTGGGGACGCTTGACGGGGAAAATCCGACGCGGACAACCGCTGCCGAAAGAGAGCCGCCTGCACAAAACAGCGGAGCAAGGGCCGCCAGTTCCTGATGAGCACCTTTACAACGTCATGGATGCGCTCGACGAAGTTGCGAAAGAATGCGGCAAAAGTGTCCCGCAGGTCGCGCTGAACTGGCTCCTGCAGCGGCCGACGATCTCGACCGTCATCGTGGGCGCGCGCAATGAGCAGCAACTGCTGCAGAATATCGAGGTCGCAGGATGGAATCTTACGACGGAGCAGATTGCGAAGCTCGACCGCGCCAGCGAGGTGACACCGATTTATCCGTACTGGCATCAGCGGCAGTTTACGGAGAGGAATCCCGCGGCGGCTCCGCCTAGCCCCCGGGGCTGAAGCCCAAAATTATCGTCATACGCCCTAACGCGGCCCTAAAGGGCCGCTCTTCCACGGCAGCGCCGGCATCGCGGCGGCTGTCGTGGAACTTCTCGCTTAGCTGATCTTCTCTCCGACGGCCTTCGCTTGAGTGAAGAGGTAAAGGTAATCCGGGCCGCCGGATTTAGAATCTGTGCCGGACATGTTGAAGCCGCCGAAGGGATGCGCGCCGACCATCGCTCCGGTGCACTTGCGGTTGATGTACAAGTTGCCGACGTGGAATTCCTGGATGGCGCGATCGATCTTGTCGCGCGAGCTGGTGTAGACGGCGCCGGTCAAGCCGAACTCAGTATCGTTGGCGATTTCGAGCGCGTGGTCGAAGCCGTGAGCTTTGATCACGGCGAGCACGGGGCCAAAAATTTCTTCCTGCTCGAGTTTCGATTTTGCAGGAATGTCGGCAATCACCGTGGGCTTGATGAAATAGCCTTCTCCCGGCGCGCGTTCACCGCCGGTGATGAGTCGTCCGTCTTTCTTGCCCTGCTCGATGTATTCGAGGATCGTCTTCATCGAACCTTCGTTGATGACCGCGCCCATGGCGGCATTTTCAGTGACATCGCCAACCTGAATCTTTTCAACGCGAGACTTCAACTGTTCGAGGAATTTGTCGTAGATGCGCTCGTCGACAATCGCGCGCGAGCAGGCAGAACATTTCTGACCCTGAAATCCGAATGCGGCCTGCGCAACGCCCTCGACGGCGGAGTCGATGTTGGCATCGGCATCGACGATGATCGCGTCTTTGCCACCCATTTCGAGGATGGTGCGTTTGATCCAGATCTGGCCGGGAGCCTGCGTGGCAGCGACTTTGTTAATGTGGAGGCCGACTTCGCGCGATCCGGTGAAGGCAATGTAGCGCGTCTTCGGATGAGCGACGACGGCATCGCCGAAACTGGCTCCGGCGCCGGGGCAGAAGTTCACAACGCCCTCGGGCATGCCGCACTCTTCGAGCAGCTCAACAAACTTTGCGGCGATGGTCGGCGAATCGCTTGAAGGCTTGAGGATAACGGTGTTGCCGCTGACGATCGAGGCCAGCGTCATCCCGGCCATGATGGCGCAAGGGAAATTCCACGGCGGAATCACGGCACCGACGCCGAGCGGAATGTAGTGCAGCGAGTCGTGCTCGCCGGGAAGTTGAATCGGCGTTTGCGCCTTGGCGAAGCGCAGAGCTTCGCGCGCGTAGAACTCGCAGAAGTCGATGGTTTCGGAAATATCGGCGTCGGCCTCAACCCAATTCTTGCTGACTTCGAAAACCAGCCAAGCCATGTACTCCATCTTGCGCTGGCGCATGGTGTCGGCGACACGGAACAGCAGTCCGGCGCGCTCTTCGACGGTGGTGCGGCTCCATGATTTGAACGCTTCGAGCGCGGCCTTCATGGCAGGCTCGACATGATCCTTGTTGGCCTTCTGGTGGATGCCGACGATCTCCGAGGGCCTGGAAGGGTTCAAGGACTTGATCTTGTCGGTCGTTTTGACGCGCTTGCCGCCAATGACGAGGTCGTATTCGCGTCCAAGCTGGGCGCGAACTTTAGCGATCGCGGAACGCATGCGGCGAGCGTTCTCTTCATTGCGAAAATCAAAAAATGGCTCAGTAACAAATGGACCGGAATGCAGGCTTGTGCGCGGCCGGACGGGGGCTTCGAGCGTTGCCATGGGGGATTCCTTTCAAAACTGAATTAAGCGGGTATGAAACTTGGATTAGTTTACACCCCGAAAAGACGCGAGAATCGCGTGCGCGAGGCGACGGAAACCGAGCGACGAGTGAGGTCGGCTGCGGAGGATGGCACCTATTCGGGGATCTTTGGCCCTCATTTGTTTTTTCGGATCGAAATCGCAAAATATTGCTTTGAAACGACTTAGCTGCTTCAGGTCTGTTTTTAGGCTGGCAAAATATTGGAACTAAACGAGTTACACGCAAAATATTCCAGAATAAGGAGTTAGGGTTCGAATCGCGCTCTTGGGTCATGTCGCCGATTCCAGTCTGACGGGCCCTTGGAGCATGGTTCCAGTGTTGCTCTCTTCGTGGGTCTGAGTAAAGGTTATCCGTCACATGAAATGCGATTTGTGCTGTGGAAAAGTCTCGCGAGCGTTTGAGAGTTTGTGGAGATGGATGGGAGAATCCCCGCTTCTCGCGCAAAAGGCTCCCGAGAAATGGGGCACCCGGCGGACTGCCAATTTTTTGAGGGTTAAAGTATTTACACTTTACTTTTTACCTTTCACCTATTACATTACCCCAATGGCAGCGGATGATTATCGCGACGCTTTGAAGAGGGCGAAGTCGGAGCTGGATGAGCTTATAAACCAGCGGACCGTCTTGGAAGGACGCGTTAAGGCGCTTCAATTGACGATCCAGGGTTTGTCGATTCTTACCGAGGAAACAGACCACTCCCAAAGACTTCCGCAAGAAGCCTTTGATGATTCCGTGGGAATCACGGACGCCATCCGCACGGTATTGCAGCAATCGAAAATGCCGATGACCGCTCCCCAAATTCGGGACGCACTTCTTGATCGCGGTTACGACACTGAACGTTATGCAAGCATCCTCACCGTAATTCACAATACGGTAAAGCGAATGCAGGAACAAAAAGAGATTCTTACGATAGGTACGGACACCGGCCGCTTCTTGGGCTGGAGGTATCTGGACCCCCCGCTTCCCGCTGCACATCCGGCCATGAAGATGACGGATCGAAGCAGCAAGAAATGACTTTGGAACTAAATACGAACCGCTCAGTGCTGAGAACACTGAGCGGCAAGAGAAACGAGGTCAACGGCCATGACGCGACCTCCACCAAATAGCTAAGTAACATCAAGTCGGCCCTGTCGCCTGTTAGAGCAGTCGGCAGGGCTAATCCAAATCGCGGGTAAGCCTCGATCCGAACCCAAACTGATTGTACCGCTTTCCCCGCTCGACGCAAGTGGAGAAAAGCCCAATGGGCCGGCATGGAATCGTTGTCCATCGGAGAACACAATGAGCACGATTTATGTTGATTTTGCGGTTTGTCCGTGTGGCGAACAGACCGCTGTCCGGCCCACCAAGACTGCGTTACCAACTGGGAATCGACAATCGTCAGCGGCGGATAACGATCAGATGTTAGTTGCATGCCCGACATGTAAGCGCGTCTACATGTTTGACACATCCGATTTGGTGCCTCAGCCAACAGCATGGGGCGTGGGGCCATATAACCCCGAAGCTCCCACGACCGTATTTCGGGTGCCCATCGCGTGCGAGGAACCAGAGTGCAAAGCTCGTCCGCGAGTGTACGTAGCATTGAGAACTGGTACCACCGACGAACAAATCCGACAGGTATGTTTAACTTGGAGATGGTCCAACGGAGAATACCGATGCGGGAAGGATCACCCGATCCCCTATCCTCAGTGGGAGTAGAGATTCCAACAATGCGGCTTTTAGGAGATAAGAACGATGTCGCCACAGATGAAATATTTAGTAGTTTCGGCTAACTCCGCAGTCGAATTTCAGAAAGAATTGACTACCGCCGCTGCTGGTGGCTGGAAGCCAATTCTACTGACAAGCGCCACCATTCCCGCCCCCAATGGCGATTACGTCAAGATCATCGCCATCACTGAGAAGAGTTGAGACAGGGGCTTTCTGCCGTTCTTGAATTAACGCCGATGCAATCGCTATAGCCGCCCAAGCTGTATGAGTGGGAGCGTCGCGGACTATCTCTGCGATGCGCTGGCCGAGTTCTGCCGAGTCGCATGGTTTTGACATAAGCAACACGTGATTTCAGACAGTACCGGATTCGATGAGTTGTGAAGATGGATGGGAAATCCCCACTTCTCGCGCAAAACGCGCGCGAGAAATGGGGCACCCGGGGACGGCGTTTCCGCTCGGCTCTGATTGGTTCTCAATGCCGACAAACTTGGAATCCCAGCCGTCGAAAGGCGCGACGGCTGGGACAGCCTCTTCCGTTATGGGGCACGGAACCCTCGATGCGGTGCATTACTCGACTTGCGGGATTTCGGATGGCGCGGTGTAGATTTTCAGGCCAAGGCTGCGTCCGACGCGGACCATTTCGTCGGCTCCTGCGGACGGGCCTCCTACTCTTAAGACGGCATCGCACTTCTCAAGCAGTCGCGTCGCGATGGGGTGGAAAATTTCGTTGAAGGCTGCGTCGCCGATCTTCGTCGAGCCGGCCAGATCGACGAGCGGTAGCGCGAGCCATTCGCCGAGAATTGGGATGTGTCCGGCGCGAAAGATGGGCAGCGCGTAGGACTCCATCTCTTGAACATTCTTTTTGATTAGGGCTGGATCGTCATTGGTACCGGAGCGGTAGGGTCCGGCAATCAGGATCATCATCGGCCTTGGCGTCGTGGTCATGGGGACATCGACTTCCTGCTGCAGACTGAATTTTCTGGCGATCTGCCCGGAGCATTGTAGACCAAAAGGCTTTCACCACAGGGGGCACGGAGGGACACAGGGTAAACCGTCGGCTTTTCACAACAGTCCGGTGGTAGACTCGAACGTTTTCATTGTTGGTGAGGGGATTGATATGGACATTCAGCGCGTGGGAGTGGTGGGCGCGGGGACTATGGGCAACGGGATCGCGCACGTGTTCGCGCGGAGCGGATACAGCGTGGTTTTGTGCGATGTCGAGCAGCGCTTCCTGGAGCGAGCGATTGGGACGATTACGAAAAATCTCGAACGGGAAGTCGCGAAGAACAAGATCACGATCGCGGATCGGGATTCGGCGCTCGGACGCATTCATGGAGTCACCGATCGCACGAAGCTGGCGGAATGCGATTTCGTGATTGAGGCGGCGACCGAGAAGTTCGAGATCAAGATGGAAATTTTTCAAGACCTGGACCGGGTGACGCGGCCGGAGATCATCCTGGCGTCGAATACGTCGTCGATCTCGATCACCAAGCTGGCAGCAATCACGAAGCGTCCGGAGAAAGTGATCGGGATGCATTTTTTCAATCCGGTCCCGGTGATGAAGTTAGTGGAAGTGATTCGCGGGCTGGCGACGGCGCAGGAAACCTTTACGGTGGTGCGGGATTTGTCCGTGAAGCTGGAGAAGACACCGGTGGAGGTGAACGATGCTCCGGGATTCGTCTCGAACCGCGTTCTGATGCCGCTGCTGAATGAAGCCATGTATGCAGTGATGGAGGGCGTAGCTACGGCCGAGGCGGTGGACGAAGTGTTCAAGCTGGGGATGGCGCATCCGATGGGGCCGCTGACGCTGGCGGACTTTATTGGACTCGACGTTTGTTTGGACATCATGCGCGTGCTGCAGGGTGGATTGGGCGATCCGAAGTACAGACCGTGTCCGCTGCTGATCAAGATGGTGGATGCCGGGTGGCTGGGACGGAAGAGCGGGAGAGGGTTTTATAAGTATTGAGAGGTACAAAGCAGGGGTCAGACGTCAGGGTCAGGATCGTCAGAGATCAGAGGCCAGGGGTCAGAAAATCAGGGGTCAGACGGCTCTAAATTGAGAATTGACAATGCATGAGGTTCGGCCCGCCAGAGACGGTTGGGTTTACGTGCTGGCGGCGCTTTTGGGCATTGGGGTCGGGTGTGCGGATGTTGCAATCAACGACTTGCTGTTCACCGCGCTGCTGGTTCTGTGCGTTTGCATGCTGCTGGGCATGCTGCGGCCGCGGTGGCCCTGGCGCTGGGTGGTGCTGGTCGGAGGGTTCATCCCACTGACGGAGTTGGCCGCCTTTTCTCTTCTTACCGTGAAGTCTTCACGGGCACAGATCTACGGATCATTTCTGGCATTTCTTCCCGGAATTGCCGGAGCGTATGGCGGATCTGTCATGCGGGCAGTCATCGAGAATCTGAGACAGGGGAAGTAGTCACCGCTTCCGAGCCCATCGCATTAACATCCGTTCATCATCCATTACCTTCGTCAGCGACGCCGCGACGAAATCGCTAAAGCCGGGGTGCAGGCCGCCGATCGATGTTCCTCATGGAGGTCTTCTGCGATGAGGACTGCACGAATGGCTGTGCTGGCATTTCTATGCTTATTAGTTGGCTGTAATTCGGCGTCGAGAGTAAGTACGATACCTCAACCTGCTGTGCGCTCGTACAACGCGACGGCGTCGGTGGGCGATTTCCTTACAATCTCAATCGACTCGTCGGCCCAAACGATTACCTACAACAACTACACCAATGGCGAAACGGGAACGGTTCCGTACTTCGTCTGGAATGCTAACCGCTACCGGATTCAATTGCGGCGCCACGCTTGTCTCGGCCACAGCTACCACGAATGCAGATCCGGCGGGTCTCTCCTCCTCCGGAGCGATCGTTACCGGTTACATGACAGGCAACGTCGTTTGCTTCACCGGTACCGGACCGACGATCACCGTGAGCTTTGCAGGGACGGGAAGCGGCACGATTTCCAGTTCCCCGGCTGGACTCGGCTGTTCATCGACGGCAGGTTCCTCCTGTACGGGAAGCTTTCCCACGGGGACGAATGTTACTTTGACCGCAGTCCCGAACGGGACATTCGGCGGATGGGCGGGATGCACGATCAATTCCGGGACGGCCTGCACTCTCGAAAATCTGACGAACGACGTGACCGTGACCGCTACGTTCAATTAGGCGGGACAGTTCAGCGAAACTATTCGGACTCGAGCAGCTTCTCGAGCGTAGGCTTGTGCTTCTCCGGCTTCTTCTTTTTCTCAACTACAATCTTTTCCGCTGGAGGCGCACCGATTCGCTCGCGCGCTAATTCCTTGACCGCCGTCACCGCACGAAAACGCTTCACTTTCTTCTTTTTTGCCAAGTTCACTCCGCCTGCATTGTCCGCTGAAAGATTCTAAACAAAAAGCGCACATACCGATCACACAACTGCGCAGCGAGGCCAGCAGATTGTGCAATAATTCATAGTTGGGCGCACAACGGTCGCCGAATCATGGAAGAGCGCGATTTTTTTGACGAGAAACAAGAAAAGAAGCCGGCTTCGCTGAACTGTCCCCACTGCCATCAATCGGCGGAATACGAAGTGACCTGGATCGTCCGTACCAAAAAGCGGCAGCTCGGAGGCCGTGCCGATGAGCGCGATCGCGCCCGCTTCGCGAAGTTCCGTTCCTATATGGTGCGGAAAGACGACGTGATGGCCTGCAAGAATATGCGCTGCCGCAAGCGCTTCGATATTTCAGGCCAGTCCACGGTCCTGACCGAATAGCAATCGCCACATGCTAGTGGTTTTCGTACCCTTCAAAAATTCCGGGGCATTTTTTCTTGCGACTTCATTTTCAGGTACCTCGAGTTACCACGGTTTCCCAGGCCGTGGCTCAAGCCATTGACCGTCTCTTATTGCGCGTCGGATAGTGAGTGCGGCGACGGAATCTTCGTTTCCCCCGCAATTCCCGCCTGATTCTTGGATTCTTTCGGAGGCATTCATGTCCGCTTCATCTGCCGCACGCCATAGTCTGTCCAACGTCATTGATTCGATGACCGAGACCGAACTCGACCTGTTGCCACACGGAGCGATCCAGTTGAGCACCGACGGGCGCGTCTTGAAGTTCAACGCTTATGAGTCGACCCTGTCGAATCTCAAGAAGGAGAACGTAGTCGGCAAGAATTTCTTCAAGGAAGTTGCGCCCTGTACCGACGTGCAGGAGTTTTACGGAAAGTTTCGGGCCGGTGTCTCCGAGAAAAACCTGCATACTAATTTTCGATATCATTTTGCGTTCAAGCAGCATCCGCGCGACGTGACCGTCACCCTCTTCTACAGCCCGACCACCGACACCGTGTGGGTTTTCGTGAAGCCTCTGGAAGGCAACTAGCTGCCATTTATTACAAGCCGGCGCGCTTCTGTCGTAGAGACGTTGCGCGCCACATCTACCCTTTTCTGAATACCGATGCGGCAGGCGTACCCGGCTGCGCTTTCCCGAGGAAGCATACCCCGGAATGCGCTGTATTTCCTTCCCTCCATCTGCGTCATTTATACTTACCAGTTTTGCCGTGGCTGCTGGAGGCCGCGGGCAAGGAGTCATTCTCTTGAAAATTCTGGTTTGCATGAAGCAGGTGCCGCAAAAAGATGCACCGCTCAAGCTCAACGAAACCGGCACATGGATCCGCGAAGATGTCTCTTACGAGGTCAATGAGCCGGACGCGTACGCGCTCGAAGAGGCACTCCGCCAGCGCGAAAAGCACAAAGGGGAAGTGGTCGTCATTACCAGCGGCCCCGCGCGCGCCCAGCAGGTGCTCCGCGAGGGCCT
>CAWFQZ010000002.1:0-10930 GCA_963818115.1 uncultured Acidobacteriota bacterium
GTGAAATTTACTGCTGGAGAATTTAAGCGCAGGCAGCTCGAATCCGTTCACACAGCCTGGTCAACGAACGTTCCACACATTCTGTCAGCCATTGCTGCAACGCTGAGCGCTGGGCCTCAGGGATGTATCCAAACCGCACTCCGCAGCCCACAGCCGTCGTCCAAACCACAGTCCCGACGACATCGAGCATCTCCTCGGTTCCGGGCAACTCGAAGCGCAGGCCGATTTCTTCGCCGACGCTCAGAACAGCCCTGATTCTCCCTTCTTGCAGGTTCGTCCTCAGCCCGACTCCACCTTCGCTCAGATTCACCAGCACGGCTTCCGCAAACGGTTGCGTGTGGGTGCTGATCGACGCCACTATGCTGACTGGTTCCCGATGCAGCTTGCGCCTCTGAGCGACGCGGGCACAGTAGGCAGCGCGAAGACAACGTTCGATTTGGAGCGCTGAGGCAGGCTTGTGAATCAGAAAATGAACGCCTGCCGAGAACGACTGCCGAAGGTCGAGCAGATCGCGGACGATCGCGACCAACACGCAATCCCGATTGATTTTCGACCGCCGCACAGCGCACAGAAAATCGGCGAGGTTGTCGAGTTCCCGCCAGTCCACGACAACGACGTCGAATTCCTGCGCCTGAATCACGCTCAGGGCACCTTCGCAGTTCCCTACGATCGCCGGTGTCACCTGAAGCTGGTTGAGGACATTCCGGGTGATCCCTAAGAACTGCGCGTCGGCGCACAGTAGCAGCGCATGCATCTCAAGAGTCGTTCTGCGGGTCGCTTCCATTTGAGCTCTCCACTAGGCCTTGCTACTGATCTCAATCGGCGTGGCGGAGTCGAAGTTGAATCCGAAATGGACCCGGGAGGAAATGGCATGATTACCTCCGTTCGCTGCGGAGGTAAAGGTTTGGTGAAGGTGAGACTGCTGATTCGATTCAGGCGACGACGGCGGGATTTAAACGCTTCGCGGTCACATTCTGCGCAACAGCCCAGGCCGCCGCGCCGAATATCCAGGAGATGAAGAATGCGGTCCAGTTCAGCCGCGTCGGCGCGGCCACGAGGGCCGGCAGCCACACCAGCAGCGTGTAGAGTGTGATCTGTCCAGCCTCCGCCCAGGCAGCGACTCGCGGAAGCAAATTGCACAAAACGCCTAGGCCGCTGGCGATTTGCCCTGCTCCGGTCAGATAAGCCCATCCCGTGCGGAACGGAAGCCAATGAGGCACATAGCCCGCGGTCGCCTCCGCGTAAACGATATGAGACAGTCCGATCGGCACAATCGAAAGAGCGAACAGGATTCGAGCCATCCGGACTCCGCGCTCACCAGAAAGAAATCCTAGCGCCGATTTTTGCGGAAGGTGGCTCAATCGCGCAAAGAGCGTCCATCCCCCGGAGAGCAGCAAAGTGAGTTCCCCTAGCCCGAGCCATGAACCCTCAACCGCCGGCTTGGTGACAACATCCGGCACTTTCAGCAGTGCCCACAGGATGAGATACGGAAACAGAATGCGTGCGGTCCAAGGCCGGCTTGGCGGAATCAGCAATCCAGCTCCGAGAAGAAGCATCACAACGCCGCAGGCATACGCTACAACAGTTCGTGCCGGCAGCCAGGTGGGAACCGGCTGCCACACCAGTGCGAAATCGCGGTAGACGAGGCCGAGCACACCAAGCCCTATCAGGCCGATGACGAACAAAAGCAGCGCGGGTTGTTGGCTGTCTCTTACCAAAGTCGAAGTTGATTGTAAGTGAAAAGTGGGCTGGGGGAGATCACCCCACCCTGACATCGCAATCTTCGGCGACGTAGGGCGGGGACTTGGCTTTCAGTTCACAAGCGACACAATTCGAGGTTCATCATAGAAGCAGCAAGTTTACTTTGCTGGAACAGAAAGGTCTTCGAGTTTGGCACCCTTCTTGGCGATGTAGAAGGCCAGCGCTTTGGCGGGCGCCGTGCTGCTGGCATTCTTCACGTTGTGAACTTCACCCGCAACTGTAGTAAAGGCCTCGCCGGGTTTCAGAGTTACAGCTGGCTTGCCTTGGGCTTCAAAGACTACCGACCCTTCCTGGATGTAGACAATCTCGTTTCCGCCTTGCGTATGCTTTCCACTCTCTACCCCCGGCGGCAACGTGCGCTCGACCAGGATTGCTTCCCATCCCGGCGCGCCTTTCAAATCTGTCCGCTGCACGATCACTCCGCCCTTCAGGTTGTCTTGTGCATTTGCAACCCCGATTCCCGAACCGCACAGTAGAACGACCGCCGCGAATGCCACCCCAAGCAATACGTTGATGCGCTTCATGAAGGCTCCTTTCAAAAGCCGTCGAATACTACCACACGTCGTAGAAGAATGATCCAAGTGATATGAGAGTCATCCAGTTTGCTGCTTAGCGCTTCTACCGTCAGCCGCGAAGTACGCACTAGCCAGCCATCCCTTGCCAATCTCGCTCGCGCCGTAGCAAACTTGAGCATGAGGGTCTTATCGCGGTTCATGGCTGCGGCGACCGACGCCGCCCACTTCCCGGTTGCATCCGTGCCGGAGATCGCCTTTCTCGGCCGTTCCAACGTAGGCAAGTCCAGCGTCATTAATTCCCTTGTGGGCACCAAGCTGGCGCGTACCAGTTCAACTCCCGGACGCACGCGCAGCATCAACTTTTTTGAGATTCGATTTCCCGGCAAGCCGCGCCCGGAGGTCATCTTTGCCGATCTGCCCGGCTACGGATACGCCAAGATTTCGCGCGAGATTTCGCAGGAGTGGCCGAAGTTTATCGAGCCTTATCTGAACGAGCGATCCACGCTGGCACTGTGTGTCGCGTTGATCGACGTGAACGTTCCTCCGCAACAAGCCGACCGGCAACTGCTGGACTTTCTTGCCGCCTCGGATCGCGAGTTTCTGCTGGTGGGCACCAAGAGCGACCGCTTGTCGAACAATCAGCTTCACAACGCGCTTCGAACCCTGGGAGAGCAATATCCCTCCGCCAGCATCCTTCCATACTCATCGAAAACAGGAGCAGGCCGCGAAGAACTCTGGAAAGAGATTCGACAAGTCGCGCAACAAGCCACTAATGCTCCGCCGTCCGCTCTCTTAGGCTAGAGATTTCTTATCTAGCCTTCAGTTTGCCTTTAGCATTCATCGCCCCCGATTCCCTAAATATTGGAATTGCTTTTGCCGATAGACACGACAGAGTTCGGAGTCTCTATGGCGCAGGAAACCAATGAAGGCATTGCCTACTTGATGGCGCTGAAACGGTCCGGGGTCGGCGACGACGCGTCGCTGGCAAAGACCGTCCCTGCCGCGCAGCCCGTAACAGAGCCCGGCAACGCGAATGCGGGCGATCGCTTCAAAGGAGCGGAGAAGCGCCGCAGTCCGCGCTACAAGTGCGAAGGGAGCGCGGAGATCCGCGAGGAAGGCTGCGATGTCCGCACCTGGGCTGCCTTCACCGACATCAGCATTCACGGATGTTACGTGGAAGCGCAAGCGACCTACCCGGCCAACACGCTTCTATATATGAAACTCGAGGCCAATGGCATCCGCGTCGAAACTAAGGGCGAGGTTCGCGTCAACTATCCCTATCTTGGGATGGGCATCGCGTTCGCGGAGATGTCGGAAGAAAACTTGACTCGCCTGAAGCAGTTGCTGGCGACTGTTTCGCATCCGTGCATGATCATGGGACCGGGTATTGCGTCGTCACTTCCCGCGACGGATCCGCTGAAAGGCGTCCCCCCGATCAGCAACCCGGAGGCAGCCGTGCAGGCACTCGTCGAATTCTTCGAAAGCCGCCAGATGCTAATGCGCGACGACTTCCTGCAAATCCTGAAAAAGAGCCAACTTCAGAAATGAGTGGGCAAGCCTCGCCACCCGACAGCTTCGTGTCATTTTGATGAAAGCGTTCTTCTGGCGCCCCATGCCGCGTCCCGATTCGTTATGATGTTGAGGCAATGGCGCTCTACCTCATCACCGGAGTCGGCGGATTTATCGGATCTTCCCTCGCACGCGCACTGCTAGCGGTCGGAGAGCAGGTACGCGGCGTCGACAATTTTTCCACCGGCAAGCGCGAGAACATCAGTGAAATTCGCGACCGCATCGATCTTCGTGAAGCAGACATCCTCGATCTGGACGCCATGCACAAGGCCTGTGTCGGCGTCGATTTCATTTTTCACGAGGCGGCGATTCCTTCGGTACCGAAATCCGTGCTCGATCCTCTGGGGAGCAATCGCGCCAACATCGATGGAACGGTGAACGTGCTGGTAGCCGCCCGCGACGCCAAGGTCAAGCGCGTGGTCTACGCGGCATCATCTTCTGCCTACGGCGACACTCCGACGCTGCCCAAGCACGAGGGCATGAAGCCCGACCCGATTTCTCCGTATGCGGTTGCCAAGCTGGCGAGCGAGCAGTACATGATTTCGTTTTACCGCTGCTACGGTCTCGAAACCGTCTGCTTGCGCTACTTCAATGTCTTCGGCCCGCGGCAGGACCCATCGTCTCCCTATTCTGGAGTGCTGGCCAAATTCATCACCCAGATGCTACGAGGCGAACAGCCCACGGCCTTCGGCGACGGTGAACAAAGCCGCGATTTCACCTACATCGACAATGTCGTTGCCGCGAATCTGCTCGCGACTAAGGCTCCTGCTGAAAGAGTTGCTGGCCATGTCTTCAACGTAGCCACTGGCCACCGCGTCACGCTGAACGAAACTTTCCGGTTGCTCCAGGGATTGACTTCCTACTCGGGTTCATTGAAGTACGGGCCTGAACGCGGCGGCGACATCAAGCACTCTCTCGCGGATATCGCGAAAGCTGAAGCGGCTCTCAACTACGAGCCGGTAATCGATTTTGAAGAGGGACTGCGCCGCACTGTTAAGTGGTATCGCAGTAAGTGACGGCAATCTACTCGTGCCTCAAGGACTCGATCGGATCCAGCTTTGAGGCCCGTAGCGCAGGAATCATCCCGCTAATCAGCCCAACCGCACCCAGAATCGTTGTCGATGCAATCAGTGTCGCTGGAGCGATAATCAGCCGGATGTCTCCCGCTTCTCCGTTCTTGGCAAAGGCGCTGTATAACGTCAGACGTCCCACGGAGAGGGCGACACCGTAGGCCAGAATCACTCCCAGCACGCCGCCGATGAACGTAATCGTCAAAGCTTCTGCCAGAAACTGAATCAGAATGTAGCGACGCTTCGCTCCCAGCGCCTTCTGCACACCGATCTCACGCGTGCGTTGCGTCACCGACACCAACATGATGTTCATCAAGCCGACGCCGCCAATTCCGAGCGTCAGAGTTCCGATGAACCCCATCAGAATCTTCAATCCCAGCGTGATGATCTCGAACTGATGCAACTGCGTCATCAGGTTGAAGACCTGCACGGCCTGCCGGTCGGTTTCATTGAACTTATGCTGTCCCGCCAGAATCGACCGCACCGCCGGCTCGATTCGCTCAAATTCCGGCGTCTGGTAGTTGAACCAGATCGTGTCCAGATAATGCGTGCTCTTGAAATCACTCATGGTCGTAAACGGCACATAGACCACGCGATTGATGTCGTCGTTCCCTTCCTGCATCTTCGCGCTTAGCACGCCGACCACTTCGAAGCTCAACCCGTTCAGCCGAATGTGCTCGCCCAGAGCGTTCCGGCCCGAAAATAGCTTCTCCTTGGCTTCCGAACCGATCACGGCAACGCGTCCGCGCTGGACCTGATCCTCCATGTTGTAAAAACGCCCTTGGGCCAGCTTGAGCGAGCGAATGTCATACACATTCGGATCATTCCCCGTGACCGACCACGTAAAATCACGGTTCTCATACTGAACGCTGACCTGTTTATCCACCGAAGGCGTGATGTGGGTAATCTGGGGAAGATTTGTGGTCAGCGCATCGACGTCTTCCTGCGTAAAGCGGATATTTACTCCCGACTTCTGTCCGCCCGCCTGCATGGAAGTCGTGCCAGGCACGACGATGACCAACTTCGTGCCGAAGTTCGCAAAGATATTCGCACAAGCCTGCCCGAAGCCGTCGCCGTAAGCCAGCAACATCACGACCGTCGCGATGCCCCACGCCATCCCGAGCATGGTGAGCGCGGTGCGCCGGCGGTCGTGCCGCATCGCCGTGTAGGCTTCCTGCAGTAGGTCTCGGATTTCCATTATTCCTGCCGTAGCGCTTCGACTGGTTGGAGCATCGCCGCCTTGCGCGCGGGATACAAGCCAGCCACAACTCCCGCCAGCGTTAAGCTGCAAATGGCCAGGGTGGCCGTCATCGGCACGAGTTTCGGAGGATCAAATCCCTGCGGCCCTTGGATTCCTCCCATCATCGCCATCAATCCGCCCGCAAAGATCAGGCCAATGAGTCCGCTGCCCAGCGTGAGCAACATCCCTTCGAGAAAGAAGTGCAACAGGATGCTTCGATTCGTCGCCCCCAGCGCCTTGCGCAATCCGATCTCGCGCGTTCGCTCGCTTACCGCGACCAGCATGATGTTCACAACGCCGATGGCGCCCAGCGCAAGCGTCACCATCCCCACCGTGCCGAGGAAGAGGTTCATGACGTCAAAAATCGTCCCCACCATCTTCGATTCCTGGATCGAATCCCACTCGTCAAATGCGTTCAGGTCATTGGCATCGAAGCCGTGATTGCGACCTACGATCTCGTGAACCTCCTTCTGCGCTGCGAGATGGTCTGCTGTGAATTGCGGCTGGTATTCGATGAACGAAATCGAGTTCAGATGATTCTCACCCTTGATGGGAAAATTTTCCGCCATCACCTGAAACGGGATGTAGCCCCTCATGTTCAGCCACAAATTATCGCCGCGCCCCAAGTGAGGCATCGCTCCCACTACTTCGAAGCGCAGGCCGTTAATCAGCACGAACGCACCCACCGCGGGACGCCCGGGAAACAGCGCCTTCAACAACTCGTTGCCGAGGACAATCACGTTTCTTCGTTGACTGCCGTCGAGTTCGTTCAGCCAGCGCCCTTCCTTGAGCGGCAAAAAGCTGATCTCGTTCAGATTGGGCAGTGTCCCCAGAATCTCGCCGCTGGCAGTGGCGAACTCGCTGACTTCGTGCAGATCACCCCGCGAAATAATCGGACAGGCGTTGCGGACGTGCCCAGCCTGCCGGATGTCGAGATAGTCCTGATAGGTTAGAAGATAAGATCGCGCCGAACTCATATTGCCCTGCACCGCCGGCGCGCGCCCCGGGAACAGAAACATGATGTCCTTGCCAAACTCCGCCAGTTCCCGCTTATTACCGGACCGGAATCCTTCACCCACCCCCACCAGCAGTAACAGGGACCCAACTCCCCATGCGATTCCGAACATGGTAAGAAACGAGCGCAGCTTGTGCGCCCATAGATTCCGCAGTATCTGCCCGAAAATGTCTCCGATTGTCCGCATGACGAGAACGAGGCCCAACGACACGAATGCTGAAGATATATACGCCGCGCAGGGCTCTAAAGTTCCACCTGCCTTAGGGAGAACGAGCTTCGCATCGTATTGATGCGGCAGTCCGCGGCTCTTTCCCCCGACTCGAATCCCAGCTGTTAAGTATTAGACGCGCAGGCCGTTACGTTGGTTATCTAGGGAACGGTTACGGAGATGCTTACAGTGACGATATGACACTTTCCTCGATGGTGGTTTCGCGCGATTGGCAGGAAGTCAGCGTTCTCGAATGCATCCTCGGCGGTCTTCAGATTAATGTGGCCGTGGAAAAAGAGCCACAGAAAGCTTTGGAGCGGCTCGGCAAATCCAAGATTGACGCACTCATCGTCGATTGTGATTTAAATGGAAGCTCGCAGTTCCTGCGCGAACTGCAGCGCTCGGACAATGGGCAGAGCCCTGTGCCCTTGGTCATCATGGGATGCCACGAGCGCACTCCCAGCCTCGATGCCACCGGCGCGCTCTTCGCGTTCCAGAAGCCAATTTCGGTCGACCAAGCCGTCCGCACCTTCACCGCGGCGCGAAGCATGATTCTCGATGGCCGCCTGCGCTACCATCGCGCCGGGCTGCAGGTGCCCGTTTCGCTGAAAGGAAAGGGTCACAAGGCAGTCGAAGGGCACCTCGTCAATATCAGCCAAGGAGGAATGCTGGTTCACGCGCCTCAGCCAGTCGACGCTTCGGCCGCCCTGCAGGTTTCTTTTAAACTGCCCGGCGCTGGATCGGAATTGAAGGCACACGCCAAGGTCGCATGGCACGATGATGGTGGCAACTTCGGAATTCGCTTCGTGAAGATGGCGGCCAAGCAGCAGCGAACGCTTGAACTCTGGCTGGCGCAGCAGTTTTTAGCCAACTAAGGCGGGGAAGCCTCTTAGTTCTCACCGAGTTGTCGGTCGTAGATAGAACACTCAACTCCGTCAACGGAACCGCGGACCGCTTTCTTCCTCTTCTTCCTGACCGTATCCCGCAAGCCGGGCGAGCCGCGTGCCGAGGCTTGTGCCGCCGAAAATCTGGAAGAAGATCCAATACAGCCCAGCAATGATGAAAGTTGCGCCTCCCACCATTGAGATTGGCCAGCGGGGGGCTTCGCCGGTGATAGCAAGAAAGACCAATCCAAAGAGCAAAATGCCTGCGACTACCACGAGTGCGTGAACGGTCCATGCCAGTCCGCGGCCGGAGAGCGGCTGCGAAAGCCAGTCCAAGTCGGTCCGCGCCTCCTCGGGCATTTCCATACCAGAAGAAACCGCGCTAGCCTCGCGCCGGGCCGGCAGCGCAATCACCTTTACCGGGGTCGCCGAAACCATCAGTCCGTCGTCGACAACCGTTCCAGCTAGTCCATCTCCTCGCGAACCCAGGGGCTTCTGCGAAACGGGCGTCGGAGCGAACAAGGACTCTTCGGGATCCGCGTGTAGCGAGATTGCTTCCAGCATATCCCCGAAGATCCACTCGTTGATCTGCCTCCGCTGCTGAGGAGAAAGGTCGAGAAAGCGGATGCCGCACTGCCCGGAGAAGGTCGCCCAGACCACTTCACCGCGAGTTTCGACGCGCAAACGGGGATAGCGCAGCTCAAAACGCACGTTCAGGCGTTGTTGTGGACGTACTCCGGCTACCACCTGCACTCCGATTCCGTCGTGCGTCAAATTGCGAACGACCCCTCCGTTGGTGTCATCCAACGTGAGGTAAATCAGGGTATGCAGTTCATGACGATGCTGAGCTCGCGTTTGTCGCGCGGGAGATAGTCCTGCATCCATAGAAACACCACCGGAGGTCACAGCTCGGCCAAAGCGTTGGTTGTGGAAATCTTATCCTCGGAGCCTCAGGCCTTTTAGTAACCGGACTGGTTCGTAAGGGAATACCAGTTTTGCCACCCTTCCGGTCCTAGGAGTGGCATTGGGGCGGTTAAACAGAGCGCATTCTGAGGGCGGGCGAAGGAAAGGAGAACTAGCACCAAGGTTCATGGCCAAAGGGGCACGCCCGTGCAATTGCAAGTACACCCAAAGACCGATAACTTACTCATGAGCTGTGTCTAAATGGCGGCGCCTACCACCAAACCGGACTTGGAGTTGACGGATTCCATAAGCGGGGGTAGTGTACCTGCCTGGCCGATGTCGCATAGCGCAGCTTCGTCAATCTCAGAGCAGATTGGTCCCGAGGCCTATCCGGCGCCCTCTCCGCAGGACGCATTGCAGGCTTTGTTGGCTTTCTCGTCTCTGCACGATCAGGTGCGCCGCCGCCGGGCTCTGGCGGTTCGTCATACCGTATTCGACTCCAAGGCGCCGATCCCCGAATTCGAACCGAACGAGCAGTTTGTCCTTGATGATGTATTAAAGCTGGTTGCCGAGCGGGCTTTGGCTATTACTGGAGCCGACGGTCTGGCAATCGCCCTGGCCGAGAACAATGAGATTGTTCTCAGAGCCGCGGCGGGCATCGTGCGACCGGACGTGGGGGCGCGAATCGACCGCGACTCCGCCTTTTCCGGAGCTTGCTTCCGCACGGCACAGGTTGTTAACTGTGACGACACGGAAACCGATCCGCGCGTCAACCTACAGGCCTGTCGCAAGCTAGGAGCGCGCTCCATGGTTGCCGTTCCGCTCTGTGGACGACGGCGCGTCATCGGTGTTCTTGAAGCATTTTCTTCATGGCCATTCGGCTTCAATGACAGCGACATCCGTAATCTGAGCCTGCTGGCGGAACTTGTTCTGGCTGCGCTCAAGCCGGAAGACGAAGACCGCTTCGCGGAGTCGGCCCAGGCAGCGGCGACTAAGCTGGAAGCGCCCAAGGAACTAGCCCCAGTCGCTGCCGTGTCGGTGCCCACTGTTTCGGCACCCCCCGTCGCGGCTGCACCTCCGGTCAAGCCTCCTTTGCCTGTGGCTGCCAAAACAGCGGCAACACCGCCGACGGCTCCGACTTTTGCATCGACTATTCTTTCTTCGGTCGATCTTCCTTCTCTGATCAAGGCTCCTGAAATTCCTGATGCAACATCGGTTGAGCCAGCGGTAAAGCGCGTAGCGCCATCATCGGAAACCGCTACGGCCGACCGGATCACAGCGGAAGCATCTGCTCCCGCTGCAATTGCGTCAGAATCAACCCCGATGTTCGGGCAGCTTGAGGCCGAAAAAGCTCCGCGCAACTTTGGCAGGCTGGGACTTCTCATCGGGATCGTGATCGTCGCCGCATTCGCCGCCGGATTCTGGTGGAAATACAGCAACGCTCAGCTCGGCAACGCAGTCGTTCGGTCCGAACCGCCCACCATCAAACCAACCAATTCTGCTGCACAAAGTAAACCGGCGGAGCCATTTCCTTCTCCTGCGAGCACGGCGCCAGCGCCACTTCCAGACACGAATTCTGAAGGAACTGAGTCAGATCCGCCGGCCGCTCCGCAAGAGTTGTCGAAGTTCCCTCACGTAACAGGAGTGCGACACTGGTCATCGCCGGATTCAAGCACCGTCGTCCTCGACCTTGAAGATCAAGTGCAGTACGAAGCACATCGCCTGACTGGTCCAGACCGCATCTACTTTGATTTGCACGATACGC
>CAWFQZ010000003.1:0-194272 GCA_963818115.1 uncultured Acidobacteriota bacterium
GGGCAGCCGGACTGGAGAGAATGGCTAAATGCCCAAACAACGCCTTCAGTTCGACTTGGCTATCGGTGAATTTGCCGATTGAGAGGGTACTGCTTTGTGCAGGGACTGGATGATGCGGTTGATTTCAGGCTGGGTTACGCCCGACGGGCTGTTGTAGTCCTTTTGGAGAAAGAGGATTTCAATGTGCTCGTCCCCGCAATAGAGGTCAACCACGACTGTGTCTCGGCTGGTCTGAGGGTTGCCCTGCTGGAAGCCGCTATAAAACTGGGTGTGCAGGTCAGAGATCCCTGTGTCTGCCGCCTTCACGGCCATGATCGATTTCGTCACGAGCAGCATTTGTTCACGAGTGTGAACTGCCTGCGAAAGGGACCAGTAGTGCATTTTGTCCGGGGTGAAGCGGTACACATTATTTACAAAAATGTAGTCGGAACTGGCGGTCCCGGCCCCGAAGATCGCTTCAAACACTTGCGGTGGAGTCTTGAAATCCGTGGCCCACAAATTGGAGAACTCTCGTGGTGGAACAACCTTCATCCACAGGCGCAGCCCAGAACGGAAGACGCAGATTGCCGAGCGCTTCTCGGCCTTGTCCTTCGGGTACACCTCAGTTTTGGATTGATCGAGGTCGATCCAGGGAACTTCGAAGTCATATCCGAGATAGAAAAGTCTCATTCCCGAAGCTGGGGAGACGGTGTCGTCTTTCAGGTCCGTTGGCACGACCCGCGCGATGGGAGGGGCTTTTCTTGCCGCGTAGAAGGAAAGAGCGATGGGCGAGATCCAATAGATTCCTGCAACGATCGCCACGACTGTGACGAGCCCGGTGATCAGAATCCGTCGCAGAAGTCTCACTGTCGCCTCGCTTACGTTTTCGCTTTGGCTTTCAGTTTGACGTGGCCGTCGGCGAGTTCAACGGAGTATTCGACGCCCTGGCATCCATACTGTTTGCGGATTTGTTCGGTCTTTTTCTGGACGAAGGTCGTGAACGAATCAATGCTGCCCGTGACATTTTCGCCGGCTTTTTTCTTGGCAGCGACCAGCGTGTTATAGAGACGCTCGACTTGTTCTTTTTCTCCCTGATCGACACTGTGCAGAGTAAAGTGCGGAGCCGAAATCGCTCCGCTACCGGCTGCGGCGGCCGCAGCCTGGCTTACTCCGTAGACCGGATGATGCGGCTTGTGTTCTTCTTCGGCAACACGCACACCTTGCACTGAAAGAAGTGCATCCTGAGGACGGCGGTAGCCTTCTTCGCGGATGCGGGACTTCTTGCGCCAGAGATCGCTGTAGAGCGCATAACGCTGCGCCATTTCGTTGTAGCGGTAGCGCTGGGAGAAGTTCATGCGTCCGCCGTCGGAGAATTTGCGCAGCAAGCTCAGCACTTTCCATTCGACATCCGTCGGCGGCCGCTTGGTCGGATTGCTGAAGAAAATCTCGTACTCGATTTTCAAGCGGCGCAGTTGGGAGTCGAGAAGATTTAGTTCTTCGTCGGTGGTCACAGGAGTCTCCATCCACAGTTTAGTGATTGGAGACACACGAGGCGAGGTATCCCTCGGTCACTAAGGACATGGAACGAAAGTAAGGGGGAGCTACGAGCGGTGAGCTAACGAGCTTAGGGAAGAATCGGAAAGGGCTCGACTGCCAGAAAGCAGTTGGCGTGCTGAGGGCTGCTTCAACAGGTCGCGGCTCAAGGCTAGTAGCTTATTTCGCGGAATTCGACGCCATTTTCTTGACCATCGCCAAGACAAGTTTGCGGTCGCTGTCATTCAGACTGGTCGAGTAGCGCCGGATCTGGCTGAGGAATCGGACTTCGTCGTCGGAGAGTTGTGGCAGTCCCTTCGAGCCGTTGCTGTGGCCGGGCTCAGAAAAAAATTGAGACAGCGGAAGTTCCATGGCGCCGGCAATCTTCGAAAGCGTATCGAGCGAAGGGATCGTGTGGCCATTCTCGACGCGGGACAGATAGCAGCGCAGAAGCCCGGTTCGCTTTTCGATGTCGCCCTGAGACATACCTTTCTGGAGCCGGTAGTTGCGGATCGTCTCGCCGATATTCATCGTTGGGAGCATTTCAGGATGGGTCATAGTAACCAGAGGAGCAACTTCTGGCAAGTGGGAAATTTGTGCCATACGAGGGACATTCGTGCCATACGAAAAACGGATGGCGAAAAACAAATTTTCGCGTGAACTGGCAATTATTTATACGTTGTCTAATTAATCGAAGTGCGCGGACGCACATACCTAAGCGGCCCTTGTGTGCTTAAAACCCGCGTGCAGGGCGGGTTTTCACTTCTTGAGCGTCGCGGCGAGAAAATCGACGGTTCTCTGCCACGCGTCTGCGGCATCGGCAGAGCGATAGCCCTCTTTGTTGTTTGGATTCTCGAAAGCATGGCCGGCATCGTCATAGATTTTGACGTCAATCTTCTTGCCCAATTGCTTCAAAGACTGCTCAAACTTGTGAACGTCATTGGGTGTGATGCCATGATCCTGTGCGCCGAAGAGCCCGAGGATCGGAGCGTTAATTTTCTTCAATGCTTCCGGATCAGTCGCGAGATGACCGTAGTTGATGACGTCGGCGGCAAGAGTAGGTTCTTGCAACGCGACGTCGAGCGCGTAACCGCCGCCCATGCACCATCCGATGGCGCCAATGCGGTCTTTCTTTACGCTGGGCCGGGCAACGAGATATTCGAACGCAGCGTGGAGGTCGCGCTTGGCTCGGTCTTCGGGAACTCCGCGCATGATCTCGTGTGCCATGTCGGGCGTCGTTGCGACTTTCCCGCGATATAAATCGATCGCGAGGGCTTCGTAACCTTGATCAGCCAGTTTCGACGCCTGCTCTTTCACCCAATCGTTCAAGCCCCAATATTCGTGAACCACGATGAGCGCGGGGAACGGTCCTTTGCCCGAGGGTGTGTAGAGAATGCCCTGTACGGTTTCGTCGCCACTTTTATAGGAGACGCTCTTGCTGTCCGCGGCAAAAGCGAGTGCCGTCGCGAACACGATAACAAGCAATAGAGTTTTCTTCATGGCTCAATCGCCTCGATTTGCGCCCGTATTTTGATCGAACTGATCTGCGATTACAAGAGGAGTTCCATGTAGAGCGCGCCGGCTATAGGGTTCGCACAGTAGGGAGGAATTTCACGGAAGCCGAGTTTGCGGTACATGGCGACTGCATCTTTCATGACCGGTTCGACGGTGTCGAGCCGCATGCGCTGATAGCCGATCTGGCGGGCTTCGGTGATGATTCGACTGGCGAGGACGCGGCCGAAGCCCTTCCCTCGGAATTCCGGGCGAAGATAGAGGCGCTTCATTTCGGAAACAGCATCTTCGAGTTTGTGGAGGGCGATGCATCCCGCGAGTTGACCTTCGTATTCCGCGAGAAGCAGGCGGCCCCCAGGAGGAGCGTAGCCACCGGGCAAGCCCGCCAGTTCTTTGTCGAAATTCTGGAAGCAAAGACTGAAGCCAAGGGATTGCGCGTATTCGAGGAAGAGCTCGCGGGCTTGTGCAATCTGAGTCGGAGATGCGGCTTGCGTAAATGACAGACCTTCCCCGACAGAGGGCACAGAGAAGACAGGCGAAGGCTGCGAACTATCAGAATTCGTTTTCACCCTGTGGCCCTCCGTTTCCTCTGTGGTTGAGCCTATCCCATCAGCATGCCGCCGTTGACGCTGAGCGTGTGGCCTGTAATGTAGGAGGCTTCGTCGGAGGCCAGGAATGCCACGGCGCTGGCAACATCTTCAGAAGTTCCAACTCGGCCCAGCGGAATCTGCTTCACCGCGTTTTGCTTGAACTCGTCGCTGAGGACGGCGGTCATAGCAGTTTCGATGAATCCGGGAGCGACGGCGTTACAAGTAATGTTGCGCGAGCCGACTTCGCGTGCGATTGCCATGGTGAGGCCGATGAGGCCGGCCTTAGAGGCGGAATAGTTGGCCTGCCCGGCCTGTCCCATCTGCCCGAAGACGCTGGTGATGTTGATAATGCGTCCCCAACGCTGTTTGAGCATGGAAGGAACGACTTGCTGTATGCAGAGGTAGGCAGACGTCAGGTTGGTCTGTAGGACGGCATCCCAATCGGCACGTTTCATACGCATGACGAGCTGGTCGCGGGTGATGCCGGCGTTGTTGACCAGAATATCGATCTTGCCGAACTGTGCGATGGCGGCCTTCACGGTCGATTTGACTTGCTCTTCGTCGGCAACGTCGAGGGCGAAGGCGGTGGCCTTTCCGCCGGCGGCGGTGATTTCTGCGACCAGTTCGTTGAGTTTTTCCTGATTTCGGGCGGCGACAGCGACGGCGGCGCCGTCTTTGGCCAGGCGGAGGGCGCAGGTACGTCCGATGCCTTGAGAGGCACCGGTGACGAAGGCCACGCGTCCAGAAAGAGACATGAGAATTCTCCAGAATACGAATCTTAATGATGCGAACGCAGAATTATACGCGTCGGCTGGTGTGTTTCTGATGGCGAGAAGTCGAGCTTAGCTTCACGGCGGGGTCTTTGATTCGGCCCACATATCCTTCACGAACAGCCAGACGGCTGCCCCACGTGATTCTTCTTTGATCTGAGGATGACGAATCGCATTGCTTATCCACAACTGCGCCGAGTACCATTCGGACACTCTTATGTCCCAGAATACAAATGTGCTGACGATGCCCAAGCCTTCCAATAAGAACTCCGGCGGCCAGGATAAAGACGCGGGACATCGTTCTCCCCTGCGATCCACGGGCACGGACGGCTCCGTGGCTGAGATTCCCTCTCCGGTTGCGGCGGAGCCGTCAACCGAAGTCTTTGCCGTATTCGGCGTTGAGCCGGAGATTCAGGCGTATGCGATGGCAAAGTATTCGCGCTCGGCGCTTTCGATGAAGGAGTCTTTGCGCGAGATCAGCACGCAGAAGGCAGAGAAGTTTCTCAATACTTTCTATTTCCAGTATGGCCACCGGTCAATTGCCGATCTGGCGCACATCGCGCTCGCGATCGAACGGCTGTCGATCTTAGCGGCGATTGAACTTGCCGATGAGCAGCGCTGGGACGGGCAGGAGCGCTCGACGCGGTATCAGGATTTCAAGAAGAGCGGATATTACACCCCGGATTTCGGCGGCGACGACGAGGGGCGCAAGCTCTATCGCGAGACTCTGGATTTTTTGTTCGCCGAGTACGAGGCGCTATCGGCGCACATGACGCAGTACCTGATCAACATCACACCAAAGCCGGCGGATATGAAGCAGGACGCGTATGAGCGAACGCTGAAGGCGCGGGCGTTCGATATCACGCGGTATCTGTTGCCTCTGGCGACGAATACTTCGCTCGGAGAGATCGTCAACGCGCGCACCCTCGAAACACAGGTAGCGCACCTGCTCTCGCATACGCATAAAGAGGTACGAGTATTGGGCGAGTCGTTGAAAAAAGCTGCGACCGGCGCGGCTTACAACGTGAATGCAGAGTCGCTGCAGGATCTCGTCGCGCGGATTAGGGCTGTAGATGCGGAATTAGGGGCGCGAGCCGAGCAGGAACTGCTGCACGAAGTGCGTGTGGCTCCGACCTTGGTGAAGTATGCGGATCCGAACGCCTATGAGATGGAGACTCGGCGGGAGTTGCGGCAGGCGGCGCGCGAAATGATGGCCGGTGAGGCCGTCGCGCCGTCAAAGGCGATCGTCGATTTGCTCGATGAAGAGCCGCTGGAGGTGGAGATTGCGACGACATTGCTCTATGAGCATTGCCATCACTCTTATCGCCAGATTCGGCAGGCGGTGCAGGTAGCCGGGGAGAGGCGTCGTCGGGAGATTATCGACTTGGGGCTGAAGCATCGTGGGCGGTTCGACGAGATGCTGCGGGGATTCCGCGCGGGGCAGCAGTTCCGCTTCGACATCCTGATGGATACGGGCGGATTCCGAGACATGCATCGTCACCGGCGATGCATCCAGGTGATGCAGGGATTCACCACCCAGCATGGCTTCGAAATGCTTCTCGACATGGAAGATGCGGGCGTGCGCGGACGCTATGAGTCGGCGATGCGTCGCGTGCAGACGGCGGTCGAGAAGCTGAGTGCGCGCAAGACTTCAGAAGCGGAAGAGAATGCACAGTATGCGATTCCGTTGGCGTTTCGTAAGCGGGCGCTCTTCAAGATGGACTTTGCCGAGGCAGTTTACATTTCCGAGCTGCGGACTACACCGGCCGGCCATGTCTCTTATCGGAATGTGGCATACGCGATGTATGAGGCCGTGGCGAGGAAGCATCCAGCACTGGCGAAGTATTTCCGGGTGCATGACGTGACTGCGCCTGTGGATCTGCTGCAGCGGTAGGGCGCCGTTCTTATTGTCATTCTGAGCGAAGAACCTACGCGGTCGTCCGCGGTCGTCCAGGACATCGGTGCTGCCGGAAGGTGCTTTGATCCTTAGGCCCGCACGGAAACAGGTGCCTCACGATGACAAGCTTGGATTCACGCCATCAGAGGAGAGAGGACTGACTGCCCCATTTTGGAACCTTCCACAGGTTAATTCTCTTGATTCGCCTTTTCTTCGCTTCGATTCCTATGTATAATCCGGCCAGATTAGATTTCATTTAGCGCGCTGCACTTTCTAAAGGAGCCACTCCATGGCGGACGAGCGAGGCAAGGCGATCGAACTGGCGGTATCCCAGATTGAAAAGCAGTTTGGCAAGGGATCTATTATGCGATTGGGGTCAAAGGAAGCGATCGTCCCAATCTCGGTGATCTCGACCGGCTCGATCTCGTTCGATGCGGCGCTAGGCGTGGGCGGTTTTCCTCGCGGGCGCGTGGTGGAAGTGTTCGGACCGGAATCGTCGGGCAAAACGACCATTACGCTGCAAGTCATCGCCGAGGCTCAGAAGACTGGCGGAATGGCAGCCTTCGTCGACGCCGAGCACGCGCTCGATCCTGGCTACGCGAAGAAACTCGGCGTGAATGTCGACGATCTGCTTGTGTCGCAGCCGGATTATGGTGAGCAGGCGCTGGAAATCACGGAAGCGCTGGTCCGTTCGAATGCGATTGACGTACTAGTCGTCGATTCGGTGGCGGCGTTGGTGCCCAAGGCCGAACTCGATGGCGAAATGGGCGATAGCCACATGGGATTGCAGGCGCGGCTGATGTCTCAAGCGCTGCGGAAACTGACTGGGACCGTGTCAAAGTCACGGACTTGCCTGATCTTCATTAACCAGATCCGCGAAAAGATTGGTGTGATGTTCGGAAATCCAGAAACAACGACCGGCGGACGCGCTCTCAAGTTTTACTCCTCGGTGCGTGTCGACATTCGGCGCATCGCAGCGATCAAAGAAGGCGACGTGGTGACCGGATCGCGAACCAAGGTAAAAGTCGTCAAAAACAAGGTCGCCGCGCCCTTCCGCGAAGCGGAGTTCGACATCCTTTATGGAGAAGGCATTTCGCGGGAAGGCGATCTGCTCGATCTTGCGGTCAACAACAACATTCTGGAGAAGTCTGGCTCGTGGTTCAGCTACAAGAGTGAACGCATCGGTCAGGGCCGCGAGAATGCCCGTCAGTTCCTGAAAGACAATAAGGATGTAACCGCTCGGCTCGATACGGAAGTGCGAAAGGCACTTGGACTGATTGCGGCACCCGCACAGGCGGCAGCTGCAGCCGGGCCCACTGCCACCACGACAGGCAGAGTCACGACCATGCCTAGCGCCCCGCCGGAGCCGGTTAGAGCACCGATCGCAGCGGCCAAGCGTTAAGTTTCGATTGCCTCCGGGCGGGGCTACTTCTCACGGAGTCCTGCCCGGATCTCCCTATCTTGTTCGCACGAAGCGCCCGCCGATACGCTCGTCCCCCTTAACTGCTATCCCGAGCTTGCGATTGCCATCCGTAGTCCCGCCCGCATAGAATCTCCTATTACGCATCCGCTGCTCCATGCTGAACCCCGTCGTTCCGGTGAGAACCATTGAATAAGGGCACGGCTATCTATCCCGGTTCGTTTGATCCGCCGACCAACGGGCACCTCGACCTGATCCAGCGAGGAAGCAAGATCTTTGAGGAACTGATCGTGGCGATTCTGCGGAACTCGGAGAAGGTTCCGATGTTCAGCGTGGCCGAGCGCTTGGAAATGCTGAAGGAGCTCACCAAGGACTTGCCCAATGTGCGGATTGATACGTTTCACGGATTGATGGTGGAGTACGCGAAGTCAATGAATGCGATCTGCGTGCTGCGCGGAATCCGGGCCATCAGCGATTATGAGTACGAACTGCAAATGGCGCTAATGAACCGGAAGCTCGAGCCCACGCTGGAAACTGTGTTCATGATGCCGGCGGACAAATATTCGTATGTGAGTTCACGCCTGGTCAGAGAAGTGGCGCAGGCAGGCGGTCCGGTGAAGGGGCTGGTGCCGGAAGTGGTGGAGCAGAAGCTGCGCGAGAAGCTGGATCCGGCTTACAAGTTGCAGGAAACGAAGTTAATCGAAGTCCCTAAGAGAAGGAAAAAGAAGGCATGACGACCGCGACAACGGAAGCGCTACGACTGACCGAAAGAATTAACCGGATTGAGCCCTCGGCCACCATGGCCGTAGTTGCGGAGGCCGATAAGCTGCGCTCGCAAGGAATCGACGTAGTCGATTTCGGAGCGGGAGAACCGCACTTTTCGACGCCGCAGCACATCAAGGACGCTGCCATCGCCGCCATTCAGGGGAATTTCACGAAGTATACGGCGGTTGGAGGCACGGCGGAGTTGCGCGACGCCATCGCACACCGGCATAACGTGGACTTTGATTCCGATTACCGGCGCGAAGAAGTGATCGCTTCCACCGGCGGCAAACACGCGTTATTCAATGCGATTCAGGTGTTGGTCGATCACGGTGACGAAGTAATCCTCCCGGTACCGTACTGGGTTTCGTTCAAAGACATCATCCGATACGCGGGTGGAAATTGTGTGCTGCTGCAATCGGACGAGTCGGAGGGATTTCGCGTCACCGCTGAAATGGTGGCAAAGCTGATCACGCCGCGGACGAAGGCTATCATCCTGAATTCACCGTCAAATCCTTCCGGCGCCGTAATGAGCCCGGAAGATATGACTTCAGTGGTGCGGTTGGCCCATGAACGCGGAATTTGGGTACTGTCGGACGAGTGCTACGTCTACCTGAATTACACCGGGAAAAATTTCTCAGTAGGCGCGCTCCGGGAATATAAGGAACGATTTGTCGTACTCGGCTCGCTGTCCAAGACGTATGCCATGACCGGATGGCGGCTCGGCTATGCGATGGCACCGGCCGCGGTAACCAGTGCGATGGCGAAGTTGCAAAGTCAGTCGACCTCGAATCCGACCTCGATCGTGCAGAAGGCTGCCGTAGCCGCGCTGAAGGGTCCGCAGGATTGTGTAGAGGAAATGCGGAGCGAATATATCCACCTTCGAGACCATGTGGTACACGGGTTGCGGTCGATCCAAGGTGTCACATGCACTCTGCCCGAGGGCGCCTTTTACGCTTACCCGAATATTTCCTCCTTTCTCGGACGAGGCGGTCTGAAATCCGCGTCAGACGTCGCAGGACGACTGTTGCGCGAAGCGCATGTGGCAACGGTTCCTGGTGAGGGATTCGGGACGGGCGAGCATATTCGCGTTTCATATGCGACCTCAAAGGCTGAATTGGATCGAGGACTCGAGCGCATGCGCAAGTTCTTCGGCGCGCTCTAGGACATCTTCGCCGCAGCACACAGGGAACCTCGTGGCGAAAAACATTTAGTCTGGTTCGGCAAAAGGCCGTTCCGTTTGCGAGCGGTCTTTTTCTTGGGCGCGATTGCATGCAAAATCTCTATCCATTGTTGATGCTCCCGGGTTTCGATCCGCGGCCGTGGGGCACGGAAGATCTGTCGCCTATTTATCCGAACCATAAGTTCGCCCAGAAGATCGGCGAAGCTTGGTTGAGCGGGGACGAATGCAAAGTCGCGAACGGTCCCCTGACTGGAAAGACTCTCGCGCAACTGAGCGAGCAGTACGAGCGCGAACTGGTGGGTGATGCGGCGCGCGATCCGAAACGGTTTCCGTTATTGCTCAAATTCCTATTCCCCCACGAAAAGCTTTCGGTGCAGGTCCATCCCGACGATCAGCAAGCGCTGCGAGTCGGACAACCCTGGGGAAAGACCGAATGCTGGTATGTGGCGCACGCGAAACCTGGTTCTCAGATCGGGCTGGGGCTCAAGCCGGGAGTGACTGCCGCACAACTGGAAGCGGCGATTCACGAAAACCGGGCTGAAGAGGCCCTCAACTGGGTCGATGTTTATACGGGCGACATGATTTACGTGGCTGGAGGCACGGTTCACACACTGGGACCAGGCTCGGTGATCGTCGAAACGCAGCAGCAATCGGATACGACTTATCGTTTGTATGACTACGGCCGTCCCCGAGAATTGCATTTAAAAGACGGCATGGCTGCGGTGAAAGAAAGGGTGAACTCGGGAAAGGTACTGCGTCCAGCGCCCAAGCAGAATGGGAAGAACCGGTATGCGCCTCTGGTTGCTGCTCCTTATTTTGTGGTGGACATGTTTGAGGCGAAAGATTCACTGCAACTTTCAACGAGAGGCGATTCGGGAAAAACTTCGGTGCAGATTCTGGTAGCCGTGGAAGGTTGCGGCGTAATCGAGGCAGCGGGGATGGACCCAGTCACGCTCGCAAAGGGGGACGCAGTCGTGATTCCCGCGAGCGTTGGAGACTTTGGCGTGCGCCCGCAATGGTCGCTCGAATTCCTGCGCGCCTACGTGCCGGGCAAAGCACTGCCCGAACCGGAAACAAGACTGTAGCTTCAAGTGCAAGGTTTTACGCTCGAGTCGTTGGAGATCCGAACTTTCGTGGCTAAGAATACGAACTTCTATCCCGTAATACTCGCTGGGGGACGTGGCACGCGCTTCTGGCCGCTTAGCCGGAAGAAACGCGCGAAGCAGTTGCTGGCGCTCGACGGCAAGCAGACGATGATTGAGCAGACGGTGGCGCGCCTGCTTTCGCTGGCTCCGGCGAAAAAGTTCTGGATCATTACCAATGACGACCTGCAGCCAGCGATCGCGAAGCAGGTTTCCAAAGTACCGAAGGCGCAAATTCTAGCCGAACCAGCGGCGCGTAATACGGCGCCCGCGATCGGTCTTGCCGCATTTTTATTATTGCGCGAAAATCCGGACGCGGTCATCGGAATGTTTCCTTCCGATCACGTCATCGCCGACGAGAAGCGATATCGGGAAACACTTGAACGTGGGATTGAAGTAGCGTCCGCCGGACCGAATATTGTGGTGCTCGGGGTCCGTCCAAATCGCGCTGAGACTGGATATGGATATATCGAGGCCGGAGGGCTGTTTCAGGGCGACGCGTTGCATGTGCGCCGGTTCACCGAGAAGCCCAATGCCGAGATGGCAGCTGAGTTTGTCGCCGCGGGGAACTATTTCTGGAATAGTGGGATGTTTCTATGGAGCGCGCAGACTTTAGCGGATGCGCTTAAAGAACATCTCCCGAAAACGGCTGCTTTGCTCGAAGAAATCGCCGCGAGCTACGGCACGCGTAGATTTGCCTCGACTTTCAAGAGGCTATACCCCAAATGCGAAAACATCAGCGTGGACTATGCTGTGCTGGAACCGCGTTCGGCCAAGGGCGAGCACGCCGGGAAAATTTTCTGTCTTCCCGCTGATTTTGGATGGAATGATCTTGGCTCCTGGACGGCTCTACACGAGCACCACACCGCCAAGAGCACACCCCCAGAAGGTAATTTGGTGGCCAGTTCAGGAGTTTTCTTGCTGAATGCCCGCGGCAATTACGTGCATGCCCCGGGGAAGTTCGTAGCAGCTGTGGGGGTGAGCGACCTGGTGGTCGTCGAGACGCCAGATGCATTGCTGATCACGACGCGACAGCACGCCCAGGACGTCGGCAAAGTTGTGAAATATCTTGATGAGAAGAAGATGAGTAAGCTTACGTAAGAGTGAAGAGTGTCGAGTGGCTAATGAGGCTCGATTGACACGGGCATCCTCGAAAGCATTCGCGGCTACACACTCACCATTCAATCAAATGGCGCAAGAAATCAAATTCGGAACCGACGGCTGGCGTGGAATCATCGCCGACGACTTCACCTTTGAGAACGTGCGGCGTGTGGCTGGCGCCATTGCGTCTTATGTCTTGAAGTACGAGCGGGCGAAAAGCGGAGTGATCATCGGTTATGATGCGCGCTTTGCCTCGCCTCGCGCAGGACAGATTGTTGCAGAGGTGATAGCAGCCGCCGGAATTCCGGTCAAACTGGCGAACGACTACACTCCGACTCCCGCAGTTTCATACGCCGTTAAAACGCAAGGCGCGGCGGGTGGGATTATGGTCACTTCCAGCCATAACCCGTGGAACTGGAACGGAGTAAAGTTCAAAGGCAATTTTGGTGGATCGGCGACACCCGCCATCATGAAGAAGATTGAGGAAGAACTGGCGTTGGGCGCGGCTCCGACCGGAAGCAAGGCGGCCATCGAAGAAGTCGACCTCAAAAAGGCCTATGTAGCGGCGGTCTGCGGGTTTGCCGACATGGACCTTATCGCGAAGACAAAATTCAAGTTCGCAGTCGATGCGATGTATGGCTCCGGCCGCGGTGTCCTCAGCGGAATCTTCGCCGAGCGCGGCGTGCAGTTTGTGGCAATACGCCAGGAACTCAATCCGCTGTTTCCGGGGATCAATCCTGAGCCGATCCAGCCGCATACAGCAATGCTGCAAGAGACAGTCGTACGCGAGAAGTGCGACGCAGGCCTTGCGACCGATGGAGATGCCGACCGGATTGGCGCAGTCGCTGAGGACGGCAGCTTTGTCGATTCGCACAAAATATTTTGTGTGCTGCTGCACTGGATTCTCGAGCGAAAGAAATGGCCGGGCGACGTAGTCCGCGCATTTAATACCACTCGTATGCTGGACCGTATTTGCGCAAAATATGGACGCAAGTTGCACGAGACCTCCATTGGATTCAAGTACGTTGCCGATCTGATGATGGAGCGCGAGATCCTGATGGGCGGCGAAGAATCCGGAGGCATCGGCTATTCACGATTTCTGCCTGAACGTGACGGCGTATTGAACTGTCTGCTGCTTGCCAATGCAATGGCCGAACAGGGCAAACCGCTAGGACAACTAGTAGCTGATCTGCAACGTGAGTTCGGCCCTCATTATTATGGTCGTCGCGATTTGCACATTCCGGAAGAGGTAAAACAGAACGCGATTCAACGAGCGCGCGCTGACAGTACTCAAACCCTGGGCCGTTATCGAGTGTTGAAGAAAGAACATATGGACGGTGTCAAGTTCTTTCTTGACGCTCCGACGAATGGGAATGGAGCGGAAGCGTGGGTCTTGTTCCGCGCTTCGGGAACCGAACCCCTCCTTCGACTCTACACCGAGGCCTCCTCTCCTGAACTTGTAGGCGAGTTGCTGGCTCAAGGTGAGAGCTTCGTGAACGCATAAGTGGCTCAGTTCGGCTGATGTGATACTCGTAGTTGTAGACAATTTGAATATGCCAACCGATCCAGTCGCGGCTCAGGCCGATTCGCCGGAGGCCCATCGTTACAACCAGATCCGGCGATGGCTGGGTATTGCCGATTTCGCCATCGGATTTGTCTTTCTCATTGTGCTGCTGGCGACAGGGTGGTCCGACTGGCTGCGCGATCTGGCCTATCGGTGGGGATTTCAGAGTTATACGATCTCTCTGTTCGTTTACCTCCTTCTCCTTCTCGGCATCAGCAAGATTCTGGGGATTGGGCTCGATTACTACGGGTTCCGCGTCGAACGCCGCTTCAAGCTTTCGAACCAGCGATTCGGTTCTTGGGCGTGGGATGAACTCAAGGGATTTTTGGTCGGTCTGGTATTAGGTGGAGTCGTTGTTGAGTTGTTGTACTTCACCATTCGTCAATGGCCCCAACATTGGTGGCTCCTGGCTTGGGCTCTTTTCATGGGACTATTCGTCCTATTGGCACAGCTCGCGCCGGTTGTCCTGTTCCCCATCTTCTATAAGTTCGAACCGCTCGAGAATGAAGATCTTCGGCGGCGGCTCGTTGTGCTGAGTGAGCATGCCGGAACGCGCGTCCGCGGTGTATATCGCTGGAAGCTTTCTGAGAAGAGCAAAAAGGCAAACGCCGCTCTTACGGGGCTGGGTAATACAAGACGCATCATCCTGGCCGACACTCTTCTCGACAACTACACGCCTGAAGAGATCGAAGCAGTCCTTGCCCACGAACTCGGACACCATGTACACAGGCACATCCTTAAGAGCATTTTTGTGCAGGCTGCGATCACGCTATTTGGGTTCTGGGCAGCGAATTGGACATTGCACTACGCGGTTGATCAGCACATGTTTGAAGAGATGTCGGATTTTGCCAATCTGCCACTTCTGGCTCTGGTGTCGGTCGTTCTGTCGTTCGTCCTAATGCCGGCGATGAATGCGTACTCGCGATTCAACGAGCGACAAGCTGATCGTTATGCCTTCGAGACGACGGCGAGCGTCGATCCATTTATCTCTTCGATGAATAAACTCGCCGAACAAAACCTGGCGGAGCGAACGCCTTCCAAATGGGTAGAATGGTTTTTCCATTCACATCCATCAATTTCGCGGCGGTTAGCTGCTGCCGAAGAATGGGGACGGACGCAGAACGTCCATCCTCAGATTTGAAGTTGCGTCCTACTTCACGAATGCTAGCCTGTCTCTTGCTGACAGGGTCGGTTGCACCAGCCACCGGGCGAGCTAAGAATTCGTCCTGCAGCGAATGCGCCGAGTGGAATCGCCCTCAAACACCCTTCCGTATTTTCGGCAACACGTATTACGTTGGACCTCATGGCCTCAGCTCGATTCTGATTACTTCACCAACGGGGCACATTTTGATCGATGGTGCATTGCCGCAGTCGGCGCCGTTGATTGCCGCAAATATCCAATCTCTTGGCTTTCGCATTCAGGATGTAAAGATCATTTTGAATTCGCACGTACATTTCGATCATGCAGGCGGGATTGCGGCACTGCAAAGGATGAGTGGCGCACGCGTAATCGCCAGTGATTGGAGTGCAAACGTGATGAAGAGAGGCGGCGTCGGTCGCGCCGATCCGCAATATGGAATTTTGCAGCCGATTCAGCCGATCCGCAACGTGAGCACGCTGCGTGATGGTGAGGTTATCTCCGTCGGCAGTGTTTCCGTAACAGCGCACTTGACGCCCGGACATACGCCAGGCGGCACGAGTTGGACATGGAAATCCTGCGAGGGCGCTGTTTGTCACAACATGGTCTATGCCGACAGCCTGACGGCAGTTTCTGCCTCCGGGTTCCGCTTCACTGGTAGCCAAGAGTATCCCCACGTGCTCGAGGATTTTGAGAAGAGCTTTGCGTTCCTCGATTCAGAACCGTGCGACATTTTGATTACCACCCATCCCGACTCATCGGGTTTGTGGGATCGCGTTGCGTCGCGAGATAGAGGAGTGAAGCCCGACCCGCTGGTCGATAATGCTGCTGGTCGGAATCTTGCTCAGCATGCCAGGGAAGACCTTAGCCGGCGACTAGCTGAAGAACAAAAGGCTAGCAAATAAACGCAAGTCATGGTTGCTTCAAAATCTCGATTACCCTCTTCAGATCTTCTTCCGTATCGACCCCTACGCTGTCATGTGGAGTTTCGCCGACATAGATCTCGACTCCGTTTTCCAGAAATCTTAGTTGTTCGAGACGCTCACTCTTTTCGAGCAAAGACTCGGGAAGAGACACAAACTGATCCAACGCCGTCTTGCGATAGGCGTAGAGACCGAGATGCTTGAAGTAGCGCGGTCCCGCTCCATCGCGGTCGAACGGTATGGTTGCGCGAGAAAAATATAGAGCGCGTCCATGGAGATCGGTGACCACTTTCACCGCGTTCGGATTGGAAATATCGATCGCCGCCGCCGGGGTCATCAAAGTACCAACCTGAGCCGCCGGATTCTCCATTACCCCCAGCAGGGACGCGATCTGTTCGGGGCGCACGAGCGGCTCGTCTCCCTGCACGTTCAGATAGACGTCGGCGGCCTCGCGACCCGATATCTCATGCACGCGCTCGGTTCCACTCCGGTGTGATGAGGAAGTCATTTGCGCGTTCCATCCGTGTTCTCGGCAGGCCGCCATAATTTCATCCGAGTCAGTCGCGATCACTACGTCGGCGAGCAGTGATGACGAACGCACTGCTTCATAGACGACTCCGATGAGCGGCTTGCCAATGATCTGGCGCAACATTTTGCGAGGCAGGCGAGTGGAAGCGAGACGAGCGGGGATGACGGCAATTGCTTTCATAGGCGGTCAGATAGCTTTTTATCATGCCGTCGAGACGCGTGCGCCAGCTAAGCCGCTGTTTGACCTATTTCGCCGGCGATCTTAGAATTGAAGATCGGACGTAACGCTCCTTCGGGCACGTTGCTTCCATGCCGCGAAAGCGCTGGTTCCACGCCGGTACGCAGGTTTCTTTCGCATCTTCCCTTTGCAGCAAGTGGCGGTGTAGCTCAGGTGGTTAGAGCGACGGTCTCATAATCCGTAGGTCGTAGGTTCGAGTCCTACCGCCGCCACCAAATTCTTCAACAACTTGCAGGAGGTCGGGCGGGACTTCCATTTCGCCTTGTTGCGCGGGAGTTGCGGACCGTTGCGGAGTTGTTTCGGCCTTTTCCGCCAAGACCGCGTCGAGTCTGTCTACGAAATTAACGTTTGCACCTGGAATTAGGTGGCCGTAGGTGTCAACGGTCACTTGGATGGAACTGTGTCCCATCTGTTCTTTGACGTAAACGATCGAGGCTCCGTTTTGAAGAAGAAGTGATCCGAAGGTGTGACGGAGATCGTGCAGACGAATCCTCCGAATGCCTGCCTTCGCCAACACGGGCAGGAATATTCGATGGTAGAGGTTGTCAGGGTCGAGAATTTTACCGTCGGGTGACCTAAAAACTAGTTCGTCAGAAATGTCGTTTTTGCCCTTCAGGTATGCCTCCAAGAGCCGTTTGTCTCGAAGCTCGAGTAGTACTCTTCGGAGTTCACGAGACAAATCCACTCGTCTCGACTTCTTGCTTTTTGTCGTTGTATGTTCACGGCGCACGTAGTTGTGCCGCACCAGGATGAAGCGTTCGGAATCATCTTCGGTGGCGCCGAGTTGAACGTCGCCCCACTGCACGGCTACCAGTTCGCCGCGACGCAATCCGGCGCGAAGTGCCATAAGCAATAGCGGACGGTAATCCGGGCAAATTTCCTCAGCGGCTTTCAAGAACTCCACAACTTCCACAGCAGTGAGCGAGGTTCCCTTCGTGTCGGGCGTCTTCGCCGAGCGGGCAAAGCGACCCAGCCTGGCCGCCGGGTTTGATTCAATCAATCCCTCCTCGATCGCATAATTGAATAGGCCGCGGACAACGCAAAGTGCGTTGCGGATTGTGTTGCGCGAAAGATCTTTTCCGATCAGGTCGTTGATCAACGCTTTGATGTCGTCGCGCTTGATATCACTCATTCGTTTCTTTCCGAATCGCGGCCTTAGATACTGATCGAGAACCCCTTCGTAGCCATCGGCCGTTGAGGTTTTGCATTCGATGCGAGCGTAGTCCTTTAGCCATCTGTCTGCATATTTGTCGAAACTCGGCTTGTTATCTTCCGGGGTTTGAAGAATGCTGAGGTCTCCTAGAGCGAGCTTCGCCTCGACCAGGCGCCGAACCTGTTCGGCCGCCTCTCGGCTTCCGATGCATTTCGATTTGCGGCGGCCCTGACGGTCCACGACCACATACCACTTGCCGCCGCGCTTACGAACCTTTACACCCATCAAATTATCCCCTCAACCCGTCGATCAATTCATCCACGATACAACCTAAGTCAACATGCTTTACCTGGTGGGATTCCAACCACTGATCGAACACACCCCGACGAACCAGCATCTTGCACCCTACGCGCACTGCCGGCAGAGGGTTTACATCCCGATGGATCCACATGCGAAGCGTTCGCTCGGAGACGCAGGCGTACCGAGTCAGCCCATTCAGGTCTAGCCATTCGGGTTTCGCCTTTTCTGGAATTACGCTCATTTGTTTCTCAGGCTTTTTTCTTGCCGCACCCGACATCTGTGATGCTTCCACCTACCCCACGAATTGAATCGTGTCCCAAGGTGGGTTGTGAAGCTTCACAAGCCCCCTTCTCCTCACCACTCGGATGTCGATCACCATACCGAGCTCCGCAAGTTCGGCAACATTGCTTCTGCTGCCATACCTCGAATCTCTCTTTCTCCATCCGGCGCTGTTCGGAGATCCGTTGACGTTTGTCGGCCCGCAAGCATGCTCGATGAAAGTGCCCTCGTGCTCCGGCCGGGAGCGATCGTCCGCAACCGCGGCAGTAGTGCAATCGCCGTTCGCGGTCATCTAGACTGTGTCCCTCACTTCTTTCATCTGGCCGTCTGCTTTCCGTAATCGAACGCCGCCTCTTTCGTGATACACGTCGACCTCTACATCGCTACATCGCTGCTTGGGTGCTGCCGAAAGTCCACATTTCGACCCGCTACATCGCTTGCGGCGTGCCTCTTACACAATTGCAGTTCAGATCCCTCCGTCGCGAGGTGTAGCGGCGTAGCAGTTGAACGGGGTGGGTCTAGAACAATAGGGGGAGCCAAATAGCGATTCCAAGAGTCGACGAACCATTCACGTCGGTAGCCTCTGACGACCGATAAGCCGAAACGTAAATTGCGGGGAAAAATGTCGAACGGAGCCAGGAGTCGTGCTAGACCGGTCGGTGTGATCGCGCGGCCGTGATCCCACGTGGGCCAGGGACGACCCTCGATCTGCGACAGATTTTCCGCCAGACTTTTTGAGGTTAGCTCTTCTGCATTCCGGTCTCGGAAAATATCTCGGGTGTCTGAGAGAAGAGTCGTGCCGACGCTTTCATCAATGGCACTTTTCCTCGAGTGAATCTCTCTAAGAGCCGCGCGGGCGCGGGCCGGCCACTCGCCGCCAGCCGCGTCTGAGATCGCCAACAACGGTTCAGATCCTTCCTGTTGGCGGTCAGATAGGAAGTCGGGCAATTTGGGTTGAGCAGTTCTCAGTGATTCCAAATGTTCGACGACCCAGTCCCTGAGTTGAGATTTGAGGGTGTTTGCCTCTCCCGAGAATATCTTGGTCCGAAATCGCTCGACTTTCTCTCCGGGAGCCTTTCGCTTCAGACGGATGGGAATCGAGCGATCTGCAATCGTTTCCGGTAGCTTACCGATGCCTGCAATGACCTTCGGACAGAAGACGTCAAGGTCCAAAGGCTCATATCCATTGGTCTTCAGACCGCACAACGACACCATGCCGTTACGTCGGTGCCCCGCGTTGAGAATCCCACGCAATGATTCCGCAAACTCTTGGTTGCCCCGAGCAGTAGCGTCCCACTCATCGAGAAGCAGCGTCGGGGAGTCCCTATCAATTTTTCGAGCGAGAACGGCAGCCGTAAGTCGACCCGTGCGCCAGGGACTTCGGACAAGCAAACCCAAGATTTCCAAGAGCCGAGTTTTCCCGGACCGCATCTCCGCTGACGTAATCGCAAGATATGGTGTGACGTCGCTGGCCTCAAAAGCCCAAGTATGGGCGACCCATAATGAAATTAAGTGGAGTTCGGACTTGCTTAGAATTACGAACTGTCCGACAAAGGTCGAGATTTCATCCAGAATCTCCGCGCCCGATCCAGAATCTTCGCGACTAGCTGTGGATGACGACAAGCTGACATTGCTGTCATCACATTCGGCTGTGAAGGCCGCGACTGAGCGACGGACCGACTGCAGAACCTCATTCAGGTTGCTAGCCGGGTCTAGCAAAGAACTCTGAAAACGCTCAACGTTCTTCACTAAACGACACCTCAAAGACATGTGACGTACTCCGACTGCAGCCCTTTCAATCGAAACATCCGTCCCAACAACACCTTCGGTTAGGCTGGCAAGGATCGTCGCAGGCTCCCTGATTCCCTTGCGAGAGAGTTCACTCTCAATCGACGAGAAGTCCCAAGGAATACCATGCTTGTCGAACTCCACCATGACAGCCCAAACGTCTCCGCATCCTGAATTGGTGAAGTGGGCAGATGCGAGGAACCGACATTTCGAGATGAGGCCTGGAGACAAAAGGCAAGCTCCGACCACTCTTCGCTCGTCATCGAAGGCTATACGCCAAAGATCCGGCAACTCTTGCTTTCTCGGCACTGCCTTATCCATGAGTCTCTCCTTCAATCGCCATTGTGCCCGTTCGTTACCGCCAATTCTCCGTTCACTTCTCCCCCGCTATTGCGAAATTCTCGATGGATGCTCTCGAGATGAGCACCCTGCGGCCGATCTTGTGTACAGGGAGTTTTCTCGACGAGATGAGCTTGTCCAGAGTGCGGACGGAGATGGAAAGACTCTGTGCCGCTTGGCGCTTGCTTAGAAGTATTTGTTCCGGCATCTTCGCCTCCCTGCCGCGTCTTGCGGCGATGCGTAGAATCTCAAAGTTCTTAGGCACGGAGAAGGACACAAAAGATTAATTAGGAAACCATTCTGTCCAGCCCAGAAACGATTAAACGAGAGCCGAAGGAAGAGGAATGGAGTTGAAATAGAATGGAGGGAAGTACGGAGACGGTGACCGAGTTCAACAAATCATCGCGGGAAACTAGGCGGATCGACCGCTACGGCATTTCCCCAACGTTGGTACAGTTTCGCGAGCCCTTCCGTGCTCAGAAATGTGGGCGCAGTTTGCTTGTTTCCTTCCATTCGACAACCCTGTTCCAAAAGCTCTGATAAATCATCGTATCGGGGACTCCCTGTGTATTTCTTGACGAAATGAAGAAGTGAAATGACTGTAATGTGCCCAATGGTGAGCCTCTTCGCGCTCCTTCGAGCGATCTTTGTGAACCTTTCCATATGGTGAGCGTAAACGTAAAGCATTCCCGGCAGCATCTCGTACCTGAGAATCAAATAATCCCGGGAGATTTGAGCGGTGCTTCCGTGTGGAGCCCGTGCTGCCAGATTCGATTCGTTCGCCGGACCTAATGGAGTGGCATTGAGTGTTTTGATCATGTCGGCGACGTCGCGCAGCTTTTTCGGGAGAGCTCGGAGTTGAGCTTTTGTGAGGTTACCGCCATGCAAGAGTGGGCCGTAGTTGGAAGAAGTGAAGACGCACGTTGCCCACAACAATTGGACAAATCTGTCGCGGGGGCACCCTAGATCACATAGCTTGCGAAAACAGTGAGCGGAATGCGGTCCGTTTGCGCAAAGCTTCCTTAGGAACAACTCAGACTTGTCTCGACCCGCAGATTTTTGGGCAGGAGAGGACGGATCTGAAGCCAATTCTGGGCGCTTGCTTTCAACCAAGTGTGACATGCGCTTAAGTCTAGCGTCCGTTCGTTAATTCTTCCAGACACCCCTGCCGGCAGGGAACAATAGCACCAAGGCGAAATCATATGCCTGACATATGCCTACCGTTTCATTGAGACATTTTCGACGCCGTTGTGGTACGAAAAGTCCAGTAGCTAGCACTTAGAGAAAGTGCGCTTCGGGCCGCAAACTGCGGAAATAACTTCCCAACTGTAAGCAACAGCGCTGTCACATCGGAATCCTGCATGGATATCACCAGGACAAGAAGTCACAAAGAGCGATGAAAGGATATTACGGGCTACTACAGCCTATCGCGGTTTTTCTTTCGCCCAACGAGCAAGAGCGGCTTTTCGCGCTTGTGCAGCTCGCTGTTCTGCGGTACGCCTTCTAGCAGTCTCTTTCCCACCCCGGCGGCCTAATTGGACCGCTGCTAGGCTTTTCTTCTTCATAAGGAATTTCTATACGAATGCTCAGCGCTCGGCAACAGCTTGGACTTTTCGATGCTTGACTATGCTCAGCGCTGAGCATAGGATTTTTTTTCTAATTAAAACGCGCCGTACCGGTGCTTGCGACACCGACACGGCGCCAACCGAAAGTCGCTTACGAAGGAGGCAACAATGGCTAAACAGCAACGTAGCACCATCTCCATTCAAGAATCCACCCGCCCCATTGCTCGGGTTGCGCTCTACGCCAGGGTCAGTACCATCAACAATCAAGATCCGGAGATGCAGCTCGCTGAACTGCGGGAATATGCAGCGCGCCGCGGCTGGGAGATCATCGAAGAGTTCACGGACCGAGGCGTCTCAGGCTGTAAAGAGTCCAGGCCGGCACTCAATAGGCTGATGGCAGACGCTTGCCGCCGACGATTCGACGCCGTCTTGGTCTGGAAGATCGACCGCTTCGGAAGGTCATTGAAACACCTGGTCAACGCTCTCGCCGAACTCGCTGCGCTCGGAGTGGCGTTCATCAGCCTGCGGGATAACCTAGACCTTAGCACTCCCTCCGGCAGGCTAATGTTCCAGATAATTGGCGCTATGGCTGAGTTTGAGCGAGCCCTGATCCAGGAGAGGGTTAGAGCCGGGCTGCGGAATGCCCGAGCGAAGGGCCGGCGACTTGGTAGACCCCGAGTAACGGTGGACGCCTCTCGGATTGCCCTTCTTCGCTTGCAGGGACGCTCTTGGAGCCAGATCACGGCTGAAATGAGAATCGGTAAGGGAACGGCCCAGAGGGCAGTTGCTGGCTTGCCCAAAACTAATTATGTAGGATTTTAGGCTTCCCGTCGATAGACGCAAATGACTTGAGTAAAGATGGTCGGGAAAGAGGACTTGAACCTCCGACCCCCTGGTTCAGAAGATTGGTTTCACGAAGAATCAAGGGTTTAGCCAAGTTGTACCGATTGCAATTAGCTTGTGGAATCAGCGGTCTTCACGGCCCGGTCTAACAAGTAACGAAAGGAATACAAGCGGACACTGGGCACAAAATTGGGCACACTAGAAATCGAACAAGTAAGCGCGCCGCACCGGTGCTGATATCGTCGGTTGAAAACAGATTCGGAAGCCCCGCCTGACTGGACGTGACGGCTGCCGAATCCCACCTTTCGGAACCGACCACGTTGAGCATCTGGTCGATGCCGACAACGTCCGTTCAGTTTACTTGCCCCGTGTTCATGGCTAAGGTTGCTATTGGCAGGGATTACCGGCCCTCTTTTTGAACCTTTAGTCGCTAATTGTTCGTCTTCTTCTGGTCGGTTCCAGCGCTCGGCTGCGTAGTCTGCTTCGAGTTGTTGGTTTGCGAATCCGGAACTGCAGAGCCCGAGGATGGTGTTCTGGGAGTGCGGTAAACACCGCTTCATACCATCTACAAATTCTTTGGAGTTCATTCCAGGGACTGTTGATCCCAACAAAGTGTTGTCCTAGTGACTTGCGGTAGCCAGAATGCTTTTCGAAACGATTGAGTCTCTCAACATGCTGCGCGGCGGCTAGCAACCGGGCAGTCATTACATTTCGGGGCGCTTTCATGTGATTGAGTACGAGGCGCTGATAAACCTTTACCGATTCCCGGTACCGAGAAGAAAAACACCGCTGCAGAAGAGAGGCTTGGCTAATCGAGCTGGCATGCATAACCAGCGCTTCGGGATTCAATGCTCCTTCGCAGATCGACAAATCAAACTCCTGCCGCCTTAAGACGTCGGCCTGCTTCAGCACCTTAGCCTCAGCCAGTGCAGCATCCAGAGCTGGCTTTGCCGCCTCGCTTTCAAGGACTGGGTGGCGGTAGTGAAGAACGTCGAAAGGGGCGTCCTTTATCAGAGTCAAAGTCTCTAGGAGAAGAGTTGCTGTCTCCAAGTTCGCCTCTGCTTCACAACCCACTGTTGTAAGCAGAAGGCGAAAGGCATCATGAGCCCCCTCAAGAAGAACAACCATCTTGGCAGTGGAAGCCAACAGTTCTCTGATTTGTTTCACGGAGTAGCGATCAATCGCCCACTTGCTCACCAATGACGTAACGCCATTCAGCTTGTTTGAGGTTGCGTCATCGAGCAGCGCACTTGTGTCATGGGTATAGTCCGTCAGTCGCGCAATCCCGAGTCGGAAGTTCTCCAATTCGACAACGAACGTTTTGACAGTCTGCCGGTTCGATGGCAGTCGACAAGCGTTCAGCAAGCCTTCAAGGAGAAGCTCTCCCGGTTCTGGTAACAGAGTGAGACCATAGCCAGCGCTTTCAAGCCCTTTTAGGTTGCATGCAAGGGGAACATGGGCTGCTTCGTTCAGAAGTTTGCATACTTCAGTGGCTCGACGAATGATCGCCAAGAATTCTTCAAGTGAGCGCAGAATATCATGTTCCTCATTGAAGGAAACCGGCTTCGCAACCCAAGCCCACGGATGGTCCTTGAGCTCCGTGCAAGACGACAGAACGGACGCCAAGTGTTGAGAGTAGATCGCGAGAAAATTCCCCTTTTGCTCAAACTCGGCTTTGTCGAATGTCACGATCACCGGCAATAAAAGGTCCTTGAGGTCAGGCCAGTGACTTAGGTTCTCTTGCGCCCACCGTTCTCGCGCCCAGAGAATGTCGAAAATCGTTGCGTCGAAAGGCTGAATCGTTTTATTGATTAGTGATGCGTAATTGGTTAGGAGCAGCTTCTTCTCTTCGACTGTGGATAGGTGGCGGTTAAGCTCGCGAGGGTCTCGGAAACTTCCTTTCGCCTTCCACCTTTCTGCCACGTCATTGAGTAGGGCGCCTTTCTTGGTCTTATGACTGTGCAGCTCTAAGCAAAATACTCCTAGCCCTGCGTCATCCAAACGCCGTCTGACGACTTCTAGCGCGGCTAGTTTCTCTGACACAAACAGTATCGTCTTGCCTTTTGCTAGGGCTGCCGCGATCAGATTAGTTATCGTCTGTGATTTACCTGTTCCAGGAGGGCCTTCGATTACCAAGTTCTGGCCCCGAAGGGCGTGAATGAGCGCACTGTGTTGAGAGCTATCGGCATCGCGAATCAGATTGGGTATCTGTTGCTTCAGTTCGGGTGCGTCAATTGGATATTCCTCAGCCAGAGCGACGGTCGGATTTTTTATGCCTTCAAAGAGCCCACGCACGAGAACATGTTTGGAAATACTCTGAGCTGCCGGCCAATTCTTGGGATCCAGGTCTCGGTACATCAGAAGTTTTCCAAAGCTCAGTAACGCAAGTGTCATCTGTCTTCGGATGCGCCACCGCTTCTTGACCTTCAGAAGTTCGTCGAACCTCGAAAAATAGAGTTCTGGTGTATCGTCGTCGTCCAGGAGCGGCATCTCAAGGCTGAAATCTCGCCTCATTTTCTCGACAAGCGAGAGATTCGTCCCGACGTCCTCTCCTGAGTAATCAAGAACTGAATCGATAGCTTTTCCTCTCCCATCACTTCGTTCTAGTGTTACGGGGAGAGTTACCAGAGGTGCAAAGTGCGGCTGCTTAGAATCGTCCGCCTCGTACCATTCGAGGAATCCAAACACCAGATGAAGCATGTTGGTCCCCGATTCCTCGATTGCCGTCTTGGCCGCGCTCCCGATCTTTCGGCTCAAGGTATCTAGGTGCTCGGGATAGTGAAGCGCCCGGAGGATTCGGCTCGAATCCTTCCTTTCTGGTAGCACATCCAGATCGAAAGAAGTATTCCAACCAATATCGTCTGCATGTTCTTTGGCACTTGGACGGTCGTCCGGGTCACAATCTGGCTCTGGCACCGGAGCGAATACCGCCTTCTCGTTGTCGCGTAAGCGGAGGAATACCTCATCGAGCGAAACGTCAACTACTCGTAGGCATGAGGCTGCAGGGTACCGGTAGTTTAGGAGCTTATTTCGGTTGGTGAGGTCGAGCAGGCGAGTGCGAATCCTGTCGAGGCCGGTTTCTGCGCTGCCCGTCAGAAAATCTGAACTTATCGTAGGCGCATCATTCGTGGTATATACCCTTTCGGCATTCTCAGACATAGTCTTTCTTTACCAATCGTACTAACGGCCTCAGATCAGTCCGCCCAGGGGCGGCAAAAGAATGCTAGAACCCAAACAGACACTTTGTGGGCAGGCAGTAACTAGCGTAAATAGCACCATCGTGCCTAAGACCTCACGATCGAGCTATTCCTAGAGGTAACCTTGGAATCTCCGATTGTGCGATAATCCTGCTTCTTCCCCTCGATTTCAAGCACACGCGATGGTATCAAACAGACCCTACTTGACGTAGACAAACTAAGACAGTCATCGAGGCCCGGTTTCGAAGGAATTCATGCTTACTGGCGAAATTCGCAGTCAAATCGATCAAATCTGGAATGCCTTCTGGTCGGGCGGAATCTCCAACCCGCTCGAAGTTATTGAGCAGATCACCTACCTCCTCTTTCTCAAGCGGCTGGACGAACAGGAGATTGCCGAGGAACTGAAGGCCAATTCAGAAAAGAAGCCAATGCAGAAGCGGTTCTTCCCCGAGGGCAAGGACAACAAGAAGCGTTCTTTTCAGGATTACCGCTGGAACCGCTTCAAGAACACCGATCCGCGCGACATGTATGCGGTGGTCAGCGAGCACGTCTTCCCTTGGCTCCGCACTCTGGGCGGCAATGGAACGACCTACTCCAAGCACATGGAGGGCGCGCGCTTCACAATTCCCACGCCCGCGCTGCTAGCTAAAGTTGTGGACATGATCGACAAGGTCCCGATGGAAGACCGGGACACCAAAGGTGATCTCTACGAATACATGCTGGGCAAGATTGCCAGCGCCGGGCAGAACGGCCAGTTTCGCACGCCGCGTCACATCATCCGGCTCATGGTGGAGATGGTTGAGCCTAAGCCTACGGACATCGTCTGCGATCCGGCCTGCGGAACTTGCGGATTTCTGGTGGCTGTCGGCGAATCGCTGCGAGAACGGCATCCCGAAGTGATGACGAATGCCAAACTGCGGCAGCATTTCCATCGTGACCTGTTCCACGGCTTTGACTTCGACAACACCATGCTGCGTATCGGCAGCATGAACATGCTGCTGCACGGCGTAGAAAACCCGGACGTGGTCTATCGCGACTCGCTTTCCCAAGATCACGCGGACGAGGATGAAAAATATACGCTGGTGATGGCGAATCCGCCGTTCGCAGGGTCTCTCGATTATGAGAGTTGCGCCAAAGACTTGCAGCAGGTGGTCAAGACTAAGAAGACCGAATTGCTTTTTCTGGCGCTGTTTCTGCGACTACTCAAGCCCGGTGGAAGAGCTGCCGTCATTGTTCCAGATGGTGTTCTCTTCGGATCGAGCAACGCGCACAAGAGCCTGCGAAAGATGCTCATCGAGGATCAGAAGCTCGACGCGGTGATCTCGCTGCCCGGCGGCGTGTTCAAGCCCTATGCCGGAGTCTCCACCGCCATCCTGCTCTTCACTAAGACGAACTCGGGCGGCACCGATCAGGTGTGGTTTTACGATGTGGAAGCGGACGGCATGTCGCTCGACGACAAGCGCACGCCGTTGCTGAGCGACAACAAACTGGGCGCGATGCCAAAGTCCGCGCTCACGGCCGATGAGCACGCCAAGAACAACCTGCCCGACATCCTCACCCGCTGGCAACAACGGGATGGCCGTGAGCGCAAGCGTCCGCGCACCGCGCAGAGTTTTTTTGTACCAAAAGCCGATCTGGTGGCGCAGGGCTACGACCTCAGCCTTAACCGCTACAAAGAGGTTGTTCACGAAGATGTCGCTCACCGCGCGCCGAAGGAGATTCTCGCCGATCTTGCGAAGCTGGAGGCGGAGATACAGCAAGGGATGAAGGAGTTGGAGGGGATGCTGAAGTGAGCTGGCCATCCATGCGGCTTGCCGAATTGTCGAAGGTGATAACCAAGGGCACGACACCGACGACAATTGGCTTCGAATTTTCCGATCATGGCATTCACTTCTTACGTGTCCAGAATATTGAAGGCGGAAGCGTCAACTATAGGCGAGACACTCTTTTCATCGACCAGAGGACTCATCAGGCTCTTTCGCGTTCGCATATCCATCCCGGCGACGTTCTTGTTTCAATCGCGGGAACTATCGGGCGGACGGGCGTCGTCCCGGAAGATGCGCCGCCTCTGAATTGCAACCAAGCCATCGCGATTGTCCGTACAAATGGAGAATTATTTCGGCCGTATCTCAGGCATTGGATCGAAGGGTTTGATGCGCAGAGACAAATGCGCGGGGCCACGGTCACAGGAACAATATCCAACCTAAGCCTCGCACAGGTTGGGAATTTGCAAGTCCCGGTCCCACCATTTGAGGAGCAGAAGCGCATTGCGGAGGTGCTGGATCGGGCGGAGGCATTGCGGGCCAAGCGCCGGGCCGCTCTCGCCCAACTCGGCACCCTCACCCAATCCATCTTCCTCGACCTCTTCGGCGACCCCAAATTCAATGAAAGAGACTGGCCCCTTTGCAGAATTGGCTCGGTCGTATCCGATCTTCGCGGAGGCGCGAATCTGGCTCCCGACGACTTTGTGGAGAGCGGGTTTCCCATTCTTCACAAAGGAGCCATCAAACCGAATGGCGAAGTCGCACTTGACGCGAAAAAAAAGACGTTTGCCAGGTCAGAATACGCTACAGCGAATCGCCGGTGTCAGATCGACCGTAGGTATTTGGCTGTCACTCTTCGCGATCTCGTTCCAACCGGCCCAAGTATTGGCCTAATCGCGAACCTTCAAGACGGCCCTTTCGATGGCTATCTCCTCGCGCAGGGGGCTTACGGTTTCTGTGTGGATTCGAGCAAGGTCACGCCGGATTACTTGGTATTCCTATCGAACATGCCGAGTTTCCGCCAGGTGCTTCGCAAGTATGCCGTTGGCAGCACGCAGATCCATATTCGTACCCCTGTTTATCTGGACATTCAGATTCCGATCCCGCCGCTTTCGGCCCAGCACGAGTTTGCCCGTCGGGTCGCGGCATTGAAGCGGCTGGAAGTGACTCAGCGATCGACCTTGGAAAAACTGAACGCGTTGTTTAGCTCACTGCAGACCCGCGCTTTCATCGGGCGGCTCTAACAGGAACTATCGATTCATGAAGAACGAAACGGCATTTCACGCGCCACTGCATCCTCTTGATACCGAGGAGTACACAGTCGGTTGCCGCCATACACAGCCCGAAATCTGCTCTAAGAATTGCATGCCGAAGAAATGCGCGTTCGTGAACGCCGATAACATTTGCTATGCCCCGCCGCAGTCGTGGCCCAAGCAATTCCGAAAGTTGAAAGGGAAGAAGCAATGATTTCCCGCATGCCCTGTTTGGGGAACCCGAGATGAGCAACTTCAGCTTTCTCCAAACGGAATGGCCGCCGCTTTTTGCCGAAGGGCAGAAGGCTGAGGCGCTGGTCGTCCCCGACCCGCGTACCGCATGTTTCTACGCCCGACGGACGTTGGAGCTGGCTGTGGCGTGGCTATACAGAAGTGACTCGGCGCTCAAACTGCCTTATCAGGACAACCTCAGCGCTCTCATCCACGAGCCGAGCTTCAAAGCTGCAGTCGGGCAGAAAATCTTCATCAAGGCAAAGCTGATTAAGGATTTGGGCAATCTGGCAGCGCACAGCCACAGACCCTTGCAGCAACCGGACTCGATGACCGCCGTGCGCGAGCTGTTTCACATCTGCTTCTGGCTGGCACGCACCTACGGCAAGGCTGGCAAGCCAGCGGATGGGCTGATGTTTGATCCCTTGCTGCTACCGAAGACATCGCCCGTTCCACCGCAAACGCTGGCCCAGCTTCAGCAACTCGAATCTCAGCTCGCGGAAAAAGACACCAAACTTACCGAACTGCTGACGGGTAAGGCCGCGCTCGATGCCGAACTGGAACGCCTGCGAGCCGAAATCGCCGCCATCAAGAAACAGAACGCCGAGACGCCGGACACCCATAACTACTCCGAGGCCGAAACCCGAGACTACTTCATTGACCTGCTCCTCAAAGAGGCGGGATGGCCGTTAGACAAAAAGCAGGATCGCGAGTACCCGGTTACTGGGATGCCCAACGAGAAGGGCGAAGGCTTCGTTGATTACGTCCTCTGGGGCGATGACGGCAAGCCCCTTGGACTGGTCGAGGCGAAGCGCACCAAGCGCGATGCGCGTGTGGGCCAGCAGCAAGCGAAGCTCTACGCCGATTGTCTGGAGAAGCAGTTCGGCCAGCGCCCCATCATTTTCTACAGCAACGGCTACGAGCACTGGATTTGGGACGACCAGAATTATCCTCCGCGTTCGGTGCAAGGTTTTTATGAGAAGGACGAGTTAGAGCGGCTGATACAACGGCGAACCACTCGAACGTCGCTGGGTGTGACCGAAATCAATAAGGCCATCGTGGAGCGGTTCTATCAGGAACGAGCAATCCGGCGCATTGGAGAAGCCTTTGAGAAAGACCACGACCGCAAAGCTCTAGTCGTGATGGCAACGGGTGCGGGCAAGACTCGCACGGTGGTTGCATTGTGCGATCTGATGATGCGCTGCAATTGGGTGAAACGTGTCCTGTTTCTGGCCGACCGCATCGCGCTGGTGAAGCAGACAGCCAACGTCTTTAAGAAGCATTTACCTTCGGCTGGTGCTGTGAATGTGCTGGAACATCCTGAACAGATCCGTGATGCCCGCGTGCTGGTTTCGACCTATCCGACCATGCTCCACCTAATTGATGAGACGAAAGACGGCCGCAGGGAGTTTGGACCGGGACACTTCGATCTCGTCATCATCGATGAAGCCCACCGTTCCGTGTATCAGAAATACCGAGCTATCTTTGAATATTTCGACTCATTCCTGGTTGGGCTGACGGCGACGCCTAAGGACGAAGTGGACCATAACACTTATGGCCTGTTCGATCTTGAGGATGGCGTTCCGACTGATGCCTATGGCTTGGAAGAGGCAGTGAGGGACGGATTCCTCGTTCCACCTAAGGCGGTTTCAGTGCCCCTCAAATTCCAGCGGGAAGGGATGAAATATGACCAATTGACTGACGAGGAGCGAGACCGCTGGGACGCGATTGAGTGGGATGAGGACGGCAACATCCCCCGAACGGTGGAGCCAGAGGCGCTGAACCGATGGCTTTTCAACGAAGACACCGTCGACAAAGTTTTGGAACATCTGATGACCCGCGGCGTGAAGGTCGCGGATGGAGATCGGATGGGCAAAACCATCATTTTCGCCAAGAATCACGACCACGCACAGTTCATTGCGGAGCGGTTCGACAAGAATTATCCGAAGTATGCGGGTCACTTCGCGCGTGTGATCGATTTTCAGACAGAGTACGTGCAGTCGCTGATTAACAGCTTCTCGGCAGAAACCAAGGCTCCGCATATTGCGATCTCTGTAGACATGCTCGATACGGGGATTGATATCCCCGAGGTTGTGAACCTGGTGTTCTTTAAGATGGTCCGGTCAAAAACTAAGTTCTGGCAAATGGTTGGGCGTGGAACTCGGCTGCGCCCGGATCTCTTCGGGCTGTGCCGAGACAAAAAATGCTTCTACATCTTCGACTATTGCCAAAACCTGGAGTTCTTCAGCGAGAACCCGGAGACGGTTTCGGGATCGGGGAATGAGTCACTAAACAAGAAACTGTTTTCGAGTCGCGTGGAACTGATTGCGGAGCTCGACAAGCAGGAGGATCCTGAGGGCAAGGACGGATTACGGAATGAAGTAGCCGAGCGACTGCGCCAAGAAGTCGAGCAGATGAACGTGAACAACTTCATCGTCCGCCCCAAACGCAAGCTCGTGGAAAAGTACGCCGACGCCAAGGCATGGGATGCACTGGGTGTGGAGGAGCGGAATGAACTCGTCGGTGGTATCGCGGGATTGCCGTCCGAACTCGTAGACGACGATCAGGAAGCGAAGCAATTCGATCTTTTGATGTTGCGGCTGCAACTGGGACTGTTGCGGCATGAGAAGTCGTTCATCCGATGGAGCAACGAAGTCAGGGAGATTACGAGCGCGCTGAATGAGAAGGCCAGCATTCCGATGGTTCGAGCTGAGCTCGAACTGATCATCGAGCTGCAGATTGACGAGTACTGGCAGGACATCACGACCGCTATGCTGGAGGATGTCCGCAAACGCCTACGCAGTCTCGTGAAGTTCATCGAAAAAACAAAACGCCCCACGATCTACACCGACTTCGTGGACGAGATGGGAGAGGAGCACGAGGTCGAGCTGCCTGGTTTCGACCGGAGTTACGATGCGGAACGATTTCTGGACAAGACCCAAAGGTTCCTTAGGTCTCACGAGAATGACCCGGCGATTCACAAACTTCGATTCAACGAGCGCCTAACAAAGCAGGACTTGGATGATTTGGAGAAGATGCTGATCGAGGCTGGGGCAGGAACCCCTGAGGATCTGACCAAAGTGCGGTCAGGGAACGGGTTGGGACTCTTTGTGCGCTCCTTGGTGGGCCTCGACCGCGGCGCAGCCAAACATGCCTTCGACGGATTCATGGCAGGAATGACCCTAACTGCTAACCAGATTCAGTTCATCAATCTGATGATCGATTACCTGACGCAAAGCGGCTGGATGCGCGTGGGGCAACTCTATGAATCGCCTTTCACAGACTATAGCCCTAAGGGCGTCGACGGAATGTTCTCCTCCGAGCAGGTAGCCAAACTGGTCGGGATTCTAAATGAGATCGAGACGAGAGCGACCGCTTAGTCTAACCTTGCACACTCGACGGTAGCATAGGTTTGACATTGAAATCGAGATCATTCGCCAAAGTAACAGTGGTCTAAGAACCGCCCGGTGCGTAGAGTCTAAGAGTTACCACGGCGTACTGGAACTTCGAGGACCGCCCAATTTCCTCATCGCACAGAACGGTCAGAATCACACGGGCATATGGCCTGAACGTGACGCTACACAGCACCCCGGTGCTATTTACGACTCCTCCCCAGCCCTGTGAGACTGCCTGTGTTCTTGAAGTCTCAGCATTTCGGCCCGCCTTGTAACTAATCAATGTCTGTAAAGGCCCCAAATACCTACTGGTGCCGTTCTGGGTCGCAAAGGGATTGCAGTGAAATCTAGACTCCAGAATAGCTCTGTGCAGCCACACCGCTCGTTGCGAACTATTCATTGAGGTAATACATTCAAGGCCATAACTTCCAGCAGGGGTGAATCTTAAATGTCATCTTTTGATTCGACAAAAACGGAACTCAGCAAACTCCTCAACGAGATCGTCGAGGGTAAGATTCAATTGCCAGATTTTCAGCGCGGCTGGGTTTGGGATGACGAACACATCCGTTCACTGATGGTTAGTGTCTCCCGCTCGTTTCCAATTGGTGCGGTCATGTTGCTAGAGACAGGCGGCGAAGCACGCTTTCAGGAACGCCTCATAGAAGGGGTCACCACAGCAAATGGCGCGAAACCGGATCGTTTGATTCTCGATGGACAGCAACGTCTTACATCACTAACTCAAGTGCTCAAGCTCACGACTCCTGTCATGACTCAGGACGCCAATAAGCGCGACATTATGCGCTACTACTATTTCGATATCTCGAAGAGTTTGTCCGGTCCCGTCACGCTCGATGATGCGATCGTCGGCATCGGCGAGGATCGAGTCGTTCGTAAGAACTTCGGCCGGGACATCGTGCTCGATCTGAGCTCACCGGAGAAAGAATACGCATCGTTTCACTTTCCGTGTAATCAGATTCTCAATTCCGATGCGTGGGAAATCGGGCTAAATAAAGCACATCCCGAGCGGTTCAGTCAGTACATGGAGTTTCGCCAATTAATTCTGAGCGCGTTTCGCTCGTACCTGGTTCCCGTCATCGAACTTAAGAAGGGCACGTCGAAAGAGGCTGTGTGCCTCGTTTTTGAGAAGGTGAATACGGGAGGCGTGCAATTATCGGTCTTCGAATTGGTAACTGCACAATATGCGGCAGACGGATTCAATCTCCGAAGGGACTGGTACGGAGAAGGGCAGGAAAAGGGCCGGCATGCGAAGCTGGCGGCGAAACCATTGCTGAAAGATACCGCTTCAACCGAATTTCTCCAGGGCATAAGCCTGCTGTATACGCATGAACGCCAACTACAGGACCTAAACGACGGGAAATCCGGTAAAGCCGTGACCCCTGTCAGCGCGAAGCGCGAGCATATTCTCTCGATGCCCCTTTCCGCCTACAGAAAGTGGGCGGACAGACTGACGAAAGGCTTTTTTGAGGCAGATCAGTTTCTTCGTCATTTGGGATTTCATGATCCAAAATTCTTGCCTTATCGTGCGCAAATCATCCCTTTAGCAGCAACATTGACACTGATTGGAGATCGATGGCTTGAACCGCAAGTACAAGATAAGCTTGCCCGCTGGTATTGGTCTGGCGTTTTCGGTGAGCTTTACGGAAGCGCTTCTGAAACTCGAATTGCTCTCGATCTTCAGGGATTGCTTAAGTGGATCGATGAGTCGGTTTCGCCAAGCCCAACGACGGTGACAGATGCTGGGTTCCAAGCGAGCCGTCTGGACACGATGCGCAGCCGGACGTCAGCAGCTTATCGAGGTCTTTATGTCTTGATCCAGCATCGCGGAGCCAAGGACTTCTTTTGGAAGGCTCGCATGGTCGACCTTGATCGCAATGAGAAAGGTATTGATATCCATCACATCTTCCCGAAGAAGTGGTGCCAGGACGCGGATATCTCTCCTCGCGTATTCAACTCCATCGTGAACAAGACCGCCATTTCCTACAAGGCTAACCGCAAGATTGGTGGTAGCGCCCCATCGGAATACTTGACGAAGCTGCAAGGACACAAGGCTGTACAACTCGATGACGACGGGATGGACGCCATCCTGCGCACAAACTGTATCGATCCACAGTTCCTTCGCGCCGACGATTTCGAGGGATTTTTCGAAGCACGCCGAGCAACGCTGCTCGGGCTGGTCGAGCAAGCCATGGGCAAGCAATCGACATCGCCTGATGGTGGCGAAGTGGAATTTGGCTTTGATGCCGATGATGACGATGACTAGATTTCGTTTGGCGTTGTCTCCAAAGAGAATGATCACTCTCAGAGAGCCACACCCATCCACTATAAACTTGCTCAAAGAGATTGCTTCTAGTTCCCAAATACACTTCTTTTCGGGCAACTCGGACACTACTGCGCCGATCTCGTGGATTCAAGTACTTGCAAAGCTGACGGCGAAAGGGATTTTGGGCAGTCTGAAACGTTCGCCGGAAAACGGCAGCCGTCAATGACTGCCCCGTGGATTCCTAGGTTCGGACCGTTGAAGAGCACGCGGGTCGTCGCGGTTCCGAGAGCGAAACACAGCGAGAGCAAGGCCGCTAGAAATCGTGCGGGGGAATGGACATCGAGAATCGCTCTGATTACTCGGACAGGATGGAAACTCGATGCCTTTGGCTGTGACAATCTTCGTTTTTCGCGTCTTACATCGGAAAGCGGATGTTCAGTAGAACCTGGAGAACGCGCTCTCCCTTCGGGCCGATTTTTGCGATCTCTACATCTTCGGTGCGAACCTCGTGCAGAAACGAAAGAACGTACTGCTCTGGGGAAGCAATCTTTTTTTTCTTTACGATCTGAGAAAAATCGATTAGATCCCATTGAATCCCCCATCTCTCGTGAACATCCTTCAGCACTTCCATTCGAGGTAAATCCTGGCCAGCCGCGTACTTGTAGAATGACGCCAGACTAATCCCAAGATCCTTTGCGGCCCGCTTCGCTCCGCCCTTTTCCTCTCTTTTCGCTGAAAACACTTTGGCTACTTGAGCCATCAAGAGCTTCTCGCCAGTGGTGTGCCTGCGTCCGCGTCTCAACTCGCAATCGCCTTCTTCGGTGAAAATGTGTTTCAAATAATTCTATCTAAATAGATTTTCTACTTAAAAGTTCAGTGAAAAGTGGCGCCCTTTTCGTTCCGTAGCTTGTTGGTACCTGTGGCGAACGCTCGGCAATGAGCAACTCGGTTAGCTCTCATGTCAAAGCGCTTCTACCTTTCAACAAGACTTGATCGCAGCGGACAGGCCACCGAGCTATTGGCAAAGCTCAAAACACGCGGCTGGGAGCGTACATTCGAATGGGAGACTAGCGAACCATTAACTATTGAGGAATTCTCAAAGCTGGCGTGTTCTCAGATGGCGGCCATCAGTGAGGCCGATATAGTCATAGTTCTCTTACCAGGTGGCCGTGGGACCTACGCCGAGGTGGGAGCGTCCCTCGCCTTGGGAAAGCCTGTCATCGTCTACGCACCAGATTGTGAAACGCTGGACAAGCCCTATCCGTGCACATTTCACCATCATCCGAACGTTAAGCTAGTCGTGTCTGAGCATCTGGATCCCGAGCAGATTCTTCCTTTACTCGAGGACCGGCCATCCTAGTTCATTTGCCCTGTGCAGCAGACAAACATATGGCATGGCCTTCATCTGAATGCTGGCGAGAAATCCAGTAGTATGCGCGGAACGAAGATCGAAGGGGCCTTGCCTCACCCGGTTGATCGTTTCTTCTAACAAACTGAGCAAATCATCAATGCTCTTCAGCGGAATCGTCGGCCCGATCGTCTCCCTGAAGTTTCCACCGGCGATTCTTCTGTCCTCCTTGTCGTCCCAACTCAGCCAATTTCTCCGAGTGCGCGTGAAAGAAGCACAAGCCTCGCTCTACCGCGGGCGCTTGGCATATGCATCGCCAGCCTTCGTCCCAGCATTGCACGGCTGTCGGGCCCGCAGTTCTGAGCCTTTTCTAGGGTTAAGGCTCATTAGGGGCACCCCTTTCGTTGCTGCATGCGCTGCTGACTTGAGTCCCTCGATCACGCCCGGCAACGCCTTACACCTTAGGCGGCTTCGCCATCTCGACCGTCCGAATGTGAATCTCACCCATAGAATCAACGGGCTGGTTCCGAGCATGAAGTTTGTATTTGATGCTTAGATCGCGCCTTGGTCCAAAGCCAAAGCTGAGCCGCAACGGCCTTGAGACCCGCGACACTCCGTGTTCGAGCTGGGGAATGCGGGCGCTTAAGATATGTCTTGGATCGCCTTCCCGCTTTTCATGGAAGAATTCGATTCGTCCGACTCCTACACTCTCCCAGGAAAGGCGCGGAAGTGGCCAGCCGGGGTAGAACGTGAAAGGCGTCAAATCGACTTGCGGGAACCTTTTCTCGATTTCCTGCTTCAGGGATACCGGGATCTCCGGCGATTCAGGGACCGACACAGGCTCATGCAGAATCCTATCCACCGAGAGTGCGTCCGGAAAAACGAGTTCCACCGTAACCTTGTCTGCCGGACCGCGTCCGGAATTTGAGATCGTCAGCGTGAGGAACATCGAGCGGGCTGCGAAGGTCTCGTACTCCCGACGCTGGATGAGCTGAAACGCAGCGAGCCGATACCATTCCTCAACCTTGAGTCCATATTTCTCGATCTCGTCAATAGGTGCTCCGACAACGTCTTGTATTTTCCACCACTCTAAGTCCAACTGGTCCGGCTTGACGTTGCGCTTAAGAGCCTGCCGCGCCTCTTTGACTCTCTTCCGGCGGGCGGCAAGAGCCTCGGAGAGCCATTTGCCATCTGGCACACCCATGCGCCGTGCCTCCGCGATCATCGCCTCCTGGATGCTGCCGTCCTCGTCTCGTAGGCGTGGCACAAACCAGCGCTTGCCCGATTCACTGACGCTCACACCGAGAACCGGCACGCCCGGTTCTTGGGCAATCGACGCCAACGTTTTGCGGATAGCCTTCGAGTCCTTGCAAAGCTTGTTCGTGTTTCGATGGATCTGCCGCGTCGTTTTGCCGATGTCCACCAAGGCAAGTTTGAGAGCGTGTTGGAACGCCCGCTCCGCCTGCTTCCACGCCTCCTCATATTCCGGTTTGACAATCAAAGCGTTAAAGGTTGCTCTGACGGTTTCGGGCAAGCGTACGCTGAGCGCAGCCTGGAGCGAAGCCGGCATCGCGCGGCGACGCTCCACAATTTGCAGTTCTTTCTCGCCCATCGCCTTGCCCTGGGCGTCGAGACTGACCAGGATTTGCCAAATGGCGCCATCTCGATTTTGCGACGGAGTTCCTTCGCCGCCGAAGACTGAAAGATCCAGGGGTTCGGCAGCGGCGAGGCGGCGTTCCCAGTGCGCGAACCAATCGGCGAAACCCTGGAGGTCGGGTTGACCGCCAATTGTCCGTAGGCTTTGCCGAAGGGCTTCGCGATAGGCTCGTTCAAGATGCGCCGATGCGGGCTTCAGCTTGTCCGCAAGAGAATCACCGCCGACATCCAGCAGCTTCTCCGCCGCTTTCTCGCCGAACTTCTCCGAGAAATTCTCAAGCAGCTTGGAGGTAGATCCGCCAAGCGCGTCTCCAATCCAGCCACCTAGCGCGCCGCCCAACGGACCGGCAACCGCAGCTCCGAGTCCTGCCGCCGCTACGCTGATGATGGGCTTGGCCCACGCACTTGGACGAAGTGCCGTCATAGGTCTGGTGGGCCTTAGCGTAACATGCGCGAAAGAGGCCTAATCGCCAAATGCTCCCGTACTCGTTCCACCAGTTTTCATCATCACTCTTTCTCCCAGTCTCGTCACCACGCTCCTAAGCGAGCCCTTGCATACCGGTGCTGGGCGCTGTTGGGCGGCTAAGCCCCGCATGGGGTCAGGCGTTTCAACTCGTTGGGAGATGGCTCTCAGATGAATCTCTGCTAGGAACCCAATTGAGTTCGCAGAGCTAGGATCTAGTAAGCCTTGGAGCACTAGGTCAATCGTTTCTTCCAGGAGCTCACCGATGTCTTCCGCAGTCTTCAAGATCTACGTTCGGGACCTAGCAGGTCTAGTGCAGGCCCGAGATGTTACTCTGCGCCTGTGCTTGGACCCCAGTTCAGCAGCTCGCTTGGGATCCGAATGCAGGGCACATCTCGATGCTCCCGTAACTGCCCAGGCGCCGCAGTGTTTGCCGTTGCTGTTCTTCGCAGAGCACCGTTTGGACATGCTCAGAACCCCCGCGAATTGCCGCTTCCCACCGTTCAACGGCGGGGGGCGGTATTCCCCTATTGTGGCCTTGTTACACTCCATTCATCTTTTTGAATTCGCACTTCTTTAGCATCCGTTCCTCTCCCCTAACCGTCGTCTACGAACTTTTCATTGCGAGAACAGACACTGCTGTCCGCTGCGTCATCGACTAATCACTGCCCTTACATTTGTTGCGCGGGGGTTGCGGATTTTGCAAGGTTTTGCCGGATTCTGCTGAGCTAAGCTGTTTATCTTCTTTGTCTGCAATCGACGGATCAGAACTCATAATCCGTAGGTCGTAGGTTCGAGTCCTACCGCCGCCACCAAATCCCCGGAAAGCTCAAGGGATATTTAGTGTTTGAGTGGAGATCCTTCTTCTGCCGAGCGAATACCGTACTTAGTGAGTTTGTAGGCCAAAGCGCTGCGGGAAAGTCCCATCCGCCGGGCCGCTTCAGCCTGAGCCCCCCGCGTGGCGTTCAAGGTTCTCAGGATGAGTTCCTTTTCCGTTTTCTCGAGTACTCCTGTTAAGTCAAACGAATCGGCAAATGGAATCGAAAGCCCACTCGGGTGGAGGCCGCCATTCCCGTTTGCGATCCCATCTTTCTCAAGCACTGGCAGGTCGTCGGCATCGATTTCGGAATTACTGCTCAAGATGTAGACGCGCTCAATGATGTTTTTCAATTCGCGCAGATTTCCCGGGAAACGGTAATGTTGAAGTCTCTCCAGAGCGTTGGGAGTGAACCGACGCCGGGGCATCTTCAATTCCAGTGCAACGTGGTGACAGAAGATATCACTAAGCCCTGCAATGTCGGTGCGCCGGTCACGCAATGGTGGAAGATGAATAGGCACAACGGCGAGCCGGTAAAATAGATCTTCGCGGAAGAGACCTTCTTTTACTCGCTGCTCCAGGTTGCGATGGGTGGCAACAAGGACGCGGACATCCACTCTGCGGGGCCGAGTCGAACCCACGCGCAAGACCTGGCCGTCGGTCAGGACACGAAGCAACTTTGCCTGAGCGGCCAATGACATTTCTCCGGCCTCATCCAGAAAGAGCGTGCCTTCGTGAGCCGCCTCGAATAATCCCTGACGCTGACGGTCGGCACCGGTGAATGCCCCCTTCTCGTGCCCGAAGAGTTCGCTCTCGAGAAGAGTCTCAGTGAACGCAGCGCAGTTGACAGCGACGAAGGGTTTCGACGAACGTGGGCTGTTGCGATGAATCGCTCGAGCGACGACTTCTTTTCCAGTGCCCGTCTCGCCGGTGATCAAAACTGTGGCATGCGTTGGCGCGACTCGTGTAATTCGGGCGCGCACGTCCGCCATGGCGGGGCTGTCTCCATAGATTTCGGAAGTCCCTTCCAGCCGAACGACTGCGTCTTTCAGAAGAATATTCTCGCGAACCAAGCGAGTGCGTTCGCACGCACGTCGCACCGTGGCACGGACCGCCTCCGGTTGAAATGGCTTAGTAAGAAAGTCGAATGCGCCCTTGCGCATGCTGTCGACGGCAAGTTCGATGCTGGCGACAGCTGTGAGGAGAATGACCGGCAGAGTCGGATCGTTTTCGTGGGCCGAACCTAGAACAGCCAGACCTTCTCCATCGGGCATTTTTTGATCTGTGATGACGGCATCGAAATCATTAGCCGCAAGGCTGCGCTGCGCCTCCTCCACGCCGCCTGCTTCCCATATCTGATGCTGGTCCTGACGCAGGTTCGAGGCGAGGATCCGTCGCATGTTCGGTTCGTCGTCGACTATAAGGATGCGTCCCACGTTCAAGTCCTTGTGCTCAGTCTGTAGCTATCTCGCCCGATACCGGGAGGATCAACGAGAAGCAGACCCGGTCGACTTCATTAGCGGTGAGGATGAGATCTCCACCTTGAGCGCGCGCGATATTGCGGGCGATCGCCAGTCCAAGTCCGGTTCCGCGAGGTTTTGTAGTGAAAAACGGTTCGAAGATACGGCTCAGGGCGGGCTCCCCAATTTGCGGGCCCGCGTTTTCGACGTCGATCGAGAGATGCTGTTTCGAGTCGTTTCGCACTCGCACCACGATCGCGCGGTCGGCCGGGGAGGCATCCACCGCATTCAATAGCAAATTCATCAGGGCCTGCTGTAGCTGCCCCTCGTCAGTCTGGACGGTGAGAGCAACAGGCAGGTCTAAATCGAAATGGACGCCTTTCGAGCTGGCATGAGCTCGCGAGGCATCGGCGACGTAAGCGATCGTGTCAGCGACTGATGTGCTCGACAATGTTGGAGGGCGCGTGCTGGCGTAATCCAGGAATTCCGTCGTCAATCGACTTAAACGGCCGGCTTCCTCTGACGCTATCTCGAACATTTCTTCTCGCTCGTCTCCACTCAGTTGTCTGGCAGTCGCAATCGAACTGGCAATCATCGCGACCGGATTTCGTATCTCATGTGCGATGGCGCTGGACAATCGCCCTACAGCAGCGAGTTTTTCCTCACGCAGCAATTGTTCGCGTGCGTGCTCCAGTTCAAGCACGTTATTGGCCAGACGGATCTCCTTTCGACGTAGGTCTGCCACCAGAAACCATACAAGTACTCCAACAATGCCGAAGAGAAGCGAAGTAATTCCGGCCTCAAAGAATTCGCCGACATCCCGTGGCGGATGCTTTTGGTAGAACCACCAAACTTGCCAGAACAGCGAGAAATCGACCGCACCGACGACAGCCAAAATAGGAATCAGCTCAAAACGGAAGGACGCTTCGAGAACGGCGACAACCATCATCACGAAATAGGGAGTATCTTCCTTGTCCGTCAGTACGGCCAGCACTGAAGCAAGTGTGATGTTTAGCGCGATGGAAGCCCAAGTTAGAGCGGTGAGAGCTGCTGGTTTCAAGGCCCCGGAAAGGCGTTGCAACCAAAACCATTCGACAGTTTTGAGCAGAACCCCGATGGCAACTGCACCCATCAGCAGCGGTGTTGGCTTGCCCCAAAACGCCGAAAAATAGACGTGCAGCGAAAACAGAACAATGAGAATCGCCAGGTTGAGCGCAATGAAAATCGATTCCTGGCGCCGGAAGGAAGAAAGGTCGGACGCCAATAGCGACTGAGACGGAACTAGTCTTCTGAGCACGCCCCCGTACCCTCGGTGCCAAGTATAGCTAGATATTTGAGTTCGTACGGATACAGCATGGACCAATAACGTTCGGAGTCGGGACCCCGATGCGAGCAAACGACAGTGCGGCGGCGCGAGCCCGAGGGCAGCATCGGTACAGAAATTTTGCGCTTAACGTTCAAAACTTTGTACTCCCAACCCATCCCGGTCCCGCTATGCGTTCCCCTCCTGGCGTGAACTCATGTTGCTTTCGATGCGCTGGACGCGGTGCACGCAACTTCAAGGAGATCATTGGACGAAAATCATTCCGGGAGATGTACCTCTGGTCACTGGTGTGCTTCCTGCCTGCCGCATAGACTGCGGGCAAATTCAGCATTCAGATCTGCAGGCCATCTCGCGAGGGGCGTGTTGCGCTGCAAGACGGAAGTCGAAAGTCAGTTTCCAAAAACGCCAGTAGACGGAATTGTCACGCATAGCGGCCAGAGTCGCGGTGTGATTCGTCATCGTTTCGTTTTTTTCACGCTGCTCGTAGCACTGTTCTTTTTTCTTCCTGCAGTTTGTGCGCAGATCTCGCCCGGTCCCCTCGCACGACCCCATCAGTCGCTGAACGGATCGACAAATTGTGCGAGTTGCCACAAGTTTGGCGGACAAGCGGCCCTGAAGTGTCTCGAATGCCATACAGAAATCGCCACCCGGCTCGCCACACATCGAGGATTGCATGCCAGCTACAGCATCCCAGCGAGTTCCAGCCAGGAATGCGCGCGATGCCACTCGGAGCACAATGGTGAAGACTTCCCGCTCATCAAATGGGACCCTAAAAACTTCAACCACAAAGAGACGGGATACCTTCTGGAAGGCAAGCACACAGGATTGTCGTGCGATAGGTGTCATACTCCATCGCACATTTCGACTCAAGAGCGCGCATCGCTAAGAATCAAAGATTTGAGCCGAACTTACCTGGGACTTTCGGCCAGCTGTATTACCTGCCATGAAGATCAGCACAAAGGTCGACTGGGAACGACGTGCCAGTCTTGTCACAATTTTCAGGACTGGAAAGCCATTAATGTCGGCCAGTTTGATCACTCGAGGACGCGATATCCACTTACGGGAATGCATGCGCAGGTGCAGTGTGCCAGGTGTCACGCAAACGGCCCGGATGGCAAGCCGCAATATGTAGGCATACCATTCAACCAATGTTCAGATTGCCACAAGGACCCGCACCATGGCAGTTTCCCGCAGGGCTGCCAGTCCTGCCATAACACAAATGGTTGGAAGAAGATCTCTCTGCAGGTGGTGGGAGAACGCTTCGATCACTCCAAGACCAAGTTTCCGCTTGAAGGCAAGCATGCCGCTGTGGATTGCGCGCAGTGCCATGCTGGCGGTGACTTCAAAAGGCCATTGGTCTTCGCCAAGTGCATGGATTGCCACAAGCCCGATCCGCACAATGGACAGTTTGCCAAGCGTTCGGATGGGGGCGAGTGCGCGTCGTGTCACAACGTACAGGGATGGAAGCCCTCGACCTTCACACTAAAGGAGCATGCCTCAAGCGCCTATCCATTGCAGGGAGGACACGTCCGTCTCCAATGCGCTCAGTGCCATATACCAAAAGGCAAGGACACTCTGTTCAAGATCAAGTTCGAGCGATGCACAGACTGCCACTCCGATCGCCATGCCGGACAGTTCGCCGCCGCGCCGTATTTCAACGCTTGCGACCGTTGCCACAACCTGGAAGGGTACAAGCCATCCACATTTACCCTGGCTAAACATAAGGCGACTCATTTTGCGCTTACCGGTGGACACGTCGCGATTCCATGTGGCGACTGCCATAGAGAATCAACCACCTTTCAGCCGAAGCCTGCGGTTGTCTATCACTGGACGAATCTCAATTGCATCAGTTGTCACAGCGATCCTCACAAAGGTCAGTTCAAAGAACGTATGCAGCTGGTGAGATCCGATGGCACTATCGCTGGATGCGAGGCGTGCCACAGCACGAAATCATGGAAGGAATTATCCGGGTTCGATCACTCCAAGACGAACTTTCCTCTGCTCGGGGCGCATCGGGCTACTGCCTGTATGGATTGCCATAAACCGCTGAACCTTGAAACCAAGTTGATTGACGTGAACTTCAAGGCTGCCCCGTCGCAATGCGAGGACTGCCATGAAGACATTCACGGAAAGCAGTTCGCCAAGGGAAATGTGACGCGATGTGTTGAATGCCACAACAGCATGAAGTGGAAACCTTCGCTATTTGACCATGACAAGCGAACTGAATTCCCCCTCCGAGGCGCGCACCAGAACATCCGCTGCGCAGAATGCCACAAACTCACGAGGGTTTTCGCTGCAAAAACTGTTCTCTTCTACAAACCTACCCCGAAGGACTGCGCCACCTGCCACGGGCCAACTAATCCACTCCCGAAGAGCAAGCCCGGACTCTGATTCTCAATGCCGGCGAATCTCGCAAGTGCGGCGCTTTTTCAGTTCTGCAAAAGACATGCTGCACTCTTGGAAATGGAAAGTTGTACAACCTCCGAATTCCGGGGCCACCATGGCGAGGTATATCTAAAAGCGTAACTGCTGAATTATTACTCAGCGGTAATGACCAAGTTTTGTACTCGTCCAGGTTTCTGTACACAAGATTTCCCGGGGCAAAAAGTGCAGGCAACGCGAAGAAGTTACCTTCACTCATAGCTAATACCGCCAGCACCTGAAAAGAGGACGATGACCAAAGCGTCGCATGGAATCGGCACTGGAGTAACTTTCGAATGCACTGTTCGAATGAGTATTCTATTGGACAATTAATTGCATCACGCGAAACCAGTCTTCTTACCGTTTTCTATTCACCGTTTCTCTTTGATGTCGGGACGAAAGCAAGGGGCACCTCATGTTCGGCTCGGGGGGCGTACTCAATCTGATTGCAGTATCAGTGTTCTCATTCCCTTTGTTCCTGGGGAGTCTGCACGCGCAGTCATCCGGAGGAACACATAGTCCTCACGGAAATCTGAACGTCCCCTGCCAGAACTGCCATACCGCGGCAGCTTGGAAACCGATTCGCGCCGTTCCTGAATTCGATCACAATCAGACAAAATATCCGCTGCGCGGCATGCACAAAGCGGTGAGTTGCATCGAGTGCCACGTCAAGCCGGTGTTCGCTAACGTCGGACAGAGATGCCAGGATTGCCACGCCGACATTCACCGGCGGCAATTGGGAGCCAACTGCGAGCAATGTCACACAGTCCGAGGATGGCAGGTTTCTGTACAGCAAGTCCAACAGCATAACAACCGTTTTCCGTTGACGGGGGCACATGCGGCTGTGGACTGCGACTCGTGCCACAAGGGCGCGGCCAGCAGCCAGTTCATCGCGATGTCAACGGAGTGCTATTCCTGTCACTCCGGCGATTTCAAGTCAACGGCCAATCCGAGCCATGTTACAGCAGGATTTTCAACCACCTGCAATTCGTGCCACGGAACGGACACCTGGCTGAACGCCACATTCGATCACAGTTCAGTCGGATTCCCATTGAGCGGAGGGCACGCAGTTCCACCGCGGCTCTGCACCGATTGCCATATCAACAACAACTACAACCTGAGCAGTACAGCCTGCGTGAGTTGCCACCTGAAGGACTATCAGGGAACCACAAATCCTAATCACGTTTCAGCAAACTTCTCGCAATCGTGCCAACAATGCCATAACACAACCTCGTGGTCGAACGCATCGTTCAATCACAACGCAACCGCTTTCCCGCTGATTGGAATGCATACCGTCCCGCCGCGCCAGTGTACAGATTGCCACGTCAACAACAACTACAACCTGACATCCACGGCGTGCGTCAGCTGCCATCTAAAGGATTATCAAGGCACCACGAATCCGAACCATGTCAGTTCTAACTTCCCGCAAACCTGCGATCAATGCCATAACACCACTTCGTGGCTGAACGCGACGTTTAACCACAACAGTACGGGGTTTCCACTCACGGGATCGCACACTGTGCCGCCCCGGCAGTGCACCGACTGCCATGTCAATAACAATTACAACCCGACAAGTACGGCATGCGTCTCGTGCCATCAGAACGATTACAACAATGCCACGGCACCGGTGAATCACATTGCCGCCTCGTTCCCAACCACCTGCGAGACGTGCCACGACACCATCCAGTGGACCGATGCCACTTTCAATCACACGAGTACCGGATTTCAATTAACCGGGATGCACACCGTACCGCCGCGGCTCTGTACGGATTGCCACGTCAACAACAACTATTCGCTGAACAGCACGCTTTGCTATACCTGCCATCAGAAGGACTACACGGGAACAACAAACCCAGCTCATGCCGCAGCCGGATTCCCGACGACTTGCGAATTGTGCCACGACACCACAACCTGGACAGATTCGACGTTCAATCACAACAACACCGCCTTCCCCCTCACTGGTTCTCACATGGTTCCCCCGCGTGTTTGCACGGACTGCCATGTCAACAACAACTACACGACGTTGCCAACGACCTGCATCGGCTGCCATCAAACGGACTACAACAACACCACTAATCCAGGACACGCAGCGCAGCCGCAGTTCTTCCCAACCACGTGTCAGACCTGCCACAACACGACAGCGTGGACCGGGGCCACTTTTAACCACACACAGTACACGCAATTCCCGACGAGTCATGGCAACGCGAACAATGTGTGCGCGACTTGCCACACAAATTCCAATGACTACTCCGTGTTCCAGTGCACCGGCTGTCACGGCGGCAACAATTCGAACAACTTTCATCACGACAATGTTTCGGGGTATGTCTACAACAGCATTAATTGTTATCAATGTCATCCCAGCGGTCAGGGCGGCGGGTAGCGCGAAGTCGATCCCGGGCTTGCTCGATCAAGAGCCAATGGCGGAACGCGAGACTTCAGGCGGCATGGTGGAGCGCCAGCGAGTGTTAGCAAAGCATGACGGCAGTTCACAAACATCTCGGGACCATGATGCTCTTGTTGTCTTGTGCAGCGGCACAAAACAATGTGGAAACAGTGGCGGTCCAGAATGTGACCACGATAAGAGCAGGAACAGATTTGCGCGTCGAGATCACTCTCAGCGCTCCGGTTAAGCCATCGGTTGAGACGGCCGAGAATCCGGCTCGCATTCTTCTCGATTTTTCCGGAACCACCTATCGAGACAGAATCAAGGCTTTGTCGGTGAACGTGAATGGCGTTCGTCGTGTGCGAGCGGGCCTGCACAGCGCAATTCCGCCGATTACCAGGATCGTTTTGGACCTTGATCAAACTCACCCGTACGTAGTGACGACCGAGGGCAATCGAGTGATTCTCACTGTCGCGGCATCGGAGAAAACCCGGACTGCAACGCACGGCGCTCCCGTTGCTGCGACTTCCGGAAATTTAATGGGAGTGTTTCGAAGAAGGCACGACAGCGCAACTCCGACCGTCGCTAATTCTGAAGAGAACACTACGCTCCTTCCGCCTCCTGCCATGTCGGGTCCCGCATTTGAGCCGCCGGTTGCCAATTCGTCTGTGGCCGCGACTGCTCCCGCACAGCCATCGTCCGCTCAGCAGAATCCGTTAGCAACCGTTCCTCAAAGAAGCTCCGATGGTCAGGCGCCAACGTTACACACTCAAGCTGTAAGCACCGCCCGGCCAATGATGGCGTCACCCCCACCACCTACAAACTCTACCGAGATCGGTGGCCAGGATACGGCACCGCCGACGGCAACGGACAGCTTGAAGTCTGAGGAGGCAACTCCTGCTCCTCCGCCGGCGACAGTTATGCCGACGAAGCCCACCGAAGCCTCTACGCTCATCGCGCGGTCCGACGATCCGAGCCTACATACCGTTTTTAAGGTCAAGTACGTCGCGGAAGGCGTGGCCTACCTCGAAGGCGGACGCGCCCAGGGGCTCAGCGAAGGCATGAAACTAGAGATTGAAGACACCAACTTGCCGGCGAAGCAAGGAGACAGCGCCAACGCCGCCGATCCTCGAGTGGTGGCCGAACTGGTCGTTAGTGCGGTTGCCGAGACATCCGCGGTCACAGATATTCACGATCCGAAACGCGCGGTCAAAGTCGGCGACCTGGCATATCTCTCGAGCGGTGACGCGGAAGCACTTGTCCAGCAACGCGCGCTCAGCGCAACGCGGCAATATCCCGCAGTGATTTCATTCACCGAAGGCGACACTCTGGACGAAGAAGCGCGGCAGGAGGTTCCACGGCCTCCGCTTCCTTCGGTGAATCGGGCCCGTGGACGCCTTGGTTTCGACGATATCGAGACGATCAGCCATGGCACTAGCAACGTCACAAGTTCAGACGTGGGAATGGTCTTCCGGGGTGACATTACGCGAATTGGGGGCACCTATTGGAATCTCAGCGGCTACTGGCGGGGAGAGCTGACGAAAGCATCCGCAGCAAGCCAGCAAACGCTGCAGAATCTCATCAACCGCACATATCACCTGAGTATGACCTACGACAATCCGAACTCCACGTTGGTCGCCGGATTCGGACGGCTCTATTTGCCATGGGCACCCAGTCTGGACACGATCGATGGCGGATATGTAGGTAAGCGGCTCGGGACTGGCATCACGATGGGCATATTCGGCGGTTCGACTCCGGATCCATCGTCCTGGGACTACAGTCCGGATCGCGTTATTGGCGGTTCGTTCATCAACTTCGAAGGTGGCCAATATGACGGATTCCATTACACCGCCACCAGCGGCGCAGGCCTGAGCATGGTGAACTGGGCGATCGACCGGCCGTTTGTTTTTTTCGAAGACTCGCTTTCTTACAAGCGCGACATCGCGATCTATGAATCGGCGCAGCTTGACGATCCCACGGGAAACTCGGTGACACCCTCACCCGGACCTGGGTTGGGAAGAAATTTCACCACTCTCCGCGTGAATCCGCATCTCCGAGTTGAGTTGGATGTTAACTACAACTATTTTCGCGACGTCCCCACGTTCGATCCCACGCTGGTCGGCACCGGATTGCTCGATAAGTATTTATTTCAGGGATTCAGCGCAGGAGGGCGTGTGGATGTGTGGAAGCAGATTTGGCTTTCGACGAACCTGGGGCGCAGCAGCGGCACTGGGGACGCTAAGAGTTCCCTCAACGAAATGTTCGGCATCACGTTCAACCGCGTGCCTTGGTTGAAATTGCGCGCCGACGCGCATTACGCGAAGTTCAACAGTTCGTTTGGGGATGGCTCGTATGAGTCCTTTTCGCTGTCGCGTCAGATGAGCGATCGATTGCGGCTGGAAGTTTTAGTTGGCCAACAGAATTTCGCTTCGGCGCTCACGACCAATACGCGAGGGCGATTTGTGACCGGGACGGTCGAGACCACGCTCGGTCCGCACTACTACCTCCAAAGCAACTTCACTACGAACCGCGGAGACATGAGTTATGACCAGATCATGTTCTCAATCGGCTACCGGTTCGATAACAAGAGAAAGGGCGAATAATGCTCCCCCCGAATCTCGCGTCTCGTTTCGCTCGCGCGATGATTGTTCTTGCGGCGCTCACGGTACTTTTTTGCTTCGCGGCAAGTGCGGCCGCTGTCCCCGATGGGCAAAGGCTGAACGATTTACTCAATCGGACGGCCGACCGCACCTCGGTTTTCCTCGATCAGTTTTCAGATGTGAAGTGCACCGAGCAGGTCCGCCAGGAAAAATTGGGGAAAGACGACAAGGTCGAGCTGAAAGAAGATTCCACCTACGACTATCTCGTAATCCTTACGAATAGCGGGGGAGAGCTGAATCTGGCCGAGTCGCGACTTCCTCTACATCAGGCGAAACGCGATCGGAGGAACACATCGATGCTTCTGAGTAACGGCTTCGCGACACTATTTCTAGTTTTCCATCCTTATTACTCTGCGGCCTTCACCTTCACGCTGGCCGGAGAAGAGACTCTGGATGGACGAACCTTGGAGAAGATCAGCTTTCACCATGTTCCGGGCATGAAGTCACCAGCTGCTCTGGCTTTGCGCGGACGAGAATATCCATTGGAGCTTACCGGGACTGCCTGGATTGACCCTCAGTCGGGGTCCATCGCAAAAATCGAGGCAGGCATCGCAGATTCCTTGCAAGATGTCGGCCTGAAGGCACTGAGCTCAGAAATTGATTTCGCTCCGTTGAAGTTCAACGATTCGCAGCAGGAGTACTGGTTTCCCACCCAGGCTCGCGTGGAGGTCGAGACGCCCCGGCAGCACTGGCGTAACTTGCACCAATTTAGTGCATACAAGAAATTCTCAGTAAGCACAGAAGAGCAGGTCATGAAGAAATGAGCGCAACAGCCGCAGCCCCCATTGTCGACCGCACTAGGAACGTGCAGGATGCAGACAGAGGCCATCGTGTGCGTCTGTACAGCCTCTACATGCTTGCGATTGCTACCAATCTTGCCATCTTTATTTACGGCTTCGACTACTACAAACTTTCGTCGATAGACCGACCGTTTTCCCCTAAGCATCACATGTTAAGGCCGAGCGGCCCGATTGGCCTCTATCTCGGGTTCGTAGGCGTGGCCTTGTTTGTTGGGATCTTTCTGTATCCACTCCGCAAGCACTGGGCGTGGCTCGGACAATTCGGCACTACTCGACATTGGCTCGACATCCATGTACTGATGGGGCTTACGGCGCCATTCATCATTGCCTTTCACTCAACCCTCAAATTCAAAGGCATCGCAGGCATGGCGTTCTGGATCATGTTCGCGGTCTCGGCCAGCGGCGTCGTTGGACGTTATCTATACGCACAGATCCCCCGCAAAGTAACCACTGCGGAGCTCTCGATGAAGGAGCTGCAGGAATTGCAGGAAAGCCTCTCGCGGCAGTTGGCCGCGCAGAAATTGCTGCCGGAGGCTGATTTGCGGGCGTTATTGCGGATGCCCGATGCGAAGCGTGTGGCGCGACTTCCCGTCGTCGTAGCGCTCCTTTATATGATGATTCTCGACGGCGTTCGTCTCTTCCGAGTTGCGTGCTTGCGGCGACATTCCTTGACCTTCGGAGAGTCTCTCAGCACTGCGTTCGGTTTTCTACCGACTCGGAATCGTGAACTCGAAACAGCAGTCCATGCCGCGTCAGAAGAGGCCGCACTCTCGAAGCGAGTTTTATTTCTTTCGCGTTCGCAGAAGGTATTCCACCTGTGGCACGTCGTACACAAGCCCTTCAGCTATGCTTTCGCGGTGCTGGCGCTGATACACATCGGACTTCAATTCATACTGGGATACTTTTAGGCCGTGGACACTCTAATCACATACGGGATCGGCGGAATCATCTGTTTTTTCTTTTTGATGATCTATCTCAAGAGCCTGAAAAAGAGGGAAGCACAGGCTCAGGAAGCTGCGGAAAAAGGCAAGCTGTTTTCGGAGGGACCGAAGGCGCAGCACCCACACATTGACACGAACTATTGCATCGGCTGTGCCACCTGCACCAGCGTCTGCCCGGAAGGCGATGTGCTTGCGATGATCGGCGGCAAAGCCGTCATTGTTAACGGTCATAAATGTATCGGCCACGGCCTATGTGCAGATGCCTGTCCAGTGGGTGCGATCACGATGGTCCTGGCTAGCCCGAGCATGGCGGGGGACATGCCACAACTGACGCCCGAATACGAAACCACAGTCGCCAACCTGTTCATCGTCGGCGAACTTGGCGGACTCGCTCTCATCAAGAATGCAGTCAATCAAGGCCGCGATTGCGTAGACACAATCGCAGCTCGCCTTAAAATAGGCACGCATCAAGCTGTTCCGGGGGTGCACGATCTCATCGTAATTGGGGCAGGACCGGCGGGCATCAGCGCCTCACTCCGGGCTATCGAACAAAAGATGAACTATCTGACGATCGAGCGTGACGAGATCGGTGGAACCGTCGCGAAATACCCGCGCCAAAAGCTCGTGATGACGAGTCCGGTCGAGTTTCCCATGTATGGCAAGTTCAAAAAGATGCAACTCTCCAAGGAGAACCTGCTTGCCTTTTGGGACATGATCTTGAATCGCTCGGATTTCAACGTCTCCACGGGCGAGAAAGTGGAAGACGTGAAGAAAGGCGAGGACGGAATCTTCACTGTCGTTACGGTCACAAATGAATATCGGGCGAGCGCCGTTATTCTCGCGCTGGGCAGGGCTGGCGAACCGCGCAAGCTCGGCGTAAAAGGCGAGGAACTGCCCAAGGTGATGTACCGGCTCATCGAGGCTGACCACTATATTAATAAGAAGATCCTGGTGATCGGCGGAGGTGACAGTGCAGTCGAGGCGGCCATGGGGCTCGCCAATCAATCAGGCAATGAAGTAACTCTCTCTTATCGCAGCGAGCGCTTCAGCCGTATTAAGGAGCGTAATGCAAAGCGCATTGAAGACTGCATGCGGTCGGGCAAAGTAAAAGTGCTGTTCAATTCGAATCCAGCGGAGTTCAAGCCGGAGTCCGTTGCTCTCGATGTGGCCGGAAAAGTCCAGGAGATCCCAAATGACTTCGTCTGGATTTTCGCAGGAGGCACGCCCCCGAATGCGTTCTTGAAGAAGATCGGGGTGGGCTTCGGAGCGCGTGACGTAACCGTTGAGGCGAGCAAGGAAGCCAAGAAGGCCGACTCCGAGCGTAAGGAGCTAGCTCAAGCCGCGTACGCCCCTTCGCACTAATTTCGCTCACAATTTCTGAAGCTCAAAGCGATTGTCCTTCGCGAATCGTGATATATCGATCGATCGGAGGATTCGTAATTCGTTGCACCGTTCCACCCGGTTGGGGCCACTTGATTTCTATCCAATCAATAGCCGTTCGCCGTCCGATGCCCAGTACCACGCGAGGATCATGAGAGGACATGAAGCTGCCACCTCCAACCTTGGACCGAGTCCGTTTCATATCTCCCGCCTGATAAGTGATCCGCGCTCCGATCGCATCGATATTCGACTTCGTCCCAATCAATTTGATCCCTAGCCAGTGATTCTGTGAGCCTACTTTATTGCGGAGCAAGAGAGGAGCTTCGTCGTTGCAGGAAACTAAAACATCTACAGCGCCGTCGTTATCGAAATCGCCTACGGCCAAACCACGTGCTGAAAACGTTTGATTGAAAAGAGGGCCGCTGTTGGCACTGACATTGTCGAATGTCTTTCCGTTGCCATGAAAAAGTAAAAGAGGCTCCTCATAGCCGACGTCTTTATGAAACACCTGGATAAGGTCGTCAGGATTCCCGTTCGCCAGGAAGAGATCGAGATCTCCATCGTTGTCGTAGTCAAAGAACTTGAGCCCCCACCCACTCATGAGACGAGTTGGCTTGGCAATGCCTGTGGATAGCGCCTGATCATCGAATGTCAAATCATGATTGTTCTCATACAGAGAATAAAATTCGTGATCGATATTCGCGACGAACAGATCCATCCATCCGTCCTGATTGAAATCTGCGGAGTCGACTCCCATCCCCGATCGCGGACGGCCCGCGTCACTATAGGCCACACCCGCCTCCGCCCCGATCTCTTCAAACTTGCCGTTCCCTTTGTTGACAAATAGAAAATTCTGGACCGTATCGTTGGCGACAAATAAATCCATCAAGCCGTCGTTGTTGATGTCAGCGGCGACCGCTCCCCAAGCCTTCCCAAGGAAATTGCCAATCCCTGTGGTCTTGCTTACATCAGTGAACGTGCCGTCGCCGTTGTTGTGGAAAAGCCAACTCGTCATCGGCTTGTACAACCGAGGAATGCAGTAGCCGGGACTATCGCCTGCGGCGCACGGGAGATTCTTTCCTTTGTCGAAATCAACGAACCTGCAGACAAACAAATCCAGCCGTCCGTCATTGTCGTAATCGAACCAAACGGCGCTGGAGGACCATCCTGGGGCAGCCACTCCGGCCTTTTCTGTGACGTCGGTGAAAGTCCCGTTTCCATTGTTGCGGTAAAGAATGCTTCTCCCGTATTGCGTCACATACAGATCGGGAAAGCCATCGCCGTCGTAATCGCCGACAGCAACTCCCTGACCGTAGCCTCCACCTATAACACCTGCCTTCTCCGTTACATCGGTAAACGTTCCGTCGCGGTTGTTGCGATACAAGGCATTCCGAAGCGGCGGAATGGGATTGAAGAAGTCGCATCGCCCGCTATTCACTAAATAAATATCCATCCATCCGTCGTTGTCGTAGTCCAGGAATGCGCAACCGGCGCCCGTAGTTTCAGGCAAGTATTTTTGGGAGGAATGCCCGGCGGTGTGTTTCCAATTAATTCCGCTGGCGGAAGGTAGCACTTGCTCGAAAGGATAATGCGGTAACTGCGAAGCGGGAGTGACTCCGGCGAGGCGAGGAATAAAGGGGAATGCAGCTCCAAATGCGGCTGTCCTCATAAAATCGCGCCGAGAGAATTCGGCCCTCCGCGCGTTAGGTGAACTCCTTCTCCTCATTTCTGTTTATTGTAAGTATCTGGTGAAATCTTTGCGCGCTACTGACTTTGCGGGGCATGATCGACCGAACCGCCCTGCGTCTTGATTAGCTTCTGGTGAATGGCAAACTCTTTTTCGCCATCTTCTTTCCGCCCTGAGCGAGTATAGGCAGTCGCAAGGTTGTAGTGGGCATCGGGATTCATCGGTTCGAGCTTGACTGCGGTTTCCAGGGGACCGACCGCCTCTGCATAGCGCTTCTCGGAAATGAGAGACACTCCGAGGCCGAGAAAGGCCTCTGCAAAATGCAAATCGAGTTTCGAAGCCCGCGAGAAATGTTTAGTCGCTTCATCCCACTGTTGATTCTGACGCGCCAGTTCTCCGAGAACGTACTCAGCTCCCGCGTTTGAAGGATCAAGCGCGAGCTCTTGTTCGAACTCGTGTTTCGCATCCTCGGCGATGCTGGAACTGGGATTTGGCTTCGAGAGAAGCAGCCTGCCTAGCCGGAAGTGAATTCCGGGAAAATTTGGATCGTGCGCAATAATTCCGCGATACTCCTTCTCTGCGTCGTCCCATTTGCCTTGCGATTCAAAGGACTCGGCTAGCAGTTCGTGCGCTTGGGGTGATGAGGCGGCATTCCCGCCGAGCTGCTGCGAGGCGCGGGTCGCCAAGTCAGAGAACGCGTGAACTTCTGCGTAGAGAACATCCGCATCGCGCGGAAACTCCCGTGCCAGGACTTGCAGGAAATCAAGGGCCGCCTCGGAACGATCGAGGGTCATGGCACAGCGCACGCCGGCAAGCCCTGCCTTCCGCTTCAAATCCTTATCTGTGATTTGCCGGATATCCCTCTTGAGGAGAGGCAGGGCGTCAACACAATTCCCACTTTGGGCGAGGGTAATTGCTTTTTGGGGCGAGGACGAGGCAGAACTACCGCCGGATGCAGTCTGCGCTGTCGCTCTTCCGCCGAACGCGAGCAGAACGGCGACTGTAATCGAAGAGCTCCGCGCTGGAAACATATGACGGAATCATAAACGAAATAACGGCAGGCCCCATATTCGGAGCCTGCCGTAGGTAAAGACAGCGTCAGAAGTAAAACTTCAACGCGAATTGCATTTGGCGCGCATCCTGGGTTGAGCCGCTGACGCCGAACGTTGAGGTCCCAAAACTGTCGTTGGGAACTGCGAAGTTCGGATGGTTCAGTGCATTGAGGAAGTCCGCGCGGAACTGTATCCGCATGGTCTCCGTTATCGGGAAGTTTTTCTGCAAGCTGATGTCAGCATCGGCATAGCCTGGGCCCACGACAGGTCCCTGCGCGGGGCAATTTCCGAATGTGCCTGCCGCTTGAGTTGCGGCAAAGCTCGGACTGAACCACTGGATACCTGCTGAGCTCACTGTCTTCGGATATTGCACCGGGCCCACGCAATCCGGCCGGTTCTCCGGACTGCCAGTTCCGGATAAATCCGATCCGTAGATCGATAGCGGGAAGCCGCTGTGCCATGAAACGATTGGGTTGATCATCCAGTTCCCAACCACCGCGTTTACGACTGCGGGCATATCGTGGCCAAACTGTTTGCCGCGGCCAATCGGCAACTCATAAACCGCATACGCGCTCAGGACGTGCGTGGAATCCCAGTAGCATCGTGCGTAGTCACCGTTACCGTTGTAAAGATTCTGCCAATAGTTTCCGGACGGCCCAGCCTGAGTAGTGCTGCCCCAGGTTCCGTAGTATCCATCGTCGTTGGTCATGCACTTTTCGTAGCTATACGACACTTGGCCTTCAAGACCGTGGCCGAAGCGCTTTTGAAGAACAGCTTGCAGCGCGTTGTAATTCATGTTTCCAACGGAGGCAGTGTTCTTGACGTTGCCGAATCCATTTGGCCCGTATGTCACTGCTGTTGTTGTCACTCCATTGATGACTGTGCCTATCGGATTCTGGCCACCGATCAAGGGATAAGTGACTGTTCCGTTGGATTGCAAATCGCCTTGCGACAGCCATTCGGGAACCATAAGGTGAGTTGTTCTCTGTCCAACGTAGCCGATCTGAAGGGTAGTGTCCTTTGCGATTTGCTGCTGGATCGACAGGTTCCACTGATCAGCAACGGACGGCTGAACCGTCCCTCCCCACGTCAGCATGGTCGCGCCGATAAAGGGATCCCCGGCAGGAGGCGCAGCGGCGCTGAATGCCGACTCGGTGCTGTATGCGCTTCCAGTAGCTACGTTCGACGCTTCCACTTGTGGGGGAGTGAATGGCGGGTTCTGGGTCAGGCGCAGGTTGGTCCCTGTGCCTTCCATGTAGGACGAGATTGTGAAAGCACCGCGCACGACGGTTTTGCCTCCACCAACTTCAGGACTCCATGCGAAGCCCAATCGAGGCTGAATATCGGGCCAGCCGTAGACGGAACTGTACAGGCCGCGGCTGAAGCCATTGCTTCCCACGACACCGGTAGGCACGGGAGTGTTGCCGACAAATTCGAGAGCGCCGGTTTGCACGTTGACTGCCGCTTGTTGATTGTTGAGCTCGACCCACGGGGTGCGCGCCTCGTACCGCAAGCCCAGATTGAGGGTCAACCGGTCTGTAATGCGCCAATCATCCTGGACAAAACCTGCGAACAGCCAATCGCGCTGGTGCCACCCGCCGGAACTAGTACCACGGCCCACGTCTCCGGGGAGACCAAGCGCCCAATCTGCAGATGGGTCGCCAGTGCCTGTGGCTCCAATTCCGGAGTAAGTTCCACCCGGGCCGCTGCCGAACAACTGCACACCAAGCTCGCCACCGTTGCCGGTGTAGAAAACGTTGATGTTGTAGCGATTTGTCTGGAAGCCAGACTTGATGACGTGACGCCCGTGAGTGTAGATCAAAACATCGTCAAACTGCGTCACGGTCGACGAGAACTTCTCCACCACTCCCGCCGATCCTAAATTCTGCAGAGTTCCAGTATTGATGTTTGTGACTGACCCACCCGCAAAGCCAAACTCCGGGAGTCCGTTGATCCCGGAAGGGTTGCCGTTCGCTATGCCGATGCTGTTCCCCAGGGCTCCGACCGAGGCGTCGAAGGTAGTCAACCCGTGCGGAAGTTTCACATAGTTCTTGCCGAATCGCGCTTCGTTCATCAGGTTGGGAGTGAACGTGTGCGACCAGTTGACCGTGCCGTTCAGAAGATACGCTTCATTTACGGTGTTACCGAGGAGGGCGACCGAATTTGTTGCGGGATCGTATTGATCGCCCTTTGAGAAGCGGGCGAATAGATGGTCCTTGTTGGAGATGATGTAATCAACCTTGATATCGCCTTGATCGGAATCGTACTGGTTGCCAGGCGTGTTCGTGGCGATGCCAAAGCCGGTAGTAGGATCCGGCGAGCCGATCGGATACAAAGAATTGGTGACCAGTTTCGTGAACGCGGGATCCAGTTGGCTACTGGGGATGATGTTGCCGGCAAATTGCGTTCTCGAAGCAACAGGCAGAATACTGCACGCCGTCCCTGATGTTCCGCCAGTACCCGTAGCGCAAGGGTTGTAAAGCTGTATTCCTTTTGGCAGTAATGCGCTGAAGTCGCCGCCAGCCTCGGCAGCCGTCAGAGTGTGAATAGAAACGGCAGCCGATGGCGTGTCGAAGCGGCCGCCCTGGTAGTCGCCGAAGAAGAACAACTTGTTTTTGACAATGGGGCCACCGAAAGTGCCGCCGAACATGTTCCAACGAACTTTCGGAGCCGGGATGATTCCATTCGCGTCAGTACCCGGGACAGGGTTTCCCGCGTGCAGACCATTCTCCCATTTATTCGCATTGAAGATATCGTTGCGGAAGAACTCGAATACATCGCCGTGGAAATTGTTTGTTCCTGACTTGATGATGGCGTTCACGATTCCGCCGTTGTAGTTTCCGAACTCGGCAGACGCGTTCTGGGTGATCAGGTTGAATTCACCGATCGCGTCGGGCGAAGGCGTGAAGCCCAGAAGGTTGTCAGAGGCTTGATTATTGTCCACGCCGTCGAGCAGGAAGTTGTTGGACTGCTCGCGGTTGCCGTTGATGTAGGGACGGCCACCCTCTTCAGCGGTATTGGATCCCAGATTCATGCTATGCGGATCCACGGACACCGTGCCCGGCGTAAGCAATGTTAACTGAACATAGTTGCGCGTCGCCAGTGGGAGATCATCGTTCGTACGGGAATCAAGCACCGTGCCCACTTGGGCGTTTTCGGTCTGAAGCACTGGCGCTGCGGAAGTCACTTCGACCGTCTCATTGATCTGACCGACCTTCAACCGCACGTCGACGCGGGAGGTCTGATTCAAGGTCAAGGTAAAAGCGGGTTGCAAGGCGGTCTGAAATCCTTCCTTGCTCACCTTGACGGAGTAACTGCCGACCGGTAGTCGCAACAAATTGTATGAGCCTGTATCGTTCGTTTCAGCCTTCCATGTAGTTCCGCGCTCGGTATCGGTCGCGACCACCGCTGCGCCGACGATGGGCGCACCGCTGGGATCGGTGACGGTTCCCACAATGCCCGCCGTAACTTCTTGCGCAAAGCCGGGCATCGAACCTGCGATAAGCCCGGTAAGCACGATGACAATGCCCCACACTGATTTCTTCATGATGTGCGCTCCTAGCACCTCTTCAAGATCTACAGAGAGGTGTCCCACAGAATGGACTATCCTATATAGCACTCCGGGAACGACCGTCAAGAAAAAAGTGTGGCGAGGGTGAGAAAAATCTTCGATACGTAGTAGCTGCGCTCTATATGTCTTGCCTGCGAAGCTTTCCCCCAGCGGCAATCTAGCTAATTTGAATTAGCTTCTAAGCAATTGTTTTTTAGTAAGTTACACCTTATGCCGAAGAAGACTGCCCTGGAGGGGGACGTCGTTCACAAAATCGGTATTGTGTGATCTATAGCAATTCTATCCTTGCTGCGAAATTCCTTCGGGACCGGAGCTCGGGGTTACGTTTTGCGCTTTACAAAGAATCCCGCAATGCGCTATATAGTAATCCGGCTTCCGAGTATGCTGGGCCGCGGCACGCATTCTGCAAAGCGATTTTCGGCCAGAGGATCCATGTCTAAAAACCATAGAAACAGCATGCCGTTCTACAAGCAGATCCAGAAGGCCATCCTGAAACGCATTGACGCCGGAGAATTGAAACCCGGCGATCCTGTAGATTCCGAACGCAAGCTCGCAAGCGTCCATGATGTGAGCCTGATGACGGCACGCCACGCCTTGGCGGAACTCGAGAAGGAGGGCGTCGTTGAGCGCAGGCGCGGCGCCGGGACGTTCGTAGCTGCTCCCAAAATTCACTTCAACAAGTTAATGAGTTATACGGAGCACATGTCGAGCCGCGGACTGATCGCGCGTTCTCGCATTATTGCGGCAAAGGTCATTGAGAACGAACAGGAGGTGGCGGCTCGGCTCGGATTGTCCTCGTCGAGCCGTATGGTGAAAATCGAGCGCCTTCGTGTCACTGGCGAAGATCCATTTGCGTTGGAGCTCTGTTATCTGCCCGCGCCCGAGTTCGCAGCTCTCGTCTCAGCGCCCTTGTCCAGAGGATCGTTGTTCGCGACGTTGGAGCATGACTACAAAGTCGAGTTGGCGTATGCCGACGAAGAAGTTGACGCCACCGCTGCCGATCAAGCTCTGGCCCGAATGCTTGGTCTGGCAGAGGGCGCACCTGTGCTGCGTATTCGTCAGGTGATCTACTCGAGTACGGGGAAGGCGACGATTTACAACGTTGGCTTTTACCGATCTGAACGGCACACCTTATTCATCCGGCGGTTCCGCTAACGGTTGTGGCCCGAGCCATTCAGTCTTTCGGAAGGTCACAATTCCGGGAGCGCCCAGGCGAACATCACACTGCCGCTGCTGGTCAGGATGAATTGTCGGCCATCGAGCTCGTACGTAATCGGAGAGCTGACGATCTGTGAACCAGAGCCCGCGTGCCACAGCGTCTTTCCGTCGGTCGAATCCAACGCGAGGAAATTGCCCATCGCATCACCTGTAAACGTGAGACCCGCATCCGTCGTTAGCACTCCGGCGCCTGAACCTCCCGGGCCGACATCATGACTCCATCGAATCTTGCCGGTTTGATAGTCAATGGCTTCGATCACGCCTTTGCCCCAAACGTCGTAGTCCGCCCCGGCCCAACCGTAGACTCCATCCGCTGGCTTGGCGAAATAGAGACTCCAACTTGGGTGGGCATCGACTACGAATAAACCGTTCTTCGTATCGAAGCTGGGAGAGCGATAGTTCGTCATGCCGCCCTCATCCGGCGCGATCAGTCGTCCGTCCGGAGCAGGTTCCTTCGCTGGATTCGGAATCGGACGTCCCTCTTTATCGATGCCCAGCGTCCAATTCACCGGCCCATAAGGAGCGGTCAGCAGATTTTTTCCATTTGTGCGATCGAGGACGAAGAAATAGCCGTTTCGCGACGTCTGCATCAGCATCTTCTTCGGCTCGCCATGAAAATCTCCGTCGACCAGCACCGGGGTTTCGACGGCATCCCAATCGTGAGTATCGTGCGGTGAGACTTGGAAGGCCCATGCCAGCTTGCCCGTATCCGGGTTCAGCGCAACGATCGAACACGTATAGAGATCGTCGCCAGGGCGAGTGGTTCCATTCAGAACAGGAGTGGGATTTCCAGTTCCCCAGTAAACGAGGTTAAGGTCAGGATCATACGTGCCCGTCATCCACGTCATTCCACCCGTCGTTTGGTTCGGAGTTCCTGGGGGCGGAGTGGAATTCCATTGCCATTGCGTTGCCCCAGTCTCAGGATCGATCGCGCGGATATAGCCGCTCAAGTTGTCGAAATCTCCGGAGACACCTACCAGCACGTGGTTCCCGACTATGAGCGGCGCCATGCTTGTCCAATAACCTTTTGTGACATCCGCAACTTCGACTTTCCAGCGAACGCTACCGTCTTTCGCGTTCAGCGAAAGCAAGTGCGCATCCGGAGCTGAGAAGAATAGATAACCCTTGTACATCGCGACTCCGCGATTCCCGATGTGCTCGCCTTCGCTTGTCGGCTTGTTGTAATGCCAGACCTGGTGCCCCGAGCGCGCGTCAATCGCCCAGATATTGTCAGGAACCGTAAAGTACAAAATGCCGTCAACCAATAAAGGGGAAGACTTAATGAGCGCACCCTGATTGGTTTGAAAAGCCCAAGCCAACGAGAGGCTGTTAACGTTCTGCGGCGTGATCTGCTTCAGGGAACTGTGACGCCTTCCGGAATAATCCCCATGATAGCCGGGCCAGCTGTCAGACTTCGGATGCAGAAGAAGTTGCTCGTCCGCGCCCTGGGCCCGCAAACTGGCCGGCGTCGAGAGCGTCAGGAGCGCGCTTACGGCAATCAGAAATCCATTCCGCACAAAATTCATATTGGTTAGGGCCTCCGGATTTCAAACATCCAAGGTTCGCCAGTTTGCGTTAGCGAAGCGTTTGCAAATAGGCCATCAAGTTGTGAACGTCAGCATCGGTGTACTTCGGGAACAATTCCACGTGCGCGTTCAAAGCTGGGTCGACTTTGAATTTCACATCGCGTATCCGCCAGGAGTGATACGAACCGTCGGAGTCGATCAGTCCAACCGTAAACTCGTCGAGATAGGCCAATTTGCCCTCGAACGTCTGACCAGAAGATATTGTCACCGAGACCTTCGGTTTCGCGTGCTTGGGATAGAGCATTCGCTCTTCGAGCTCAAGACCCTGATAGCGCGAAGCAATGCCAGCTAAATCGCCGGTTGGAGAATGGCAGCCTGAACATCCGCCTGCCCCTTCAAAATATTTCTTGCCCGCTTCGACATTTCCGGTTTGGAGATCCGAAACATCTACGCCCTTCCGTCCGCCACTGCCCCGGCGACCGCCGGTTGCGACAGCATTGTTTTGTTGAGTGTGAATGAAGGCGGCGAGGCTGGCGATCTGCTGGTCCGTGCGATCAAACGGTGGCATGCCTTTGTCGGGCCGCCCGTTGCGAACGACGGGACCGATCTTGTCTCCGTCCACATCCGCCGTCACCAACTTCGAGCGCGTAAGATCTGGTCCACTTTCTCCTCCGCCGGCGTCGCGTCCGTGACAGAAAGAACAATCCTTCCGGAAAAGAGCGCTACCTTGCTGAACCAGTTCCGGTGGATACGATTTGGCCGCCGACGGGGCCGCATTAGGCTGCTTCGTTGGTGATTGTGCGGCCGAAGACGCGAGCCCCGCAAAGCAAACCGCTACGAGCACAACGCTGCAATGTTGAATTGACTGCGGAAAGTTCATCGCGGAGTCCTTAGTGTTGATCGCCCGGCATCTGTGGACGCGGATGGGAAGCGGTACTGCCTTCGGTCATACCCAGAACCCACTTGATCGCCTCAAAATACATCTTTCTGATGTCGGGGTCGCTCCATGCCTCTTCGGTGTGGCCGAGCGTGGAATAAAAGACTCGCCCTTTTCCATACATCTTGTCCCAAGCCACGGCAAAATCATGATCTGTTCGGTGCACGCGAGGGTTGTTCGCGTAGTTCAGCTTTGAGGGATCGAGGCTGAGCAGCACGTTGACCTTCTCTCGCGACCACTCTTTGGGCTGATAGATCTCGTCGTATTTAAGGAACGCTCTTGGAAAGTGTCGAACAGCAGGAAAGGCGGGATCCTCGTTAATGATCGGCGCATTGAACGTGGACCATGGATGCTGATCGAACCATCCTCCGATCATAACGCCGTATTCCGGCCATTTGTAATTCGTGTCGAGTGCGGCGTGAACACCGACGAAGCCCTTTCCATCTTCCTTGATGAACGACATCATGTCAGCTTTCTGGCTGTCGTCAAGATCGAGCTCTCCAGTCGTACTCACAAAAACGAGAGCATCGAAGTAGTTCAGATTTTTCGTGTTTCGGGCCAGATCTTTCTTCGTGATCAGCTCGGCATCGGTGCGCAACGTGGCGTCCCAAAGCTCACTCTCGTGCCCCATGTTATAGATGGCGACCATCCCGTCGGACACCGAGTCGTGTTCAAATCCTTTTGTCTGACCGATCACCAGGACATGCTTGAGGCGCACTTGTTTCTCGTGCGGCGGAGGCGGAAGGGAAGGATCGACTGCAGCCTGGTTCTGCGCAGCCACTAAAACCGGTAAAAGCAGAAAGAGAAAAGAAACGATTCGAGCTGGACGCAAGCGATCTCCTCCCGACGAATGCGATACGCGAGATTGCCCAGCCTCGATCTGCGCCGGACAGGTCCGTATCATCCCGTAAAACCTAAAAGGTAACATATGGCGGCTGCGATAGAATGTGCCGATCAATTCAAGGAGAGTTCAGGGTTATGCGTGTTGGAGTATTCACCCCCTTGCTGTCGCAACTGCCGCTTCCAGCGGTTCTCAAGAAGCTTGCCGCGCTTCATATCGATACTGTCGAACTCGCGACCGGAAACTATGTGGGCGACGCTCACTGCAAGCTCTCTATGCTAGAAAATTCCTCGGCCTTGGCCGAGTTTCAAAAGATTCTCTCCGATCACGGCACAAAGATTAGCGCTCTGAGCTGTCATGGCAATCCACTGCATCCCGACAAGGACCGCGCCAAGCAGGATGGTGAAGTGAGCCGCAAAACGATCCTGCTGGCCGAAAAACTCGGCGTCCCGATGATGGTGGACTTTTCGGGATGTCCTGGCGATTCACCGAATGCGACCGCGCCCAACTGGGTCACATGCCCCTGGCCGCCGGACTACCTCAAAGTTCTGGATTGGCAGTGGAATGAAGTTGTCGCTCCATATTGGATGGAGCACGCGAAGTTTGCCGCAGATCATGGCGTGAAGATCGCAGTCGAGATGCATCCGGGATTTGTTGTCTATAACCCGGAAACCATGCTGCGGCTGCGCTCAATTGCGGGTACGAATGTGGGCTGCAATTACGATCCCAGCCATCTCTTCTGGCAAAACATCGATCCGATCGCAGCGGTCCGCGTGCTCCAGGACGCCATCTTTCATGTTCACGCCAAAGACACCCAGCTTTATCCGACGAATTTGGCACACACGGGCGTCCTGGATACGAAGCCATACACACAGGAGCGCGATCGTAGTTGGATCTTCCGCACCTGCGGTTATGGTCATGGCGCGGAATTTTGGAGCGAGCTCATTTCAACGCTGCGCATGTTCGGCTACGACTATGTCGTCTCAATCGAGCACGAAGACAGCTTGCTTTCTCCAGAGGAAGGTCTGACGAAGGCGGCAAACTTTCTCAATGGCATTGTGATCCGCGAGAAGCCAAGCGCCGCCTGGTGGACATAGTGTGAGTGCTGTGGCTTGAATTGGGGCGCCTTTGAATGAATAGGAGCAAAAGAGAGCGATGAAGCAGATCAGAACGGCGATTTTCGGCACGGGTTTCATGGGACGAGTACATCTTGAAGGCGTGCGTCGGGTTGAGTCCGTAGAAGCTGCTGCCGTTGTGGGCAGAAATCTCGAAGCGGCTCGAAGATTGGGCGAAGGCTTCTCCGTTCCTACGATCACAACGGACTATCGCGAAGTCCTCCGCGATCGGGCAATCGATGCGGTCCACGTCTGCACTCCCAACGCACAGCATTTCTCCATGGCGAAAGACGCGCTCAACGCAGGCAAGCACGTACTTTGCGAAAAGCCACTGGCCACGACCGTAGAAGAAGGCGAAGAATTGGTCGCGCTGGCCGCACAGAAGGGCTTGCGCAATTGTGTTTGCCACAACTTGCGCTATTACCCGATGGTGCAGCAGATGCGCAGTATGCGCGAAGCGGGAGATCTGGGCGACATTCTCGTGGTTCAAGGCACGTATTCGCAGGACTGGCTTCTCTACGATACCGATTGGAACTGGCGCGTGGAGACGAAAGCCGGAGGGCCTTCCCGTTGCATGGCCGATATCGGCTCGCATTGGTTTGACATGGCCGAGCACGTTACCGGCTTACGCGTGAAATCGCTTTGCGCCGATCTGCAGACATTCCATCCCACCCGGAAGCAACCAAAACATTCCGTGGAGACATTTGCGAATAAGTTGCTCGGCCCGGAAGACTACATCGAAACGCCGGTGGATACCGAAGATTTCGGTGCGGTGATTTTCCGGATGGGTACGCGTACGCGCGGCAGCGTCACCGCGAGCCAGGTTTCCGCCGGCCGTAAGAACCGGCTCAGCATCGAAATCTACGGAACAAAATCTTCCGTCGCGTGGGATCAGGAGCGTCCTGATGAACTATGGGCAGGTCACCGTGACGTTGGCAATCAGATATTTATCAAGGATCCTTCATTGCTGAAACCCGCAGCCCGCGGCTTCGCCGACCTCCCTGGAGGCCACAGCGAAGGCTATGATGACACTTTCAAACAGGTATTCCGCAGATTCTATGCATCGATCGGAGCTCCGGCCGCAACGCTCGACTATCCACAGTTCGTCGATGGACTGCGCCAACTCACGATCCTGAACGCCGAACTGCAAAGCAATCGGACGCGAAGTTGGGTGGACGTTCCTGCGGCCGAGACAAAATGATGGTAAGACACATCGGATACGTCGGCACCCACTCGCGGCTCTGTTTCAGGAACTTTGCTCGAACGCTCGCCGTTATCGCTGTCGCCTGCTCAATGTCGGCGGCCCAATCGGCTGCTCCTTCGAGGAAGCACATCCTGGTGATCGGGGAAGAAAAAGGATACCGGCACGAATCCGTGTCTCACGCTATGGCCACGATCGAGCGGCTTGGAACCGAATCCGGCTTGTGGGACACCACACTTCGCACGGACACCGAGGCACTGACCAAGAAGAAACTGGAATATAACGCTAAGAATCTCGATAACTTCGACGCTGTCGTCTTCTTCACGGGCGGCGATCTCGAGATGGATGCGCAGCAGAAGTCGGACTTTCTTTCCTTCGTCCATGATGACGGGAAGGGATTCATTGGTATCCATAGCGCGGCCATTACTTTCGTCGACTGGCCGGAATATGGAGAGATGATCGGCGGTTACTACGACGAACATCCATGGGGCACGTTCGACGCGCCGATCCTGGTGGAAGATGCAGACTTCCCCGGGATGAAAAAATGGCCGGCGTCGTTTGTACTGCGAGAAGAGATCTACCAGGTACGGAATTACTCGCGTGACAAGGTGAGAGTGTTGATGCGACTTGATCCTGACAAGATTGATCTCAGCAACAAGAAAGTCCACAGGACTGACCGCGATTTCGCTGTAGCATGGGCGAAAATGTATGGAAAAGGGCGTGTGTACTATACGACGCTCGGCCATGTCAGTGAGACGTGGGACAGGCCGGAGTTCCAGGAAATGATGATCGGAGCGATCCGCTGGGCAACAGGAATGGCGAATACCGACATTACTCCGCGTTCGTTGGCCAATAAGAAATAGTCCTCATAGTCCATGGCAGCCTCAAGAAACTTCGCGACGCATTCTTCGATGACGCGCAGAAAATTCGGACAATTGGCCTCGGGCGGACTCGTCGCCGCAGCCCTGCCTTGGCCCTCCGCAACCAAGCTCAACATAGGTATCGGCACCTACAGCTATCACAATCTTTCATTGGACGACATGATTGTTCAACTGAATGCGCTAGAGGTCTCAGAGATCGAGATGTCGCTGGGAGAGTTCATGCTCATGAACCACCCTTCGGATGATTTATTTCGCTCAGTTCGTACTAAGTTCGATCGCGCTGCAATCCGCTGTGTGTCCTATTACAGTGCGACGATCAAGGACGATCAGGACCTGAACAATGCGCTGCGCTTCGCCAAGATTCTTGGGGCGCAAAACGTTACCGGTGATGCGACAGGCAGTATTCTCACCAGCATCGATCAGCGATTTTCACAGTCGGGAATGACGTTCGGCATCCATAATCATTTCTTTAAGGGAGAAAGATTCACGTACGAGACTTCGGACGATGTTCTCAAAGCGCTGTCGGGTCTTTCGAACACGGTCGGCGCGACCGCGGATGTCGGGCACTTCGCTTCGTGCGGGCAGGATCCCGTAGAAGCGATACGCAAACTCGGACCGCGACTGAAGCTGGTTCATCTCAAAGACATTGAAGCTTCGGGTGGCGAGGTGAATGTCTTGCTGGGAAAAGGCATCTCACGAATTCCTGACGTTATGAAGGAACTCCGTCGCCAGGACTTTGCTCATCTCGTCGCCATCGAATACGAAAAAGAAGGCAACGTGAACAACGACATGAAGGCAGATGTCGAGTTTGCGCGCGCGTTGGCGTAGGCAAGCCGCTCGCCCCCTGGAGAACGTTTATGCATCGCAGTGGCAATCCTTGCGACGCTGGCGTATGTTGACTCGTTCAGGGAAGGACCATGAAAAAACCACTTCCGTTTACCTCTTCCTCGAAATCTCTCTCTCGGCGCGAATTCATCGCGCAGAGTTCAGCAGCCGCCGTAGGCTTCACGATTGTCCCGCGGGGCGTGTTGGGCGGAGTGGGCTATGTTCCACCGAGCGACAAGGTGAATATCGCTTTCGTGGGCGTTGGCGCGCAAGGCATGCGCGTCATGCTGCACTTCCTCAAAGAGCCCGATGTCCAAGGGGTAGCCGTTTGCGATCCGAATACGAGCGCTGCAAACTATCCGCAGTGGAGCACGCACGAATTCTGTAATTCTGTCCGCAAACTTCTGGGCGTCGACAGTGGCTGGGACTGGCTTAGTCCCGATCAGCCAATCCAGTTGACGCATTCTCTCGCCGTCACCGGAGGAGTCGCTGGACGCGAGCCCGCGCAGAAAATCGTCGACGCCTACAATGGCACGCAAAATCGCTCCGGACAGTCGCGCGGCTGTGCGGCCTACAGCAACTTCCGCGAGTTGCTCGAGAAACAGAAAGACTTCGACGCAGTCGTCGTGTGCACCACTGACCATCTACACGCCGTTGTGTCTGCGGCAGCGATGAAGAAAGGGAAACATGTCTTCTGCCAGAAGCCGCTGACCCACACCATTTATGAAGCGCGGCGAATCGCCGAGATCGCTCGCGAAACTGGCGTGGCAACGCAAATTGCGGTCGCGAATCAAGCATCGGAAGCAACCCGCCAGTTGTGCGAATGGATCTGGAGCGGCGCAATTGGTCCGGTACGCGAGGTCAAGAATTGGTCCAGTCGTCCATTTTGGCCTCAGGGCATCGAACGTCCGAAGGATACCGAGCCCGTGCCTGAAGGGTTAGATTGGGATTTGTGGCTTGGCCCGGCGCCTGTCCGGCCCTTCAACCATGCCTACCTTCCCTTCGTATGGCGCGGTTGGGGAGACTTCGGTTGTGGCGCACTCGGCGACATGGGCTCTTACACTTACGACACTATTTTTCGCGTTCTGAAACTCGAAGCGCCCGTGAGCGTTGAAGCCAGTTCCACTGATCGCTACGACGAAACTTATCCGCTGGCCTCGATCATTCGTTATGACTTTTCTGCTCGCGGGGACATGCCTCCGGTGCGCTTCACTTGGTATGACGGCGGGCTAAAGCCTGCTCGACCCGAAGAACTGGAAGACAATCGTCCGCTCAAAGGACAAGGTGAAGAAGATGAAGGACTCCTCTTCATCGGAGATGGCGGCAAGATTCTATGCAGTTTCAATGGGGCAAATCCCACGCTGATTCCGCAATCCAAAATGGACAGTTACAAGCAGCCGCCGAAGACCCTGCCCCGCTCTCCCGGCAACGAACGCGAGTGGCTCAACGCCTGCAAGGGCACCAAAGTGAAGCCGGGCGGAAACTTCGAATTCGAGGGGATGGTTACGGAAACGCTTCTTCTAGGAAACGTTGCAGTTCGGTCGGGTCAGACGTTGCATTGGGACCATGCCAATTTGAAAGCAAACAACTCTGACTTTGCGCAGAACTACATCCGGCCGGAACGCCGTGGTGGATGGGAGCTTTAGATTCAACGTTTACCCAACGTAAATTATTCGTGGTTGAGGAGACCTCAATGCCCGCGATTTCCAGACGAGAATTTTGCAAAATTGCAACCGCGCAAGCGGCGACTGCCGGCTTGCTTTCCGCCGGTGCGCTTTCTCTTCGAGCCAACCCGCTCGGCATGCCGATCGGATGTCAAACCTGGCCCGTGCGGCAGATGATCGCTAAGGATTTCCCCGGAACGATCAAACAATTGTCCGCAGCCGGCTTTCAGACGATTGAACTGTGCTCGCCGGTCGGATACGCGGATTCAGGGTTCGCAGGGCTCGCCAAATACAGCGGAGCCGAGCTACGTAAGATTCTCGGTGATGCGGGCGTAAGCTGCGTCAGCTCTCATTTCGGCATTGAGGAGCTCCGCAAGAATCAGGACGATCGCATCGCGTGGGCAAAAGATGTTGGATTAACGCAGATGCTTGTTCCTAGCCTCGATGCAGGCGAGAAGCCAACAATGGACGATGTGAAGCGAGCGGCCGATGAATACAACAAAATGGGAGAGAAGGCTGCGAAGGCTGGCATCCAGCAGGGCCTGCACAACGAAGGCTTCGAACTGTCGATGGTAGATGGCAAGCGTACTTATGACATTTTGTTCGATCTTCTCGATCCCAAACTCGTGAAGTTCCAGTTTCAAGTCTCGACGATCAGCAACGGCTACGACGCAGCGGAATATTTCACGAAATATCCGGGACGTTTCATTTCGATGCATGTGCAAGGCTGGTCCGCGGCAACGAAGAAAATCATGCCCGTCGGACAAGACAGTCTTGATTGGAAGAAAATCTTTTCCGCAGCGAAAATCGGTGGGATCAAAAATTATTTTGTCGAGATGAATCTGGATATGATGACAGCCAGCGTTCCTTTCCTTCGCAAGTTGGAAGTCTGAAGCAGAGGTGTGGCGCTCAATCAGTACGAGGGAATGTGGCTGAATCGGTAGGTTAGGCTGACGCTGGCGTACGACGGGATGCGAACTCCTACCATCTCTTGAATCGCGGATGGATAGAAATTCTCCGTCGTCTGGCCAGAAAAACCCCCGGCGACGAGGAAATTCACGCCGGCATCCAACCGTCCTTTCAAGAATGACCTGACCAGTGTGCCGCGAAATTCTTCGACCGAAGTTCCTGTGCATTGGGCGGTTAAAAGCGGCAAGCAGCCGGTGCCAAGGGGTTTTGTTCCGACATATTCGAATTCAGCGCGCGCTTCGAGGTGAAGTGGGAGCTTCTGTACCGTTCCCAACAAGTCGAAGATCGTCCGTGGCGCTTCCGGAGTTGGATCTCCTGTCAGCAGGTCACGAGCATCCGCTTTCGAAAACGTTGCCAACAGCGATCCGCTGCCGAATGTTTGCTTCACAGTTACCGTCGTGAATCGCAGTCGACCCGGCCCCTCGTCAAATTGCAAACCCGTATCGGGATCGATCTTTGCCGGCGTCGCGCTGGTCGTTACGTGCCCGAGGGTGAGGCGCACATCTGTTTTTCGAATCGTTTTGCTGGCCACGAGCTGATAGGAGTGTGCCGTGCTGACCGGAGTTTCGAGAGACGCACCGGTACCGATTCGAGGGTCGTTGGTGAAAAACGCTTGTCCGACGCTAAGCGATAGCAAGGGAACAAACCAGGAATCCTTTGGCAAGAACGAGAGCATTGCTTTCGGCGAATTCACTCCCACCCAATTCTGAAATGAGTGCTGCGGAACGAGCAGGTCTTGATTGCTGAAATCAATCTCGTCGTGACGCCAACCTGCGTAATAGCGGAAGTAGCGAGCGACAGTTCCTTCGGCCGCGACGTACGGTGATACCGATCCGATCGTGACATTGTTCGCGGTGACGGGAGTAAACGGGCCGTAGTAACCGGGAGCCGCGGAATTGAAAAAGCCGTAGTGGTCGAGGTCATCGCGGCGCGGAGCCTCTCGGTTGTAGTCCATACCGGCAAGCAGCGTAAAATACTCGGCGATCTTGCTGACGTAATTTGCGCTGGCCCCACCGACCGTTCGGAATTCACTTTGCCGGATGAGTCCTTGCCCGAAGTCCGAATACAACGACAAGTTATAGCTCCGGAAGAATCCGGAAAGCTGCAACTCTTGCGACGATCGGATTTTCCACTCGTCGTTCACGGCCATCATGGCGGAATGAGTCTGTTCCTTCTGACGAGGATCGATCGTGTCGCCAAAATTGACGACATCCGGATCGCCCGTGTTCGGAGCGGAAAGCGGAACCAGTCCCGGAACATAAGACTGGCCGTAATATCCCATGCCGACGACGATGAACCGATGCGCTCCAGCTTCAATGCTGCGCTCACCGTTGATCTTGTACTGTTGCCGGTGCTCCAGACGCGCGAGAAAGCCGTTCCCGTAAGAGGCCTCCAGCGCGATCCAGGAATCCCGAGTCGGACGGAGGCCGGTCACGACATCAATGTCTCTGTAGTCTTCCGTGAGCATGAGGAAGGGGTCGAGGCGGCTGCGCATTCGGTAAGTCGCCGCAAGGTTCACCGAATGATTTCCTTCGCGAATGTTGAATGCGCCACCATCGATCTGCACGCTTTCGAGTACTTGAGGGATGAAGATGTTCGGGTCTGCGTAGCCGTTGCCATGTGCGTTTGCGGACAGATTATTGGGAACGAGGTAGCTGCCCACACCGATATATTCCGCAATCGGCTCGCCATGATCCCCGGCAACGCCCGGCGCAAAGTACTGCGGCGCTTTGATCCCGCTCGATGCAGTTTCGATGGGATAGCCCGGAATCGATACCGGAGCGCCTGGCCTCCCGGGATTAGCGTCGAGCATGTCTTCGGCGATATACACACGCTCCGCCGGATCGGGCGAAAGAATATCGACTTCCTTCACTCCGGCGGTGACTGTGATCTTCTCCTCATGCGCTAATAGTTCTCCCATTCGGATTTTGATTGGGGCATTTCCACTGGCTCGGATTTCGACGCGTTGCGTGACGGGGCGGAATCCGTCCGCCACCACTCTGAGGATGAAATCTCCCGGCCCCTCGATCTGCAGCTGAAATCTGCCATCTGCTCCGGAGGTCGCCAGCTTCAGAGCGTGGCCGTCTTGCAACAGCTGCACCGTGGCCATGGGCAAGGGATTATTTTTGAGATCGACGACCTGGCCATTCAGCCGCAGTTCTTCCGCCGTGAGATTCGAAGACAAAAGCAGCAATAATGAGACTAGAGTGAAGCTATAACGCGGCCAAGGCCTCCCACAGCGCGCGGGCGGCCAGAAGTCTAGCGGAAATTTAATCATGTTCGCGAAATCCACGCCGCGCTCGTCCCAAAGCGCCATTCTCGCCGAAATAGACTAGAATACGCGGGCGCAGAGGAGAATGGACCGGGGGTAGAGTCAATGGTTCTGGGCGAAGAATCTGCGGGAACCGCTGCAATCAAGGAAATCGACATTCTCTGGTTGACGGCAGGATTGAGCTGCGACGGGGACACGATCGCGATGACCGGCGCAACGCAGCCGAGCATCGAAGACATCGTGACCGGCGCCCTGCCTTGGATTCCGAAGGTCAAGTTCTACAATCCATTCCTCGCTTATGAAAACGGAAGCGAATTCGTGCGCCCTTTTCACGAAGCCGCTGAAGGCCACGCGCAGCGCCCATTCATTCTCGTCGTCGAAGGTTCGATTCCGAACGAGCATAACAAGGCCGAAGGATATTGGGCTTCGTTTGGCACGGATCCAAAAACAGGCCAGCCCATCACGACATGTGAATGGCTGGATCGACTCGCGCCCAAAGCGTGGGCCATCATTGCCGCCGGCACCTGCGCCACCTATGGCGGAATTCATGCGATGGAGGGAAATCCAACCGGCTGTATGGGGCTGCCAGACTATCTCGGTTGGACATGGAAATCATCGGCTCAGATTCCAATCGTGTGCGTTCCCGGATGTCCGGTGCAACCCGACAACATCATGGAAACCATCTTGTACCTCCTTTATATGGCTGCCGGCCGCGCACCGATGATCAAGCTCGATGAGGCACTGCGGCCGGATTGGTTATTCAGCAGCACGCTGCATGAAGGTTGCGACCGTGGCGGCTACTACGAACAGGGACAATTTGCCGACGAGTACGGATCGCCGCTCTGCATCGTAAAACTTGGCTGTTGGGGGCCAGTCGTGCAGTGCAATGTGGGCAAGCGCGGTTGGATGGGAGGAATCGGCGGCTGTCCAAATGTCGGCGGAATCTGCATTGGCTGCACGATGCCCGGCTTCCCCGATAAATTCATGCCTTTCATGAACCAACCCCCAGGGTCGTTGCTGTCCTCCCAAGCAGTGCAGACCTATGGCCGAGCGATCCATGCGCTCCGCAGGTTCACGCAAGCATCTTTGAATAAGGAACCAGCTTGGAGAAGCCGAACGCAGACTCCTCAGAATATTTAGAAGGGCGACTGGAGTTCTTGATGAGCACGCTCTGGAAGATGGAGAACGCAACGGGCAGAGAAGATTCGGTCTCAGAGCAGAGATCGCTGGGCCCGGAAGAGGCGGAAGCCATCCTGAGCGGTCTCGCCGAGACCTATCTGCAGGGAGGCGAAATCGCCCGGGCCGCCGCTATTCATAGCTCATTCAAGGACGTTCCTGAAAGTCCAGACCAAATCGCTGCGCTCCCAAATCTGGAAGCGAAGTATCGCGCTCTGGTCGAACAACTTCCCGCAGTTGTATTTATGGCATACCTTGATCGCGGAATTGGCGAAGCCTACGTGAGCCCGCAAATCGAAGCTACCCTCGGATTTTCCCAGGCGGAGTGGCTCGAAGATCCAGTGCTTTGGTACCGACAGGTACATCCGGACGACAAAGATCGCTGGAGCACTGAAGCTTCGGAGATGTTCATCTCCGGTAAACCGCTGCGGTCGGCATACCGCGTGATTGCTCGCGATGGTCGCGTCATCTGGTTTCACTGCGAAGCTAAGATGATCCGCTATCCGGACGGTCGACCGTGGTTCATCCATGGCGTAGGCTTCGACATCAGCGATCTCAAGCGCACGGAAGAAGAATTACAAAATGAGCGCAATGTGGTTTCAGCGATTCTGGACACTGTAGGCGCGCTGGTGGTGGTGTTGGATCGGGACGGTCGAATTGTTCGCTTCAATCGTGCCTGCCAGCAAATTAGCGGCCGATCGCTTGAACAGACCGTCGGACAGCCCTTATGGAATGTATTTCTAATCGACGAAGAGAAAGAACAATTCCAGAAGATCTTCCGGCAGATTTGGGAAAAACAGTCGCGTACCGAGTACGAGACCTCTTGGATTACGCGTGACGGCAGCCGGAGAACAATTGCGTGGTCAGCCGCGCTCTTACCGGCAGCCAAACAGACGCCCAGCTACATGATCGCTTCCGGCATCGATGTCACCGAGCAGAAGCGAGGGCAGGCCAGATTCCGAGGGCTTCTCGAGGCCGCCCCGGACGCAGTTGTGGTGGTTGATCAAAAAGGAAAAATCGTTTTGGTAAACGCCCAGGTAGAGAAGCTGTTCGGATATCACCGCGAGGAGCTCTTGGGCGCAGAAATTGAAAAGCTTGTTCCGCATCGCCTGCGCGGGACTCATCCAAGACATCGCCGAAACTTCTTTGCCGAGCCGCGAGTTCGCCCAATGGGCGGCGGAGTGGAGCTATATGCGCTTCACAAAGACGGCCACGAATTCCCCGTGGAGATAAGTCTGAGCCCTCTCGAGACCGAAGAAGGCATTCTGGTTTCCAGCGCGATCCGGGATATCAGCGACCGAAAACGCCTGGAACGGACAGTCCTTGAGATCAGCGAGCGCGAGCAGAGACGAATCGGACAGGACCTTCACGACGGACTGGGCCAGCACTTAACAGGCATCGCTTTTATGACGAAGGTTCAAGAGCAAAGGCTGGCCGAACGACAAATTCCCGAGGCTGCCGACGCCGCCAAGATTGTCCAGCTCGTGAACGATGCGATTCTAAAGACTCGTGAACTGTCTCGAGGATTGCTGCCGGTTGTTTCTGAAGCACATGGGCTCATGTCTGCGCTTCGCATCCACGCTTCGGAAGTGGAGGATCTCTTCGGCATTACCTGCCGTTTTGAATGCGAAAACACGGTATTAGTTCACGATGCGCCGATGGCTACGCACCTATATCGGATCGCCCAGGAAGCCGTGAACAATGCCATAAAACACGCGCACGCCAGCAGCATCGTGATCCGGCTTTTCGGAGGTGAGCGCGAGGGAACCTTGATTATCAAGGATGACGGGGTCGGCATCGAGAGGCCGCTTACACCGCACGCGGGCGTTGGGCTACAGACCATGAATTACCGCACCGGAGTTATCGGCGGAAATCTGGAAATTCGCAAAGAACTGCCGCGGGGAACATCAGTGACGTGTCGTTTCCCCCTCACAGGCAAGAAAGCTTCGAGGTAGCGAAGATGAACCAGAGCAACGGAACGACCAAGAAAAGAGTGTTCGTTGTCGACGACCACCCGATCGTGCGCCAGGGACTTACCCTGCTGATCAATCGCGAACCGGATCTGGCGGTTTGTGGCGAAGCGGAAGATGCGAATACTGCGATTCAGTCGGTGCCGACGTCAAAGCCAGACATCCTTATCGTCGATATTTCTCTGAACGGGCCTGATGGCCTTGATCTCCTTAAGGACCTTCGCATGCGATACCCGGACTTGCCGGTCCTGATTCTCTCGATGCATGACGAAGGTATCTATGCCGAACGCGCATTACGTGCTGGCGCGCAGGGCTACATCATGAAGCAAGAGGCAGCCGAAAAGGTTCTGCTCGCGCTTCGCAGAATTCTCAGCAAGGAGATTTATGTCAGTGAAAGGATCGCCAACCGCATGTTGCAGCGGTATATCGGCAGCCGCGGCGCGGGCCGTCCCGCCTCTGTGGCCGACCTCACCGACCGTGAATTAGAAGTATTCAGATTGATTGGAGAGGGGCACTCGACCCGGCGCATCGCGGAGGAGCTGCATATCAGCGTTAAGACCGTCGAGTCGTATCAAGCGCATATTAAGGAGAAGTTGTCCCTTCGCAGCGCGCGCGAGTTAGTCCAGCACGCTATTCAATGGAGTGTCGGCGAAAAAACTGCCTGACTAAAACCCCTGGTTAACTTGTCACCTCGACCGCAGGCATTCTTTTCTCCGCCTGACTGGCCACAGGGAATCCCTGATCCTTCCCTACTACTTACTTGCAACTCAAAAGAGGGCCACTCCTGCTTGTGGAGTGACATCGATTTTGTCGATGCTGGATATCAACATGCCTGATGGGTGCATGTGGTTTGCCTGCCGGGTTTTCTGATAACCCGTCTTTGGCGCGATAGGTGTGCGTTGGGCCGGGCCCGCTCCGAGTTGTCCGCGCGCGAATTCAAACCGCTTCACGAAAAATCGAAAGGAGACCAGTTATGGCAGCGGAAACTGCGCCGTATGGTCGTGTTACCCAGCACCCCTCAGCCGTGCCTGAGGTACACATACTCTGGATCACCGCCGGTTTAGGTTGTGATGGGGATTCCGTTTCAATTACAGCAGCCACTCAGCCGAGCATAGAGGACGTCCTGTTGGGCGCGATTCCTGGACTGCCAAAAGTTCATCTTCATAATCCAGTTCTTGCTTATGAATGTGGCGACGATTTCCTTAAGTATTGGTATATGGCGGAAGAGGGACAGCTCGAACCCTTCGTTCTCGTCGTCGAGGGTTCCATTCCAAACGAGAAAATAAAGAAAGAAGGATATTGGGCAGCCCTCGGCACGAGTCCGACCACGAACCAGCCAATTACCACGAACGAGTGGATCGATCGTCTCGCTCCGAAAGCGACGGCTGTCATCGCATGCGGCACCTGTGCCACCTATGGCGGCATTCATGCCATGGAAGGAAATCCCACCGGTTGCATGGGTCTTGCCGATTATTTGGGATGGAACTGGAGTTCCAAGGCGGGCCTTCCGATCGTGAATGTGCCAGGATGTCCTGTCCAGCCTGACAACTTCATGGAAACCGTCCTCTACCTGCTTTATCAGCTGGCAGGGCGAGCGCCCATGATTCCGCTTGATGATCAGCTTCGGCCGACGTGGCTGTTCGGCAAGACGGTTCACGAAGGCTGCGACCGCGCCGGATACTACGAACAAGGCGATTTCGCCGAAGTCTATGGCTCGCCTAAGTGCATCGTGAAACTGGGCTGTTGGGGCCCGGTGGTGAACTGTAATGTTCCGAAGCGTGGGTGGATGGCCGGTATCGGCGGTTGTCCCAACGTCGGCGGCATCTGTATTGGCTGCACTATGCCGGGCTTTCCTGATAAGTTCATGCCCTTCATGGACGAACCGCCGGGCGCAAAGATTTCCTCCGGAGCCGTCGGCGCATATGGGCGCGCTATCACCGCGCTTCGCTCCTTCACTCAGTCCACCGTCAACAAAGAGCCGAAGTGGCGGCACTCGCGTGCCGAACTTACTACTGGCTACCATCCAAGGTCCTACTGACCCGATCCTGCTGAGAGGAGCGATCGACATGAGCACGATTACTGCACCAACAAAAGAGGCCGCGACCAAGGGCAGGAATCTGGTCGAGATGAACTGGGACCCGATCACCCGCATCGTCGGCAGCCTGGGGATTTTCACGAAGATCGACTTTGCCAACCGTCAGGTGGCCGAATGTCACAGCACTTCGTCAATCTTCCGCGGCTACAGCATTTTCATGAAGGGCAAGGACCCCCGAGACGCTCACTTCATTACGAGCCGTATCTGTGGAATCTGCGGCGATAACCACGCCACCTGCGCAACTTATGCGCAGAATATGGCATTCGGTGTACGCCCACCCGCAATGGCGGAGTGGATCGTTAATCTTGGGGAAGCCGCCGAATACATGTTCGATCACAATATTTTTCAGGACAACCTGGTCGGCGTGGACTTCTGCGAGCAGATGGTGAAAGAGACGAACCCTAGCGTGTTCGCAAAAGCGGAAAAAACTGCAGCACCCGGAGCGGCCGCGCACGGCTACCGTACAATCGCCGACATCATGCGGGCGCTGAACCCGTTTACCGGAGCGTTTTACCGGGAAGCGTTGCAGATGAGCCGTATGACGCGCGAGATGTTTTGCCTGATGGAAGGACGGCACGTGCATCCGTCGACTCTCTATCCAGGGGGTGTCGGAACCGTGCCAACGATCCAGCTGTTCACGGACTACATCGTTCGCCTGATGAAGTACGTGGAGTTTATGAAGAAAGTAGTTCCGCTGCACGACGACATTTTCGATTTCTTCTACGAAGCTTTGCCGGGCTACGAAGAAGTCGGCAAGCGGCGGATATTGTTGGGATGTTGGGGCTCTTTCAATGATCCCGAACATTGCGACTACACGTACAAGAACATGACGGAGTGGGGTCGCAAGATGTACGTCACGCCGGGAGTCGTGGTCGATGGAAAGCTCGTCACCACCGACTTGGTCGACATCAATCTGAATATCCGCATTCTCCTGGGCAGCTCTTTTTACGACGACTGGCAAAATTCAGAGACGTTCGTGAAGAATGATCCGAATGGAAATCCTGTCGACAAGCACCACCCATGGAATCAAACAACAATCCCGCGGCCACAAAAGCGCGACTTCAGCGGAAACTACACGTGGGTCATGTCTCCACGTTGGCTCGATAAGCGCACCGGCGATCATCTCGCTCTTGACACGGGTGGCGGGCCGATCGCCCGCCTTTGGGCAACCGCGTTAGCCGGATTGGTCGATATTGGCTACATCAAATCCACCGGAAGCAGCGTGAAGATGTATCTGCCCAAGACGACCTCTCTGCCTGAAGTGGAATTCGAATGGAAGATTCCGAAGTGGAGCAATGCTATTGAGCGCGACCGGGCACGGACGTATTTCCAGGTCTACGCAGCCTGTGCCGCTCTCTATTTCGCGGAGCAGGCTCTCGAGGAATTGCACACCGGCCGCACGCGAACCTGGAATGAATTCAAGGTTCCAGAGGAGGCAATCGGCTGCGGCTTCCACGAGGCCGTCCGTGGCGTTCTCTCGCATCACGTCGTGATCCGAAAGGGCAAAATCGCGAACTATCATCCGTATCCTCCGACGCCGTGGAACGCAAACCCGCGCGATATCTATGGAACTCCGGGTCCGTACGAAGATGCGGTTCAGAACACGCCGATCTTTGAGGAAAACGGTCCTGACAAGTTCAAGGGCATCGATATCATGCGAGCCGTTCGCAGCTTCGATCCCTGCTTGCCTTGTGGTGTTCATATGTATCTGGGGAACGGAAAAACGCTGGAGACAAGGCACTCGCCAATGTTCGGGCTTCAGCCCTGATGGCGGTGCCTTCACAAGGAGCGGGAGCGGCGTCCGTGAACAGGCGCCTGAGAGGGTCGCTCCCGCTCCGTGCGGTCTGGGGGGAAGAGTGATCGACGAGAAGGACTTCCAGAAGCGAGTACAGAAGATCGGTGAGCTGGTTCAGAATCTGGAAACCATTGCCGATCCAGCATTGCGTACCAGCGTAAAAGAGCTGATGCAGTCGCTCATGGACTTGCACGGCGCTGGCCTCGAACGAATCCTCGAGATCGTATTCCAGGCGGGGGAGCCAGGCGCCCGGATCATTGACGACCTCGGCCAAGACCCGCTCGTCAGCAGCCTCCTCATTCTCTACGGCCTCCATCCGGAAGAATTACCAGCCCGCGTCGAGCTCAAACTGCACCAGATTCAATCGAAACTCCACAAGATGGGTGCTGAAGCAAGTTTGATCAGCGCAGCCGACGGAACTGTACGCGTGCGAGCCTCCGTCGACAGCCATGCCTGCGGATCCACGGCGCGAACGGCGCAAGCAATTATCGAAGAAGCGATATATGAAGCCGCGCCTGATCTCAAATCATTGGTGATCGAAGGATTCGATGAACCTGCTCCATCCGGTTTCGTTGCAGTAGAAAAGCTTATTGGGAATGCCGAAGTTGCGTGCTCGGCGACGGCTCCGTCGTTTCGCGATTCGACGCTATTTAGCAGCGAGGGAATGGATTAACTAGACCACCCGGCTGGTAACCAAATAATGAAGATGGATCAGATTCGCGAAACGCCGGATGGGTTCGAAAGTTTGCGCCAGTTCGCGCGCCGTCCTCGGCGGCAGGTAGAGCAGTGCGAGATGTGCAGCGCTGAACTTCAGACGGAACACCCTCACCTGATCGACCTGACCCAGCGCCGGATGCACTGTGCTTGCGATGCGTGCGCGATGCTCTTCAGCGGTCGCGCAGGAACAAAGTACCGCCGCGTCCCGCGCGATATCCGTCTTCTTTCAAACTTTCAAATCAGCGACGCCGAGTGGGATTCTTTGCTGATCCCGATCAATCTCGCTTTCTTTTTTCAGAACAGTCTGGACTCTCGTGTGAGCGCACTTTATCCCAGCCCGGCGGGTGCCACGGAATCGCTCCTCCCGCTGGAAGCATGGACGAGCATCGTGCAAAGCAATCCGATTCTGAACACAATGGAGCCCGATGTCGAAGCATTGCTGGTCAATCGCGTCGGACTCGCGCGTGGCGTGTCCGCGGCGGAGTATTACATCGTCCCGATTGACGCGTGTTACAAGCTCGTGGGGCTGATTCGTATCCATTGGCGCGGACTGTCGGGTGGAACGGAAGTGTGGAAAGAGATCGCCGACTTCTTCGCCCAATTGCGAACAAGAGCGGAAGTAGTAGAGGACCGAATGCATGCCTGACTTGGGATTCAAGTTCGAGGGCGCGGAGACGGCCAAATTCGCGGCGTCTCCTCAAATCAATTTTAAGCTGCGCCTCAATAACGCCGACCCTACGGAAGCAATTCATTCCGTCGTCTTGCGGTGTCAGATCCAACTCGAGGTTACGCGGCGCCGCTATACCGCGGAGGAGCAGCGAAAGCTGCACGATTTGTTCGGCGAGCCAGAGCGTTGGAGCCAGACTCTGCGCAACCTGCTGTGGACTCACGTGAACGTGAATATCCCACCCTTTCAGGGGGAAACTGTCGTCGATCTACCGGTGCCGTGCACGTTCGATTTCAATGTCGGCGCCACGAAATATTTTCACGGGCTGGGCGACGGACAAGTGCCCCTCTGCGTTATGTTCAGCGGCACGGTTTTCTATGCGCGCGATGGCGGCCCGTTGCAAGTGGCCCCAATTTCGTGGGACAAGGAAGCTCGCTTCAACCTGCCGGTCAAAGTCTGGCACGACATGATGGACACGTACTATCCGAATAGTGCGTGGATCCGGTTGAGTCGCGACGTGTTTGACAGACTTTACGACTACAAAGTGCGGCATGGCATCCCTACGTGGGAGCAGGCTTTGGGACGAATGCTGCAGGCGGAAGAACTGGTGCGCTCATGAATCTGGCGCGCGTCGATCAGATCGCGAAGGCCGTACTGTACGAGGGCTACATGCTCTATCCGTACCGTCCATCGTCCGTGAAAAATCGTCAGCGCTGGAATTTCGGGGTTGTGTATCCGCGAACATACAGCGAGCGCTCGGATGGCACTGAAGTTTGGAACACGCGCACTGAGTTTCTGGTGAGTGGCGACGCAAATACGCGGATCGAGACGAGACTGCGGTTTCTGCATCTGCAGATTCGATCCACGCTGGTGTCTGCTCAGTCAGGCAGCGGATCACTGCCTGAAGGCTGGCAGGAAGCTGTCGAGCGTGACGTTGCCCTTCCGGAAAGCATCATCGGCGAGCTATGCCGGAAGCCTTTCCGCCACGCGTTCGAATTCCCCGCCCGGAGGCTCACGAACTCAGAAGGCGGTGCGACATTTGAGCGACGCCAGGAAGCAGTTGTTGGGACAGTCGAGATTTCCGCCGCTGAAGTTCGTGAAAGCACATTCAAAATTATTTTGCGCGTGGAGAACAACACGCCCATCGACTCTTTTTCCGGCGATCGTGATGCCGCACTAACAACCTCTTTGGTTTCGACTCACGCAGTGCTAGGTGTCAAAGCCGGAGAATTTATCTCTCTGCTGGAACCGCCTGAAGGTTTGCAGGAAGTCGTCGCGACCTGTCAAAACGCCAGTTGGTGGCCTGTTTTAGTCGGGGACATTGGCGAGCAAGACACGATGTTGGTTTCCCCCATCATTCTCTACGACTATCCCCAAATCGCTCCGGAAAGTGCGGGGGATCTATTCGACGGAACCGAGATCGACGAAATTCTCTCTTTGCGAATCCTGACCCTGACCGACGAGGAAAAGCGCGAGATTCGCCATTGGGACGAGCGCGCCCGGCAGATTTTGGATCGCACCGAATCGATGCCCGCAGAGCAGTTCATGAAACTGCACGGCGCCGTACGCGGTCTGCGCCCACTCAAGGAGGGTCGCCCGTGAACGAGTGGGAGTGGCAGTTGCTCGAGGACAAGGCGACGGTCGATCGTGTCTTAATCGACGGCGTTGAAGTAAAGGTCGGGGACCGTGTTCGCCTGCGTCCGCGGCAAGGTGGTGATGTCTTGGATATCGCCTTGGCGGGTCAGACCGCGATCATCGAAAGCATCGAACAGGACTATGAGGGAAAGAATCACGTCTGCGTCGTGTTGGAAGACGATCCCGGACGCGATCTCGGCATGCTTCGCCAACCTGGTCACCGTTTCTTTTTCGATGCAACTGAAGTTGAACCCTTGCTGCCCGAAGAGGCGCAAACGACAGTATCGACAATACCTTCGAAAATCCTAGTCGCAGGCATCGGAAATATTTTCTTTGGGGACGACGCATTCGGAGTAGAAGTCATAAAGCGGCTTGCTATCGCAGATTTGCCCGCAGGCGTCCGCGTGATCGATTTCGGCATCCGCGGCCTCGATCTCGCATATGCACTGCAGGATGGATACGAAACCACCATCCTTGTAGACGCATATCCGCACGGTCAGGTACCCGGTACGATTTCGCTGGTTGAACCTGATCTAAGCAAGCTTGATGGGTTGGACCAGTCCATAATCGACGCACACGGAATGAATCCGTTGAACGTATTGCGCATGGCGAAGTCTATGAACCCGAATCTGAAGAACGTCTTGCTGATCGGTTGTGAACCTGCCACTTTGGGTGGTGAAGAGGGAACCATGGGACTAAGTGAACCCGTTGACGCCGCCATTGACGGAGCAGTGCAGATGATCGTGTCTTTGCTTAACAAAATCTTGAAAACAGAGCAGTGAGAGAACTCGAGAAATTACATTTCAACAAGGAGGGCGGCCGTGGAAAACGGTAACCATGTAAACGGAGGAACGGACAAAGACACCCTGATGATGCTGAGCGGTGTCGCGTTTATCGTGTTTGGAGCCGGATTGATTCTTTCCAATCCGCTTGTGCGGAAATATCTGGGACAAGTCGGCATCGGCAACCTGGCGCAAGCTGCGCTGCCTGATCTCGATCGGTACTTGAAGTTGCGGCAGATGTAGAAACTGATTGGTGGGGACCCAATTTCAGGGCGAGAAAAGGGGGACTTTCACCGTGGTCGAGAAACGTTCGGCCTGACGGTGGTCGAAATTTATGACACCGCAGAATGCAACAAAGGATGCAATATTCGATCGATCCGAAGGCAAGTCAGTTTACAGTGCAAGCATTTGCCAGCGGCTTGATCTCGGCAGTAGCTCACAGTCCGAAAATCGCGATCCGGGGATACAAAGCTGACGTTAGTTTTGTCCCGGACACGCTGAGTGATGCAACGCTCAAGGTTGTGATCCGGTCCGGATCGCTCGAAGTTCTGGATGATCTTCGAGAAACTGACCGGCGGGAGCTGCATCGTGTTATGTACGATGACGTCCTCGAGATCAAGAGGTTTCCGGAAGTTGTCTTCGAAAGCTCCTACATCGGCATGGAGCGTCTCCGGGACAACTTGAATCGCGTGAACGTCGAAGGCAAGTTGTCGCTTCACGGCGTCACAAACGGACAAACGTTCTTCTCGCAAGTGGCTTTCGGGGTCGATTCGTTTCGGGCCTACGGAGAGTTCAGCCTTCTGCAGAGCGATTACGGAATTCGGATCGCTTCAATCGCGGGCGGCACGCTAAAGCTTCAGGACGAACTGAAATTTAACTTCTATATGGTGGGCCGGAAACAGATCCAGAGTACGCAGTCAGCCACGGCCACTTGAGAGAACAGGGGAAAAAATCATGCATGCGAGCGCGCCGCTCCCGGAGGATGCCACCGTCCGCCACGTAATCGACGCCAGTCAGAGCAGCTTCGCCGTCCAGGTTACGGCCACGGGTCTGCTGTCCGCCTTCGGCCACAATCCCAAGATTGTCATCCGCGATTTCGCTGGGAATATAGAGTTCATGGTCGGCGCCAACCCGCTGGCAGGAGCACGCATGACCCTTACAATCAAGGCAAACTCTCTTGAGGCCGCCGAAGGCGGGAGCGAAAAAGACCGCGATGAAATCAATCGCAGGATTCGCCAGGAAGTCCTTGAGACCGATGATTATCCGGAGATTGTGTACGAGTGTACCGGTGTCACTGCCAGCGGGACTGGCGACCGCTATTGGGTTGCGCTTAAGGGAGAATTGACCTTGCATGGCACGACGAAATCAATGCCGGTGTCGGCGAGAGTCACAATCAACGGAACTTCTCTTCGAGCGAGCGGTGATTTTGCACTTCGTCAGAGTGATTTCGGCATTGCCCTAGTCAGCGCTGCTGCCGGGACGATTCGTGTTAAAGACGAAGTCAAGTGCACTTTTGATATCCTGGCCCACCGGCAAGAATGAACTCGGCGAGCAGCCGCTTCAATCCCTTCACTCCCCGGCCATCCGTACTGTTTCGCAGGATGATCCCTCACGCCTTCGTCGTTTGCCTTCGGTGATATCTTGGTGATGGATTGTCACCGCTGAACCGCGATGGCAGACTTCATGGACGTTCTCAATAATCTCTTCGAGCAGCATTTCCATTTCCCCGTCGAACGGGTCCAGCCCGTACAGGGAGAACTCGGCGGATCAGGCCGCAAAATCATACGCCTGACGGGCAAAGGGACAAGCGCGATCGGCATTCTTTACGGCGTTCGCGAAGAGAATGTTGCTTTCCTTGAATTCTCCCGCCACTTTCGTAGGCACGGCCTGCCCGTCCCCGAGATTTATGGTCAGGATCTCGACCATGGGGCGTATCTCGAAGAAGATTTTGGCGACACTTCTCTTTTTCAGTTTCTTTCAAAACATCGGAAAGGCGAATCAATTGATCCCCGAGTCGTGGAGGCCTACCGAAAAGTAATCGCGACGCTTCCGCGGTTCCAGATCGAGGCTGGCCGCGATCTCAATTACAAGGTCTGCTATCCGCGAGGAAGTTTCGATCGCCAATCGATCTCCTGGGACCTCAACTATTTCAAGTACTATTTTCTGCGGCTCGCAGGCATTCCGTTCAGCGAGCAGGCTCTCGAAGATGATTTCAGCCGGTTGACGAAGTTTCTGCTAAGCGCGCCGCGCGATTTTTTTCTTTATCGCGATTTCCAATCGCGCAACATTATGCTGCGCGACGGGCAGCCTTACTTCTTGGACTATCAGGGCGGACGCAAAGGCGCGTTGCAATACGACGTCGCCTCTCTTCTCTACGACGCGAAGGCCGATCTTCCCCCGGAACTGCGGCTGCAGTTGCTCGATCACTATCTGGAATCCTTGCGCGGCTTTGCCGATGTGAGGCGCGAAGCCTTCCTGCATCACTATTACGCCTACGTCTATATCCGCATCATGCAGGCGCTCGGAGCGTACGGATTTCGCGGATTCTACGAACGCAAGGTGCACTTCCTGCAAAGCGTGCCGTATGCTTTGAAAAACCTGCGTTGGCTTCAACACAATGTCACTCTGCCGATCGCCCTTCCCACCCTGCTGGAAGCTTTCCACAGCATGCTTGCCTCCGAGAAATTACAGGGACTGGCGACCGACGCAGACAATCTTGTTGTCAGGATCGTTAGCTTCTCATTTCACCGCGGCCTGCCCAAAGACGAAAGTGGAAACGGCGGTGGATTCGTTTTCGACGGGCGGAGCCTGCCTAATCCCGGCCGCGAAGATCGTTTCAAGCCTCTCACCGGGAGAGACGCGCCGGTAATCGACTATCTCAACCAGGAAGAAAGCGTGCACCAGTTTCTCGCAAGCGTGATGTCGCTGGTCGACGCCAGCGTGAGGAACTATCAGCAACGCGGCTTCAAGAATTTGATGGTCTCGTTCGGATGTACAGGCGGCCAGCACCGTTCTGTCTATCTGGCAGAACAAGTTGCGAAGCGGCTTCGAGGCAGAACTGGTGTGGAAGTCGCCCTGCAACATCGCGAACTGGAACGAATGGCGGCCGAGAACAGCCAGGCGGAGAAAGCCGCGAAATGAAGGCCATGGTTCTGGCCGCCGGGCTCGGAACCCGCCTGCGTCCGCTTACCGACGATCGCCCGAAAGCGCTTGTGGAAGTCGCCGGGCACACGATGTTGGAAATCACCCTCCGCCGCCTGGCCTATTTCGGAATTCGCGAGGTAATCGTCAACGTCCATCATTACGCTGACATGGTTGCCGATTATTTGAAGAAGAACGACAACTTCGGCATGCGCATTGAGATCTCACGCGAAGACGTTTTGCTCGATACCGGCGGCGGATTGAAAAATGCTGCCTGGTTCTTTCGGGAGGGAGGCACCGAAGAGCCGTTCGTCCTGCACAATGTCGATGTCATCAGTTCAATCGATCTGCTGAAAATGGTTAAGTTCCATCAGGAAGGCAAAGCCCTCGCTACGCTGGCTGTCCAGGATCGTGAGACCTCCCGTTACTTGCTGTTCAATGGCGAGAACGAACTATGCGGCCGCCAGGCAGGCCGCGATGGACCCGTCGAGATGGTTCGATCGGCGCCAACCCCTCAGCCCCTCGCATTCTGCGGCATCCATGTGATTTCTCCCCGGCTTCTTTCGATGATGTCCGAGGAAGGCGTCTTTTCCATCATTACAACCTACCTGCGTCTTGCTGGTCAGGGCGAGAGAATTTCCGGATTTCGTGCTGATGACTACTACTGGCGCGATCTCGGCAAGCCGGAGAATATCACCCACGCCGCTCAGGACCTTGAACGCGGATTGATTCGGCTCTAGACAGTACTCGCCAGATAATCCCGCGACTTTACCCTTGCAGCGCGCGTTTGGCTTCGATACCATCTCACCACCGCTCAAAAGATTTATGCATAACCGCGATCTACACCGAATTCATGTCGTCGTCTTCAGGGAGCGAATTATTGCGCCCGTTCCGGTGTGGAGGGAAGCAGTGAGCTGAGAACAGAGAAATCCTGAAGGCTCCCGAATCCCGCCCCGCCAGAAACACTGGCTCGGTGGGTTTTGCGTTTTTTGGCCATGAACATCGAAGTCGGAACAATGGGAAGGTTGCGATGAAGGACAAAACGATTGGTAAGAGTATGACCGGCGCGAGCATTCTCTGGGAATGCATCGAGCGTGAGGGCGTGAAGCACGTGTTCGGCTATCCCGGCGGAGCGATTTTGCCTGCCTATGACGCGTTGAAAGGCAGCAAGATCCATCACATCCTGGTGCGCCACGAACAGGGAGCCACGCACATGGCCGACGGCTACGCTCGCGCCAGCGGCCAAGTTGGAGTCGCCGTCGCCACCTCCGGACCCGGTGCCACCAACATGGTGACGGGCATCGCCACCGCGATGCTCGATTCCTCTCCGATCGTCTGCATCACCGGACAAGTCGGCAGCAAGCTCATCGGCTCCGACGCATTTCAAGAGACCGACATCACCGGCGTGACTCTGCCCGTCACGAAGCACAACTATCTGGTCACGCACGCCAGCGAAGTCGCGCGCACCATCCGCGAAGCCTTTTATGTGGCGCGATCCGGCCGTCCCGGCCCTGTACTCGTCGACATCACGAAGGATGCCCAGCAAACAACATGTGACTTCGATTGGGAAGCCGCAAAGCCTCAGTTGCCAGGATATCGTCCCGACCTGTCGCCGGAGACGAAAGAATACGAGCAGGCGCTGGACTTGATTCACAACGCGAAGCGGCCCGTGATTCTCGCAGGACACGGCATCATGATCTCGGGAGCTATGCAGGAGGTGCGCGAGTTTGCCGAACGCGCGGGCATTCCGGTTGCGCTGACCCTCCTCGGAATTGGTTCGTTCCCGGCGGCACACCCTCTCAACCTTGGCATGATGGGCATGCACGGCGAAGCCTGGGTCAACCATACGATTCAGGAAGCGGACCTGCTTCTCGCTTTTGGCATGCGCTTCGATGATCGCGTGACCGGTAACCTGAAGACGTACGCTTCGAACGCCAAAAAGATTCACATCGAGATCGATCCTGCGGAGATTAACAAGAACGTCAAAGTGGACGTGCCGCTTGTCGGCGACCTCCGCGAAGTGCTGCACGAGTTGATGCCGAAGGTGGAGTCGATCGACCGCAGCGAATGGCTCGATTTTATCGACAAGCTAAAAGGTGACTCCGCCGTTCGCGATATCCAAAACTTGCCGGACAGTGGGCACCTGTATGCCGCGCATGTGATCAATGATCTTTGGCGCGAGACGCGCGACGGAGACACGGTCGTTGTCACTGATGTCGGCCAGCACCAGATGTGGGAAGCGCAGTACTACAAGCACGAGAAACCCCGCAGCCTGATCACCAGCGGAGGACTCGGCACGATGGGATTCGCTCTACCAGCAGCGATCGGCGCGAAAGTGGCGCGGCCCGAAGCCGAAGTCTGGGTGGTGGTTGGCGACGGCGGCTTCCAGATGACACTTTGCGAGCTCGCCACCATCGTGCAGGAGAAGCTCAAGATCAACATCGCCATCATCAACAATGGATTTCTCGGCATGGTCCGGCAGTGGCAGGAATTTTTCTACGATCGCAACTACGCTGCCACGCCGCTACTCAATCCCGATTTTGCGAAACTTGGTGAAGCTTATGGCATTCGCAGCATGACGATCACCGAGCGATCCCAGGTCGTGCCGTCGGTCAGAGCAGCGCGGGAGCATGACGGTCCGGTGCTCATGAATTTCCGCGTAGAGCAGGAAGACACCGTTTATCCGATGGTGGCTGCCGGAGCCTCGTTGAATGAGATGATCCGGCGACCCAGCAAGATTGTTGAAACCGCGGCGGACGAATAGAGAACCCATGCTGAATACATACGTCGTATACGTGGAAAATAAACCGGGCGTGCTGACGCGCGTGGCGTCATTGTTTCGTCGGCGCGCGTTCAATATCGATTCGTTGACAGTGGGGCGTACCGAGAAGCCTGAGGTTTCTCGCATGACCATCACGGTCGAAGCTGACCACGATCAGTCGCGACGCATCGAAGCAAATCTCTACAAGCTCGTGAACGTGCTGCTCGTCGAGAACATCACGAACGAGCCTTCCATCGTTCGCGATCTTGCCATGATCAAAGTCGCGGCAACGCATGAAGCTCGCTCTCACGTGCTCGAACTCGCCAGCGTCTTCCGTGCTCGCGTGGTTGACGTCGCTCCGGAGTCGCTCACGATCGAAATCACTGGAGCCGAAGACAAGATTGATGGCCTTCTTGAAGTCCTTCGCCCCTACGGCGTGCTGGAAATGGTGCGCACTGGAATCGTCGCCATGCGGCGCGGGAAAGCGTCTACGACGGCTGCGACAACCAACAATAACGACGATCGGGATGTCGCTGAAGAAGACGTCTCCCACTCCGTCTGAGGAAGGGAGCGCCAGTCGCGCTTTTATTTCGCTGAAGTTTTCTGTTGGGCGATCGCCATGTCGCGAATCTGATTCAAATATCCGATGTAAATCGGAATCGGAATGTCAGGCGAGTCGCCATCATTCAGAAAATGCGATAACCGGATTTCGAGTGGTATAGAACGAATCACTTCGCCAAACCGCGGCATCTCCAAATATTTCACCTTCCAGATCTCAAGCATCAGCGAACGATATTCTTCGCTGATGAATCCCATCTTTCGGCCTTGCAGATAGATTCCGTCAAAATGGTGTTCCGCCAAAGTCTTCCGGAACGGATCGTCGGTAGCCGAAAAGATGTACACCAGATGGAAAACATCCGCCAGATCGCCCCACAAAACTTTTTCTTCGTAAGCCGTAAAGCGGAACGCCTTATCTTCACGCTGCTGAGCCGCTCGCGCGTGTTCGCCCGCCCGCACTGATTGCCTGGTCATCTCGTCTCGAAACCAACGAAGCCGCTGGGGCGTCAGGTTGTGGCGCAGAAACTCGACCGCGTATGCATTCGCCAAATAGACCTTAGGATCGTCGTCTAATCGCTTCAACCACTGTTCCCAATCTCTGTGCTCCAGCAGTCCGAGCAAGTCCGTCAATTCGGCGACCGTCGTGCCCGGGTGATATTTCACTGCCTGCCAGAAGTGTTCGGTCGAGTCATACGTCGCTCCGTACAGGTGGATCCCTTCTTCAATCGGATACCAATTCGAAAGGACTCGGGCCGGGATCGACGGTGACGCGCTCCAACAATTCAAAGAATGCTTCCACTTCTCTTGCACCTCCAGAAATGCATCGGCATAACCGTCCGGAGTCGGTTCCTTCACTCGAGCCAGCGCCTGCTCGAGTTCGGCCTTCGTGTGGGTGATCAGCGTCTCCAAGGGGCGCTCGTCCACCATGGAAATCACTCGACTCTCGACGCCTCTTCGCAACAAATCCCGGCGAAGCTGATGACGCGCTGTTTCATCCAGCTCAGGGCTTGTTGCCCAGCGTCGAGCCTGCGATTCGATGTAAGGGAAAAGTTCGGCGAGCGAGTTGACCTCGATAAAGCCGTGCACCGCAAACGTCACCCGATGCCCATCCTTTTCAACCACATGGGATGGAGTCACAAGTGATTGAAGCGAAATGGGTTCTGCTTGTAGCGAAGCCGGGAGCAGAACGACGCCGACTAGAGCAGCCCACCCAAGTTTCACCCAACTCTCTCGACGGACCGTTGCTACCTCTTTAGATTCTTGACCAGTGTTCATACGGGACAAATCATCCCACGTTTGTCAACCTCCTCGAGTTTCGAGAAGGGTTACCGAAGTTTCTGCGAAATACCCCAAATCATTGTTTCTAAATGCCTTAGCTGATATTTATGAAAGGTGCGAGTCGCCTTCTCCCCGGCTCCGTCTCATTCGCTATGACTGGCGCAACCAGTATTGCCATCGGTCTGCCTGAGCACTCTCGCTCGTGGAAGGGACTATCTATCCCTGCAAGACTGTTCATCACACTCGTGGTGGCAGCCGGACTCGCGACGCTGCTCTATGGCGCCATCCATCAAAGCAGCAAAAACATTGCCGAGTTCATCTGCTACTTGGGCATCGCGATCCTGGCATCGCGGCTCAAAGTGAACTTGCCTGGTATCACCGGAACACTCTCCGTTAATTTCCTCTTTATCTTAATCGGCGTTCTCGAACTGAGTTTTACCGAGACACTGATTCTCGGCGCCATCTCCATGCTGGCTCAGTGCCTTTATCCTGAGCGGCCCAAGGCCATTCAGGTCACATTCAACGTCTGTGCAGGATGTGTTTCCACCGCACTCGCTTATCTCGTTTATCACCATCCTGTGATGAACTTGATCTTCGAGAGCCATCCCGTCCTGCTCGGACTGGCGGCCACGGTTTACTTCATCGCGAATGCCGGTTCCATTGCTACGGTCATCTCGCTCACTGAGCGCCGCCCACTGACCCGCATCCTCGTCGATTGCTACTTCTGGTCGTTCCCGTACTACCTCGTGGGAGCAGGAATTGCCGGGATCATCGCCTGGCTGAACGAGAAATTTAACTGGGAAACATCGCTCCTGATTCTGCCGGCGGTTTACGTCATCTATCGCTCATATCGACTCTATCTGGGTAAGCTCGAAGATGAAAAGCGGCACGTCGAGGAGATGGCGAATCTGCACCTGCGAACCATCGAAGCCCTCGCGTTGGCCATCGAAGCCAAGGACCACACTACGCACGAGCATCTGCAGCGTGTCCGAGTCTATGCGATTGAAGTCGCGAAGGAATTAGGCGTGAGTGGTCCCGAGCTTGAGGCTCTCCATGCCGCCGCGCTCTTGCACGACATCGGCAAGCTGGCTGTGCCCGAGCACATCATCTCCAAGCCTGGACGTCTCACTCCTGAAGAATTCGAGAAAATGAAGATCCATACTCTCGTTGGGGCTGAGATTCTGGAACGCGTTCGCTTCCCTTATCCAGTCGTCCCAATCGTGCGCGCTCACCATGAGAAATGGGATGGTTCCGGCTATCCGATGGGACTCAAAGGAGCCGAAATCCCGATCGGGGCCCGTATCCTCTCTGCCGTCGACTACCTGGATGCTCTGGCCTCCGACCGCCAGTACCGGCGCGCGTTACCGTTGAAAGACGTGATGCAGAAACTCGCATCCGAGTCGGGCAAGTCATTCGATCCAAAGGTTGTCGATATCCTGCAAAAGCGCTATCAGCATCTCGAACGACTGGCCATTGCGAAATCCGCAGAAGATCCGAACGCTCTTCTCTCGACCGGGATCAAAATCGAGCGCGGACTCGAGCCTGCCGCAGGATTCGAAAGCGCCCTTGCTCAGGACTACACCGGGCGCGAGAATACTTTCTTGTCGTCCATCGCAGCAGCCCGTCAGGAAGCTCAGGCACTCTTCGAACTAAGCCAGGACCTCGGCGCTTCTCTCAGCCTGGGTGAAACTCTCTCGGTCTTTTCGGTCAAGCTCAAGCCGATGGTGCCGTATGATGCGATCGCGATCTATATCAAGCGCGAACAAGAACTTATTCCCGAATATGTGAACGGCGATAACTACCGCTTGTTCTCCTCACTCTGCATTCCCATTGGACAGGGTCTTTCCGGTTGGGTGGCGCATAATCGTAAGCCCATCATCAACGGCAACCCCTCCGTCGAGCCTGGATATCTGAACGACCCCTCGAAATTCAGCACGCTGCGCTCGGCGCTAGCGGTTCCGCTGGAAGGAGTTGCCGGCGTCATCGGAGTACTCGCGCTCTACCGCGGTGAACGCGATGCCTTTACCTCCGATCACTTGCGAATCCTGCTCGCAGTTAGCGGCAAGATGGCGCTGTCCATTGAGAACGCGCTCAAGTATCAGCAGGCTGAGAACTCCGCTATCACGGACTACCTCACCGGACTGCCCAATGCTCGTTCGCTTTTCCTCCAGCTTGATCGGGAGCTGGCCCGCTGCAAACGAGACAACTCATCACTCACTGTTATGGTCTCCGATATGGACGGCTTCAAGCAGATCAATGATCGCTTCGGCCATCTGGAAGGCAACCGCGTCTTGCGCCTTTTCGCCCAGGCTCTGAAAGACACGTGCCGCGAGTACGACTACGTTGCCCGTATGGGCGGCGACGAATTTGTCGTAATCGCTCCCGGCCTCATCGGCGATTCGGCCGGAAAGAAAGCCGAACAAATGCGTATCCTTGCCCGCCAAGCGGGAAGTGAAGTCTGCGGAGAAGAAATCCTTTCTCTTAGCGTCGGACGCGCCGTCTATCCCGATGACGGTAACGACGCGGAGCAGCTCCTGGCCGAGGCTGATCGCCGGATGTATCTGGAAAAGCAGAAAGAGCTTACCTACAAGGATCGCCGCGCCCACCCTCGTTTGAAATGCCGGGTCACGATCGAAGTGCAAATGGAAGAAGGTGGCGTACCAGTCTTCGCCAACATTACTGACGTCAGCCTCGGCGGTTGCTATGTCGAAACCAGTACGATCTTGTCCGCGGGCAGCAAGATCAAGCTGGGCTTTTCAATGGACGACCCCACTCTAACCGCCGAAGGGGTGGTCGCGCGGTTGGATCCCGGCTCCGGTATTGCCGTTCAATTCCGCGAAATGAATCGGGAAGGCCGCGAACGCATGTTCCGCATCCTCGAGTTCGTGCAGAAAACAACTTCCTTCTACAACAAGCGCTATCTCGACAGCTTGACCAAGTCTTAATCCGCACAAAAAGCTACTTCTCAGAATTGCGTTCTTGCAGCGATTTGTAGAGTCGTTGCCCGCACAATTTCCGGGCCCATTTGCTGAAGCGGAAGGATCTTGTCAGCCAGACCGCCTTTCGCAACAAATCCCGGCATGCCCCAAACTACGCTGCTCGCTTCGTCCTGCACGTAGATTCGAGCTCCTAGCTCCCGCAACATCTCGCAACCGCGGAGGCCATCATGACCCATGCCGGTCAAGATCACGGCTAGAGTGCGGGCTCCATAAACTTCTGCCACCGAGCGAAAGAGTACGTCTACCGACGGACGGCAAAAGTTTTCGCGCGGACCTTGATGCGTGCTAACCCGGGGAGTTCCGTTCTCCTGTTTTACAACCATGTGAAAGTCTCCCGGAGCGATGAGAGCACACCCAGCGCACAAGGATTCGCCTGAGACACATTCGCGCACCGGCAGCGCTGATTTGGCGCTCAAGCGGGCGGCCAGCATCGAGGTGAAAATGGCCGGCATGTGCTGCGCGATCAGCAGGGGAACCGGAAAATCAGCTGGCAAAGTCGGCAACAGCCGAGCCAGAGCATCCGGTCCCCCAGTTGACACTCCGATCACGACGACGTGGACCGGCGACCACAACCGTGGTCGAATCGACACATGCGCTGGCGGGATCGCTTGCTTGATCCCAGGGATGAGATCGCCACGGCCCGGGAGCCGGCACAGCGCGCGAATCTTCGGGATCAATTCGCCGGTGATGGTTTCGAATGTAGCAGCTCCGTTGACATTGCTTGGCTTAGCAACGTAGTCCGTGGCCCCGAGCGCGAGCGCCTCCAGCGTGATTGAGGCGCCGCGCTCCGTCAGCGTGCTAAACATGATGATCGGAACACCGGTATCGATCTTCCTGAGTTCCCGCACCGTTTCGAGTCCGTCCATCTCCGGCATCTCGATGTCGAGAAGAATGATGTCCGGCTTGGCGGCGGAGAACTTTGCCAGGGCCATGCGGCCATTCACCGCCGTCGCCGCCACTTCAAGATCGGGATCTTCTCCAATCGCCGTGGACAGCAGCTTCCGAACCACGACAGCGTCGTCGACGAGCAGAACGCGCTTTTTCTTGCTGTGCGTCAATTGACTGCACCTCGCTCCACGTCGGCCACTGCCATTACGAAGCGGCCTGCGCGGCCCGCGCTTTCACGTGTTCCCTTCCGGAAGCCCCTGCCTCGGCGCTGTCGCTCAGCTTGAACTGCTCGACCAGAGTGCGCAGCTGGGTTGCCATCTCGGTCAGTTGTTGCGCAGCCTTCAGCGTGTCTTGTGCTCCGCGCGTCGTGCTCTCGGCGGCGGTAGCAACACCCTGAATGTTCTGCGAAATTTCACCCGACCCTTTCGCCGCTTCCTGGACGTTGCGCGACATCTCGTTGGTGGTCGCACTCTGTTCCTCGACTGCAGTTGCGATCGTTCCAGAAATGTCATTGATCTGGTTGATGATTCCGGTGATGCTGCCAATCGCTTCCACCGCCCGCTTAGTATCGTCCTGAATCGCCGTAATCTTCTGGCTGATATCCTCCGTCGCCTTGGCTGTCTGCTTCGCCAGTTCCTTGACTTCATTGGCCACAACAGCAAAGCCCTTGCCCGCTTCTCCGGCCCTGGCCGCTTCGATCGTGGCGTTGAGCGCCAGCAGATTGGTTTGCTGCGCGATCGATGTGATCACCTTGATCACCTGCCCAATTTCTGCGCTCGACTCTCCCAGCTTGGCCACCGTTGCGTTGGCGCCATTTGCGGTCTTGACTGCTTCGGCCGCGACCTTCGCTGCCTCGCCGGCATTGCTCGAAATACTCTGCACGGTCGACGTCATCTCTTCCGCGCCGGTCGCAACACTGTTCAGGTTGGTCGTGACCTGCTGAGTCGCGGTAGCAACCGTATTGGCCTGAGCCGATGTTTCCTCGGCATTGCCGCTCATCTGCTGGCTTGTCGCCGCCAATTGCTGCGATGAACTGGACAATGCTTGCGCGTTCTGTGCGATCGACTTCATGCTCGATTGCAGCGTGTCTGCCGTTTTATTGGTAGCGGCCCCCACCGCCGCCAGCCCTTCGATACACGCGTTCAAGTTGTTCTTGATGGTGTTGAAATCACCGTTGTACACGTCGGTGATCTTCACTCGCTTGCTCGAGTTCGCGACGCGGCGGGTGTAGTCATTGTCCGCCATCGACTGCAGTACCCCGCGCGCTTCTGTCAATCCGCCGGAAATGTCGTCAACATACTTTGCCGCCACGTTCAACGGTCCGATAACTGCATCGAGCGTGCTGTTCACGCCTTCTACAACCTTCCGGTAGTCACCTTGATGTCGGTTGGCATCTGCCCGAGTGGCCAATTTACCTTCCACCGCCGCTTGCGACAGCATCATGGCATCCGCCATCATCGCGTTCACCGCCAGCTTCTGCGCAGTAATATCTGTGGCGTATTTGACCACCTTGAAGGGCTTGCCATTGAGATCGAGGATCGGGTTGTAGGAGGCCTGAATCCAGACCTCGCGACCGCCCTTGCCGATGCGCTTGTACTCCGCCGCCTGGTACTCGCCGCGGCGCAGCTTGGTCCAGAATTCCGTGTAGTCCGAGCTTTGCCGGTACGCTTCTTCAACGAAAAGGCTGTGATGTTTGCCTTTGATCTCCTCCAGCGTGTATCCGAGAGCCCGAAGAAAATTGTCGTTAGCCGTGATCACCGTTCCGTCCATGTGGAACTCAATCACTGCCTGCGCTTTGCTGATTGCGGCGATTTGCCCCTGGTAGTCGGCGTTCAGCAACTTTTGCCGCGTAACGTCGGTCGCGTATTTCACAACTTTGAATGGCTTGCCGTCGAGGTCGAGGATGGGGTTGTACGAAGCCTGAATCCAGACCTCCCGTCCGCCCTTGCCGATGCGCTTGTATTCGGCAGCGTCGTATTCTCCCCGGTTCAGCTTGGCCCAGAATTCTTTGTAGGCCGGACTCTGCTTGTAGGCTTCATCGACAAACATGCTGTGATGCTTGCCCTTGACCTCGTCCAGGGTGTAGCCCAGAGCATTCAGAAAGTTGTCATTAGCAGTGATAATGGTCCCGTCCATCTGGAACTCGATTACCGCTTGTGCCTTGCCGATGGCTGCAATCTGCCCCTTCTGGTCGGCACTGGCGAGTTTCTGTTGCGTGATGTCCTGGAAATAGTTGACGACCTTGTAAGGCTTTCCATCCGCGTCAAGCACGGGGTTGTATGAGTAATGAAGCCAAATCTCTTTTCCCTGTTTCGTAGCTCGCTTACCCTCGCCTTGCTGCGGTTCGCCCCGCTTCAGTTTTTCCCAGAGAGCTTTATGCTCGGCCTGGTATTGCGCACTCTTTCGCGTCTGCTCGTCCACAAAGATGCTGATGTCCTTGCCCACGACTTCGTCGCGGCTGAAGCCGAGCAATATTTCGAAGTTTTCGTTGACGTCAAGAACTGTCCCGTCCATGGCGTATCCGCTGATCGGCTGCGCTTTGCTGAGTGCCGCGATCTGGGCGTGGTCGTCAAGTAACTGTTGTTGGTCGAGCTTGCCTGCTTTTTTTCCCCGCACGCGTTTCATTTCGATTCTCCTTACGGTTCACCGCGCTTGGCGGGGCCGTGATGATTTGAATTTAAAATTCGCGAGTACCCTTCGTCTTCGTGAGGTCCGACAGATCCACGACCCTATCGATATCGAGCGCCAGCAGCAGCCGTCCGGAAAGCTTGTAAACGCCACTGACCACTTCGCGGGCAAAGCCGTGTAGCGTTTCCGGAGGACTCTCCAGGGTTTCTTCCTCAACCTCAATGACGTCACCGATCTCATCCACCAGAAGACTGACTGCGCCATCATTGGTGCGCACCACTACGTTCATGGGCAGCTGTCCCTGGGGCCGATTGGGCAAACCGAGCCGGCGGCGCAGATCGATCGCGGAAACAATCTGTCCGCGCAGGTTGATCAGACCGCTCACCACATCCGGTGCAAGCGGGACGCGTGTCATCTCCTGGTGTTGAATCACCTCCTGCACCTTCGGCACCGGAGTTCCAAAGACGTGCCCATCGAGAAAAAACGTGCAAAATTGCTGCGACGCGCCCATACATCCCTCCTAGACTGCTGCCGGCTGTTCTGCAAAGCCGGGAATTACGTCGCGCACGACTTTGGGAACGTCTAACAAATCCGTCACTCGCTTTTGAATGACGGAGGATCCAATGACTCCCTTGCGCTCCGCTGGATTCTGCACGACCAAGCTTTCCTCGACGATGTCGACGATGCGGTCTACGACCAGTCCCACGCTGCGTCCGGCCTCGGAGTAAACGACCACCTGGAGGCGTCCTTCTGCGGCCGCAGAAGATCCTTTTCCCGCAGCGGCGAGTACATGGGAGAGCCGGATCAGCGGCATAATCTGTCCGCGATACTGCGTGACTTCCTGCGCGCCCGCCATTTCAATGGAATCTGCGGGGAATTCTTCGAGCCGCGCCACCAGCGACAGGGGAATCGCCATCCGTCCCTGGGCGCCGCATTGCACCAGGAGGAGAGTTTGGCGATCGGAACGTAGCTCCTCCCTCTTATTGGCCTTTTCCTTGTCGCTGAGAGCAGACTCACGCGCTTCGGAGATAACCTGCGCCCGCTGCGCCAGTCCCAGGATGTCCAGAATCAGCGCCACGCGGCCGTCGCCCATAATCGTCGCCCCGGAATATGCGCTGATTCCCTTCAGCTGCTTGCCCATTGGCTTGACGACGATTTCTTCCGTGTCTGTAATCTCGTCGACCACCAATCCAAACTCGCGGCCGTCCGCCTGGACCACGACGATATTCGTCGGGCGATCGGTACGAGAGTCTTTTCCGTCAAGGTCGAGCCGGAGCTCCCGATTCAGATACACCACCGGCAGCAGTCGTCCACGCAAACGGTGGACTGGGGCGCCTTGGACCATTTCAATCCCCTTACTCCCTTCACCCGCTTCCAGGCGCACCAGCTCCAGCAAACTGACTTGTGGAATCGCGTACCGCTCGCCTCCCGAAGTCACCATCAATGCAGGAATAATCGCCAGCGTCAGAGGGATCTTGATCTTGACCGTCGTGCCCTTTCGGGCCGTAGACTGCACATCGACCGTGCCTCCGATCTTTTCCACGTTGGTCTTCACGACATCCATCCCTACGCCCCGCCCGGAAACATTCGTGATCTTTTCCGCAGTGGAGAATCCCGGCAGAAAAATCATGTTGAAGATGTCGCGATCTGACATCCTTGCTGCTTGTTGCGATCCCACCAAGCCGCGCTCGACTGCCTTCTCCCGGATTCGTTCCCCGTTCAAACCGGCACCGTCATCGCTGATTTCGATATTGACCTGCCCGCCCTCGTGAAACGCCCGTAGTTTCAGCACTCCCGCAATTTCTTTCCCCGCTTGTTGCCGCGTTTCCGGCGTTTCAATTCCGTGATCGATGCAATTGCGCACCAAGTGCGTCAGCGGATCCTTGATCGCCTCGATGATCGTCCGGTCCAGTTCCGTATCCTGGCCTTCCATCTCAAGGCTTACGTCTTTGCCGCAGCTCAGGGCAAGATCACGGACCATCCGCGGAAACTTGTTCCAGACATTGCCGATCGGCTGCATGCGCGTCTTCATGACTTCTTCCTGCAGCTCGGTTGCGATCAGATTCATGCGCTGCGAAACTGCTTGAAAGCCTGCATCCTGCGTGCTGTTGGAAAACTGCAGCAGCTGGTTCCTAGCGAGCACCAATTCGCCGACCAGATTCATCAGCCGGTCGAGCAGGTTCACTCCCACCCGAATGGTTTCCACCGCAGACTCTGGATTCCGAGCCTGTACCGTCTGCTGCGCCGCCGCGACCTCCTCGGGACGAGCGGCTCCCTGCGCTACTAGGATTTCCCCAATCTTGCGTCGGCCGAGTTCCTGCAATTCCAGCGCGCTGGCAAGATCCTCCGGGCGGATATGTCCCCGCTCAATCAGTACGCCTCCAATCTTTGCTGGATCTGCCTGTTCCGGAGCTGTTGGAACCTCGGCAACTCTTGTTACCTCTGCTGACGGCGGTGCACTGGCACTTTCCGCAGTCGTCCCGGACGGCTTTGCCGCGCCACTCTGCAACTCCGTCAAATGGGCGATGAGGCTCGCGTGATCATCCTCGCCGTCCTGACCCGAGGCCTCAATCTGAGCGAGCATTTGTCGCACGGCATCCACCATCGCGAGCAACCCGCTCGTGATATCGGCATTGAGAGTCAGTTCGCCGTCACGCAGCCGCGACAACAGGCTCTCGCCCGCGTGGGCCAGCTTTTCCAGCCGGGCAAATCCGAGAAAGCCGCAGGTTCCCTTGATCGTATGAATCGTGCGAAAAATTCCTGCGATCAGCTCGCTGGACGAAGGCGCCCCTTCGAGCTTCACCAGGTCCTGGTCCAGCCGGTCCAGATTCTCCGCGCTCTCGATAAGAAAATCCTTAATGATTTCGTCCATGCTCGAGGCTCCTGCTCTTCCCGTTGCAACCGTGCCGCCGCTCAGAGGTGTCAATGAGATCGAAGGGTCGTACTTAACCCTCTGGGCGCACAGAGATCATCGGCGTCGCTACCGGCAACTTGAACATCCACATATGGTTCGCCCTTGGCTTTTTGCCTGGAAGGAAAACATCCACTGCACGCAGCTTGAAGCGCATCTTCGGCCCTCGTACACTGACTACATGCACGTCCATGTTCACGGCACGGGAAGCCCCACCAAGGTCCTCAAGATCTCGCTTGGCGTGACTCTGGCTTATATCGTCCTGCTGGTCGTGGCCGGCATTCGCGCCCATTCTCTGGCGCTGCTCTCCGAAGCTGGACACAATCTCTCCGACTTTCTCGCGCTTTTGCTCTCGCTGGTCGCCGTCTACTTTCAATCGCGTCCCGCGAGTTCAACCAAGACTTTCGGCTATCACCGAGCCGGAGTGCTTGCCGCGCTGGTCAATGCCAGCTCTCTCGTCGTCGTGTCGTTCTTCATCCTTTATGAGGCTTTCCGCCGGCTTCAGCATCCCGAGCACGTACAGGCCAGCGTGATGATGTGGGTGGCGGGCGCCGGCGTGGTGATGAACGGCGTAATTGCTCTGTTGCTCTACCGATCAGGAGGCGACGTCAATATTCGCAGCGCGTTGCTTCACGAAGTCGGCGACACGTTGTCGACAGCCGCCGTAATCCTGGGTGGCTGGATGATTCTGGTTACCGGCAACTACTGGATCGACTCGGCGTTGTCAGTCGGAATTGGCGTTCTGATTTTGTGGTCGGGCTTCAGCATCGTGCGCGAGACGTTGAACATCCTGCTGGAAGGTACGCCGCGAGGAATGAAGCTCGAAAAGATCGAATCCACCATTCGTGAAGTCGAAGGAGTGAACGACGTTCACGACCTCCACGTCTGGAGCATCGGGTCCGAAACTCACGCGCTCTCCTGCCACATCTCTATTGCGGACATTCCGCCCTCGGTCAGCGAGCGCATCTTGCGCGATGTGAAAGATCGTCTTTTGCACGGGTTCTGCATCGACCACACGACCATCCAGTTCGAACACGTAATCTGCGAAACGGCGCACGGCTGCGTGATTCCGGTGGTCGAGACCGAAGAGCACCGCCATCATCACAGCCACTAACAGATATTAGAACTACGAGTGCTGATTAAGGTAAATCTCCTTCGCCCGCTCGATCGTATCTGCTTCTTCCGCCAACTTGTCCGGCCGCAGCCGCACAATCCTCGGAAACCGCAACGCATACCCGCTCTCATGCCGTTCCGATTCCATCATGTTATTGAAGGCTACTTCGAGCACGATCTTCGGTTCGACCACGCGCCTGAATCCTTGATCTTCAACCGTGTGCTCCACGAACCACTTCGTCATTTCCGCGATCTCCGCATCCGTCAACCCGGAGTATGCCTTGCCAATATTCACCAGCCGCTCGCCATCCCAAACCGCGAATGTATAGTCGCTGAGCACGCCGACGCGTCTCCCGTGTCCATATTCGACGGCCGTCACAACAACGTCGAGCGTCGCCAACTCCCTCTTCATTTTCAGCCAAGATTTCCCGCGTTTCCCCGGAGAGTACGGCGACTCCAGATCTTTGATCATCAGCCCTTCGTTGCCCCGTGCTCTCGCTGCATCGAAAAGCTGTTCCAAGTCTGCCGGGGACGCAGCTCGAAATACAGGAGCGCGAATGAGGCGAGCCTCTACAACAGACTCTTCTTCGCCGGAACTCGGACCGAAATCAAGCGATCCCTGAGCGCCCGGTGTTCCTCTGTGTCCTCTGGGATGAGGTGTTTCCTGCCGAGACGAGAGTAAACCATCCAGAACCCGCGCTCGCTCCCTGAGAGGACGGTCAATTACCAACTCTCCATCCGCATACAAGACATCGAAAACAAGAAATGCGACCGGAACCTCCCGCAGCATCTTGTCGCTGACCTTTTTTCTCCCCAGTCGCTGCTGCAGCACGCTGAACGGCCGCGCCGAACCCAGATTCTCTGCCTTCGCCTCGCTCTCTGCCGAAACCGCTTCATCGACAATCGCCTTAGCATCTTCCAACTTTTCCGGATATTCCCACGCCACAATCTCTCCATCCAGAATCGCACCCTGCGGAAGCCCGGCCAAAGCCAGCGGCAATTCCGGAAACGACTCAGTGATCTCATCCCTCGTGCGCGAAAAGATCTTCACCTCTTCGCCCGAGACGTGCGCCTGTGCCCGTATCCCGTCATATTTATCTTCGACTGCCGCCTCGGCGAAATAGCTCAGCCCCTCTTCAGTCGATTCAACCGGACTCGCCAGCATGAATCCCAGCGGATGAAACAGTCTCATCCGCGCTTCTCCTAATTTGCTCTCTGCCGCCAGACGCAAAGTTGCGCCAATATCGCCCAGCAGCATGTTTGCCCTTTGCACTTCCGAAAGAGAGCTGCCGTATGCTTTTGCAATCGCTTCCTCCACCAGGCTTTCTTTCAATCCAATCCGCAGATCGCCCGTCATGATTTTTACGATGTACTTCGCCTCGAGCGGCGTGGCCTTCGAAAGCAGATCGCGGACGATTGCAGCTTTCTCCGCCGGTCCCCGTACAGAAGCAATCTGCCGAAAGGTAGCGTCCACATCCAACACCCCTAGGCCTTGACCTGCCCGTTGCGGAAGCAGCTCTCCTGCAACCGCTCCCAGATCGCCGAGCCGCCGGTATGCGGCCGTGACTTCAACATCTTCCTTACCTGCAAGTTCCGAGACAATTCGCCACAACCAGCGTCCGCCAATTTGCAGTGTCGCCTCTTCCCAGACAGGAAACGGTCGGCCCGAGAGAAATACCGCCGACACTGCCGCCACATCCACCGGGCAAGATTGGAAATACTCCGACACAAGCGACGTCTTCACCAGCTTCTTTGTGGTACTACCGATTGCTTCGCACGTTTTCGATAGTCGTTGCATAAAATAGCAGGATAGTGCCGCGGCCCAAGTAACTACCTTATTTACTATCAGTTAGCTCCGGCCTGGACGATCATCCCCCACGCGGCCCTGTGATACCCTAGAAGGTGCGTCTTGCCCCACTAAGGAGCATCCAATAGTCGTGCGCCGTTTTCTTAACTATCTCCGATTCCTCGCCGCGGTTCAGCTTCTTCCTGCTCTTGAGAGTGGAGAAGAAACCCTTGTCGGCGGCCAAGCCGTGCTCGAAGGCGTTATGATGCGCTCTCCTCACGCTTGGGCCATCGCCTGCCGCAAGCCTTCCGGCGAGGTCGTCACCATGACCGAACCCCTCGAGCGCCCCTCCGAAAAGCATAAATGGATGGCTTGGCCCATCGTGCGCGGCGTGATGACTCTCGGCTATGCAATGACGCTTGGCTACCGCGCCCTCCGCTTCTCCGCCAACGTAGCCATCGAAGACATCATGGACGAAGGCACCGAGAAAAAGCATGCGGCAACTGCTGCCTCGGCCGTCCCGCCAGCGCAAAGCGCGGCGGACTCTTCCAAATGTGCAGGCCGCGAGAAGGCTGCCACGGTCAGCAGTTGGCTGGCCGCGGTCAACATCGTCATCTCCATTGCCTTCTTCATCTTCATGTACAAGTACATTCCGTTGCTCGCGGCGACGGAACTCAAGAAGATCGACCCCGCGCTCGGCGGACGCGTCATCTTCAATCTGATCGATGGTGTCATTCGCCTCGCACTGTTCCTCCTCTTTATCTGGGGAGTTTCGCTCTGGAAAGATATCCGTCGCGTCTACGAATATCACGGTGCCGAACACAAAACGGTATTCGCCTTCGAAGATGGGAAGCCTCTCGAAGTCGCCGAGGTTCAGAAGTATTCCACCTTCCATCCGCGCTGCGGCACCAGTTTTCTGATGACCGTGATGCTGATCTCCATCGGCTTTTACATGCTGATCCCCTACACCACCTTCTGGGCGCGCTTCGCTTCGCGCATCGTTCTGCTGCCAGTCATTGCCGGCGTCTCCTACGAGATCATCCGCTTCGCCGCCAAGCATCGCGGATCGCTCTTCGCCCTAATGACAGCCCCCGGACTCTGGCTGCAGCGCATCACTACAAAGCCTCCGTCCGATGAACAGGCGCAATGTGCCATCGTCGCCCTCGATCAAGCCATGTCCCTCGAAAAAGAACGCGGCGGCGAATTGGTGATTGCGTAGGGGACCACCCCGATAACCAGTTCTTAGTTCCCAGCTCTCAGTTCCCACTGAAAACCGAATAGAATGATTCGTTCGCCTGACGGCGAGCGTCTGCGGAATTGGGAATCTCGAGCTTGGCACTGAGAACTGACTACTGAGAACTGAGAACTCCAATGTTTGAAAGATTAGACCAAATCGAAACCCGCTACGACGAGCTCACCAACGCTCTCGCCTCGCCGGATATCGTCAATGACTCGGCGAAATACCAGAAGACCGCCAAGGCCCACGCCGAAATCGCGCCCATCGTCGAGAAATATCGCGAGTATAAAGATCTGACCAAGGGAATTTCCGACAGCAAAGCTATGCTGCTCGACGAAAAAGATCCCGAGATGCGCGCCTACGCACAGGAAGAGCTCGACAAGTTGCAGGGCCGCGTCACATCCGTCGAAGAAGAATTGAAAGTTCTGCTGCTTCCCAAAGATCCCAACGACGAGAAGAACATCATTCTCGAAATCCGCGCCGGTACCGGCGGAGACGAAGCCACTCTCTTCGCAGCCGAGATCTTCCGCATGTACACGCGCTACGCGGAAACGCAGCATTGGAAAGTTGAAGTTCTTTCGTCCTCAGACTCCTCGGCGGGCGGTCTCAAGGAAGTCATCGCCATCATCGAAGGCAATCGAGTCTTTTCGCAGCTCAAGTACGAAAGCGGTGTCCACCGCGTGCAGCGTGTCCCGGCCACCGAGCAACAAGGACGCGTACACACCTCCGCTGTCACCGTGGCTGTGCTGCCGGAAGCCGAAGACGTCGACATCAAGATCGAAGCCAAAGATCTGCGCATCGACACATTCTGTTCTTCCGGCCCGGGCGGCCAGTCAGTGAATACGACCTACTCCGCTGTGCGCATCACGCATATCCCAACGAACACCGTCGTCAGTTGTCAGGACGAAAAATCGCAGATCAAGAACCGCGAAAAAGGCATGCGCGTGCTTCGCTCCCGCTTGTACGAGATCGAAATGGAGAAGCAGCAGCAGGCTCTCGCCAAAGAACGCAAAGCGATGGTGGGCTCCGGCGACCGCAGCGAGAAAATTCGCACCTACAACTTCCCGCAGAACCGCCTCACCGATCATCGCATTGGATTCACCATCCACCAACTCGAAGCCGTCATGGATGGAAAGCTTCAGCCGCTGATTGAAGCGCTCACGACGCACTATCAGGCAGAGAAGCTGAAGCAGGAAGCAGCCAGCGTAGTTTGATCTTATGTGGGGACAGCCGCCCCGGCTGTCCATCGGGCGAAGACCCGGCCTTGTATTCACGGACACAACATGACTGACTTATCAATGATTCTCTCCACCGTTCTAGCCGACCGCTACGCCGTGAACGCCGCTCGCGTGCGTGAACTTGCGGTTCCGCTCAGCGAGAAACAGTTCTGGCAAAAGCCGTTTTCCTACGGAAACAGCTTCGGCCACCTCGTCCTGCACCTCACCGGCAACCTGAACTATTACATCGGCGCGCAGATCGCCCAGACCGGATACGTTCGCGATCGCCCGCGCGAATTCAACGACCCGAATCCTCCGTCAAAAGAAGAAACCCTCAAGCGTTTCGATGACGCGGTCGCGATAGTGATCAAGACCGTCCGCAGCCAGTCGCCCGAAGACTGGGCAAAAGCATACTCAGGCACCGGCACAAACGCCTCCAACCGTCTGGACATGATCCTGCAGTGCGCCGCCCACATGCAGCATCACATCGGGCAACTGATCTACATCGTCCACGAATGGCAGCGGCAAGCCGGCTCCAAATAGTCCAAGCAACCCTGCTCTTACTGGTGTCACCTAACCCGCTATGTCCACCGCAAGATCTCGATCCCTTCTCGCGCTCGCCGGATTCGGTCTCGCCACCGCCGGAGCCGCCTGGTACGGCGCGCGCTACAGCCGCAATGGCAACCGCGATTCCTGGTACCGCGGCCTCAACAAACCCAGCTTCACTCCTCCCGACGCCGTCTTTCCGGTGGTTTGGACTACCCTTTACGCCGCTATGGCCTGGTCCGGCTGGCGAATCTGGACTTCCGCGCCCTCGCGAGAACGCAACGCAGCACTCCGTCTGTGGGTTTCGCAACTTGCCGCCAACGCGCAATGGTCGAAGCTGTTTTTCGGAGAGCGTCGCCCCACGCTCGCCCTCGCCGACGTGCTCGCCCTTGAAGGCACGATCTTTTCTTACATCGCTGCTGCCCGGAAAGTCGATCGCGGTGCAGCCAATGCTTTCATCCCCTACGCCGCATGGGTCGCATTCGCCACCGTCCTCAATGCCGAGATTCTTCGCCTAAATCCGCACGAACGCTGAGAAAAGATGTTCGCTCGGATTCTTTTATCGTCTTCGCGAGTCCGTGGTGAAATAGGTCTGTGCAACTCAAGCCAGCCTTAGCCGCGGCGATCGCGAATCTCACCTCAAACCACGTTCCGTCCCCGCGGTTAAACGCAGAGTTGCTGCTCATGTTCGTTCTGAATTGCGACCGTGCATACCTGTTTGCACATCCCGAACGCGAACTCACTACCGATCAATCCGCGCGCTACGACGCGGCTCTCGCCGAACGTTCTCGCGGAGTCCCAGCGCAATACATCACCGGACATCAGGAATTCTGGGGCATGGATCTCATCGTCACTCCCGCCGTTCTCATTCCTCGCCCCGAGACCGAACATCTGATCGAAACCGTTCTTTCTCTAGAAGCTCCAAAAGATCGCATCGTCGACGTCGGCACCGGCTCCGGTGCCATCGCTCTTTCCCTTGCGAAAGAGTTGCCGAACGCTGAAATCCACGCCACCGATATCTCAGCCGCCGCCCTTGAGGTCGCCCGCGCGAACGGCACGCGCTATCAATTGGAGTCGCGCATCCAGTTCCATCAGACTGACTTACTCGACGGCCTAGCTCCGCCGTTCGACATCATCGTCTCGAATCCACCTTATGTCGGGGAGTCCGAAGAGGATCAGGTGCAGCTCGAAGTTCGCAGATTCGAGCCGAGAAATGCCGTCTTCGCCGGACCGATCGGCACGGAAGTCATCGCCCGCTTAATCCCCCAAGCTCAAGCACGGCTTCGACCTGGCGGATGGCTCCTCCTGGAAGTCAGCGGCACGATTATCGATCCCGTTCGCAGCCTCCTCACCGCATGGAACGACCTACAAGTGACCAGCGATCTCCAAGGGATCCCGCGCGTCGTCCGCGCGCAGAGACCAGCCTGAAGGCCCTTACGACCAGCGCCGAGTGTGCAGAATTTTGCGTACTGGTCGAATCCCGCTTCTCCAGCCGTTTTTCGCTTGACGCCAAGCCATAACCGATGGCTAACTACTACCCCGATTAGTTTTAAGCCTTGCGTGCACACCTCAATCCTTTCACTCAACCACATTTTGAAGGTCGCTGCGGAATAGGAGATAAAAGCAGATGAAGTTACTCTCAGGTTCGCGCTTCTTGGCCGGGGCGTTTGCCACGGCTGTGTTCGCATCGTCGTTCGTCGCTGCTCAACTGTCGGTAGAACAGGTCACCGCCACGAACAAACTTCTTCAGCAAATCAAGGCTGGCATCAATAAGCTTCCGCCGTCGCATCAGGAAATGCTCGATGGTTATGCCAACATCGGACACCTGGCCGACGTCTGGCAGACATACGGCATGCGCCTCGCCGATCCAACTTTCGTCGCTCGCGCGCGCATGGCAAACCGCGCTGCTGCCTCAACTCCAAGTGGATCGCTGATCCCCGTTTCCGACCCTTCGACCGATGTTGCTTACTCGTTCTTCGCCGGATTCACTCAGAGCGAAACTTCCACCGCCCGTTGCGGCAACAGTGTCGTCGTCGGTTACAACGATTCCGGCAGCGTCTTTGAAACGCCGCTTTTCTTCACCGGTTCAGGAGGAGAGTCCTTCAGCGGTGCATCCTATTCGACAAACGGCGGAGCATCCTTCACCGACATTGGACCGATCAATCCCGGAAGTACCACCGACAATTTCCTCGGTGGAGATCCCGTCGTGAATTGCGCCGACTCGAACACGTTTTACTACAGCCAGATTTTTGATTACGACGACGCGAGCGGCAATCCTTGGGCGGCGATCGCGATCAACCTGTCAACCGACGGCGGAAAGACCTGGGGAGAACCCATCGCGGCGATTTCTAAGAGCGCTCTATCGCACTTCCTCGACAAGCCCTGGTCGACCATTGATCCTTCCGATCCCAAACACATTTTCGTTTCCTACACCGATTTCGATTCGTCCGAAACCAATAGTTGTGGAACAAACTTCCCCAACCGCACTGCGATTGAGTTCGTGCAGTCGAGAGACGGTGGCATGACCTGGTCCCAGCCGATCGTTGCGATCTCTGTCTGCGGCACGGCCGGCGTGCAGGGATCTCAAATGGCCGTCAGCTCCAAGGGAGTCTTCTATATCTCTTGGGTCAACCTCGGCAGCGACTTCCCGCTCGGACCTCGCAGCATTCAGATTGCTAGCTCAGGGACTAACAACGGCATGTTGACCCCAGCCGTCACAGTCGATGGATCGGTGCAGCCTGGTGGTGATTCTTACTATCTCCAAGGTGAATTCCGCGACTTCCTCGACATGTCGATGGCTATCGATCACTCGGGAACCGCCTCCGACGGCGCCCTCTACATCACGTGGGCCGATGGGCGTGACAAGGAAGTGAGCGACCCGATGGCAATTCAAGGCTTCTACGCTTTCGACGACGTTTTCCTGCGCGCTTCGTTTGATGGTGGAAAAACCTGGGGTTCAGCTCCCACCAAAGTAAATAGCGATACTCAACCCGCTACAGGCACGGGGCACGACCACTACCAGTCCGGCGTGGCTGTCGACCGGCGCGGATACGTCGGCGTCTGCTGGTACGATCGTCGCGCAGACTCGGAAAACTTCGGCATTCGGCGTCACTGCGGCGAATCCAGCACCAAGGGTGCTAGCTTCTCCGACAGCGATATCGGCATGTCCCCTTTCGCTCCCACTCACGACACCGACGAGTTCATCAATACGATTTACATGGGGGACTACGATCAGTTGACCAGCGATTTCCTGAATTCGAACTCCGGCTTCATCGGATCGTTCCAGAATCAGACGACGCGTGGCAACCCGGACGCAGTCGCTCACCCGATGAACTAACCTTCCAACAGAATAAAAAGGGGCAGCCGCGAGGCTGCCTCAATTTCTTGCCTTTAATAACTTGTCATTCCGAAAGTATGTTTGTCATTCCGAGCGTAGCGAGGAATCTGGCTTTGACTCGACCTGGCAGGACCGCCTAACTACCGCCGTACCGCAGCCGGCAGAATCTCCTCAACGTCCACAATGTCAGTCGGATATTTCCCCGTGTAGCACGCCGAGCAGTAAGAAATCTTCTCGCCCTCACCGCAAGCCTTTTTCAATCCCTCGAGCGATAGATACGCCAGCGAATCCGCCCCGATGTAGTCGCGAATCTCGGAAATCGACTTGTTAGCCGCAATAAGCTGCTTCTTCGACGGCGTATCCACTCCGTAATAGCAGGGCGAAATCGTCGGCGGACACGAGATGCGCATGTGCACCTCAGTGGCGCCCGCGTTTCGAATCATGCGCACGATCTTCCGGCTGGTCGTCCCGCGCACGATCGAATCATCGATCAGCACCACGCGTTTCCCTTCGAGCAACGACCGCACCGGATTCAGCTTCAGTTTCACACCAAAGTCGCGCACGCTCTGGCTAGGCTCAATGAAGGTCCGTCCCACATAGTGATTGCGGATCAATGCGAAGCGAAAAGGAATCCCGCTCTCCGCTGCATAGCCCACGGCGGCCGTCACTCCAGAGTCCGGAACGGGTACGACCAGATCCGCATCCACCCCGTTTTCGATCGCCAGTTGCCGGCCCAGCGCCTCGCGGCTCGTCTGCACCGAGCGCCCAAACACGAGACTGTCCGGGCGCGAAAAGTAAACATGCTCGAAAATGCAACTCGACTGCGGCGCCGAAGTCGAATAGAAACGCGAACTCACTCCCTCCGGGCCGACCACAACTAATTCTCCCGGCTTCACGTCGCGTACATACTCGGCTCCAATCAAATCAAATGCACACGTCTCAGAAGCGAAGACCACGGTATCGTGCTTCTGTCCTTCAAGCGCGGGGATTCGCCCCATCGCCAGTGGCCGGAAGCCGCGCGGATCGCGCACCGCAAAGATGCGGTCGTTGCTCATCATCACCAGCGAGAACGCGCCGTCGACGCGCCGCAGCGCATCCGCCATTGCCTCTGGCAGCATATGCTCCTTCGACAATGCAATCAGGTGCACGATGACTTCCGTATCGCTATTGGTCTGGAAAATAGATCCCTGACTTTCGAGCCGGGCGCGCACTTGGGTTGCGTTCACGAGGTTGCCGTTGTGAGCCACGGCAATCGATCCTTTGTTCGATTGCACGAGGATCGGCTGCGCATTCAGCAGCGCCGAGTCTCCTGCAGTCGAGTACCGCGTGTGGCCGATCGCAATGGTTCCGCGCATCTTCGAGAGCACATCTTCGGTAAAGATGTCCGCCACAGAGCCCATCGATTTATGCGCTCGTGACGTCAGACCGTCAGACGTAACGATCCCCGCCGACTCCTGCCCGCGATGCTGCAGCGCATGCAGTCCCAGATACGCCAGCTTCTCCGCCTCTGGATGGGCGAAGATCGCCACCACGCCGCACTCATCATGAAATTTGTCAGAAATCGCCATTTAGCCCCTGATTCGTATCCCCTGTGAAACCCCGTGCCCTCTGTGTTAAGGATTTTCAGCCAGCAGCCACTAACTCCGGATCAGTCCTCAAAGCCGCTTCCAGCGCCGACTCGTAAGCCTCATTCAGCTCCGTCACTGTACTCGAAACCACGACTGTTCCATCGATTGAAATTTCCAGCTTCTCCGGAATTGTTTCTCCGATAGCTTCCGCAGTAATTCCATGTTTTCCGGCCATTTCTTTGATTCGCCCCACCTGCCCGGGGTCGCACGAGATCACGATTCGGCTCGCATCCTCCCCAAAGAGCACAAACTCCGGAAATAGCCCGCCAGAGGCCAGATTCACCCTCGCCCCAACGCCCTTCGGGAATGCTTTTTCAGCTAGCGCGACCGCTACACCGCCTTCGGCGCAATCATGCGCGGAATCCACCATCCCGCTCTGGATCAGCTTTATCACCGCCTTCTGCAGCGCGGCTTCCTTCTCCAGATCCAGTTCCGGTGGATACCCCCACAACTTTCCCAGAATTTCCTTCGCGTATTCCGACGACCCAAACTCGCTCTCTGCATCGGTGATATCGCCCGATTCTCCGCCGCGCAATAGCACAATCGTGCGTCCCGAAGCTGCGAACGGCATCTTCGCTGCCTTACGCACGTCCTCAAGAATTCCCACGACTCCGAGCACGGGCGTCGGATAAATTCCCTCGCCCAGAGTTTCGTTATAAAAACTGACGTTGCCACCGGTGATGGGAATCTCCAGCTCTTCGCAAGCTTTCGTGATTCCATCGATCGTCTGCGAGAACTGCCACATGATGTGCGGCTTCTCCGGATTACCGAAATTCAGGCAATTCGTCGCCCCCACCGGAGTCGCACCCGAACACGCCACCTTCCGTGCAGCCTCAGCCATCGCGTGCATTGCGCCCAACCTCGGATCGAGATAGCACCAACGCCCATTCCCGTCGAGCGCCATTGAAAGTCCACGCTGCGACCCCTTAATGCGAATCACGCCCGCATCGCCCGCGCCCGGTGCCTCGACAGTGTTCGTCTGCACCATGTGGTCATACTGCTGCCACACCCACCGCTTCCCGCAGATGTTAGGGCTGGCCAGAAGCTGTTTTAGATTCTTTGTCATTCCGACGACCGAATGGGAGGAGGAATCTGCTTTTTGCCCGCCCGAGAGTTGAACTGTCTCCGGCATCTCGCGTGGCACCGGCGGTTCCCACCGCGCCAGCGGACGCTTGTACACCGGCGCTTCATCCGTTAACGCAGCATTCGGAATTTCCGCTACAACCTTCCCATGCTCGAGCACGCGCAACTGATTCCCGCTTGTCACTGTGCCTACTTCGACGGCATCTAGTCCCCATTTTTCGAAGACGCGGAAGACTTCCTGCTCGCGCCCTTTCTGCGCCACCAGCAGCATGCGCTCCTGCGATTCGCTGAGCATAATCTCGTACGGAGTCATCCCGGTTTCGCGCTGCGGCACGCGGTCCAGCTCGATCTCGATTCCTACTCCTCCGCGCCCGCCCATTTCGCACGTGGAGCACGTCAGGCCGGCCGCGCCCATATCCTGAATGCCCACGATCGCACCCGTCTGCATCGCCTCCAGGCAAGCCTCAAGCAGCAGCTTTTCCAGAAACGGATCGCCGACCTGCACATTCGGCCGCTTCGCTTCGGAAGCTTCGCTGAATTCCTCACTTGCCATGGTCGCGCCGTGAATTCCGTCGCGCCCGGTCTTCGAGCCGACGTAAATCACCGGATTGCCTTCGCCCGCCGCCCGCGCGTAGAAAATCTCGTTCTTCCGCACCAGCCCCAGCGCGAACGCATTCACCAGCGGATTGCCGGAGTAACACGCCTCGAATTTCGTTTCGCCTCCGAGGTTCGGCACACCAAAGCAGTTCCCATACGAAGCGACTCCGCTGACCACACCATCCAGAATCGAATGATTCTTGTGGATCTCGTTTTGTGTTGGGCCAGCCGCCCCCGGCTGTCCGGCCAAGCTCAGCCCGGTTGCTGTGATCGGCCCAAACCGCAGCGAATCCATCACCGCAACCGGCCTGGCGCCCATCGTGAAAATGTCGCGCAGAATTCCGCCAACGCCGGTCGTTGCTCCCTGAAACGGCTCAATAAATGACGGATGGTTGTGCGACTCAATCTTGAATGCGCAAGCCCAGCCATCTCCAATGTCGATGATGCCGGCATTTTCGCCCGGCCCCTGCAGCACATGTTTGCTACGCGTAGGAAGCCGCTTCAAATGCACGCGTGACGACTTGTACGAGCAATGCTCGCTCCACATCACACTGAAAATGCCGAGTTCGGTCAGAGTCGGCTCGCGTCCGCCGAGCAGCTGCTTAATTTTGTCGTACTCGTCCGAAGTCAGGCCATGCTGCCGGAGGATTTCCGGAGAAAAAGCAGAGGTCAAAGAGGTCGCCATGAGAGAAGCCTCTATTGTCGCATTTCCGGCCGCGCCAGCGATAGGCTGTCCTCAGTCAAAAATTCGCTCAAAACGCATCGAATCTGTCGGAAGATGCACGATTGTGCAATCTGGAAGCGGCCATCCGACCGGAGGTCCGTGCCATTGTGGCAGAGTGGCGCTTCCAGGGCCGCGTAGAAGGGCCCCGAAACTTGCCCGGCTTTAGCGCCGGTGTTTCTATCGCCACGTCCTGCTACGATTCTCCCAGCATGAAATCCATCATCGTCGGCACGGCTGGGCATATCGATCACGGCAAAACCGCGCTGGTCAAGGCCCTCACTGGCATCGACGCCGATCGCCTTCAGGAAGAAAAGCGCCGCGGGATCACCATCGATCTCGGCTTTGCCCACTTGGACCTGCCTAGCGCTGGCGAGACGCTTCACCTGGGCTTCGTCGACGTCCCAGGCCATGAGCGGTTCGTCCGGAACATGCTGGCCGGCGTCGGAGGCATTGACCTCGTTTTGCTCGTCATCGCTGCCGACGAATCCATCAAGCCGCAGACTCGCGAACACTTCGACATCCTGCAACTGCTCGGCGTAAAACGCGGGATCACTGTTCTAACCAAATCCGATGCCGTCGATACAGACACCCTCGAGGTTGTCCGTCTCGAAGTCGAAGACTTCCTGCGCGGAACTTTTCTCGAAGCGCCAAATTCTCCAATCGTCGCCGTGAGTTCGTTAACCGGCACAGGGCTGGACGACCTTAAAGCGGCGATTCTGACCGCCTCCCGCGATGTGCCGCCCAGAGATTCGCGCTCCATCGCTCGTCTGCCCATCGACCGCGTCTTCACGATGAAGGGATTCGGGACGGTAGTGACGGGAACGCTGATCTCGGGGACCATTCGTCGCGAAGAAGAGCTTGAGGTCTTTCCTTCCGGACAGCCGGTCCGCGTCCGGGGTATTCAGGTTCATGGGCAAGCAGCGGATCAAGCGGTTGCCGGCCAGCGTACTGCTCTGAATCTCGCAGGTGCCGCAACAGAAGACCTATCGCGCGGCATGACGCTGGCCCCGCCAGCGACGTTCTCAACAACTCGCCGCGCCGACATTCGTCTGACCCTGCTGGCGTCCGCCCCACGCGCCTTGAAGAACCGCACTCGAGTGCACTTTCACTCGAACACCATGGAGACCGTGGCTGAAATGACCCTTCACAGGACGAAGCAACTTGCTCCCGGCTCCGATGCCTTCGCCCGACTAAAGCTTCCCGAACCCGCGCTTCTGCTACCCGGAGACCATTTCATCATCCGTCAGTTCTCGCCGGTCATCACGATCGGCGGCGGCATAGTGCTCGATGCTGCCCCCATCCCCCGCACACGCGAGACGGAGGTTTTCCTTCAGGCCCTGGCCTCAGCAGATCGCCTGTCGATTCTGAAGGCTCGTATCGAGAGGCGCGGCCGCAACGGAATCTCTTTGTCGCAACTGATCACCGAAACGGCATGGACGAAGCAGTCCATCGAGGCTGCACTTGTCACCGAAATAAAGCAGTCTCGGATCCTTCGAATCGTGGATCTCTTCGTCTACGCTCCCGCCGTATCAGCCCTCCAGGAACTGATCGTAGCTTCAGTTACCGCCTTCCAGAAAAAGAACTCACTGGCCGGAGGAATCGCGAAAGAGGAACTGCGCGAGCAGGTGAAAGCTTCGCCGGAGGTGTTCGCGGCAGCGTTGAACCTGCTTACCCAAGCAAGGAAGATCGAGATCGCCGGCGAAGTCGTCCGCCTCCCCGGGCAAGGAGTGGTTCTAAAAGACGATGAAGCCGAATCGAAAAAGAAAATCGAGGACGCTTTCTCGACCGCGGGCCTGAAGGTCCCCGCGCTCTACGAAGTGCTGGCTAATTTAAAGATCGACAAGGCTCGCGCCCAGAAAATCGTCACCCTGTTGCTACGCGATAAAGTCCTGACCAAAATTTCCGACGAGTTGGTCTTTCACCGGACTGCCCTCGAACAACTGCGCCGCCTGGTCGCCACACAGAAAACAAAATCTCCAAAAATGGATGTCGCGACCTTCAAAGAGCTCACAGGAGTCAGCCGCAAATATGCCATTCCCCTCCTGGAATACTTAGACCGAGAGCATGTGACAAAGCGTGTAGGCGACGCGAGAGAGATTCTTTAGCTGCCGCGCAGCTCAACCAGAAATTAAAACGCACTCGATTTATCCGTGAATATCCGTGTAATCCGTGGCAAAAAGAAGTTCAGATTTTTTCTTCCGGGAATTCCACTTCCAGCCCCAGCGGGTCGGTAAATCGATTCGTTAGATTCGCAAGCCCCGTGAGCAGATGAATGTCCACAATCTCCGGCTCCGAGAACGCCTTTAACCCGGCGAAATCCGCGTCGCTGATCTCTCGCGGCGAACGAGTCAGCTTCTCGACATAAGTCAGCGCGGCGCGCTCTTTGTCACTGAAGCGCGAGTAGTCTCCCGCTTTGAGTCCGGCCCAGTCCTCAGCCGTCAGCCCCACGCGCTTGGACGACGCCACGTGATGCTGCGTGCAGTAATGGCATCCATTGATGAGTGAAACCCGCAAATAGATCAGCTCATACAACTTGCGATCCAGCGAACGCCCAACGCTGGCGTAAAACGGAAGAAAATTCTTCAGCATCTCGGGACGGTGCGCCAAAGCTTTCTGGGCGTTGCCGGGCTTACCCCGCAGCGCCTTCTCGTAAATCTCCTTCACTTCCGAAGACGCGTTTTCCGGCTGAATCAGATTGATGCGGGCCATCAAATCCTCCTGAACTCAAACTCGCTCTCTATCATAGTGCAAGGGAAGAGCCATCCCACGCCCCTGAAGTTTCGGGCGCCCCTTTCTGATGGATCATCCACGGTGTTCCGAGAGCCACCTCGGCTCTCCATCTGAAAGTGCTGCCGAGCGCCCAGCCTGCCTGCTCCCGATCTGGCCGCACTTGCGGTAACCTTTCAAGAGAAGACACCTCAAATGAAGTCGAAGACCGAAAAATCCACTGAGCTCATTCGATTTTTTGCCACTCAGTCTGTCTGGTCAGCATGGCTCGAGAAGAATCATAAGAACTCTTCGGGACTTTGGCTGCGCCTCGCGAAAAAAGGATCGGAACTCCGTTCCGTGACATACGCTGAAGCCTTGGAAGTCGCCTTGAGCTACGGCTGGATCGATGGCCAGAAGCGCGGCGAAAGCGAAGACGCTTGGCTTCAGCGATTTCTTCCCCGCTCCGCAAGAAGCATCTGGTCCAAGATCAATCGTGAGAAAGCGCTGACTTTGATCGCGAACGCAAAAATGAAGCCGGCGGGCCATCAAGCCATCGACGCAGCGAAGAAGAACGGAACGTGGGAGGCAGCTTACGATTCGCCAAAGTCGGCTTTGGTCCCGGAAGATTTTCAGCTCGCACTGAATGCGCGCCCGCGCGCGTATGATTTCTTCCGCTCACTCGACAGTGCCAACCGTTACGCAGTGCTCTTCCGTATTCAAACCGTGAAGAAAGCGGAAACGCGGGCACGGAAAATTCGCGGGTTCATCGAAATGCTGGAACGGAAAGAGAAAATTCACGAGCCGCGCCGTTCGCGTCGAACTTCAAAATAAACAATGCCACCGATCAAAATTATTGGAGCCGGTCTCGCCGGTTCGGAAGCTGCCTGGCAATGCGCCCGCCGTGGATTGGACGTCGAACTGTTCGAGATGCGTCCCGTACGCTCCACGCCAGCCCATCAGACCGCCGACTTCGCCGAGCTCGTCTGCTCGAATTCTCTGAAATCCGACAGCGAGAATACCGCGCCCTGGTTGCTCAAGGAAGAAATGCGGCGCGCCAGTTCGTTGCTGCTGCAGATCGCACGCGACTGTGCGGTTCCCGCCGGTCACGCGCTCGCCGTCGATCGAGTCGTATTCGCAGCTAAAGTCACCGAGGCGATTTCCCGCGAGCGGCGTATCACGGTCCGTCGCGAAGAAGTTTCTGCCATTGATGAGAAGGACGGCCTCACCATCATCGCCACTGGACCGCTAACCTCTGAATCCCTCGCGGCCGAAATTGCACGCCTTAGCGCGCCATCTCCTGATCCGTCCGACTCCGTCGCGCACACTCCGCACCTGTATTTCTATGATTCGATCAGTCCGATCGTGGAGGCCGATTCGATCGATATGTCCCGCGTCTACATGGCCGCGCGCTATGACAAGGGCTCCGCCGACTACATCAACTGTCCCATGACGCAGGATGAATACGGCAATTTTCTCGACGCGCTCGTAGCTGCGCAGTCCGTCGAAGAGCGCGATTGGGAAAAGCTGAATTACTTCGAGGGATGCCTTCCCATCGAAGAAATCGCTCGCCGCGGCCGCGACACTCTTCGCTTCGGGCCCATGAAGCCCGTAGGACTAAAGGATCCGCGCACCGGCAAGATGCCCTATGCGGTCGTGCAGCTGCGGCAGGAAAATCTGCGCGCGGATTCTTACAATCTAGTCGGATTTCAAAATCATCTGAAGTTCGGCGAGCAGGCTCGCGTACTGCGCCTCATCCCCGGCCTCGAAAACGCGCGCTTTCTGCGCTACGGACAGATCCACCGCAACACTTATATCAACGCGCCCACTTTGCTCCAACCAACTCTGCAGATGAAATCGCACCCCAACGTATTTTTCGCCGGCCAGATTTGTGGCGTCGAAGGCTACGTCGAATCGATCGCGACCGGACTGTTAGCTGGACTTCATGCCGCCGCGCTAGCGCAAGGAACGCCGCTTGCACCTGCTCCGCGCGCGTCAGCTTTCGGATCCCTCACTCATTACGTCACCCACGCGGATCCCAAACACTTTCAGCCGGCAAACATCACATTTGATCTACTCCCCGCGCTAGATCGCAAGATTCGTGACCGCAAAGAGCGTCACCACGCCCAGTGCGACCTCGCCCTGAAAGAATTCGACGCTTGGCGAGCGCCTGCCTCCTGAGATTCGCGCCGACTCCCAACCTGCTTAACATTCCGACCGAAAGGGAGGAATCCGTCATGCTGTCATTCCGAGCGCAGCGAGGAATCTGCTACTCGCTCCTTTTTGTCATTCCGACCGGAGGGAGGAATCTGCTTCCCGCCTTCCGATTTCCCTGAACAAATCCCGCACCGAATGCGTATCTAACCATGACAGATTCACGGGATGACCTTCTCCGCCGGCCCCCGTCCAACAGACTGGCATGACGTTACGTGACCTCGTTCTCGACGTGCTCCGGACCCTCTGGGCCCACAAATTACGCGCATTCCTCACCATGTTCGGCATCGCCTGGGGCATCGTCTCCATCGTTCTCATGGTCGCGGCCGGAGAAGGCCTGCGCAAAGGTCAGGAGGATCAGGCCAAGAATCTCGGCAAAGATGTGATGATTGTCTTCCACGGCCGCACCAGCCTGCAGGCTGGCGGCACTCACGCCGGACGTATCGTGCACTGGGAAGATGAGGATGTGCCTGTCGTTCAGTCCGAGTCGCCCGACTGCGAATACGCCATCCCTGAGCTTGAGCAGGACACCGTCCGCACCCACTCCAACTACAACAACGCTGCTTTCACGGTCACTGGATCCTATCCGCCCTTCGGCTACATTCGCACTCTCGACGTCGGTGCTGGACGTTTCTACGACTGGGATGACATGCGCGAAGCGCGCCGCGTAGCTTTTCTCGGCTCCGACGCTGCCAAGCAGTTGTTCGCTGGCCGCAATCCAGTTGGTGAAAACATTTATTTGAACGATTTTCCTTACGTCGTCATCGGCGTCATGGCCAAAAAGAAGCAGGACTCCAGCTACGACGGCTGGGACGTCAACAAAGTTTTCCTGCCCTTCGCCGCCATGCGTCGCGACTTTCCCGACAAACCTCCGGGAACGGATTCCACTTTCGATCAGCTGTTAGTCACGCCGAAATCGGTCGAGCAGCACGAAGCGTGCAAACATGAAGTGCGGGTCGCACTGGCTCGCATGCATCGCTACGATCCGCGCGACAAGGAAGCGTGCCCCATCTGGGACACCGTGCAAGAGGCGCAGGCTTTCAAAACCATGACTGACGGAATGAAGTTCTTTCTGGGTGCCGTCGGCATCGTCACGCTCCTCCTCGGCGGCATCGGCGTCATGAATGTGATGTTGGTCGCGGTCCGCGAGCGCACCCGGGAAATTGGAGTACGCAAGGCGATCGGCGCTCCAGCCGGAACGATTCTTCGCCAGTTTTTTATCGAAGCTCTGATCATCGCGCTCTTGAGTGGAGGCATCGGCCTCGGCGTGGCCTTCGGATTTTGCGCGCTCGTCAACATGCTCCCCATGCCAGACTTCTTCGCCGGTCTGATCCCCAGTTGGAGTTCGGGCCTGATCGCAGCTGGCCTCCTCGGAGCGATTGCGGTCGGCGCAGCCTTGTATCCCGCGCGCAGAGCGGCCTCCATCGACCCGATCGAAGCATTGCGTTACGAGGCCGGAGGATGACATGAACTCGCGGTTACCCCCGTGGCCCCTGTGGTGAAAGATTTTTTAAAATGCTCGAAGACATGAATTCAATGACCGAAATCGAACCGCAGTCAAACGACTAACGACGAGCGACCAACGACAAGCATGTTATTCGAAATCATTCTCGAAGCCTGGATCGCTCTCAAGCGGAATCTCACCCGTAGCTTTCTTACCATGCTCGGCATCGTGTGGGGAATCGCGACGGTGACTCTCCTCATCGCCTATGGCAGCAGCTTCCGCAGCGTTCTGGTCCACGGCTTCGACGCCTTCGGCAAAAGCGTCGTCATCTGCTGGCCGCAGCAAACCAGCGAGCAGCCCGGCGGGCAACGCGCCGGCAAGAAAGTTGTCCTCGAGCAAGCCGACCTCGATATGGTCAAGGCCACGGCAACGCTCGTGAAGCACGTTTGCCTCGAAACTGTTCGCCGCCCCGGCATCGCTTATGGCGACCGCATGGTCGGCACGGCACCCGTGCGTGGAGTCTGTCCTGAATACGGCGAGATGCGCAACGAGGTCCCCTCCGAAGGCCGATGGATCAATGCTGAAGACGAGCTCGAACGACGCCGCGTGATTTTCCTCGGCGGTCGATTGAAAGAAGAACTCTTCAGCGGGCGCCCTGCGGTTGGCGAAACCGTGCAAGTCTCTGGCGTGCGCTTCACTGTCATCGGCGTGATGGCGCGCAAAATTCAGCTCAGCAACTATTTTTCCAGCGACGACGAATCCTCCTGGATTCCCTACTCCTCTGCGGGAGACTTTTGGAATACGCGCTACGCCGCCGTTATGCTCTTCGAGCCCATCGCTCCTCAATTCGAGAAGAAAGCGATGGCTCAGGTGCTCGCAGCAGTTGCAACGCGCCAGAATTTTTCGCCCACCGATCCCAAAGCTTTCCAGATGTTTGGTCGCGACGAATTCCGCCCTGTGATCGACGCTCTGACGATCGGCCTTCAGGTCCTGCTGACTTTCATCGGCACTCTCACTCTCGGCATCGGCGGCGTTGGCGTGATGAACATCATGCTGGTTTCCGTCGACGAGCGCATTCGCGAAATCGGTCTGCGCCGCGCTCTCGGAGCACGCAAGCGCCACATCAAACTTCAGTTCCTCGCGGAAACACTACTCATCATGATGCTTGGTGGCGCCATCGGCGTCATCTTGTCCTACATCATCGCCTGGTCTGTCGGCACGCTCCCCATGATGGGACCGCTCTTCGAAGACGACTCGGGCCAGGGCGATATCCATCTCCGCATCTCGATGATGACTGTCCTGCTCTCGTCTGCAGTCTTACTGGTTGTCGGAGTATTCAGCGGCCTCGTCCCCGCGATGCGCGCTTCGAAATTGGACCCCGTAGAAGCTCTCCGCTACGAATAACCGAACGGGTCGCCCCACTCTTGTCTCCGCGGTTCTTGCGGAGACAGGTGGGGATTTTGACTTTCTGTTCTATCCGTGGCCCATTCTAACGTCGCGCACTATGCGACGTTAGAGTGGGAAAGACCGGGAAATCGATTTGCCCCGCATCCCCATTCGCAGTACCTTTCTCCTGAGAGTTCAGAGGTGAACTTTGCCGATCTCTGCCGTAGACACGATCACGCTCGCCTTCCAGCACACGAAGCGTCAACTCATTCAGCCCTTTCGCTTCTGGCAATGGACGCGCCTCGCCTTCGTTGGTCTGCTTGCGGGCGAGATGGGCTCCGGCGGCAGTTTTAATTTCCCTTCCAACTTCCGCATTCCTCATCAAGGCGGCCCGTCGCGTCACTTCGCCGCACAATCTTTTCCGCACATTGATCCCGCGATCTTGGGTTCTCTCATCGCAGTACTCATCGTGACGGGCTTCGTCTTCTTCATCGTGATGCTCTACATCAGCAGCGTGATGCGCTTCATACTTTTTGATAGCGTTCTTGCGAAAGAGTGTCACATTCGCGACGGATGGTCCCGCCGTCAAGGCCCAGGTTGGCGGCTGTTTTTTTGGCATTTGGGATTTTTGTTTGTCACGTTCGGGTGCATGGCTGTTCTCGTTGGCATTCCGGCCCTCTTCGCTTACGGCGTGGGATGGTTCAATCCACCGCGCGAGCATATTGTGCCCCTCGTTCTCACCGGCATCGTTGTTTTCTTTGTATTCTTCGCCTTCGCTATCGCTGCGGCTGTAGTGCAAGTACTGACCAAGGATTTCGTAGTCCCGCAAATGGCGCTTGAAGGCATCGGAGCGATCGAGGGCTGGCGCCGCCTCTGGCCCATGATCCAACTGGAGAAGAGTGGCTACGCCGTCTACGTTGGGATGAAAATCGTACTGGCAATCGGCGCCGGCATCGTGATCGGCATCGCGTCAATCATTCTCGCGCTGATCGTCGCCGTGCCCATCATAGGGGTCGCGATCGCGGCAGTCTTCGCAGGAAAGTCTTCAGGAATGACGTGGAACGCCTTTACCATCACCGCGGCGATTGTCGCTGGATGTGTCGTCTTCGCGATCTTCTTCTATCTGATCGCGCTCGTCTCAGTGCCGGCGATCGTTTTCTTCCCAGCGTATTCAATCTACTTCTTCGCCGCGCGCTATCGACCGCTCAGCTTGGTTCTCTATCCGCCGCCACCCGGATACTCTCCGCCCTCGGAACCTCCTCCCATGTATCCAACGCCCGAACTCGCGTGAGAAAAGATTGCTAGCGGAACAAAGGCAATTTCCGACAGGAAAGTGCATCAGCTTTGAAAGTGCGTCATCCCGACCGGAGCCGCACTTCAGGCGAAGAGAGGGATCTCGCGTGCATCTTCTCCGCATCTCTACGGCGCGCTCTGCATTCGCGCCCCCTTGCCGTGCGGCCACGAGAACCGCCGTCCGATGATGCACTTCACGATCAGATGATCTGTCGATCGCGTCGCGCCCCAGCCGACGCCAAAGTTGAATTCCCATTGCGGGCCGAAGTCGACATCGATCGCGGGAAAGAATTGCTGCTGCTGGTCTCTGAGCGGAGAGAAACCCGTGACCGGTCCCACGGAGCCGTAATACTCCAGTCCGCCCGCCATCTTCTTTGTGAAGTTGTAGCTGAATTTCACGTTCGGTGAAAACACCACGCCCTGATTCACACTTGGCCCGTGAAACGACCGGTCGAGCGTCGGATTGAAAGAGAAGTACCAGGGACCGATCGTTTTATCGATGATCGGACGAATCTCCCATGTCCACGTATCCGGCGAAAACGCCGCGCGCTGGTATCCGATCTCGTTCGAGATGCTGACTCCCACCGGCCAGTGCCAGCTCTCCGGCGCGCGCACTCGCGGACGAATGTGGTCCCCCACCCACTGCCAGCCGCTATCCGGTTGAATGCTGGTGAAGACATAGAATCCAACTTCTGCCCAATCGTTGATCCCCTGCGTCAGTTCAAGTGTTTCGTGCTCGGCGTGGTTCGTCGGCAACATGCCGTCAATGACCGTCTTGCTTCCTTCGACAGTGAAGTTCGAATGAATCTCCACCATCGTGGAACGCGGCGCAACCGTCTCCGCTCCATACACCTGAATCTCATAGTTATCCTGTGCGCACGCGAACGAAGCGCAAAGAGCAAATGCGGCGAGCAAAAAAGTGGCAGGGAATACCGGTAGCGAGGATTCCATGATTACGGGCTGGGCCGCAAGTTTGCGACCGCATTCCATCATGTCATTGCAGAGACGTTGCTGCAATGTCTCCCATTGTCATTTCGAGCAAAGTCAGCAATCCGCTTCCTATTGTCATTTCGAGCGAAGCGAGAAATCTGCTTTTTTTGTAAAGATTTCTCGACAGGGAACTCCGCAGATCGCCCGGGTGTCTGATCCTCCAGACACGCGCGTGCCCGAGAGGAGCAACACTCAATGGCTTTCTCAATGGCAGGCGGTGGTCCGTCCGGACCGCAAATCAACGTCACTCCACTGATCGACGTTCTACTCACGCTGATCATCATGTTCATGCTCGTCGTCTCAATGGATCCTGAGTTCGGCGAGGAAGCGCAAATTCCGCAACCCCCGAAAGATCCGAAGTCTCAGTCGGCTGTCGAGAGAACGGTCGTCATCGAGGTGATCTGGACGACCAAGGATCAGCCGCCCTCGGTAAAGATCAACCGCGAGGACGTGCCTTGGAACAATCTCGAGACTCGTCTGTCCCAGATTTACTTGACGCGCGCAGAAAAGGTAGCGTTTGTTCGCGCCGACGCCGACGTAGATTTTCAGTCCGTCGCCGACGTCATCGATGTAGCCCATCATGCAGGGGTAAAGCGGCTGGGACTTCTAACGCAGGATCAAATGCTAGCGGATTAAGGGCACTGCAATTGAGGAATTCGCGGAGCCCACATCAAAGCGTAGAGCCCCGGACGCATTCGTCCGGGGCCCTCAATCGCTAAAAAAGTGAAAATCAGTAAAATCCGTGGCGAGGTTATTTGAAACTAAGCAGCTCTTCCCATGACCTGCTGCGTGCAATGCGAGCACCGCTTCGCCTCGATCGGAATCTCGCTCAGGCACTCGGGACACTTCCGTGTCGTCGGGGCCGCCGCAGGCTCGGCTTTGTGCATGCGCGCCAGGAGCCAGTTCATCGGCACCACAACAAAGAAATAGACGGCCGCTGCGATCAACACGAACGAGATCAGGGCGTTGACGAACTCACCAACCGGGAAGGTCGTAGTCCGAACGACAAATTTCAGGTTGGAATAATCCGGTTTACCTACGATCAGCGCGATCAGTGGCGTGAGAAACGCCTTGGTCAGCTCTGTGACCACGCCGCCAAACGCGGCGCCAATCACCACGCCCACCGCCATATCCACAACATTTCCACGCAGGATGAATTTCTTAAAGCCGTCGAGCATAACGTAGCCCCTCCGAAATTGAAGTGCGCCAAATGTAAGTCAGGCAAGGCGAGAGGTCAAGCCAGTTTGCGTATTTGGAGAAAGGCCCGCCTGCGGACGATGTACTGAGATGGGCGGCGCCGCAAAAGGAAGCTGAAGAAAGCTGAGAGAGGTGGAAGGAAAAGACGTGGAAGAGCGGCGCTTTAGTCCCGCGTTAAAATCCTAGTCTATAGGGCTTTAGCCCGGGAACGTCAGATCCGCATCGGCATCACGATATACCGATACTTGTAATCATCGCCCTCAGCCGGGCGCAGTTGCCCAGCCGATTGCGGATCCTTCAACTCGAGGCGAACTTCAGCGCTGCCTGCTGCCTTGAGAAAATCAACTAGATACTGGGCGTTGAACCCAATGGTCAGCGGCTCGCCAGTGTATGGCGCTTCCAGCGAATCTTCTGACTCGCCTGCCTCGGTCGATGAAGCGGAAAGCTTCACTTCGCCCTTTTCCAGCCGCAGTCGCACCGCGCGCGAGCGCTCATCGGCGAACTGCGCTACGCGAAGAATGGCAGCATTCAACTCATCGGCATTCAGCGGAATGATCTTGCTGTTGTCTTTCGGCAGGACCGCTTCAAAGTTGGGGAATTGTCCGGTGAGTTGCCGCGAAGTCAGCAGTCGCGAACCGATCCGGAAGAACAAAGTCGATTCGTCCTTGGCAAACTCAATGCTGTCGGCGTCCGTCGAATCGAGCAATGACTTCAATTCGTCCATCGCCTTCTTCGGCACCAGCGTCTTCATCTCGCCTGAGACGCCGTCAAATTTTCCACCGCTTCGTTCACAGTGCGCCAGGCGATGCCCATCGGTCGCCACCATCGTGATCGACTCCGGCTTTAGCAGCATCAGCGCGCCGTTCAGTGTGTATCGCGACTCTTCATTCGAAATTGCAAATCCCGTCCGCGAGATCAGCCCGCGCAACACCTGCGCTGGAATCGTGATCGCTCCTGCCGTCGGAAACGCCGGAAGGCTCGGGAAGTTCGACTTCGCCATTCCGACCATCTTCGTGTTCGACCGTCCGCAGCGAATGCTGACCCAATGATTCTCCAGAAGCTTGATCGTGATATCGGCATCCGGCAGCAGCTTCACATAGTCATGCAGCTTGCGCGCGGGAATAGTGCACGATCCTTCCTTCTTCACTTTCGCATTGCACGAAGTTCGGAGGCTCAGGTCCAGGTCCGTCGCCGTCAGCGACAGTCGGTCTCCCGCCGCCTCAAAAAGATAATTGGAAAGGATTGGAATCGTGGTCTTGCGCTCGACCACACCTTGCGTGGCGGTCAGTTCACGTAGCAATTCAAACTTGCTGACCGTGATCTCCATCGTCCCCGCGGCAACGGCGGCTTCCACCGGCATAAAATCCGTCTCCCCGAAAGTGCGACTTGCCGTGCTACTTCTGGTACTACCTTATATCAAATACAAAACCTATTAAACCAGCAGTAACAGTAGGCTCTGCGGAGAAGTGGAAATCTTGAGCAACTCGCCTGTTGTCACCAGTTTCCCGCTTCACTGCTGATGTGAGAAATCGGTCCCATTCGCTTCGGAGCCCCTACTGTAACTGGGCCCTGATTCCGATTCCTGCCGTGCCTTGCACAACTTCCACATCTCATTCACAGCCCCGTACGAGGAAGACTGTATTGAAAAGTGGAAAACGCCATCACAGGCGCGGTTCATCCGCCTAATTGCTCAGTCAATTTATTGATGAGCCTGTTTAAATCTTTATCGTTCTTGCGGACCTCGTCGATCTTCTCCACTGAGTGCAGCACGGTCGTGTGATGCTTACCGCCGAACTGTCGTCCGATCTCCGGGAGCGAAGCTTCTGTCAAATGCTTCGCCAGGTACATTGCAATCTGTCGCGGATACACGATCGCTCGCGAATTGTTTTTAGCCTTGATCTCCACCAGTCGCAATCCAAATTGTTCCGCCACCATCTTTTGGATCGATTCGATCGTGACCTTGCGTGCCTGCGAGTCGATGAAGTTCTTCAACACCTGCTGCGCGTAGGGAAGAGTGATCTCCGCTCCGATCAATGACGAGTGAGCCACCAACCGGATCAGCGCTCCTTCCAACTCACGCACGTTCGACCGGATGTTCGACGCCACGTACAGTGCAACATCCGTTGGCAGCGTGACTTTCTCTTGCTCCGCCTTTTTCTGCAGGATCGCGACCTTCGTTTCCAGATCCGGAGGCTGAATATCCGCAATCAGTCCCCACTCGAACCGGCTGCGCAGCCGGTCTTCAATCTCAGCCAGTTCCTTCGGCGACCGGTCGCTGGCGATCACGATCTGCTTCATCGATTCGTGCAGCGCGTTGAACGTATGGAAGAACTCTTCCTGCGTACGTTCCTTCCCAGCCAGGAACTGGATGTCGTCGATCAGCAACACGTCCACGCCGCGGAACTTGTCACGGAAGCTCGTCATCTTGTCGTAGCGCAGCGAGTTGATCATGTCGTTCGTGAACTTCTCGCTCGATACGTAGCAGATCGCTGCTTGCGGCATCCGCCTCTTGATCTCATGCCCGATCGCCTGCATCAGGTGTGTCTTGCCCATCCCAACGCCGCCATACAGGAACAGCGGGTTGTAGGCTTTCGAAGGACGTTCCGCAACAGCTTGGCAAGCGGCATGTGCGAACTGGTTCCCGCTGCCGATGACGAACGCATCGAATGTGTAGCGCGGATTGAGTTGCGCTGCGCCGTCCCAGTCGAACCTCGACTGCGATGGAGCCGCTGTCACCGGCGCTGCCGAAAGGCCGCCGTCGTGACGCATTGGCGTGGCCGCCGGATCATCTTCCGGCGTCACAAATTTCACATCATTGAACCCGAGGCCCAGGACGTCGATCGCTTCCTGAATCAGGTCCGCGTACTTGTCACCCGCGTGGCGAAATTCAACCGTGGGAACACGGACGAACAGGATCCCGCCGCTCGAGTGGCTGTACCTTGTCGGCTTCAGCCACGTGTCGTAGGAATGCCGATTGATTTTCTTTTCCAGCGCGTCGAGAATTCGTGCCCACGGATTTGGGGAGAGTGTTGTGCTTGGAGCTGACATATATGAAATATTTTCACCACGCGGCGCCCTGGCGGCTGGAGAGAGCGCCTGTTTAAAACTGCCGTTTTATGGAGAAGCTGAAACCGTTAATTTTACTGCGGAATGCGCCTGTTTTCTGTTGCGCTGATGCTGCTAACAAACGAAGTCAAAAAGCAGGACCAGTCCGGCATACTAGCACAAAATTTTTCGTAATGTGGAAATCTTGTGGCTGGATTTTTTTCGTGATGCTCATTCATCTACCCATTCCATCGCGCTGTCAAGTACCGTGCATATAACTGCCGCGCAGACTGTGCAGATGAGCGTATCGCGCATTAGAAATTCCTCCAAAGTCGTGCAGAAAAATTTCTCTCTTCACAAATTTCAAATTAGAGATTTCAAATCATGTGGCGACCGCCGGCTTCGTTGTCGGCGGCTGGCCTCTTCCAATTTTTCCCATCCTCGAAACTACCGCGTTCCGTGGCCATGACATAGGACTCAAATCACACGGCTCGTTCGCCGCCAGCCCAACCCAGCATTTCCCGGTTTGGCGCGAATGCTCCCGCTGATTTATACTTTCAGTTTGTCCTAAGACCGTCCAACTAGTCAGGAGCAGCTACTTTTCATGCCCAAGCGTACATTCCAACCCAACCGGCGCAAGCGATCCAAGAAGCACGGATTTCGCACGCGCATGAAGACCCAGGGCGGCCAGAAGGTGTTATCCCGCCGCCGCGCCAAGGGGCGCAAGCGGGTCTCCGTAAAACCTGGTTTTAGAGAATAAGCGACCGCTCAGCGTTCCATGTGGGGCGGACCTTCTTGTCCGCCAACCCGTGAGTTCATGCAGACTTTTAGAGGCACCGTGACCGCCAGTGTGCCCGGAGAATCGAATCAGGATGTCGCTTCAACGGCGAAGATAAGGTTTCCCCGCTCCGCTCGCCTCTTGCGCCATGCCGATTTCGAACGCGTCTACAAGCAAGGACGCCGTCAGTTCTCGGCATCGATGACAGTCTTTTACTGGCGTCGGCCAGATGCGGAAGCTACCGGCGGACGGATCGTTGCCCCTGGCTTTCGCGTCGGATTCACCGTGGGCCGCGCACTCGGAGGCGCGGTGCAGCGCAATCGTATGAAGCGCCGTTTGCGCGAAGCCGTCAGGTTGACCAAACCGTCGCCGAGTACGAACGCTGACGTCGTCATCAACCCGAAGAAGGTTCTGCTGACCATTGACTTCGAATCCGTGCTGAACGAAGTTCGCCAGGCTTTCGTAGTCATAGAACAGAAGTTAGCGCCTTCAAGAGCCGCAGGCCCAAAGGGGCGGAACGTGAAAGCGCAGGACGTAAGTCCTGGGTAGGTAGCGAAGAGGGAACAAGTCCCGTAGGGACGTCACCAACACGTCTTCTGCCAGAAGAACATGATCAATATCATCCAACGCGGAACGCTCCAACTGCTCCGTCTCTACAAATGGGCGATCTCCCCCATGTTTCCACCCGCGTGCCGCTACGTTCCCACATGTTCGGAATATGCGATGGAAGCCGTCGAGCGTTTCGGTGCATTCCGCGGCAGCCTAATGGCTTTAGCGCGCCTCCTTCGCTGTCATCCATTTTCGAAGGGCGGATACGATCCGGTGGTTCCCACTCCGCGAATGGCGGCCGACCAATCTCTAACGACCCACGACGGACACGCGTGCCGCCGAGCAATCTGAGGAACTCATAACACTTTGGCCGAATATCAAAATCCTCAACACGAGCCCGGCAGCGAACGCCGCCTGTTACTCATCTTCGTCGTCACCTTCGTCGTGATGCTGCTCTTCCAGCCGCTGCTGAAAAAATATCTCCCGGCTCCAGCCGCTCCAGAAAAGCAACCGGCCCAGACTCTGCCGGCGCCTTCGAGCACCTCGGCTCTAACCTCGACCGCACCCCCGGTTGTCCACGCCGCTGCCCCAGTTGCTGGGGGAGTCACCAAGCAGGCGCCAAAAGAAGCCGAAACGGTGATCGAGAACGATCTCTATCGCATCACCTTGACGAATCGCGGCGCTGAGGTAAAGTCCTGGATCCTCAAGAAATTCGACAACGATTCCGAAACCGGCCCTCTGGATCTCGTCAATCCCGCTGCCGCCACGCAGTTCGGTCATCCGCTTTCTCTTTGGGCTTACGACGAAGATCTCCGCGGCCGTCTCAGTTCGGCTCTTTATGTTTCCTCGCTTGAGGGCAATCAGTCTGCCCCGGCCACCATCACTTTCGAATACTCCGATGACGTCCTCTCGGTTCGGAAGACGTTCAGCTTCGATCACACTTACATCGTCAAGGTCGAAGCCAGCGTCACATACAAGGGCAATCCTGCTCCCGCACTCGTAGCTTGGCCCTCTGGATTTGGCGATCAGACCACGCCTCCCTTCTACGCCGCCGGACTCATCGACTATCAGTACAACAAGAACATCGAGCGCCTCCCGATCAAAAAGATCAGTGGAGGAGGCACCATTCCCGGGCCATTCCACTGGGCCGGCCCGACCGATCAATATTTTGCCGCCGTCTTCATTCCTGACGATCCCGCTTCCGCCTCGATGGTGACGCTGCGCAACACTCTCTCCATTCCGAAGGACAACCAGAAAGATCAGAAGGAAAGAGTGAATGTCGAAGTGCTGGGTGCCGCTGTCGGCAATCTGCATGGCCCCACATCCCAGCGCGTCTTCGTCGGCCCTAAAGAGTTAGAAGTCCTCCAAAACATCCCCGTGCCCGGTGTCAGCGGCGCCGACAACGACCTCAACGGTCTCGTCGATTTCGGCTGGTGGGGCATCATCGCCAAGCCGCTCTTCGTCTGGCTCAAGTGGACTTACCATCACGTCGTGGCGAACTGGGGATGGGCAATCGTCATCCAGACCCTGATCATCAGTCTGCTCCTTCTGCCGCTCCGCGTTACGCAGATGAAGTCCATGCTGAAGATGCAGCGCGTTGCGCCTCAGATCAAATCCATCCAGGAGAAATACAAGAAGTACAGCCTGCGTGATCCACGCAAGGCGGCCATGAACGAGGAGATCAGCGCCCTCTATAAGAAAGAAGGCGTGAACCCAGCCGGCGGCTGCTTGCCCATGCTGATCCAGATGCCGTTCCTGTTCGCGTATTACCGAATGCTCGGCACAGCGCTCGATCTGCGTCACGCTCACTGGCTCTGGATCCACGACTTGTCCGCCGCCGATCCCATCTTTGTGCTGCCCATCTTGATGGTGATCAGCAGCCTGGTTACGCAGCGCATGACCCCACAAGCGGGCATGGATCCCGCGCAGCAAAGAATGATGAACGTAATGATGCCGCTGATGATGGGCTTCATCTTCTTCCGTCTGCAGGCTGGACTGAATTTGTATTACGCCGTCGTCAACGTGATTTCGATTGCGCAGCAAGCCGTCATGAACCGCACCTCGCTCGGCCGCGAAATGCGTGAAATGATGGCCAAACGTGCCCGCAAGAAAGACAAGTGACCTGTGAGCACTTAGCCACGATAGTCTGGCAGAGCAAAGTCGAATCCGGCAAAAACTGAGATCGACGACATTGAGGAAGATCAACAACATCAGAGATTTGAAATGTGGATCGCAAATATGGAAGAGCGGAGCTTCGGTGCCGCGTCAGGCGATCAAAGGCATTAGGGGCTTTAGCCCTGAGGGTTGGATAAGCCCTCGAAGTTAAGAATTTCGCAGTACGAATTCATACTCCAAATCGGCCCAGCGGATAGCTGAAGGCTGATAGCTGAAAGCTGAATCCATGTCCATTCCCGATAAAGTCGCAGCCGCCAACAAGATCAACGGATTCCTCCAGGCCGTCGTCAACCACGGTGGTCTCCGCCTCAAATACCGCATAGTCGTCGATCCGCCCTTACCCGAGAACCGCGACTGGGAAAAGCCTGAGATCCTCGTCGATTTCTCGGGGCCAGATTCTGCGATGCTGCTCGACCGCGGCGGAGAACTTCTCCGCGCCCTCGAACTCCTCGCGCTTGAAATGCTGCGCCTGCCTTCCGGCGAGCACGAAAAAATCTCGTTCGACTGCCAGAATCATCGTTCGCTTCGCATTCAAGAGCTGCGCACGGCGGCCTCCGTCGCCGCCGACAAGGTTCGCAAGACCGGAACACCTTACACTTTCAGTCCCATGTCCTCCCGCGAGCGCCGCATCGTCCACCTCGCCCTTCGGGAAGAAGCCGACCTACATACCGAGAGCGAAGGCGAAGGCATGCGTCGCTGTCTGGTGGTCTATCCGAAGGACCACAAGCCAGCCGCAAGGCCCGCCGCCAAAGTCATCCCGTAGTTGTTGCCGGATACGCGAGCGCTTTCTGTATGCGCGCTGACTAGCACTGGGAATACAATTCTCAGCAAGGAAGGAACTTTTCGCGTCACCGCGAGTTCTCATTTCGTTGGGAGGCCTCCGATGAAGACCTGCGGCTTTTCGTTCGTTCTTCTCACTTTCCTTGCCTTCGTGCTCCTCGCCTGTGGCTCTTCGTCCCACATGTTGCAGACTGTGACCGTCACCCCAGCAACCGCTGATGCGCAGAACTTTCCCAGTGAACAAGTCCAGTTCACCGCGACGGGCCACTTCAACAGCACGCCAATGTCGGTATCTCCACTTTCGGCAACTTGGGGAGCCTGCTTCCAAAGCGCAGCTACCACTGCGGTCACGGTGACTGCAAATGGGATCGCCGAATGTGCTTCCGGAGCAACCGGAACGTTTACCATTTGGGCTTTTAGCTCAAACCCTTCGCAGGTCAACTGTAATGCGATCACCGCTTGCGGAGGAGGCTGTGGACGTATCACTGGCACAGCCGAGCTTACCTGTCCCTGAACGGCTGGGCATATTTTTGGGTTTCCGTCCCACTTTGTGGGAAGAATCCACCCTCCGGGAGCCTATGGTCGCCCGTTAAACCCGCGAACTCGCCACCGAATAACAAACTAGATTCCGGCGTAGATGATTATTCGAACTTTCAAGAATTCCACCCGAGGTCGAGTTTCGCGATTCGAAACGTTGTTTTCTGCGGCAAACTAGAGACCTCTCCCACTCATTTACAATCCTGATTCTTATTTCACTTGATTATCAGACGGCAGAAATGAACAGAGGCGGCCATTGGGCCGCCTCTTGAAACATTCGTAACAAGCTCCTACTCTTACCGTCCCGCCGCCGCTCCCGCCGCAACTGGCAGCGCACCGGCCATGCTCGCAATTTTCCCGAGCACGTTCTCGAGGCTGGCTCCGGTATCCGTGCAACCGTCCACATACGGATGGCGCGTGCCATCGGCGTGCAGCACGAGAATCTTGGTCTCGGCGTTGGCCTTTTTTGCCATGTACGGCAGGTGATGGCGGTCATTCCGGGTCAAAGACGCTCCCAGCACCACCAGGTCAAACTTGGATTTCTTCAGAGCCTCGTCTATCCCCTTGCGTCCCAAGGCTTTCTGGACCGTGTGCCCAGCCTTTTCGATTGCAGCCCCTTGGTTCGCTAAAACGTCCTCGTCCCCTTCGCCATAAAGAATTGTAAGTTTTGCTTTTGACATTCTGCTCCGTCCTCGCTTTGGTACCCGACGCACCGGTACCTGCAATCGACGGTAGCAACCACCCTGCCCCCATGAAACGTCACTTAAGACCCATGGCCGAAGGAGACTACCCAAATGGGCCATCGCCGCCAAAGCCAGCTCCGACGACCACAATTGAGAAGAATCTCCACATTGATCATTGATTGAGGAGCCAGGAATTGAAGCCCCAACCTGATTATTTGTCATTCCGACCCCTTCGCGTAGCGAAGGAGAGGAATCTGCTGTCTCGGCGGCTGTGCCAGACGCCAAGGGGTCACACTGGCGGTGCCCTGTGTGTTGAATGCTTTCTTCCGCAGCGTTTCTCTAATCCTCTTCCCCAAAAAGCCCTCCCGGCGCTACACTTCTGCGCGGAGGCTTTCCATCCCCATGTCTGCCACGATCGTCTGGAGAGCTGTACTCATATCGTTATTGTGGACTCCCTGCCTGGCCGCACAGTCCGGCCCTGCCACTTCCACCACGACCTGCAACCTAGACGACGGACGCCAGGTCTATGTTCGTTACGTCCCTGTCGCCAACAACAAAGAGAGAGTATCGAACGGCAAGCCTTGGGCTCCCGGCGGCGTGCCCATGACCTTATTCACTGAAGCTCAACTGTCTTTAGGCAGCTCTCTGATTCCTGTCGGCGCCTATACGGTCTACCCGATTCCCGCGCGTGGCAACTGGACCCTCGTCGTCAATAAGAACGTAACTCCCGGCGCCGCCTACGACGAGAAGCAGGACATCGCGCGCGCTCCCATGGAGTCTGCACAAGTCGAACAGCCCTCCGAAGCCCTCGAAGTCGCCTTCGCTCACGTCGGACCTCGTTGCACCCTGCGCATCTACATGGGTAAAACCGCCTCTTTCGCCGACTTCACCGCAAAATGACCGCGCTCTGCGGGTGAGAGCCCGAGCAAGGCGAAGGATCTCTGCAAGCCGAGCACGTGCCCGTGCGCTCCAAACGGGAAGCTGTTCCCCTGTGGCGGGTGCCCCATTTCCGGCCGGTTTTGCCGGAAGTGGGGATTTGGACTGAGCATCAAATCTCAAATCGCTGCTAAGCATTTCGAAGTCCTCCGTGTTCCCCTGTGACCCCTGTGGTGAGAATGTTTTTCCTGCGTGCGACAATTCCGCATGCGTCTCGCTTTGCTGCTCGCTCTCATCTCCGGCGCAATAGCACAATCCGTGCAGATGCAAGACTCCCACTCCGCCGAGAGTTTCCGCGGTGTCAGCTCCGTCTCGCGAAACATCGCATGGGCGAGTGGAACCCACGGCACTTACCTTCGCACTACCGATGCCGGCCGCACCTGGACTTCCGCTCAAGTCCCTGACGCTGGCACTCTGGACTTCCGCGCCGTCGTCGCGTTCTCTGCTGACGAAGCTTTCCTCATGTCTGCCGGACCCGGCGACCAGTCCCGCATCTACCACACCACCGATGCTGGACAGCACTGGCAGCTTCAATTCACGAACATCAATCCCAAAGGATTTTTCGACTCTATGGTTTTCTGGGATCCAAAGCACGGCATCGTACTCGGCGATCCCATCCTCGACGAATCCGGCAAACTGAAATTCGAACTCTTAATAACTGACGACGGCCAGACCTGGCATCAACTTCCGCCCGCCCAGCTCCCGGAAGCCCAGGAAGGCGAAGGCGCCTTCGCTGCCAGCAACACCTGCATCACGATCCTCCGCCCTTGGAAGAGTGGCCCTTCAGGGCCACGTCAAGCGCCAGGAAATAGCCAGGCCTTAGCCCCCGCCGACCCCAACATCTGGTTCGCCACCGGAGGCAAAGCTGCTCGCGTCTTTCATTCGCCGGATCGTGGTAAGACCTGGCAAGTCGCCACGACTCCAATCCTCCACGGTCCCGATTCTGCCGGAATTTTCTCCATCGCTTTCCGCGACGCGCGTCACGGTGTCATCGCAGGAGGAGACTACAAGCATCCCAAAGACGACGGCCCCAACCTCGCCTTCACAAACGACGGAGGCAAAACATGGCAGCTTTCATCCGTCCATCCTCAAGCCTATTTCTCCGCCGTCGCCTACGATCGTAAAGTTCGCGATCGCATTCTTCTCGTAGCCCAGGATTTCCTTCTCGACCTTCGCTTGCCCAACCATCCTCACCGCATCACCCCGAACAGGCCGCCAGACGCCGCCTTCAACGCCATCGCTCCCGATCCCGAAGGCGGAGCGTTTGTCGTAGGAACAAAAGGCTCAATCGCTCACATTCCGTAACAGTGTGGACACAGCCGGGTGCCCCATTTCCGGCCGGTTTTGCCGGAAGTGGGGATTTTGATTCGGCATTGGACATCAATTGCTGCTCGGCATTTCTCCCGTTCCCCGAGCGCATCCCGTGTTCCGCTCCCGCCATCTAACCGGAGTCACCCGCATCCAAGAGGAGCCATGCGCAAAGAAAAAGATCCAAACCAAGCTCTCCGCCAGAATCTCATCGATCTCCTGAACGGCGGCAACGCCCACGCCAAATTCGACGACATCATCAAAAACCTCCCGCCCAAACTCCGCGGCGCCAAGCCGGAAAACTTTCCCCACTCCCCATGGATGCTTCTTGAACATCTCCGCATCGCGCAAGAAGACATCCTCGACTTCAGCCGCAATCCAAAATACAAAGCTCGGAAATGGCCCGACGACTACTGGCCCAAGAATCCCGCCCCACCCAGCGCTGATGCCTGGACGAAAAGCGTCGATCATTTTCGCGCCGACGCCAAGGCCATCGCGAAGCTGGTTTCCGATCCCAAGACCGACTTGTTCGCACCCATCCCTTGGGGCGAAGGTCAAACCATCCTCCGCGAAGCTTTGCTGGTAGCCGATCACAATGCCTATCACCTGGGCCAGTTGTTGGACGTCCGCCGCCTCCTGGGCTTGTGGAAGGACTGAAGATCAAATGTTGTTTTGCTTGAAGGAAATGAGATTCACCGGGTGCCCCACCCTTCTCGCGTTCTTTGCGAGAGGGTGGAGACTCTGACGTCCCGGCCCAAGTGTCAGTTGCAAGTTGGAGTTTTGTATCAGGCCGCGCCCAGGCGTGCCGTACAACGACAAAGGAAGTCGGCTCTAGCTGCTGCCCGTCGTTCCACCAATTTGACAAATCCCAACTCTCCCGCGAAACTCTTGCCCTGATCCAGGCCCAGGAGAAAACCCCCGTGAAAAAGTTGGCCGTCAACTTGCTGATCGCCCTCTTCCTGCATACTTTCGTTTCTGCTCAAACCCCAGCGCCCGTCCCGCCTCCAACCGCAAAGACCACCTACATTCTTGCCGGACATCTCTTCGACGCCACCAGCGACTCCGTCCGCCAGAACATGGTCATCACTGTCGAAGGCGAACGCATCAAGGCGGTCGCACCTCGAGCCAGCGTGCAGATCCCGTCCGGTGCCACCGTGATCGATCTTTCTCAGGCCACCGTCCTGCCCGGACTCATCGATTGCCACACGCATCTCAGCGCTCGCGCCGATCGCTACAACGAGATCTATCGCTTCAAGGACACACCCTTCGACCACGCTTTCTTCGCCGTGGTCAACGCGCGCAAAACTCTCGAAGCCGGATTCACTTCCGTTCGCGATGTCGGCTCCCCGCCGTTTCTCGCCGTCGATCTGCGCAACACCATCAACGACGGCCTGATTCCCGGCCCGCGCATAGTCGCCAGCGGCCCTGGCATCTCGATCACCGGAGGCCACGGCGATCTCAACAATTTTTCTCCGCAAACTCGCGTCTCGATGTTTCCCGAGGAACGTAACTTTCAAATCGCTGATGGCAGCGATCAGCTTCGTCACGTCGTGCGCGCTCAAGTGAAATATGGCGTCGATGTCATCAAGATTCTCGCCACCGGGGGTGTGCTCTCTAAAGGGGACAGTCCCGGCGCTCCGCAATACACCCTCGAAGAACTCAAAGTCGCCGCCGAAACTGCGCACATGGCAGGGCGCAAAATCGCCGCTCACGCCCACGGCACCGAAGGAATCAAGAACGCGATTCTCGCTGGCATCGATTCCATCGAGCACGCCAGCCTCATCGACGACGAAGGAATCCGCCTTGCCAAAGAGCACGGCACCTATCTCGTCATGGACATCTACAACGACGACTATCTTTTGAATGAAGCGCCGAAATTTGGATTGCCCCAGGAAAACATCGAGAAAGAAAAAATGGTGGGACGCCTTCAGCGTGAGAATTTCGAGAAGGCCGTTAAAGCCGGAGTGAAGATGGCCTTCGGCACCGACGCCGGCGTCTATCCCCACGGCGACAACGCCAAACAGTTTTATTACATGGTGAAATTCGGCATGACCCCAGCGCAGGCCATCCGCGCCGCCACTTCCAGCGCCGCCGATCTAATCGGACGTTCGTCTGACGTAGGCACCATCGAACCGGGCAAATACGCCGACATCATCGCCGTCCAATCTGACCCCATGACGGACGTCCGCGCCCTTGAACACGTAGATTTCGTAATGAAAGGCGGCACCATCTACAAAAATTACCGCAGCCAAGAGTGATTCGAAACCCGAGGGTGGGGAATTTGACTTCTCAAGCTGGCTTAGCAAAAGGATCCTCGAAAATTCTTCGCTCCTCCTTGTCTCCGTGGTGAATTCGATTTCGCTTCCGAAACACAACGCGAACTCCCTCTCTCCATCTCTCGTCAATCCCCACGAACGCCCACTCAATCTCCGGCGAGATGTATCGCAGAATCGTGTCCGTCGCCGGATGCACATGCAACGCGGGTGATACCAGAAACAACAGCGGAGCCTCCGTCGACAACTCCCGCCCTCCAAAATATCCAAACTTCAGAAACTCTCCGCGCCCGAGATGCCACTGCACTCGCGCCCAATAATCCAGCCCTTGCAACGGCAAATGGATATCCTCATCCGCTTTCAACTCCACCACCGCCAGTCGCCCCTCGCGCGTCAGCGTCAGCACGTCAATCATCGCCCGGTCCGCCGCCGAAAATGCCGGAACCTGCTCGTACACCGACTCCGCCTCCAGTCGCTCATCAATCACGCTCACATCCGTCATCACCAGCGACTCCAGCCACCGCTCCGGATGCATCCGAAACAGCCGCTCTCCCCGCGATCCATACGGATGTCGCGCATCCCGCAAAGCCGTGAGTAGCTGCACAAACAAGGCCCAGTTTCGGTCCTCCAGCACGCGCTCTTCCGCGCCCACTCCAAACACGATTTCTTGCTTGCTGCGAAACGTTACTGCTTCCGCTCCCATTCGCGCCCGCGCAAACTCCAGCCCACGCCACCGAAACGAAATCTCCGCCGGAGACAACACTGCAACCTCGCAATTAGGAAGCACGGTTCTTATCCGCGCAATCGAATCCGCAAACCTCTCCAGCGCCGCGGACTCATTCGTCGCATGGACGAGCCGCGTCGCCACATTCCCCCGATCCGTGCAATCGATCTCCACGACGGCGTCATGCCGTTCATCAAACTCAAACAATCTCCACTTCGCCGCCGCCCGATTCAGATTCGCCATCCGCTCCCGCACCAGCGCCGAACAACCGACCGGTACAAATAAAAGAAGCCCCTCAACAAAGCACGCCCCCGGGTGCCCCATTTCCGGCCGGTTTTGCCGGAAGTGGGGATTTGGATTCTCCCGGCAAGCGTCCATCCACAAAATCCCAAACGTCAAAGCTGCATCAATCGATCCCTGTGTCTCCGACCCATTCACTCCCAAGACCGCAAACGCCGTCTGTCCCTGCCGCAACACTCCGCGCGCATAAATCGGACCAAACGACTTCTCCAGATCCACGCCCGACGTCAGCCGCGTAACCGCAAATCCCGGAAACTGCCGCTCCAGCGCTCTTTTAAACTTGCTCTCGTAGCTCGCCCTGGCCGCCTTCTTCGCCGACGGAGATCTCCGGTCCCGCTCCCGGCAAATCTCCAACTTCGTCGGACGCGTCTGCCCCAGCCTCTGTACCGCCAGCCGCAGCGTCCCATTCTTCACTTCCGCATCCAGCACTCGCCGGACCGTATTCCGCTCCGCCGACCACAAATGCAGCAAGCACTTGTTGTATTCCCCCGATATCGAATACCGCGCCTGCGCCAGATCGAACGCTAATGCTCCATCCTCCAGCACCACCGCGCCAGCCGCATCCGCCAGAAAGTCCGCCACAGTCCGCCCCAGCGTCTCAGGAGTCATACCGCGCATTGTTCACAAAAGCCCCATCCAAGTCTGTGACGAATGACCATCGTTATTCCCGTGCCTGTGGAAGCCCGGAATCCAAGCGACCGGATCGCGTCCCTGTGGGATAATCATAGGAACGGACCCGTATCACCACCGTGGAAGAGCGGCCCTTCGAGGGCCGCGTAAGACAGTTCCGCCGAGAGGGCTTTAGCCGCTGCCTTTACTCTCTCGCCAGGAATGCTGGCTGTCCAAACCTATACAAGGATTTGCCCCCGAGTCCCAACCAAACTCGCCGGCATCTAATCAACGTGGAAAAGACAAAGACTAATAACGACAAAGCCCGCTTCTTCTTCGAGCACTACGGACTCACCGAACACGACCTCGAGCGCTATCTCGCCGCTGCCCTCTCTGCCGGAGGCGATTACGCCGACCTTTATTTCGAATATCTTTCCTCGACCTCATTAATGGTTGACGAATCCATGGTCAAGTCTGCGAGCCAGGGCATCTCCGCCGGTTGTGGCGTCCGCGTCGTCTCCGGCGAACGTACCGGATACGCCTACACCGATGACCTTTCCTCGGATCGCATTCTGCACGCTGCCCGCACCGCCGCATTGATCGCCAGCGCCCCCGCGAAGACTACGGTCACAGGCTTCCAGAAATCGGCCGCACGCAGCCTCTATCCGGTAACTCTTCCGTCCGTCGACGCCGAAATCAGCGCCAAAGTTGAACTCGTCATGCGCGCCGACAAAGCTGCTCGCGCCTACGATCCGCGGATCAAAGAAGTCCGCGCCAGCTACGCCGACGAACTCCGCAACATCTTGGTCGTCGCCTCCGACGGCACCTTCGCTGAAGACTCTCAGCCGCTCGCGCGCATGAACGTCTCCTGCATCGCTAAGACAGAAAACAACTCCGCCCGCGGATCCTCCGGCGGAGGAGGCCGCGTAGCCCTTGACTTCTTCTTCGGCGACAAGAATCCCGAATTTTTTGCCAAGGAATCTGCCCGCCAGGCGATTCTGCAACTCGACGCCCGCGAAGCTCCCGCCGGTGACATGGAAGTCGTCCTCGGTCCGGGATGGCCCGGCGTCCTCTTGCACGAAGCCGTCGGCCACGGACTCGAAGCCGATTTCAATCGCAAGAAAACTTCCGCATTCGCTGGCCTGATTGGCAAGCGCGTCGCCAGCGAAGGCTGCACCGTCGTCGACAACGGCACCATGCCGTGGCGTCGCGGATCGCTCAATGTCGACGATGAAGGCAACTCGACGCAAGAAACCGTGCTGATCGAGAACGGAATTCTGAAAGGCTATCTGAGCGACAAGCTTTCCGCCCGCTTGATGGGCATGGCCAATACCGGCAACGGACGCCGCGAAAGCTACGAGCACATCCCAATGCCGCGCATGACCAACACCTACATGCTCGCCGGGCAAGACAATCCCGAGGACATCATCCGCTCCGTCAAGCACGGCGTATACGCCGTCAACTTTGGTGGAGGCCAGGTCGACATCACCAACGGCAAATTCGTCTTCTCCGCCAGCGAAGCCTACATGATCGAGAACGGCCAGATCACCGCCCCGATCAAAGGCGCGACGCTGATCGGTAACGGCCCCGATGTTCTAACCCGGGTGTCGATGGTGGGAAATGATCTGAAGCTCGATGAGGGCGTAGGCACCTGCGGCAAAGATGGTCAGGCCGTCCCCGTAGGCGTGGGCATCCCGACATTAAAAATAGATCGCCTGACCGTAGGTGGCACCGCCAGAAAAGACCCCGGCGGCTTCATGCAATAGATTTTGCTTAATGTGGGGACAGCCGTCGTCGGCTGTCCGTCGGGCAAAGCCCGGTAGTAAATATTGAAAGGGCGCAGCCTCGAGCTGCGTCGACAGTCGTAGTCCTGTGACAGTCGTGGTCCTGTGGAAGAGGGGCGCTTTAGCGCCGCGTCAATGAGCTGCAGATACGGGCTTTAGCCCCTGAGGTTCTGTCTCGACTCCGCACTTGTCATCCTGAGCGAAGCGAAGGACCCGTGTACTTGCTTTTCTTCGTGTACCTTCGTGACCTTCGTGGTTAAAAGATCTTCTATGCCAACTGAACTCGAAACGAAAAGCGCTAAAACCGAAACCAACCTGAAAGACATCGCCCAGGACATCGTCGCCCGCGCCATGAAAGGCGGAGCTACCGCCGCCGAATGCGTAGTCCGCGAAGGCGACGAATTCTCCACGCTCGTCCGCCTCGGCCAGGTCGAAACCCTGAAAGAATCGGGCTCCAAATCCATCGGAGTCCGCGTCTTCTTCGGACAGCGTGCCGCCAGCACCTACTCCTCTGATTTCTCCAAAGCGGGTCTCGACCGCATGGTCAGCTCCGCCCTCGAGCTCGCCAAGATCACCTCCGAGGATCCCTTCGGCGGAATTCCCTCAGCGGATCAACTCGGCCAACTTAAAGGCGATCTCGATCTCTACCACGAAGACGTCTACTCGCTTCCCGGCGCCGACCGCATCGAATATGCGCGCCGCGCCGAAAAAGCTGCGTTAGATTTCGATCCGCGCATCAAGAACTCCGAAGGCGGATCCTTCGACGCCGCCACCGGACACAAAGTTCTCGCCAACTCTCACGGCTTTGTCGGCGAATATTCGCGCTCCTATTGCTCCGTCGCCGCCGTCCCCATCGCGCAAACGCCCGAAGGCGCAATGCAGCGCGACTACTGGTACTCCGTCGCGCGCATGCTGAGCAAACTCGACGCTCCCGAAAAAGTCGGAAAGATCGCCGCCGAGCGTACCATCCGCCGGCTCGGCGCGAAAAAAGTGAAGACTGCCAAAGTCCCGATCGTTTTCGATCCCATGGTCTCGACTTCAATCCTCGAGCACATCTTCGAAGGCATCAACGGAGACTCCGTCTACCGCGGCGCATCTTTCCTCGCCGGAAAACTCGGCCAGAAAATCGCCGGCGATAACGTTACCATCATCGACGATGGCACCATCCCTGGCGGATTCGGCACCAGCCCCTTCGACGGCGAAGGCATCCCGACTCGCCGCACAGTCGTAGTCGAAAACGGCGTCCTCAAGTCGTATCTGCTGAACACATACACGGCGAAGAAACTAGGCCTGCAAACCACCGCGAATGCCTCACGCGGATTAGCCGGCACTCCCGGCATCGGCCCCGGAAATTATTTTCTACAAGCGGGATCGAAATCCCCGAAAGATCTGATCGGTGAAATAAAAGAGGGTCTCTACGTCACCGAATTTCTCGGTCAAGGCGCAAATCTCGTCACAGGAGATTATTCCCGCGGCGCCTCCGGCATGTGGATTCAAAACGGAGAGCTCGCGTTCCCCGTCGAAGAAATCACGGTCGCGGGAAATCTGAAAGAACTCTTCTTCAATATTTCCGAAATCGCCAACGACCTGGAATTCCGCGGCTCCGTAGCCGCCCCGACCATCCGCATAGAAGGCCTAACCGTAGGCGGCGAATAAAGTCGTGGAGCAGCGGACTCATTTCGTCCGCCGCGAGCAAAGCGAGCGCCGTCTCTGCCTGATATGAATGTGGGGACAGCCGCCTCGGCTGTCTCGCGAAGCGCAGCTAGCGTGTTTTCCCCTGTGTTCCCCGTGCCCTCTGTGTTGAAAGATTTTCCTTACCAAACCCTCCCTTGCCTTCGTCCGCAAAAAGGTTTAGACATTCCTTCGCACCGCACTCGGAGACCCCATGAACCGCCGCTCATTCCTCAAATCCACGAACGCCGCAGCCTTCGCTCTCGCAATTCCGTCCACCACCTTCGCCGACACCGAAAAGAAAACCACTGCCGCGAAAACATCCCCCAACCCGAACACGCTCCTCCTCAAGGACTACCGACCGCGCTCCATCTACAAAGTTCCCATCACCCAAATCACCAAAGCAAGATTCCCCATCATCGACATGCACTCGCATCCCTATGCGAAGACTGACGCCGAAATCTCCACTTGGCTCCAGAACATGGACGCAGCCAATGTCGAAAAAACCATCATCCTCACGATGGCCACAGGAAAAGAATTCGACGACATCAATAAGAAGTACTCGCAGCATCCCGACCGCTTCGAACTCTGGTGCGGACTCGATCTCACGCAATACAACCAGCCCGGCTTCGATTCAGCCGCAACCGAAGAGCTCGCGCGCTGTCACGACGCCGGTGCCCGCGGCATCGGAGAAATTCACGACAAGGGCAAGGGCCTGCAATCCGGCAAAATCAAAGCCCCCGGCATGCACCCTGACGATCCCCGCATGGACGCCGTCTGGCAAAAGGCCGCCGACCTCCACATGCCCATCAGTCTCCACGTCGCTGACCCCATCTGGATGTATCAGCCGATGGACAAGCATAACGACGGTCTGATGAACGCCTACGAATGGCGCCTCGACAATCAGCCCAACATCGTCAACCTCGCCGGTATGATTGAAATCCTCGAGCGCACCGTCTCCCGCCATCGCAACACAACGTTCATCGCCTGCCACTTCGCCAATCTCGATTACGATCTCGCCCACCTCGGCGAAGTTCTCGACCGCAACCCAAATCTCCACGCCGATATCTCCGCCCGCTACGCCGAAACCGCCCCCATCCCCCGATTCACCGCGGCCTTCTACGCGAAATATTCCGACCGTCTCGTCTACGGCACCGACATGGGATTCGATCTCGACATGTACCACACCACCTTCCGCATCCTCGAATCGCAAGACGAACACTTCTATGAAACCGACCAGTTCTCCTACCACTGGCCGCTCTATGGCCTGGGCCTGAGCGACGAAATCCTCCAGCATGTCTACCGCGACAACGCCGCAAAGCTGCTAAAGGCTCGGGATTCCCAAACACGCTTGTCATCCTGAGGGCCAGCTTTTTGGCCCGAAGGACCTCTGCACTTTCTCGGCGCGGGTGCCCCATTTCCGGCCGCCTTTGCCGGAAGTGGGGACGTTGACTCTCGAGAGAAACTACTCCGCGCTTGTCATCCTGAGCGAAGCGAAGGACCCCATGTCACCCGAGCCCTGCACAGTCGTCGCGGGAGAATTTCAATCCCAGCATTCCTTCGTGAACCTTAGTGTCCTTAGTGGTAAAGGTTTTCCTCTGGGAACCTCCGTGTCCTCTGTGGTGAGGCCTTTCGCCCGAAGTGTCAGAGACGATTCCTCCCTGTAATCGACAACGAAAATCCAACAGCCTACAATCTCCCTCATGGACTCCTTCGGCCAGCCCACCGCGACCGCCCCAGAACGCGACTCCAGCCGCATGATCATTGTCGTTGCGGTCGTCGTCGTCATCGGAATCGCTCTTGGCGCCGCGTTGCTCCTCCGCCAGCCGCCCAAGCCAGTCGTGGCCCCGTCGCCCTACATTGCGAAACTCAAACTCTCAGACTTCAAAATGTCCGCCGCCGAAAACTTCATCGGAGCCACCGTCAGCTACGTCGACGGCACCATCGCTAACAACGGAGACAAAACCGTCACGCACATCATGGTGCAAGTCAACTTCGAAGACTCCATGGGACAACTCGCTCAGCGCGAAGAACTCCCGCTCCGCGTGGTCCGCACCAACGGCGCCTATCTCGAGCCCGTCGACCTTAACGTAGCCCCGCTAGCTCCCGGCCAATCCATGCCCTTCCGCCTAACCTTCGACAGCATCTCCACTCAGTGGAACCATCAATACCCGGACCTGACGATCACCGACGTGACCGTGAAATAGAAGTGTCGAGTGTTGTCGTCATCCTGAGCGAAGCGAAGGACCCCATGTCCCTCGAACCCTTCACCGTCTTCCCGAGGAATTTCAATCCTGGCATTCCTTCGTGGACCTTCGTGTCCTTAGTGGTGAATGGTTTCCTCTGTGAACCCCCGTGCCGGCTGTGGTGAATGTTTTCCCGTCCCGCGTAGAATGGCGAAGTGCCAGAAACAAAATCATTCCGCCTAACGGAGTCTGTTAAAGCCGCGGGTTGAGCGTCCAAGCTGAGTCCGGCGGTGCTGGACACGGTGCTTGGGAAATTAGCCCGGCAACACGACCCCAACGTTCTAGTCGGCTTCGATCACGCCGACGACGCCGGAGTGTATCTGATCGCTCCCGACCTGGCGCTCGTGCAAACCGTCGACTTCTTCACGCCCATCGTCGACGATCCATACACCTTCGGACAGATCGCCGCCACCAACGCCCTCAGCGACGTCTACGCCATGGGAGGCCGTCCCGTCACCGCGCTCGCCCTCGTATGTTTTCCGGATAAGGCGGACATCGAAATTCTCGGACGCATCCTCGCCGGTGGTCTCTCGAAAATGATGGAAGCCGGATGCACGGTGATCGGCGGCCACAGCATCCGCGACGAAGAAACGAAATTCGGCTACTCCGTCACCGGCTTGATTGACCCAAAGAAAATCTACGCGAACGCCGGCGCCAAACCCGGCGACGCCCTCGTCCTGACAAAAGCGATCGGCACCGGCGTAATTTCCACCGCGATCAAGAAGGGAAAAGCGGAGCAGTACTGGATCGACGCAGCCATCGCCTCGATGACCACGCTAAATAAAAAAGCAGCCGAAGTAATCACAGCAGCCGACATCCAGGATGCTCCCGTGGGGACGGCCGCCCTCGGCCGTCCAGTCGAGCAAAGCTCGACAGCGCACTCGCAAGCAGCGCCCGCCGCCTTCCCCATCAGCACGATGACCGACATCACCGGCTTCGGCCTGATCGGTCACGCCAGAGAACTCCTCCTAGCCTCAGCTGTATCAATCAAAATTCACGCCAGCAAAGTCCCCATCCTCGAAGGTGCCCTGGCCTGCATCCAAGCAGGTCACATCCCCGGAGGCCTCACCAACAACCGCAACTTCGCCGAATGTTTAGTCGAATACGCCCCCGACGTGCCCGACGATCTCCGCACCATCCTCTACGATCCCCAAACCGCCGGAGGCCTCTTGATCTCCACTCCCGACGGCGAAGCTCTAACCAAAGCACTCAACGCCGCCGGAGTTCCAGCCGCAAAAATCGGCGAAGTCCTCCCCAACACCAAGCCCCGCATTCAAGTAATTTAAGCGTTGATTGAAATCAGGATACCCGGGTGCCCCACTTCCGGCCGGTTTTGCCGAAAGTGGGGTTTTTCCGATCCCTAAAGCGATCTGGGCCGAATGAAAATTCAACTGCTTAGTTTCGCGATTGGACACCGAGACCAATGAAAAAACTACTCCCCAATCAACTCCAACATTCGCGCCAAATGATGATCATCATGCTCCGCCACAAAATAAAGATGATCCACCAGCCGCATCGGCGTCTTCATCCTCGGATGTAACATCGTCCGCCCCATCCCCGTAACCTCGATCTCGGCAACTCGCTCGACTAACGCCGTCCTCGCCTGTCGAAACTCCCGCAGAATCTCTTCCACCGGACGCGCATTATGATTCGCCTCATGCGTCTTGGTGTTTTTCAAATCCGCCGCCGTCAGCTCATCACCGCCGCGCACAAAATCCTCCACCCGAGCCAGCCACAGCGGCTCCAAATCTAAGAGATGCCCGGCATGCTCCTGCGCCGACCACTTTCCTGATTTTTTCCGCGTCAGGATCTCCCTCGACCCTCCGCGCAACAATTCCTCCATCCGTGCCGGAGTTCCCCTCAACCGCGCCAGCAGATTCGGATATAACTCCACCGGAAACGTAAACTCAAACTTCCGCTCAAACCAAGCCGGTACTTTGCTCATAGGCCCTCATCGCTCTCGCAAGAAGAGATGCCCCAAAGTTCACAGCGACTCTCCGAATCAAATAAAAAGTATTCAAGACCGTAATCATCGACATACTCCCGGGTGCCCCATTTCCGGCCGTCTTTGCCGGAAGTGGGGATTTACGTCCTCCGGCGCAGTGTCCACCTGCACCCTCCACCCCATCCCCGCATCTATCAACTAGAATTCTTCCCGCAAGGAGCCATCATGCAATCTCGTACTCTCGGCCGCACCGGCCTCAAAGTTTCCGCCCAGGGCCTCGGCTGTATGGGCATGTCCGAGTTCTATTCCGGACGCGACGACGCCGAATCCGTCGCCACCATTCACCGCGCTCTCGAACTCGGCATCAACTTCCTCGACACCTCTGACGCCTACGGACCTCATACCAACGAAGAGCTCGTCGGACGCGCCATCAAAGGCAAGCGCGACAAAGTCGTCCTCGCTACGAAATTCGGTATCGTTCGCGATCCCAAGAATCCCACCGCTCGCGGCGTCAGCGGCAAGCCCGACTACGTTCGTCAATCCTGCGAAGCCAGCCTCCGCCGTCTCGGCGTCGACACCATCGATCTCTACTACCAGCACCGCGTCGATCCCAACACACCCATCGAAGAAACTGTCGGAGCGATGGCGCAATTAATAAACGAAGGCAAGGTCCGCTATCTCGGACTCTCCGAAGCCAACCCAAACACTCTCCGCCGAGCCGCGAAAACTCATCCCATCACCGCGCTGCAAACCGAGTATTCACTCTGGACCCGCGACCCCGAAGAAAACTCAGTCCTCTCCACTTGTCGCGAGCTTGGCATCGGCTTCGTCGCCTACAGCCCACTCGGCCGCGGATTTCTCACCGGACAATTTCAGCGCTTCGAAGATCTCGCTCCCGACGACTACCGCCGTCAGAGTCCGCGCTTCCAGGGAGAAAATTTCCAGAAGAATCTCGATCTCCTCCGCAAAGTAAAAGAGCTCGCGCAAGAAAAGAAATGCACTCCCTCGCAGTTCGCTCTCGCCTGGGTATTGGCCCAGGGCAACGACATTGTCCCCATCCCCGGTACCAAGCGCAGAAAATATCTGGAAGAAAATGTAGCCGCCGTCGAAGTGAAGTTGACGAAAGAAGATCTCGCCCGCATCAACGAAGTCTTCCCTCCCGACTCCGCCGCCGGCAACCGCTATCCCGAACACATGATGGCCCTGATCAACGGCTGAAATCTAAACAAGCAGTACCAGACGGTCCGGGTGCCCCATTTCCGGCCGCCTTTGCCGGAAGTGGGGATTTCGACCCTCCGTAGTTGTTCCCGCCCTCTTCCTTCGTGCAGCTTCGTGTCCTTCGTGGTGAAAGAATTCGCGGTTAACAGAATTTGACTCTCCCCACCCGCTCCCCTATCCTGACTCCGAGCGCGAAGGGCGCCTCCAGTCCGCGGAAAGGGCCGTGCCCACCTTCACTAGATTTTTCGAAGGCTAACGAACCTTCTTTCAGCCTGACCTCGTGCGGACTCCAGGCATGCACCTGAAAGGAGCTTCGTATGTTCGCACCGCAAGACGCTCTCCCGCTCCCCGCGCGCCCCAATCTCGACCAATACAAAAAGCTCGCCAAAGATCTCGCCCGCGCCGCCAACTCCGCCGACCCATCCGCCCTTCGCGCATGGATCACTCACTGGATCGACTCGCTTGCGAAATTGTCGAACCTCATCCTCACTCCCCAGCTCCCCGTTCGCCTCGAACACTGGATCGACCAGCTCGACCGATTCGTCCGCTCGCAGAAAAGTCTGGCGCAAATTAACTCTCACCAAATCTCAATTCATCCTCGCGCGCGCCCACGGTTTCGAAAGCTGGACGAAATTCGCCCGTCACATCGAATCCGTTTCTCGCGTCAACACGCCCACCTCGAATTTCGAACAAGCCGTCGACGCCATCATCACCGGCGATCTCGAAAACTTAGCCGCGCTTCTCCACAAGAATCCCAAGCTGATCCACGCTCGCTCGACTCGCCAGCATCGCGCCACGCTTCTCCACTACATCGCAGCCAACGGCGTCGAAGGATATCGCCAGAAAACTCCTCCCAACTCCGTCGAGATCGCAAAACTTCTCCTCGATGCGGGCGCCGACGTCAACGCCACCGCCGACATCTACGGAGGCGGCGCGACCACGCTAGCCCTTGTCGCGACCAGCATCCATCCCGAGCAAGCGGGCCTGCAAGAATCGCTGCTCGATCTTCTCCTCCATCACGGAGCGTCGCTCGACGGCAACATGATCAACGCCGCTCTCGCCAACGGACGCATCCGCGCCGCGGAATTTCTAGCCGCTCGCGGCGTGCCCCTCGATCTCGAATCCGCCGCCGGCCTGGGCCGGATCGATGAAGTGAAAAAGTATTTCGATCAGAATGGAACTCTCGCAGCGACTGCTTCGAAAGCAAAACTCGATCGCGGATTTCTCTGGGCCGCGGAATACGGCCGCAACGAAGTCATCGAATTTCTTCTCCGCCACGGCGCCGACCTCGACGCCCAAACCAACACCGGGCAGACCGCGCTCCACTGGGCCGTCATCGGAGCGCACCTCGACACCATCCATCTGCTCCTGGCCCATGGCGCGAATCTCGAAACCAAAAATTCCTACGGAGGCACCGCCCTAGGCCAAGCCATCTGGTCAGCCGCTCACGCGAATAGACAAAAAGAAGAAGAGGATTACTTCGCAGTGATCAAAACCCTAATCAAAGCCGGCGCCCACATCGACAACGATTCCCGCAAATGGCTCTCCGCCCGCCCGCGCCTCGCAGGCCTACTCAAGTGACGACCAATACAGCACGAAGCGCATCGAGCGCCACTGTCATCCTGAGCGCAAGCCGAAGGACCCCATATCACAAAGTTCCGAGCACAAGCCCCGCAAGGAATTCTCATCTAAGGCGTGGGGATTTGACTTCCCTTGGTGACCGGGTGCCCCACTTCCGGCCGCCTTTGCCGGAAGTGGGGATTTTGCTGACTAGCGCACGGATAACAAATCGCCGTTCGAAGTCCCCAGTGTTCCCCCGTGCCCTCTGTGGTGAAAGATTTTGTCTTCAAAAGGTGACGAGGCGAATCGGAAACTGAATCACCGCGAATACTCCGTCACCTTCCCATCCACCACCACGCCCACATACTTCCCCGACGCCACATCCCTAATCTGAACCACTCGACGTCCTTCGCGCGCCAGCTTTCCCCATCGGCTCGGCTTCTCCGGATTCTGCTCGATCGCCTGATACTCCCCGCCCTCCATCACAAATCGCACCGTCCGAAACTTCCGCGCCCCAGTCCGCGTCACGCGAAACGTCTTCCCCGAGACGACGACCTCGTCCCCGCTCATCATCTGCTCCGCCACCAAACTCAACACCGTATGATCCAATGTCCTTCCCTCATCGCGCCGCTACCCCATACCCGTTGTCATCCCGAGGGCCAGCCTTCAGGCCCGAAGGACCTCTGCACTCCTAGACACAAAAAACGCAGTTCCATTCCACAAACGAGCCCTGACAAGTCCACAGAAGCCATCTCACGATCATAAATCCCATATCGACTTCCCACCTGATAACTATCTTGATCCCCAAGGGTGCCCCATTTCCGGCCGCAGTTGCCGGAAGTGGGGACTTCTCGATTTATCGGACTCTAAATCGAGAAATCATTATTGCTCTGCCGCTGTGAAGTCATTTGTCATCCTGAGGGCCAGCCTTCAGGCCCGAAGGACCTCTGCACTCCCAGCCAAAAAATCGCAGTTCCATTTCCACAAACGAGCCCTGGCAAGTCCACAGAAGCCATCCCACGATCCAAATCCCGTATCGAATTCCCACCCGATAACTATCTTGATCCCCAAGGGTGCCCCATTTCCGGCCGATTTTGCCGGAAGTGGGGACTTTGACTCTCTGAAAGTTAGCCGCCCTCATTCACCCCCGCCAGCAAAAACACCAGCGGAGCATTCCAGTTGATCGCAATCTCATTCATCGAATAAGCCGCCTGCACGTCCCGATACATTTTCATCGGAGGCCCGAGCGTCATCCCCTTCGCCGCCGGATCCGCCGGACGCGCATTCGGCCCGCCCGACAACAGTCCCGGCCACGGCGCCGCAATCCCATCCGCACCGCTCGGCCGATGATGCGGATGCATGCACGCATTCCTCCCCAACCCAGTCACCCACGAGAGGTCCCAACAATTCCGCCCCAGCAGATAATGCAAATTCTCCATCGCCGCCGCGCGAAACTCCGGATTCTTCTGCAACCGGTCCGCGACGATTAACTGCAGCGACTGATTTCCCGCCACTCCATTCGATCCCCACACATAATCCGCCAGCGCCATCGTGTTTCCATATCCATTTTCGCGGCTGTTCCGCACCAACTCTTCCGCCGCATGCGCGCTGGCCTCGCGAATCTGCGCCACCAATTCGCTCGACGCACCCTTTCGCTCCGCCATCGCATAAGTCCACAACGCCATCGCAGAAAGATCGCCCCACCCCGGAGTGTTGATCTTCAGGCCGCCATTCTCGCGCAAATATCCGATCCCCGCCTCGAACGCTTTTCGATACTCGTCGTCGCCCGTCGTCCTCCACAACTCCGCAGCCGCCCACAGCAACTCATCGCGGCAATCATCGTCGCCGTATCCGCCGGTTCGCACTCCCGCCGGATTTTCAAACGTCACATTTGGATTCTTGCTTGCCCACCCATACGCCTGCTTCGCCGCGTCCGCGCACTTCTTCGCGTACGCATCGTCATACGGCCCATAGCACCGCGCCGCAATCGCCGCCACCGCCGCCAGGTCCGCCGTCGCGCCCGTGCTTTTATACGGAGCGGCTCCCGTCCCGATCACATAACTTGTCATGTGATCGTCCTGCGGCATGATGAACGCGCAAAAATTCTCGCTCGTCTGCTTGTGCCACACTCCGCCATCGGCATCCTGCAAACTCAACATCCAATCCAGATTCCATTTGATCTCCGCCAGAAAATCCGGCATCTTTCCGCCCGACTCCGGAATCTTCAAATCGAGTTTTCCGCACCGCGCCATTCAATATCTCCCACGCCCAGAGCAGCGTTCCCGTCGATATCCCCGAATTCACTACATACCGTCCATAGTCGCCGGCGTCGTGCCATCCGCCATGATTCTTGAATGGACCACTCTTGCCTGACGATGCATGAAACGCCGCATCCAGGTGACACGGCGGATGCGCGTATCCATCTCCGAGATCGACGCTGCACCCGCATCGCTGTCCGTAATACGAACGCATCGTCAGCCACAACGCCCGCCGATAGACATCGCTCCCAATCTCAAACGGCGCGCTCTTCCTCGCTCCAGCACCGCCATCAATCTCGATGAAATATGTTCCAGCCGCGCGCACGGACGAAATATCGCAAACCTGCACCCGATCCCCCGACGCTGCATCCTCGCGCACCGCGCCCAACTTATCTTTCAAAACCACAGAGCCATCCCGAACCGCGCGAACCGTGAACGTCGCCAAAGAAGAAGATGAAGAAGATGACGGGATTGAAGATGAAGCGGAAGAAGAAGACGACGGCGAAGAAGACAAAGAAGAGAGAAGAGAAGTTCGAACAGTGACCAGCTTCCGAGCGTCCGGAAGATATCCCAGCTGATTGAAAACGATCGGCCCCGCCTCAATCGCATCATCTGCCGCCCACGCCCATCGGTCCGCGAATCCAAATCCGCTCGGCAAGGCAGCCGCCCCTCCGCCACAAACCGTAGCCATCTTCAAAAACTCTCGTCGCCGCATGGAATCCTCCGCCGCGAAAATAATACGCCGCCGCGTCCGGAGCCAGTGTCAGGACGCGCACTTAGCTGGCAAAGAGGGAGGTACAAGCCGGGAAGCGGCGAAAGAATCCAGCCCACTGCCTGTCCTGCGCTCGTCGAAAGGGCGCAACCTGTGGAAATACTGATGGCCAAACCGACGAAGCCCGGGAGGGACGAGAGAAAGAGCCATGAACCAAATCAGTAAACATCCGTGCATCAGGCTTAAATCGCGAAATTTGGTTCCAATCCCGACACCGTTATTCCACTACCACTCATTAATTGCCCCTCCCGTTCCACCCGGTAACTATGTTGGCTCGCCCCGATGAACCCAAACGTAAAAAGGCGGCCAAAAGGCCGCCCCTCTCGAAACTTGAAACCGGAAACTCGAAACTGCCTACTTCTTTCCCCTCAGCATCTCCACGACCCGTTCATAATCATCGACGGTCGAATACTCAATCACAATCTTGCCTTTCCCCTTGCGGTCGCGAATCCGTACCCGCACGCCCAGCATTCTCTCCAGATCCGTCTGCGCCGCGCGTACATTCGGATCCACCCACCGTGCCCCGCTTCCGGTTTTCTTCACGACCTGTCCCGGCATCCCAGGAAATGGATCGAGCAATCCATTCATCGACAACACCAGCCGCTCGACCTGTTCGATCGACAATCCCTTCTTCACGGCATACAGCGCAGCCTGCGAAATCTGATCGTCATTCTCCAGCTTCAGCAACTCTTTCGCCTGGGCAAAATTGATTCTCTTCTCCGCCAGTAACTCCATCACTTCGCGCGGCAGCTTCAGCAGTCGCATGTAGTTCGCAATGGACACGCGCGACAATCCAACTCGCTCTCCAATCTGCTGCTGCGTCAGATTGAAATCCTTGCTCAGCACGCGAAACGCTTCAGCTTGCTCGAGTGCGCTCAAATCTTCGCGCTGCAGGTTCTCGATGATCGTCATCTCGGCCGCTTGTTGCAGCGACACTCGCCGCACCAGCGCCGGGATGTGCGTCTTCCCCGCTTTTTTCGAAGCGTGCAGCCGCCGCTCGCCCAGAATTAATATGTAGCGCCCTTCGTCGTCTTCCGACGGACGCACCATGATCGGCTGCACCACTCCATTCGCTTTGATCGAATCCGCCAGCTCTTCGAGCGCTTCGTCATCTCCGACATACCGCGTCTGAAATGGATTCTTGTCGATATCCGTAATCGCCAGGTTGACGACGATGTTCCCCGGCACTCGCGATTCCGCCTGCGCCATGAGGGTGATCGGCTCGTTGGATTCTGCGTTTCCAGGAGAAGTGAATGCGGGGCTGGAAGGAGAGGCGGATGTGGAGACAGAGGGAGAAGAGGAAGAATATGTGGGGACAGCCGCCCCCGGCTGTCCGCCCGCGTCAGCGGGCGATTCGACGACAGCCTGAATCGTCCCTTCGAATTTCTCCCCCACAACGTTGTCATTCCGAACAGAGTGAGGGGCCTGCTGTCCTACGAGGTTGTCATTCCGAACGAAGTGAGGAACCTGCTGTTCGCTTGCACTCAAATCCGCAGCCGCCACTTGCGAAGAGGCAGCAGCCGGAGGCGCAACCGGTCGCGGCCCTGGCAACAGCGAAGCCAGCCCACGCCCGAGCGCTCGCCGCTTCTCCATCTTCTCTTTGTCCTTCTCTCCAGAAGTTCCCGCCACATTCCCCGCCGCCGCAGTAGTCATCAGTGGTTATCCTTTTCAAAATCGTGCGATCGACAGAAACGTTCGACCCAAATATTTCCTGTCATTCCGAGCGAAGCGAGGAATCTGTTGTTCTCGATCCCAATTCCCAATGCAGCTCTGCCAGCCCGACAGGGAATTCTCCTGCGCAACGTATATCGATGTCCGTCAATATAGTATATAGACATCCATCAATATACTAAGCGCTCTTGTCCATCTCCCCAGCCGGAGCAATCTCCTCGACCGCAGCCTCTCCCCTTTGCTCCTCTGTGCCTTCTGTGGCGAAGCCTTGTTCTGACGGCTGAGAGCTGAGAGCTGAAGGCTGCCTCTCAATGATCTCCTTCGCTAATCGTATGTAACTCTCTGCGCCCTTCGATCGCGGATCGTACACCAGCGCTGCCTTCCCATGGCTGGGCGCTTCAGCCAGCCGTATGTTCCGCGGAATGGTCGTGCGGCACAGCTTCTCGCCAAAGAAATTCTTCAGCTCAGTCATGACCTGCTGCGCCAGGTTGGTGCGCTCATCAAACATCGTCAGCACCACGCCTTCGATGCCAAGCTCTGGATTCAATGCAGCACGTATGCGTTCGATCGTGTCGAGCAGTTCGCTGATGCCTTCAAGAGCAAAGTATTCACCTTGCATTGGTATGAGCACTGCGTCAGCAGCGACGAGCGCGTTGAGCGTCAGCAGGTCGAGCGCAGGAGGACAATCCAAGACAATGAACTGGAAGCGATCACGCAATGGCGCAATCGCCTCGCGCATCCGAAACTCGCGCGCCTCCTGATCGACCAGCTCAATGTTTGCGCCGATGAGATTCTTGTGCGCAGGAATCAACCATAGCTGCTCGAGCTCTGTCGTAAGCAGCGCCTCTTCGCCAGTGGCCGCGCCCATTAGCAGGTGATACGAGCTGATACGGTCAGGATCCTTGACGAATCCTAAGCCGCTGGTGGCATTCGATTGCGGATCGCAATCTACGAGCAGCGTATTGACTTCTGCAGCCGCAAAGGATGCGGCCAGGTTGATGGCAGTCGTAGTCTTGCCCACGCCGCCCTTCTGATTGGCAACAGCGATAACGCGTCCCATGGAATTGTCAGGAGAACCAGAGTCATTCGCAGAATAAGCCGCATTGCATTTCAAATGCAATGACGATCTGCTGTGCAAACGAGAGAATCATGTGCAAAACATGTCCAATGTTCCTGCAGGAACATTCCGTGGTTGTCTTGCTGGCCATGGAGTGGTCGAGTGTTCCTGAAGGAACATTGTCGCGGACTAACGCAGTGCGGCGTGAGTGGGTCGCATAGGGAATCGAAGAGCGAGAGCTTCGAGTGTAACGATCCTACGGGAACGCTTTAGTCGGAGCGGTGATGGTTGGAGGAGGCACTGGGAGTGTTCCTACAGGAACACTTCATTGTGTCACGAGAGAGCTGGCTTCGTCTGAATGTTCCTATGGGAACACTTTGCAATTGCCATTCCTTGCCATGCTCATCGTGACGGTTGATTTCTGGCTTCGAGGCAGAGTCGATTTAATAGCGCGGTCATCAGGAAGTGTTCCTACGGGAACACTTATGCGAAAGCATCTTGCCAAGGCAGCAATCCGCTCTCACAAATGAGACGCCTGAGTACAAATCGGAGAAGTGTTCCTACAGGAACACTTTGTAAAGTCTGGGTTCGCGGGATGTATAAGATACGCAGATTAGGGGCAAAGCGAGACTTAATTCCACTTATCTTATATTATACGCCAAATAGTTGCGCCGTGCCCGTTTCGGTTGAGTTGACTACCCACTTTGCCTGGAAATTTTCCTAACTGTTAACCATTTTGGTTCATCCCTCAGATCCCTTGACGGGCTATGGTCAGGACTCCGGAACGAGATTCGGGAATTGGGATCGACTCGGAGACATCGAACCCGGCCAGCATCTCCTCTGCATGTGGCAGTTGGGCCGAGCCTATCAGCAGGGCCAGGCGTCCGCCGGGCGCGACCAGGGCGGCGGCCGTCGGAAGGATCGCGTCGAAGCGTTCCACTGCTCGAAGGGTGACGATATCGAATGACTCCTGAGGAAGAGATTCGGCGCGGGAGTTTTGTATATCGACGTTGATCAATGTAAGGGCCCGCGTGACTTCGCGCAGAAAGACCGACTTCTTCTGATTCGCTTCGATCAGCGTCAGAGAGATTTGCGGCGTCCAGAGTTTGATGGGGATGCCGGGGAATCCAGCGCCGGAGCCGAGGTCGGCGACCGCAGGGGCTGAAGCCCCGTCCTTCGCGCTCTTCACGCGGCCCTGAAGGTCCGCTCTTCTATGGTGTGCGGTCCCGGTTGAGAGATCAAGAAGATCGCTTGCCGAGCTTTGCTCGGCCGGCCAGTCGATCGCGGCGGTCCCCACACGAGCAACATTCGGAAACAAGTGTTGAGCCGCGAAGAGGCTTTCGCCGAAGTGGCGCTGCACGATCTCCCCGGGATCGCGGATTGCGGTTAGATTCATACGCGCATTCCAACGGAGGAGTATATCGACATACGTCGATATATCAGGAGCGATCTCGTTGGCCCGGAGCTGAGCGGCGTCCGATCGAAGGAACGGCAACAAAAGTTTTACGATCTGCTCAACGTCCATGCGCGTCCCGATTGTAGACGCCTGTTACAAATTGAGGAACTCGTGATGTTGAGCGAGCGAAGAGCTCAGGGTTGTGGGATACTGGGAGAAATCATCCTTTGGCACTCCCCCCACGCCAAAGGCGGATGTGCCGCAAAGTCCCTGAAACAAAGAGGAAATAGGAGGGAAACTTTGAGGTGACCCTGGGGTTTAGAAATCCTAATGTGGCGACCTATTGATGGGCAATTTATGAAAAAAAACAGGGGGCCCTTCAACCCGAATTCTGCATCCCAACCAGGGATGAAAGCGTCGAAACGAGAAATCTTTGACGAAGAGTATCGCGTGGTAGCCGTAGAGAGTCAGAGCCTGACTGTGCAGGGCGTGCGCAGCGGGAAAGTACTGACGATCGTTAATCACAATCCGGAGATACCACTGACTCCGGAAGAGTATCCGCAGGGCAAGCTAATCAAGTTGAGTGACCCTTCCGCTTCGCAAGCCAACTAGCGTCGACCTCTTTCGGTAGAAACAAAAAATCTTTCACCACAGAGGGCACAGGAGTATCGGGCTCTCTGACTTTCGAGCCCCCTGCAAACCGCCGAGGACAGCAGGTGCTCCTTCGCTGCGCGAAGGAATCCAAACGACAAAACTCCATGCGGTTTTCAATTTGACCTTGGCAATTAGCATTGATCGGCAACTGAGATCTTTCAGCACCAACTGAAATTCCTCGCTCGGCCGGTGGCGCTGCACTGGGGGACGGGGTACTTCGACTGCGCCGCGACTTCGCTTCGTCGGGGTGCCCCCAACTGCACAAACTCTAACTAAAGACAAAGGTTCTAGATTGCGGGTGGAACGAAGGTAACGCGAAACCGGCAACGGGCGAAATTAGGATGAGAGCGAATATGTCGGAGGGTTTATGTCGCGTTCTGCCCAATGTGTTTCTGCGTCCGTGGTGACTTCACTCGCCATCTTCTTTTCTTTCATTCTTGCAACCACTCCGAGCGTCTCGGCGCAGGCCAGTGCGAAACCCTTGCGAGCCAGCGAGGTGATGGCGCTCGAAGCCGCCGGCGTGTTCCCAGCCAATGTCGTTCATGATGTCAATGCCCGGGGATTGGCCTTCCAGCCAGATGCTGACTTTTTGTCATTGATGACTAAGGCGGGGGCAGATGCGAGCGTCATCTCGGCACTGAAAGCCGCGAAAGTGGCGGCGACGGGGCAAGTGAATCCCGACATGGATTTGCTGAGGAAACTCAGCGACGCGGCGGTTCTGATGAAGGAAAAGAAATATCCCGAGGCGGGCGCGAAATTGAGCGAAGCGCTGGATGCAAGTTTCGCGCGCATGGAAACTGGCTACGTGATGGCGGAGTTGATGCGCCAAGAAGAGCAATATCAGGCGGCGTCGAATATCTACGCGCAGATGTTGCAAGAGGCGCCGGACTTTCCGGAGGTTCACACCAAGGCCAGTCTGGTTCTATACAAACTAGACGACGGAGAGGATGCGCTGCACGAGGCAAAGGCGGCTCTTGCGGAGAATCCGGATGACGCCGAAGCTCACAAGAATGCGGGACTGGCTTTGGACTCTCTCGGGAAGAGAGACGCGGCGATTGCGGAGTATAAGGAAGCGTTGCGCATTAAGCCGGACTACTCCTGGGTACGATTAGACCTAGGCAATGTCTTTTACGGCATGCATGATTATGACGAATCGATCGCAGAATACAAGAAGGCGATTGTGCTCGATCCGAACTCCGAGGATGCGCATTACAACTTGGGAAACGCTTACAAAAAGAAAGGCGAAATAGGACTGGCAATTGCAGAGTTCAGGGAGGCGAAGCGGCTCAATCCGAATGATCCGAAGTACCGACAGAACCTGGCATCCGCGCTCATGACGCAAGCTCCCGCTGAAGCGATTACGGAACTGCAAGAACTGGAGCAAAAGTTCCCGAATTTCGAGATGTGCCACATCTGCCTGGGACGAGCGCTGGCGTGGCAGGGAAAGACAAAGGAGGCGGAGGAGGAATTCCGCAAAGCGAACGGGTCGGATCCCACGGATGCGAACGGTGCGAAAGGATTGGGAAGTATTCAAGAGCAGCAGAAGAACTACGACGCGGCCCTAGAGAACTACCGTCAAGCGGAGCAGATTGCGCCGGGAGATGCGGAGACACATCAGGACATCGGAAGAATCCTTCTGGCGAAAAAGGATTATTCGGGAGCGATCGAGGAGTTGAAGCAGGCGGAAGCGGCATCCCCAAGCTCATGGGAAATTCACGAACTCTACGGGCAAGCGCTATTGGCAATCAATCAGAATGATCTCGCGATTGGAGAGTTTAAAGAAGCGATCGCACTGGATGCGACGCACCCGAATGTGATGAGCGAGCTGGGCAAAGCTCTCGAGAAAAAAGGCGACTGGGCAGGAGCGCTGGAACAGTACCGGAAAGGGGTGCTGGCCAGCGAGGAAGTCAAGATGAAGGCGCTGCCCGGGCAAGCTTTCATGGATTACAGCAAAGGGTGCGGGGAGCAATACACGGCGGCGCAAGGGCGCTTCGCAGATTACCTGGTGTCGCTCAAATCCTCGGGGCGTGGGACCGAAGCAGCTGAGTTGCAGAAGAAAGTAGCGATGCTCGACAGCTCGGCGGGAACAAAAGAAAAAGTCCAGATGGCCGTGAAAGCCGGCGACCAGGCGTTTCAGCAGAGAAAGATCGAAGACGCCGAGAAGTCGTATAAACAGGCCGTAGATCTGGCGCAGAGTCTGCCGCCGGGAGACGAGAACCTGATCGTGGCGCTGGGACGGTTGGGCAATATCTATGCCATGCAGCAGAAATATACGGAAGCGTCGGTGGCCTTCCATCAACAGCTGGCGATTGTCGAGAAAACGTTTGGAGCCGATTCGGCGCGGTCCGTGGAATCGCTACAGCTTTTAGGGCGGCTCGCGGCATTTCAGAAGAACTACAAAGAAGCCGAGAGTTATCTAAAGCGGGCGCTCGCGATCGACACACAAGGGGCTGGTGATAACAACCCGAGGGCTGAAGAAGGCCTGAGAGCGCTGGCAGGGTTGTACGAGACGGAAAGCGATTGGCCGAATGCAGAAATCTATATGCTGCGCGCGGTGAAAAGCGCGGAGTCGACGAACGAAGCAATGGTGCTTATTCCGCTCTGGGGATTGTGCGACATGTATGACAAGTGGGAGAAGCCAGAGAAGTCGCAGCCGTGCTGGCACCGCGCGACGCAAATAATGGCGAATCAGTTTGGGCAAGATAGCCCGAAGCTGGCGGAGTCGCTGAAATTCGAGGCAAACGCGCTGCGCAAACTGAAACGCGACGGCGAGGCCGATCAGTTGGAAGAGAGGCTAGCGAAGATCCAGAGGACGTCGGCGTCGAACTAGGGCTACTCGAGCCAGGCATTACAACGACGCGAGCGCTATCTCGGCGTTGCGGCGAAGTGGGGCCAGGCGGGTCTGTTCGAGATCATCGCGGTAGAAAAGATTGTAAGTGTCGAAGGGGATCAGGCGGCCGTCAGGGTGGACGATGTGGACGCATGTCTTCTTAACGCTGCGTAGCTTGGCTCAGCCGGACAGCCGAGGGCGGCTGTCCCTACAAGCTCTGCGATTGCGTCGAGGAGGTCAAAATCCCCGGCCTGTCGCAAACTGCGCGACAGGGGAAGGGCGCCCTCGCAGCCCACGTTGGAAAACCCCCACTTCCGGCAAAACCGGCCGGAAATGGGGCACCCTACCTAATCTATCTTCCGCCCGCTTGGAGCTTCTGATCCTCGAACTTTGGTCACTTGATCCGGAGTTTTGCAGATCGGAAACTTAAGAGATGAAAAAGCCTCTGATGTGCATCGCTTTTTTGACAGCATCTTCATTTCTTCTGACCGCGCAGGGGCAGGATAAGCCCCGGGTGTTTGTACAGGGCAAAGGGTCGCAGGACGTGACCAGCTCCGGGTCGGAGGGCGGCGGAAAACACTGGGGAGCGTGGGGATCGGGCTCCACCGTGGACTCGCACGACGAGAGCATGGAAGTCACCAAAGACTTGCAGAAGAACTGCGCAGCCGTGATGGTGACGCTCAACCAATCGAATGCCGATTACACGGTCATGCTGAACCGTGAATCGAAGAAGAATCGTGGGCTGTTGCGGTCGAACAGCCAGTTGGAAGTCGCGAATCGCGCCGGCGATGTGTTGGGAACGAACGCGACGCATACTGTCGGGAATGCCGCGAAAGACGCGTGCCAACTGATCGCGTCCGATTGGCAGGCGCATGGACGTTTGCAGGCAGCAGGTCCCGAACCGGCTCCGAATTCTGCAGTGATTAAGCCAGCGGGAAGCCAAGCGGATGCTTCGCAACAGCAGGCAGCTCCACAGCCCGCGCAGTTAGTGACGGTGTCCGCGCAGTCGGCGCAGTCTGAGCCGGTTGCGGCTCCGGCGCCAGCGGCGGACAGCGCGACGCAGAATAATGACAGCCTGGCGGATGCGGCGAAGAAGGCTAAGCTGCACACAGCGTGCCTGGAATTGGCGAAGGATAATCCCAGCATCGTCTGCAAGTAATTCGTTTCCTCGTTCAGAGGCTGGCGGTCCTTGAATGGACGCGCCGGCCTTTTTTATTTGTGTGATCCAAAAGCTTAACCCGCGGGACATTTGACGAGTAGATGGCGGTTCTGTATGTTCAGTCTGTACTGAAAGGAAAGACATGGCAGAGCTGACTGGAGTGCAGAAGCAATACATCCTTCATTGGGGAGAGATGGGGACGAGGTGGGGGATCAACCGGACGGTGGCGCAGATTCATGCGTTGCTGTATTTGTCGCCGAAAGCGCTGCCGGCAGAAGAGATTGCCCAGACATTGAGCGTGGCACGCTCGAATGTGAGCACGTCGATCCGTGAACTGGAGACTTGGGGAATTGTGCGAGCGGTACACGTGCTGGGCGACCGGCGCGAGCACTACGAGTCGATGAAAGATGTGTGGGAGATGTTCCGGTTGGTGATCGAGCAGAGAAAACGGAGAGAGATCGATCCGACACGGGAGATTCTGCGGCAGTGCCTGGCGGATCTTGATCCAAAAGAAGCGGGTGCGGAGTACACGCGAGAACGGCTGGCGGCGATGGCAGGATTCTTCGAGGCAGTGACGGAACTCTATGATCAGATGAAGCGACTGCCGACGGGCACCGTGCGGAAGCTGCTGCGCATGGGGACGAAGGTTCGGAAGAAGGCAAGCTGAGGTTTCCGCCCACGAGAATTCCTGAGATTGGAACACGGTTTAATTCTTCCTGGAGAGTTTAGGGAAACCTGTAGACTATTGCCAGCGTGCCGTAAATGGCGGAGAATTGCGCGTAATTTTGTGACGCCGGAAAAATCTCAGTCGTACGGGTCAGCGGGTGCCGCGCCCTCCAGGAGTATCCCGACGGCGAAAGACTCGATTGCCGGATCGCCAGATCCGAGAGAAGATCTGTCCCCACAAGAAGGCGTTAGCCGCCCCGCAGCGGACATCGATCGCGAGAGCGAAATCAATAAAGAACTGAGGCGACTCAACCGCGCACTGCGAGCGTTGAGCGCGTGCAACCATGCGCTGGCGATCGCCGGCAGCGAACGGGAACTTCTGAAGCAAATTTGCGACATCATCGTCGAAGTTGGCGGATACCGGATGGCGGGCATCGCCTACGCGGAGCACGACGAACAAAAGACGCTGCGTCCGGTGGCACACGCGGGGTACGACAGCGGATATCTGGATATGATCGCGTTGCGCTGGTCGGATACTCCGGAAGGGCGCGGTCCGGCGGGCACGGCGATTCGCGAGAACCGGATCTGCCTGTTCAGCGATACGGCGAATGATCCTTTGTTTGCCCCATGGCGGCAAGCGGCGTTGGATCGCGGATACGCGGCAGTGCTGAGCATGCCGTTGCGCGCCGGGAATATCCCCTTCGGAGTGTTGGCGATCTATGCAGGCCAGGTAGGAGCGTTTGAACGCGCGGAAGTCGAACTGTTGACCGAGATGGCGAACAATCTGGCGTTCGGCATCACCGCGCTGCGATCGAGAGAAGAAGGACGACTCGCGACGGCGGCGCTGCGCGAGGCGGAAGCGAAATACCGGCAACTGGTGGAGCAGGTTCCGGCGATCTCGTATGTGGCGGAGGCCGGAGCACAAGGACGATTTCTCTTTCTCAGCCCGCAAGTGGAAACGATCCTCGGATACTCCCCGGAAGAGTGCTGCTCCGATCCGGGATTCTGGTGGAATCATTTAAATCCTGAGGATCATCCGATCGCACTGCAGGAAGACACATGGGAAGAAGGGCGTCCGTTCCGGGTGGAGTACCGGATGCGGAGGCCGGACGGACGAGAAGTGTGGCTGCGAGATGAAGCGCTAGTGCTGCGCGATCCGCAGTCGGGGAAGCGGCTGACGCGCGGATTGTTGATCGACATTACGGAACGCAAGCGCGCAACCGAGGCGCTGCGGGAGAGCGAAGAACGGTACCGAGCTTTCGTGGAAAAGAGTTCGGAAGGAATCTTCCGCATCGAGTACGATCCGCCGGTTCCGTGCAGCTTGCCAGTCGAAGAACAAATCCGTTTGGGCCACGAGCGCGGCTACATGGCGGAGTGCAACGACGCGATGGCGAAGATGTTCGGCCGGTCCACGGCGAAAGAATTGATGGGCAAGGCGCTCACGGAATTTCTGGTATTGCAGGATCCCGAAACCCGAAAGTTCGTGGCGAGATTTATCCGGGCAGGCTATCAGGCTACCGATCAGGAATCGCAAGAATTGGATGCGCACGGCCAGAAGAAAATTCTGCGCAACACCATGATTGGGATCGTGGCCGACGGATGCTGGGTGCGAACCTGGGGCATCTCGCGGGATGTGACCGACCGGGTTCATCTCGAGGAACAACTGCGAAACGCGCAGCAACTGGAGGCAATCGGGCGTTTGGCGGGCGGCGTTGCGCATGACTTCAACAACATCCTCAGCATCATCATGGGCCACGGAGAGCTTCTGCTGGCGAGCGGTGTGGATGAGCGCGCGCAGACTGGGCTGGAGCAGATCCGGCGGGCGGCGATGCGGGCTGCGTCGCTCACGCAGCAATTACTGGCGTTCAGCCGCAAGCAGGTACTACAGCCGAAAGTTCTCGACCTGAACGAGGCGGTGGCGGATGTGGAGAAGATGTTGGCGCGCGTGATAGGGGAGGATATCGAACTCGTAGCGAGCCTGCATCCGTCGCTGATGACGGTGAAGGCCGATCCGGGGCAGATCGAACAAGTGCTGATGAACCTCGCCATCAACGCGCGCGATGCCATGCCGCATGGAGGCCGCATCAGCATGGAGACGGCGAATGTGGAGATCACGGCGGAGCAAGGACGCGATCTAGAACTGCCCGCGGGGCGATACGTCATGCTACGCGTTGCGGATAGCGGACACGGAATTGATTCGGCGAACTTACCTCATATCTTCGAGCCATTTTTCAGCACGAAGCCACGAGGCAAGGGAACGGGGCTTGGACTCGCGATGGTCTATGGCATCGTGAAGCAGAGCGGCGGAAGTATCCAGGTGGACAGCGAGACCGGGCAGGGATCGATTTTCCGAATCTATCTACCGGCGGTAGAAGATACGGGCCCGCACACGGAAAGGGATAGGAACGGACAGATCGTCACGGTGGGCGGAAATGAAACGATTCTGCTGGCGGAAGATGAACCCGACCTGCGCGAGGTGACGCGCATGTTTCTGCACAGCTTCGGGTATCGGGTACTCGAGGCGTCGAACGCCGAGCAGGCGATTCGCACGGCGGAGCTCTTTGCCGGCACCATTCATTTGTTGCTAACTGACGTGATCATGCCGGGGATGAGCGGGCGGCAGCTAGCGGAGAAGATTCAGAGCGGGCGTCCGCAAACTCGCGTGGTCTACATGACCGGATACACAGACGATGTAGTGGTTGAGCACAAAGTGCTGGAGCCCGGCGTACAACTTCTGCAGAAACCCTTCACGAAAGTGGAGCTGGGGTTGAAGGTGAGATCTACGCTGGATGAGGGGAAGGCAGTGAGCAGTGAGTAGTGAGGCGTGAGTTTGAATAGAGGTGAGAAGAAACCTCAGGGGTCAGGGAGTGGGGCCAGGCGAAGAGTTCTCGCCGCTTTTGATTTGCGACCTCTGACTTCAGTTCGCTGCCTCTGATCCCTGACCTCTGTTGCTTGTAAAATTGTTCTCGATCTTTCATCGCGGTACATTTCCTATCATAGGCAAACATCATGACTCGGCAGGAGGCGGAGAACTGTGAGTGAAACTGGTGCGGAGAAGAAGATCTGGGTGACGCTGACGGGGCTTCCGCTGACGGTGAAGCTGGATTGGCCATTTCATCAGTCGACGTCGGGCGCGGATTTCTGGGTGCTGCATGGCGATCTGCAGTTGGAAGGGTCGGAAGGATTGCATGCGCCAGTGGCGGTGAATCTCTCGCAGACGGTGAAGGAAGTGATGCCGTCGCTGGAACCGCAGGATGCCGAAGCGCCCGTCATCAATGCGCTGCGGAAGGAAGTGGATCGCCGGCAAATTGAGTTTTTGAAATCTGGAAAGCTGCTGCCGGTTCCATTTTCCAGCCGACATTACGATTTCAAGCGGCAGCAGTGGGTGTTCGGGAAAGCCAGCGACGAGGCGATGGCGGAGTTTATCGAACGAAAAGTGTATTGGCAGACGATGTTAGGAAAAACCCCACTTCCGGCAAATTCGGCCGGAAGTGGGGCACCCGCCGGAAGTGGAGCGGCCGGGCGGGTGTGGATAGGAGATCCAGCGGAGGCGCAGTATTTGCAAACGAGTACGCACCACATGATTGAACTGGCGGCACGGCTGGTGGCGGCGCAAGGTTTGTTGCGGATCGATGGCGAGTGGGCCGAGGCGACTCCTGGCCTGATGAATCAGGCGGAGCGGTTTGAGAATGCGCGAAGGGCGGCCGTCGAGGAGTTGGAGAAGAAGCACGCATTCGAGCGAGGGTAGAAACAGACGGCTAGTGCGGGAAATCGAATCTGACCTCGACATTGATCTCAGCCGGAGATGGCTGCCCATCGCAGGTGCTAGGCTTGAATTTCCAGCGACTGACGGCGCGCGTGGCTTGATCGTCGAAATCCTTGCCTCCTGAGTGGCGAACTTTTACTTCCTGCGGTTTGCCATCGATACCTACGACTAGAGATAAAAGGGCGGAACTTGACTGGCCGTTAGTACCAGGAAACGTTGGTGGTGGAGATGATATTGGCACGGGCGCCACGGAAATTCCCGAGCATTCGACGCGCTCCACAGCGCCGGGCGGAGGCTTGAATAAGTCTGCATTGGGTGAGGGCTCGGCGACGATGTCGAGCACCTTCGCGTCGAGCTTGTGGTGTTTCTCTTCAAAGCAAGACATCTCCCGCGGGAATAAAAAGTCGCCGAACTTCCGATAGACGCCATAGAGGCACGAATAGTTCACCGCATTCATGGGGCGGACATCGGGAGAGACTTTTTGAAGAAGAGCGTGACTTTTCTTCTCAAAACAAAATGCAGATTTCTCGCCTCTCGGCCCGGCCTTGGTAATCGCACATTCGCCAGTGGCCTTTCCATTCGTATCTTCGACCACGGACTCAAATTCAAGCGTTTGGTTGATCGGCGGGAACATCTTCATCAATTCGGGGACACGACCCGCGGTCTCGGGAAAATCTGGAGCGCTGTCGACGAGCCAACGACGGTTTGGGCCTCCGACTTCGACGCGGCGTAGGTTGTTGACGACCGTCTCGCGCCACCACTGCGACTGCGAGACCCATACTTCGGTGTAAGTGCCCTGCGTGCTGGCCAGATCCTTTCCAATAAAGGAGAACGTCGCGGTCAACCGGAATGCTGGCGCGTCTTTTGAGCGGATGTCGGAGAGTTTGTGGGATTGCTCCAACAACGTCTCTGCGCGGATTTGAGCTTCTGACTTAGGGGGTTCTGGTTTCGCCGGCGTTTGCGCTATCGCTCCAAGTGGGAGCAACAACACGGCCGAGATAAGTGTGGAGCGGACGTTCATGGTTACGGAATCAGCAACATGGTACTCCAGGTGGACAGCGGTTCGCGTGCGAGTTCCGATTCGGGCGGCCTTCGGGGCTAAAGCCCAAAGGTTGCGCCTGCCGTTCTCGCGGCGCTAAAGCGCCACTCTTCCACATTGTTTCCGAACCGTGGTGAGAACTATTCCGCCGCGGTTTTCCGCGAGAATAGTCCCCAGCAGAATCTTGGGGCGATGGCGTAGTTGATCTGCACGAGCACGATCGCGGCGATGCTGTAGTAGGTGTTCAAAAAACTCAACGTGGCGCCGGCGGCATAGAGAGATTGCGCGATCACGATGCGCCGGACAACTGCAGCGTGAATGTCGGAGGGCACGTCGTCAGGGAGGAGATGGGCGCGGGTAGCGTAGCTCCAGCTCCAGTAGAGCATCGTGCCTAATAACAGAATATTGAACCAATAGAGCAGCAGAGCTGTGCGATAGTGGATGAATTCGGCGAGCAGCGAAGTGGAGAAAGGCGTGAGCGTGATCGCGCAGAGAAAGCCGATGTGAATCCAGGCAAGATTGCGGTCAGCGCGCGCGAAATGGTTGAGTTGGGTTTGCTGGCCAACCCAGAAGATTCCGTTGGTCATGACGCTCATCAAAAAGATGACGAGACGAGGAGCGAGCACGGCGAGGGCATGCCAGAGATCGCGTTCGGAATGAATGGCCTCGGCGGCGGGCACGCGGAGATCTAGCACGAGCAGAGTCATCGACACGGCGAAGATGCCGTCACTGAGGGCGGCGAGGCGCTCGACGCTCTGTCCGGCAACGAGATTGTAGAGAGAACGCATCGAACAGAGTCTAGCGGTTAGCGGGGACTACCAGCAAAACTTGATTCCAAGGCCGCGATCGACGCGGAGGGTGAAACTTTTGGGGAACGTTTGGCTGAGGTGGATCGGAGTTCGCCGAGTGCTTCTCTGTGTCGGATTGTGCATCATGATCGGCGGCTCGGTCGTAGCGCAAGATACGCCGCCCGCGCCAACACCAACGCCTTCTTCCGCTGAGCCACAAGCGCCGCAAAATCAAACGCCGACTGAAGAGAAAAAAGATGACAACGCAAATCCAGCGCAGGCTGCTGCGGAAAAGACGAAGGAAGTGACGATAGAAGCTGTGGAGGCGACCAAGGAAGCGGGCAAGCAGGCGTTATTCAAGGCGCGCGACTGGGAAACCGGATGGTTCACCGGAGCGTACGTAGAAAAAGGAAGAAAACGGGTTCCGATGACCGCGCAGCAGCGGCTGGACATTTACCTGCAGCAGACGCTGGTCAGCCCGAGCGACTATATGAAACGTGCCTTTGCGGCGGGGATCGATCAGGCGCGCGGCGTGCCATCGCAATGGGATGACGGCTGGGGCGGGTATGCGGAGCGTTTCGCATCGCGCGAGGGGCAATTTATTACCGCCAACAGTCTGGCTGCGCTGGGGAATGCGGCACTGCGCTATGAGCCGCGCTACGATCAGTGCAGATGTTCGGGATTCTGGCCGCGGACGAAGCACGCGATCCTGCGGAATTTTGTGACTTACGACCGCAGCGAGCAGGAGTTGCGTCCGCAATTGGCGCTGTATGGAGGAGCATTCGGAGGCGGACTGGTTTCGAGTTCGTGGAAGCCGCATCCGCGCGACATGTGGAGCGATGGCGCGTACGCGATGCTTGGCCAGGCTGGGTATGGAGCACTGTTGAATTTCTTTATTGAATTCGCCGGCGACATCAACCGCAAAATTGGCGCGAAGAAAAACTAGGATCTGTAGTAGCGAACTACACAGAAGTGCTAAGAAATTTCCTGTAGATTTTTCCGAGTTTCCCCCACGTAAAAATCGGAAGCAACCTGATCGCAAACAAGAAACATGAATGATTCAATGATCAGGGGCAGTTCTCGGGGTAAATATCATGCGGGGATCGCCCCCTCGTGTGGTATCCGAACCTGATCAGTACAATCCTGCCCCCATTTTTCTGGAAGAGTGCTTCGACAAGCGCTGCAAATGAGGCGACGAACGATCTTCGGTGCAGGTTAAGCGCTAGAAGGCCGGACGACTCGCGCGACGACGACTCCGAGCGTGAGCAGCGACATCAGGGAGATGATGCCGAGCGAGATCACGCAGTAGATGCACCACACGCCGAGAATATGGGCTTCGATGTTGGCGAGGTAGAGAGAAAACGCCAGTCCTGCAAACGTTGGGATGATCAGTAGCCGGTAGGAACGAAAAAAGGCGAGCAGGCCCATCAGGATATATCCCGCGATACCGACAGTAGCTACCGGAATGGGGCCGAGCATGGCGAAGCTGCTGTGATTGACCACGCCACAATCCCAATGCTCGTTGATGCTGCAGGGAGAATCCCCATATTCGCGGTAGTGTTCGCGCAAAGCGAGCGAGGAAACGATGATGCCCATGAGGGAGAGGGTGAGCAGGAGATATTTCATTATTCGTTCCTTCAGTTCGGGCGAGCGCTCGAAGAAAGGCCGGGGCTAAAGACCAATCTGCGAGGGTAATCTAAGCGGCGGTAAAGCGCCGCCCTTCCGCGGTTCCCGCCAGTTAAGTCTTCACGTTCACCGCCGGCAACAAATCCGTTCGCGCCGATCACTATGATTTCTGCGCGGTGGCGGCATCTTTAATTAGATCAGAAACCTGCCAGTCGCCGCCGTGATACCACGTCACAATTTTGCCGTCCGGACCTATCACCGCGGTGCTCAGGTTGTGAGTGATCAGACCGCCTTCGGGCTGAACGGTGAGCGCGAAGAAGTCGGCGATTTTGGGCAGATCCGCGGTACGCGGCGCAGCGAACTGCCAGCGACGGAACAGGGAGGCGTCGTGAGTGTGAGCCACGGAAAGTCCGTATTCGCGCAGAACCTTGGGCGTGTCGTGCTCGGGATCAAAACTGATGCTCAACAACTGCGCGTGCGCGAGCGACGGATTCTGCTCAAGCTGTTTATAGATTTCGTCGAAGTTGCCGCTCATGCGCGGGCAGAAATCAGGAAAAGGGCACCGGGTGTAGATGAAAGTGACAAAGACGACCTTGCCGCGATATTGGCTGAACGAGATCTTCTTGCCATCCTGATCGGTGAAAGCGAAGTCGGGAACGGCCTCGCCCGGAGACGGCATGTGCACCGAGTTCGCGCCCTGGGCTGGAGGAGCCTTCGCGTGCGCTGTGACTTTCACGTTCTCAAGCCAATAGTCAGGCTCCGCATTTTCATCCTTCGGATTCGTCTGAACGACCACAACCACGGCAGAGATGGAATCACCGGGCGAGAGGTCGCGGAGCGCGGACGGAGGCTTGATCTTGTAGGACATGGCCATGGCGTCCATGAATCCGGGAATGTTGTCGCCGTTGATCATGGCCGATTGCGCCTGGTTGTCGATCGAGATCACCCGGCCGGTGAAGGGATAGCGCTTCGTGGCGGAAGCTTTCGATCCATGGCAGGCAGAGACGAAGAAAGCGCCGGCGCAGAGCAGCGCGAGAAATAAAAAGCGGTAAGCGCGATGGTTTGAATTGTTCACGTCGTTAACACTGTAACGCGGATGATGACTTCTTTGCTATCTGACGGAGGAGGTTGTCGGGTGGGTGAAAGCCCCGCCACTCTTCGGAGTCGCAACTGGTCTACAAATTTTCCAGCCAGTACAAGAAGTTTTGGAATTCACGCAATCTTCATCGTTTTGTTACAGAACTGTAACAAAGCCGATCTAGCGTCTAGCCTGCATTCCAAGTGCTGTTTAGATTCCAGAATTCGTTAGGGCTCGATTCCCGGCACCAAACCAGGATCACTCTCAAATCTGGGAAGACTCTCAGGAGATCACTATGAAGAAGACTGCATTGGCTCTGGGGCTAATTGCCCTCGCCGGCGTGGCGACTGCTCAACAAGGCGCGGTTCCCAAAGACATTCCGCATCTGGATCACGTGTTTTTCATCATGATGGAGAATCACGGATACCGGCAGATCATGAACAACCCGAACGCTCCGTTCATCAATAGCTACGCGATGAGCGCGAATCTTGCGACGAATTATTACGCCGTCGGCCATCCCAGCCTGACCAATTATCTGGAATCGGTGGGCGGTTCGAACTTCGGCATCCGCAGCGACAATTCTCCCGACTGGCACGATGCCAGCTGCCAGCCGAATCTTGCGACTGGATTGGTGAATACGGACAATCCGCCGAGCCCGAATATTTGCCCGATCGCAGGCAGCGGGACCGACGCGGCGACTCCAATTCTGGACTGCACGAATGAAGTGACCGGACCGCCGTGCGCGATCGACGTCGACGGAAAGAAGGGATATCCGGCGGTGAGCACGACGCTAGGCATCACGATTGCCGATCAGTTGGTGGCTGCGGGGAAAACATGGAAGGCGTATGAAGAGAACCTTCCGATGACCGGCGCCGATCTCGTCGACTATAGCGACGGCAATTTCACCAACAACACGGATTTCACCAAGATCAATCCGCAGCTGAACCCGCCGCTGACGACGTCGGACATCGTGCAGCTGTATGCATCGAAGCACAACCCGTTTGTGTATTTCGCGAACGTCGAAGCAGGAACGAACCCGCTGCTCAGCTATGCCAACATGGTTCCATTTGATGGAATGCAGGGACTGTGGAGCGATCTTGGATCGAATAGCATGCCGAACTATTCGTTTATCGTTCCCAGCCAGTGCAACGACATGCACGGGCGCGGTAACGGTACTGTGTTCTGCGGCTACGATCCGGACGACAACGGCACGCAGGCGGGGCTGAACCCGGCGCTGATCATTCTGGGCGACCAGACGGTGCAAAAGATCGTTACTGCGATTAAGGCGTCGAAGGCATGGACCACCGGCAAGAATGCGATCGTCGTGACCTGGGATGAGAACGACTATTCGGTGCAGCCGATTCTCAACCGCGTCGTGACCATTGTGGACACCAACTATGGCGTACACGGCTTGCAGAGCGGCGGGACCTATACGCACTTCTCGCTGCTGCGCTCGATCGAGGGAGGCTTCAGCCTGCCTTGCCTGAATCATGCCTGCGACGACACGACGAAGACCATGTCGGACATGTTCGCATCCAAATAAGCCTTCCATGATCTGCCTCGAAGCCGATCCGAAAGGGTCGGCTTTTTTATTGGTCGCCTCCAGCCCTGAGTCTCCCGCGCAATGGGCCCTTGACACGGTGTAAAGCGTGCTTTACATTATAACATGTCAAGCATGCTTGACTTGGAGGGCTCGATGGACTGCAATAGTAAGCGGTATTTACGGGAGTTTGGAGGGTCGATGGCGCTATACACGGCGATCGTTCCGATCTCGATACGGCTGCTCCGCGGGCACGAGCACACACCGCTGGGATATTGCATCGCCTTCCTGCCGATCATTCCGTCGGGTTTGGCGCTTTGGTCGTTCATGCGAATGTTTCGCGGGCTCGACGAATTGCAAAGGAAGATCCAATTCGAAGCTGTCGGATTCAGTTTCCTCGCCACGTGCCTAATCACCCTCACGTGGGCCTTCCAGCAGAATGCGGGGCTGCCTCGCTTCGACGTGAGTTGGGTCGCGCCGTTGTTAATTGCGCTGTGGGGGCTCGGCCTCGGCATTGCCAAGCGGAGGTACGAGTGAAAAACAGCGTTCGCGATCTGCGCGGGCAACTCAACTGGACTCAGGCGGACCTCGCCGAAAAGCTCGGCGTCTCGCGCCAGACGGTGAATGCGATTGAGACCGAGAAGTACGATCCGAGCCTGCCGCTGGCATTCAAGATTGCGAAGCTGTTTCGCAAGCCGGTGGAAGACATCTTCAAGGTGTAGACCAGTGGTCGAATCAATTCTGGTTGGTGAGCATTCCATCCTTGAAAGAGAGAGTCCTCTTCTCACCTGACGGCAGCGTGACGATGGTCTGCAGCACGTCGCGGCCTTGCAGCGTGTATTCGTAGTGAATCGTTTGTCCATCGATCAACTGCTGCTCGGAGACGCGGCCCAATAAATATTTGTTGTGAAGCAGAATCTTCCCCTCGCCGTCGATCACAGACGTGAGCAGCCACGGATCGTGTCGGCATCATTCATCAGAGGTGCGTATTCGAAGTGATATAGGACGCCGGATTCGGACGAGACGGTTTCGAGGTGCCCGCCGCGATCGTAGGAATATTTGCGAACGTGCCCGTCTTCGTCGCGGGCCTCGGCGATGCGATCGGAGAAATCGTAGTCGAAGATGAGCTTGTGGCCGCTGGGCGAGACGAGTTCCTGGAGGTTGCGAGTCTTGGTCCTGTGCAGCTCGATGCGATGGCCTTGGCCATCATCCATCGCGGTTGGCGCACCTTGCGCGTAGGTTTTCGAGTAGTACGCCTCGGGAAAGTAGATGTGGCGTCCGTCGCGAAACTTCATCGTCCAGCCATTGCCGTTCCATGAAATCATCGCGCCATAAAATTCCGAGGAAGTCTGCGAATGGCGGAAGACCGCATCCGCATATCCCGTTCCCTTCGAAGCGCGCGGCATGTACACCTGATACCAGTCCTCGAGATTGAGATTCGTGTAGGTGTAGGGAAATCTCGTGCCCGTTGGGCAGATGTCGTAAGGGTGATTGCCTCCGACTCCAAATGCGCGGCTGTGATTGTCCCAGACGATATAGGTGCGCGTCAGGCTCAAGGGCATGATGTCGGGAACAAAGAGATCGGTTTGGCGCAGGATGAATCGTCCAGTGTGCAGGTCGACGTCGAACTCGTTCACCGGCTTGTCGTGACGCACGGTCGGAGGAACCATCGCAACCGATGCCTGGAACTTCGGAGGCGTGGACTCCGGAACGGACGAAATCACGACGTAGGGAAAAGATCCATCCCACGATGGAGGGGAATCGGTTAAGGGCAGCAGCTCGACTTTCGCTGCGCGAGCCGGCCACCAGAAGATGGCCGCAGCCGCGGCAACGAGGATGGCGAACAAGGCCCACTTCCACGCCGGACTGCGCCAGAACGGATTGCTGCCTCGATTCACGCAGACTCCTCACTCCTCACCTACGTATGAAAGAGCGCTGACACTGCGAACTAATTCTAGCTCGGCCGGCCTTCGGCTCTAAGATGGGAGAGATGAAGCCTCGGAAGCAGGACAGGGTTTCTTTGCTTCGGCTGCCGGTGATTCTCGCCGCGACGCATCTGGTCCTCTTTTTAATTACGATGCTCTCGGGATTGAAAACGGCGAGCGGAGGGAATCCTCTTTTCTGTGTCGACTTGCCTGTGTCGCTGCCATTGGTCGGACACGACGACACATGGACAGTCGTCGCCGTTGGGATTCTGGCAACGATCTGGTGGTTCTTCATCGGCCAGGTTGGATGGCTAAGCAAGCAGGGAAGAATCAGCCGCACGGTTTCCGCCGTGGGCGCTGGGCTCACGCTCCTGATCTGCGCGGCAGACGCCTATGCCATGATCAGCCAGTTCGTTCTGATTTCGCGAGAGCCCGATTTCTCGACGATCGACGTGGTGATCTATATGTTCGCGGCGGCGCTGCTGGCCGGAGGCGTGATCAGCGCGGGATATGCCGCGCGGGCAGTGTTCAAATCCAGCGGGAGTTGAAAACCCCACTTCCGGCAATATCGGCCGGAAATGGGGCACCCGGAACCCAGGCATCCAGACTGCTTCGAATCGACCTCTATCCCTAATCTCAAGCCTTTTTCGAATCCCAGCTTTATTTTGGATACCACTCGAGCAAACGTACCTCGATGCCAGTTCCTTCGAGCGCCTTTTGAAAGACGGAGAGATCGGAGCCACGGTAGTGATAGGGGATTACGATCTTCGGATGGAAAGCCTTCACGGCATCCGCTGCTTCTTCGGGCGGCATGGTGTAGGGCAGATTCATGCAGACGAAGGCGACGTCGATGTTCTTGAGCGCTCGCATCTCGGGAACGCCCTCAGTGTCGCCGGAGAAATAGAAGCGCTTGCCGCCATAATTCAGGACATAGCCGTTGCCGCGTCCTTTGTCATGAAAAAATTTGCCGGGAGTGGGACCGCGCTTCAGGTTGTAAGCGGGAATGGCTTCGATCGAGAACGCTCCCCAAACTTTGGTCTCGCCGTTGGCGATCGGCTTGGCGGTCGTCACGGTCTGGACGACGGCGGGCGGCGCGAAAATCTCAGTGCCGTCTTTGCTGACGGCTTTGATCGAGTCGGGATCCATGTGATCGCCGTGAATGTCGGTGATGAGGATGAGATCGGCCTTCGGCAGGTCCGCGAGTTTCGCGGGCTTGGCAGGATCGAGATACAGGATCTTGCCCCCGGCCTCGATCAGCGTGCTGGCGTGATTGAGCGGAGTGATCTTGACCGGCCCGGCGGAGGTGGGGAAGGTTTGGGTCTGGGCGGCGGCGTAATCAAAGGACGCGAGCGCGAAAAGAATAGCGAAACCGAAGCTGGCAGAGAAGGAGGCTTTCATGGGAATCCTCGTAACGATGCTTGTTTGTCAGAAATATACGCGACTCATCCTTGCTCCGCAAAGGAGTCGCTGCCTGAGCGGACGTGCTGATCGCGCATACAGGAGTTCACAGGGGAAACATCTACGACTGGGTGCTCGAAGCTCGACAGGGCGAAGCGGCGGGCCGCGAGTTCGATCTTTTCGTGGTCCGCGCCAATCTGCAAATCGTGCCTGTCGACGCCGAGCAGGTGGAACTGGCGCGCTCTGCATGGCGGAAGTATGGAAAAGGCCGGCACCCCGCTGGGCTAAATTTCGGCGATTGTTTTTCCTACGCCCTGGCCAAATCCTCGGGGGAGAGGCTGCTTGCGAAGGGGACCGATTTCGGCAGAACCGACATTGCTGTCGACAATTGAGAGTCAAAGGCTCGTCGTCGACGGAGATGTTGCAGGCACTATGGGTTTCGCTTGTATTTAATTCCTAAGGTGGTCGGTGCTAAAACCCGTTACTTGCTCCTAGAGGAACGTCCGCAGTGTGCAACGATTATGTCTCTATCCGCGGAACGGGACCACTTCTCAGCGTAACTCACAGCTTTCGCACAACGAGCGTCCGATTCCTGCCCTCGGCCCTCGGCAGCCGCGATTGGGAAAACCACATAAGTCAAAAGCCCCACTTCCGGCAAAATCCGCCGGAAATGGGGCACCCAGTAACTGGATGAAAATCCAGCGAATTCCTTCTCTCAAAAATCGAGCTGGCGGTCGACCACCTACTCTTCTTCTTCCTTGACCTCGCCGCGCTCGGCTTTTGCCTTCTCGATGATCTTTTCTTGGAGCTGACCGGGGACGACGTCGTAGTGATGCATCTCCATGTTGAAGCTGCCGCGGCCCTGTGTCATTGAGGTCAGCTCGACACCATAGGTCAACATTTCGGCCATGGGCACTTCGGCTTTGACGACCGTATTGCCGCCTTTGTTGTCCATGCCCTGGATGCGTCCGCGGCGGCTGTTCAAGTCGCCCATGATCGATCCGGCAAAGTCGTCGGGGACCGTAATCTCAACGTGCATGACGGGCTCGAGCAACGTAGGTTTCGCAGTCTCCATTGCTTTGCGGAAGGCGATGCGACCCGCCATCTGGAACGACATGTCGTTCGAATCCACGTCGTGATACGAACCGTCATAGAGCACGACGCGGAAGTCCACAACCGGGAAGCCGGCGAGATGGCCGCGCGCGGCTGCGTCCTTGATTCCCTTTTCGATGGCCGGAATGTAGTTCTTGGGAATCGCGCCGCCAAAGATGTCGTTCACAAATTCAAACTGCCCGCCACGCGGGAGTGGCTCCATTTTGATCTTGCAATCGCCGTACTGGCCGTGGCCTCCGGTCTGTTTCTTGTGGCGCCCCTGGACATCGGCCTTGCCGCGAATGGTTTCCCGGTAAGGCACCTTCGGAGCTTTCAGAACGACTTCTGTGTGATAGCGCTTCTTCAGCTTCGCCACAACCACTTCGATGTGCTGCTGTCCGGTGCCCGCGATCAAGAACTCCTGCGTCTGCGGATCGCGGAAGAAGCGGAGCATGGCGTCCTCTTCCATCTGTTTGTGGAGGCCCGGTCCAAGCTTGTCTTCGTCAGCGCGGCTCTTGGGCTCGATGGCGAAGGTGATCGCCGGCTCCGGAAGCTTCACGCGCGGGTATTGAATTGGCGCCGACTTATCTCCGAGAGTATCGCCGGTCAAAGTGTCTTTCAGCTTGGCGACGGCGCCAATATCACCGGCATGCAATTCATTGATCGGGATTGCGGTCTTGCCCTGCATGGTCGAGATGTGCGCAAATTTTTCCTGCGGGCCGCGGCTGTAATTCACCAGCGTCGCATCATTCTTCAGAACGCCGGAGAACACCTTGAAATAAGAAATGCGGCCTGCGAATGCGTCCGATACTGTCTTGAATATATATACGGACACGGGCTCTTCGTCGCTCTCGTGGCGCTTAGGAGCGTCAGTGCCAGATGCCGCTTCGCCCTGTACCCACTCGTGCTCGGACGGCGCCGGCGTGTAGTCGATGATGAAGTCCATGATTCGGTCGGCGCCAATGTTGCCCAGGCCGGAGCTGAAGATCACGGGAAAAATCTTGTCTTCGCGAATGGCGTTGTGCAGCGCGGGAATCAGATCTTCTTCGCCAAGCGTGCCGGCTTCGAAGAATTTTTCCATCAGCTTGTCATCGCCCTCGGCCACCAACTCGACGAGCATCTCGTGGGCTTCCTGCACTTGTGCGCGCATGTTCGCGGGAATTTCAGTCTCTTTGCCTTTGCCGTTTCCACCGAGCTCGTAGGTGTAGGCCTTCATGCGGACGAGGTCGACCACACCCGTTAAATTTTTCTCGCTGCCGATGGGCAGCTCAATAGGAATCACGTCGCGGCCGAAGGCTGCGGTCAGGGATTCGAGCACGCGCTCGGCATTGGCGCGATCACGGTCCATGCGGTTGACGACGATCAGTCGCGGAGTCTTGTATTCCTCGCAATAATTCCAAACGCGCTGGGTCACGACTTCGACACCGGCGACGCCATCGACAACGACGATCGCCGCGTCCACGACCGGCAGTGCCATCTTGGCCTCGTGGACGAACATGCTGAATCCGGGAGTATCGAGGATATTGATTTTGGACGTGCCCCACTCGACGACGGCGACGCCGGTCGAGATCGACATCTTGCGGGCGATTTCTTCTTCGTCGTAATCGGTAGTAGCCGATCCGTCATCGACGTGGCCGAGGCGCGGGGTTGCGCCGGCGGTGAACAACATGGCCGATACCAACGTGGTCTTGCCCGCATGCCCGTGGCCGACCATCGCGACATTCCTTATGTTTGCTCCGGAATAGACTTTCAAGTTGGACTCCTTCCGGCAGGTGTGGGAAGGAACGGCCCAAGAAGAGGATGAGAGCGGATCAGGCCACCCAGCATTCCTGCCAAAACAAAGGATGCTACCACGCGGGAAGTGAGGGCAACAACCGAGCCCCAACTATTCCAAGAGCACTTTTACGTCTGACGTAGCCTTTTGTGAGCATCCGGCACCACCAGAGAGGGGTAGCGGTTTTTCGCGAATGAACGCGGTTTGACTACCCCGATCGTGCCATCCCTCGAAAAGCGACTTTTAGGGTAGGATATTCCCCCAATTGCCGATCGTAAGGGGAATAGTATGGCTGAGCTCGAGAGTGCCCCCTCCGGAACCACAACGACAGAAACCGCAGCGCCCGCGACAGTCGTGGGAACGTCGGCGCTTGTCCCACAGGCCTGCCTGGCGCCATCCGCTGCCGACGCACAAATCGTCACCGGGGAAATTCCGGTTCATCGCTCGAAATGGAAGGTGCCGTTTCTCGCCACGCTGGGCGCGGCTTTCGGATCACTGATCGGGTCCGGTCTCTACGGTGAGCTCTTTCCTAAACCGGACGATCCACGACCGAACCTTGGAGAGTTCCTCATCATCGCTGTGGTGATCGGAGCCGCTGCGTATTGGTTCTTTGATCCGCTCATGGAGCTTGTGCAGGGATGGTTCGGCGTGCCTCCGCGCGAGATTCCCAAAGAGCGCAGAATCGTGACCACCGGAGCTGTCGTTGTCGCGACGCTTTTGATCTCCATCCTTCACCATTCGCTGGCGACCTCTCTGGAGCATGTGGGAGTTCCTGCGTTTATCGTTTTGATTTTGTTTTTCGCCTGCACCGCCGGAATCACAACTTCTTATTGGGGGCGGGGAGCGCGGACGCAGCCTCCGCGCGCCGCCTCGTATGGAGCGAAGAGCGGGGGTGTTGCCGGACTGGTCGCGAGCTCTGTCCTTGTCATGTTGGTACTGATGCACAAGAATGCCGCTTCAAACCAGTTGATGACTGCCTCCGATGCTCCTTATCTTCTGAAGTCGACGAGCCTCTGGACTGTGCTGACACTGATTCCTGGCCTCCTTGGGGGATTAGCAATCGAGAAAGGATGGGATCGTAAGTCGCCGACCCGTGGCATCCTCTCTGCGATGGCCGCGTTTTCGGGTGCAGCGTTTTTGCTCGCGCTGGTCGTGGGCCAGTTGTTTCCCGAATACAACGCCTGGGCATGGTTTATTGGCCTGCAGTCCATCTCGTTGAGTATGGGTTGGGCGCTCGGGCCGTTCTTGCAACGCGAATCCTGTGATCGCTACTTTGATGTTTCGGGCAGCGCGGAAACGGTTCTACCGAACATCCGCAGGCCCGGCACGGTCGTCGTCCCGATCGACAGCCGGCGTCCACTCGATGCACCACAAACGATCATCCCAGCAGGTTTTGAAGCGACACCGGTCTCGCCACAAGTTCTTCTGTTGCAACCGAAAGGCAGCCGCGCATGGGCGCTCGGGATACTGGTCCTTGCCTTGGCAGTCGGTGGGTGGGCGTACACAACCGGGGCGATTCGCACCGACCCTGAAATTGTGGCGGAGATCGTGAACCGGCTCCGGCAAGACCCCAACTTAAAAGGCAAATCGTTGACAGCATCGAGTCTGGGCCACGTCGTAACGGTCTCTGGCATTGTCGATAACGGCACGCAACACGGTGCTGTTGTGCAGCAGGCCGCGGTGGTTCGTGGGGTCAAGCAGGTTGTCGACGAAGTCCAACTCGGTTCTCCGTCTAATGCGGCAAAGTCGCGTCCATCGAGTACCACGATGAACGCTGAATTTTCGGTGTCGGCTCCCTCCGGACCGGCGCTGGGAATTGTGGCGCGGCCGGTTGCGCACGCTGCTCCGCTGCGCCAAGCTCCGCCGCATGCAGTCGCGGCAAAGCCGATGCCAGCCACCCAACAAAAACGAGGGCTGTTTCACTGGTTTCGCAAGGGCCCTACGAACAACAAGAATCAAAATCAGAACTCGCACTGAACTTCGGATAGGCAGGGCAGCCGATGGGCTCGGCCATTCTAAGTTTGTAGTATGATCTCGGCGCCATGCTAGGCAATCGTACAAGCGAGCAGTGGGTCGCACAATATTCGTCGAGCCACCAGCATCCGGTCAATCGCGCCTGTCACACGCTTGGCATTCCGACCATCCTCGTATCGATCGTGGTGTTTGCCGCGTCAATCTTTGTTCACCACCTGTGGATGTATGCCCTTGGACTGTTCATCATGGGCTGGATCTTCCAGTTCATCGGCCACGCCTTCGAAGGCAAACCGCCGGAGTTTTTTCAGGACTGGCGATTCCTGTTCGTTGGAGTTCGGTGGTGGTGGGCCAAGATCAACGGCAAGGCCTGAGCAGGACGCCGGCAATCCGATCGGCGGGTCTTCCCGTACTGTAGTCGAGTGCGGTCGCTCGCGCGTTTGCACTGCTTTGGTGTTTTGCTTTATGCTCGTCGCAACTTTGGGGTTCTGCTTCACCGAAGACACATGCAGCGACTGACCGCCCGACTTCTGTTGCTGTTCGCGCTTGCCGGAACGTTCGTTCCGCTGGCGCTGGCGTCGACTGCTGTCCAAGCGCATGCCTGCTGTCTGCGGAAGTCGGCTCACCAGTGTCACGGGACAGCGCCTTCGGAATCGGAGAAGCCGACCATCCGCGGCGCGAGTTCCTGCAATCACGATTGCTGCCGTGGAGTAAGCACATCCCAGTGGGCGTACCCGCAACCTTCACAGTCGGTCCTTTCTGCGCAGGCTGTCAGCGTGCGCGAAGCCGATTCTCAAGCAACCGTTCCGGCGGCACAACTCCTCTCCTCGCAATCTACTCGCGCTCCCCCTACCTGCTGAATTCGCATCTCTCTTGTTCAAATCTAATTGCTGAGGAAGTGAGCGCGCTGTCGCGGGTGCGCTTCCCCGGTGTCGTATGGTCACTTCGCTGCGCGCGAAAGGCAGGCAGATGCGAAGAGTGATCCGGAGGCGAGATCGCGATCTCGCGAACCCAAATGTCTCGTGAACTCAAAATTGGATTATCGATCCTTCTTCTAGCCGTCATCGGAGTGTGGTTATCGAGGCTGGTCGGCAGCTATCCTGGCGCGCGTGGAGCGCCCACGCCATCCGAGGTCGCACTGGCTCGAAGGCTGCGTTCATGGTCGATGCCGCGGTCGGCGCGCGACGGCAAGAATCCGTTCACCAGCTCTCCGGAACTGCTGCAGGAGTCAGCCCGGCACTTTGCGGATCATTGCGCGTCGTGCCATGGCAATGACGGAAGCGGCGCGACAGAAATGGGCCGCAACTTTTTTCCGCGCGTTCCCGATATGCGGTCCGATGTGACGCAGCGGCTGAGCGACGGCGAGCTTTACTACATCATTCACAACGGCGTGCGCTGGACGGGAATGCCTGCGTGGGGCGATCCGGACAACGACATGGACAGCTGGAAGCTCGTCCTGTTCATTCGCCACTTGCCGCAACTGACGCCGGATGAAGTGCGCGACATGGAGCGCTTTAATCCGAAGAGTATCGCGGAGCAAGAAGAGGAGAAAGAGGAAGACGACTTCCTGAATGGCGGGCCGACGCCGGCCGCGCCGAATGCCCACACATCGCACTCGGAGAAAAGAAAATGAAGAAGCTCGCGTTTGTTGCAGTCTCAACTTTATTGCTCAGCGCGCTGGCCTTTGCTCACGGCAACCTCGCGCACGTGATGGGAACAGTGGTCGGGGTCACCGATCATTCCATCTCCGTGAAGATCGCGGACGGCAGCGTGAAGGTTGTCGCCTTCGATGGCGAGACGCACTTCCTCAAAGGCACAACGCCAGCCACGATCAAAGACGTTGTCGTCGGAAGCCGCGTCGTGATTCATGCCCACCAAAACGGCGATAAGTTCCATGCCGCGGAAGTGAAAGTCGGCATTAACGCTGCTGGTGCCAAGCAATCGAGCGCGACTGCCACGGAGGCAAAATGAATTACCGCTCGGCTCTTGTCCTCCCAATGTTGCTGTTGACCAGCATCGCTGCTTTTGGCAACGTCTACGGCGCGATCCGCGGCGTAGTCCACGACCCGCAGCACCGTCCGGTACAGGGAGCGATGGTGATGCTCAAGGCGAAGTCATCGGACTGGGGGAAGTCGGTCACGACCGATGCTAATGGCGAGTTTCAGATCAACGCTGTCCCGTTGGGCGACTACACCGTAAGCGTTGCGAGCCGCGGCTTCGCGCAGACCGCGGAGGATGTGACCGTCATCTCGGGTACGGTACCGGTGGTGCACTTTCAATTGCAGATCGCGACCGAGAATGCGAATGTCACCGTCTCGGCCGCATCCGAAGTTGTGCCGACGGATTCCGCCACTCCGATCACGATGGTTGATGCGCTCGACATCGCGCGAACTCCTGGCGCCGACCGCTCCAATAGCCTTGCGATGATCACAAATTTTGTTCCTGGATCTTATGTGACGCATGACATGCTGCACATTCGCGGAGGGCATCAGACGACGTGGCTGCTCGACGGCATTCCTGTCATCAACACGGCGATCGCGCAGAACGTCGGACCGCAGTTCGATCCCAAGGATCTGGAATACGTCGAGGTAAATCGTGGCAGCTACGGCGCAGAGTTTGGCGACCGCACGTATGGCGTGTTCAACGTGGTGCCGCGCACAGGATTTGAGCGCAACAACGAAGCAGAGTTCGTCCTTAGCGCGGGCAATTTTTACCAAACGAACGACGCGCTCAGCTTCGGCAGTCACACCGAGCGCTTCGCCTACTATGCGAGCGTTAATGGCAACCGCAGTGATCTCGGCCTGCAGACGCCGGTTCCACAGGTCGTTCACGATGCGGTGAATGGTGTTGGCGGTTTCGGCTCCTTCATCTTTAATGCCGATCCTTCCAACCAGCTTCGTCTGATGGCCTCTGCGCGTCGTGATTACTTCCAGGTTCCGTACGATCCGAATCCAAACGACATCGAAAACGGAGCGATCGCGGCCAACGACTTCACTCCGCAATATCCCAGCATCGGCCTCCGCGACAACGAAACTGAAAAAGATGCCGGCCTTCTTTTCACGTGGGTGCACACTTTCAATTCGCATCTCATGACCACGGCCTCGCCCTTTTATCACTACAACAGCGGCGACTATGGCAGCCTGCCGATGGATAATCCCGTGGCCAGTACCGAGAACCGCAGTTCCACATACGCCGGCGGCCAGGCGAGCTTGGCTGCGAATTACAAGAAGAACGATCTGCAGGTCGGATTTCTGAGCTTTTATCAGAGCGACAACCAGTTCTTCGGGGCGGTGTTCAATCCGCTGAGCTACAATCCCGTGCCTTCGCCAGTCACGGACTCCGAGCATCCCACGGCGAATCAGGAGACTTTTTATATCGACGATAAATTCACACCGTTTCCCTGGATGACTCTTTCTGCGGGAATGCGGCCCACGCGCTTTGCTGAAGGAAATTTTGCTGTGACATCGGCTGCTGCGCCGGTTACCGAAACAGCCATCCAGCCCCGGTTTGGCGCGACACTCACTGTTCCTAAACTGCATTGGACCTTCCGCGCGTTCTACGGGCACTACTATCAGGCTCCGCCGATCGAAACCGTCTCCGGCCCCGCGCTGATTGACTACACCGGTCAACAGGGATTGGGATTTGCCACGCTAAAAGGCGAGCGCGACGAAGAACATCAGTTCGGAGTGGCTATCCCATTCCGCGGATGGGTGCTCGATGCTGACAATTTCAAAACCAACGTCAGCAATTTTCTTGATCACAACAACATCGGAGCGTCGAGTATTTTCTTTCCTATCACGGTTTCGCAAGCTGTGATTCGCGGGTGGGAACTCACTCTGCGCTCTCCAAGATTCGCGCACCGCGGGCAAGTGCATCTTGCTTATTCGAACCAGATCGCCGAAGGCAGCGGAACCATCACAGGCGGACTGACTGATTTTTCGTTCTCCCCGGGATTAAGTCCGCTCGATCATGATCAGCGCAACACGCTCAACGTCGGCGGTGATGTAACGTTGCCCTGGCGCGCTTATGCCTCGACCAACGTCTACTACGGTTCCGGTTTCAGCAACGCGTTCCCGGGGCAACCTTATCCCGGCGACTACTTGCCGGCGCACACAACGTTCGATCTCTCGCTGGGAAAGGATTTCGGTGAGCGCTTCACCGCGTCCCTCACGGCCTTAAACGTGGCGAATCGACGCGTCGAGTACGACAACAGCCTTACCTTCGGCGGATTCCACTGGAACAATCCGCGCGAAGTTTTTGTTGAGCTGCGCTATCGGTTTCATTATTAAATTCAAAAGCGCTCACCACAGGGGGCACAGAGGTACACAGGGACTTCTTGTGTGAGCCGCTCGCTCGATGGTGAGATTTTCGGAAATCGGAACTTCCAAGATTTGCGGTTGATAAGCCGCTTCGTTTTGGTATGCTGACAAAACGTTTCGGGACCCATCTGAACGGCGGGACGAGCTCCTGGAAACTTCCCGCTCCCATGCGATTCCCAATCGCGCCCAAACCTTTGCCGGTCTGCATCCCCCGAACGAAGGAGTAATCGTGACTTCCAATCGAAAGATGAGTGCTATCCCGGGTAGTGAGCGCCAGCCCGTTCGCGGAGCTCGCTTTATCCATAATTCGCATCCCGACCAGACCATTGAAGTCTCCGTCCGCATTCGCTCGAAGTCAGAAGCGCAGCGCGCGGAGTTGAAGAGTTCGCTGGAAAAACCCGGATTCAAACACATGTCGCGCCAGGCGTTCGAAAGCGCGCACGGCGCGGATCCCGCTGACGTCGAACAAATCAAGAAGTTTGCGCAGCAATTCGGCCTGACCGTGCGCGAGACGGGAACCGAGCTTGCGCGTCGTACGGTGATGGTCTCCGGTACGGTGAGCAATCTTCAGAAGGCGTTCAACGTCGAACTGAAGGAATACAGCCATCCGAAAGGAAATTTCCGCGGCCGGGTTGGCGCGATCAGCGTGCCGCCCGAATATGCGAACATCATCACCGGCGTGTTTGGCCTGGACAACCGTCCGCAGGCCGAGCCGCATTTCCGGCGCGCGCCGCAACCGCAAAAGGGTCGTCACAAAACTTCTGCCGCCAGCGCCTCGCACGATCCAAACGACGTGGCCCAACTCTATAACTATCCCGCTGGGGATGGGACAGGTCAGTGCATCGGGATTATTGAGTTGGGCGGAGGGTTTCAACTCGACGACCTCAGCACTTACTTCGGTTCGCTGAATATCAAGGTACCGCAGGTGATTTCTGTGTCTGTCAACGGTGGGACGAATAGCCCAACGACTGCCGACAGCGCGGACGGCGAAGTGATGCTTGATATAGAAGTCGCGGGCGCGATTGCTCCAGCCGCGAAAATCGTTGTTTATTTCGCTCCGAACACCGATCAGGGCTTCCTGGACGCGATCACCACTGCGGTTCACGACAGCGCCAATCAACCTTCGGTCATTTCCATCAGTTGGGGATCGGCGGAATCGCAATGGACGTCGCAGGCGCTTACCAACTTCGATCAGGCCTTCCAGGCTGCGGCGGCCATGGGCGTGACCGTGTGCGTTGCTTCGGGGGACAGCGGTTCGTCCGACGGCGTGAATGATGGCCAGAACCACGTGGATTTTCCGGCGTCGAGTTCGTTTGCGCTGGGTTGCGGGGGAACGACGCTGCAAGCATCGAGTACTCAGATCTCGGACGAGACTGTTTGGAATGATCAGCCAAGCGGTGGCGCGACCGGCGGCGGAGTCAGCGACGTCTTCGCGCTTCCCTCGTACCAAACGGGTTTCAACGTTCCCGCGCCAACAGGTCAGGCCGGTGGCCGCGGAGTGCCGGACGTTTCGGGCGACGCCGATCCGAATACGGGATACAACATTCGCGTCGATGGCGAGGATGCCGTCTTCGGTGGGACGAGTGCTGTTGCGCCTTTGTGGGCTGGACTGATTGCGCGTCTCAACCAGCAGATGGGAAAGTCCGTCGGTTTTCTGAATCCGCTTATCTATGCTCAGGCCGTCGAGGCCTCGGGCTTCCGTGACATCACTCAAGGAGACAATGGCAGCTTCGACGCGGCGAAAGGCTGGGATGCGTGCACCGGACTCGGCAGCCCCAACGGAGCGCAGCTTCTGACAGCGTTGACGGGATCGAGTGCTGTACCTGCGAGTGCATCGTCGCGCCCTCGCGGCTCAAAGAATTCTGCCGCTTAACATTCCTAATCCCAAGGGGCGAGGCCAACTCGCCCTGATTGTCCTCAAGTTCTCCTTTTCTGAGGTCGAGCCACGGTTGTGGAAATTTAGGATTTCCTTCGCGAACCTTCGTGATCTTCGTGGTTGCTTGGTTTTTGAAACCTGTAGCCCTGAAGGAAGTTACTCGCGAGCTAGCCGCTCGCGCAGCATTTCTTCGACATCGCCCATTTTTTCTCCGAGCACGTTCAGCTTGCGCGCGAGGCCCTGAATCTCGGCCTCGGCTCGGCGATTGACATCGAAATCCAACTCGCCGCGAAGGCGGTCTTTTGTGTCCTGCCGGTTCTGGCTCATCATGATGATTGGAGCCTGCACCGCAGCAAGCATCGACAGGAATAAATTCAGCAAAATGTATGGATACGGGTCCCACGCCTTCTTACCCAGTGTGGCGTCGATCGTCATATAGACCGCGAGTCCGACGGCGAACGTGATGATGAAGGTCCAGGATCCGCCGAAACCCGCGACGATGTCGGCAATGTGCTCGCCGAACGTCGCATCTTTCTCGATTACTTCATTCGGATGCCGATTGGCACGAAGCCGTACCAGCTGCTGCGATGCATGAAACTGGCGGCCCAGCACTTGCAGCATATCCATTCCGGCGAGAGGCTTGCGCTGCAAGAGCACGGCAATATCTTTGCGGTCGACCTCAAGACACACTGCTTCGTCGACGGCAGTCGCTTCGGTCTGATGGGGAGTCTGTTCCAGCATCGACGCGAAGCCGAAGAATTCGCCGTGCGACGGTTCGTCGATGACAACTTCCTGGTGGTCCTGATCGACGGTCGTCACGCGCACTCTGCCGGAAACGACCACGTAGGCCTGCCCGCTGGAGTCGCCCATCTTGTAGATGCGCTGGCGTGGCGCGAACGTCTTCAGCCGCACTTGCCCGGCCAGGACCGCGGTTTCCTCTTCATCCAGCAACGCGAACAGCGGAACGTGTTTCAAGACTTCTGGATTGCATGCCATCGAAAGCCTCGCCATATGAAATCTAGACCGCGTAGGATGGCACAGTCTAGCCGCTCAAACAACGTCATGTCATTGCGAACGGAGGGGTTTGCCGTGAAGAACCTGCTGTCGTTGGCGGTGTGCAGGGTGCCGGGGGAAAGCAGATTCCTCGCTGCGCTCGGAATGACAACGGATAAATCTCGGAATGACAACGGATAAATATGGAAGCGAGTCACGGCGAGACTTAGATTCTGCTCGCATGAGTGATTGCGCGGTTTCGCATTTCGTTCTACTATCCGAATCAATGGCCGCCGCCAAAAACGATCCCAATCTCACGCCAAACCGCGAGCGCTTGGTATCGGCTGCGCCGGTTGAGGACGATTCGTCGTTCGAGCTGAAGCTGCGTCCGCAGCTGCTCCGGGAATTTATCGGTCAGAAAAAACTGAAAGAGAATCTGCAGGTGGCGATCGAGGCCGCAAAATCGCGCGGCGAGGCCATGGACCACGTCCTACTCTATGGGCCTCCGGGACTGGGCAAGACGACACTCGCCAACATCATCGCCAACGAGCTCGGCGTGCATTTTCAGCCGACGGCCGCACCTCTGCTGCAGATCAAGGGCGATCTGACGGCGATCATCACGAACCTGCAGGATAAGCAGGTCTTGTTCATCGACGAGATACACCGCTTGCAGCCCGTGCTGGAAGAACTGCTCTACTCGGCGCTGGAGGACTACAAGCTCGACATCATCATCGGGCAAGGCCCGTCGGCGCGCACCCATACGCTGGAAGTGCGGCCGTTTACTTTTGTGGGAGCGACCACCCGGGCAGGATTGATTTCCGCCCCCTTGCGCTCGCGCTTCGGCATTGTCCTGCGGCTGGAGTTCTATACAACCGAGGATCTGAAGGTTATCGTCGAGCGGTCGGCAGAGATTCTAGGCGTCGAGATCGACGAAGCCGGCGCGAAAGAGATCGCGAGCCGTTGCCGGGGTACACCCAGAATCGCCAACCGGTTGCTGCGGCGCGTTCGTGATTATGCGCAAGTGCGGGGCGCAGGTAAGATCGATGAGCCGACTGCCAAGGCTGCCCTTGAGATGCTCGAAGTAGATCAGTATGGATTCGATGAAGTCGACCGGCGGCTGCTTCTAACGATCATCGAAAAATACCAGGGAGGTCCGGTCGGCGTGAATACCCTCGCCGCAGTGCTGGCCGAAGAACCGGACGCCATCGAAGAAATCTACGAGCCGTTCCTGATGCAGATTGGCTTTCTCGACCGTACTCAACGTGGCCGCGTGGCTACCCAACTCGCGTACGACCATTTCGGTATCACTCCGCACCGGCGGCAGAGCTCTCTGTTTTAGCTCTGACAACAACTGAGATTCACAGGACGGGCTTCAATCCCGCCATTCCGCACAAAACATTCTTTTTCTGTTCAGTGCAGGGCGCAATAGTGTATCTTGGCAAATTCTCCGAAATAGGGGGTCGGAGAGGATCAGGGGATTCGTGCGTTTGCGTCCATCCGGTCGTCCGAAAATTTGTTGGTTGAGCAAACTGGCGGTCATGGTTGCAGTTTGCGTGGCGATCGTCCATCCGATCCCAGCTTCGTCGGCCCAGTCTCAGGATTCGAGTACCACTTCGCAACCTCCTGCCCCTGCCCCGTCAAGCTCGGGCAGCCAAAGCTCGCAGCCGCCGCAGAAAACTCCGCCGCCTGTAGTTGCGCCGTCCACGCAGTATCCATCGCCAGCGGCGCAAGAACCTGAGCCACCGATTAAGAATCCCGATGTGCAGCCGGCCCCGAAGCCTGTCATCGCTCCACCGACACTGCATATTCCGCGCCTGGAGCACGCGCCTTCGCTCGAAGACTTCCTGAGTATGAAGCCGCAGGGAGATACCGCGCTCCAGATGGCGAAGGTCACGGGATTCACGCAACGAACGCCGCATGATGGCGAGGCCGTCACAGAGCCCACCGAAGCCTACCTCGGCTACGACCAGAAAAATCTGTACGTGGTGTTTGTTTGCTTCGACGATCCGACGAAAGTGCGTGCGAGGATGTCGCGCCGGGAAGACATCCATGACGACGATGACGTGGAGATCATGCTCGATACTTTCCACGATCGCCGCCGCGCCTACGCTTTCCAGACCACCCCGCTGGGCGTGCAATGGGACGCGATCTGGACCGAAGCCTCGCGCGACGAAATCAACGGAAACTTCGATACGTCGTTCGACACGGTTTGGGATTCGCACGGCAAACTGACAAGCCAGGGATTTGTTGTGTTGATCTCAATCCCGTTCAAGAGCTTGCGCTTCTCGGCTGCAAATCTGCAGGAGTGGGGCGTCATTTTGTATCGCGGCATTGCCCGCAAAGATGAGGATACGTTTTGGCCGCCCATCACGCGCAGGATCCAGGGCCGGCTCGGGCAAGCTGCGACCCTGACCGGTCTCGAGGGCATCTCTCCGGGGCACGACATCGAGTTGATCCCCTACGGCTTGCTGCGCGGATTTCGAGCATTGGATACGCGCGATCCGACCAGTCCGTATTTTCAGCATGCCGATGTTCAAGGCCAGCCCGGCATGGACGCCAAGTTTGTCATCCACGATCATTTCACGGTGGACGCGACGGCGAATCCGGACTTCAGCCAGGTCGAGTCCGAAGATCCGCAAATCACCGTCAATCAGCGCTACGCCGTTTATTTTCCCGAGAAGCGCCCGTTCTTTCTCGAGAATGAAGACTTTTTCCGCACGCCGATGGATCTGTTTTTCACGCGCAGTATCGGCGATCCGTCGGCCGGAATTCGGCTAACGGGTAAAGACGGCCCGTACTCCATCGGACTATTGGCGACCGACGATCGAAGTCCCGGGCTTGCCGTCCCGGATTTCAGCCCGCTATCGGGCATGCGATCCTACTTCACGGTCGCCCGCGCCAGCCGCGACATCGCTAAGGAATCCAGCGTCGGAGCGTTATATACGGATTGGGAGTGTCCTACGACTGGCGAGTACAACCGTGTCGGAGGCGTCGACACCCGCCTGAAACTCAATTCGACCTGGAGCCTTGATGGCCAGGCCGTCGCTACTTCCAGCAACCTGAATCTCAATTGCGAGGCGAACCTCTACCCGTTCAGCTCTGGCAATCACGGCAACGGCAATTACTATGCTGGCCCCGCGGAGAAGCTGGATTTACGGCACGACGGCCTGCATTTCATCTATGAGGGTCGGTACAACGACATCACTTCCGGATTCGTTTCGATTCCGGGCTTTATCAATCGGGTCGACATCCGCGAGAGCGTGCAGGACTTTCATTACCGCTTCCGACCGAAAAAGGGATGGATTCTCAGCTGGGGTCCATCCGTATTGGTGCGGTATGATTTCGACCACACCGGCCTGCGCCTCGACACCTACTACCAGCCGTATTTCATTGTTCGCGGACGAGGACAGACGATAATTATCTTCAAGCCGTACCAGGAATTCCGCGAGCGTCTCCGTCCTCAAGATTTCTGTTACTACGGCTATTCGGTGTATTGCTCGCCGGGAGCAACGGGAAATCAGGACTATCACGAGCACGAGAGCGGAGCTACGTTTCAGACCGGCTACCTGAGTTGGGCAACTCTCAATGCCAGCTACTACTGGGGCGATGGCACCAATTTTGTGGCCGAGCCTGACACTCCGCCTGCCGCTCCTACGCCCTACAATCTGCCGTTCCTTGCCCGCCAGGATAGTGCGACCGCTTCGCTGACTCTGCGTCCGATGAAGCCGCTGAAGATCGAGAACACGTATCTCTTCGACCGGCTACGGACGACCAACAGCACATTCCTCTTCGAGCAAGGCCAGTTTCCCGGTGCCGGACACGGCATCTTTAACGACCACATCCTGCGCAGTAAGTGGAACTGGCAATTCACTCCCCAGCTTTCCCTGCGCCTGATTCTGCAGTACAACGACCTGCTTGCCGGAACTCCGGGCGTCGGATCTCCTTATACCTACCTGCCCACCCAGAAGGAGTTCAACGCCGACTTTCTCCTTACGTACCTCGTCCATCCAGGGACTGCGATTTATGTCGGCTACAACAGCGACCTGCAGAATCTCAACGTCGTTCCGGGAACTCCGGCCGTTCCAGGCGGCGTGACCAACACGGCCAAGGGATATCTGAACGACAGCCGGCAGTTTTTCGTGAAAGTCAGCTACCTGTTTCGGTTTTGAGAGCAAGCAACGAGCGATGAGCCGCGACAGTGAGTCGCGGACTGTGCGCAACCCATAAGTCGTTGATAGGAAGTTACCTGCGCCTTGGATAAGGCGACGGACTCTGCGAGTTCGGCTCGCCCCTCAGGGCTCGCGACTCGCAGCTCTCCGTTTGCCGAATCCTGTGGATATCCTGTAGAATCTAATCTTCTGAATCGAGGTTGGAATCCCTATGAAAGCAGCTATTCATCCGTCCTATAACGAAGTGCGCGTGCATTGCGCCTGCGGCAACACGTTCACGACCCGGTCGACCCATAAGGGCGACATCGGCGTAGAAATTTGCTCGAATTGCCATCCGTTCTTCACCGGCAAGCAGAAGCTGATGGACACCGCGGGCCGCGTCGAGCGCTTCCGCCGCAAGTATGCCAAGAAAGACGCTACCCCAGCGACTCCGGCCAAGAGCTAAGCTCTTCGCCACGGATTTACACGGGTTTGCGCGGATAACTCCAAGAATTCAGCCCCTGCGAAAGCGGGGGCTTTCGTTTGAGCGGCAGTCTAGAATAGTGAAATTGAAGTGGGCGAGCCAGGTTTGCCTTGTTCCTCTGTGCCCCCTGTGGTGAAAGGTTTTTCGGACCAATGCGCAAGTTCTGGGACAATTCGGGTGGTGCGGATTCTGTTGCCCGCCAAGCGACGTTGCAACTCCCGGTGCCCTCCACGCTGCAGATCGGCACTGTCACGATTTCTCCCGCGACCGTCCTCGCGCCCATGGCCGGGGTCACCGACACGGTCTTCCGCCGCTTCATCCGCAATCTCGGCGGATGCGGCCTCATCATGACCGAGTTCACCTCGGCTGACGGCGTTCTCCGCAAGAAAGATCAGAAGGCCAAGCGCTATCTTCATTTTTACGAAGACGAGCATCCGATCTCGGCTCAGCTTTTCGGAAGCGATCCCTACGTGATGGCCGAAGCCGCGAAGATGGTGGAAGGCTTTGGTTTCGACCTGGTCGACCTGAACCTCGGATGCCCCGCAAAGAAAGTCGTAAAGTGCAACGGAGGCTCGGGCCTGCTGCGCGATCTCCCGGCGATCGGCAGGATTTTCGAGGCGGTGCGTGCAGCCGTGAAGATTCCCTTCACCGTAAAATTCCGCGCCGGATGGAACGACGAAGAAATCGTTTGCGTTGAACTGGCTCGTATGGCCGAAGATTGCGGCCTGGCCGCCGTTGCTCTGCACGCCCGCACGCGCGAGATGGGCTACAGCGGGCAGGCCCGGTGGGAGTGGATTGCTGCCATCAAGGATGCGGTAAAAATTCCGGTGATCGGCAACGGAGATGTTCGCACGCCGGAAGATGCCTGCGCCATGGTCACGCAAACGGGATGTGATGCGGTCATGATCGGAAGAATGGCGCCGTCGAATCCCTGGATCTTCCGCCAGATCGAACAATACTGCGCGGCGATGAAGAATGATTTTGTGGGGACGGCCGCCATCGGCCGTCCGGTCGAGCACAGCTCGACTGGTTTCAATGACGGCAGTACATTCGATGCGCATCAATCGGGCCTACGGCCCGACGGACAGCCGAGGGCGGCTGTCCCCACAAATTCCTACGATCATCCCTCGGAAGCCGACCGCTACCAGATGATCCGCACTTACTTCCGAATGCTGATCGAAGAAGAGCTCCCGGACGCCGTGGGCAAGATGAAGCAATTCGCGAGCTGGTTCACGCACGGAGTTCCGGGTGGTGCAGGCCTGCGCAAAGCGATTTACGAATCGAAGAGCGCACCGGACATTTTGAGCCGCGTGGAAGATTTCTTCGAGGCTCGACTGTGTGCATCGGCTGTCGTGCTCGCGCCTCAAGCCTGATCGATCACAAAAAAATAAATCAGCCAAAGGAACAATGGCGCGAACCGCAACCGCGGCCCGCGCCCTGTAGAAACCCAACGTTCCGTTAAAGCACCGTGACGGCGATCCGCACCCCGGGATGGTTCAAGTTAAAGAGAAAATATCCGCCATCGACAAAGTCGATGTAGCAGTTGTCGTTGTACGACCATCCGCCGGGCCACGGCTGCGCGATCTCAAAGTTGTAGCCGCCGTAGGCGAAGTGAGGACGGCCTCCGACGACCGTCACGTGCCGGATGGCGAAGTGATGATCGTGTCCGAAGTGCTGACGGAAATGCGCGTCGTCGATGCGGCGCGCATGCTCATCGCGGCGCGCTTCGTCGTGATGCTCTTCCTGCTTGGCATCGCGATGTTCGTCCTGCTTTTCGTCTCTGTGCTCGTCCTGGGCCACGGCAGTCATTGCCGCTCCCAGAAGAAACGAAGCGCAGATCCCTCCGACTATTGCCAATCGCTTCATGAGTAACCTCGCTTTTGATTTTCTCCAAAGTCGCCGGATGCACCGGCGCTTTGCGATAACGATGCGACACTTTCAAGATGCCGCCGCGCACTGCTCAGTTGCTGAAATTGGCTTTTTGTAGCATGCGCGACACACGACTGCACCGAAAATTACAAAGACGCGCCGAATCTTTACGTTTCTTTTCAGAAGCCCCAGGAGCGATTGGAATCGTCTGGCGCGGATATGACGAGCCGGAACTGTAATTCAGTTATCTGATGCTGCCTTCGCCACCATCTTTCCTAACTCGTCCCGCTCGATGTACGCCCATGGCGTCTTTGGATCGTGAGTGAAAACTGTCAGCCATTTTTCCGGGAGCGCCCGCGCGTAGTACTGCTTCTTGCTCTCGATCGTGTCCAGCGGATACAAATCGAATCCCATACCCCATGTG
>CAWFQZ010000004.1:0-185566 GCA_963818115.1 uncultured Acidobacteriota bacterium
CCTTCAGCTGCAAATCGGGCCAGCCCATGGTCTCAGCCAATGCCTGCCGCGTCTGGTAAGAGGCTTGACGAAGAGGCTTGACGAAGAAATAACTAAGATCAATTCGGGGTGGCCCCTCCTAACCTCTCGCACTCTGCGGCGGCTAGAATCGGCCTTCTGATCTCAGAGTCCAAATCCGGAAGCCTCGTATCGGCGCGCGGATGTATCCGTGCCGCAAGGGATCACGGATCACTGAGGCTTTGGCCGCTGATACTAGTTGCATGCGTAGCGCGAGTATTTTCGAGATGGGCTAGCCCACTTCTCGTTCTCCCGATTCTCTGGTTGGCTAAGCTGAACACAAGAGTGATGAAACTACGCGCCAAGGCGACGCTCAGGACCGCCGCGCCCGTTCAGGACTTGACCTCAAGCACCATCTGCTATACCGTGTCGCTCACGCCGGAGGAATGAAATGGCACAAAAACGACCCCGGGGAGCATTCTCAGATGCCAGTAATCATCGTTTAAAACTTTACTCGCTGGCCGCGGCCGCAGCTGGAGTTGGCGCAATCGCGTTGACCGCGCCGGCCGAAGGTTCGGTCGTTGTCACTCACACGAACCTCCAGATATCTCCCGGCCAGCCCGCCTCCATCGATCTCAACAAAGACGGAGTCAACGACTTTGCTTTATCCATCTCGAGGATTGGCTATGTACCAGACTTCTTCTACTCATTTGCGATCAAACCCCTGACCGGGGGCAAAGTGATGGGCGGGAATCGCGGACCAGGAGGAGCGTATGCCTCCGCAGTGATAAGCGGCGCGAACATTGGGTCCACAGCGCATTTTTCGAGCTCCATCGGACGTGGACAACTTACCATTGAGCGCTCCGTTGCCGCCCAGACCGATGTTCCGTCGCACTTCTACTACGGGGTTTGGCGAAATGTTACCGATCGCTATCTTGGCGTTAAGTTTCTCATTAAGGGCGCAACGCACTACGGATGGATCCGGCTTACGTTTGTGACGCCGGTGGGTGGTCTTCAAACCATAACCGAGTACGCTTACGAAACCGTTGCCAACAAGTCCATCGCCGCCGGTGCAACTACCGATAGCGAGACTGTGAGCGCTAAGGCAAGTCCGACAGAGAATTCAGCCACCGCTGGACCTTCGCTCGGGATGCTTGCACGGGGCGTAGATGGACTGCCATTCTGGCGGAATTCATTGCAATCGCAGACAAGGGCCACGATCGAGCACTGACTGCCATTTGACTCGAAGGAGATTTGCCCCTATGCCCAGCCGGACTTCTATCAACGGAATCGTATCTGTCGTGGCCCTAGTTTGCCTGCTCGCGCTCGTCACTCCTCAGGCCGCGAGTCAGACCTACACCGTGCTGCATAACTTCAAAACAAAGGAAGGATCGTCGCCCGTCCTCGGTCTTGTCTTTGATTCTTCGGGAAATCTCTATGGCGTTGCCGGCGAAGAGGGTGGTTCCAGGGCCGGCTCCGTTTTTGAGTTGAGTCCCAGTGGCACCAGTTGGACGGAAAAGACCCTGCACTCTTTTAATGGCGGCAGCGACGGTTCGACTCCAACTGGTCCTGTGATCTTCGACTCCGCCGGAAACATTTACGGTACGACGAAGCTGGGAGGAAGTAACGGCGTTGGCGTTGTGTACGAACTGACGAAATTGAAATCGGGCACATGGTCGGAAAGTATTTTGCACAATTTCGGTGGTACCAGTGACGGCCAGTTTCCTACGAATGCACTGGTGTTTGATTCCGCGGGCAATCTCTACGGCACGACGGAAGGCGGCGGTTCGCATGGCAATGGACAGGAAATCACCGGTGGAACCGTGTTCAAGTTAACGCCGAAATCCGGAGGAGGATGGACGGAAACCGTTCTTTACAGCTTCGGCAAGGGGACCGATGGCGCTTCTCCACGCTGCAACCTCATTCTCGACTCCTCGGGCAATCTTTACGGCACGACATTTTCAGGGGGGAGCAAGGCCGGAGGCACAGTGTTCGAACTGTCGCCGCCGAAGTCGGGAGGAAGCTGGACCGAAAAAGTCCTGCACAACTTCAATGCCTCGATGTCCGAGGGCAGCGCTCCTGCGGCAGGATTAACCTTCGACACCGCCGGGAATCTGTACGGCGTCACGTCCAGTGGGATTCCGAGCGACGGCTATAGCGGAGGCGCAGTATTCGAACTCTCACCCCAGTCCAACGGGACTTGGTCGGAGACGCTTGCTTACCCGCTGGGTATTTTCGGGCCTTCGTTCCCAATTTCCGGCGTGGTTTTTGACTCTGCCGGGAATCTCTATTTCACGTATGTCGACATCTTCGGTGCGGTCATAAAGTTAACGAAACAACAGGGATTTTGGAGCGCAACTTCTCTGCATTCGTTTGACGGCACTCATGGCTCCAAGCCTGCCATCGGTTCACTCATCCTCGATTCGTCCGGAAATCTATACGGCGCTGCACAGTCGGGAGGCGCCAACAATAGCGGTGTTGTCTTCAAGATAGTCCCGTGAAGTCGCGACGAAGGTAGCTGCACAAGCTCGTCCGCGCCGTCGTGCCGCTTCGTATCAGGGCACGGATTATCCGTTCCATAAGAGCATCAAAGACAAAGCGGCTTTAGCCGCCGAAAGGCCTAAAAGTTTTCCACAGGCCATCGATGTTCATCCAACCTTGACTGAGAAATTTCTTTCCTCCACACTCGGCTTCATGAGCAAGAAATCCCTTGTCGCGATTTGTGCGACAGGACGGGGATTTTGACCTTGCTCACGGCAAGGATCTTGGCCGACGCACTGTAGGATTTCGAGCAAGCAAGAAAAACGTCCCAAGGCGCGTATCACGCTTCGTATCCGGGCACGGATTTATCCGTGCCGTAGCAGCCATGCGAAGCATCCGGCTTTAGCCGCTGCTTTTTGATTTCGAAAAAGGAGAAAAACAGCTCTCAACTCCTACGCTCTCAAGATTTTGCCCGTAACTGATTGCAGCTCATAGATTAGTTCATAAATTTCCCCTAACCCGATGATTCCACTAGACCACCCGGGAGGGGGAGGAGGCACTCATGTCGAACTATCCCAATCGTTGTCAGCACTTAAAAATCAATGGCACCCAGTGCGGATCGCCCGCGCTCCGCCGCAACCGTCTCTGCTTTTTCCATAAACGCTTTCAGGACGAGCGCATCAAGCTCGCTGTCGACCGCAAGCGCGCTCCCGCTACCTTTATTCTTCCCGTCCTTGAGGACGCCAACTCCATCCAGATCGCGCTCATGCAAGTCATGCGCCTGCTGGTCTCGCAGCAGATCGAGCACAAGACGGCGAGCCTTCTTCTTTATGCCCTGCAAACCGCCAGCACCAACCTGCGCATGACCAACTTCAAGCCTTGGCCTCACGAAGTCATACTCGACCCGCGCAGCGCGGCCAACACGCTGCTTAATGAAAACGTCTGGAGCGACGACGACTTCGAAGAAGAGGAAGAAGACGAAGAAGAGGCGCCGAAGCTCGATCCCGCCGAAGCCCTGTATGCCAAGATGCGCGAGGAGCGTATTGAAAACGCCCGCCAGCGCGGCGAGAACGAAGAGAGATTGAAGATGTGGGCCGCGCATCGTCCCGACGTAGAACTGGTCCGTGACGAAAACGATCGGCTCAAAACTCACTACAAAGAACGGCCCACAACTCAAGTATCCCAGCCACCAATCCCGCCGCAACCCGCACCGCAGCCTGCAGCCAAAAAGCCCGCCACGGGTTTGAAGCCGGCAGAAATCGGAGCCCAAATCGCCGACATGGTTCGCAAAAGTGGCCTCGTCGAAAAATACGGAGCACTCCTGCAGCCCAAACCGGAGTCAGAAAAAAAGGCCACCTAAAAACTGACTTCCATTTTTGGTTATGCACTGAACTAGATGTTCCCAGAGGATGCGACGGCGATATTCATTTCAGCATTGGCCTCGCTCTGGACGGACGCTACCGGTAACTCCGCGCGGATGCGAGTCCCTGGGTTCAATGCCTGGATTGCGATGCTGCCGCCCAATTCGTGTACTCGCTCCCGCATGCCTGCGATGCCTACGCCAGCTTTGCCCTGGGAAGAACTGCTCCGTCGCAACTGTTCTTCGGAGACACCTTTGCCATTATCGGAGACCTCCAATTCGCATCGATCTCCATTGCGCCGCAAGCGTATCGTCGCGGCCGAAGCCTGCGAGTGACGATGAACATTCGTGAGACTTTCCTGCAGCAGCCGGAACAACACCAGTTCACAGGCCCTCGACGGTCGCTTCATCGTATCCGGAATGTCGCATTGCACGGCGATGCCGCTGCGCCGCGCGAACCCCTCCACGAACCATCGGGCCGCCGAAGCAATTCCCGCTTCATCCAGCAAAGGTGGATGCAGCAGGTACGACGTCGTGCGCACATCCTGCAACGCATCGTCGATCAGCGCCTCCAGATCGTCGATCAAAGGCTTGAGTCCCGGAGGCGCCGACTGGACCTTCCGGATCAGTGCGATCGACATCTTCATCGCTGCCAGTGTTTGCCCCGCCGTGTCGTGCAGGTCGCGAGCGATGCGCCGCCGCTCCTCATCTTGCAAGGTCATGAGCCGCAGCGACAGCCGGCGCATCTGGCTCTCGGCTCGTTCCCGCTCCGCCATCTCCGATTTGAGGCGCGCCAGCGCATGCGAAAGTTCCGCCGTGCGTTCGACAACGTGCTGCTCCAGTTCGTCGTGGGCCTTGCGCAACTCGGCTTCCGCGTGCTGACGCTCGTTCGCTTCAGTGGTCAGCGCCTCCACGGTATTGTTCAGGCGCAGTTGCTTGCTGCGGTTGGCTTGGCCGAGCGCGATCAGAACTCCGCTTACCAGAAAACATCCCACGACTCCGTGGATTTCGGAGGTATGGATCGGAAACACCGATTGGCGTGGATCGACGAACCAGTAAAACACTCCCATGAAGCCGAGCAGTCCGCTCACAATGGCGGGCCCGAATCCGCAGACGACCGCGCAATAAGTTACGGCAATGTAGACCGTGACATAGAACGCCACGTGCCCCAGCACCGGATCCAATACCCAGCGCAGCAGAACGGCCAACACCGCAGCAGTCACCGCAACTGCGTAACGCTTTACCAGTCGTTCACGCGGGATCAGAGTGAGAACCATCAAGGTACGCACGAAGTATTGCTCTAAACTACTGCGTCACCACGACAGCGCCGTGGAGGAAAGGGGTCGGCCAGCCACACAAAGACAGTCCCAGTCGAACCAGGAGCAGCGAAAATACTAGAGACTCTAATATCCATGATGCTTGGTATTTCCGGAAAGTTGCCGGGCCAGCGGTTGCTTTTTCCGGCACACAACAAGACAGGCGAACTTGAGCGCGTCGCGCAAGCAATCGTCGGCGTCGCAGCCGTGCGAGGATGTTCTACTTTCTTCCGAACACTTCTTTCAGCAGGGCTGTGGTCTGGGCAGCAGGATTTTTGCGGATCTTCTGCTCTTCCTGTCCGAGCATATAGAAGAGGCCGTCGAGCGTTTTGCCGACGACATATTTGTCGAGATCAAATTCGCTGGCGATCGTACTGCCTCCCGGTGCGCTCTTGATGACGCGATCGTATTGCTGCACCACGCCCACACGTTCCATCGAAGCGTGCACGATCGGCGAGAACGCTGTCGTAAGATCCGCGGAACTCGTCCTCTTGAAGTACTCTGTCGCCGCCGTGTTGTCGCCGGTGAGAATGTGCCGCGCATCTTCGAAGGTCATCTTTCGCAACGCTGCCAGAAAAATCTGCTTGGCTTGTGGAGTCGCCTGTTCGGCCGCACGATTCATTCCGGTTTCGAGTTCGTCCACTTTGTCGCCCATCCCCAGCATTCGCAGGCCTCTGCCGACCGTTTCGAGTCTTGGCGGGAGGCTGATCTTGATCGCGTCGTTCTTCAGAAATCCGTCAGGCCGACCCGTCGAGGCGACGGCCTTGCTGGTACTGACTTCCAGAGCCTGCTTCAGCCCGGCAACAATCTTGCTATCGCTCAGCGACGACGTGTCCCGCTGCTGCAGTGAAGCGTCGGCTTTCTTCAGAATATCGTCGAGTTGTGCAACGGCCGAGATACAGCAGGCGAGAGCGATGACGATAGCGAACAAAGATGTGCGCATAGAACTCCTCACGGGAAGGCGAGGATGATTCTAACAACGAGTACGAGAGGTTCGGGGAATTTAACTGGCTGTGTCGTCGATGGAGGAGCCCGTGTAACAAAACAAGGCCGCCTGCCCAGCGGCCTTGTTCGTCGTTCCCGTCACCAATCAGAATGCTTCGAGGACGAGTTTCCGATCGGAGAGGGAACTATCCGTTGAAAGGATTTCAAAATCCGGATCACACTGAAACGCCGGCATGCGCTCGATGAAGGAAGGCAGAGCGCCCCGCTTGCACCCCTTGTTGCGCTTCTCGTGCTTGAGAGCTTTTTCGGCTTTTGCCTGGCTGGTCGCAATTCCGAAACAAAAGTCCGAGCCCGCAACTGTCATGTAGCTGCCGTCGAGGCTGCGAACTACGAACGAACGTGTACGCATCAGGTATTGAGCGCGCGAAAGTTTCTGGCGAAGATCTTGGTAGGATTCTCCGCGGCAAAGAAACTCATCGCCCTTTTCGTGATACGCATCGAGCCCGACTTCAATCAGCGTTTGGGCGAAGCGATAGATCAATTCGTCGCCAGCGGAATAACCGAAGCGGTCGTTCAGACCCTTGAGTCCATTTACATCGGCCATCGCTACGAACGAACTCTTGCCGGCTTCATCGAACGCGCGTCGATTGGGCAGACCGGTCTTCTCCGAAGTGAGCAACATGCTGCGCATCTCCTCCGCAGACATCTGGGAAACGCGCTTTCGGGTGATGTGATCGACTCTGCGCTCAAGCATTTGTCTTTCTCCCTTGAAGCTGGTTCGGTCTCTTCGAACTCACTCTGCTGCAAAACTTAAACTTGCACCGGACATTACTTGATGCTGTAGCAAATCGCGCCGAAGACGAAAGCCCATACAACTCCGCCGCCCAACATGGTCAGCGCGAAATACATGATCTTGTGGCGATCCCACTCCATTGCAGGCTTCGCATCGCTCAACAAGAGGCTGCGACGACGCTCGTGAAAGGTTTCCGTTCTGGAATTGTTCGCGTAGTAGGTGCTTGTCTGCATTTTCTCCATCTCCCTAAAACAGCGATCGGCCGACTGCGTCGCTCACATCCTGGCTGAACAGCGATCAGTCGGCCCGGTCGCTCACGAGATACGCACCTTTGCTAAGGCAGGTCAGATGCCAGATTCAAATCGTTAGAAGTAAGGAAGTTAGCGCGACGGACCGGTGTTCGGACGTAGTGTTTCCGACGCCATGACCGGAAACCGACGCTTGGGACTTGATTGCCAATGCGAGTCGACATCGGTTGGCGAAGGGTTGCGGATCCGACAATAAAGAGGCGAGGCGAAGAGATCTCCGCACCTGTTTGGTTTCCGACGCCTGTGGATGGAATCGGACTACGCAGCGGCGTAGCGCGCGCGGATAACCCACCTATTGTCAATCCGATAGAGAAGGACTCGCACTTGCAAACGATGCCGCGGGGCTGTGGTTAGCCAAATTCAAAGGAGTACAACAACGTGAAAATTCTAAAGATGATCAAGACTCTTCTCCCGATCTTGTCATTAACAATGGGGACTCTCTGTTGGGCAGGCGGAGCTGAGCAGTTCCACGGCGAGGCTACCGTGGCGAGTGCAACCGTCCTAGGGATCGGAACAACGATCGGCGATACCGGAGCGTTGCCCTCTAAAGGCGGCGCGTTACAAACCAATCTGGCAACGGTGAGTATTCCGCTCGTGTTAAGCGGCGTCGTCGCCGAATCCGAAGTGATTGGCGTAGGCGACCATACGGACGCTTCGACTACACTCGCTGGCCTGAACTTGCTGACCAGCGGAATTGGCATTACGGCCGATTTGATTCAATCGCACGCATACGTGACTGGATCAAGCACGCAACCGCCGATTTCGTGGGGATCTTCGCAGATCGTGAACCTCGTCGTGAATGGCACCCCGATCCTGGTTACAGGCACGCCGAACCAGACGATTTCGCTGGGTGTCGGAACGGTGACGCTCAATCAGATCACGCAAGGTCCCGGCTCAATCACAGTGATTGCGGTGCATATCAGTATCGCGGGTCTGGTCGACGTTCAGCTTGGAAGATCATACGCAGCCATTGGTCCTTGCACGGGCTGTTCGAACAGCTGCTCGGGCACGCCCAACTGCTCCGGCATTTTCGATTTCCTCACCGGCGGGGGCTCGCTGCTGAACTCCCTAAAGCTGAACGCATATTTCGGACTGGCCTTGGGCCTGAACAATGGGAAGAACTGGGGCAGCCTGGTTTATAACGATCCTGAGAACCTGATCAGCCTTGTAGGGTCGACGGTGACGCAGTACACAGAAACAAGTTCAGTCGAACGTGTCATTCAAGGCACAGGCTTGCTGAACGGATTGCAGACTGTGACTTACACGCTGGATGTACTGCAAACAGGGACGCAGAGTTGGACGTTCACGCTGACGCTGTCAAATGGATACACCATCACCGGTCCGCTCAATCTCGGATTCCTGCAGATCCGGCAAAGCTGTAATAGCTAAACGGAGTTGTTGGCGCTGTCCCCCCCGACTGGGCGCACTCGTCCTGAGTGCGCCCGTTTTATTTTCCGGAACGAAATCATTGGCCGCGACGGATTTGAAAGAGCACAGTCGCGCGAACGATTTGGGGAGCTAGGTACGGCGAGTTAGTTGGCTTCGGCCAGGCCGGAGGCAATCCCCAAGGTTTTGAGCTTGCTGTAGAGAGAACTCCGGGCAATGCCAAGGCGGTGAGCCGTGCGGCCCATATTGCCTTTCTCCTCGGCAAGGATGCGCTGGATGTGGGCGCGTTCGAGCTCGCGGAGAGTCAGATGAGAGCCGGTAATCTTATTGGCCGACGCGTGGTCGTGATCGAGGTGAAGATCCCGCGCGCTGATGGTATCGCTCCGGGACAGCAACGAGGCGCGCTCGATAATGTTCTTCAATTCTCGAATGTTGCCGGGCCAGTCATAGCGTTGAAGAGCGAAAACGGCGTCGTCGGAGAGAGAGATTTTCGGGCGTCCCACATCGATGCTAGCCTGCTCGAGGAATCCAGCAGCGATTTCGGGGATATCGAGAGTTCTTTCGCGGAGCGCAGGCATGCGAATGATGATCGTACCAATGCGGAAATAGAGATCACTGCGGAACTTTTCGTTACGAACGAGCTGTTTCAGGTCCTGGTGGGTCGCGGCGATGAGACGGACGTTGGACTGGCGTTCGCGGGTATTGCCCAGGCGTCGGAAGCGACGCTCCTCGAGGACCTTCAACAATTTTGGCTGAAGTTGGATGTCCATATCGCCGATCTCGTCGAGGAAAACGGTACCACGGTGTGCAAATTCGAAGAGGCCCGGCTTCGCTTTGACCGCGCCGGTGAACGCTCCTTGCTCATAGCCGAAGAGTTCAGATTCGAGGAGATCACGCGGAAATCCCGCGCAGTTGAGGTCGACAAACGCTTCTTCCGCGCGGGCACTGTTGTCATGAAGCCAGCGCGCGAGTACGCCCTTGCCTGATCCAGTTTCTCCGGTTAGCAGAACGGAATAGTCACTATGCGCGACACGTTCTGCTTGTTCGCGAAGTTCGCGAGCGGCTGGGCTTGGGCCTACAAAGGGATCGACGCGTTTACGAGTTTGAACGCTGGAGCCAGCGAGTTGCTTTTGAAGGTTGCGCTGATTCGTGAGCGCCCGTTCGAGCACAACCGCGACGGTGGAAAGTTGCACGGGCTTCGTCAGAAATTGCTCTGCGCCTTCCTTTACTGCGCGCACCGCGAGTTCGATGCTGCCTTGACCCGTCAGCAGGATTAGGGGGACCGAAGGATAAAGAGCTTTGAGCGTCGGAAGGATATCGAGCGCCGTGCCGTCGGGGAGAGAGTAATCCATAATGGCGGCGTCGGGGCGGAATGAACGGAATGCTTCCTGGGCAGCCTCGCAGCTGCCGACTTCGGTGATTTCATAGTCCTGCGATTGGAGGAATTCGGACAGGGCAGCGCGGACAGAGACATCATCGTCCAACAACAGAACTTTGCTCTTCAACATGACGGCCGCCGAACATTACAGGATTCGCCCGGGCACGGATGCTCGCCACAACAAGAAGTGTTCGAGGTAAAGAATTCGATGCGAGGTGAGTTTTCTGCCGGAGTGAAGGTCATTGTATTTCCCGATTTCTGTGATCTGCGTTTCGCGCTGATCCGCTGGTGATTTCCTCTCCTGCACTCTGGTTCAGTGCCTCGCGAATGCTCTGGCCTAGCACGTTGAGACGAAATGGTTTTTGAAGAAGCATGTGCCGGCGATCGAGGGCCTGATGATTTGAAAGCACGTTGTTGGAATAGCCAGACATGAAAACGACTCTGGCTTTCGGATACACGGCAGCAAACTTTTCCGATAGCTCCTTGCCGCTCATCTTGGGCATGACAACGTCGGTCAAAAGCAAGTGAACCATCCCCGTGTGTTGAGAGACAACCTCAAGTGCTTCGACCCCGTTCTGCGCTTGCAGCACGGTATAGCCGTGGCCAGAAAGGTATTCAGCAGCGGACTCGCGAATGGCGGCCTGATCCTCGACGAGAAGAATCGTCTCGTGACCGGCGATGGAAGGAGACTGAGGTTCGGAGGTCGCGGCGTCTTGCGCGTGCTCGACGCGAGGAAAGTAGACCTTGAATGTGGTGCCTATGCCGGGTTCGCTTTGCAGGAAAATTTGTCCACTGCTCTGCTTTACGATGCCGAAGACGGTTGCCAGTCCGAGGCCCGTGCCCTTGCCTTGTTCCTTGGTGGTGAAAAATGGCTCGAAGATGTGAGGCTTGGTTGCATCGTCGATGCCGCATCCAGTATCGGTCACGGAAATCATCACGTACTCCGAGGAGCTAGCACCCGGTTCGGAATCTGAGGAGTCCAATTCGGCGTTGGCAGTTTCTATGAGAACATCGCCGCCATCGGGCATGGCATCGCGTGCATTGATGACGAGGTTCATCACTACTTGCTGCACCTGGCCCGGATCGACCTTCGTGCGGCCGAGATTAACGCCGGGCTGGAATCGCAGCGAGATGGCTTCACCCAATAATCGTTCGAGCATATTGATCTGCTCGCCGACAAGCGCGTTGAGATCGACAATCTGTGGTGAAAGCACCTGCTTGCGGCTGAAAGCAAGCAAGCCTTGAGTCAAAGACGAGCCACGGTCGGTCGCACGAACAATTTCGTCGACATAGCGGCGGCTGGAATCGGTCTCAGGAAGCTTGCGGCACAACAACTCGGCGTAACTGCTGATCGCCATCAAAATGTTATTGAAGTCATGCGCAACACCGCCAGCGAGGCGGCCAATGGCTTCAATTTTCTGCATCTGACGGAGCTGCTCTTCGAGTTCACGATGACGAGTGATGTCTTCGACCGTGCCCTCGTAATAGAGAACCGTTCCAGCAGCATCGCGAACCGCATGAGCGTTTGCCGAGACCCAGAGAAGAGTGTCATCACTTCGTCGAAGCTGATATTGGAAGCCGTGAACACGCCCGTGTTGCTTCATCAGTGCCTGGAATTCGATACGCTTTTCGGGATCGAGATAGTCCATGGGATGAGAGTTGGAAGTCTCGATAAGTTCTTCGGGCGAGTGGAATCCGAGCATACGCGCGAGAGCGGGATTGGCCGAGATTAACTTGCCGTCTCGAGCGCACTGGTAAATTCCTTCGACGGCGTTTTCGAAGATGCCGCGATATTTTTCCTCAGCCTCGCGAAGAGCCAGTTCAGCGCGCTTACGTTCCGTGATATCGGCGAGGAAGCCAATGATTCCGCGAACAGTGCCGTTCTCGTCCCAGAGAGGCGTGCCGGAAAGGCTGATATCGAGGACAGTGCCATCTCGCCGGCGGCGTCGAACTTCGATTCCGGTGAGAGTCTCGCCCCTTAACATGCGGCGATGGAGTTCGGCTGCAGATTCGGATTCTTCCGGCGGAATGATGGGATTGGGGAGGCCTCGGACTTCACTCTCAGTCCATCCAAAGTCTTTTTCGGCGGCGCCATTCCACATGGTGACATTTCCGAGAGCGTCGGCGGCGACAACCGGAACTGGCGAGCCGTAAATGCTTGTTTCATTTGCCTTGCGAAGGGATTCCTCGGCGTGCTTGCGCGCGGTGATGTCGTGGGCGATGATCGAACCGCCAACCATCTCGCCCTCAGAATTGAGAATCGAAGAAGTGGTGAGTGATACATCGAGATGGCGGCCGTCCTTAGCATTCCAAATTGTCTCGAAATTCTCGAGACTCCGGCCGGTTTTGAGATCTGCGATGCAGTGGGTGTAATCGAAGACGCGGTTTTCGGGCATGAGAAAGAGCATGCTTCGTCCCAATGCCTCGGCTTCGCTGTAACCGCTCATGCGCTCGGCACCGCGATTCCAGTTAGTGATGCAGCCTTCAAAGTCAAAGCCGATGATTGCGTCCTGAGAAGATTCGACAATTGCGGCCAGGCGAACGAGCGTCTCTTCGGCTTTTTTTCGCGCGGTAACGTCGCGGATCGCGACAGTGAACGTGGCGTGACCCTTGATGGTGAAACAAGTCACGGTAACTTCGGCAGGGAATTCGATGCCATTCGCGCGTATGGCGCGGGTTTCGAGTCGCGTGCCGAGAACATCAATTCCGCGGGTAGACGGATCGCCAAACAATTCGCGACGATGCTCTGCGCGCAAGTCCGCGGGGAAGATGATGTTGACAAGGTCTTTGCCCAAGGTTTCCGAACCGATTACGCGAAAGGTGCGCTCGGCTGCAGAGTTGAAATCGGTGATGCGTCCTCGGGCGTCGGTACAAATGATGCAGTCGAGTGCGGACTCCAGCACAGCGCGCCGGCGCGCCTCGCTCGCCCTCAGAGCCTGCTCCAGTTTTCGAATCTTAGTTGCGGGTGGCTGGGCTCGCATCGTCTCCGGTGGCTCCGTCGAAAAAGTTCGGGGGGGCGCAGGCAGGGATGCGGAGCGCGGGCATTGAGGCCTTGCGTCGAATCTCATGGCACCGCATTGGTGAGTCGGAGGGGTGCATATTATTCTCCGAGCAATTCGCGAATCTTGTCGTTGAGTTTGTTGAGGCGGAAAGGTTTCTGCAGCATATTGCCTCCGCGCGCGGTCTTGCTGGCTTTGGCGGCTTCGTGGACGTCGCCGGACATGAAGAGAACTTTCAACGTAGGATGAGTTTTGTGGAGCTCTTCAGCGACTTTAGTACCATGCATGCCGGCCATGACGATATCAGTGATCAAAAGATCGAGATTCGATCGGCTATCCTGGACGATGCGGAGAGCTTCGGGGCCGGTCCGGGCCTGCAAGACCTTAAATCCCTCCATCTTGAGGAATTCAGCGGCGGGATTGCGGACGGCATCGTCGTCTTCGACAATGAGAACTGTTTTGGTCGAAGGGGCGGCGGATGTGGCGGAAACATCCTTTTTCGACTCGACGGATTCGGCGGCAGACGCAGGAAAGTAAACACGGAAGGTCGTGCCCTGCCCTGGGCGACTCGAAACGCGGAGATGGCCTCGGCGTTCTTTGGCGATGCTGCGAACGGCGGCGATGGCTTGCGTCATGCGCAGATCCTGATTGCCAGCGGGAGCGTTATCCAGCTTGGCAGCACCCGACGGCGGCGCGTAATGAATGCAGAGCATGGCATGGGGACCCGACGTTTCAATCTGGTCAGGTGAAGATCCGGGTTCAAGGTGAAGTAGTTCGGTAGAGACTTCAAGGCTTCCGCCTTGGTGAAGCGTATCGCGGGCATTCATACCGAGAGTCAAGACGAGTTGTTCGATCTCCACCCGGTCGGCGACGATGTTACCGACGGAGGGATCAAATTTCACGGAGACTTGAATTTCTTCTCCAACCAGCGGCTGCAGGAGACGGGAAATGTCTTCGACGACCGCATTGAGAGAGAGATCGCCGGGCGCGGGCGACTGCTTGCGTGTGAAAGCGAGCAGCTTCTGAATGAGAGAGGTGGCTCGAGCGGTATTGCTCAGAACCTGCTCGAGGTTGCGCTTCTGATCTGGCGTGGCTTTTTTGAGTTCGAGCTCGGCGTAGCTGGTGATCGCCATCATGATGTTGTTGAACTGGTTCGCCATTGCTCCGGCGAGTTGGCCCACCAGTTCTATTTTCTGCGATTGCAGCAGGGTGCCGAAGTCCGGGTGCAGCGCAGAACTTGATCCGTTATGAACCGCCAGTTCGTCCGCCATGATGTTGCGTCTCCAACTGCTATTCGAGTTTGATCGTTCATACAGCTACAACGGCCCGTATTTCCGGCGAGCCTTTATCGCAGAACTGCTTTGCTTGCCCCACTCTTCCAGGCATTGACAGCCTGATAGGTGTCGAGACGGCCTTTGTTCAAGTTCGGTGAGAGCCACTTCGCATGCGCGATCGCGCTCGCGGCCGTCGACTCGTTCACTTTTGAGGAAACGTTGACGAGTAGCGCGGCTGTGCCGGCGACCAAAGGAGTGCTGAAGCTGGTGCCGGAACTGGAAGCGTATGTTGCTCCCGGATAGGTGCTCATCACGTCTTCGCCAGGCGCGGCTACCCATACGACTTGCGGTCCATAGTTGGTGAAGCTCGACTGCACGTCGGTGTCAGAGGTTGATGCGATGCCCATTACTTGCGGCAGAGAGGCTGGATATACGCTCACCTCCTTGCCACTGTTTCCAGAAGCGGCTACGCAGATAATGCCGGCGGCATTAGCCGATGAAATCGCATTGGCCAGAGTCGATGACGAGGTCGCGAAGCTGAAGCTCATGCTGATTACATTGGCGTGATTGCTGGTCGCGTAGTAGATTGCGCGAACGACGTTAGAGAGATATCCCGAACCGTTGGCACCGAAGGCCTTCAAAGGCAATAGTTTCGCAGTCGGCGCGACAAGATGTACGAGGCCGGCGGTCATGGTGCCGTGCCCGAACGAAGAATAGTTCGGATTACTCAGTAGAGCCGCAGCAGGCTTGCTTACGACAGCTGCAACCGACGGGTTTACGTAAGCTGGTGTTTCCTGGCCGCCGTCGAGGACCGCAGCGGTGGAGTGATCCAAATCCCCAGTTTCATCCGCGCCGGTTGTGTTGCGAGTGAAGTCATATCCGGGCAACAGTACCGAGGCGAATGCTGGGTGATGCGGATCGATGCCGGTGTCGATCACGGCAACGATGCCAGATCCGGAGACGCGAAACGCGCTCTGGGTTTGCGAAGTGCGGATGATCTGATTAGCTTCTTGTGTCAGATATCCGTGCCAGACTATTCCCTGGTAGTACATCACCGGAAAGGTGTCGTCTAACTCTTGCGGAATCGGGCCGAGGAGCGGACTGGTCATGGAGAGCAACTGATCGACCTCAATGCTCAGAATGCCCAACTGCAACGGCAACAACGAGAGCACGTGGCCGAGATTCAGCGTGTTGACGGTCACCAGGAAGACTTGTCCCAGTGGATCACCAAGATTCGTGACCACATTACATCCGACGAGGAGGCAACTGGTACGGATACCGGAAAGACCCAGTTTGTCGCGAACGATGAGTCTCTGCGTCTGAGCGGAAGCGGACGCATCGGAAAGCGTCATGGCGATGACGAGCAACAAGATCCATTTACGTTTCATGGTGACCCCCATGTGTCGTTGCCAAAAACCGGCCAAGCAAAACTGGTAATGCGTGGTCAGGCTGCCTCTGTTTGTCCCTGGGGGAGTGGGACGACGAGAGCTTTTTGCTGCATTCCAAAAAACAGTTGCATGTGCTGCAAAGACTGAAAGCCGAAATGAAATTCTCCGAATTGGTTCGTGGTGGTCTCAGATACTTTGTCACCGTGACTTAGGAGAGAGACCGGCACATGGTCAAAGCCCTTCAAAGGTTTCTTGGCATCGATCACCTGGCCGACCAAGACCACGTAGTTTGAACCCGGTTTGGGCTCGAGGCGCACATCGACACAAAACGTGCCGCACTTGAAGAGGAGCTGGCGGGGCATTTGAGTTACGGTGCCACGCTCACCGGCGAGTCCACGCTGAAAGCTGTCGAAGGCCAGTTTGGCGATCTCAATTCCTTCCGGCGCGCCAACGGCCTGTTGCATCAGTCCGTAATAAGCTTGCACGATCCTTAACGCGGATGCGGGCGGGTCATTCAAATTTTCCCGTTGCGCGAAATCCATGACGGTGCTCCAGATTTCCGCTGTCTTTGAACATTCTGGACAGGCAGAATCCAAGTGCTGCTGCATCTCCCCGCGTTGTTCCGCCGGGGCAACCTCCCGCACAAAATCGGCCCAATCAGTTACAGAAAAATGCTGCATAGCTCCTCCCGTACAAATGGCAAAACTGCTCACCACGCCGCCCAAGAAGGAACCTGGATTAATCTTGCGTATAAAGAGTCTCTGGTGTCGGGAAAAATACAGTTACTCCGGACAACTTCGCGCGACTCTAGTTCCGAAAGTTCTTACCGATGAGTACGAAGGGTGCCCAGTAATAGGGATGGCGATGTGACTTTCGTAATTTCACCGCGGCATCGTGGACTGCTTGTGACTTGTTCTCGGTACTGCCGAGACGTTCATAAAAGGTAGTCATAAAGTCCGCGGTACTTTGATCGTGAACGTCCCACAAGCTGAGCAATGCGGATTGAGCGCCGGCGCAGATGAGTCCACGTGCCAGGCCAAGAATTTCATCGCCGGCTGATACAACGTTAAGTCCAGTTGAGCAGCCACTCAGCGTCACGAGTTCCACGGGCAGCTTCATCTGGTAAAGGTCATAAAGGCTTAAACACGAGTCTGCGAGCCGAATGCCGGAGAACATGGGCTGGTCCTGTCGAAAATATCCATGCGTAGCGATGTGAAGGAAGCGGCTTCGGGCACACTTCTGCGCCAGCATCGAAGTCGTTGCGTTTTCGCCAACGACGAGATCCGCTTCCGGCAGGATCTTCGCAACTGCTGCGGCCTCGGCTTCGACCGCGGGGATCGCAGGATCAGGAACTCCGAGAATCAATGCCGGACCGCTGGAGTTGGCAGTGCGGGAATGACAGAGCGTATAAATGCTGGCGCTGGGCGCGTAGGAGATTGTGAAGTCGTCGATGAGATAGTTGGCTCCATCAAAGAGCGCGTGGAACGGTAAATGATGGAGGGTGCCGTGGGGCACCATAATAAGGTGCGGCGTCCGCAGGCGATGGCGAATCGGTGCGATCAGTTGATCGTAGAACTCCTGCAGGCAATGATTAATGGTTTGAAGTAGAGCGTCTCCGAAGGCTTCGGCGTAGTCCGAGCCGAGTCTCGGTTTTGACATTTGAAACCGTAGGCGACCCAAAAGAGCTTCGGCGGTTGCCATCATACCGACAGAAAAAACCTCAAGCGTGCTGCGAGTCAGCAGAGCGACGATGAGTTGATCGCGCACCTGGAAGTATTCGACGATGGTGGCTTCAGGATGCAGGAATTCCTGAATGCGGTCGACATTCATATGACCGTCGGACTGAACCGTTGCTACGTCGACATCGGACTCAGGATGCTCGCGCAGCAGCCGCAAGACCTCACGCTCGCGCTTCCAGGATTCGGTTCGAAGTTGAGCTAGTTGCTGACCCGCCCCATCGCGGTTGCGGAGCTGCTCAATTTCGAGGCGGTGCTGATACCAATTGAGTTCTTGTCTAAGTTCGCGAACACGGCAAGCTGTGGGGCTCTTTCCGTTTGGCGCCAACGACAGAGATCCTCGTGCCGATGTGACGAGATCAAACAGGCTGCGAGACTTAGCCTGCTCGATATAACTAAATGCCTCTCGAATGTTGCGACGATCGGTAGTGAGGTACATGTCGACCAGTCCCTCGTAGACTTCGACCCGATCCCGCATAAATGAGATCTTGAGTTCATCACTACGAATGCCGCTGCGGAGTTGCTCGAGAAATTCCTTTGCAAGATGGTAGTGTTCGATAGCCCGATCCGGTTCTCCGAGAGAGTGCAGAACCTGGGCCATGAGTCCATGCGCTTGGCAGTTGAGCGATGGCGACTCGATCGAACGAAGACGAATTAAAGCGCGGAAGCAATGTTTCAGAGCGGAGCGGTGATCCCTGGAGCGAACAGAAAGCCTGGCAAGAAGCAGATGGCACAAAACCGCTTTTCCGATATTCGCAGTCTGCTTAAAGAACGCGAGGGCGGAGGTTGCAAGGCGCCGTGCGTCTTCGTCCACTTCCTGTTTGTAGAGAGCGATGGCTTGATAGAGGTCGAGCAGGGAAATCCAAACCTCGTTCTTCTCGCTGAGGAAAAGGGAGCGCGCATGCTCGAAGTGAGCAAGTGCATCGTCTAATCGCTCCTGCTGGCTCAGAGCAATCCCAAGGTTTACAGATGATTTTCCTTCCTCGTAGCGCATGCCGAGGCGGCGGAATGCGGCTTGGGCGACGGCACCGGTTTCTTCTGCCTCGGCGCCCATATTCATCTCGAGATAAATCTCCGACAAGTTCAGATGGCAGAGAGCGAAATGATATTGATCGCCACTTTTCTGGCAGGCTTCGCGGGCGGCGCGCAGGAGAGAGATGGACCGACTGTACTCTCCGCGAAGATAGTGAAGAGTAGCGATGTTGTAGTCAGCTTGCGCGACCAAAGCCGGCATCGAGTGCTGCTCGGCGAACGAGCGGGCTTCCTGATAAGTGCGAACCGCGAGGTGAAAGTCGTTTAGACAAACGTAACAGCCTGCCATGTTGTGGAGGACGACGGCGACCGCGTCGGGGTCTTGATCGCGGTGAGGCCAGAGATGGCGGTAGGCGCGCTCGTAGTACGCTAGCGCCTCAGAAAAACGATCCTGCCGATCGAAGATGTTGCCAGTATTCAGTTCGACTCGAGCGAGGCGCCATTCGTTGCCATCCCCCTTGAAGATGGTGCTCGCTTCCTGTGCGGCGGCATACGCGCGATCGTACTCACCGAGAAGGATCAACGGTTGGATCGCCGCGCTGAGAGTGCGCGCCATCTGCGTTTTATTTCCGGCTCGAGAAAATAGCGAACGGGCACGCTCGTGACATCGCACTGCTGCTTTGTTTTTGCCAGATACATGAAAGAGATTTGCCTTGGCGCGTAGAGCGAGTGCCAGACTTTCTGAGTGATCGAGCTTTCTGGCGATGAGATGAGCAAGATCTGCAATGGCTCGCGCTTGCGAGGCATCGCTACGGATGAGCTTAGGAATCCAGTCGGAGAGAACGAGGATCGTTTCGGGCCGAAGCAGGTTTGGATGATCGGAAACGAATTGCGCGCGTGCGCTGTGTTCACTTAGATGAGGAACAGCGGCACTAAGTTCTGCGCGCAGCATAGCGGCATCGTCGAGCGGTGCGGGAGCGGGCGCAGTCACCGAACGCCCAATTCTTCCAGTCGTCCGCGAAGGCAATTGAGGCAGCGCCTGCGGATGATACCGATAGAACCGACGGCCAATCCGAGTTCCCGAGCGACTTCGTGGTAGGGGCGAGCTGGCAGTTCGAAGAAAAGCTTCTCGACGAGATGACGGCAGCGCGGGCTCAATTCATTCAGCGCATTGCGGACATATTGTTCGCGCTCGATTTCATGGATCAGTGTCTCCGGAATATCGTCGGTCGCGCGAGCTTCGGGTTGCGCGTCGTCAGTGGGAACATAGCGGTCGTTCTCGCGGCGCTTGTGATAACACTTGTTGCGGGTCACGCGAATGAGCCATGCCGCGAGCGCTTGGGGCTCCCGAAGAGACGACAATTCGCAGAATAAATCCAGGCAGACGGCCTGAAAGATGTCCGCGGCCTCTTCTTGAGTGAATCCGCTGCGGATGGGAATGGAGTAAATCAGATTCTTATATTTCGAAATAAGGACGCTCCACGCGCCCTCATGGCCGTGGAGACAGCGCCCGACCAAGTCCTCATCGGAGGTGGCCGTCTTAATCTTGATGAGAGCAGTTGCGGTGCCGAGACTCATCGCTTAGCCTGCCTTTGATCTCCAACAAGAAACAGCTCGTCGGAGTTCCAGAGAGTGTGTGGATCGAGTACAACGGGTTTGAAATTACCGATGCCAACTTTCGCGCCCACCAGCAAGTTGGGCGTAACCAGACAGATGATTGGAAGCTCTTCGGCTTCGATTTCCTGCACGCGGTCATAGAGCTTCTTGCGATGCGCGAAATCGGTAGCGGAGACTTGCTGTTTCATCAATTGATCAATTTCAGCTTCCCAAGGCGTGGAAGGCGTCCTGCCGCCGAGGTTCCAGAGATGATCGTCGCCGGTGGAAAGCCAGACGTTCATCTGCGCGTTGGGGTCGATATCGCCGGTGCCGAGTCCCATGATGGCGGCTTCGTAGTCGTGAGTTTGGAAAACTCGATCCAACACGGCGTGAAATTCGAGTGGCGCCACCTGGACGCGTATACCGATCTCTTGCAAGTCCTGCTGGATCATCGTGGCCATCTGCGTTCGCTGGCTGTTAGAAGCGCTGGTGAGGATAAAGAATTCGACTGAAGTTCCGCTGCGATCGACTAGGGTGCCGTCAGAACGCCATGAGAAGCCTGCGGAACGCAGCAGTTCGCGGGCGTAATCGACGGAGCGCGCAGGATGAGGAAGAGTGGAATCAAGCCAAAGTCGATTGCCCGGAGTAACGTGCGAGTAGAGCGTCGTGGCGCGGCCGTGATAAATGATGCGAGCCATCGAGTCACGGTCGATGGCTGCCGACACGGCTTTCCGGAAGTTGACGTCGCTAAACCAGGCCTGACGGCGTTTGAGTTCTCTGGCCTGCGTTGGAATTTGCGAATTCAAGTTGAAGAGCAGAAAGTTGTATTCCAGGCTGGGGCCTAAGTCCTGCAGTTGAATATCGGGCTTGTGTTCATGTTCGAGTGCTGCATAGTTGTCGGCGCCCAGGCGATTCAGTAGGTCAGTCTCCCCGCCTTCGAAGCGCATAACCTCTGCGTCTTCATTGTTAACGAATAAGAATGTGACGTCGTTGAGATAGGGAAGGCGATTTCCCAGGCGATCGGCCTTCCAGTAATAAGGATTGCGCTCGAGAATCATTTGCTGGCCGGGTAGATATTGCTTGAGGCGGAAGGGACCGAGTCCCGCGATCTGATTCGATGGAGTGGAAAGGGTCCACGCCTGCGCGAGCTTGTTGTTGTTGAACGATCGTTCGAGCAAATGGCGCGGCAGGATGGCTACGCCATCGAACAGACGCTCGGCGGAAGCGTAAGGCTGGCTGAGTTCGAACGTGACGGTGTATCTACCATCTTTCTTCACAGTGATGGGCTTGCCGCCTACGGTGAGCAGATCACGCTGCGGGGAATTCGATTTGTCGTCGAGGTAGGCCCTGAAGCTGAAGAGCACGTCGTCGGCGTCGAAGGCGACTCCGTCAGAGAAATGGATGCCGCGGCGAAGCTGCATGGTGTAGCGCTTGCCGTCGGGAGAGACGGTCCAGGATTGCGCGAGGGATGGAACGATTTTCTGTGTCGCACGATCAATGTGGATCAGATCAGCGGTGAGCTGAGCGATGACTTCGCGCGATGAGACGTCAATCGACGCGACGGGATTCAGCGTTTTCGGCTCGGAACGAAGAGAGACGACGAGATGTCCGCCATAGTGCCCGACTGCTCCAGATGTGATGAGCAACTGCTCGGATGAAGAGGGTGAAGGAGCAGCAGAAGCGAACTGCATTAGCACAGTACATGCGAAGACACCGATGAATCGCCATGACCGCCACAAGCGATGATTCAGTAACTTGTAAAGGTACGTGTTCATGCGGAAAACCTTTCTTGCAGCACTTGCGACAGCCGGCCGTAGCTCAGAAAAACTGGAACGAGCACAAGGCCGGGGAAAAAGATCCACCAGCACGAAACGAGTACGTGATATTGCTGCAGACTGCCGAGGATGCTGCCCCAACTCGGAACGGGTTCTCCGACGCCGAGGCCCAGGAAGGAGAGCGTGACCTCGGCCAGAATGTATTGGGGAATCAGAAGCGCAGCCTGCGTGAGCAGCACGCTCAATGTCTGAGGCAGGATGTGACGCCGCAAAAGATAGAAATCGGACGCGCCGAAGCTTCGACTAGCGAGGACATATCCGCGCTCTCGTGCGCTCAACACCACTCCCCGGACTAATCTCGCAGGCTTGGCCCAGCCTACAAGGCCGATTACAGAAATGATCATCAAGAATGCTTCGGACGGGCTGATGTGAAGAGGCAGGAATGCGCGGACGGCGAAGAGTAAATACAACCAAGGCAGCGCGAGGAATAGTTCCGCGCAGCGCATGATCGCGGCGTCGAGCCAGCCGCCGTAGAATCCTGCGAGCGTGCCCAGAGTGGCACCGCCGAGAAGAGAGAGCACGGTGGCAAGGAGTCCGGCGAAAAGGGAAATCTGGCCGCCATAGACAAGACGCGAGAAAAGGTCCCGACCATAGCCGTCATTGCCGAGCAGGGAGATTCGTGCGGGTGGGTTGACTCCGAAGAGATGAATGTTGGTGGAGACGATGCCGGCGAACTTGAAGAACGAACCGCGTACAAACAAATGGACCGGGGAGCGCTCGGTAGTGAGTTCTTCGTAGACGCGGAACTGTCCGAACTGTTCGGCCCGCTGGTAGACAAATGGCCGGAGATGAAACTGACCCCTGGCGTCGATGAAGTGAATGCGCGAGGGGCGCGCGAAGGGCAGAGCACGATCCTGCGTCGCATAGTCATAAGGAGCAACGAAGCCAGCAAGAAGTACCGCGACGTGAACGATCCCCAAAAAGATCAAGGGCAGAAGAAGAGGGTGGCGAGGAGTCATGAGAGACGCTCCGCACGGATGCGAGGATCGACTGCGAATAGAAGGACGTCGGCGATGAATGTTCCCACCACAAGAAAAAGCGCAGAGAGCATTACGCCGCCGATCACGACGAAAAGGTCGCGATTGAGGATCGCTTCGAGAAGCAATGGCCCGATGCCGGGCCATCCCATCACAACTTCGACCAGTAGCGACGCGCTCAGCAGCGACGCGAGAGAAGTGCCGAATAAAGAAACCAGCGGATTAAGAGCTGCGGGAAAAGCGTGGTGGAAGAGAATACGGCGCTTGCCGATGCCGTGGGCACGGGCTGCAGAAATGTAGGGACTCGCCAGGGCCTCGCGCATGGCTGCTGCGGTGTGCTGAAGAAGTATTGGGACGCTGGTGAGCACCAACAAGAGAGTGGGCAAGACTAAATGTGTTGCTGTCTTTCGGACAGCCTGCCATGTCGGTAAATCCGAAGATGGTAGTCCCATGCCGAGACTGCGAATCCAACCAGTACGAACGGCGAACATGAGAGCAACCAGCGCCAGCAGCAACTCGGGAGTCGCCAGAAACACGGCGGTGCCGATCGAGCAACAACGAGCGAGTACTCCGGCAGGTGCAGCTGCGCTCATGACTCCGAGCGGTATTGCGAGGCACCAGGCCAAAAACATTGCAGTTGAGGTGAGCAGCAGCGTCTTATTGGCTCGCTCGATCAATAGGGGAGCAACGGGACTGTTGTAGGCGAAGGAGAATCCCAGTTCGCCGTGGAAGGTCGATTGAAGCCAGCGCCAGTAACGCGTCGCGAAAGGCTTGTCGAGAGCGAATTGCTTTCGCAGGCCTTGGATGGTTTCATCCGAGATCTGCGGGTTGAGTCGTACCTCGGAGAAGAAATCACCGGGCGCGAGTTGCACAAAGCCAAAGGAAAGTAGCGACACCCCCGCAAGCAGAAGAACAGATTGGCTGATGCGCGCTAGTAAGTAACGCATGCGGCTTGGCCTTTCTGATCCGACACGGAGCCGAAGAGAGCAGTGGATGCGTGTAGCAAAACCTTGGTTGAGGCATGGACCGGGTTGGCCAGAACGTGGTCGGTGCGTCCCCACTCGACGATCCGTCCATTGCACATTACAGCGACTTCGTCGGCGAAATGGCTGACAACATCGAGGTCGTGCGAGACGTACAGATAGCTCAGACCGTGATTGATCTGAAGGTCGATCAGCAGGTTGATGATTTGCCCGCGCGCGGAGAGATCGAGTCCGGTGAAGGGTTCATCGAGAATAATGAGACGAGGGTTGAGGGCGAGCGCTCTGGCTATTGCCAACCTTTGGCGTTGTCCACCGCTCAATTGGCATGCGCGGCGTGTCTTCAATTCCTGTGCGAGCCCGACTTGATGGAACAGTTCCATCGCAGCCAGTCGACGTTGTTCCTTCGACATCGAGCGTTGAATGCGAAGAGGCTCTTCAACGATCTCTGAAGACGAAAGGAAAGGGCTGAGCGCACCCGAAGAGCTTTGAAACAGGATCTGTACCTGCGCTCGGAGGTGAGAGAGTTGGCGGCTTGAAGCGGACGCAAGATCGCAGTCGTCAATCCAGATTTCGCCGGAGTCGGGACGGTCGAGAGCGGCCAGACACATCGCGAGTGTTGTTTTTCCGGACCCGGACTTCCCGACGAGCGCCAGCGTGCGACCATACCGGAGAATCAGATTCACGCCATCGAGAGCTTTATGCTGCCGTTTTTGTGGCCAATGACCCTGTGTATACGTCTTGGTCAATCCGCGCGCCACAAGCAATGGCCGGGCCAGCAATTCTGGACTCATAAGGCCTCCTGCGCGTAATCGAAACAGCGGACATGATGAGACGGTTGAATCGTGGTTATGGCCGGCACGCCGGTAGCGCAGATATCCATGCGATCGGGACAGCGATTCTCGAAAGGGCAAGCATCGGTTGCAAAACTTGACGCGCCGGAGATGAAAGGCCAGTGCGCTTTGGCGCATGGTCGATCCTGCTGGTTCGCGAGAGGTTGCCCACAACGGATTAGTTCCCGCGTGTAAGGATGTGCTGGGGAATTGAAAATGTCCTTTGTACTGCCTGACTCGATGATCTGCCCGGCATAAAGGACCATCACACGACTCGCCAGATAAGCGAGGACTTCCGGCTGATGACTGATCAGCAGGACCGCAGTGTCGAATTGCGACCTCACGCTCTCGATCAGATCGAGGACTTCGAGAGTCGTGGTGGCGTCAAGAAACGCCGTCGGTTCGTCGGCAATCAGCAGGTCAGGACCACATGCCAGGGCCTGCGCGATAGCGACCCTTTGCTTTTGTCCACCGCTGAGCTGATGAGGATAGGCTGAAAAGATCCGGTCGCTCCCAAGCCCCACGAGTTCGAGCATGGCTCGACCTTCCGCGAGACATCGGGAAGAGTTCCAGTTGCTGTGCGCGCGGATGACCTCTGACACTTGGCGGTCGATGCGCAAGACCGGGTTGAGTGTTGAGGAATCCTGATAGATGAGAGAGATTTCGTTGCCGCGGATCAAGCGCAATTCTTCCTCACCGAGATCGTGCAAGGAGATATCACCGAGAAGGATGCTTCCGCTGCGAATTTTAAAACTCGTCGGCAGGAGTTGTAGCAAAGCCAGAGCCAAAGTGCTCTTGCCCGCGCCGGATTCTCCGAGAACTCCTAATACCTCGCCCGGCGCGATCGAAAAGGCGACGTCGTTCAGCACGGGCATCTCGGTCTTGTTTGGTGACACGACTGAGACGGAAAGCGCCGAAACGTTAAGAGTTGGAAGGGGCGCGGCAGCGAAATCCGCTACCGTGCCGCGCCCCGTCGAGTGTGAATGCAACTGCGTCATTCTGCCTCCTGGTGGTTTCGAACATCAGAGGATCGAAACCGCCGCGGTGGCCGTTAGAGACCCGTACGTCGCAGTTACGTTGAGGTTGCCCAGACCGAGAGCCGTCAGCAACCCAGTGGAGTTGATCGTCGCCAACAGTCCGTTGGAGCAGGACCAGTGAATGCCCGTGTTCAGCGTTTGCGTGCTGCCATCGCTGAAATGGCCGGTGACCGTGAATTGCTGCGACAGCAAGACCTGCAGGATATTCACGGTTGCGGGAGTGACGCTGATCGAAACCAGCGTTGCCGCGTTGACAGTGACGCCGAGACTTCCGCTCACGCCTTGCAGCGTGGCGGTTGCTGAGATTCCACCCGTTGCCAACCCGCTGACTAGTCCACCGGAGTTGATCAGTGCGACCGCTGGATTGTTGCTGGTCCACACGGCAGCTGAGGTCAGATCTTGCGTAGAGCCGTCGCTGTAGGTTCCAGTTGCCTTGAGTTGTAGTGTGAATCCGAGGGCAAACGAGGTTTGCGCTGCCGTCACATTGATACTCTCGAGAATCGCGGCGCTCACAGTGATCGATGCATTTTGGGCGACCGATCCCAGAGTTGCCGTGACGCTCGCCGATCCGCCTCCGATGGCGAGGACAAGTCCTGCTCCGCTGACGGTGATGACGGAGGTGTTTGACGAACTCCAATGAACGACTGCAGTGATGTCTTGCGTGCTGCCGTCACTGTACGTTCCGATTGCGCTGAACTGCTCGGAGAGGCCAAGCGCCAGCGAACCGCCGGTGGTGGTGATGTTGATGGAGTTGAGGACGGCGGCCGTGATACCGACGGATACGCCTGCTGACTTACCGTTCAAAGTAGCGGTCACGGTTGCGCTGCCGAGAGAGAGCGGCGTAACCAGGCCCGCAGCGGATACGGTTAGACACTGGCCGTTGGAACTAGACCAGACGACTGATGCGGTGATGTCTTGAGTACTGCCATCGCTAAAGGTGCCGGTCGCCGTCAACTGTGCCGGCACGCCGAGCGCTAAAGAGAGCCCAGTCGGTCCGACAGAGATGCTGACGAGTGAAGCGGCATTTACGTATAGGTTAGCGGTTCCTGTGACCGAGCCGAGGCTGGCAGAAACTGAACCGGTTCCCGGAATCAGAGCCGCGAGCGATCCAGCTTCGCCGAGAGCGTTGCTGATCGTTGCGAGTGTGGGATCGGAGACGCTCCAGTGAACCGATGTGGTTACATCACTGGCCGTTCCGTCGGTTAAGGTAGCCGTCGCCGTGAAGGCTTGCGATTGTCCAGCGGCGATTGTGACGAAGAGCGGGTTGACCGTGATCGACACGACCGTGGCGGGCGTGACAGTAACGGTTGCTACGCCAGAGATCGACCCCAACGTCGCGGTGATGGTGGCGGTCCCCACCGCAAGCCCGGTGACATTGCCGGTTGCGTTAACGGCGGCGGTTGCGCTGGCGGATGTAGACCATGCGACCGTGGCTGACAGATCCTGCGTGCTGCCGTCACTGTAAGAGCCGATTGCGCTCAGTTGCCCCGAGATGCCTGCTGCAAGGGTGAGAGAACCGGTGCCGACCGTCAACGACTGCAGAGTAGCAGCGGTCACGGTCACTGAAGTCGAAGCGGAAATAGATCCTGAAGTGGCGGTGATGGTGGCGTTCCCTTGGGCCAGACCCTGAATCAATCCAATTGGCGTCACCAGGGCGATGAGCGGTTTCGAACTCGAGTAGGCGACCGAGTTGGTCATGTCTTGAGTCGATCCGTCGCTGAAATTGCCGGTCGCCTTCAACTGCACGCTGCCTCCGGAACATACCGACGGATTTGGAGGCGTGAGAGTGATTTCGGAAAGAGTCGCGGCAGTGACGGTCAATGTGGCCGAACTTGAGACGCTGCCCGAAGTCGCCGTTGCCATGCAGGAGCCGATGTTGACTGCGGTAGCCATTGCATTAACGGTGACGCTGCACACGGACGATGCGCTTGAAGACCAGACAACCGAGCTGGTGACATCCTGCGTGCTGCCGTCAGTGAGAACGGCGCTGGCGGTCAGTTGAAGGTTTGTGCCTTTGGCGAGGCTGGCAGTGGCGGGACTCACTTGAATTGACTTGATGGATGCGGAGCTCACGGTGAGCGCAGCCGTGGCGCCCACAGTCTGATAGGAGGCGGTGATCTCGGCCGATCCTTGCGAGCCGGAAGTCGCGGTACCGGTGCTACTCATGGACGCGACACCGGTATTCGAAGATTGCCAAGTAGCGGAGGTCGTTACGTCTTGCTTGCTTCCATCAGTAAAGACTGCGGTTGCGGTGAATATCTGGGTCGTTCCCTTCGGGATCGAAGCCGAGGTTGGCAATACTTGAAGCGACTGAAGTGCGGCGTTGCCGACGGATGCATTTAACGATCCTGAAATCGCGCCGCTGGTGGCAGTGACGTTAAAGCTACCCTTGGAAACACTTTGTACCAATCCGGAGGCATTCACTGACGCAACGCTGGCAGGAGTGCTGCTCCAGTTGACTGAGCTCGATATATTTCCAGTCGTCCCGTCGGTGTAAGTGGCGGTCGCCGTGAGTTGCTGATTGGTGCCCAAAGGAATCGAAAGGGAGGCGGGCGTGATCTGAATCGCGGTGATGGCCGGAGGTTGTACCGTTAGAGCGACGTGGCCCATCACTCCTTTCAGATTCGCGTTGACCGTTGCACTGCCCTGAGCTAGTGCGGTAAGCAAGCCAGAGCTGCTAACCTTGGCTGCGGTTGCCGGGGCGACCGTCCATGCGACCTGCGCGGTGACGTTCTTCGACGTACCGTCACTATAGGTTCCCGTGACTGTGAGCTGCTGAGTGGTGCCATTGGGCAGCGATGCTGAGGCTGGGCTGATTGCTAATTTCGTAAGAGTTACGGTGGCGGGAAGGGCGGAGTTGTCGTCGCCTCCGCAAGCGATCAGCAGACTGCTCAATACGAGCGCAAGACTTATTAGACACACTTTTCCCGCTCTGGACGGCATAGAAGTCTCCTCTACGATTCGTTCGTGGGTGTTCCGGCTGAGTGGCGGGGAAGCACTCAGAGATCACTTATTTGCGGATGCGTCTGTGATCCGCATCACACAAGTTGAGTTTTAATTGAAACGAACGTGCGCGGGAAGGTCACAAATTGCCAAAAAAGTACAGTGACTCACATCTTGGAGTTTCGCAGTTGGAACACTGATGTCGATATCATTCACGAACCGTGAATGGACCGACGAAAGCGAGCGGACGTGGTGGGACTAAAGTGTGTGTCCAGCAAGTAACAATCACCAACAGCGATAAAGAAGGTCTAGTTATGGAATTGTCGATAACTTACGGCAGTTACATTCACATATAGTGGAATATATGACCTGAACCAAGGTCGAGTCCTGCATAGCATGAAGGGAGACATCTCCGTACTTTCGGAAATGTAAAACATTTGATGCGTCAAGGATCAAAGACTTATCCCCCATCGCATGCGGAAGCTCCGCCATCAGGCGGCCCGACAATACAATCCAACTGGAGAGCGGGCTTGAATCTGCTCCGCAGCTAGTAGGGACTATTTTATGTTCGCCCTTTCCCAAGCGAAGGACGGACAAGTGCAAGAAGTGCGATCCTTTTGGAGGATGGACGATCTGGCCATCGTCCCATCGCTTGATATCGAGATGGTCGCGCTCGTAGATCCAGCTGCCGGATTCCATGCACTCGGCCATGCCGATGCGAAGTGCCGCGCAAACTCTCCCCAACATTTCGATGGACACATTTGCCTTGGCTTCTTCCAGGCGGGAGATCGATGATGGGTCGATGCCGATCTGGCGCGCCAGGTCCGTGGGCGTAAGTCCGGCTTTTACTCGTGCGTCGCGAATTAACTCGGAAATCCCCCACGCAATCATTGCGTAAGCTCCCGGCTTGCGCAAATTGCCGGCCGTGACTCGTCTTCGGCGCTGCGTGCGGAGTGTGGCGAACGCCTTGTGTCCGTTTCCGGTTGCGTGTGCCCGCGATTGGGCATCAAGTAATGGGGACGAGTTCTGATCCATCACCAGGGCAACGGGAGAATTCATCGTGTGCCGTAGGATGAGCCATGCGACGGCTTCGCCTTTCACGCTCCATGCGTGGTGAGGGATTTGCGGATTGATACGGACAATCTGTCCCTCGCTGGCAGGAGGGCTGAGCAGGAAACGCTCGGGCGGGCTGGCACCCGGACTCCAGAAAAAGTGATAGGCGATCTCACCCTGGGTTGGTATGAGAATTTCTTCGCCCGGATGGAAAAGAAAGTCACCTTTGATCTTAGGTCCCAAACGAATTCTCTGCACGGAGTAGACCGCGTTCCATGAGACTGGAGGGCTGAATGTTTCGTAAGAGATGTCATCGGAGGGGATCGTGTTCATCCCGACGGCGGGTTGCCCGACATCGCAAAGCGCGAAGGCGCGGACCGATTGTTCTGCCCCAAGAAGACGCTGGAGCTGTCCCTGGGCGGCTTCCGGACCCGCCCGAAAATACAGATTTTCGATGAGTGCCAGCCCCGATAGTTGGGCTGATTTAGAGCGTCTTTCCTCAGAAACTTCGCTTGCTTGAGGCTCAGGCCGCACGACAATCTCGCTTTCTAGTCGGATCAAAAGAGCCGATGAGCTAGCAGTCGAGAGAAGGCGAGTAAATGTTGGTAACCAATTGGGAGTTCGCCCTCCTCCGAAAGAGTTATCCGTAGTGTCCGATCGTTATACTGTAGGCTGGTCATACCATTAACCGAGTCAGTCGGAGTGGCGGAGCCCGCATTACTTGCAAGATACGATGCGAACGACCTTCCTCGAGTTGACCAGAGTTCGAGCTTATACCTCGATGTATAACGTGGACTTCAAGATGATCGGCAGAGGTAAGGTCGGTGATGGTTTGCCGATGATCAAAAAATGCAAGTTTCAGTCCAGAGATAGAGAAATTCTGAGAAGTTGCTCCGCCACGGAAATTCACCGGATCTCGGCAGACACGTGGAATGGGGGAGAAAGATGGCAACGATGATATGGGATTTGTAGCCATGCCCCACCTCCTAGATGGCAGCGCTTTGCGACCAGGTGCTGCGATCCGTCGATGCCTTGAGCCGACCGATTGCACCGTGAATGCCACTCAAGCAAAACGTCTTGCACTTCAGGGGAAGCAGCAAACTGGAATCGTGATGGAACTTCCAGTTACTGATTGCGCCTTAACCTAGAATGCAATGTTTTTCGTGTCAATAAGGGTTTGCCTGATGTGCCGCTCAAACCATCCCCGAGTCAGCATCGCCTCTGAATGCCGCCCTCGATCGTTACTCTTGACCTTTGTAGGTGAAACGTTTTAGCTCATAACTTACTAAGTAAGGCGGGTAATCGATTACTCTCTTGGTCGTGTGCACGACTACACGATGTACGAACGGAACTCTGAGCGCTTGCTCTCATCCCGATCAATCACGTGATGGTTCGCAATTGTGGAATGTCACTGTTCCGGCTGGCCACGATTTGTGTCTGCTCTCGCAATCCGGTAGGAGATTCTCTTCAAAAATATATCTGAGATTCCGATGAGCCTCGGTGATTGCCTGGGAAAGCCAAAGGCCTGCGAGCGCGGACAGGAACAATTCTTAAGGCTCAATGGCAAATCGGCGGCTTAGCGATGGCTGACTGGAACGGAATGGTCGAAATCCCGCAAGCAGCCGGAACTTTGATACGATAAAAGAAGTATTGTTGAGCGTTCGCGACCGGCGCAGTCGCGCAACCGGTAAAAAGCTGGTCCCGGCGAGTCGTGGATTCGCAAAAGGTGAGGGCGCGTAGCTCAGTTGGTAGAGCAATGCCCTTTTAAGGCATGGGTCGCAGGTTCGAGTCCTGCCGCGCTCACCAAAGTCGGTCTGCATCCAGAAGGCGCTGCTTCTACTTTCGTTTTTCAATCCTTGGACCACCCGACCTGAAGCCCGCAATCTTCATGCTGCGCCTACGGACTGAGCCGATTCTTCGGGTCATCCACGGCATCTATACCCAGCTTCTTGATTTTCTCGTAAAGCAGCCTTCGGTGGACGCCCAGCCGGCGAGCCACTTCCGCCTTATTTCCGCCGCTTTCCTTGAGTGCTTGAGAAATTCCGAATTTTTTCCCATTCGGCGAACGATTCATGCAGTGCCAGGTCCTTCATGACGTCCAATCTTAGAGCGTCCAAGTCCACGGCCTTTGCTCGACCTAGAAATGTTCTGCCGGCGCGATGACAGTGCTGTACCGCGCGAATCTCACAGGAGGAGTAGCCTAAGCGACTGCGACCGGCACATTGACGACAGGTAGGCGCGCAGTCACCAGGGTTCCATTTGGTTGAGATTGGATCTCGAACTGGCCGTTGAGCTGGCGGACGCGTTCCTGCATGCCCTGAATCCCAACTCCATGGCGAAGATGTTGCGAGCCGTTCTTGGCTGGCGGCATGCCTTTTCCATAGTCCTGTACTTCAAGTTTGATCTCATTGGGGGAACTGATGACTCGAATCGTGGCCTGTTTGCTGCCGGAGTGCCGATGAATGTTGGTCAGACATTCCTGGACCACGCGAAATAGAGTCATCTCCAGATCAGGCGATAGGCGCCCCAGGTCCGAGGCTAAGTCTAATTGCACGTCGATCTTACTGCGCTGCGCAAAGCCTTCGACGAACCAGCGGAGAGCCGAAGGCAATCCCGCTTCGTCCAGCAATGGCGGATGCAGAAGATATGAAACCGTGCGGAGTTCTTCCGAAAGCTGCTGAAGGAAGCTGAGACTCTCACGAATTCCTTTCGAGAATTCCGCACTGAGTTTTTCGGCCTCCGATTCCATAGGAATGAGATTCATCTGCATGGCGGCGATGATTTGACCCGCGCTATCGTGAAGTTCGCGTGCAATGCGACGGCGTTCCTCATCCTGGGCGTGCAGCAGTTTCCCGGTCAATTCGCGAGCCCATTGCGCTTCCTCGGCCTGTTTGCGGTCGGTCACGTCGGTGTGCGTCCCGAGCATACGGATGACGACACCGTTGGCATCTCGAACCAAGCGGCCGTGGGAAAGGATCCAGCGGAGCTCTCCATCTGGGCGAATGGCACGGTATTCGAATTGAAACTGATCGCGAGTGGGATCTTGCAGCGCGCGTTCGGCTTCGTCACGAAGGCGCTCCCGCTCGTCCGGATGAAACAACGAATTCCACTCGTCGGCTGTGATGTAATTTCCCGCGGGATTGAAGCCATAGATAGATGCCATCTGAGGATTCCAGGCGCCACGCCTCTCGATGACGTCCCAGTCGAACATGGCGGTTCGCGAAGATTCGAGCGCCATCGCCAGCTGAGTCTGGCTTTCGCGCAGCGCTGCTTCTACTTGTTTACGCTGCGTGATATCGCGGGCAATCTTCGAAGCGCCAACGATTCGCCCTGCGGAATCTCGCAGGGGAGATATCGTCAGAGAAACATTGAGCCGCGCGCCCGATTTTGTCACGCGTACCGTTTCATAGTGGTCGGTGCGCTCTCCGAGGCGAAGCCGACGGATGATTTCCGCTTCTTCGTCGCGCAGTTCGGGAGGAATAATGATCGTGATGGGACGGCCAACCGCTTCTTCGGGGGAAAATCCGAAGATGCGCGTGGCGCCCGCATTCCAACTGGTGATCGTGCCGTTGAGGTTTTTAGAGATGATGGCGTCATCGGAGGATTCGACGATGGCGGCGAGCCGCGCTTGCACATGCTCTCCGTCGCGTCGTCCGGAAATGTCCTCGACCACGGAAATGAAGTGCTTCATAAGACCGCTCGCGTCGCGGGCAGCGGAAACACTCAGGCTCACCCAGACAATGGATTTGTCCTTACGGATGTACCGCTTCTCCATCGTGAAATTGGGCAGCTCTCCGGACCTGACTTTTTCCGTTTCGACGAGATCGGCTGCCAGATCGTCGGGATGGGTGATCTCCTGGAATGTGAGCTGCATCAATTCCGCTTCGGTGTAACCGACAATTTCACAGAGCTTTTTGTTGACGCGCAGCCAACGGCCTTCCGGACTGACGTGCGCGACACCCACGGCGGCCAGTTCAAATGTGGAACGATAAACCTGCTCGCTCTCACGAAGAGCCTGCTCGAGTGCCGTGCTACGCTGCAGAACCTCCTGCACGTCGATAGGCCGCTCAACTCCGGAGATGGCAGGGTCACAAAAGGATTCATGCCGGGAGACTTTTTCCAGCGCCGCCATGAGATTTCGAGAAACCGAGGATTTGATCACATATCCACGGGCGCCCGCTTTGAAAGCCTGGCGAGCCATCTCTGGAGAATCGTGCTGGCTAAGAATCAGGATTTCGCACGAGGGAAGGAGGCCGCGGAGCACCCGAGTCGCTTCGAGTCCATTCAGGGTGGGCATGCTGACGTCCATGATGACGACGTCGGGGTTTAATTCCCGCGCCTTTTCGATCGCCTCGCGTCCGTCCGAGGCTTCGCCGCACACCACGCAGTCGGGTACTCCCCTGAGCAGTCCGATCACACCTCTTCGGACGACTTCATGGTCATCGACCACAAGCACGCGCATCCCAGAACCTCACTATCGACAGGAAGAATATAACGACCGCGTCGGCTGCCGTTGGGACGCTAGCGGGGGGATCGCACGCGGCCCGAGGTGCCACACAAACTTAGCATTTTAAATAAGGCGAACAAAAATGCCGAATACGGTGGAGACTGTATGTTACAGAACGCAAGCGAATTTGGGGGGTGGGTCGAAAATCAGAATTTCGGGCTATCCATTGGGTCAAGTTGTAATGCCTCGCCCGGGCTTGGGGTGGCTCAGGAACCGACTTGCGCGAAACGGAGTGCGCCCATAAGATAGCTGCGCTACGTAGTCCCTCGGCATGATCGGCCAGACGATTTCCCACTACCGGATATTGGAGAAGCTCGGCGGAGGAGGGATGGGTGTTGTCTACAAGGCCGAGGACACGAAGTTAAAACGCTTCGTGGCATTGAAGTTCCTTCCTGACGATGTAGCCAAAGATTCGCAGGCGCTGAGCCGGTTTCAACGGGAGGCGCAGGCTGCTTCGTCTTTGAATCATCCAAACATCTGCACGATTTACGAGATCGATGAACAGGACGGGAACGCGTTCATCGCGATGGAGTATCTGGAAGGGCAGACGTTGAAGCATCGCATCGGCGGGCGTCCCATGGATGTGGAGACACTGCTCGCAATCAGCATTGAGATTGCCGACGCGCTGGACGCCGCGCACACCAGGGGCATCATTCATCGCGACATCAAGCCGGCGAATATCTTCGTCACCAAGCGAGGACAGGCGAAGCTTCTCGATTTCGGGCTGGCGAAGCTGGCGCAGAGCACCGAGCATACATTGACGGCGCAGGAAGGCGCGATGACAAGCCCGGGGTCGACCATCGGGACAGTCGCGTACATGTCGCCGGAGCAGGTACGGGCCGAGGAGTTGGATCCGCGCACCGATTTGTTTGCTTTTGGAACGGTCATCTACGAGATGGCGACTGCGCAGATGGCGTTTTCGGGAAATAGCAATGGAGTCATCTTCGAAGCCATCCTGAACCGCGCGCCGGCGCCGGTGGAGAGTTTGAATCCGGCCATTCCGGAGAAGTTGAACGAGCTGATTTCGAAGTCCCTGGAAAAAGAGCGCGAGATGCGCTACCAGACGGCGGCGGAATTGCGCGGGGATTTGAAGCGCATCAAGCGTGGTCTGGAGAGTTCCAGGATACGTGCGGCGAGTGGCTCGGCGATTTCAGCAGTTTCCGCGCAGAGCGCGGTGGTGACGCCTTCACCTGGCGCGGTTGTGCCCAAGTCCAGAGTATGGACGGTGGCGGGTGTTGCCGCAGCACTGGCGCTGTTGGCCGGGATCGCGGTTGGAGCTTTGCTCCTAAAGCAGCCTGTGAAGGCGGAATTTGCAGCGTATCATCCGCTGACGTTCCGGCGCGGTATTGTGCATTCAGCGCGCTTCGCTCCGGATGGAAAGACGGTGATTTACAGCGCGGCCTGGGAAGGCAAACCCCTGGATCTTTTCACGACGCGTCCAGAGAGTCCTCAGTCGCAGCAGGTGGAACCCAAAGGCGCAGATGTTCTTGCGGTTTCAGCTTCGGGAGAGATGCTGCTGGCGCTGCAGAGCAAGCCCCGAGATTCATCCTTCTTATATGCGGGGACGTTGGCGCGAGTACCGCTGGTGGGCGGCGCTCCGCGCGAGATTCTGAACGATGTGGAATGGGCCGACTGGTCCCCCGACGGTGCGAACGTGGCAATCGTCCACGAGGTTGGCGGACGAAAGCGGCTTGAGTTCCCGATGGGCAAGGTGTTGTACGAGGCGGAGGGTTGGATTGGGAATCCGCGAGTGGCGCCGGACGGGAAGACGGTGGCATTTGTCGATCACGTGCAAGTAGGAGACGACGGTGGTGCCGTGGCGGTGGTGGATTTGGCGGGCAAGAAGACATCACTCTCTGGAGGATGGGACAGCATCCAGGGGCTGGCATGGTCGCCGGATGCAAGCGAGATCTGGTTCACGGCGACGCGAACGGGAGGCGACCGGTCTCTGTATGCGACGACGCGCTCTGGGAGTGTGCGCTTGCTGGCGCGTGTGCCCGGTGAATTGACGATTCACGACGTTGGCAAAGAAGGAAACGTGCTGATGACGCGCGGGAATGATCGCGCGGGCATGATCGGGCTGGCACCGGGAGCGGCGAAAGAAAGGGACCTGTCGTGGCTGGATTGGTCAGTGCCGGGAAGTTTGTCGCCTGACGGAAAACAGATTCTGTTTCAGGAGTCAGGCGAGGGCGGCGGGCCAAAATACGCCGTCTACTTGCGGGACACGGATGGATCTCCGGCCATCCGGTTGGGAGAGGGAAGTGGACTGTCCTTGTCTCCGGACGGAAAGTGGGCATTGTCGAGGCTCAACATTACGCCGTCTCCACTCGTGCTCTATCCGACTGGCGTTGGCGATATGAAGAGGATGAAAGACGACGGCCTGAATCACGTTTTCATGGCTTTCTTGCCGGATGGGAATCGTATTGTTTTTACCGGAACAGAGCCTGGGCATGGCTTGCGTTTGTAATGGGAATCGCTGGACGATGCGAAGGCGCACGCGTTCAGCCCGGAGGGGGTCGGGTCCGGTTTCGTCTTGTCGCCCGATGGTACTCAAGTCGCAGGGCGTGGTCCGGATCAGAAAATCTACTTCTATTCTGTTGCCGGGGGAGAGCCGAAACTCTTGCCGGGACAGCAACCCGGTGAGCGCGTGACCGGATGGTCGGCAGATGGACATTCGATTTTCCTGATGGAACGAGGCCAGATTCCAGCAGAAGTGATTCGCATGGATCTGGCGACTGGAAAACGAACCTTGTGGAAGACGATGGAACCTGCGGACGCGGCCGGAATCGATACGATCGGACGTGTGCTGGTTTCCGCCGACGGTAAGTCCTATGTGTACGGATATAACCGGACACTTTCGGATTTGTATTTGGTGCAGGGATTGAAGTAGGAGAATCTCAGCTGTTTTTCAGTAATTCATTCCGCCAAAGCGATTCGACCACCCGTCCTGCGATATATTCTCAGCGTGCTTAAAAGTAATTTGCGGTATTGGATGACGCTCGTCTGCGTGGTGTGCGCGGCAAAGTTCGCGTGCGCGCAGTCCTACAAATATTTCCGTTTGGGAAATGGGAACGACGTTCAGACCCAGCCAGAAGCCGGTATCGCGATGATGGGGGGCGGGAGCGATCTGGACGAGGCGTTTCGCTGGTTGTGCATCAAGGGAAATGGTGGTGATTTTCTGATCCTGCGGGCACGAGGAAATGACGACTACAACTCTTATGTGAAAGGGCTCTGTAAGGCGAATTCGGTTGCGACCTTGATTATTCCGGACCGAACGGCGGCGGAAGATCCGGCAGTCGCGAACCTCATTCGCAAGGCGGAGGTTGTGTTCGTCGCAGGAGGCGACCAGGCGAATTACATTCGGGGATGGAAGGGAACCAGAGTGGAGAAGGCGATAAATGACGACATTGCCGCCGGGAAGCCGATTGGTGGTACGAGCGCGGGACTTGCGGTGTTGGGCGAGTTCGTCTACGGCGCCTTGGGCGACAAGCCGGATGACAAGGATCTGGCTTCCGGACAGGTGCTAGCTGATCCTTATTGCGAACGAGTGACGCTGGAGCGGGATTTTCTAGATATTCCCCGACTAAAAAATCTAATTACCGATTCGCACTTTGCGAAACGCGACCGCATGGGCCGGACGCTCGGATTTCTGGCGCGGATTATCAAAGACGGGTGGAGTTTATCTCCGCGTGAAATCGCGATTGATGAAAAGTCAGCGGTGCTCGTAGAGAAAGACGGGAAGGCGATTGTAGTGGGGAGTGGGAAGGGTGCGTATTTCCTGCGTCCAACGCAGGTGCCAGAGATTTGCCAGAAGGGAAGTCCGCTTACATTTCGGAGCGTCAGCGCCTATCGCGTGAAGACGGGCGGACACTTCGATTTGAATTCGTGGACTGGCGAGGGAGGAACGGCGTATTCGCTCTCGGTCATTCGCGGAAAGATTGAGAGCAGTCGGGGCGAGCCGGTTTACTAACTGCGGTCGTTTTCTGCGCGCGAATTCTGGACGTGGTTGCGCAGCTTTCAAATTTCACGAGCACAGCGGACTGGTGAGCCGGTTTTTCGAAATCGGGGTCATCTGCCAGGCATCGAGCGATAGGAGATCCGCGCTGCCTTCCAGTTTCAGACGAAGCGAACTCGTCGGAATCTCATAGATGCGAGCGGTGAGAGTCGTTGTGTTGTTGGCGAAGACTTCCAGCAAGGACCCATCCAGATACATGTGCAGGCGGACGGGGGATCCCGGAGCGCCCGAAAGTGGCGCGGTAACGGAGTTCACGCGGAGCTCGCGCTTGCCGGGTTTGTCGGTACACGCAAACGTCGCGAACGGCTTGCCGTCTTCCGCTTGCAAGGTGAGTGAGAATTCATCGGCCTTGGGCAGGACACGCAGATATAACTCGGCCGCCAGATCGTGGACGCGGAGAGAGTCGAGAGTTTTCTGGCGTGAAGCGGCATCGCTATCGCGGGCGATCGTTATATGGGCACCGCGGAGTTTTTGCACAGCCGGCGCCATCTCTGTTTGAAGTTCGTTTTGCGCGTTCAGCGAGAGCACGCGCGGTAATGACATCGCTCCCGCCCATCCAGCGGCGATCAGATCGGCGTCGGGACGCGTTTCGGGAATCCATCCCCAGAGAACGCGGTTGCCGTCGCGGTCGAGCATGGTTTTCGCCGCATAGTATGAGCCCCAGTCAACGACTCCTTCTTTCTCGGGCGTGAATCGCCGGTTCGCATAGGTGCCAACTTTCCAGCGGACCTTTCCCATGGTGGAGATGAGCAGGACGTGCTTGCTGCCGAGAGGAAAGAAGTCGGGACACTCCCACATGTCTCCGGTGTCGACGGGGTTCGTGGTCTGCTTTCCGCTTGGTGAACCTTCGACGAGCGGATGGAGGTACGTCCAATTGCGCAGGTCCGGCGATGAATAAAGAAGGATCGAGCCGCCCTTTCCGCGGATGCCGGAGCCTAGGATCAGAATCCAGTTATTGCCTTCGCGCCAGAGAACAGGATCGCGGAAGCCGGTTACGTCGAGTCCTGGTGGAGGAGCGGCGATCACCGGCGCTGCAAGTTTCTTCCAAGTGCGCAACTCGTCATCTTGCGCGACAGCGAGACACTGCGTCTCCCGCCAAGTATGAACACCATCGCGGAGCGTGGCCTCGGTATCGTACGCAGGTGGAGCCACGCCCGTGTAGATCACTGCCGGCCGGCCGTTATCGAGGACCGCGCTCCCGCTAAAGACGCCATCCTGATCTGGTCCGCCGGGAGTCGGCGAGATGGCGATCGGTTCATGCTGCCAGTGAATCAGATCGGGGCTGGTGGCGTGCGCCCAATTCATATTTCCCCACACTGCGGATTTTGGATTGTACTGGTGAAACATGTGATAGCGGCCTGCGAAATAGATCGGGCCGTTGGGATCGTTCATCCAGTTACGCGCGGGGAGCAGATGATATTGGGGCCTCAGCGGATCGCTGGCCAGCTTTTTACAAAGTGCTGCAGAGTCGCTATCAGAAGATCCAAACAGACGCATCCACGCCGGAAGCAACGCAGCTGAAGCGGAGAGTTGGAGGAATGATCGGCGGGAACGGTTCATGGTCTCGTGTGCACGGCTATCGGCGTGAACCTAAATTTATCACCACGAAGGGCACGAAGTTACACGAAGGAATCGCAGCGCAGGGGTGCCGAGTTCGATCATAGTCCTCCGATATAATCCGAGGAAGAGTACGACACTTCTACACCTCGAGATCATTCAGCAATCGTGCTGCGCAAATTTCTCACCCTCGCCATTATCAACCTGATGATTGCATGCGGGGGAATTTCTGCTGCCCAGGGCGGGGCTCCGACGAAATCCGGAGAGCAGTCTGCATTGCAGCGCGGGCAAGCGGCACTCGGCAACGGCGACATCGCAAAGGCGCGTAGCGAATTTGAAAAGGCCGTGCGCCTCGCCCCTGGCAATGCGGCGGCGCAGGCTGCTCTCGGATGGGTCTTGGCGCAACAGGGGGAAGGCGACGCGGCTCGTGTGCATTTGCGGGCGGCCCTGAAACTGAAACCTTCTTTTGTAGATGCACGGTTGACGCTGGCTGGAGTGCTGGCGCAGCAAGGCAAAGCCGCAGAAGCCGAGCGAGAAGCTCGTGCCGCAGTGAAGATGGCTCCGGACAATGCCGAGGCGCATCGTACGCTGGCAAGGATCCTGAGCCAGCGTCCCGGGGATGAGGCATTGGCTGAGATGCGGCGTGCTGTGGAATTAGCTCCGCAGCGCGCGGATTTGCGCGACGAACTGGGCACAATTTTGGCGCAGCGGAATCAGTTTCCAGAAGCGGAGAGCGAGTTCAAAGAGGCATTGCGCTTGCAGCCGGGCTTGGAGTCGGCGCACTTTCATCTAGGAGTTGTGCGCTTGCAGCAACAGCAGCTCGAGGCAGCCGCGAACGAACTGCAGGAAGCCGTGAAATTAGCTCCGCAAGACGCGGCGGCGCACTATTACTTGGCAAAAACTTTCACGGCGCAATCTAAAAGCGCGGAAGCCCTCGACGAATTGCGGAAGTGTGGCACGCTCAAGCCGGATTGGTACGAGTTGCAGACGGAATTAGGAATTGCGAGCCAGCGCGCAGGGGATATCGATGGAGCGATTGCGGCTTTTAATGCGGCTGTGAAGCTGCGTCCGGATGATGCTGAGACCTACGATAATCTCGGATTGGCGCTGCTGCAGAAGGGCGACGCCGACGGAGCGATTCCGAAATTCAAGACCGCCGAGCAGTTGCGTCCCGACGATGGCATGTTGCGCGGGAATTTAGCGATTGCGTATCTGCAGTTAGCCAATTTCGACGCCGCCGTTACTGAACTGGAAGCCGGGTTGAAGCTCGCTCCTGAAAACGCGTCTCTGCACTACAATCTCGGGCTTGCCTACAAATTAAAGGATCAGCTCGACAAGGCGGTCCCAGAATTTCAGGAGGCGATTCGGCTGCAGCCGGATCTTGCTGATGCACATTACACGCTCGGAATTCTCTACTGGCAGCGTGGCGAGTTCGATAAGGCAACGGAAGAGATGCAAGGCGCAATCCGTTCGAAACCGGATTATGCGGAGGCGCACTATACGCTGGGCACGGTCTACAAACAACAGGGAAAATTGCAGGAGTCAGCGACGGAGTTGCGCGAGGCGATCCGCCTGCAGCCCGATTTCGCCGGCGCTCACACGACCCTTGCTGGAGTTCTTCGCCAGTTAGGCGATTCCCAAGGTGCGGCTGCCGAGGCTAAAGAGGGGGCGCGCATCGTTAACGCGACCAACAATCTTCAGGCTGCGAAGGTAGCGACAAATTCGGGCAGGCGGTTGCTAGGTGCAGGAGATTTGGACGGAGCGATTTCGCAGTTTCACTCGGCAATCAGTTCCGAGCCGGGCTATGCGGCTGCGCATTATCAACTAGGGCTGGCGCTGACTCAAAAAGGCCAGAAGGACGATGCCAAGAAGGAATTCCAGAGGGCCGCAGAATTGGATCCTACCTTAAAGGCGCCCGGGCAATAGGCCGCCGCCTGAATCAATTCCCGCGATTTCGCACTGAGATTAGATCCGTCATCACCGGAACGCCGTGAGCAATTTTGACGTGCAGGAGCGCTTCGAAGGGTTTTAGATCTGAGACTTTCGAGACGTTCAGCCGACGCAGCAATTCCTTGATCGAATCTTCCCGGCATACATATTCCACGGCAGCCTGGGTTCCAAACGTAGAGTTTCCAGCAAGAATAAGGATCGAGCGTGTCGGATCAAGTCCCGGCGTCAGAGTGACCACCGCATAATCCTCAACCGTCGCCTGGTTGGCGGGAGTTGCCAAGAATAGTTTCGGCTCGCCCGGTAGGGGATGTACGTTAAGGACGGCAAGATCACCCTTGCGAGGTCCGGAGTCGAGACGCTGGAATACGAATTCGCGGCTGCCGGGAATATCGGCCAAAGTGAGATTCTCTGACGGAGAGCCGACGAAAATCAGGTCATTATTCTTCGCATCGTCGAGTGAAAAGAGAGCGCCGCGTTTGACCCGAAGCTGACGATTGAACAGATAGAAAACGCGGTCGAGTTGGTGGATCGCAAGCACTTCTCCAACGCCCGTGTAGTGGTCGAGGATGAATGCGCTGGCGTCTGTTGTGGGATTGAAGTAGCGCATGCCGGTTTCAGGGCGACCGACGAAACTTCCATTGCTAAAGATCACCCACGGTTGCTGAGGGCTGTTGACGAAACGGTTCCAGAAAAGTTGGTAAGCGGCCGGTACCGGCTGGACGGTGGCGGATTGTGTGCGGTTCCGGGACAGTAGGATTGCGCTCGTAATGAAAGAAGCCGCCAGCATGACCGCAAGAATGATGACGAGAGTTGTCCAGCGCTGGTTTGCGGGAGAAACTTCCTCTTTTTTCTTCTCGAGCGGTTCGGTCGCCGTGGGAACCGCAATCGGTGCTCCCGCGCGCGGGTTGCGCAGGTGAAAGGTTAAGGCGTACGAGCCCTTAGGGATCTCCACTACGATCGGATCGTCGACGCCTTCATGTGCGTAATACTCGCTCAACTTTACCCGAAGGCGGCCAGCCTGAACCCGAACCGTAGAGTCGCTCTGTGGATCAAAGCCCGCGGGACGACCGAGAACTTCGGTCGCAATTTGGTACTCCTTGAGCGCGATTCCAGGGTGATCGAGCGAGTGTTCCGAGAGATAACGAAGAAGTTTACAGAGAGATTCGGAACTGTGGAGGCTATGGCTTTTGGTAAGTCTCTCTACTTCTTGGAAGCATTGCTCCCGACCGAGGACGAATGTGTGTGTTACAGCCATATAACCGGAAAGTAACCGATCACCCTATCTAGCTGTAATGCGGGGACTTCGCTCCCGTAACAGTATCAGACCTAGTGAAACTTAATCCAGATAATTGTTTTGTACTACGACTGCACAGTCTCACACCAAGTCTCCCTTTGCATTTCTGGGGCAATCGTGTTCGGAACGTCGAGGAGGAAGTTCATGAAAAGGTCTGTGTGGGTCGCGGTGGCAGCGCTGAGTCTACTGTGTACTCTCTGGGTCCCTGGCGCCATGGGGCAAGCCGTATACGGAAGCATTCTAGGCACAGTGACAGATCCGTCTGGGGCGGCGGTCGCCGGGGCGAAGGTAACTGCTACGAGCCAGACCAAGAATGTCACGACCGAGGAGAAGACGAACGAGAGCGGAAACTACTCCATCACCCACTTGACCCCTGACGTCTATACCGTGCGGATCGAGGGCACAGGGTTCAAGACGCTCGAATATAAAGATATTCAGGTTTCAGCTGACGCTGGGTCACGCATTGATGGCCAGTTCCAAGTCGGCTCGGCGAGCGAGCAGGTTGAAGTGACCGCAGAAGCACCCCAATTAAAGACAGACCGCGCCGATGTCTCCATCGAGTTCAGTGCGCAGGCAGTTGAAAACGCGCCCATTCTTAATCGCAACTTCACATCCTTCGAGTTGCTCTCTCCCGGCACCCAGAAGCTGGTGGGATGGAGCCACGCCGCAACCGAAAACCCTCAGGGCGGCCAGCAGATTTTCGTAAACGGACAGCACTTCAGCGGCACGGCTTTCGAACTGGATGGAACTGACAACCAGGATCCAATCCTCGGAATCATCGTCGTCAATCCCAACCTCGATGCGATTCAAGAAGCGAAAGTTACGCTGGGCAACTACGACGCCGAGTTCGGCAAAGCGGTGGCTGGCGTCGTCACGGTGCAAACGAAGTCCGGCAGCAATGACATTCACGGCAGCGGATTCTGGTTCCGTCGCACCGACGCTACGGCTGCGCGCGATCCCTTCACGCAGTTTGCTCCCGACCCGGTTACGGGACGGCTGATCCCCTCTTCGAGGTGGCAGCAGTTTGGTGGAACGATCGGTGGCCCGATCATCAAGAACAAGTTGTTCTTCTTTGGTGATTATCAGACAACGCGCCAGAAGAACGGTATCAGCAACCAGGAAACGATTCCGACGGCTCTGATTAAGAGCACGTGCGTGGTCGGTGGAACCTATTGCAACTTCAGCGACTACGGTCAGCTAATCTCCAACAACGGATCTCCTTATATCTACGACCCGACAACGGGCGCAGCGGACGGCACCGGCCGCTTGGCTTTCTGCGGTCCGTTGGGAGATGTTCTTCCCTCCGCTTGCACTGGGACGACCAACGGTGTGGCGAATCAATTCTTAGTGCCGGTATCGGCAATGTCTCCGGCAGCTCTTAAGCTGCTCGCGGCGTTTCCAAGTCCCACAACGACCGGAACTTGCCAACTCGGTGCGAGTGTATTGGGTTGTTTGAATAACTTCGTGGGCGCCGGTGCTGGCCCCTACAACCAGAACAGCTTCGATACTCGAATCGATTTCGCGGCTAGCCAGAGCCTCAGTTTGTTCGGTCGCTTCAGCTTGAATCGCTTCACCCTCTCTGGTGCGCCAAGCTTGGGAGCGGTCGGCGGCGTGGGCTTCGGTCCCGGCGGATTGGCGGGAAGCTCGAACGTTCACAACTACAGTTTGGCTGTGGGCGCGACCAAGACTTTCAGTACAAGCCTACTGGGTGATTTCCGGTTTGGGTTCTTCCAGTACAACCCGATGACGAACAAGCCTGACGCCGGCGTCGCGGCAATGAGCAACTTCGGCATTCCGAACGCGAACACTGGAAACAATTTTACGTCCGGCTTAGGCGAGTTCGATATGGTCAATGGGAGCGGGAATAACACATCGAGCAACGAGTCGAACTTCGGCGACGGACTTGGCGTAGCTCGCTGCAACTGCCCCCTTATTGAGAAAGAGCGTCAGTACCAGTTCGTGGGCAACGTGACGAAGATGAAGGGCAACCATCAGTTCAAGTTCGGCGCCGACATCCGTTACGCACAAAACCTGCGCGTCCCGAGCGATTCGAACCGCACGGGTGTGTATTCATTCAGCAGCGGTGCTACCTCTAGCGGAGGCAGCGGCGGACTAGACCTTGCGACCTTCATGCTGGGAGATGTCACAAACTTGGGTCGTTACGTCAGCACGAGTGTTAATGCGGCAGAACGTCAGCACCGGATGTTCTATTACGCGCAGGACACGTGGCGCATTACTCCAAAGCTCACCCTGAACTACGGACTTCGTTGGGAGGTTTATTTCCCGGAGTACGTCAACGGCAAGGATAACGGCGGATTCGCTAACATCGTGCAAGGCGTTGTGCGTGTCGGCGGAGAGGCCGGGATCGGGCTCAACGGAAACATCGACAACAAGTGGAGCTACTTCGCTCCGCGTTTGGGCGCTGCTTATCAGTTGAATGGAAAGACCGTCGTTCGCATGGGCTACGGCCGCAGCTACGACATGGGCGTGTTCGGTTCGAACTTCGGCCATGCGGTAACCCAGAACTTGCCGGTGCTGGCTAGCCAACTGGTGCAGCCAGCGGTTCCGAACAAGTTCGCCGCTTTCACACTCGATCAAGGACCGCCAATCTTCAACTTCCCGGCGATTCCATCTAACGGCTTGTTCCCGTTAGCTGGTCCGCAGTGTTTCCAATCTGGAACGAACCCCGTCACTCTCCAGCCGTCGGGGCAAAACTGCACGCAGCCTCACATCCGCCCGACGTATCAGCGGCTGCCAACTCTCGACGCTTGGAACGTGACGGTTCAGCGTCAGCTGAATAGCACGACGTCGCTTGAAGTCGCGTACATCGGAAATAAGGGAACGAACGGGTTTGCCGGTGACGGCAATACATACAACATCAACCAACCAGCAATTGCACCGGGCGCGGCCTTGGTTACCGCAGCGGGCAGCGCTCCTGGCTTCTCGCCGAACGTCCCACAGGTCCAGCGGCGTCCGTTCTACAACGCATTCACGTACGCTGGCTACCCAGACCCCACGAATGTGGCCATTCCCGGTGTAAGCAGTATCCAACCGGGCGTACTCCAGTGCTGCTCAACCGATCAAGGCAACTACCTCGGCAACAATGCAAGCAGCATCTACAATGCCTTGCAAATCAAACTGGATCACCGCTTCTCCCACGGCCTGCAATTGTTGTCGCACTACACTTTCGCGCACGCGAACAAGTACGACAGCAACTACTACGCTGACAACCATCCGTACTCGTACGGTCCGGATGACCAGGTTCGAAACCACGTCTGGGTCACAGAGGCCGTATACGAGTTGCCTTTCGGCAAAGGGAAAGCATTCGCCGGAAACTCTGGCCGAGCCGAGGACCTCATCATCGGTGGCTGGCAGATCACCGGGACAACAAACTGGAGCGGTGGCCTACCTTGGACGCCGAGCTTCTCGAACTGCGGTCAAGTCAACGATCTCGGTTTGTGCCGCCCGAACAAGGGTAGCGGCTCATTCCATGTGGGACCGGGCAGTTTCGACGCGCAGAAACACATCGTGCCGTTCTTCACTCCGATTCCGACGATGGCCTATGCGGCGTCTGATCTTGCGGTCGGCACCGATACTTGCGGTCTAGCTCGCCCCTCAGGCCCTGGCTTTGTGATGCCGGGTTGCGGTCAACTCGGCAACATCGGGTTCGACAGCTTCCGGGGTCCGCGCGTGTTCTTCGCTGACGCAGCCGTCATGAAGAACTTCTCGATCACCGAGCGCGTGAAGGCTCAATTCCGTATGGATGCCTTCAATGTGTTCAACCACCCAGTCCTCGGCTTTAGCGCGAACCAAGGCGGTTCCGGTCAGTGTATCGACTGCTCCGGCAACGGGAACATCACCGATATCGAAGCTGACTCTTCGCCGGGTTCCACGACCGGCATGCGCCAGCTCGAGTTCGCTCTGAAGTTCTCCTTCTAGAAGCCTGGGGTAGACTCACAGAGGGATTCCTTCGGGAGTCCCTCTTTTTACTGATCGAGTGTAAACGTTTCCGCGATGAAGTCTGGGTCACGTCCATGAAGAAGAAGGTGGTTGGGCTAGGGGAAGTTCTTTGGGATCTATTCCCCGGGCGTTCGTGCTTGGGCGGAGCTCCGGCGAACTTCGCTTACATCACGACTTTGATGGGAGATCAAGGTATAGTGGCCAGCCGCGTGGGGGAAGACTCGCGTGGCTTAGAAGCCCTCCGTCGAATGGAGGAGCTAGGGCTCGACATCGACCACGTGCAGACGGATCGGGATCATCCCACGGGAACGGTGAAAGTAGAGCTCGATGGAAACGGACAGCCACGATTCGAAATCGCACATCCGGTAGCCTGGGATTTTCTGGATTGCTCTGAAGACTGGCAGCGTCTGGCCGATAAGGCCGACGCTGTTTGTTTTGGCTCGTTAGCGCAGCGCTCACAAAAGAGTCACGAAACTATCCGTAGTTTCGTAGGCGCTACTTCGTCCGACACACTGAAAGTTTTTGACGTCAACCTGAGGCAATCTTTTTATTCAGCGGAAATTCTCTCGGAATCGATGCGACTGGCCGACATCGTCAAAGTCAACGACGAAGAACTTCCAAAGATTATGAGCCTCAGCAAATTTGCCCATAAAGATGAGCTGTCCTCTGCGAAGCGTCTCATTGATACTTATGAGTTGAAAGTATTCTGTATCACGCGTGGCGGCCGCGGCAGCCTGCTGGTACGCAATGGGGACACCAGCGCACATCCCGGATTTAAAGTTCGTGTGGCGGACACTGTGGGGTCCGGGGATGCTTTCACAGCAGGTTTGGTGCACGAATATCTCCATGGTGCGTCCCTCGACCTGATGAACGAGGTTGCCAACCTCGTCGGAGCCTGGGTAGCGAGCGAAGTGGGTGCAATGCCCACGCCGAAACGCGGAGCGCTGGAGCACTCCCTGGCCGAAATTCGGTAGGCCCAGCGCAATCTCCACAAGTGATGTATAGTTGCGAAAGATTGTTTTTTCTTTCGATATGCATCAATCCTCTGGAGAGGAACCATGAAGCGTTTCGAGTCTGAGGTCCGCCTGTCCCTTGTTCTTGCTCTTGGTCTTGCGTCTGCCTTGGTAAGCTGTTCCAAGCCTGCGTCCCAGCCCAAGCCCGCTCCCTCGCAGCCTTCCAGCATTAACGTCGCGGTGCGCGACGGAGGCCCGATCGTGATCACGACCGCAACCGCGGAGTTTCAGATTCTTCCCTCCGGATTTCTTCAGGCGACTCTGCTGAAGGATGGCAGGCGGCTAACGCTCGACGAGCCGCAAGTCGGGTCCGCCGGCGGCAGCGATTCCGTTGTGATCGGCGGCAAGGAGCTGGACTTCGTCCCGGATTTTTCCCAGGCGAAGGTGACCGAAAGCGTCGGTAAACTCGGTCGCGGGAAGCATGTCGAGATTCCTTCCCGGCCGCTGGCTCCGACCGGAGTCGCACTCGAGCGTACCTTGATCATCGAAGCCTACGATGATTTCCCCAACATCGCGCTGGCCAGTGCGGTCTACAAAAATTCAGGGAACTCAGACATTCCTGTCCAACAAGTTTGGATGCAGCAGCACCGATTCAGCGCGAGTCAGGCAGATCCCAACGCCGCGCCCTACGACATGTGGTCATTTCAGGGATCAAGTTACGACTGGGGCAAAGATGATGTGCTGAAGCTGACGAAAGTGTCATCGCAGCCGAACGCAATGGGCGAAGCCGTGAAAGGCGGCTATGGTGGCGGAATTCCGGTCGTCGCGTTCTGGACGGCGAATGTCGGCGAAGCCATTGGGCACATCGAGACTTTGCCGTGGACCCTATCTATGCCGGTGAAAGTCGATGCCGACGCGCGAGTCAATGCCAGCATTACGATTCCCGTGAACTCAGCTCTCAAGCCGGGTGACTCCTATTCGACTCCGCGAAGTTTCGTCGCGGTTTACAGCGGAGATTTCTATGAGCCTCTGCGGATGTGGTCGAGCGTACTACAGAAAGAAGGATGGGATATCCCCAAGCCGTCGAACGAGGCGTACAACGTCAGCTGGTGCGGATGGGGATATGAGTTCAACGTTACTCCGAAGCAGATGCTCGGTACAGTTCCAAAACTCAAAGAACTCGGCATCAAGTGGGCGACGCTGGACGATCGCTGGTTCGATACCTACGGCGATTGGAATCCACGCTCGGATACGTTTCCTGGAGATTCGATCAAGCAGATGGTCGATGACTTCCACAAGCAGGGAATCCTCGCTCAATTATGGTGGCTGCCGCTGGGAGTCGAAGACGGGCAGGGAAGGTGGGAGTCGCACAAATACATTGTCGCGAAAGTGGCCAAGGAGCATCCGGATTGGCTGATTCTCGACAAGAACGGCAAGCATGCTCGGATGACGCGGGATCTCGCGACACTGTGTCCGGCGGTTCCCGAGGTTCAGGCTTATTTCAAACAGCTCACGGAAAAATTCATTCGCGACTGGGGATTCGACGGATCGAAGCTCGACAATATTTATAGTGTGCCGGCGTGCTACAACCCGGCGCACCATCACAAGTCGCCGCAGGATTCTGTGAATGCGATGGCAGACGTGTACAAAACCATCTTCGAAACGACGCGTGCCATCAAACCGGAGAGCGTGACGCAAGCGTGTCCGTGCGGAACACCTCCGTCTCTGGCTTGGCTGCCGTTTATCGACCAGGCAGTGACAGCCGATCCGGTTGGCGGAGTCCAAGTTCGCAGAAGAATCAAGATGTATAAGGCGCTCCTCGGGCCTCAATCGGCGGTCTACGGAGATCACGTGGAACTCTCGGAGATGACTCCCCTCGCCCACGGAAACTGGAGTGAACATGGAAGCGATTTCGCCTCGACATTGGGCGTCGGTGGCGTTCCGGGCACAAAGTTTGTGTGGCCCGATCCGGGGCCGAAGTTCAAACCCGTCGCTTTGACCACAGAGAAGGAGGAGCATTGGAAGAAATGGATCTCCCTATACAACCAGAAAATGTTGTCGAAGGGGGACTTCCGAGATCTATACGTCTACGGATATGACATTCCCGAAGCGTATGCCATCGAGAAGGATGGAAAGATGTATTACGCTTTCTTCGCGGATGGCGATAAGCCGTTCTCGGGAGAAATCGAGTTGCGCGGACTGAAACCGGGAACCTACAACGTCGTGGATTATGTGGATGGAAAAGATATGGGAACGGTGCAGGCTGCGAACGGTAAGCCTCCGCGAATGAAAGTGGACTTCAAAGAACACTTATTGCTGGAAGCCGACTCGAAGTAGAGCGATGGATTGCCGCAATGGAGACCGTGTAGTGCGGTCTCTACGTGCGAAGGAATTTATCGCGATGAGCGGAGTCGCGGAAAGCTTCCGTGCCCCCCGGTCGGGTCGTAGAAAGTGCGCCCGCCTTGTTTCCGCTGGCTAGACATTTCACCAAGTCGGATCCGAGCACGAATTCGTGCAGAAATCCGGCGTCGAAGCTGTCTCCAGCACCCACGGTGTCAACCGGGACAACTTCTGTCGAAGCACTCGTAAGCCGCTCGTTGCCGCGCTGAGCCATACTCCCCTTCGGTCCGAGTTTCACCACGACGAGCGGCACCCACTCGGAAAGCTTGCGGATAGCGGCTTCCAGGTCGTCAGTTCCTGCGGCCTTACAAGCTTCGCGCTCATTGGGCAGAAAGACGTCGACGTAGCGCAGCACGTCTTGCAGTCCGCCTTCCCACCGATCGTCAGGATCATCGTTCGTATCGAGCGAAATCGTTAGCCCTTTCGATTTCATGTACTGGAAAAGTTCGGCCACGCGAGGCCGCAGGGCACGTTGTAAGTAATACGACGACAAGTGGAAGTGGCGCGAGTCTGCAAGGTATTCGAGATCGAGATCGTCCCAGGTCAGCTCCGCAATCGTTCCCGCATACGTGAGAATGTTTCGCCACGTCTCATGGTGCAGGATTACGGTGAGGCCAGTCGTGATTGCACCCGGAATTGTTCGTACGCGACTAACGTCCACGCCACCTTGCTGAAGGCGTTCGAGCGAGATTCGACCGAGCGGATCGTCACCAATGCGGGATTGAAATCCTACCTGACTGCCGAGCGCGGAAAGATTGTGTGCCACAATTGCCGACGACGATCCAAGCGTCAGCATCATGCGGTCAGCCAAAAGTTCGCGTTCGGGCAGGAGTTGTTCGGGTAGGCCGTACATGATGAGATCGAGATTCAGTTCGCCGGCGATAGTGACATCAAAACGGGGCATAGGGGTTTCGGGATAAAACGTGAGATTTCGATTCAATCGCTTCACACCAGCGTGACTTCGATGCCCGCCTGTTTCAGTGTGCGAAGATCGGACTTGGGGACCCCACGGTCGGTGATGACTTCCTGCAGCGATGATGGCGGCGCGATTAGCGAAAGACTTCGTCGTCCGAACTTGCTGGAATCGCAAACCGCGACTGTTTTCTTTGCGACCTCGACCATCACGCGGTTCACTTTTGCTTCCAGAAGATTGGGCGTACTTAGCCCAAAGTGAACGTCAAATCCATCGACTCCGAGGAATAAAATGTCTGCGCTTAAGCGTCGCAAGGTTTCTTCGGCGATGGGTCCTACGAGCGAAAAAGAATTTTTTCTTAATGTCCCGCCGGTGAGAATCACTTCGACCGAAGTGCCAGAAAGTTCGGCCGCGATGTTCACCGCATTGGTGATGATCGTCAGATTCTGAAATCCGCGCAACGCGCGTGCGATCGCCGTCGTCGTAGTGCCGGAATCGAGAATCAGCACCTGTCCTTCCTTAACTTTGGCGACGGCGGTCTCCGCAATGCGCAACTTCTCCTGATGGTGAAGCTTTTCCTTTTCGCGCAATGTCGGATCTTCGAGCGCGCCTTCGCGCGACGGCAACGCTCCTCCATGCGTGCGATGGACGAGTCCATGCGCATGAAGGATCTCGAGATCCTTGCGAATCGTAACCTGCGATGTTTCGAACTGGCGCGAGAGTTCTGTAACCAGCACTCGCCCCTGATGGCTGAGCAGATCGAGAATGGCGCGGCGTCGTTCTTCGTTGAGCACGGGAATAGCCTGCGGCGAATCGTTGGGACGTAAAAGCGGTTGGAATCGCCGTCTTTCTTTTTATAGCGTTTCGTTTCGTTTGTCCATCGGAAACCTACGCTTGGCTCGACGGAATCATCCGGATGATCAAGCCGTTCAGTCCGGACGAGTCCGCCGAGGAAGTTGTCTCATAACCCCATTTTTTGTAAAGAGTTGGAACCATCTGGGATGATAACCAAATCAATACCTGGCCCTAATGATCTATTGCTCCGAAGGGGGCCACTTGCCGTAATCTCAAATTGGGACGAAAGTCAGCCGGGTTTCGAAGCGTCGCGTTTGTTACGAAATCCGGAATCGAGGAGTAGCAACTTGGCCATGGCAGAGAAAAGCGAAAGATTCATTCGCTCGCGGGACGTGGTCGCTCGCGTAGTTGGTGGCGAAACATTGGTCGTTCCCGTTCGTGCCAAGGTCGGCGACCTGGCTTCGATCTACAGTTTTAACGGCACCGGAACTCTCATCTGGAAGTTATTGGAATCGCCACGGACCGTGTCGGAACTGGCGACGGAAGTCGCTGGCGAGTATTCGGTCGAGTTGAAGCAAGCGGAGCACGATGTAAACGAGTTTGTGAATGAAATGAGATGTGTTGGTCTGGTCGAGGTTCCGGCCGTGTTGGCGATGGCCGGTGACTGAAGGACCAGTGGGGCGGGAAGAAGCGGTAACGCAGCGGACGCGGGCGATTGCGTCCGCTGTGTGCAAGATGGAGGCAGTGTGGAGCAGTTAAGCTACGGCCAGTTCAGCGCCGGCGTTCATCAGCGACAAGCCGGGCAGCGTGTGCCGATGCAGGTCTCGATTGAAGTCACCCGGCGATGTCCGCTGGAGTGCCTGCATTGCTACAACAACCTCCCCATGGGCGATATGGAAGCAAAGCGGCGGGAGTTGACCAAAGAAGAGCACTTCCGCGTGCTGGACGAACTAGTGGAGATGGGCTGCTTCTGGATTCTCTATACCGGTGGTGAGATATTTGCCCGGAAGGACTTCCTCGAGATTTATACCTACGCCAAGCAAAAAGGATTCCTGATCACGCTGTTCACCAACGGCACGATCATGACGGAAGAGATCGCGGATTACCTGGCGCAGTGGCCTCCGTTTGCCATCGAAATCACGCTCTATGGACGGACGCGTGAGACATATGAAGCACTAACCGCGGTTCCCGGCTCTTACGACCGATGCTTGCGCGGAATCAATCTGCTTAAGGAACGAAACCTTCCACTGAAGCTGAAGACAGTGGCGACCAGCGTCAATAAGCACGAAGTGCTGGCAATGAGGCACTTTGCCCAGGAGTTGGGCGTGGAATTCAAATGCGACGGACAAGTAAATCCCCGCATCGATTGTTCGCAAAGTCCGCTAGCCACCCGGCTCACCCCGGAAGAGGTAGTCGCTCTCGATATGACCGACCCAAAAGTGGTCGAGGAATATCGCAAGCTGGCGGAGCGGGACCTACATGCGCCGCCCAATCTTTCGCAGGTCGACACGGTCTATATCTGTGGCGGAGGAGTAAATTCGTTCGCGCTAAACGCCTACGGAGAAGTCGGGATCTGTGTGATTTCGCAGCAGGAAACCTTCGGTATTCGCGGCTCGAGCGTCAAGACGGTCTGGGACGAGTCTCTACTTCAGTTGCGCAATCGAAAGCGATCACGGTTGACCAAGTGCGTTCAGTGCCGCATTCAGTCGCTGTGCGCGATGTGTCCGGCGAATGGAGAGCTCGAGAACGGCGACAAAGAGAGTCCGGTCGATTTTCTTTGTGAAGTAGCACACTTGCGGGCCGCCGCGGTTGGCGCGGAGATTCCACACCATGGCGACTGCGAGTTTTGTGCCGGAGGTCTGCAGCACGAAGAAATGCTCGGCTCGGCGCGCCGCATCGCCAATGGTGAAGTCAACGTGGAAAGCTGGACCGGGTTCGATCAACTTCTGCCAATCTTGAATAATTCATCGGTCGCGGTGGGCGGATGTGGGAGTTGCGGAAGTCACTGACGGACGACTAAGCGAGGTGCAATGAATCAGGAATTCAGTCAATCCGACAGCAAGAAGCCATACGAACCGCCGCAACTCGTCACCATCAGTTTGCGTCCGGAAGAGGCTGTTCTCGGGCATTGCAAGAATGCTTCTGGGGGCGGCCCGACTCCGGGGTGCGGCATCATCCTTGGCGGCTGCCAGTCTCTCGGTTCGTAGAAACACTTATGCTTTACCCACAATTCGGTGCGAAACCAACAGCTTGAAAGTGAGTTGTCGATCCAGTCGGGGCAGGTTGGCAGTCCCTACAGCAGCCAATTCTGCGTCGCCGGAGTATCCGTGCGGGTCGCGGGCGATGACAGTGAAGCCGTCGCACTGGCCCCCGCGCTGCTTCCATTTCAAAAAGAACGATTGGCCACCGCAGACATTGATATTCGCGTCGAGTGGGTCGAGAACATCGGTGCTTCTACCGGCTCGCACTTATTCGATTCGGGCTCTCTCTGGACACTGCACGAAAATGCCGGGGGATACGCGTTTGACTTCGTGGCTCCCGTCTTCGGTTTCTCTCCATACAAAAGATTGCTGGTCGATACGGATTTTTGCCAAGCGACTCTGAGTGTCAGTGAAGCGGCTACTGCAATAGTTCCCGAGACCTCTCCTCTCGATTACCCGCTCGATGAGTTGCTGATCATGCACCGCCTTACCCGGGAAAAAGCCATAGAACTGCACGGCAGCGGGATCGTGCGGGCCGATGGCATCGGGAATTTGTTTATTGGCCATTCCGGGGCGGGGAAGAGTACGACCACCCGTTTGTGGACTGAGCGCGAAGACGTTCACGTGCTCAGTGACGATCGGATTATTGTTCGCCGTGATCCTTCAACGTTTCGCGGACTTCGGATGTACGGTACGCCCTGGCATGGAGAGGCAATGTTCGCTTCCCCTGCCGACGCTCCCTTGGCTCGTATCTTCATTCTTCAGCATGGACGCGGTAATGTGCTGACCCGTCTTTCTCCGAGCCAGGCGGTCGCAGAGCTTTTTGCCCGAAGTTTTGTGCCCTTTCACCGGCACGAGTACGTCGATTCAGCACTGGAGTTTCTCCAGGAAGTCGTGGCTGCAGTTCCCATCTATCGATACGACTTTGAGCCCGACCAGCGCGCCATAGATACGATTCTTAACCTCCATGATTGATAGCGGGGCCGATTCGAAGCTCTTCGAAGAGGTCATCCGCGAGTTGCTTGGACAGGGACTGAGCGTGCGTTTTCAGGCACGCGGTGCCAGTATGTCCCCCGCAATCCGCGACGGTGACGTGGTCGTGGTTACCCCCGTAATCGTGAGCAAATTACGAAAGGACGATATTGTCTTAGCAAAGACTAAGGAAGGTTTCCGGCTGCACCGGATTGTTGTTGCGGATCATGAACGCGACGTCTTCATTACGCGAGGTGATTGCGGTCAACAAGACGATCCGGAGCTGAAGGGAACTCAGATTCTAGGCATTGCTCGGGTGAAAGAAGTGCGGCTAGGACGAAGAATGGTGCGGACAAAGGTGAACAGCCTCAGCGGACAGATCTTGTGCGGCGCGGCGCGCGGGCAGCGGGTGGCCCTGCGAGCGCTCAACCGCCTCATCCATTTTGCAGATCGCAAACGAAAAGGCACGGGCACTAATACTGTCTGTGTTTTGCTCGCGGCGTTGTTCGTCATTCTGGCGGCAACTCTAAACGCTCAGGTCGCAGTCGACGCTACAACGAGCACGAACTCCCAACTCACGGGAACAGGAACCAAAACCGTCACTTTCAATCATCGCACGACGGGCACGAACCTGCTGCTGATCGTCGGCGTGTCGATGACCATCACCAACCAGACCGCTTCGGCGGTTACCGGAGTAACTTACAAGGGCAATGCATTAACACTGATTGGCGCACACAACGACGCTGGCAACACTCGCCGCGTCGAAATGTGGTACTTGCTCAATCCGCCGACCGGCAACAATTCGACTATTGTTTCGATCAACATTCCTTCGAACAAGACTATCGGAGTTGCAGTCGGAGCGACGACATTTACTGGAGTTGACCAGACTGTGCCCTTGGGCACATTCGTTTCCGCGGATGGAGCGGCCGGTACGACCTCGTCTCTCGATGTACCCAGCGTCGTCAACGGAATGATTCTCGACACGCTGGCAGTTGGAGGGACTCGCACAGTCGCGGTCGCCGGCCCCCAAGTTTCGCAATGGAATCAGACGTCAGGGACTATCTTCGGTAGCAACGATCCTCCGGATGTCACTGGAACCGGCAGCAGCCGCAGCGGCGCTCCGAGTGTTCCTATCTCCGAAACCTTCAGCGGCACGTCGAACTGGTCGCTTGGCGCGATTTCTATTAATCCGACGACTGCGGACCTCGGCGTGACCACGAGCGTTAGCGCGGTCGCTCTCGGACAGAACTCCACTTACAACATCACTGTCACCAACAATGGATTATCTGCGGCGAATGCGGCCGTGCTGACCGACACACTGACGGCGGGAGTCACGCTGGTGTCCACGACTCCCAGCACCGGTACGACCTGCACCGGAACCGGACCGATCACCTGCACCCTGCCGGCTTCATTTGCCAGCGGTGCGACCGCCACCATTGCCGTTGTCGTGAAAGCGGCCACGGCCGGCTTTTATCCCAACACGGCATCAATCACAGATTCTGGAACGCCTCCCGATCCGAACACCGGCAACAACACATACGTGGCATTGGCTCCTGTCGTGAGCGTGGTCTGTTCGACGGGAACGCTCATCAATGGCGGAACGTTGACCGGCGTGCAGAATACATACTTTCCTGGCACAGCCAGCGTAGCTGCGGGGGCTACTTCGATTCCGATTGGAGCTTCGACCGGCGCCGGTGGAACCATCGTTGCCGGAAGTGAATTGCTCGTGATTCAGATGCAGGATGCCGCCATCAACACGAGCAACAGCGTGGTTTACGGCAATGGCAGCACTGGCACCGGATTTACGACCATCAACAACGCGGGCAACTATGAATACGTCACCGCCACTGGACCGGTCAGCGGTGGAAGCGTGCCGATAGCAGGAGCAGGTCCAAGCGGCGGACTCGTTTTCGGTTACACCTCTGCCACAGCGGGAGCCACGAAAGGACGTAGCACATACCAAGTCGTCCTTGTGCCGCAATATGCCTCTGCGACATTGGGTGCCGCGACTGCGGCGGCATGGAACGGATCCACCGGCGGAATTCTTGCGCTCGATATCGCTGGACAACTTAACCTCGGATCCGCAACTGTATCGGTGGACGGGTTAGGGTTCCGCGGCGGTGCCGGAATGCAGTTGACCGGCGGGTATGGCGGCACCAATACGGATTATCAGTATATTTCTCCGACTGCCTATACCGGTGCAACGGGTGGCGCTACTGGAGTCGATGCATCAAAGGGCGAAGGCGTCGCAGGAACTCCGATGTGGGCCGAATCTGGAGGCACATTCCTTCAAACAACCACCGCAGTCGGTTATCCCAGTGGAACTGCTGGAACCGATGGCAGTATGGCGCGTGGCGCGCCGGCCAATGCCGGTGCAGGCGGCACGGACTCCGATAGTGGCGGAAACACTCAAAATGCTGGAGGCGGTGGCGGAGCCAATGGAGGCGCCGGAGGTTTCGGCGGCGATTCGTGGAACACGAACCTCAGCAGCGGCGGTGAAGGTGGCTCAGTTTTTCCGGCGACGATCGATCGACTCGCTTTGGGTGGTGGTGGCGGCGCAGGTTCGCGTAACAATTCCGACGGCGATACGCTGGCGAGCAGCGGCGCCGCCGGTGGCGGAATCATTTTCATTCGCGCCTATAGCCTGACTGGCACGGCGACTCTAACCGCGAATGGCGCGGCTTCGTATAACGGAACGTCGAATGACGCTGGTGGCGGCGGCGGCGCTGGCGGAACGATCGTAATTATTTCCGGAAATGGCGGAGAGAGCGGCTTAACGCTGCAAGCCAATGGTGGGCGCGGTGGAGACGCTTGGGACTCCCAGGCGTACAGCTTGGCTGACCGGCATGGCCCCGGCGGTGGTGGAGGCGGCGGCGTAGTTTTTGTTTCTGGATCTCCGGCCGGCATCAACGTGAGCGGTGGTGCAAGCGGCACGACATTAACACCCGGTGTGCCGTACGGAGCGACAGCGGGTGCGGCCGGTACAAGCTCTACCAGTGTCACGATGACGCAGGTTACCGGAATTCAGTCGTCCTCGTTGTGCGCTGCAGACTTGACTCTCAGCAAGAGCCACGTCGGAAACTTTACTCGCGGTTCCAGCGCCACGTGGACAATTCCGGTTTCGAACGTCAGCTTGTATGGCGCCACCAGCGGCGTCGTTACGATGAACGACACGCTGCCAATCGGAGTTACGCCCACCAGCGCGACTGGTTCAGGCTGGTCTTGTTCGATCTCGGGCCAGACCATTAGCTGCGTGCGTTCGGATTCGCTGTCGGCGGCAGGCAGCTATCCTTCGATCACGTTGACCGTAAGTGTGTTGCAGTCCGCTCCGGCGACGGAGACCAATACTGCGACGATCAGCGGCGGCAACGAAGCAAACCTCCTAAACGACATGGCTACCGATGTCGCCCCGGTTGTCTCCAGCGCCGATGTTGGAGTCACGGATTCCGCATCACCGAATCCAGTGGCTGCTGGCGCAAACATTACCTATACGCAGGTCGTCACTAACAACGGACCCAGCGCTGCCGACAACGCGACGGTCGTGACTGCGGTTCCGGCGAATACGATATTTGTCTCTGAGAGCGCTCCCGCCGGATGGAGTTGCATCACTCCGGGCATCAATAACACCGGCAATGTTGTTTGCACTGACACCAACTTTGCGGGATCGACCTCGGGTACTTTCACGATGGTTGTGAAGGTGAATACCGGCGTCGCTAACGGAACTGTCATTAGCAATTCAGTCTCGGTGGCATCTTCTGCGACCGATCCGAATTCCGCAAATAATACCTCCACGGCGACTACACTGGTCGGCACAACATCGCAGGCGCAGATGACGGTGACCAACGTCGCCTCGCCGAACCCAGTCGTCGCCGGCAGCAACATCACCTATACCCAGACGGCAACAAACTCGGGAGGTGTCGCGGCTACAAATCCAAGCCTCACCGAGACAACACCTACCAACACTACCTTTGTTTCAATCTCGTCCCCGCCAGGTACGACTTGCACGACTCCTGCGGTGGGTGGCACTGGGGCAATCAGTTGCACTAGCGCCAGCGCACCTGCGGGATCAAGCGGGACCGTGGTGTTGGTAGTCAAAGTGAATGCCGGCACAGCAAGCGGCACGGTCATTTCAGATACGGTGACCGTGAATGCGACGAATCAGGCGTTTGGGGCAAACTCTGCAGTCGCTACAGACGTCGTCGGGACGGCCACTCAGGCCGACTTGGCTCTGGCCACGACGGCCTCACCGAACTATGTCCTCTCCGGCGATGACATCACCTATACGCAGACCGTGACCAATAATGGCCCGGCGACTGCAACGGGCGCCACCTTTACCGAAGCAACGCCGACGAATACTACATTCCAATCGATCTCGGCTCCAGCAGGATGGACTTGTACCACTCCCGCAGCGGGCGCGACCGGAACCATAACCTGCACAAATCCGAGCGTGGCATCGGGCGTAGCAGCGGACATCGTGGTGGTTGTCAATGTTCCTTCAACCGTAACCGCTGCTTCGATAACGGCGGCTGCTTCGGTCTCCGCGACCAGTTCCGATCCGAACTCCGCAAACAACAGCACCAGCGTCGTCACCAATATAGTTGTGGCTTGCGATCTCACTGTCACCAACAGTGGCTCTCCAAGCCCCGTGACGGCGGGATCCAATATCACCTACACGCAGACCATCACGAACCACGGTCCGGCCAACTGCAGCACGGCTACATTTACGGAACCGACGCCGGCGAATACGACCTTCGTCTCGGTTGCGGCCGTGACCACGGGCGGTGGAACTTGGACGTGCCCCAACACGAGCCCCGTTTCTTGCACGAATGCCAGCGTGACACCGGGATCTGTCGGCACAATCACCGCAGTCTACAAAGTGAATGCTGGAACTGCCTCCGGAACCCTGATCACCGATACTGATACTGGAGCGACCACCACACGCGATACGAATCCGTCGGACAACTCGGCTGCGGTCACGATTGCCGTCAGTTCGGCCACGCAAGCGGATCTCAGCGTTACCAATTCGGGCAGTCCGAATCCGGCAACCGCGGGAAGCAACATCACGTACACGCAAAGCGTGACCAATGCGGGTCCGGCGACAGCGAATGCTCCCGTCTTTACCGAAACTCTGCCCGCCAACACAACCGCGGTTTCGCTCGCCGGTCCTGCTGGCTGGACGTGCGTTCTCGCCAGCCTCACTTGCACCGACACGGCGGCCATGACAGCGAATTCCACCGCGAACTTCACATTCGTGGTGACGGTAAACTCCGGGGTGGCGTCGGGAACGACAATCACGCAAACCGATTCGGTTGCGTCGACGACTAGCGATCCGAACAGCGGTAATAACAGCGTCACTCTCGGTATCCCAGTTGCGGACTTGGCGAATCTTTCGATCACGAACACGCCCAATCCGGTCCCCGTGCAGGCGGGCAATAACATCACTTATACGCAGGTAGTCAGCAATGCCGGTCCCAGTGCGGCGACCAGCGTAACTCTGACGGATACACTGCCTGCGAATACGACCGCAGTTTCCCTGACTGGACCGGCGGGATGGACCTGCACCCTTGCGACATTGACGTGCACCGATCCGACTCTCGCGTCCGGCTCACCCGCCACGATTTCGTACGTCGTAAAAGTCACTGCCGGAACGGCGGCGGGAACGGCCATCAACGAAACGGCGACGATTACATCGACGACCAGCGATTCGAATTCGGCCAACAATACTGCTGTTGCATCCGACGTGGTGGCCATCGCGACTCAGGCAGATCTGATCGTCACGAACTCCGGCACTCCGACCTCGGTTTCTCCGGGCAGCAACGTCACCTACACGCAAACTGTTACCAACAACGGCCCCGCGGCCGCGACCGGGACAACGTTCTCCGAGACGCTGCCACCGAATACGAACTTCCAGTCGATCACGATTCCTGCCGGATGGACCTGCGGTACTCTGCCAACAGTTGGTGGAACGGGAACGATCAGTTGCACCGACGGCAGCAATCTGGCTACCGGTGGGGCGAATACTGCAAGCTTCACGGTCGTTCTGCAGGTGAACTCCAACACGCCTTCTGGAACGAACATTACCGATACGGCTACCGCAACGGCAACGAATATCGTGCCGAGCCTGACCACGAACACGGCGAGTTCCAGCGTCCTGGTGGCGAGCGCCAGCAGCGCCGACGTCGCGATTTCGAAAACCGGTTCTCCGAATCCGGTCACGCAGGGAACTCTTCTCAACTACACGCTATTAGTCGGCAATAACGGTCCCGCGACCGCCACCACAGTCACCGTTCAGGACGCGCTGCCTTCGACACTGCTCTATCAGACGTCCACGACGACGCAAGGCTCATGCAATGAGGCTGGCGGCACAGTCAGTTGTCAGCTTGGTTCACTCGCCAATGGCGCCACCGCGACAATCCATATCATTGTGATTCCACAGCAGGCCGGTTCGATCACAAACACTGCCACCGTTAGTGCATTTGAGACCGACCCGAATCCAAACAACAATACTGCCTCGCAAACCGAGACGGTGGTTGCTTCGACGAAAGTTACGCTCCGCTCCTTCACCGCGCAGTTGGGCACCGACAAGAACGGCGCGAAGCGTGTGGTTCTGATCTGGAAAACCGGTGGGGAATCGCACAACCTCGGATTCAATGTTTATCGCGAGCAGAACGGAAATCGTGTGCGCATGAATCCCTCTCCCATTGCAGGTTCTGCGCTCCTGATGAGTGGAGCACTGCCCAAGCATTCCGGCAAGAACTATGCGTGGATTGATTCCTCGGCGGGCGCTTCGGGATCTTACTGGTTGGAAGATATCGATATCAGCGGAGTCCGCACGATGCACGGTCCAGTATCCGTGTCCGCTGGTTCACACCCGACTAGCGATGCGAGCGTTGCCGAAACCCACATGCTGAGCCAGTTGAGCCAGGCGCAGCCCGCGACAGCCGGCAGCCAGCAAAGTCATCTCCGAGAATATTTGCCTATTCTTTCTGCTCCGCTGCCTTGGCAGTATCAGAAACAATTCGATTTGGCGGCGCATCCCGCGGTCAAGATCTTCGTGCGCCACGAGGGATGGTATCAAGTCACACAGCCTGACCTGGTGAAAGCCGGGCTCGATCCGAATGTCGATCCGGGGTCGCTGCGTCTTTATGCTGAAGCGATCGAGCAACCTCTTCAGATTACCGGCGCGACTCCGGGACCGGGAGGTTTCGGCCCGCAGGCTGCAATCAATTTCTACGGGACTGGCATCGATACCGTCTTCAGTGGAACCCGCGTCTACTGGTTAGTCGCTGGACCTGGCTTGGGTGCCCGCATTCCGAAGCGTCAGCCTTCTTCGGGATCGAACCTGCCTCCGACCAGCTATATGTCGACCGTAGAGTTGCAGCAGCACACCATCTATTTTGGAGCATTGCTGACCCAGAATGGTCAAAACTTCTTCGGCGCCGTAGTCACGCCAACTCCGGTTGATCAAGTGTTAACGCTGCCTCACTTCGACAGCAATTCAACGGACGTCGCGCATCTGGACGTCGCGCTGCAAGGCGTGATCGCAGGCTATCCGCATGATGTCACGGTTGTCGTAAACGGCACCAATGTCGGCGATGTGGTCTACAGCAGTCAGGACACGGGAATCCTGAGCATCGATCTGCCCAGCGGCGTGCTCCTGCCCTGGAACAATACGGTCACATTAACAGCACAGAATGGCGATTACGATATCAACCTGGTTAACTACATTCGGATCACTTTCCCGCATCTCTACGTCGCGGATTCCGATCAGCTGAAGTTCACTGGCGCTCCAGGCGAACAGCTCAGCATTAGTGGCTTTACCAGCGCGCCGAATGTGGTTGATATTACGGATCCGAATCATCCCGTGCAGCTCACGCCGCAGGTGACTCCTGACAATGGCGCCTACGACATCGGTGTACAGGTTCCATTCACTAGCGGACGAGCGCTAAGCTCGCAACATACTTTACTGGCCGTAGCGAATGATCAAATCTCGTCGGCGGCTGGAGTCTGGCCCAATCATCCCTCGCACTGGCACAGTCCCATGCATGGAGCTGACATCGCGATGGTCACCTATGGAGAGTTCGCCGGTGCTCTGGGCCCGCTTGCCATGGCTCACGAGGCTGAGGGCAAGTCTTCGGCAATTGTGCCGATCATCGAACTCTACGACGAATTCACCTTCGGCGAGCACGATCCATCTGCGATCAAGCAGTTCCTGCTGACAGCTACCAAAAACTGGAGGAAGCCGCCGGCGTACCTGCTGCTAAACGGACGCGCGTCGCTCGATCCGCGCAATTATCTAGGCTTCGGAAACCTCGACATGGTTCCGACCAGTATCGTTCAGACCGCATCGCTGATGACTTCGTCGGATGACTGGTTCTCAGATTTCCAGAATACCGGTTTACCGACCATTGCTACCGGACGTCTGCCAGTCAGCACACTCGACGAAGCAACAACGGTCGTTGGAAAGATTTTGGCGTACAACGGGAAATCGACAAATGGTCCATGGACCGCCAACGCGCTCATGGTGGCCGACAAGGACGACAGCATCGACTTCACGCAAGACACGCAGACCGTGCAGGCCACCCTCGCGCCCGGCACGCAGGTGACCCAGGTTTTTGTGGATACCGTCGGGACGACAACCGCGCAAAGCGACATCATCGCTTCCATCAATTCCGGTCAGGGCCTCGTCAATTATCTGGGCCACGGATCGGAAGAAGAGTGGTCAGGATCCGATATCTTCGACGAGAACGCCGTCAATTCGCTAACCAACAGTTCGCAGCTGCCGATCTTTCTGATCATGGACTGCCTGAACGGATATTTCCAGGATGTCTATGCACAACCGCTGGCCGTGACCTTGCTCCTCGCGCCCAATGGCGGCGCGGCAGCCGTGCTAGCCTCCAGCGGCCTGAACCAGGCGCCTCCGCAGACCGTGCTGGATAGTCTGGTCGTGACTGGTAATCAAAACCTCACGCTGGGCGAATCGCTCTTAAATGCGAAGTCCGGCATCACCGATCCCGATGTCCGGCGAACCTACATTCTCTTCGGTGATCCCGCAATGAGAGTCAAACCAGTTGCGTCGTACTCAGGATCGCAATAACAGACTTCCAGAATCGATCTCTTCTTACGAGACAGCCTGCACCGCTCTTGGCGGTGCAGCTGTCTGCCGTAGCGGCTCTTCCAGCGCCCGCATCACTTTTCCGAAGCCAGCAAAATCGAGAGACTGCGGCCCATCGGACAACGCTCGCTCCGGGCAGGGATGAACTTCGATGATCAGTCCATCAGCCCCTACGGCAACAGCTGCGCGCGACACAGCTGCAATCAGACTTTGTTTGCCCGTACCGTGAGAAGGGTCGGCAATCACGGGCAGGTGTGACAAATCGCGGGCTAGCGCCACAGCAGCCAGGTCGATCGTGTTGCGCATCTCGGTCTCGAAGGTCTTGATCCCGCGCTCGCAAAGAACCACTTGATGATTGCCCCCTGATAGCAGATACTCTGCGGCCAACAGCCACTCCTTTACAGTCGCCGACGGCCCTCGTTTCAGCAGGATCGGTTTCTTGACGGTCGCCAGCCGCCGGAGTAGCGCGAAATTCTGCATGTTGCGGGCGCCGATCTGAAGCATGTCGACGTGTTCGCAAATTACATCCACATCCTCGGTGCTCATGACTTCGGTGACTACGGGAAGCCCGGTTTCTTTCTTGGCCTCGCTCAGAATCTTCAACGCCTCCAGTCCGAGTCCCTGAAAATCATAAGGAGAAGTTCGCGGTTTGTAAGCTCCACCGCGCAGCATCGACGCCCCTGCCCGCTTGACCGCGAGCGCTGTATCCAGTAATTGCTCGCGCGATTCCACCGAACAAGGGCCGGCAATGACGACGACCTCCGGACCACCAATCGCTACGTCATCGATCTTTACGATCGAGCGCTCCGGCTTGACCTGGCGGCTGACCAGCTTGAAAGGCTGTGCGATCGCGACTACGTTATCCACTCCCGGCGCCACTTGGAGCGCCTCGATCTCATGGCGCCGGCCACTACCTACCGCCGCGACAATGGTTCGCTCCGTCCCTCGCGTGACATGGGGCTGGTATCCCGCTTCGCGAATGCGCTCGATAATATGGTTGATTTCCTGCTCCGTTGCCTTCTCGGACATATTGACAATCATGGGACTCGATTCTCCTTATGAATTCTTCGTGCAAAACAAAAGCCGCGATCCTTGGATCGCGGCTTGCGGCTTTAAGCTTGTCTCGTCTAGATGGCCTTCAGTGACTCATCTCCGCTCCAAGCTGCTCCGCAGCCGCGAACCGAGTAAATCGGTAGTACGCGGTAAACCGGAAGCTTGGAGTAAATCGTGTCATAGAAATCTTTCGCGCAAGGAACTGCTGCGTCCGCGACATAACGCGGACTAGAACATTTACTGCAGAGAACTGGCTACGCTCGAAAACGCGTTATTCGCATTCGATCCGATCAAGCGCACCGTTCCCACGACCAGCACCAGAATCACGGCCAACATGACCGCGTATTCCGCGATGTCTTGCCCCGAGTCTTCGGACCACAGCCTTTGCATCAGTTTGGACATTTTCTCTCCTCCACGCCGCTTGTCAGTTCCTTGAGAGGAAGAACTGAATGGGAACTTTGTTGAGACATCATGCACGCCCGTGTACACGCTTGTCAAATGCACTTTTGTGGTTTTCCACAGCGAAATTACTGTGGCGGAAGGCTCACTGCGGGAGGGATTTGCGCGGCGGTCGGAACTGACGCCGGCGAGAGCAAATCTTGCGCCGAACCTCGCGTGATCCCGAGAACTCCGTTCGGAAGCAAGCCCAAATACAGGGTCGCGAACAAGCTGGCCGCGAGTGCCGCACCTAAACCGAACGAGATCGGGTTCACCGGAACATCCTTCCGCGCCTCACGCATATACATCACCACGATGATGCGCAGGTAGTAATATGCGCCGATCGCGCTGTTGACCACGCCGATCAAGGTAAGCCAGATCAAGTTCGCTTTGATCGCGGCGCTGAATACATAGAATTTCGCGAAAAATCCGCCCGTCATCGGAATCCCGATCAGCGACAGTAAGAAAATGGTAAGCGTCGCTGCGAGCAGTGGGGAAGTGCGCCCCAGCCCTTCGTAATCTTCCAGCGTGACGTATCGTTCGCCGGCATTGGCAAAGTGGCTGACCACGGCAAAGGCACCCACGTTCATCGCGGCATACGCGGCTGTATAGAACATCACCGCGGAGATTCCGGTCGAGGAATTATCCGGCGTCGTCATGGCGAAGGCGACGAGGATGTACCCAGCATGCGCGATCGACGAATACGCGAGCAATCGCTTCACGTTGTCCTGCACCAGAGCGCCGACATTTCCGAGGGTCATGGAAAAGGCTGCGGCGATCCAGAGGAACCAGAATCGTCCCGGAGCGTTGATAGCAAAGACCACTCGCAGCAGAACCGCGAACGCAGCGGCTTTCGGCGCTGTCGACATGAAGCCGGTGATCGGCGCAGGAGCCCCCTCATAAACGTCCGGCGTCCATACATGAAACGGCGCTGCAGCAACTTTGAAGCCCAGTCCCACGAACATCATCGCCATTGCGGCGTATACCAAGACTTCCACCGACCCGGATTGAAGCTTTTGTGCGATGACGTCGATGTTCGTTGATCCCGTCGCGCCGAAGATAAGCGCCACCCCATACAGGAAGAATGCGGTGGCAAATGATCCAAGCAAAAAATATTTCAGCGAAGATTCGCTGCTCGATGCCGAGTTTCGCCGGAAGCCCGCCAAAATATATGTGGAGATCGATGAGATTTCCAGGCCAATGAAGATCATGACCAGTTCAATCGCCGTCGACATCAGCACCATGCCCACCACGCTGAACAGGATCAGCGCGTAATATTCCCCGGCGCGAATGCGCTGCACCGCCATATACTCGAATGAGGTCAGAATGACGACGGCAGCGATCGCAATCACCAGGTAGGTGAAGAACACGCTGAAACGGTCCACGCGCACAGTATTCGAAAACCCAACTCCGGGCGACTGTGCCATGTACCACGTCGAAATCAAAGCAGCGACCGCTCCGACGAATGCGATCAAGCCCAATGTCTTCTGGCTTTTCTCATCATCGACCAGTGGGTCCAGTAGCATCACGACGATACCGAAGGCTGACAGCACAAGCTCCGGTAGAATGCGGACATAATCCGTGCCGGTCGGAATAATCTGCAACTGTGCCAGCAAGTGGGTCATTGTCCCACCACCTTGCTGAATACTTGGGCAACAGGCGTAAGCGTCGCCTGCACTGCGGGATCAATCGCACCTAACCACAGAATCGGAGCCACGCCCATTACCAGTGCAATCGCGACACAAGGCCAGACCGCGGCCTTCTCAAAACTCGAAAGATCCGCAAGCGAATTGTTCACCAGATGTGTCACTTTGCCGTAGAAGACGCGCTGGAACATCCAGAGCAGATAGCACGCGCTCCAGATCACACCCGTCGCCGCAAAAATCCCATAGATCGGTTTCGCCTGGAAAGCTCCGTTGAGCACCAAGAATTCACCGATGAATCCATTCATCAGCGGCAAGCCCACCGATGCCAGCACAATGAACAAATAAGTCGTGGCATAAACCGGCATGGGAGAGGCAAGGCCGCCGAACTCGGAAATTTCGTACGTGTGCCGCCGCTCGTGCAAAATTCCCGCCAGCATGAACAGGCCACCGGTAGAAATTCCGTGGGCCAGCATCACGAACATCGCGCCATTCAATCCCGATTGCGTGAAGCTGAAGATGCCGAGCACCACAAATCCCAGGTGGCTGACCGACGAATACGCGATCAGCTTCTTCATGTTGGGCTGCACCATGGCTACAAGCGCGCCGTAAATGATGCCGATCAGCGCCAGAATCACGATCCACCATGCGTCGTGGTGCGCCTGCTCGGGGAACAGTCCGAGGTTAAAGCGCAGCATGCCATAGGTACCCATCTTCAGCAGGACGCCTGCCAGCAGGACCGATCCGGCCGTCGGCGCTTCGACGTGCGCATCTGGCAGCCATGTATGAAATGGGAACAGCGGAACTTTGACCGCGAACGCAATGAAGAATCCCAGGAAAAGCCATTGTGCGGCAGCCGAAAAGTTCGGGACGGCTCCGCTAGCGATTTGTTCGCGAATAGTCACAAAATCGAAGCTGTGCGTGTGCGCGTAGAGCCACAAGATCGCTGCCAGCATGAAGACTGACGCGATCATCGTGTACATGAAAAACTTCACCGCGGCATAGACCTTGCGCTCATGTCCGAAGACGCCAATCAGCAGCGCCATCGGGATAAGCGTGGCTTCCCAGAAGAAATAAAAGAGGAAGAGATCGAGGGAAGTGAATACGCCGATCAGCGCAGTTTCCAGAATCAGCAGGAGGATGAAGAACTCTTTTACCCGGTCACGAACCGACCTCCACGAAATCAGCACGCAGAGTGGCGTAAGGAATGTGGTCAGCACGATCAGCCACATCGAGATGCCGTCGATCCCCATGTGGTAGTGAATGTTCGGAGTGGAGATCCACGGTGTGTCGATCTCGTATTGAAATCCGGTCTGCGCGCGGTGGAAGTGTACTGGCAAATGCAGAGAGAGCAGAAATGCCAGCAGCGACATGATCAAGGCGAAGATACGGATTTCACGATCACGTCGCGGAAATGCAACCAGCAGCAACGCGCCCACCAGCGGCGCGAATGTCACGAGTGTCAGGATGTTCTGGTCGAGGAAGTTCATCGTCCCACCCCGAGCCAGACCATGTAGGCAATCAGAATGGCTGCTCCCGCGGCAATCCATCCGGCGTAGGACCGCAGGTTGCCCGACTGCATGTGCCGCACCTCATCCGAGACGTGACGCGCGCCATCGGCGGCATTGTTCACGTTGTCGTCGATCACTTTGCGATCCACGCCTTGCCACAGAATACTTGTCGAACCATCGACCAGAGGTTTCACGAAAAGCTTGGCGTAGATTTCGTCAACGTAATACTTGTTCAAGACCGTCGTGTAGAAGCCGTTCAAAGCATCGGCGATCTTCTCGGGCAGATACGGTTTGCTCACGTAGAGTACGTAGGCAAGAATCAGGCCCGCGAAGGCGAAGAGAACCGAAACGCCCATCAGCAGCCATTCCGTGTTTCCGGAACCTTCGGTGATCGCCTTGGGGAACTCAGAACCGAACACGGGCTCGAGGAAATGCTCGAAACCGTTGTGAATCCCGACCAGCCCGCCAATCGTGGACAATATAGCCAGAATGATCAGCGGAACGAGCATGACCATCGGACTCTCGTGCGGTTCACCGTGACCATGATCTCCATGCCCGTGAGTCGCGTGAGCGTGCCCATGATCGTCGACGTTGATGCCTTTGTAATCTCCCCAGAAGGTCAAGAACAGCAACCGGAACATGTAGAAGGAAGTGAGCAAAGCGGTGATGGCGCCCACCGCCCAGTAAACCGGGTTCGCCTGGTACGCCTTCCACAGAATTTCGTCTTTGCTCCAAAAGCCCGCCAGTGGCGGGATTCCGGCGATAGCCAAGGTGGCTATCAACATCGTGGTGAACGTGACTGGAATATAAGTCTTCAGGCCGCCCATCTTGCGCATATCCTGCTCGCCACCGACCGCGTGGATCACCGATCCGGCTCCGAGGAAGAGCAGGCCCTTGAAGAAGGCGTGCGTCATCAAGTGAAAGATGCCTGCCGAAAATGCGCCGGCTCCGCACGCCATGAACATGTACCCCAGCTGCGAAACCGTGGAGTACGCGAGAACTTTCTTGATGTCGGTTTGCGTAATGCCGATCGTCGCCGCGAACAGCGCCGTCAGGGTGCCGATGATTGCCACCACGGTTAGGGCTATCGGCGCGCGTTCGAAGATCACATGTGAACGCGACACCATGTAGACGCCCGCCGTCACCATGGTCGCCGCATGGATGAGAGCAGAGACGGGTGTCGGGCCTTCCATAGCGTCGGGAAGCCATACGTAGAGCGGGATCTGCGCCGATTTGCCGCACGCCCCGACCATAAGCAGAATTCCAATTGCAGTCAGAAATCCAGCACCCGCCGTCTCAGCGCCCAGCGGCTTTACTTGCTCAAACACGGCGGTGAAGTTCAAGGAATGGAAGTGTTGGATGATCAGGAACAGCGCGATCAGAAATCCGAAGTCGCCGATGCGGTTGACGATGAAAGCTTTCTTGCCCGCGGACGCCGCCGAGTCCTTGGTGAACCAGAAGCCGATCAGTAGGTAGGAAGCCAGCCCGACGCCTTCCCACCCGATGAACATCATCAAGTAGTTATTGGCCAGCACCAGCGTCAGCATGAAAAACATGAACAGGTTCAGGTAGGTGAAGAAACGGTAGTAGCTGGGGTCGTCCCACATGTAGCCGACGGAATAAATGTGGATGAGAAATCCGACGCCCGTCACCACCAGCAGCATGACCAGAGAAAGTTGATCGAGATAAAAGGCGAAATCGACTGTGAAGCTGCCGGAGCGAATCCAGTGGGCTACATACTCCTGATAAGGGAGCGCGAACGACGACAAGCGCAAGATCACTATCAGCGCCCAGACAAACGCCGCGCCGGAGAAAAACAGTCCGATGGTGCTGACCGCCGTACGCGAAGACCGCTTCCCGAGAAAGCCGTTGATGGCGGCTCCTGCAAGCGGCAGCGTCGGAATCAGCCAGAGATTGAGAGAGGACGTCATAGCTTGAGCAGGTTGACCTGGTCGATATTGAGCGTTTCGCGCGTACGGTATACGGCAATGATGATGGCCAGTCCCACTGCGGCCTCCGCAGCCGCGACCACCATCACGAAGAAGACGAAGACTTGCCCGGCGAGCACCTGCCAGTGCGCAGCGAAGGCGACGAACGAAAGATTCACGCCGTTGAGCATCAACTCAATCGACATGAAGATTGTGATGATGTTGCGCTTGATCAGAAATCCCGTTACCCCGCAGGCAAACAGAATTCCGCTCAGCACCAGATAGTACGAAAGGGGCACCATTATTCTTTCACTCTCTGCGCCGGACCGCCGCCGGAAACCGTCGGCTTGCTCGCCAGCACCACTGCGCCCATGATGGCAATCAGAATCAAGATGGAAGTAATTTCAAACGGGAGTAGAAACTCGTGAAACAACAAGCCGCCGATCACCTGAGGAGTTCCCGGCAAGGCGCCCGCCGCAACCGCCTCGGTTCCGGAGTGCTTCAACACCACCCATCCAATTAGAACGCTGCCCAATAACATTCCCGGGATGCCGAACAACAGTGCGACGCGGCTGCCTTTGGTTTCTTCTTCTACCCCGGCATTGAGCAGCATGATGACGAATACGAACAGCACCATAATGGCGCCGGCATAGACGATCACCTGCACCGCCGCCACAAACTCGGCTCCGAGCAGCAAATATTCTCCGGCCAGCGCCGCCATCACCGCGATGAGCGATAGCGCGCTATTAATCGGATGCCGCTGCACCAGCAGGTTGACCGCTCCCGCCACGCAGACAGCCCCGAACGCCAGAAACAAAATTAGATGAACGCTAATCATGAAAGCAGTTCTCAGTTTTCAGCTCTCGGTTGTCAGCAGAACCCTTTGTGCGGGTGTCTCGGTTGGCCGCTTAGTCGCGGCAACTGAGAACTGAAAACCGGGAACTGAGAACTTATTTTCCTACCACGCCACTGCGATCGCCGTGCCGATCAAATTCACCAGCGCAAGCGGCAGCAAGAATTTCCAACCGAATGCCATCAGTTGGTCATAGCGGAAGCGCGGCAACGTCCCGCGCACCCATATGTACAAAAAGAGAAATGCGACGATTTTGGCCACGAACCAGAACACGGGCAGCAGCGCTTGCAGAATCGGAGGACCGAAAATCGGCCCATGCCATCCGCCGAAAAACAGCAACGTCGCCAGGCATGCCACGGTGATCATGTTCGCGTATTCCGCCATAAAGAACATGGCAAACTTCATCGCGCTGTATTCCGTGTGATATCCGGCGACGAGCTCCGTTTCCGCTTCCGGCAAGTCAAACGGGATACGGTTGGTTTCCGCGTAGGCCGCCATCAGGTAACAGAAGAAGCCAATCGGTTGAACGAAGATGTTCCAGTGCGGAATGAATCCCCAGAAGTGCCCGCCCTGCGCGTTTACGATGTCCCGCAAGCTGAAGCTCCCAGAAAGCATCAGCACCCCAACCAGAGAGAGCCCTAGAGAGATTTCGTAGCTGACCATCTGCGCACTCGCGCGTAATCCGCCAAGCAGCGAATACTTATTGTTCGACGACCATCCGGCCAGTGCAACGCCATAAACGCCAATCGATGTCACGCCGAGGATCATCAACAGTCCGATATTCACGTCGGTAATCTGCAGCGGAATGCTGTAGCCGCCGATCGTGATCGAGTTGCCGAACGGGATCACCGCGATCGACGTCAGCGCGAAGATGACGGCGATCAACGGCGCTGCCAGAAAGAGCGGCTTGTAGACGTGCGGCGGAGTCAGGTCTTCTTTAAAAAGAAATTTGAGTCCGTCGGCTGCCGGTTGTAACAGCCCAAACGGGCCGACCCGCGTGGGTCCCCACCGATTCTGCATGTGGCCGACCACCTTGCGCTCCAGCCACACGGTGTATGCGACCGCAGTCAGCAGCACGCCAAGCACGACTGCGGACTTGATCACCGACACCAATATGTACAGCCAGATGGGCAACGGCAAAGCTTTGCTTCCTCTCTTGCTGAGCTGCGAGTTATGAGCTTCGGGCTGCGAGCAACAACGAACAGCGTTCCAACGCTGCTCACAACTCAAAGCTCACAGCCACTACTTAATCCGCCGCGACTTCGGCAGGCTTGACTTCGTGACTCTCCATCACCGACTTCAATGTGCGCGAGTACCGTCCCAGCGTGCCCGACGTGAACAAGCCATCGTTCGCTGGAACAATCGAGTCCGCCTTGTGCGTTGCACCGGGGCCGCTCTTCGTCAGCGACGTGTGCTCGCTGTTGCCCGCCAAAAGATTCATGCGGGAGACGTCGTAGCCCGGCACCAGCCGCTGAATCTCGTCGAGAATTGCCGTCGGATCGAGCGGGCTCAATTTCGGTTCGAGGCCCTGCATCTCGAGCCAGACCGAATGCCGGTCTGCCTCGCCCGATTGCGCTCCGCGGGACTGCCCCATGTCAGCCCGCGTGCCACCGCCGAACGGCACGAGCTTACGAACCTCAAAGCCCATGGCATCCGCAATGCGGACGATCATTTCAAAATCCGCCTTCGTCCCTGAGATCTCTCCGGCCTTCTTCACCAACTGGACATCGCCGCAAGTATTGGTCATCGTGCCGGACTTCTCGTATGCGTTCGCCGCCGGAAGAACCACATCGGCCATGACCGCAGTTTCGGTCAAGAACATGTCCTGCACCACGACGAAAGTCTTCGAGAAGGCAAAAGGATCAATGCTCTGACGTGCGATTGGATTCGATCCAACCACGTACAGTGCTTTTAGCTTGCCGGCTTTTGCGGCGTCGACCATGCCAGGCAAATCCAGTCCGGCCGTCTGCGGAATCTCTTTCCAATCTTTGTGGAACTCGCTCGATCCTGCAGTGGAGTGATATCCGGGAAGCAGGTCCGGATACAGTCCCATATCCGCTGCGCCGCGCGAGTTCGCATAATCGGCGAGGCAAACAAACTTGGCTCCGGAGAGGGCGGACCCAAACTTGATGAGGCTGGCGAGATCGCCGCCGCGAATCTCCGAACCGAAAATAATGATCAGATTCTGCTCGGCGCGAATCTTGTCGCGCAGACTTGTCCATCCTTCTTTATTCGTGGACGAAGTCAGCAGACCCTCTGCGGCCGCGTCGTCCCCCGCGAGAAACGCTGCAACTTTCCCTTCCGTACCCGCTGGGATTTGTGTGAAGCTTGTCGCCTGCCGCCGCAGTTTGATCGACTCCGAATTGACGACGTACAGCTTCGCGCGATGCAGCCGCACATTGTTGCGAATCTGCCACGCCAGCAGCGGATGCTGCTCCGTCGGATCGTTTCCGATCAGCAGAATTGCCGGAGCCGTGAATACATCGGCCATACTCGCCGTCAGATCGGCTTTCCCCCGCAGCGCAGCGGCCAGGGCAGGGAAGTCGGCCGTGCGGTGATGGTCGACGTTATTGGTCTTCAGCACGGTCCGCGCAAACTTTGAGAGCAGATAGGCTTCTTCATTCGTCGTGCGAGTCGATCCGATTACCCCGATCGCCGAGCCGCCATCTTTGTCGCGCACTTCCGCGAACTTCTTGCCGACAAGTTCAAATGCTTCTTCCCAAGTCGACGGCGTCAGCTTTCCATTCTTGCGGATCAACGGTTGCGTCAGCCGCTCTTCGTGATTCGCGAAGTCAAACGCATATCGGCCCTTGATGCAGAGGAAGTCGCCATTGGTCCCGCTCTTATCGCGATTGTCGCCCCGCACAATCTCCATGCCGGTATCAGAGCGTCGCACGCCGAGAGTGGTCTTGCATCCGTCGCCGCAATGCGTGCACACGGTGCCGACGTGCTTCATCTCCCACGGCCGCGTCTTGTAGCGATACGCGCCCGAAGTCAGCGCACCGACGGGACAGATGTCGATGCACATGCCGCACTCTTCGCACTCCAGATGATCCTCTTTATTCGGTGCAATGAGCGAACTGACGCCGCGGTTCTGCACACCAAGCGCCCACACATCCATGCCCTCGCCGCACACCCGCACGCAGCGGTAGCAAAGTATGCAGCGCGGCCGGTCGAAGAACACCACCGGGGACCACTGCTGCTCCTCCTTGTGGTTCTTCGCTTCCATGAATTTCGATTCGGCGGCGCCATACGAGAACGTCATGTCCTGCAATTCGCACTCGCCACCCGCGTCGCACACCGGGCAATCCAGCGGATGGTTGCCGAGCAGCATTTCGAGCATTGACTTGCGCGCCTGCTTGATCTCGTCGCTGTCGGTGGTCACGACCATGCCCTCGCCGATCACCGTGGTGCAGGCAGTCTGCAACTTGGGCATCTTCTCGACCTTCACCAGGCACATGCGGCACGCGCCCTGCAAAGAGAGGTTGGGGTAATAACAAAATGACGGCACTTCGATGCCGACCGTTTTACAGGCCTCAATCAGCAGCGTCCCCGCGGGAGCGGTGACTTTCTTGCCATCGACAGTAAGATTTACATCAGCCATTGAAATTAGTGTGCGAACGCGAGTTCTTCGGCGCCTGCTTTTTCGTATGGGCAGGGCTTGCCGTCGAGATGGTCTTCAAATTCTTTTCTGAATTTCTTCACGAACCCAATGGTCGGCATCGCGGCCGCATCGCCCAGCGGACAAAACGTCCGCCCCAGCATGTTCTCCGCCAGGTACTGCATGTTGTCGATGTCTTTCTTCACGCCGCCGCCATGGTGGAAGCGGATCAAAGTCTTCTTGAGCCAGTCCGTTCCCTCGCGGCACGGGATACACCATCCGCAGCTCTCGTGCTGGTAGAACTTCATCGTGCGGAGGGCGAATTTCACGATGCACTGCTGGTCGTCGATAACGACTACGCCGCCCGAACCCAACATCGACCCGGCTTTCGCCACCGAATCGAAATCCATCGCGACATCGATTTCATCGGCGGTGAGAACGGGACACGAAGATCCTCCCGGCACAACCGCTTTCAGAGTCCGTCCATTCGGAATCCCGCCACCCACGTCGTACAACATCTTTTTCAGGTTGTAGCCCATGGGCAGTTCGTACACTCCGGGCTTGGCAATGTTTCCGCTCAAGCAAAACAGCCGCGTGCCGCCATTCTTCGGCGTGCCCAACTTCGCGTACCAGTCTGCGCCCCCAAGAATAATGTGCGGAACATTCGCCAGCGTCTCCGCATTATTAATGACCGTCGGCCCGCCCCAAAGCCCCACGACGGCAGGGAATGGAGGTCGGATGCGCGGGATGCCGCGCTTGCCTTCGAGCGATTCCATCAGAGCAGACTCTTCGCCGACCTCGTACGCGCCAGCGCCGCCGTGCCAGTAAATATCCAGATCGCGCCCGCTGCCGAAAATGTTCTTGCCGACAAATCCCTTGGCATAGGCGTCGCGAATCGCCTTCTGCATGATGATTGATAGATACCGGTATTCACCGCGAATGTAGATGTAGCCGCTCTTCGCGCCCACGGCCAAGGCCCCAATCATCACGCCCTCGATCACCGAGTGCGGATCGTGCTCGAAAATCAGCCGGTCCTTGCAGGTTCCAGGTTCGCTCTCGTCACCGTTGCAGAGAACATATTTCGGCTTTGCCGACTGCTTCGGTACGAACGACCACTTCATCCCCGTTGAGAAGCCCGCTCCGCCGCGTCCGCGCAACCCAGAATTCTTGACCTCATTAATGATGGCGTCCGGTTCCATGGCGAGCGCCTTCTGCACGGCCTTGTAGCCGTCCAGTTCGAGATAGCGATCGATATTGGTCGCGCCCAAGCCAAAGCGCCGGGAGACGACCTTTACCTCGTCGGGATGGGAAACCAGATCAGCCATTTTGTAATTTTGTAATTGAGTAATTTTGTAATTTGAGAACCGGCGCGCCGCGGTTTTCAATTACCAAATTACACAATCACTAAATTTTGTTATTGCGTTTCCTTCTTCTTGTACCCGTCCAGAATCCTGTCCATCTTCTCGGTGGTCAGGTTCTCATGAAAGTCGTAATTTACCTGCGCCGCCGGAGCCCAGCTGCATGCCCCGATGCACTCCACTTCTTCCAGCGTGAACATGCCGTCGGCAGTCGTCTGCTTGTGGCCGATGCCCAGTTTCTTCGCGCAGTAATGCAGAATCTCTTCGCCGCCGCGCACCATACAACTGATGTTCGTGCAGACCTGCACGTTGAACTTTCCCCGCGGCTTAGTGGTCAGCATCGAGTAGTAACTGATGACGTTGCGCACTTCCAGTTCCGTCAAGTCCAGCCGTAATGCGATCTCCGCGATCACTTCATCCGACAGGTAGCCAACCTCGTCCTGCGCATACAGGAGCGTGGGGACGAGCGCCGACCTCTTGGTCGGATAATGCGGCACCATCTCGGCGAACCGCGATTCGAACTCCTCAGAAAATCTCATTACAGTAATTGTGTAATCGGGTAATTGAGCAATTGAAAATCTAAGCCACTCCTCGTGCAGTTCGGCGCGACGACGTAAATATGGCCGTCAATTCATGTGCTTCAGACAGCAGGGATTCTGTCTTTTCGGTCGATACAATTCCAGACTCGGTTAGAAGCTCGAGCCACAAAATCGCTTCATCCGACTCCTCCACCACGATACCCATCTTAGCGATAAACTCCACCTTCGTCCGCGCCCTGCAGGCTGCGCGATAATTTGCAGCGACCGAAGTCGAGCATCGCAACAACTGCTTGCCGAGCACTTGGCAATCCGTCCCGTAAGGCAACGAACGAAACAAGCGGATCGCACGCAATGCGAACGACTTCGTCCTATCTCGAAGCTGCTCGGGTTGTGAACTCACTGCAACCCCTCAATTGCTCAATTACCCGATTTCCCAATTTCCCAATTTCCCAATTTCCCAATTTCCCAATTACTCAATGCTATCGGTCTATTTCCCCCAGCACGATGTCGATGCTGCCGATCGCCGCCACGACATCTGCCAGCAGCCGCCCCTCGCACATCTTCGGCAGCGTCTGGAGATTCGCGAAGCACGCGGACCGCATGTGTACCCGATAGGGTTTAGCCGTGCCGTCACTCACGATGTAATAGCCCATTTCGCCGCGCGGAGACTCCACTGCTTGATAGACCTCACCCACCGGCACGGCAAAGCCTTCCGTAATAATCTTGAAGTGATAGATGAGCGATTCCATCTGCGTCTTCATCTTCTCGCGTTCAGGCAGAACAATCCCAGGTGCATCCGCTTTCGTTGGACCTTCGGGCATCCCGTCGAGCGCCTGCCGCACGATGTTGACCGACTCCCTCAGTTCTTGTACTCGGCACATGTACCGCGCGAAGACGTCGCCTTCTTGCGAAACGGGTACCTTGAACTGAAACTTCTCGTAGCTCGAATACGGCATATCCCGCCGCAGGTCGATATCGACCCCACTGCCACGCAGAGTCGGCCCGGTCGCACCCAGTGCGATCGCATCTTCCGCGGTCATTCGCGCTACGCCCTTGGTCCGCATCGCCCAGATGGGATTTCCCGTCAGCAGGTTCTCGTACTCATCCACCTTTTCGGGGAAATACCCGGCAAAGTCGCGCACGCGGTCAAAGAATCCCAGCGGCGGTTCGAGCGCCAGCCCGCCCACGCGGAAGTATGACGTCATCATGCGCTGGCCGCTGACCATCTCGAATATCTTTAAAACTTCTTCGCGCTCTCGGAAGCAATATAAGAAGACCGTCAGCGCGCCAATGTCCATGGCGTGCGTACCGAGCCAGACTAGGTGCGAGTTAATCCTGGTTAACTCGTTCAGCAGAACCCGCAGCCACTGCGCCTTTGGAGGGATCTCCAACCCCAACAACTTCTCCACTGCCAAAACGTAGCAGAGGTTGTTGGTCATGGGGCAGAGATAGTCGATGCGATCCGTCAGCGGCACAACCTGCTGGTAGAACTTGGCCTCGCAGGTCTTCTCGATGCCGGTGTGCAGGAATCCAATGTCCGGCATCATGCGCACCACAGTCTCGCCGTCAATCTCAAGAAGTACGCGCAACACCCCGTGCGTGGACGGATGTTGCGGACCCATATTCAGGATCATTGTCCGATCCTGGCCTGGTTCGAGCACAGGTGTAGGTGTCAAATGGGCCATCAGCGGTAGCCCTCCACCGGATAATCCTTACGCAGCGGATGGCCTTCCCAATCCTCCGGCATCAAAATGCGCCGTAAATAAGGATGTCCCGTGAACCGCACTCCAAACAGATCAAAGACCTCGCGCTCGAAGTAATTCGCGCCCGGCCATACCGACGTTAGCGACTCGATTACCGGGCTCGAACTGTTCAACCGTACCTTCAAGCGGACGCGTTCTTTGTTAGGAATCGAAAGCAGATGGTAGACGACTTCAAACCGCGGTTCCGCCGGGTACCAATCGACACATGTGACATCCGACAGGAAGTTAAACGGGCAAGCCGGATCGTCTTTCAAGAGGACGCAAGCTTCGCGGATGCTGCTTCGCTCCAGGAAGATCGTCATCTCGTCGCGGTCGAACTTCGCACCTTCGACGGCGGCAGCATTCCAATCGAGCAAGCGCGCGACTGCTGGATGATTCTTGAGTTGTTCGAGATCCGTAACGGCGGGAAGCAGCGCCATCAGAAATTCCCCCGTTTCGCGCCGGTCTCACCCCAGTCCAGCACGCCCTTTTTCCAGACGTAGAAGAAGCCAACCAGGAAGATTCCGATGTACACCAGCATCTCCCAGAGGCCAAAATGCCCGAGCTTACGCAGGATCACGGCCCACGGATAGATGAAAACCGCCTCCACGTCGAAGAGGATAAACAGCATGGCGACCAAGTAGAACTTCACTGAAAAGCGCTGCCGGGAGTCGCCCACCGGCGTCATGCCGCATTCATAAGGAGAAAGCTTGGCGCGCGTGGGTTTCCGCTGCCCGATCAGCCACGAGAGCGTGACAATTGCAGTCGCGATCCCGCCAGCCATAAGAATATGGATGAGAAACGGGAGGTAGCGAGCGAAGTAATTGTCGGGCATAGTACGAGGTATATATAATTCGCGCCAGCGTTACCGGAAACATTCTAGGTTATGGGCTTGCACCGAGAGTGTCAAGCGCGCAGCGGCGCATTCTGTGAAAATGGAGATGAAAATTTTGTGATTGAGTGATCGGGTAATTTTGTAATTGCAAATCAATGCGGTCAGCGCCTTTGCTGGCCGTCCAATTACACGATTATAAAATTACACAATTACCAAATTGCCCCAATCCCTATGATTTTCGGCTTCAATACCGATGTGAAGCATGTGGACACGATCTATCACGTGCAAAGTGAAGCGCGTGAAGGCGACCTCCTTCTGCAGACCCAGGTTTTCGTGCGCGGACGATGCATCGGCAAGAAAGCCACTTCTTACGCCGCCAAGGCCGCCGAATCGCAATTCGGAGACTCGCAGAAGGAGCAACTTCTCCGCGAACAGCACCGGCTCGTTCTCGATGCGATCCGGGAAGGGAAGTTGGACGACGTCCTCGACCACCCCGAGCCGGAAACATTAGCTACGGTGAAGGAACTCGAAGTCCAATGGCTGAACGCTGAATCGGTTCACGCTGAGCGCAACCTGACCATGCAACTGCGCGTGACCGAAGGTGGCTCCGCGGCTTCCGGCGCTCGCCTCACCTTCCGCTTCGCACGTCCCGGAGCCGCTCCGTTCTATACTCAGGCCGTCGCCGATTCGGGAGGAGCCGCCGAAGTGAAGATCGAAGTCGAAGAGACCGCCCTCCCCGACGCTTCCTTGCTGGTCCAAGCCAACTTCGAAGGCCGCACCACCACCAGAAAATTCGTCCTAAGAAAAGCAGACTAAAAGCTCCTGAGTTTTGAGTTTTCTTTCCTCTGCAGTCGGCGTCGTCCCGAGCCGCTTTTCAGGTGGACGAGAGATCTCGCGCGCATCTCCACAGTCCCAGAATGCGATAATCTCAAAAGCCCTCACTCGGCGAACAGCAAAATGAAACTCCAGATCAACGGCGACCCGCGGGACTTCAAAGACGCCCCCGCTCCATTCACGATGGCAGCTCTCATCGAATCCCTCGGAATGAAGTCCGACCGCGTCGCAGTCGAACTGAATCGCGACATCGTCCCCCGCGAACGCTGGACCGAAACCACGCTGAAGGACGGCGACCGACTGGAAATCGTCCACTTCGTCGGCGGCGGTATCGGGCGACTCATGTCATAGCTGTACAAATCTTGTCATTCCGAACCGGCCAACCCTTGTCATTCCGGATCGGTCCGGCAAGCCCACACAGCTCTTGTCATTCCTAACCGGTCTGCAAGACCGGTGAGGAACCTGCTTCTTCCGCCCCCCAAGGTTCGTATCAGGGTATCGCCTCAGCGATACCATCAAACGCCCACATCGATCGCGGCTTTAGACGCCGCGCTTTCTGCCAGGAACTTCGTTAGTCACTAATCCCTCCATTTTCTTTTGCTTGATCCACAGCCTCTCATGCCTAGAATGTGTGAAACATTTTGCACCGCAATTGTTTCGGAGCAAATTAGGGGATCATGCAAGATCGTTTCACATCTCGGGATGTCATCTCGCTCACCGGCATCACGGCCCGGCAGTTGCAGTGGTGGGACGAGCGTGGTGTGGTCAAGCCTGAGCGTGAAGGTCATCGCCGCCTCTACTCTTTCGATCGCCTGACCGAAGTTGCTGTGATCTGCGAACTCCGCCGCAAGGGGTTCTCTCTGCAAGGCGTCCGCAAGGTCATGCGTTTTCTCGACCGCGAATTCGGCAAAGGCCTGGCCGAGATCGTCGATCGCAACTCCGAATATCACCTGCTCACCGACGGCAATCGCCTCTATCTCGAAACTTCGGCGCGCCAGATTGTCGATATTCTCAAGAACTCGAACCAGCCGATTCTCGGTGTCTGTTTGAGCGACGCCGTGCGGCAGGTGCGGGCCGGGGTCGTCTCCCGGAAGGCGAATACTTCGGTAACTTCGCCCGATGCCCGTAGGCATGCTAGAAAAGTTTTGTAGGGATTATCAGATTTAGGCTCGATTCGCAGGAATAGGGAGGAACACATGGTCGGTGAACTGGACGTCCTCAATGAGTGGATTCCGGAACAAATGCAGCCCGGTACCGTCTTTGTGCTCGAAAACGCCGGAGAGATTGGCGAGAAAGAAGATCCCTACTGGGCCGTGCTCGCCTGTCCGTCCTGTGGCATGCTCGGACTGATCACGCGCAAGCAGATCAACGGATTCATCCCGGTCATCTGCGGCTCAGAGTGCTGCTCCGCACAGTTCTTTATCCGCGAAAGCGAAGTCGTGGTCCGCAAGCCGTTCTAGTTTGGCGCGAGCGCCTCGTTTACGAAACCGCGAATGGAAGTTGGTTCCGTCGCGCAAGAAAATCCGCCCTAAACAGTTGGTTCGTTCATCAATTGCGTAAAGACCGAAAGGTCGATGTTCCCACCGCTCACCACGCAGACAATCTTTCCTGATCCGCATTTCCCGCTTAACCCGGCCGCAACCGCACAGGCGCCAGCTCCTTCGCAGATGATGTGGTTCCGTTCGGCAACGATCTTCATTGCCCGCCGAACTTCTTCGAGCGTTACCACGATCGATCCCGCGAGCAGGTGATGGGCGATTTCCCACATGCGGGGAAATACGGATTTGCCGCCGCAGCCATCCACAAAACTGGCTTTCCATCCAGGAAAATTCTGTGCTGATCCAGCTGCCAGCGACTCTGCCAGAGGCGCCGCGGTCTCGGGCTCCGCCGCGAACACCTTTGCCTTGCTCCCGCGTTCTTTGAAAGCCGCTGCGATACCGCACGACAAGCCTCCGCCACCGAATCCTGCCGTGACCGCCTCGACATCTGGAAGGTCTTCCAGAATCTCCAATCCCGCGGAAGCATTCCCCGCAATGAACTCGTCGTCTTCGAAGGGATGCACAAATGCGCCGTCCATCTCCGGGTGCGCACGTTCCGCCAGAGCCTTCCAACACCGATCATACGAGGCCTTTACAACCTCGCCGCCGAGGCGGTACACCGCTTCCAGCTTGGCTGCGGGAGCGGCGTCGATCATGAGTACTTTGCACGGAACGCCCGCCTTGCGTGCTGCCAGCGCGACTCCCTGGGCAGCGTTCCCGGCGCTCACGGTCCAAACCCCACGTCTCCGCTGAGCTTCCGACAAAAGGCGCACAGCGTTATAGGCTCCGCGAATCTTGAAGGAGCCAATCGGTTGCAGGCACTCGAGCTTGAGATAGATTTCCGCCGGACCGTCGTAATTCAGTCGCACCAACGGCGTGCGGATGGCCGCTTCGTAGACATGTTTGCGGGCATCGTCGATGAGTCCCGCGGGGATATTGCGTTGAATCGTTTCGGCGGACGAACTATGAGTGGCCATGAAGGCCTTTCGATCGAGTTATTTCTTTCCAGCCTTCACTTCCTCCAACTGCACCGGCACTTGCTCCACAATCTCGATCCCGAATCCTTCGAGCGCCGCTACTTTCTTCGGACGATTCGTCAACAGTCGCACCCGCCGCAGATTCAGGTCCGACAAAATCTGCGCCCCGATTCCGATCTCCCGCTGGATATGTTTTGAATTGTCGTAAAGAGAGGGAAGCGTGCGGCCACCGTGAAAGCTCAGTGCAGTGCGGTCTCCGACCTTCTCAACAGAGAATCCTTGAGACGTCTGATGCAGGTAGATCAGGGCTCCCAGACCTTCCTGCGAAATACGATGGAGCGCGCCTTCTAGGGTGGCGTGGCATTCGCATCCCGTGGCGCCAAAGACGTCGCCCATCAGGCAGTGCGCGTGCATGCGGACGAGCACAGGCTCGCGGCTGTGCTCGATGTCTCCGCGAACCAGCGCCACGTGAGATTCGCCGCCATCCACTTCGCTCGAATATGCGATGAGCCGGAATTCTCCAAAGCGCGTCTCGATCAATGCTTCGCCCACGCGATTCACGTAGCGCTCGTGCGCCATGCGGTAGCGGATCAGCTCCGCGACCGTCAGCATCTTCATCTTGTGCTGGCGGCAGAACTCGATCAGGTCTGGGACGCGGGCCATGCTGCCGTCGTCCTTCATGATTTCGCAGATGATTCCCGCTGGAACCATTCCCGCCAGCCGCGCCAGGTCGACCGAAGCTTCGGTTTGCCCCGCGCGCACCAGAACTCCGCCCTTTCGGGCGCGCAGAGGGAACATGTGTCCGGGACGCGCCAGATCCGAAGGCTTGGTCGCGGGATCGATTGCAACTTGAATCGTGCGCGCGCGGTCGTGAGCCGAAATGCCGGTCGTCACCCCTTGGCGCGCATCGATCGCCTCGCAGAACGCCGTTCCGTATTGCGACGTATTCTCGGCGGTCATCGGTCCGATGTTCAGGTGTTCGAGCCGCTCCTCGGTCATAGCCAGGCAGACCAGGCCGCGCCCGTATTTCGCCATGAAATTGATGGCTTCGGGCGTGACTTTCTCAGCCGCGAGGGTCAGGTCGCCTTCATTCTCGCGGTCCTCGTCATCGACGACCACGATCATGCGGCCCGCGCGGATTTCCTCGATGGCATCGGGGACATCGGTGAACGGAGTCTGAGGGCTCATAATCAGGCGATTCTAGCAGAGGGAAGGACGGAGGAAGTCAAAGACCCGAACCACGAGAGCACAAGGTTGAGCTGGTAAAAGCTGCGGAGCCGGTGTAGAGATGGGCATGAAATTTCTTGTCGATGTCATACGTCAGTCGAGACCCTCTTGGTATGGCTGATGGGTTTCGTTTCGGCAAATCGAAGATATCCCCCTCCCCCCTCGGTCTTTTGGAATCATCGACTTAGAGGAAAATCAACCAAAGATCTATGGCGCTCAATCGCTTGCGGGCAAAATCTTGTATCGAAAGAACTTAGCAGCGGCCGCCTGCCGCCGCTCCATCTGCGTTTGGTCTTGACCATGATGAGCTGATTTGGGGTAAGGGGCAAGGTCAGATGTCACAAGTCTATCCTGTTGATATTCGGGGCGTGAGCACGTATAATGGTGCTGCACGTAATAGCGTGCTACGGGATGAAAACGAATATTACGTTGAAACTGGAAGCCGATTTGATCCGCGAGGCTCGAGTGCTGGCGGCGGAGGAAGACACTTCGATTAGTGCAATGCTGGCGGCGCGTCTTGAGCAGATAGTGCGCGAGCGCAAGAGCTACCAACGGGCGCGCGGTCGGGCACTGGCCCGGCTTCGGGAAGGAATGGATCTGCGGTGGACACCTGGCTCGCGCGACGAGATTCATGAGCGGTGAGTCGGAGCCTGTTTGCGCGGACTTCTCAGCTCGCGCTAGATGGCGTACACGATGGCTGAAAAATACTTCGTCGACACCAATATTCTGATTTACGCGCACGACCGAGCGGCTGGCACCAAGCATGAGCGGGCGCGTCAACTGATCGAGCGCTTGTGGACGAACGGGCAGGGTGTGTTAAGCACGCAGGTGCTGCAGGAGCTATGCGTGAATTTGCGTCGCAAGGTGGCCAACCCGATTTCGGTCGATGAGCTTCGCGGACTGATTCGGGACTATCTAAGTTGGGAGATCGTGGCCAACAGCCCCGAAGCGGTGATCCAGGCGCTCGAGATTGAAGTGCGATACCAGACGTCGTTCTGGGATGCGCTGATCTTGCAAGCGGCTGAGCAGGCAGGTGCGGCGGTGCTGTACTCCGAGGACTTGGCGGGGAAACAGAGGTACGGCGCAGTGCAAGTGGTAAATCCGCTGTAAGGAAATTAGGGAACGTCCGGTTCGTGCCTGGGTTTTCCCGTCCCTAGGCTCTCTCTATCTTCAGTTCATTCGTTTCGTCCTTGGCCAGTCGTACTTCGCCTTGGGCTAATGTTTGTCCAGTATCCACGCAAATTACGGTCAGATCCAAGCTTATGGCATCCTGGTCGAACTTGATGACCGTAGGAGCTGATCCTTGCTGGCTAAATGTATTTGTGAATTGTCTTGCTGTGCGAATTCGCTGGACTTCTGTTCTCGGATTCATCCAAAGCGCCAACAGTTGGCCTTCCGAGTATGTGGCTATGAGCGCATGCTGGAACTCTCCAGCGGCTAGGCTTACATTGTTGACGGAATGGCCCAACCAGTAGGTTTTTGAAATTTTGCCGAGCGAATTTCCTCTAAGGTCTCGAAATGTTGCACTAACTGCCAAATTGTAAGCAGTGATCGCACGCTTACCTCTGAGGGCGGGCGGATTCGAGATAATTGCAATTACGGCTGTTGGCCAATTGGCGTTAACAAACGGTCCTTTTGACGGGCCAGCATTCCACACGTCGTTCATTACGTGATGCACAGGGCCCTTTGTCACTTCCAGCTGAATCTCCGGTTCTGGCTCTTCTGGCGGTTTATTCTGCAACTCGACCTGAAGGATTTCCCTTTGCCGCTTTAGCTGGGTGATTTCTCTCTGGTTGACCTCGCTCTCAACGGAGAACCTTAGCGCCTGTTCCTCCTTTTCACGGTACATCCAATACGGGGCCAAGAAGAACCGCAAAAGAGCGAGAACAGCAAATATCGCAATTGGAATCTCCCAAGCTAAGGGCCCCATTCGAGAGCCAACGGTGGGGGAGATTCGTGCAAGGAGCGGAATAAAAATGCCAAGCGCGGTTGCGATGCTCGATACATGGCCCCAATGGGCGACGGTGTGTTTGAGCCATTGCAGATAAAAATGCCACTTAGCTACGACTTCTTTCCAGAACCGTCTTGGTATTGGAACAGGTCCGACTTCTTTAGGCACGAGCCTTGTCCCCCAGCCGCGAACATCTACAGTAGAGAGGACGAACATGCGTGTCTAGTCTATTCTCGCCCCCGCAAATCGAGGATTCCGGTAGACCCCCGGGGGGAGGGGGATACTCGCGAACCTGGCAGTTCCCAAATCGGAATTCTAAGCTTCAACCTCAAAGAATTCTGATTTCGATAACATGCAGGGATGCCGATCTCCCTCGACGACCTGCGGCGCTTTGCGGTCGCGCGTAGTCTGTTTCCGCCGACCACGCTGAAACGCGCTCTTCACCACATGGGATTCGTGCAGGCCGATCCGATTCGCGCGCCCGCGCGTGCGCAGGACTTGATCCTGCGCCATCGCGTTAAGGGCTATCGCGCAGGAGATCTGGAGCGACGATACGCCGAGCTCGACATCCACGAAGACTTCTTCATCAACTACGGCTTCGTCACGCGCGAACTGCAGGCGCTGATGCATCCACGATTCACCAGCCGCATGACAGCTCAAGGAGGTGTGCCCTGGCGTTCCGGCCGGCGAAAGCGCGCCGAGCTTGTCCTGGAATTCGTGCGTCAGCGCGGAGTGGTTCATCCGCAAGAGGTCGATCGTCATTTCGCTCACGGTTCGGTCAAGAACTATTGGGGAGGATCGTCGAACGCAACTACGCGCCTGCTGGACGCGATGCATTATCACGGCTTGCTGCGAGTTCCAGGACGCACTGCGGGGATTCGGTTGTATGCGGTGCACGAGCACGCTCCAGGACCAAGTGATGAAGCCGCTCGCATGGCAGCGATTGATGCGCTTGTCGATGCCGTCGTTCACGTCTATGCACCAGTGCCAGCCTCGCGTCTGCGATATCTTGTGCGCAGATTGCAGTACGCTGCGCCGCAGTGGCAGTTGAAGCTAACCAAAGCATTCCAGCGCGCGCTGCAGCGACTATCCCACGCAACGGTCGATCGAATTGAGTGGTATTGGCCTGCGAATGAGACGCCGACCAAGGCTGCTCCTCAGGAAATCGTGCGATTGCTTGCGCCCTTCGATCCCGTCGTGTGGGATCGCCATCGCTTCGAGCTGCTGTGGAATTGGGAATATCGCTTTGAGGCCTACACGCCCCTGCGGAAGAGGATTCGAGGCTATTACGCATTGCCGCTGCTCTGGCGGGATCGCGTGATCGGCTGGGGAAATGTGTCGGTTCAGAATGGGGAGCTGAAGGCTGAACTCGGATATGTGAATTCGAATCCGCCGAGGGATCCGGCGTTCCAGCACGAACTCGGCGCGGAACTGGAGCGTTTGCGAGCCTTCCTGGGATTGAAGGTTGAGATCGGATTCTGATTAACGCGGAAAGCAGGTTCCTCACCGGTCTTGCAGACCGGTTCGGAATGACAAGAGTTGATTGGCTTGCGCCGGTTCCGAATGACAAGAGGGGAGTGACAAATCAGAGAGTCTTCGCTCTCGTGATATCTGCAGCCACTTGCCCCTCGGCGCCGCGGAAGAGCGCTCGCATGGCGCGGATGACCAAGCGAGTCATCAGCACGACGATTACTACAAAGGTTGTGGCCAGCGTTCCTGCGACGTACGGATGCCGCGTTGCGAGCCAAGTCAGGCCGATGGCGAGAACGTCTTCACCGAGACTGAGCGTGATGTTCGAGAACGGTTCCGGAGACGGAGTGACTGCGGCGCGAGCTGCGGTTTTGCCGCCGTGCGCGATGAGCGCGACGGTTGCTCCTAGAAGCGTCGCGAGAAGCTGGTGTTCGGGAGAGAGCTGGCTGGTCGCGCGGTACGCGAGTAGTCCTGCGATGGGTACGCGAATGAACGTATGCAGCGCGTTCCAGATCAGGTCGAAGGCCGGAATTTTGTCGGCGAAGAACTCGATCCCGAAAAGGGCAAGGCTCGCGACGATGACAGGCCATCCGGCAAGCAGCTGCAACCCCGGAGGCAGCGGAAGATGCGCGAAGTGACCGAGCAGTCCCAGGACTGCGATGGTTGCGTAAGTGTTCAGTCCAGCGGCAAATCCGATGGCGACCAGCAGGGAGAAGAGTTCGGCAGGCGGAATTTGGAGGACGTTGAGCATCGGGTGTTGCGCGTAGGAAAGAGAATGGGTCGCTCTAAGAGCGACCCATGAGAAAGCTCAACCCCGCTGGTTACAGCGTGGACTCGATCTCGAAGCCCCATGCTTCCAACAACGGCTCGGGGATGTACTTCGAGTTCTTGTTACGGCGCGCCCACTCCCGCAACCGAGTCGACCGCAGATACTGGTCGGGGGAGAGCTTGTATTCGCGCACAACCTGTTCGAATTCGGTGATGGTGGGGGTGATGGGCCCGATCGGCTCAGGCTTACCCCAGTTCGGATTTCCGCGTCGCTTGGCCATGAAAAAATTGCCTTTCCACTTAAGGGGATGAAACTACGCAACTTGCCTACCTATAAGATTCTCGAAATTGGCCTCGAGATTCACCGATTGACCTTTATGGACGTCTTCGAGGTTGGACAAACCTAGGACGTGAGTTTTGCACAGATGACTTCAAAGCTAATCGGAGACTCAACATATTACAGCCGATTTAACTCGAAAGTCAATGGGAATCTCGCCCGCCCGTAAGCCTCGTTTCTGTCTAAGTATCTTTAAATCTTGCGCTTAAGGGCACTTGGCTGTAGTACCCGCTCTTGTCTCAAGTCATTCATGTCAGAACGGTCGTAGAACGCGCCTCTTGCGGCGGTAGATTCGAGAAATTGCGAGTTACGGGAGTAATCGGTATGCGGGTCGCAGATATTGATCCGCCCGGCGGGTGGTCATAGAGTGCAGGAAGGGGATCAGCTTTCGTCTCTCCGGCTGCGGTGACAGTAGGACGGCCAAAGAGTGATCTCCGGATAGTTGCGCCAGGAACTGGTCTGGTCCATGAGCCTGAAATCACTCGTATTATGCTCCGATGACAAGGTAGTGCGCGTTTTGCGACGCGTGCTGGGAGACCTCGATATCGAGGTCGACCTGTGTACGAATTCCGACGCTGCGTTGCGCAAGCTGACCCGCCAAAGATTTGAAGCCATAATCGCCGATTGTTCCGACGACGGTGCCTTCGAGGTGCTCAAGAGCGCGCGTGGCGCTCCCTGCAACAAGCACGCTGTTGCCGTCGCGATTGTGGAACCGGTTGTGGGGTTGAAGGCTGTGTTCGGCGTGGGAGCGCATTTCGTGCTCTATCGCCCGGTTTCGAGTGAACGGGCAAAATCCAGTTTTCGCGCTGCGCGAGCGCTGATGAAGAGTGAGCGTCGGCGCAACGTTCGAGTTGCGGTGCAGATTCCTGTCGTGATGCGAAGTTCGGAAGCCGGCGGAAATATGAAAGTCATGACCGTCGATCTGAGCGAGGGCGGTATGGCAGTGGCCGTGCCGAGCCAACAGCGTCCGAGAGGGAAGTGGCAGATCGCGTTCACGTTGCCCGGTTCGTCGGCTCCTCTGGAGATCCCGGCAGAATTTGCCTGGGAAGGTTCGAGCAAGCAAGCGGGCCTGCGGTTCGTACAGGCGTCACCCGAGGCGGCGCATGTGTTACGGGAATGGTTGAGACAGAACTCGCCAGAAGCGGAGCAGGACGATCCGCCGATCCGCTGCCAGTTGACGGATCTCAGTCTGGGCGGATGTTATCTGGAAATAGCGTCTCCGTTTCCTCCTTCAAGCCTGGTGACGCTCTCGATGCGCGCGGGAGGAGTCGAAGTGCGGGTACAGGGAATTGTGCGCGTGATGCATCCGGAGAAGGGAATGGGAGTCGAGTTCACGCAGGGGACTTCTGAGCACCGCGCCGCGGTCGAAAGATTTCTAGGGGTGCTGACAGAGAATCGTACGTTGCTACCCGAATTGCTGGTCGAACCCGAGGGATTGGGAGTGGACACGGGAACACTGAAGATGGCCGCGTCCGACACGGACGATCCGCTGCTGCAACTTTTCTACGGAGAATCTTTAACAGCTGAAGAGTTTCACGACGCGTTACAGAAACAACGCGCCCACCCTCCTTCCTCCGAAAACGCCGCCGCTGCGGCGCACGCATAAGCCAGTTCTGGCCTGCTCGGTTCATGTCGCAAGCACCGCCGTAGTCTTCTGAATCTCTTCTCTCGTCTGATTTTATCGGACAGGTGATTGCTGCCCGGGCGAGGTTGGATGAAGACGCGCCCGGCGGCATGCCTACGCTAGAATGATGTCGAGCCGGGATGGCGAAATTGGCAGACGCAGCGGACTTAAAATCCGCAGGGGCTAACCGCCCTGTGGGGGTTCGATTCCCCCTCCCGGCACCAGGAAATCGCTGTTCATCTGGGTTAGCGCCTTCCCGTTTTCTTTTTTAAGGGTGCTCTGCTTTTCTTTTCTGATTTCGTCGCTGTCCCCAATTCTGTGCCTACCCCTAAGGAATGAAGCTGCGAAAACCCTGATCAAATCCGCTTGTGTCGGTTAGACACGTTTCTAACTATGAAATCTCGACGTCAGGTAGTGATCAACTAGCTATCGCTAAGTCAGGCAGAGTGTACTTCCTAGTAAAGTTCCTTCCCTCGGCTGCTGCAATGAACGGGTTAGATCGAGGCAGAAGAGAAGTTCTCTATGGACACGACTTGGGAGGAGTGTCGGTGATGTGGCGGCCCTGAACGTCCTGGATTCTTCCTTTCCAGTTGCCGCCGCTGCCGGTCCAATATTTAACTGCAGAGTGGACGGTGGCGCCCAGATAAAACAGAGCCGCGAGCGGCAGGCTCAATGCCCATGCGGGATTCAGGCGATAGTAGCGAACCATCGTCGAGAACGTCAGGCTCATCACTATCCACGCAGCAATCCCCATGAAGATCGCTAAGTTGTTCCGGGCGAACAACAATATCGGGGGCGCAAGATAAGTAATCACCATGCCGGCAATGGTGCCCAGCAGCAGTAGCGAAGAGTGCTTCAACTGATTGAAGGCGGTGCGTGAGATCATGCGATCGACATCGGAGAACGTTTCATAGCGTCGCAAGCTGTGGCTTTGGTCGGTTGGACCCAGCCACAATCGTCCGCCGTGCTGCTTCAGGAGCGCTGCCAGGGAACAATCGTCGATGAGAGCTCCGCGAATGGGTTCCAGTCCGCCGGCGCGTTGCAGAGTTTCTGCTTTCACGAGCATGCAACCTCCGGCGGCACCGGCGGTCGACCGCCGTGGATCGCGAATCCAGGCTGGGGGGTACAGCATGAAGAAGAAATATACGAATGGAGGAATGAGCAACTTCTCCGCGACGCTCTCGCAGCGAAGCTTCACCATGAATGAGACCAGATCGTAGTTTTTTGAAGCGATGCGACCTAAAGTCGCGGCGGTCTCGGGACCGTGCAGCACATCAGCATCCGTAAGCATGAGCCAGGTAGGGTTCGATTCGCTCGCTCGCTCTATGCCTTGATGCATCGACCACAATTTTCCTGTCCAGCCCGCCGGCATCGGCTTGCCCCGAATCACGGTAAGCGCGCCGGCCTTGCCTGCCTTCTCTGCGGCCAGCCGAGCGACTTCGGCAGTACCGTCTGCGCTCTCATCATCGACCAAGATAATGGGCATCGGTACGCTCTGGCTTAATAAGGCAGTAACGATTGGGCCAATAAATTCTGCCTCATTGCGGGCTGGGACCACGGCAATGACGCTGTCCGAAAACTCCGAGCTGCCCTTCGCGTCGAACTCAGCGTTTTTGATGCTCCAGAAGCTTCCTCTCGCCAAGGCGAGGTAGGACCAGATCACAACGGAAAGCACAGAGACACTCGTGGCAAGAATCGACATCGGCGTGAGCGTGAGATTACAGCGCAGGAAGAGGTCAGATCAAGGGAGTCGACTGAATAATCAGGCTGAACAGTCGGATAGAGTGTCGACGTCGCGTGACACCGCTTCGGTGAAAGTCATGCGGATGCCGTGCTCTGGCCGCAAAATCACCATCGGCCGTGCTTCGATCATCTGGCCGGGAACTAATCGGAAATCGTATTTTCTGAGCAGAACACCGAGAATCATGAGGATCTGCAGCATGGCGTAATTGCCGCCAATGCATCCCCGTGGTCCGGCCCCGAAAGGCAAATGAGTAAAGGGGATGTGTCGTTTGTCGTTCACTTTGGCGAACCGTTCTTCGTCGAAAATCTCCGGGTTCTCCCAGTATTGTGGCGAGTGATGGGTGCCATAGATGAATACAACAACTGTCGATCCACGGGGTATCGAAATATCTCCGACATGGTCGTCGGCGAGAGCCATTCGATCGACCATCCAAAATGGCGGATAAAGGCGCAGCGCTTCCATGATCGCCTGAGTGGTGAACTCGAACTTCGGAACGTCCGAGTAGCTCAGAGACCTGTCGCCAAGCACTACATCGAACTCCTGACGTATCCTCTCGACGCAATCCGGGCGCGTGCTTAGCAGGTAGAGAAGCCAGGACAAAGCGTTCGACGAGGTCTCATGGCCCGCGACTAACAGTTGCATGCTCTCGCTGAGGATCAATTCATCGGGCATGCCGTGGCCGTCGCTGTAACGAGCGTCCATCAGGATCTGAAGCAGATCGTGACCGGGGGCTTCTTTTCGCCGGCGCTGGAGGTATTCGTCCAGAACGCCGAAAGCGCGGCTTCGCAGGTCCCAGTGCTTGCGTAACTCACCCGAGACGGTAAACCAAGGATTCAAGTAGGGCTGAATCGTTTGTCGAACCATGAATTCCTGCACGGTCGAAATGGCCAGGCTGATGAGGTCGATGTCCTCTTCCTTCAAGCGAGCACCGAAAAGTGATCTGCCCACCATTGCGAAGGTAATCTTCATCATCAATGGGTAGATGTCGACTGGGCCGGTGCGAGCTTGTCGGTCGAAATCGCGAAGCGAATCGGTGAGCGAGTCCTGCATGATCGAGGACAGAACTTCGAGTTGCTTACGTTCAAACCCGGTCTGGATCAGTCGCCGCTGTGTTTTCCAGGCTTCCCCCTCCGTGGTGAGAAGACCCTTGCCCAGAAAATGGCCCATCCGTTTCTTTTGAATTTCAGACTTGTGGTAGTTCTCCGAATTCGTCTTCAGCACATGCTGGATGACGGCTGGATCGGTAGTGACGATCGCTTCCTTGATGCCGCCGAAATAGAAGCGAAACGTGGTGCCGTGAAGTTGAGTGTACTTCGTGAGAACCCGCACAGGATTGCGAGCCATCGCGCGCGAATCGAGGAAGGATTGGGATCGGGAGACGGCAGGCACGCTTTGTGGCAAGGTCACGCCTCTCTATCCGAGCGCGATGGGAGAACTGAGGGAACCCCTGCTTGATTTGCCGGAATGAAGCGGTTGGTCATCGGAATTAATTTAAGTGCTCGAGATTTGATCCCCGGTCCCTAACTGCTTCAAGAGTAGCAGATGATGTTTGATGGCCCGGCTCATTGTCGGATGTTGCCGGTAAGGAATGCCGAACTCTTCGGCGGTCTCCTTCACAATTCGGGTCAGAGGGGCATAGTGAGTGTGGCAGACGAAAGGGCAAAGATGGTGAACGATATGGTGGTTCAGTCCGCCAGCCAGCCAACCGACCACCGGATTCGTAGTGGCATAGTCTGCCGTGGTTGCGAAGATGTGATAAATCCCATTGTCGAACTCGTCGCGGCTCGAAGGGAAATACGTGCTGTCAACCGCGTGGGTGGTTTGAAACACGAGGGCGACGCTCAACCCAATTATCAAATGCGCGAGCACGAAGGACAGACCGACCAACAGCGGCGTTTTCCCCAAAAGTACGATCGGCAGAACGAGCATGTAGGTGAGATAGAACGCCTTGCCCGCGAAAAGAATGACGTACTCTCTGAACGGATGCTTGGTCTGCTTTAAATAGTCGTGGGACGGGAAGAAAAAGCACTCAAAGTCCCGAACGAAAACATAATCCAGGGAGAATACCGCGTAGAGAAATAGCGCATAAATGTGCTGGAAGCGCTGCAGGGGCACCCTAGGTTCGTGAGGCGTGAAGCGCAGGATGCCGCGTCCGGTGAGTGCGTCGTCTTCACCATGGAGATTAATGCAGGAATGGTGGCCGCGATGATGAAGGATGCGCCACATATACGAACTAATTCCGCACACATCGAATACATAGTTCAAAGTTTTGTTTACGGATCGCGCCGATGAAATCGCGTTATGGTTGCTGTCATGAGCAATGTTGAGCAAGAGGAAAGTCTGAGCGATGGCGTTAATGAGATAGAGCCCAACAAACTTCCAAGAATCTGGCTTGAACGCAAAAAGGGCAATCCAGCTGGCTGCGAGCACAGCCAATCCAACCGCAATTTTGACCCACATGGCACGGTCGGCTTTGGGAGATATGTTTCCGGCAGAAAAAAAATCGTCGAGGCGACGGCGTAATACCTTCGGGAACGAAGACGGTGGTGTGGGATCGACGGCTGAGCTTCGCAGCGAAGCCTCCGACGGTACAAGATCATCAATTTCCGGCTTCAGAGTAGTAACCACCTATCTTGGACGAACTGGGTGAATGATCCCGGGTCGCCGAATCGCTTCCCGGCCCCGGGGAACAGAAGGTTGATCGGGCTGTTGAGGGTATTTGTTTTGTGCCCACTTTGCCACAAGCGACAAAAATCGATGTTAGCTCGAAAACTTTACGAAGAGCAAGGGAATTTCGGGTCAAGAAGCGTCATCGTAACCGAGTCTAAGTTGGAGCGATCGTGTTGATCACCTTAGTAGTTCTCAGTTTTGCAAATCTCTGCTAGCATTAGCCGCTCAGTGATATCAGACCAAGACGCTTTGAGTCGGCCGCTCCGACCCCCGGCAGGGTGTACGGAAGTCCCTTTCGTCTCGCTTCAAGCGCGACGGTGCCGATATCGGCGTCGATGTCTTACAGCCTCATTCGACGTTGGAAGACAACAACCAGGGCTCGACCCCTCGCGTTGCGCAGCCGGGAAGGTTGCAGCAAAATTGGCGGACGTATCGTCCCAGATACCCACCGCCAACTTGGAGCGGTTTCGCCCGTCAAAGGTTCAGCCCGGACTTGTTTTTGAAGTGGCTCAACCCCTGTGCACGGGGCGCAGCGGTACGTTTGTTTTCTGATGGAAGTTGTTCATTCAACACAGGAGGTTAGCGAATGGCGGTGCCACCGCCATGAGTACCGATCCGATCTATGATGGCTTCGATTTTGGACAAGCTGGATAGTCTGGGGGATCAGCACCCGCACCGAGTTCTTTATTCGTACATTGACGTGAACGGCAATCCGATCGGAGGCTACTCCTACGAGTCGTTTCTGCACCGGACGAAAGTGATTGCCAGCCATTTGCGCAAGGAGCATGGGTTCAAGGCGCAGGATCGTCTTTTGCTCGCCTACCCGCCGGGACTCGAAATGATTTGCGCGTTTTTTGGCTGTGTTCGCGCGGGTTTAATCCCTGTCCCTGTCTATCCTCCCAGTTCTCACGGTTTCCAGGGCGCCCTTTACAAAATGGTCCACATTGCCAAGGATTGCCAGGCGGCCGGCATTCTAACCAGCAAAGAATATCTCGGATCTCTCAAAACCAATCTTGCCCGAAGCGGAGTCTCTTCCTCTGGAGTTGACGTCGACTACGTTTCCGCTCTTCGTTGGATTGTGACCGAAGACTTCGTCGAGATGGCTTCAAACGAACACTTCAACGGTGCTTCGAACATTCTGTTTCTCCAGTACACGTCGGGGTCCACGCGAGATCCTAAAGGCGTGATGGTTACGCACGAAAACATCCTGCACAACGGTCCCTTAGTCATCGACCATCAGGCGCCGATCGTCGTGTCATGGCTTCCTCAGTATCACGATATGGGCCTGATCGGGTGCTACCTATATCCGGCGCTCAAAGGCGGCACGACTTACGGTTTCGCTCCGACGGATTTCATTCAACGCCCGACTCTATGGTTTGACGCGATCAAGACGTATGGCGCCAGCGCGTCGGCTGCACCGAACTTCGCGTATGACTATTGCTTGCGAGCCCGGCGGTTTTCGAAAGAGAATTCGGAGGGCTTTGATCTCAGCTCGCTCAGAGTTCTGATGGTCGCCGCGGAACCTGTGAAGCCCGACACTTACAAAAGGTTTCTGCAGGCATTTCAGCCTCACGGGCTGAAGTCGGAGAGCTTCTACGTCGCGTACGGTTTGGCGGAGAACACGCTGGCGGTTTCGCTCGGCGGGCGCAACATTATTTCGGTCAATAAGAATGGCATTGCCCTGGGCAAAGCGCGCATGACCACAGAGGTGTCCGAAATCGGCTCGGCCACCCAGATCGTGAGTTGTGGAACTCCCTTACCCGGTCTCACGGTAAAGATCGTGGATCCGGAGAAGCACATTGCTCTGGAGTCGGGCCAAATCGGAGAGATTTGGATCGCGGGAGGGAGCAAGTGCCTGGGTTGCTGGAATAATCCAGAACTCACGCTAAAGCTGTTCCACGCCCGTCTGGTGGACGACAGCCCGTACGACGACGGCTACCTTCGCACCGGCGATATGGGCTTTTTCCACGAGGGCGAACTCTTCGTTTGCGGTCGGATCAAGGACATGATCATTCTTCGCGGGCAGAACTATTACCCGCAGGATATCGAGGCCGTCGTCGAGAAAGCGTCCGGACTGATTCGCGCGAATTGCGTGGCCGCGTTTCAGATTCACGAAGACAGCGAACCGGCGCTGGCGATCGTCGCCGAAGTGAGAAGTCTGAAAGCGCTGCCGGATCCACTGAAGATTGCCGCCGCCGTCCGGAATTATCTGAACGTCGAAGTGGCGCTGATTTCTTTTATTGCCCCTCGAGCGATACCGAGAACCAGTTCGGGCAAGATCATGCGCCATAAAACCAAGCACATGTGGCTGCAGGGGCAATTCACCGTTCTTTCAGAGTTTTCGCGCGAAAAAGACGATGGACTATCAGGCTCTGATTGCGCCGCCCAATCACCGCTGGATGTATTGAAAGCGCGCTACAACCTGACAGGAACGGAATCGTACAACCTGGTCGAAGCCGGCCTGGATTCCTTGGATCTGGTTGTGTTCATGCACGAGATCAAGGAACTTCTGAAGGATAAAGGCGCTGAAGTGCTGGCGAGGCAGGTGGACATCGGTCTTGTTCAGCGAGTAAGCGTAGCTGAGTTGTTCCGACTTGCCGAGCAGTTGCAGCGTGCTCCAGAAGAAGCACTGGTTCCGCTTCGTCATTCCCTAGCCGCCTTCCGCGAAGAGCAGCGCGTGGCAGAACAACGGATGATGTGCGACGACACGAAGCTCATCTTTGAGCCGCGGACACCTGCGGCTCTACCCGAAACGCCAATTCTCAATAATGTTCTACTAACCGGCGGAACAGGCTTCATCGGACCGTTCCTTGTGAAAAGTCTGCTGGAGCAAACCGACGCCAAGATTCACGTTCTTGTCCGGTCGTCCGACGAGCATCAGGGCCGACAAAGGCTGAGGGCGGCGATGGAATCGATCGGTCCCTGCCCGGCTGAACTGATGGACATGTTCGAGACTCGCGTAAATCCCGTGTGCGGAGATCTTGGCCAGAAAGACTTAGCTCTAACGCGAGAGTCTTGGGATTTTCTCGCAGACGAGATCGATACGGTGTTTCATAACGGCGCAACCGTCAACTACTTGCTCAACTACGACCGGATGCGGGACGCGAACGTGCTTGGCACGAATGAGGTCCTCAGACTGGCATTTGATGGGCGGCCCAAGAGCTTCAATTATGTTTCGACGACGTTCATATTTGGCTGGGCGGTCAAGAAGGTTCTTTTTGAAACCGACTTCAACGCGAATATGGAGTTGCTCGATTTTGGATACAGCCAGTCCAAATGGGTATCGGAACAAGTGGTCATGGATGCTCGCCGTCACGGGCTGACCACGCGAATCTTCCGGCCTGCTTTGGTCAGTCCCTCCATTACCGGAGGGGGCAACAACTTTGATATCGCTGTTCGGCTGGTTGCGTTCATGGTGAATCACGGCATCGGAGTCGATGCCCTTAACCAGGTCAGTTTTGTTCCCGCTGACATTACCGCCAACAATATCGTTGCGATTTCAGCAACTCCGGGCACGGCCAACAAGACTTATCATGTCGTTAGGGATGACTATGCGAACATGCTGGACATTACTGGCCTGATCACGAGGGCGACCGGCAGGCAATTTGAAATATTTAGTCTCCCAGATTTTGTTCCCGAGCTTATCAGGCGATGCGGGAAAGACGACCTGCTCTTCCCGCTGCTGGATTTTCTGGTGGGCTCCGTCGATAACATCTCGGCGATGGAGTTCAAACGCTACGACAGCTCTTGCTATCAGGCTGCTCGGAACGCTTCCGAATGGGGCAGGCCGGATCCATCTCTCGAAGACACGGTCAATGGCATTTTGAAATTCATGCACCGCAAGGGGATTATCTCGGTTTCGCCTCGTGAGCTTAACGCGGTGGGTAACTGTCGTTAGCGGGTTTGCTTACGCGAAAGCAAAGCATGCGCCGTTAATGTTGCTGCTTGCGAAATACGAGCTTTTCTTTTAGCTGCTGACCGGTTTCGAGCGTGCCCGTGGTGGTCATTGTCATCTCGGTCCCGTCGGCCGAAACCACCCACTGATCCTTCTGCGTAATTTGCTCATCTCGCCGGTAAATCGAGTCGACGGTATGGGCGTCGACGAGTTGAAGGCTGACGGTATCGTTGGTGGAATTTTTCACGTCATATTCTTTGCCATCAAAGCGGGCGTTGTAACTAAAATCCCCTGAGAAGTGGACTCCGCCACTCCCGTCTCCCTCGATCTTGAGCAAAGTTCCTTGCCGCATTCGAGTCTTGCTCATATCCTGCGTCCACTCGCCGGCGAATAAGTCAGTGGCCGACTTCTTTCCTGCGCCCCGCGTCCACACGGTGATCTGGTCGGCGTGACCGTTTTGTGAAGTCGTACTCGTTAGCTCATTAGCATCTTTCGACAGCTTGTCATGAATCGTCGTTACGACGGCTCCGTCCTTTTTCTGAATGACGTCGACCTGATGTCGATCGATTTTCCGAAGCTCAATCTGATTGAATGCCGGATTGCCTTGCACCGCCGATCCCTGTCCGCCTACTTTCGACGTAAAATCGAGGTGCTTTTCGCCTGAAATTGCTACATGCACTTCGCCATGGAGAGATGTAATAGAAAGCTTATTCGGCGGATCCAAGCTCGACTGAGCGGAGGTGAGAATCCAAGAGCCGACGCGGGGGTCTGCGGCACCAATTTGAAGGGCGGCAAACAACCCTAGCAGTGCGAGTTTGTGCAATGTTCCTCCTGAAACCGCGAATCGTGGTACACAATAAAGTAATACGAACTCATCCGGAATGCGAACCTGGCTGCACTAAGGTGGCAAAAACGAGCTTGTGAAGCAGACGCCTACAATGATTCGTAATCGATTTCGAATCAGTCACCACGATTGATCTACGCTCCTTACCGTAACGATTTTGGGTAGCGGGTGAATTCCCGTATTGCTGATCTTTCCGCCCATCCTCTACGATTTCCACTTGCGATGATTAAAGCAAAGAGAACTAGCCCAGTCCGATTGTGTGAGGAATGAGAAATCTTGTGCTAATGCGCCGTTTTTGGTTCGCCGGGGTAGTTCTTGTTGCCACTGTGGCGCTCCTTCCTTTTTCGTTTCATGCGGAGCGCCATCTTGAAACTGCAACGCGCATCGAGGGCAGCGAAGCGGGTAAAGTGCCGCAAGAGTTAGCCACTCGATTTCATTCGCCCTTTGTAGACCGCGTCGTCTTGGTGGTTCAGGGTCTGCCCGCAACCGACTCGAATGAGGGAGAGCAAGCACTCGCAACGATTGAAAAGTCGATGCAAGAGGAACCGGGCGTTTCCGGAGTCGTTTCGTATCTCGATCTCCACGACCCAATTTTCCTTGGCAAGGGCGGAGGGACTTTTCTACTGGTGGGACTGACTTCTACCGGCGGCCCTGTAGAGTCCCTTGTTCCTAAGCTTCACGAACGAGCGAGATCGCTTCAAGACCAGTTGCGGGTACGATATCCGGCGGTGAAGCTCGAGCTAACAGGGGAGACTCCACTGAATTTCGACATTCGGAAGGCCAGTTCGGACGACGTGCGCCATGCCGAAAGTCTCGTAATTCCTGCCACCCTCGTACTTCTGCTGCTGGCTTTCGGAAGTCTGATTGCAGCCTTCATTCCCGTTGCAATTGGCCAACTCGCCATTGGGACGGCCCTGGCCATCGCGGGATTTCTGGCGCTTCGTTGGCATTTGTCGATTCTGGTTCAGAATCTGTCCACGATGCTTGGTCTGGGCCTGGGAATTGATTATGCGCTCCTCATGGTTAGCCGCTTCCGGGAAGCAATCGCGGTCGAGCCAGACGGAGTGAAAGCCGCCGTCATTGCGGCACGTCAAGCCGGTCGTACCCTCCTGATTTCAGCATCCACCGTGGCCATCGGATTTGTAGCCCTCTTGACTGTTCCCATCAGCGAAGTCCGTTCTATAGGCTTGGCGGGCGTGCTTGTGGCTGGAATGAGTGTGCTGTTGGCAAATACTGTCGTTCCAGCACTGCTCGGAGCACTCGGTGCACGCATCAATTCTGGCCGGGTCGCAGTCATTGCAAGTTGGGACGAGGATCGTGCGGCGCGTACAGCGAACCGCTGGAGGCGATGGGGCAAGGTGATTGTCGCCCATCCTTGGCTTGCCATTCTCTTAGCGGGTGCTCCGCTGCTGCTGCTCGCATCGCAGGCCGCGCGGCTCGATACCGACGTGCCCAACGGAGATTGGCTGCCATCAGCAGCGGAATCGGTTCGCGCTCTTCACACGCTCGAACGAATGGATCGCTCTGGCATTGTGTACTCGCTGAGGGTGATTCTCGAACTGCCAACCGACTCGATTGCGCAAACGGATGCGGGCTGGAAGGCACTCGACCGTTTCAGCAAGACGCTCGCGAGCGATCCTCGTGCCCATCGCGTTATCTCAATCACCACAATGGCGCAGAGTGAACGTTCTGGCCTCGACAATCTTCCGCGTGAGACGCGTCGAACATTCCTGAGTCGCGATGGCCGGGCGGCATTGATCGAAGTGCTACCCGTGACTTCCATTTCCGTGAACGATCAGGTCAATTGGGTGAGGGAACTCCGGAAGACCGGAGCCGAGGCACTCACCGGAGTACCCGGAGCCACACTGCGCATTGGCGGCATCCCGGCGCTAACGGCTGATTATCAGACGATTGTCAGGGAACGCTTCTTTTCAGTCATTGCGATGGTGGTGGGAGGGACGCTGGTCGCGCTCCTGGGCGGCTTCCGATCGCTATTCGCTGCGGTGAAGGCCATTGCGCTGAATTTGCTCTCGGTTGCCGCATCCTTCGGGGCACTGGTTTTAGTGTTTCAGGACGGACACGGAAGCAGGCTCTTTGGAATCGCCGAGGGCACGGGCAGCATATTTCCCATTGTGCCGATCGTCGCATTTGCCATTGTTTTCGGGCTCAGTATGGATTACGAAGTGTTTTTGGTCGCGCGAGTGCTCGAAGCGAGGAGGAGCGGGATGAGCGAATTGGAGGCCATTCCGGAGGGACTCGCTAGGACCGCAGGACTGATTACGAGCGCTGCTGCCATTATGATCGTGGTTTTCGCGGCATTTACGTTCGGCGGCTTCCTCGTGATTAAGATGCTTGGATTCACCCTCGCGATTGCCGTGTTAATTGACGCAACCCTGGTTCGCATTGTGATTGGCCCCGCACTCCTTCGCGTTGCAGGCGACTGGAATTGGTGGCCTGGAGGTCTCTCCACCACACGAAGCACACCGTGATTGCCCGCGGTCATGATCCAAATCGGTCGACGCCGCTCAGTTCATTTCGTCCGTTCTTTTTCAGACAGTCCCACCCCGTGCAGGACTTTTAAGCACTTTCTTGCCTTTAAAGCGAGGCAGGAGCCTGAAGCACTGTTGTTTGCGGTATGCGCAACGGTCTTAAAGCTTGCGGGGAGCCGAGAGTCCCTTCGGGTTCAAGCCTCCCTCCCGGGTGGAGTTCTGCCACAGGACTTTTGTTTCATCGTCGGATTCGAATGGCCGAATCAACAGTTTCTCTTGCTCAGAGTAGGTATAAAATCTGCGCCTGATACGATTCTTGAAACCGGGCTCCGTACGGGCGACATAGTGTATTGATTGGCGAAGTGCGCTAAGGAAATACTGGATGGAAGAGATGCGGAAATTTGCTACGTACCCGAGCCTGCGTGACCGGGTGGTGGTGGTAACAGGCGGCGCGAGCGGGATTGGAGAAGCGATCGTAGGCGCCTTCGCGAGACAGAATGCGAAAGTCGCCTTCCTCGATATCCAGGACGATGCCGCGGAACAGCTGATCAAAACGCTCATCGCGGATGGCGTGACGCCGCCTGTCTATCACCGCTGCGACCTGACCGATATTCCTGCCGTACAAAATGCAGTGCAGAATATCCTGAACAGATTTCAGACTGTGGATGTGCTGGTGAACAATGCAGGCAACGATACTCGACACAAAATTGAGGAGGTCACGTCCGAATATTGGGATCAGGCGATCGCGGTCAATCTGAAACACCAGTTTTTCATGTCACAGGCCGTGATTCCGGCGATGAAGAAGGCACAAGGCGGCTCAATTATCAATATGAGCTCGATCGGGTGGGTGATTCCTTCGACCAATCAAGTTGTATACGTCACTGCAAAGGCGGCGATCGTGGGAATGACGCGAACGCTTTCTCACGAACTGGGAAGCGACAATATTCGCGTCAACTGCATCATGCCGGGAGCGATCCTCACGGAGCGGCAGCAAAAGCTTTGGATCACCGAGGAGTACAAAGCCCAGATACTGAAGAATCAGGCGCTCAAGAGGATGATCCTGCCGGAGGAAGTGGCGCGGCTGGTATTGTTTCTGGCATCGGACGACAGTTCGGCGATCACGAATCAGAGCTATGTGATCGATGCAGGATGGGTGTAGGTCACGCTTTCGTATTCATAGGGCTCATGAGCGAAGAAGCAGGTTCCTCACGGGTCTTGCAGACCGGTTCGGAATGACAAAGAGGCGGAATGACAAGAGTTATGGCTCGCGGTGATCTTGCGTACCTTGTCGGAGGCGATGCGAGCGAATGAAGGCTGTGGCGCAGGAAAGGGAAACCTGATGGAGAACAGAACGCGTCGTGGATTACTTCGTGACGGTGGTTTGGCTGTGGGAGCAGTTGTCCTTGCTTCGCTCAATCTGGAGGAGGGTGCGAGCGCGGACAGCGAGTCTTCGAGCGTCTTTCACGTGTTTGCGTTTCAGTGGAAGCAGGGCACGACAGAAGCGCAGAAAGAGCGAGCTGCGAAAGGTATCGCCGCGTTCCAGGGAGTTATCCCCGGACTGCTGCAGACGCATGTGGGCCCGAATATTTCGCCGCGAGGAAAAGGTTACACATTCGGCGGCATCATGCAGTTCAAGGACAAAGCCGCGCTGGATGCGTATGTGCAGCATCCCGCCCACCAGTCGTTGTTGGCATGGCTGGTTCCGTTAATTGATGCGATCGAGTTGGACCTGCAAGCTTGACGGCTCGGCTTTTCGAAGCGACGGGTTATTTTTCCAAGTCCAACTGCAGCCCGCCTACGAGTCCCGACGGCAAGGGTTGTAGATTCTTCATATCTTGTGGCGTGAATCGCTCGCCATATCTTTCGTTGAGCAATCGATACGTCGGAAGCGTTTGTCCGGCCAGCGAGTTGATGGCTGTATTTCCGACGATGATGCGCAGATGGTTTTTCCCGACCGTGAGAAATTTGGATACGTCTATTTTGTACGGTGGATGCCACACCACGCCCGCCCGTTGATCGTTCACGAAGACTTCGGCGGCTTCCCGGATTGGTCCGTCCAGGTACGCCTTCATGCTGTGTTCTGGCAAGGGATTCGGTTCCTGGATCGGAATTCCCTGACCGAAGGAGAGAAACGGCGTGATTCCCGAACTCAGATCCGCGGCCGAGAGATCGATCGTTTTTTCGTAGGTCACGGTCCCCGAATAGTACTTGAACGCGGGAAGGTCGCTCCAGGAATGAAGCCACGGCATGACCACCGGCTGATTCGCTCCTGTGAAGATCACCTTCCAATCCCTCGATAGATCGATGATTCGTGAAGGACCGTGTCGAAGCGGTTTCGTCGTGTTCGGGTGAATGTCTGAATTCGTGAAGACAATCAGTTTCGATTCGTAAGGCTGCAAATCAAGGAAGATAACTGAGGGATTGTCGACCGTGGAAGTGCTGCCGGTAAGCGGGTCGAGCCACTCTGCGTGGTTCGCTGTGCTACGAAATGTAGCCTTCACATGGTGAAACTGGTTGCTGGTGTTGGCGATGAAATACAAGTCTCCGTCGGCGAGCTTGCGGTGGATGAATCCGATGCGTGGAGTTCGAGGAAGCAGAGTGAGATCGGGAGTTAGATAACTAGCGAGGCCGGCGCCGAGTTGCGTTTCATCCTGAACGAAGTGCCCGGTGGCGTTGCTGGCGCGGAAGAGGTACTGCGAAATCTCTTGAATCTGGCGACTTTCGGATTCAGCAGTCATGACACCGGGTGCTGTCGCGGGCAGGCTGTGCGCAGCGATGACGATCCCTCCGTGGCGCGCGTAATCTTCTATCTTCCGGTAGGTCGCGAGTGGGAGCCGGTCGATGGCGGGAAGAATCAGAACCTTATAAGGAATGCCTACGGTGTTAATCGCGTCGGCGTCGATGAAGTCCAGATTGAATCCTGCATCGAGGATATGCGGAACTAGCGAACTCATCAGGGAATGATCGAGTGATTCGTCGATGCTGAAATTGGAGCCAACAGTGTTGAAGCCCCCGGCGTTAATCACAGAGGCGGTGGAATCGCTACGAACGGAAAACGTGGACCACACGTCGTCGTTGGGCAGAAGCAGTGCCACGTCGTTGGCAGGTTTTCCCTGGCGCAGAGCGAAGCTCACGCGCTGCAGATAGAGAGCGAGATCGGCCATTGCGAACGACCACGGATTGTGATCGTTTAGCGCGGCGGCCGCATACATGCGCCATCCGGGCTCTGCGGCGTCAGGCGGGGAATAGGGCCAGCCGTGTCCAACGAGTTGGTTGATGCCTTGCAAGAAATGCAGATCAGCCTCGGCCTTGAGATCGAGTGGCGTGGCGCGGAATGCGGGAGAGTGCAGCCAGGTCCAGGTTTCGGAGGAAATGACGGGCCGGCCAAAAAGATGTCCAGCCGATGCGGCCCAGCGCACGTCAGAAAATTCGCGCCACATCATCAATGATGCTTTGCCTTCACCTTCCGGAAGATCCGCGTAGCGATTGCTCGAGAGCGTAACGGGCGGGAATCCATAACTCTGAGACCGGAACAATGAGTGGTGTTGTTGCGCCCACTCGTGCAGCGGAGTCAGGAATCGCTCGTTCGCCAATTCGGTAAGCGTTTGGCCCCAATCGTGGCGAACGAAAGCCGTGAGCGGTCCTGCATCGCCGATCAGCGCCGGCAAATAAGGAGTGAGATCGTATCCGCGGCGGGCGCGGAACTGCTCCATGAAATCGCCGGTCCAGTTAGAGCCGTAGTCCTCCAGGCTATCGCTGAAAACTGCGTATGGAGGATGGTCGCCAAACGCCGTGAGGAGCCGATCGCCGACGGCGTGGAGATGAGCTTCGATTGCGTTGCGGTCGTAGTGGTCGAGGACGAATCCCTCGGCACCAACGGCAGGACGCTTCACTGTCATTCCCGTACGGCTGGAAATGAAGAATATGGCATCGCTGTCCGCGGCCGGTCGGGAAGAGATGCGCAGGCGTCCGTTCGTGATTGATGAAAGTTGCTTTGCCTGTTGCATCGCGGGATGACCCTCGTTGACCGGAGCCATGAAGGCGGCGATCAGCTGCTCACCAGCCGCAATGTCGGGGAGGGGAATCGATTCGGCTCCCACTGCAACGGGGATCATCTCGACACGCAACTCTCCAGCGGCTTCGGTGACGGGTATGTGAGGACCTCCGAAAGGCCAGCCGCTCCCCAAGGTGATGTCGACTCGGAGGCCAAGTTTTCTGGCGGTTTCGGCGGCGAAGCGGATGGCGTCGAGATGTTCGTCGGAGAGAAATTGTTGGTTATGAAAACCGGTCTCGGGATCGTCGAGCGCAAGTGGATAGAGCGTTGCGATCTCGACGCCACCAATGCCCTCGGCCTTCATCTGTTCAAGCTCGCGCTGCAACTCAGGCTTGGTGACGGCGGGACCAAACCACCACCAACGCATCATGATTCGGCAATCGTCCGGAGGGATAGCGAAGGATTTCTCCAGATCGGAGAGATGGTCGTTCTGCTGAGCAGCGGTTAAGGGGAGTTGAATGATCGACCCAAGTAGAGTGGCAAACAGAAGAAGGGCAATCTTGTTTTTGACGATAGACATGTGCGGATCTCGAGATCAAGCGACGTCAGTGTGCTCCGCCGACATAATTTCCGTAGCCTACGATAACAGTCGAACTTACGAGGACTAAGAGACTGAATGCGACGAGCAGGCGCGTTCGACCGCCCGCGCCTTTCCATTCACTCAACGCGATTCCCCATAGAGTACTGAAGATGATGATGCTGGCCATGTGCAGCGTCCAACTGGAGAACTTGTAGCGTCCCATCTGCGTCTCGCCCATCGTGTAAAAGAAAAATTGCATATACCAGGTGGTGCCTGCGAGAGCGGAGAAGAGGTAGTTGGCGAGCATGGGCGCTCGATCTGCTTCGTCTTGTTGGACGGCGACGGCTACCGCCATTTCCTCGGCGGGAGCGTCGGTGACGGATTCAAGAATAGGCTCTTCATTTCGGGCCGGAACGCGTCCGCGAATTTCGGATTCGAAATACTGATAGCCGGTGCGATTGCGAATGTTGAGCATGAGGCACCAGATGAAATTGGTGGTGAAACCTCCGGCGAGCACGACGACGAGGACAGGAAGACCCTGCCACAGAACCGGAGTACCGTGTTGGAGCGTGATGGCTTTAATGGGATCACCGGCGGCGAGTCCGTAAGCGAAGCAAGCACTCATCACGCCTGAGAATGTTGCTACGAGCAATCCTTTTTTCAAGTCAAACTCTTTGATCGAGGCCCGCTTCTGCTCGGTGGACATTTCGCGTTCCTTGGAGACTCCAGCAGCGCCAGCGAATGCGATACCGAGAAGACAGACGGCAACCCCGCCAAGAATGATGAGGCCCGAGTGAGTGCCGAGAACTTCGGAGCCGAACACTCCGCGAAAGATCGGTGGCATCAAGGTGCCGAATGCTGCGGTATATCCGAGGGCAACGGCCATGCCGAGCGACATCCCCAAGTAGCGCATAGTCAGCCCGAAGGTTAGGCCGCCGAGTCCCCACAAGACGCCGAATGCGTAAGCCCAAAACAGACTGCTGGTGGGCGCTTCGTGAAGGACGCGAGCGAGGTCGTGAGTCATTGTGAAGGCGAGGATCCAGGGGGCAATGATCCAGCTGAAGAATCCGCCGACAAGCCAGTAGGTTTCCCATGCCCAGTGCTTTACGCCGCGATAGGGAACATAAAAGCTTGCAGAGGCAAGGCCGCCGAGCCAGTGAAAAAACACTCCCAGTGCAGGATTCATGAATCCTCGAGTCCGAATTCTACAGGTGAAAGACTTCTTCCAACGGCTGCATGGCGCGATCGGGCAACGTGCCGTTGGGTTGGACAAAAAAGTCGGCCATCTCGCGCTGCCATCGTTCGTTGACCTCGCGGGCGGCCATCGCGGCGCGGGCACGTTCAAAATCTTCCGTTTCCAAATAACCGACCAGCAGACCGTCGTCGCGCAGGAACAAGGAGTAATTGCCCCATCCCGTTTCGCATAGCGCATCCTGCATTTCGGGCCACACGCTGCGATGACGCTCCTTGTATTCCGCGAGCCGCTCGGCCTTGACCTGCAAGACAAAGCAAATACGCTGCATGCTTGCTCCTTATCGCAGGAAGGCCTCGGACAGGCCGCCATCGACGGGAATAATGTGCCCCGTAGTTTTCGCGCTCTGATCTCCAGCGAGCCACACAATGGCGGCGGCGCAGTCCTGGGGAAGAATCGGACGCTTGGTCAGCGTGCGTTGCGCATAGAAATCGGCGAGTTTTGTGCGAAGGTTTTCCGTCGACTCCGATTCGCTGAAAGCGATCTTGTATTTCTCGAGAGACTGGATTACACGGTCGCGCGGAAACATCGTCGAGCCGGCGACGACGGTCGCGGGGGCGATTCCGTTGACGCGCACGAGCGGACTGAGTTTGATCGAGAGCTCGCGAATCAGGTGGTTGAGTGCGGACTTGCTGGTGTCGTAGGCCTCACTACCTTTTTTCGGTACAACAGCGTTAGCAGAACCGGTAAGCACAATGACGGCAGGCAGGTTTTGATCTTTGAATATCTGCTCGGTCTGACGCGCTAGTTGATAATTCCCGGTGACATTGACGAGGAAGGTTTGTGCCCATTGTGCGTCGGAGAGTTCTCCGTCAGCACCAGGAACCGGATAGATAGCGGCGGTGTTGACGATGATATCGAGGCCGCCGAATTGTGAGATGACAAAGTTTGCGGTCTCAGCCAGCGAGGCGGAAGAACTGAGATCCGCGCGAGTATGCGCGACAAATTCTGACGACGACACTGCCGCGATTTCATCGGCAACTTTCCTTGCGCCTTGCTGATCGAAGTCAGCGACGACGACATGCGCTCCCTTGCCCGCCAGCAGAAGCGCAGCCTCCCGGCCGATCCCGCTGGCACCACCGATGATGAGGGCGATTTTTCGGCTGAACTCCGCTTCGGCTGGCATGCGCTGCAGTTTGGCTTCTTCGAGAGCCCAATATTCAATGCGAAAGGCTTCGGATCGAGGGAGCGCCACGTAGTTATGGAATTGCGTGAATTGCTCGGATTGCGCAGAATGTTTGGCTTGGGGCAGAGGATGAGGAACTTCTCCGTCTTCTAACGCGTTTGCGCCGGCCATGACGTGAATGGCGTTAATGAAGAATTCGGTGGTGATCCGCGCTTCTTTTTTATTCTTGCCGAAGCCGAACAGTCCAAGCCCTGGAACGATAACCACGGACGGATTCGAGTCGCGGAGCTTCGGAGAATCCGGGTTCGCGCAGGTGTCGTAATACTTTTTGTAGGCGTCGCGATAATTTGCGACATCATCTTGAATCCGTGCTTTGAGATCAATCACGGACTCCTTTGCGGGATCCCATGAAAGGAAAAGAGGACAGACGCGCGTCCTGAGGAAGTGATCGGGGCAACTGGTGCCCAGTAAGCTTAGTTCTTTCGCCCACTTCGAGCCGGCGAAAGTGAGTGCATCTTCGTCGTCCGCGTAGTGAGCGATAACTCGGCGATTAGAAGAAATGACTCCGCGGAGTGTCGGCAGGAGTTGGATTGCCACGCTCTTGCGATCCCGAACGGGAGCGTGCGCGATTCCTCCGAACAGTGCGGGCTTCTTCGATTGATGCTTGAGGACGAATTCACCCATCTGATCAATGGTGTGAATGCTGTTCAGGTAGCAATCACGCTGCGTGGTTCCCCAAGTGAACAGTCCGTGTCCGCCAAGAATTAACCCTTCGGCTCCAGGATTCTCGTTTACGGCCCGCTCAATCATGAGTGCGAGTTCGAATCCGGGACGTTGCCAGGGAACCCAAACGATTTTGCGTCCAAACTCTTTGTTGAACTCTTCGAGCTTCCGCTTGCCGTTGGCGCTAGCAGCCAGGGCGATGGCCCAGTCTGGATGGAGGTGGTCCACATGGTCGAAGGGAAGGAATGCGTGAAGCGGCGTGTCGATCGAAGCGGCCACGCGATTTTCTCCGAATGCGGATAGCGGATAATAGCGAACCATTTCGTCTTCGTGTTGCTCGCCGCGGTAGAGATGTTTTGAGTTGATTAAGGCGATCGAGATAAAGCAGGGCAAATCCTGCGTCGGTGATGGAGCCAAGATCTCCGCCACTGCCTTTCACCGCCAGGATGCGAACCGGGCGACCGGTGAAAGGATCTGGACGGTCGATCTTGGAGCTGGTGTTGCCGCCGCCGAAGTTCGTGATGCGCAAGTCTGCGCCCAATAAATTGGAGCGATAGCGGAGCAGGGCCAGTTGATTGCCGTACATTTTCTGCGCTTCAGTTTCGTTCCATAAATCTTTGAGATGAGTCGTCTCTTTAATTTCAGGCATAAATGCTCCCGCAATATTGCTCAAATCGTTCCGCGTGCTTATCCCATTTGTCAGTTTCCGTGGGCTCGAAAAGTCTCGGTGGGAAATGATCGATCGATGACGGCGCGCACTTCCTGGAGCGAGGTTGCTTCCCCAGTGGCCAGAATTTGAACTGCGATATTTCCGAGCGCGGTTGCTTCGGCAGGACCCGCGAGGACCGTTCTTCCTGTAGCATCAGCCGTCAGTTGGTTTAGCAGGCGATTCTTTGAGCCGCCGCCGATTATTCGGATTTGCTCGATATGTTTGCCGGTCACCTGCTCCAGATTGCGCAAAACCAGGCGGTACTTGAATGCGAGGCTTTCGAGAACCGTTCGGACGTATGCTCCGGGTTCCTTTGGGACGGACTGATGGGTTCGCGTGCAGAACTTGTCGATGGAAGCAATCATGTCGCTCGGTCGTAGAAAAGATTCGTCGTCGGGATCCACCAGATGGCGAAATGAAGGTTGCCGGGCTGCCAACTCGATGAGTTCGAGATACTCGTAGGAAAATCCTCGGGCGGTCCAGGATTGACGGCAGCCCTGTAGCATCCAAAGGCCCATGACGTTCTTCAGCAGCCTGGTCGTTCCATTGACTCCGCCTTCGTTGGTGAAATTCAAGCGCAGCGCTTCAGGAGTGATCACCGGAGAATCCAGTTCCGTGCCCAGCAGAGACCACGTGCCGGAGCTGAGAAATGCAGTGCCATCGCGTGCGGAGATAGCAGCTACCGCCGATCCGGTGTCGTGGCAGGCAGGAGCGATCACCGTCGCGCCGGCATGAGAGGGATGACATGTAATTTCGGGCAGGAGTGTGCCGAGGATCGATCCTGGCTCTACGATCGGCGCCGGCAAGTTCGCCGGGAGTTCGAGGCGCTGCATCAGGTTGGTGGCCCACGTGCGTTTCACTGGATCGACGATTTGGGTGGTGGTCGCATTGGTGAACTCGCAAGTCGCGTTTCCCGTCAGCCAGTAATTGAATAGGTCTGGGATGGTGAGAAGATATTTTGCTGAGGCGAGAAGCTTGGGAGTGCGGCGCTGAGCGGCGACCAACTGATACAAGGTGTTGATGGGCATGAATTGAATGCCGGTTGCGTTGTAGATTTCTTGTTTGCTGACTGTCCTGAGCACATCTTCCATGATTCCTTCCGTGCGACGGTCGCGGTAGTGGTAGGGGTTCTCGAGCAGATCACCGCGCTCGCCCAGCAACGCGTAGTCCACACCCCAGGCGTCGACACCGATGCCGGCGAGCTCCACTTCGCCCAAACGCGACAGGGCGTTCCGCAATTCCAACCATAACCGGGGCACGTCCCAGTGGAGGGATCCGCCATAGTCGACCGGTTCATTCGGAAACCGGTGGACCTCTTCGGTCGTGAGAATTCCCGACTGAAGATGTGCGAGAACGGCCCGCCCACTTTGTGCGCCCAGGTCGAAAGCTAGATAGGGCTTCCCATGGATGCTCTTAGGCATAGGAGGAAATGTTCTGCGAATTCCGGGCCGCGCGTTCCTTCGTGATGCGCTCGAGATAACCGCTCTGGCGAAATGCTTCCATTGGATTCTTCGGCAGGCCCTTGGAATCGCGCCATTCGTGGATTGCTGGCCGGACGTCGGTCGCGAATGCGTCCTGCAGCAGCGACTCGGCCTTTACCAAGTCGCAATTCTTCTGCGCGGCAGAGAGTTCTCGGGCGTCGACCAACGCGGCCTTGGAGAAGAGTTCCTGCGCGACGGTGACGGTTTGGATCATGGCTTCGATTTTGCCCTTGAGGTTATGACTTTGATCGACCATGTATGCGATGTCGGCCTGCTTGCCTGTCTCCCATTCGAAGCTGCGAATCTCGTGGAAGATGCGGAAGACCTGATAGGGATCGATGGAGCCAAGGGTCAGATCGTCGTCAGCATAACGGCGATCGTTAAAGTGAAATCCACCGAGGATGTCTTCTGAAAGTAGCCAGGCAACGATTTGTTCAATGTTCTGACCTTGGTAGTGATGTCCGGTATCGACCAGAACTTTTGCCTGAGGGCCGGCGGCGCGAGAAAGAAGCAAAGACATGCCCCAATCGGCGATGTCGGTATGGTAGAAAGCCGGTTCGAAAGGCTTGTACTCAATGAGAAGTCGCTGTCCCGGAGACAGAGCTTGATGCGATTCCTTCAGAAGCTCGGTGAACCATTGCTTGCGTTGCCGAATATTTGCCGTTCCCGGATAGTTAGAGCCATCCGCAAACCACATGGAGATGTCCCGGCTATGCAGCCGACGGGCGATTTCGATGCTGTCCTTCGTATGTTGAAGCGCTCGTTGACGGATGGACGGATCGGGATTCCCGTAGGAGCCATATTTGTATTCCTGGTCCTGAAATAGATTGGGGTTGATGGAGCCGGGCAGAACGCCGTAGCGGGCGGCAAACTTTTTGATGTCGTCCGCACTGCGCACGCCCTCGGGGCAATCCCATAGAACATGCAGCGCTACGGTCGGGCAGACTCCGGTGAGCAGATGGACTTGGCCGGCGTCGCTGAACTTTTCTTCGGTCGTAGTGGCGGCTGCCGGTTGGATAAATTTGCCGAAGCGCGTTCCCGTATTCGCGAAGCCCCAGGACGGCAGCTCGATGCGGAACGACTCCAGCGCATCGAAAATGTTCTGAGTTTGGCGTGCATCCATGGAAGCCCCTCCTTGGGATCGAAGTTACAATCCTTACGCTCAGTCGGTCACGCAACGCTGCCCGCAGACTTCAGTTCACGACGCAGAAGCACAGCTTAACACTCCGCAGAGCCGCAAAGAACTATTCTGGCATTCCGATCTATCGCGTGGTTGGCGGAGTCCGTTTGACATCGGCATTGTTCAAGTGAAACCATCCCCGCGGTGTGGCTTGGGCACTGGACGGAGTATTTGCTCGATCTCGCTGATCGAGTTCGATTTCAGGAGGGTACGGTGAAGCGTTGCAAGATATCGAGTGTCATCCTTGCAGTTGGGATTCTGGTGTCGGTTGCTTCCGCTACCCCGGTCCATTTGCGCTGCGAATATCTGGAGAATCCTCTTGGCATCGATGCTTCGTCGCCACACTTGTCTTGGCAGAGCGACAACACCGAGCGCAATTGGCGGCAGGCGTCTTACGAGATATTAGTCGCCAGCAGAGACGAGAATTTGAGGTCTGGCAAGGCGGACATTTGGGATAGCGGCAAAGTTATCTCGTCGGAGTCGGTTGGAGTCGGTTATCGGGGGCCGACGCTGGAATCGCGGCGGCGATATTACTGGAAGGTTCGAGTTTGGGATGCAGCGGGACAAGCATCTGAATCGGCCGAGGCAGCTTGGTGGGAGATGGGGCTTCTCCGTCCGACGGATTGGAAAGCCAAATGGATTCGCTGGGAGAATCCACAGGACGAAGCGGACCGGCGGGGGATTCGTTGGATCTGGCTCCCGGGACAGGACGCGCTTGCGGTTGCACCGAAGACGGCGGCCAGGTTTCGCATCACCTTCAAGCTTTCGGATAGGCCACGAGAGGCTGTGCTATTGCTCGCTACTCGAGGAGATGTTGTCGCAAAGGTGAACGGACATGAGGTCGATGCCAAGAGCAGATGGGCCACCTTCGACCGAAGGGACATTGCCGATCAATTGGTGCTTGGCAAGAACTTGATCGACGTGACGATTACTGCTCCGGATCCACCGGAGTATGGTCCAAACGCCGAGACGAAGACCGCGACGGCGGCCCTGGCTGCACTGGTAAAGATCACTCGGTCCAATGGCACGATCTTGCGTTTTCCGACAAATGAGCACTGGAAAGCGACTCTGGAACCGCCGACGCATTGGCAAGCCGCTCAAGTCGTTGCAGAGTTGACGGACAAAAGTTTGGGCGATCCGGGGCCCTTACCCCAGCGAGCCGGCTACCTTCGTCGAACGATTGTGCTGTCGAAGCAGGTACAAAGCGCCAGGCTTTATGTGACCGCTCTTGGGAGCTACCGCGTATTCCTAAATGGCAGCCGCGTTGGCAACGATGTGATGACTCCTGGATTCACGGACTATCGCAAACGTGTGATGTATCAGACCTACGACGTGACGAAGCTGTTAGCCAATGGCAACAACGTCATCGGTGCTGTGCTCGGGGACGGGTGGTATGGGAGTGGTCTGACGTGGGTCGGAATGCATTTCTTTGCTCCTCCAGACCGTTTCATTGCTCAACTGGAACTTGAATACACCGACGGCACCCACGATACGGTCGCAACGGACGAGAAATGGAGGACCAGCGGATCGCCGATCCTTCGATCGGATATTTACAACGGGGAAGTGTACGACGGGCGATTGGAGCAGGCTGGTTGGGAAAAGCCTGACTTTGACGACTCGAAGTGGAAGCCGGCGGTGGTTGCCGCTGCTCCTCCCATTGCCGTATCGAGCCAGATCGATGCGCCTGCACGAGTCATCGCCACTCTGGTTCCGAAGAGTGTGACCCCGGTTGCAAATGGAGCTTACATCTTCGACCTGGGGCAGAACATGGTGGGATGGACGACTCTAAAGGTGAAAGGAGCGGCCGGAACCAAGGTCCGGTTGCGTTTCGCCGAGATTCTAAACCCGGACGGGACGATCTACACCGCGAACTTGCGCAACGCCGATGCCACGGATGTTTACACATTGCGCGGCGGGGACGAGGAGACGTTCGCTCCACACTTTACTTTTCACGGCTTTCGGTACGTGGAGATGACTGGCTATCCAGGGACACCGACGCTCGACGCAATTCGCGGAAACGTTGTTAGTAGCGTGAGTGGTGATCCTGTCGCGAAGCTGGAAACTTCGAGCGATCTGGTCAACCGGATGTGGTCGATTGGAATATGGGGACAGCGTGGAAATTTCCTGAGTATTCCGACCGATTGTCCCCAACGCGATGAACGCTTGGGATGGATGGGAGATGCGGGAGTTTTCTGGAGGACCGGAAGTTATAACTTCGATATTGCGGCGTTCTCGCAGAAATTTATTCAAGACATTGTGGATGCACAATCGAGTCAGGGAGCGTTCACGAATGTTTCTCCAAACACGCTTCCTTCCAGCGAGGAACAGTTCGAGGATCCCACGTCATCAAGCGATCGAGTTGGGGCGCCAGGATGGGGCGACGCGGGCGTTATCGTCCCATGGACGACGTGGATGCAATATGGCGACAAGGCTGTGATCGAGCAGAACTGGGATCCAATGCAGCGCTGGATGGAGTTCATTCAGAGCCGGAACCCGGATTTCCTGCGGACCAAGGCGGTCGGGCCGAACTTTGCTGACTGGCTTGCGCCTGACGAACATACCAACAAGGATCTGCTGGCGACTGCGTACTGGGCTTTGATCGCTCACATGATGTCGCAGATGGCACACGTCACCGGCAAAGAGTCCGACGCAAAACGCTATGACGATCTGGTACAGAACATTCGCGGGGCATTTCAGAAGGCATATATCAAGGATGATGGAGAAGTTGGAACGGGCACGCAGACTTCGTACGTAGTCGCGCTTTACACCAAGATGGCTCCTCCAGCGCTGGAGCCGATGCTGGTCGATAAACTTGTAAAAGATATCGAGGCACGCAATTGGCACTTGTCGACGGGCTTTCTTGGCACGCCTTTCCTTTTGTTCACCCTCGCCGATCATGGACGCAGCGACGTCGCCTACCGCTTGTTGCTGAATGATACCTATCCATCGTGGGGCTACATGCTGTCGAAAGGTGCAACTACTTGGTGGGAGCGATGGAACGGAGATACTGGCGATCCATCGATGAACTCATATAACCACTACGCTTTCGGGTCGGTGATCGCATGGGTGTACCGATACGCTGCAGGGATTGATACGACTCCAGATTCTCCAGGATTCAAGGAAATCGTGATTCATCCGCATCTGGATGCGCGGATGACATCGGCACGAGTCGACTACGATTCGGTCTACGGCAAGATTGTCAGCGATTGGAAGGGAACTCCGGCAGGCCCGTTTTTTCTGAACGTAACGATCCCAGCGAATACTTCGGCGCAGATTTTCTTGCCCACCATCCCCGGAACTCGCGTGACGCAAGATGGCAATCTGGTGGACGCGCAGCAGGAGAACGGATCCTATGTGGTGAAGGTTGGCTCGGGTTCCTACCGGTTTGACGTGAAGTGAACCGGGGATTGTCTACGATCCGGCATAAAGCTGGAACGGACCCCAGTAGAAAGGCTTGCGGAACGCTGTGTGCGAATGTAGTAAAGAGAGCTTCGCGGAACGCAGTGCGACATCCTGAGATTTTCCGCGACTTAATTCGTCGTAAAACTTATCCATCAGTTGGCCCGTGGAGAGATCGCTTGCCTCCCAAAGCGCAGCGATAACATTGTGAGCGCCCGCTCGAATAAATGCCCACGACAGTCCCACAAGTCCTTCGCCCGCATAAGCTCGCGAACCCGCGCTGTAGCAGGACGAGATCGTCACTAATTCCGCTTTCACCGGATGCTGAATAATGTCGCGTGCGTAAAGCTTAAACGAGCCGCTCTCATCATTGTTGCGAGACAAGATGATTGCAGAATCGAGCGGGCTCGCCCTGCTTGCAATGGCGTGCGTAACGAAATGGATATAAGAAAACTGCGCTGGATTACCCTCTAAGTAAGCGCTGGCAGTGGCCCGCTCCAGATGGAGTACGTTTCGACGGTCCGAGGGAAAATGCTTTTCGACACTCGCCATCTCGATCGCAGCATTCGCAAGTTCCGGATATTCCTGACTTGGCGAGACAATGTCGCCAATCAGAAGAAGGTTTTGGAGGGATTTCTCCTTATTCACTCTGCGAAGAGTGAGAACTCGGAGGGAGCTGGCATTGACGATTGTGGAGTCTTCAATCCAATAATGCAAAGCCGGTCGAGGGACAAGGAGTGTCTCGAAATTCAGGCTATTCAGCTTGCCATCGGGGATGATGATGACTTTTCGGTCAGCCGAAAAAAGCCGACTCGCTGGTTCGATCAGCATCTGGTAGAGCGACTGGCCATCGATGTTGCCAGAGTCAAGCACGTCTTGGGGGCCGGCCAGCGCCCTGTTGTAGCGTTCGACTACAGCTTCGATCTCTGCGGAACTAGGTAACGAGAATAACTGAACTTGCGTCGGCGTGATCGCCCACAAGTAGGAACTTTGCCCGCCGAGCCAATAGAAGAGAATTGTCGAGTCGGTGCGCGATGCAACTTGTCGAGGCTCCAAAGAAGGAGGGGCGGCGGAACTTGGTTCTTTAGAAACGAAGCCGAGTCCCTCGGCTAGGGTCCGAGCACGACTGTAGTCCGCCCAGCGAAGAGCTTCGTCCGTTCTGCCGCGCGTAATTAGAAAATGGATGTAGTCGTCGTAGATGGGTGCCGCGTTGGCGAGGAAGGAAAGTTGGAAGTCAGTATGTTGAACGCTGTCGCGGGCCGAGCCAATCGTGGCGAGAGCGGCCCGATATTCGTGATCGACGGCGTCTGGGGGTTTTGAATCTTCGTAAAGCCGGGCGAGTGAGTGTTGGGCCTCCCACTTTAAAAACACTAAAGCCGTAGGATCGGATTGGACTCGGAGAAACTGATGTTCCGCCTCAGAGGCCTCGCCACGCCGAGCCGCGATTTGGCCCTGAACCAAAACCGGGTAGAGTTCATCAAGCTGATTGCCGCTTTGCTGTGCAATCTCAAGCGCTCTCTGGGCGTACTTGCTTGCGTCCAGTAAATTGCCGGCTTGCAAGGCGGCTCGAGCCAGGGCCTCGAGAGCGTTGTAGACGTGTTCCTTGCTATTTTCGGTTTCGGCCAGAGAGAGCGCCCTTTGAAATGCATGCTCCGCCAAGTCAAAATGGCGCGCTTCCATGTGAATGTAGCCGATGTCGATGAGGGACATATCCTCGACATAGACATCGCCGAGTTGCTCAGCATCCTTTTCCGCTTCGACCAGCGCTTCGAGCGCTCTTTCGGAATCGCCCAGACGAAAATATGCCCAGCCTAGATTTACTTGCGCAGCCAAGGCAACGTCGCCCGCGCCAATACTCGTCGCCGCTTTGTTTGCAGCACTCGACCCATCGACCGCCTCGTCGTAGCGCTCTTCCTTTACCAGCACACCAACTAAGTTCACGAGCGAGGTTGCTTCGAGAAAGCGATCGCCTGTAGTTCTCGCATGAGTTAAGGCTTGTTCGAATGCCCGCAAGGCTTCATCGAAATGATCTTGCCCGAGAGTGAAAACCCCCCAGGCCTGGAAAACGTCGCCGCAACTCGCGGCATTAGATTGTGCACACATCTGCTTGGCTTCTTCGAGTTCGCGCGTCGCCGTGAGCAGATCAAGCTGGCGTGCATGGGCAACACTTCGAAGGGTCAGAATTGAAATTGCATCCTCAGCCGGCATGGAAGCCAAGTTCGCCGGGTCTAGCAATTTCAAAACGCCAGGATACCTACTCTGCCAGAGAAGAGACTGTGCTTGCAGGATCTTGAATTTCCAACTCCACTGAGGGGAGGAAGTTGAATATCTCCGGGAGCCATTCTCCGCCTCTTTTTCACTCTGTGCCAAGTTGCCGTGGATGAAAGTCTGGCGAGCATGGTCGAACGCGGCCGAAGCTCCCGCGGTTCGATCGCAGCCTGTCGTGCAAGGGAAAGTTGTAGCGAGTATCAGGCACCATAACGACCAGCACTTGCTATCACGCGGTCGCCGAAGCTTAATTCTTAGGGAGCGCATCGCTCAAAGCCGTTCGGTGAGGAGTAGTACAACTAATAATGAAGATGACGGACGCAGCCCCCGGCGCGACGAGAAAATGCACCGGGGACTAGTCGAATCGAAGTCAGGGCCGTGTCACACCGTTCGTATTCGCCGAAGCAGCTGTCGCGCTACCGCCGGCGATGCACCCCATGTGCATCTTCAGCATGTTCAGAGTGAAGAAACTGGCGCTGGGTGGATCGTCTGGGACTGCGGCCATCTTTTGATCGGAAAAATCCTCCTTACCGGGTTCCACTCCAACGATGATTTCCCCGAGGGATACAGTTCCGAAGTCAGGAATCACGAGGATATTTCCGAAGCTTTTGACGCCCGGAATTGGAATCGGCCCGATGCTCTTTACCAAGGAGCATTCAAGTTTGGAGTGACCATGACCATTTCGATGATTCTTCTTGAGGTCGTCAATGTACACGACCTTAGCTTTGTACTCCCGCTCAAGAGACTCTGGAAGGCCTTTGGCGCGGGTAATGTTCTCGAATTGATGCTCGACGCGATCGAGAAACCCTCGGTCGGCGAGGTATGTCCGGTCATCCGGCGGTCTATCGCCGCAAATGCCCAGATCGAATTCGAGTTCGACCGGATACCCTCCGATTCGCAGATTCTCAAACCGCGATCCCAGGAATGTAACCTTAGGAACGTGACCGCGTTTGAAGGGATGCTCCGTGGATACTTGTGCAACGACGCGATCCGCAGTGATTACCTCAAGTACGTTCAGTCCTTCGATTACCGCCGTCGAGAGCGTAACCCACCCTGAGTGGTCGTTGCCCCACAGATCCTTTTTTTCAATCTTGTTTCCCGAGGCGCGCGTAAAACCCGACTTGAAGGAAATGAGTCCTTCCAAACTGCTGGCATTCATCGACCGCGTGATGTGACCTTCGCGGCGGGTCTTCGAAAGGACGACATGTCCCCCGAAGTCAATGGGCTGTTCAATCGGGTGTTTCAGTTGTCCACTGAGAATCTTCGCTTCGGCGTGATAGACGTGGTATCGCTGCTGATACGATTCGGTCTCAACATCTGATCTTGGATTGGCGGCCATGTTGGCAACTCCTCTGATTGTGAGATTATTTCTCGACTTGTAGTTCAAAAGGGGTCCGACTTATCTCCATGCTCTGCCCCGTATTGGTAACTCCTTGGAGGGTTAAAGCGTAGGCGCCGCTGTCGCGACTCGCTGGGGGTATGCGGACGACATAAGTATCCTGTTCCGGCGATGTCGAAATCCTCAATGACCACTCTTTGTTTCCTGCCGGATCGTAGAGTGCCGCCACGTAGCTTGAATATTGTGCGTCCGGGGGGATGTTTATCATCAGCACGAAACCACTACCCCGACGAATGTCGATGTTAGGTGTCGACCCTCCGCGTGTGCGCGTGTTAATTGTGGCCCAGGGCAGAACCTCGGGGTGGTTGGCCGCAACCTTCATCTCTGGGTAGGTGACAAAATTCTGGTAGGCGATCACTATCAGCAGGAGAGCCAGGACCGGTACCAGCACGGCGGGCCCGAACCACGTGCGCCATCCCGCTGGACCTTGAATTGCCCTCGGAGCTGCCACCATTGCCGGTTGAACCTCTTCTGCCAAAATGTCTTTGCTGTGCTCGATAAATCGGGAAGCCGCACGAACATCCGAGGCGCAGTCCTGGCACTCGAAGAAGTGCTCCTCGAATTGATCGCGCAACTCCGGGGGAAGTTCGTCCATCAGATACCGTTCCGTAGCTGTTAGGCGAATCGCCTCTTGATGGTCCATGACGGCCTACATTTCCTCAACGTGTAATAGTGCGAAAAACAGCAAAAACGTTTCAGCCGACCCGGTCAAGATTTACAGTACCTCGCCGTTGTTTCCCGGCACTGCCAACGTATTGCTCCTTAAAGGTTTGCTTGGCCCGATGGAGCAGGACCCGCAGATAGTTGCGGTCCACTCCGAAGCTTTTGCAGACCTCGTCCTTATCGCGTTCCTCCAGAAAAACCTCGCGGAGCAGGCGGCGATCGCGCTCGCTCAAGCCGTCAAGAACGCTCCGGACAATCGCCGATGTTTGTTTCGTCATGATTTCGTCGAGAACGTCAGCGCGAAGGTCGGGTATGTCGGACGCATCTTTATCGTCATCCTCACTCGCATTGCGAGAGGAAGACCGATAATGCTCGAGCAACACGTTATTGCAGACGGAATTCACGAACGGCCCGAGGCGGTCTGCCTGACGAAGTCCTTCGCTGCTGCGCAAGACCGAAAAAACCCGAGCAAAGATTTCCTGGCGCACGTCTTCGATCGCTTCCCGGGAATTGAGTCTGGAACGCAGTTTGAGCTGGATCAACTCGCTGAAGTAGGCAACGAAGTGTTCTTCGGTGCGGAAGTCGCCCGAACGAAGCCGTTCCAGGTAGCTGCTGTCAAAAGCATAGAATTGCACGCCGGTGCCTCGGGCCCAACGAAAGTGTGCAGCATTCTACACCCGCCCAATGAAGGCGTTGGTCTTTTCTGCAAGAATTTCATTAATCGAAAGTCCCCTGAGATCTTAGAAAAAGATCACATCGGTGTAACGAAATCCGAATGTCCTGCACTATCCCAGTAATGTCGGCTAGTGGTTACTAGCACACATGGCCGATCCGCCGCATAAAGTTAAATGGCGGGCTGAGTGGCGCACCCGTCATCGGTGCCTCGGCGATGGGCGCGCCCTTCAAGAAAGGTGTGGAGACCGGGTAATCGCTGTGACTTCGAAAGAGCACGGGGGAAGGCCTTTCGAAGGTGGCGGTCCCGGTCCTATACCTGAAATCTCCTCACATCACATCTGGCGCAAGTCACAACTCCCACCGCACGGCATCCCATCACAATCCAGAGATGTTTCATGTCTGGGTTCCAGGGGGCGGCAAAATCGGTTTCCCCAAAGCCCCTTACGCTGAGTCCGCAATCAATGTCGAGTGCTGCGTCGGTGGAAATCCTGATCGCTCCTAACCCCTTTTTCGGGCGTGAGTTACAGGCTATACCGTATGGTCCGCGGCACCCCGCGCCCGATACTGTCGTATCTAGTGCTTTATCCGACGATAGCGAACCAGAATCGAGGTCTGCAAATGAATCCACGACACTTTTACACCCGTCTTTTCTTGGCGGCCTTCATTGTGCTGGTTTCAATGGTTAGTCTGGGGCGCGCTGCGGATACTGAAGAACAATCCGATCTTGCCAAGCGGCTGGCGGCATCTACGCAGGTACTGAACGAAGTGATGGCAACCCCGGGCAAATCGATTCCCACGGGAGTTATCAGTCGCGCCGCCTGTGTCGCCGTTTTTCCTTCGACCATTCAAGTCGCTGTTCTCGTTGGCGCGAAACACGGGAAGGGCTTTGCCACTTGCCGGACCGCGAAGGGCTGGAGCGCTCCTGCCCCGCTCGATATCTCGGGCGGAAGTTGGGGTGCGCAATTGGGCGGCCAAGCCGTCGACCTCGTACTGGTTGTCACCGACGATAAAGGTGTACAGCAGCTGGAGTCGGGCAAGTTCAATCTGGGGACCGAAACATCGGTTACCGCCGGTCCAGTGGGAAACCAGGACATGAAGATGAACTCTGACGTGATCAGTTATTCGAGGGCCCGCGGAGCATTTGCAGGCACTAACATCAGCGGTTCATCCATTACCGAGGATGAGGACAATGCACGAGCTCTGTACGGCGGCTCGTCGATGTCTATGGCTGACATCCTCGCAGGGAAGGTGAGCCCTCCAGCGGCCAGCGCATCTTTTTTATCGACCGTTCAGAAGTACGCGGGACGAACAAAACAGAAGAGTGAGTAGCCCGGCGTTTATTCGTGTCGGCAAGCTCCCGTTCTTATTCCACATCTTTACTTTACTTCGCGTCTAAGGATGTCCAATGACCGAACGGCAGACCGCCGCTCCACCCGAGACTTCGTCAGAACCGGTGAAAATGCCGCAGGAGCAGGAACGCCTCTTCCGTGAAATCTTGGCGTTATTCGAATTGCGCAAAATTCCTTACGTTGTGGCCGGAGCCTTCGCCCTCCAAGAACACACTGGAATTTGCCGTGACACGAAAGACCTCGACCTCTTCTTAACGGCCCAAAGTGCTCCGGTCGCATTAAAACTACTGCGCGATGAAAGCTTTGAGTGTGAGATATGCGACCCGGTCTGGCTCTTCAAAGCGCACCGTGACGGATTCTTTGTTGATCTGATAACAGGTATGAGCAATGCGGCGATCATTGTAGATGACTCATGGATCGAGCGTGCCAAGCCTGGAGTTGTGCTTGGCGTGCCCACCCTCGTATTGGCTGCGGAGGAGCTGATTGCCTCCAAGTTGTTTGTGACGCGGCGAGAACGTTTTGACGGAGCCGACATTGCGCACGTGATCTATGGCACTAAGGGCAGAGTGGACTGGCAACGAGTACTGAAATTGGCGGGAGAAAATTGGGAGATGGTTTTCTGGGCGTTGGTTCTGTTCCGTTATGTGTATCCCGGACAGACGCAGTTTGTCCCCATTGATTTGTGGCGCGACCTTCTGCGGCGTTTCGGAGATGCTGTCTTTCAGTCTGAGCCCGCCGCGAGATTTCGCGGCAGCCTGATCGACGACAAGATGTTTGCCATCGATGCGAAGGAGTGGGGGCTTGGGAACTTAATGGAGGAATACCGCCAACATCGGTTGAAAACGGTTCCTGAAACGGACAAAAGCTCGTGAGAATCGCCGCCACAGCTGATCTGCATTTTTCCGCGGCCCGGCATAACGTGCTGCATGACCAGTTGAGCAAGGTGCGGGACGAGGCCGACATTCTCGTGCTCGCCGGTGATCTTACGAATTATGGAAAGACCGAAGAGATGGAGCCACTCTTGAATGTCGTGGTGCGATCAAGGATTCCCACAGTTGCGGTCCTCGGGAATCATGATTACGAAAGCGGGAAGCAAGACGAACTCATGCGCATGATGGAAACGTCCGGCATCAAGGTGCTCGACGGCACGGCTTACGAACGTGACGGGGTCGGATTCGCCGGCACGAAAGGTTTTGTCGGAGGGTTTGGGCGCGGAGTTCTGACAGCTTTCGGTGAGCCAGAGATCAAACAATTTGTGCAGGCGTCGATCGACGAAGCCCTCAAGCTCGAACGCGCAATGGCCCAACTTCGCACTCCAAAACGCGTGGTTGTAATTCATTACTCTCCTATCGCGGCCACGGTCCAGGGAGAGGCTGCCGAGATTTTCCCGTTTCTGGGAACGACACGGCTGGCTGAAGTCGTCGACCGTCACGGCGCCGATCTCGTTTTACACGGTCATGCTCATCACGGGCAGCTCGAAGGAAAAACGACCGGCGGAAGCCCCGTTTATAATGTTGCCATCACTTTATTACAGGCGCGGGAACCATCTGCAGTCTATCGAGTGTTCGATATATAAAGCCTATTCTCTTCGCGGGATGCTCGATGCCACAAACAAATATTGCTTCCAACTCGAGATTAGGCGCACACGTCACTACAGATGGCGTGGAGCTTCTGTTGTGGGCTCCGAAGTCTCGTTCGATCGCAGTGCATATGTGCGGCGGAGATGAACTAGTCCCGATGAAGCCGTTAGCGCAGGGATACCACCACGCGACAATTCCAAACATGAAAGCTGGGACGCGGTATTTGTACTGTCTAGAGGACGGCCGTGAGCTTCCGGATCCAGCTTCGCGCTTCCAACCTGAAGGTGTGCACGGACCGTCTCAAGTGTTCGATGCCAAGGAATTTCGCTGGACCGACCAGAGCTGGAAAGGACGTTCTCTCGAATCCAGCATCTTTTATGAGCTGCATGTTGGTACCTTCACGAAGGAGGGAACCTTTGACAGCCTAGTGGAGCAACTCGCGGATCTCGCGGATCTGGGAATCACAACGATTGAGCTGATGCCAGTCGCGCAATTTCCTGGATCGCGAAATTGGGGATATGACGGAGTTTATCCATTTGCTCCGCAGAATTCATATGGTGGACCAGCTTCGCTGCAGAAGTTGGTGAACGCCGCACACGCCAAAGGACTCGCGGTCGCTCTCGACGTCGTCTACAACCATCTCGGTCCAGAAGGCAACTACCTTAATGCGTTCGGCCCTTACTTCACCGATCGTTATCGCACTCCCTGGGGCGATGCGATCAATTACGACGGCTCCGACAGCGACGGAGTAAGGAGGTTCTTCATCGAAAACGCACTTTGCTGGCTGGAGGACTTTCACTTTGACGCGTTGCGCCTTGATGCTGTTCACGGCATTTATGATTTCGGCGCCAGACATTTGTTAGCTGAACTGAAGTCAGAGGTGTCCACGCTTTCAGCGAAATTGGGGCGAGACATGCAACTTATTGCGGAGAGCGATTTGAATGACTCTCGTCTCCTGCTACCGCCGGAGCAGGGCGGCTACGCATTGGACTCCCAATGGAGTGACGATTTTCATCATTCTGTTCATACATTGCTGACGAAAGAAGGTCGCGGCTACTACTCGGATTTCGGCGGCATTACTCCGATGATTGCGACTCTGAAAGACGGTTGGTATTACAGCGGACAATATTCCGTCCACCGGCGGCGTGCGCACGGGAACTCGCCGCAAGGAATAAAGCCGTCAAAATTCGTAGTCTGCAGCCAGAACCACGATCAAGTGGGTAATCGTGCCGCTGGCGACCGCCTCGCCAGCCTTGTAGGTTTTGAAGCTTTGAAAGTCGCTGCCGGAGTGACTTTGTTGTCTCCGTTTGTTCCGTTGCTGTTCATGGGAGAAGAGTACGGTGAACCTGCGCCGTTCCAGTATTTCACCAGTCATGGAGATCCTAACTTGGTTGAAGCCGTGCGCCGCGGACGCCGCGATGAATTTGCAACCTTTGGTTGGCACGACAGCGTGCCCGATCCGCAAGACGAACGAACATTCGAGCGATCGCATCCAAATAGATCTCTGAAGATGAAAGGTCCGCATCAAGTCCTTTATCACTTCTATCAGGAACTTATTCGAATCCGAGCGGAACTTAAGCTAGGATCTGCTGCTTCACATAACGTACGAGAACTTGGCGACAGCGCTTTGTTGCTGGCGTATCATAGCGACTCTCAACCGGCGGCCATGGTATTTAACTTCACAGAATTTCCGGTCACCGTGACGGCGCCAGAATTGGCTGGGAGGTGGAAAAACATTCTCCAGTCTGCATCCACCCAATGGGCCGGTCCGCAGCCCAGTTTGCCTCAGGAAGCTACGTTCTCGGCGCATTGCGAACTTCGACTCTTCCCTTATTCGTTTCTGGTCTTGAAGAAAGTCTCGAGCCTTTCGGAGGTGGAGTGAAATACGTTTGCATTCATGGGCATTTTTATCAACCGCCGCGAGAGAATCCGTATCTCGAAGCAATCGAGTTGCAGGACTCCGCTTATCCCTATCATGACTGGAATGAGCGCATCACGGCCGAGTGTTACGCACCGAATGCCGCCTCGCGCATTTTGGACGCCGAAAATCGGATATTGAAGCTGAAGAATAACTACGCACAGATCAGTTTCAACTTTGGCCCGACGCTGTTGTCGTGGATGAAAGAACAAGCGCCTCGTGTTCACTCTGCGATCATTGAGGCGGATCAAGAAAGCCGAGAACATTATTCCGGCCACGGATCGGCCATCGCTCAGGGCTACAACCATATGATTCTTCCCCTTGCGAACCGGCGAGATAAGGTCACGCAGGTAAAGTGGGGGATAAAAGATTTTGAGAGCCGATTTGGTCGTACTCCCGAGGGGATGTGGCTGCCCGAAACTGCCGTCGATACGGAAACACTGGAAGTGCTCGCCGAAAACGGAATCCAATTTACAATCCTTGCTCCTCGCCAAGCTAAGCGTGTGCGGTCCAAGGGAAGCACTCGATTTCACGACGTTACTGGCGCCCGCATCGATCCCGCGCGCGCTTATGCGGCCAGGCTGCCATCGAAGAAGCGCATCAACCTATTCTTTTACGACGGTCCAATTTCTCAGGGCGTTGCTTTCGAAGGGTTGCTAAGCGATGGTAAGCGATTCGCCGATCGCCTGATGAGTGGCTTCTCGGACGAGCGCCAGGGACCGCAGTTGGTTCACATTGCCACGGACGGCGAGAGTTATGGCCATCATCACCACTTCGGGGAGATGGCGCTCTCTTACGCGCTTGATGAAATCGAGCGGAACGGCGTCGCCAAGCTCACCAATTACGGCGAGTTCCTGGAAAAATATCCACCCGAAGATTTTGTAGAGATTGTCGAAGATAGTTCGTGGAGTTGCGTCCATGGCGTTGAACGGTGGCGGAGCGACTGCGGTTGCAATTCAGGTGGACATGCATGGAACCAGAAATGGCGCGCTCCCCTCCGCGCCGCGCTAGATTGGCTGCGCGACCGGCTCGAACCGATCTTCGAAAATCAATTAAAAGCATATTTTCGTGATCCTTGGGCAGGCCGCGACGACTACATCCGTGTGATCCTCGACCGTTCTCCGGAAACGCGAGCCACCTTCTTCAAAGATCACAGCATTCGTCCGCTGGGCTCAGATGAACAAGTTAAAGTTCTCAAGCTCCTTGAAATGCAACGTCACGCAATGCTGATGTACACGAGTTGTGGCTGGTTCTTTGACGAACTCTCAGGAATTGAGACGGTACAAGTAATTCATTACGCAGGCCGCGCTTTACGTTTAGCTGAAGAGTGCTCGGGCGAGTCAATTGAGGCTGATTTTGTTAAGCATCTCGCTGAAGCCAAGAGCAATCTCCCGGACCATGGAGATGGAGCCCAGATCTACGAGAAATGGGTTAAGCCCGCCGTTGTGGATATTCAGCGCGTCGCGGGACACTATGCCATCAGTTCACTGTTTGAGGCGTACCCGGACAAGACTCGAATTTATTGCTATGAAGTGGACCGTCTCGCCTATTCACTAGAAGTGGAAGGGAAGATGCGGGTAGCCACTGGTTCGGCGCAGTTCCGGTCTGCTATCACGGACGAATCTGCGAAACTGGGCTTTGCCGTCTTGCATCTCGGAGATCATAACGTTACAGCCGGAGTTCAACCTTATGAGAACCATTCCGAGAAAGAAGAAAAGAAGCTAGTGGAAGCGTTTGCTCAGGCAGATACCGCCGAGGGCATCCGATTACTGGATCATATTTACGGCAAGAACGTTTTCTCGCTGCGCACACTTTTCCGAGACGAGCAGCGTAAGATCGCCAATTTGATTTTGACTGACTCATTGAACTCAGCCGCTGCGGTATACCGGACTGTGTTCGAAAGCCAGGCGCCGTTGATTCGTTTTCTGAACGGTCTCGAGATTCCCGTTCCGAACGCGTTGAAATCCGCAGCAGAAATAGCTCTCAACAGTCAGTTGCAGCAGTTATTCGACCGTCCCGAACTTGACTTCGACGGAATTCACAGTTTGTTGCGTGAAGCATCGGCAAGCAAGATTGCCCTGGACGGAACGACTCTCGAATACAAGATGAGGCGCCGCGTGGAGAAAGAAGCGGCAGAGTTCGCCAAAAATCCATCCGATCCTGCCACCGTAGAGCGGATGCTCAAACTTCTGGATCTACTTCCGTCTTTGCCATTTACGGTCGTGCTCTGGGAGGCGCAGAACCTAGTGTATCGTCCGTTGATGTCAGCCTATCAACAGAATGGCTGGCATACGCCTGGAGCAGATCCAGTCGCGGTCCAGCGTCACGACGAATTCAATCGCCTGGCCGCGCAACTCCACATCATGCTACCTCAAGGTTAGAGATGCCTTCGACGCGACTGCCATCGTCCACGTATCGCATCCAACTGAATCAAGATTGTCGTTTTGCTGACACTCTTCAGATTCTTGATTACCTGCACGAGCTAGGCATCTCTGACCTTTATCTCTCTCCAATTCTGGCTGCTCGGAAGGGCAGCACTCACGGATACGATGTCATCGACCCTACCCGCATCAATCCTGATCTCGGTACCGAAGAAGATTTCTCGACTTTGCAAGCGGAACTCCAGAACCGCGACATGGGACTGCTTCTGGACATCGTTCCCAATCACATGGCGGCCAACGCTGAGAATCCATGGTGGATGGACGTTCTGGAAAATGGCGCTCAATCCGCCTTTGCCGCATACTTCGACATTGAGTGGCATCCGCACGCCCGCAGCCTCGAAGGTCGAATATTGCTACCCGTCCTCGGTCGCCCTTTTGGAGAGTCTCTCGATTCCGGTGAGATCAAGCTCGTCTGCAATGAAGGCCGTTTTTACATTCAATACTTTGAATCATTGTTCCCCGTAGCGCCGCGGTCCTATCATGCCATCTTGAATCTTCATGCGGGGCGCCTGAAAAACTCTCTCAGCGAGGAGACAGCTGCATACCACGAGTATTCCGGAGTTCTTTCGTCGGCCCTTGATCTCGCGCGTGCCGATCGCCGCGTCGCAAGCAGCGCGCAGGAGCAGCGGTTGCGCTTTGAGGCCACGCGCGATCGATTGCGCTCCCTCATGAATAACAGTCCGGAAATCGCGGCGTTGGTCGGGGAAAACGTGGCGGAAATAAACGGCAGGGTAGGGGACCCCGGAAGTGTCGGCCTACTTCAGCGATTGCTCGCAGAGCAGAACTATAAGCTGTCTTTTTGGCAGAACATGAACGAGAGCATCAATTACCGACGATTCTTTACGATCGCCGATCTAGTTGGGGTTCGGGTGGAAGACCCGATCGTGTTCGAGTCGACGCATGGCTATTTGATGAGACTCGTCGCGAAGAATCCATACTCGGGCCTTCGCATTGATCACATTGACGGACTGAGAGATCCCTTTTCATATCTCACGCGCCTTCAGGAGCGGTTATCTCAGGATAAGAATTCCACGACGTCACCATCGTACGTGGTAGTGGAAAAAATTCTTGCCCGTGGTGAGGATCTTCCTGAAGAGTGGCCAACAAACGGAACGACGGGCTACGACTATGTGAATGCCGCGAATGGGATCTTTGTAGATCCTACGGGAGCAGGCCGGATCGAGGAAATATACTCAGCATTTATCGGACGCGACCAGGACTTCTCGGACATTCTTTACCAGAAGAAAAAACTGGTGATGAACACGCTATTGGGTGTGGAAATGCGCACGCTTGGCCGACAGTTGGCAGAGCTTGCTTCTCAGGATCGCTACGCACGCGAGTTGGAGCGTCTTCAGTTGATCAATGCTTTGATCGAAGTGACGGCTTGTCTTGGTGTTTACCGCACTTATATCCGGAATATGGAACTACCCGCACATGCTACCCACTACATTGAGGAAGCATTGGTAGCGGCCCGTAAACGAGCGCCGCATCTGAGTGCGGCATCGTTTAATTTCGTGCATGAAGTTCTACTTCTTCTGAATCCTCCTCACGTCCTGGCCGACCAGCGTGAAGCCCGCCTGAACTTCGTCATGCGATGGCAGCAGTTCACTGGGCCCATTGTCGCCAAGGGTTTCGAAGACACCGCGCTCTACGTTTACTATCCATTGCTGTCGCTGAACGAAGTGGGAGGAAACCCTCGTCCCACGCAGGCTTCCACGCTCGACCAGTTTTATGCTTTCCTTGAGAAACGTCGGTTCAGTTGGCCCGGAACGCTCGACGCCTCATCAACCCACGACACCAAGCGGAGCGAAGATGTTCGCGCCCGAATCAACGTTTTGTCCGAGATCCCGGAAGAATGGCAAAAACATTTGGACTTGTGGTCGCGGTTAAACGCGCGATACAAGCTGCGAGCTGATGGAGTATCTGCACCGGACCGCAACGAGGAATACTTTCTCTATCAGACGCTGTTGGGAGTCTGGCCGCTCAATCAAGAAGCGAATGAGTCATTGGTCGAGCGGGTGCAAGCGCATCTTGTGAAGGCGACCCGCGAAGCCATGGTCCATACGCGTTGGACGCGCCCCAATCAACCGCATGAAGAGGCCTTGCAGAAATTCGTTGCGAATATTCTGTCCGCGAATAACCATGAATTTCTCGATGACTTCGCGCGATTTCAAAAGAGAATCGCATATTTCGGAATGATTAATGGGCTTTCGCAAGCACTACTGAAGATTGCCGCGCCGGGCGTGGCTGATTTCTATCAGGGTTCCGAGTTGTGGGATCTTCGCCTGGTAGACCCCGACAATCGAGGAGCAATCGATTTTGCGCGAAGGAAAACCGCGCTCGAAGAAATCGGAAACTTCGAAGGCACAAACAGCAAAGAGGCTTTGAAAGGCTTTGTCGAGAACTGGCAGGACGGTAAAATCAAGCTATATCTGATTCGACGCGCGCTCCGTTTCCGTCGAGAGCACGCCGACTTGTTTCACGAGGGCGAGTTTGTACCTCTCCAAGTTGTGGGATGTCATGCTGAGAACGTCGTGGCATTTCTCCGAAAAAACTCCTCCGATTGTGCGTTGGTCGTCATTCCTCGGTGGCTTTGTCGGATCGCTCACGAAACCGGAAGCCAGTCGGCTGTGATCGACTGGTGTGACACTCGCATTGTTCTACCATCCGCAAGTCCTCAAAACTGGAAGAGCGTCCTCTCGTCGGCTGAATTGACCTCGCAAGATCAGCAAAGCGGACCCTGCTTATCGCTGAAAGACGTATTCCATGATTTCCCGGTTGCTTTCCTAGCGCCTTCTGCTCATTAGCTATGGAAACAAATGAAAGAGCCACGGGCGAGATACTTGAATAAAGTTAGCGAAATACACGGAAATACTGTCTCGCGTGATACAACCAACTCGGAGTGCGCCTGATCCAACCTGTATGGGTTTGGTTACTGGAGTCACTAGTAATGGTTGCTGGTGTCTGGTGGGTATGATAAAAACGAAGAAGTCCAGCATCTAAAGATGTTGCAGCTTACCAACTTCGAAAATTCGCGGCGCAAGACGAGCAGTGCGCTGCTTGTACTCTTGGCTGTGTGCTCGATCGCGGTGAGCGTAGCCACCCGTTATTGTTCTCCTCAGTACTCCTCGCTGACCAGAACAAATGTTGTGCATAAGCATTGTTCGTCCGAGCCGGGGCGTCAGCGGCTGACGAAGAGCACGGCTAACTGGCTACCGCCTGTTGCCCAAGCCGAAATCTTCCAATCACCGACCGATTATTCACCACTGTCTGCTGCTGGACCATCGGCGATCACGCGATTTCTCGACCAGAGCCTCGCGAACCGCCCACCTCCATCCTCCGATTTGATCTCCTAGTTTGTGCGGCTTTTGCCGCCGACTGACGCTGCCTGAGTCCGATCTTTCGTACGCCGCATTTGCGGCATTCGCGAAGCGGGTCAGCCGCTCTCTCATCGTTCCCTGAGCTCGTTGATGCTGAGTAATATCCGCTCAATCGAGCCAACTGCAACCAAATGTGAGCGCTCTGGCGAGGAATTTGCTCCCTGCGGGCTCACTACGCGACGTCTCGAAAGGAAAGAAATCGATGGCAATCGCTCCACTATTGGCTGACAGTGAATTAGACGCCTTGCGGGAATTTGACACGTGCATGATCGCGAACGCGGTCGAGACCTACAATCTTCGACTCCGCAACACGGGATTCACCGACGCGAGCATCCGCTGCATGTTTGCTGATGCACCGCCAATGGTGGGCTACGCGGTTACCGCTCGCCTGCAGAGCGGCGAACCCCCAATGAAGGGGGGAACATTCCGTGACCGCAGCGATTTTTGGCACGCGATCCAAAAGGCACCTGCGCCGCGCATCCTCGTCTTGGAGGATATGGATGACCCTCCCGGACGGGGTGCCTTTCTGGGCGACGTCCATGCGTCGATATTAAGAGCTTTAGGCTGTGTCGGGTATGTGACGAACGGAGCGGTCCGCGAGCTCCCTTCTGTCCGGTCAATGGGCGTTCAGGTTTTTGCAGGTAGCGTAGCCGTCTCGCACGCGTACGCACATATTTTCGAAGTCGGTAAGGAAGTTTCGCTGGGAGGGATGGATATCCTTCCCGGCGATTTGTTGCATGGAGATCAACATGGAGTACTCAATGTTCCCTTGGAAATTGCGGGAGACGTTCCACGTGTGGCAACTGCCATGAAACTGCAGGAACGAATGGTGATCGATTTCTGCCGGTCGAGTGCATTTTCGGTCGCACAGCTAAGCGAGATCATGAAGAAGACTTTGCTCTAAATTGAATTGCTCGTCGGGGCAATGCTGGCGAAACGGGCCAGAGAAAGTTGATGGATAGCGACGTGATGACTCAAGGTGACAGTAAAACGAACGAGATGAAGCGCAACGACAAGAAAACACTTTCGTTTGCTTTTGCGATAGTTGCGATCACCGCAGTTGTCGGGTTGTCCTCCTGTTCGGGCGGAAGCGAGAAAAGGGTCGAGGCGAACGGACCAACCGTCACGGTCGGTGTGACGAAAGTCGTCAAGAAGACCTTGGGCCAACAGCTCACGCTTTCTTCTGAACTGGTGCCCTTCCAGGAGATTGACGTTTATGCAAAAGAATCGGGTTACGTCAAGAAACTGCTGGTCGATTACGGCACTCATGTGAAGGCCGGACAGGAGATGGCGATTCTTGAAATTCCTGAGTTGCAGGCGCAACTGCAAGAAGACCAGGCGGAAATCAAGAATGCGACCAATCAGGTGACGCGAGCCCAGCACGATGTCAGCCGTTATCAAGCGCAGTACAAGGCCCTGCATCTGGAATACACGCGTTTGAATGGCGTTTTCGATAGTCAGCCCGGTATTGTCGCGCAGCAGGAAGTGGATGATGCGCAGGGAAAAGATCTTGCCGCCTCGTCTCAAGTGGACGCGGGCCAAGCGGCGTTGGAAGCGGCTGAGAGCCAGCTTGCCGCAGCGAAGGCAAAACTCTCACGCGATCAAAGCCTGTATGACTACTCCAAGATCACGGCGCCTTTTGCCGGTATCGTCACCGAACGCTACGCGAACCTCGGAACCCTGATGCAGGCGGGAACTGGGTCGAGTACGCAGGCTATGCCGCTGGTCAAGCTCTCGGAAGACGATTTGTTTCGTCTCGTCATTCCGGTGCCAGAGGCTTATGTGCGTGACATCAAAATCGGCGACCCAGTGAGCGTCCGAGTACCGTCTCTGAATCGCACTTTTCCCGGGAAGGTGGCGCGTTTTTCTGTCGATGTCCGATCCGATACTCGCACGATGCACACCGAAGTGGACGTCCCGAATCCGCAACGTTTGATGTTGCCGGGCCTGTATGCAGAAGCGGATCTCCAGCTTAATCGCAGAGACAATATCCCCTCCGTACCGATACAAGCACTCAGTCACCGTGGCGGAGGCACAACCGTATTTGTGGTGGGTTCCGACAGGACTTTGGTGCAAAGACCGGTCCAGATTGGTCTCGAAACAAGCAGTGATGCAGAAGTCGTTTCTGGATTAGCGGAAGGGGAAGAGGTCGTCGTAAGTGATCGAAGCGGCCTGAGGCCCGGTGAAAAAGTGATTCCGCAAAACATGACGTTGCCCGAGTACAAAGAAGGCGATGCTCAGCAGTAATGGTGACTAGTTGCTGAGAAGCGAGTTCGGAACGAACAAGATTGGATAGGGTCTATGCCAGGTTTTTCAATTCGCAATCCGTATTTCATTGTCGTGATCTGTCTCGTGCTGCTCGTGATCGGAGTGACCAGCATCGTCCGGATGCCGATCGACTTATTTCCTCCGATTAACTTGCCGGAGGTCGTGGTCGCAACCTTCTATAGCGGCATGCCGCCTGAGGACATTGAGACTGACATTACTGATCCGCTTGAACGTTTCTTCACACTTGCCGCCGGAGTCGATCATTTTGAGTCTCGATCGATGCTGGGCGTCAGTATCATCAAAGTTTATTTCCAGCCGGGTACGAGTCCAGATGCTGATGTGACCGAATTGTCCAACCTTGCGCTAGCCGACCTGAAGCGGCTGCCGCCGGGAACACTGCCGCCGGTAGTGCTGAAGTTCGATGCCTCCAGTCTGCCCGTTGCTCTTGTTACCGTGAAAGGCGAGGGACTCAACGAAACCCAACTCCACGACTACGCGCAATTCCAAATTCGCAACCAGATCACCACCGTGCCAGGATCCTCCATTCCCGGCGTCTTCGGCGGAATCTATCGCCAGATCATGGTCTATGTGGATCCCTACAAGTTGTCATCGCGCCAGCTGAGCTTGATGGATGTCGTTCACGCCGTGAACGACTCGAATCTCATCCTGCCCGCAGGTGACGTAAAGATGGGGCCATACGACTACTTCGTATATTCCAACAGTCTCGTCGACAACATGGACGAGCTAGGGAAGGTCCCGCTCAAGATCGACGGACATTCCTGGGTAACAGTGAATGACGTAGGCAAGGCTGAAGATTCCCACCAGATCCAGTACAACATTGTGCGCATCGATGGGCAGAAGTCCGCCTACATCCCCATCATGAAACAGGGCGGCGACACAAACACTATCGCGGTTGTCGATGGCGTTCGCCAGTTGATCAAGCATCTGTACGACATTCCCAAGCAGATGGTCACTAGCATTGTCTTTGACCAATCTGTGTATGTGAAGGAAGCGATCGATACAGTTCTGCACGAGGGATTTCTAGGATTGATCCTGACGAGTCTGATGATCCTGATTTTCCTCGGCAGTTTCCGCGCAACGTCCGCAGTGCTGCTGTCGATTCCTCTCTCAGCGCTGGCGGCATTCGTCATTCTCGCGTTGATGGGTGGAACAATTAACACGATGATTCTGGGTGGTATGGCTCTCGCTTTCTCACGCGTGATTGATAACTCCGTAATTTCGTTGGAGAACATCTATCGCCACCTTGAGATGGGAGCGGCACCGATGGTTGCGGCCGAGGTTGGCGGAGCAGAAGTCAATCTGGCAGTCCTGGCCGCCACTTTGGTCGACGTCGTCGATTTTTTTCCCGTCGTATTTCTCTATGGAGTTGCGAAGTTTCTGTTCTCGGCGTTGGCTCTGGCTTTCTGTCTTTCGTTGCTCGCTTCTTTCGTCGTGGCCATGACGGTGATCCCTCTGTTCTGCTCTCGTTTCTTGAAGGCCGTGCCGCATCATGAGGCGGAGAACGAGCATAAAGAATACGAGGTTGAGCCCACAGCTTCCGGCACCAAATCGTGGATGGACAATTTCAATGCCCGCTTCAACCGAATGTTTAACAAGATTCTCGATTTTTATGAGAAGTGGGTGAGACGTGCTGTACAGAGGCCTGGACTTACTGTTGCGGCGCTGAGTTGCCTGTTCCTGGCGAGCCTGGCCATCTATCCGCTGATGGGGTTGGCGTTCTTTCCGAAAACTGATGCCGGACAGTTCACCGTCAACTTGAAAGTCCCGACCGGAACCCGCATTGAGGTTACGGATCAGTATGTCGCCAAGGTTGAGGATCTGATTCGTGGATCGATGGAAGGCAAAGACCTGAGAAGAATCGTTTCTAATATCGGTGTCGTTCCTGATTTCTCTTCGCTTTACACGACGAATTCGGGTCCGTATACCGCAACGGTGCAGGTTCAGCTGAACCAGTCGCATAAGTTAAGCAGCTTTGCGTATATGGACCGTGTTCAGGAACGCATGGCCAAGCAATTCCCCGAGATTCGTACATTCTTCTCGAGCGGTTCGATGGTCGACGCCATCCTGAATACGGGTATGCCCGCTCCGATCGACGTCCAGGTTAGCAGTTCCAATCTTGACCAAATCTACGGCATCGCCCAAAACCTCGCGACGCGTATTCGAGACGTCCATGGTGTCGGCCAAGTCTACATTCCGCAAGACATGAATTATCCAGCGTTGCGACTCAATGTCGATCGAGTCCATGCCGGTGAACTGGGGCTAACTCAGAAAGATGTTGTCGACAACGTCATCACCGCGCTCAATTCCAACTATATGATTGCGCCCAACTATTGGGTCGATCGAAAAAGCGGGAACGATTATTACTTGACCGTTCAGTTCTTCGAGAAGGGCCAGGCCGCAATTCACAACATGGCCGATCTTGGGCAGATTCCACTGCGCGATCCAGGCGCGGGAGGAAATATGAACTGTGGACCGGCGGGGCCGCCGCGTCTTGGTAGCGGGCAGCCCTCTTGGGCCTGCAACGGAGGAGGTCGTCCGACGACTGTTCTGAATAATGTCGTCAACGTAGAACAAGTGCAGACTCCCACCGAAGTGGACCACTATCAGATCCAGCGAGCAGTCGACATTTATGTAACTCCGTCTGGAGAAGACCTGCAGCGGGTGACGAGTTCAATTCGGAAGATTCTTGCAAACGAGGAGATTCCGTCGAACGTTCGAGTGAACCTGCGAGGCATGGTGGATGGCATGGAACAATCCTTCAAAAGCTTCGCTTTCGGGTTTCTGATTTCCTTTCTCCTCTTGTTTTTGATTCTTACGGCTCAATTCAAATCGTTCATCGATCCATTTCTGATCATGCTGGCGATTCCGATGGGATTCATCGGGGTCCTGATCATTCTGCCGCTGACCGGGAGCACGTTGAATGTGATGTCTTTGATGGGCGTGCTGATGCTGGTTGGGATCGCCGATTCCAACAGCATTCTAATCGTCGACTTCGCGCACAATCTGGAGAAGCAAGGATTGTCACCGGCGGATGCAGTGATCACTGCCTGCCGCGTGCGGCTGCGGCCGATCTTGATGACATCGCTTGCAACCATCATTGGAATGATCCCGATGGCGTTGAAGTTAGGCACAGGAGCCGAACAGTACGCTCCGATGGCGAAAGCAATCATTGGAGGTCTAACCTCGTCGGTGGCGCTGACCATTTTCATCGTGCCGGCAGCCTATCTACTGGTTTACGGAAAGAAGGATAAGCAAACTCCCGAGCCGGAGCCTGCTCAATGAGAGTGAAAATATTGTCGCTTTGTACGTTGTTCCTAGCGCTGTGTACATTTCTGCCTCAATCAAGCGTTGCACAGACTTCGGGCAACTTGGGGAAAACGGAAAACTTGCCAGTGGCTCCGCAGCCGCAATCGGCAGAACGTCCGATCTCCACACCTCTGGAAGCGAACCTAAAATTCGGAGTAGGTGTGCATAGCACAAATAACCTGCAAGCGCCGAGTTCCTCAGTTCCGGGGCCTGACCAGGCGGTACCGCCTCCGAACGCGCCGGTGCGACTAACTCGTGTTCAGGCAGAGCAGTTGGCTCTCAAGAATAATCCCCAGATCAGCGTCGGACGTCTCGTAGCCTTGGCTCAGCACCAAGTTTTCCGCGAAGCAAGAGCCGCTGAGTTACCGACATTTAACGGCGCGATTACCGCTGTCGACGCTAACGAAGGCAGCCGCATCGGTGCCGGAGCTTTGAACGCGCCACGCCTTCTGGAGCACGCAGGGGCGGGGGTGACGCTCAGCCAATTGCTCACAGACTTTGGGCGTACAGTAAATCTCGTTTCCTATTCCAAGTTGTTGGAGAAAGCACAGAACGCCAACGCTCTGGCAACCACTGAAGACATCGTCCTAGCCACCGACCAGGCCTTCTATAACGCGCTCGAGGCGCAGGCACTCCTCAAAGTAGCAATGCAGACCGTAACTACTCGGCAATCCGTTCAACATCAGATCGATGTACTCACTCAAAGCAAATTGAAATCACAGCTGGATCTCTCGTTTGCTGACGTGAACCTTTCGCAAGCCAAACTGCTACAGCTGGACGCCCAAAACAATGTCGACTCGACGGTTGCGGCTCTTACAGCAGTGCTCGGCTTCGACAAACAAGTGAATTACGAACTCAGCGAGGAGAACACTCAATTACCGTCCCCGCCGCCGGATGTCGATGTTCTTATCAACACAGCCATGCAGCAGCGGCCGGACCTGCAGGCATTTACCTACAACCAGCAAGCTGCGGAAAAATTCCGTCGCGCTCAGAGGGACCAGCTTCTTCCAACGATCAGCGCTCTCGGGATGGCCGGAGTGTCACCGGTGCGTCCAGACTGCTTTGGAGGATGTTTTCCCAACTATTTCATCTCGAGTTGGTACGGAGCCATCGGGGTAAATATGAGTGTCCCGATATTCAACGGCTTTCTGTTCACGTCGCAGGCCTCGGAAGCTAATTATCGATCGAAGGCGGCTGCTGAGAATACGAGAGATCTGCGCGACCGAGTAGTGCGCGACGTCCGCACCGCATGGCTCTCTGCGAATACCGCTTTCCAGCGTGTCAGCGTAGCCGAAGAGTTGGAGAAACAAGCGAACCTTAGTCTTAATCTCGCTCACCAGCGCTATCAGTTGGGTTTAGGCTCCATCGTAGAACTCAGCCAGGCTCAATTACAGCAAACCGATGCCGCCATCGGATATGTGAACGCTCAATATCAGTACCGGCTCTCTCTCTCAACTCTGAACTTCGAAATCGGAGTGCAGCCCTAATACTCGCGGAACTTCTGACTGCGGTCGGAACAGAAGCAGTTCCTAGGATGTAGTTGTTCGCAGCGGTCGTAGTGGAGCCCGTTGCAGTGCATGCGTAGAAGTCGGAAACACAAGCCGTCCTCGTTTACGACTCGGCGCGGAGTTCTACTTTCCGTTTCGATTGGCGCATTCTTTATCGTGATCTTTCTGTTTGTCTACTATTTGTACGTCTTGCCCTTGCAGAAGTCATTGCCGTAGCTGCAGGTTTCCGGGACCGCCAAACTAAAAATGAAAAGGGTGGTATGCGCTATGCGGGCGCATGCCACCCTGTACTCTCCGCTTTCAACTCTTACTACGCGCCCGCTCCCACCGCTCTCGCCAGAACACTTGACTGCAGCGATTCTGCGACCCGTCCAAAGTAAAGACGGTAAGACCGATGGATTGCATACATCACGGGAAATACCGCGAGCGCCAATCCCCAGCCCAGGTGCGAACTCATCGTCTGAACCATCGAGGTTACGCCGGCGCTGACTATGTAGTAGGGGAACGCAAGGTGAGCTAAGTTCCACCATACGAGCCCGGCCGCCTTTGCCTCGCTCACAGCAACGATACCCGCCACCGGAGCAGTCTGACCGATGAATAGAGTGGCCGTCGCCAGCGCCAGTCCTAGAGCATTTCCCTGGAACGGCGACTTGCCGAGCCACGCAGCATGGAACATGAGGCTAGCCAGTGAACTGGCAAACACCATCATGCTCAGGTTGAACGTCATCTGCTGCGGGTTGAATTTTGCACCCTTCCGCGGCCAACATTGGACCACGGTTGAAACGCAGGTGATCAATACCGCTTCTGCTGCGCTGAGGTTTACAACCGCCGTCAGCAAGAAGGGCAGGTTCACTGACATATTGCCGTTGATACCGGGCAACTTCACTTTCATTCGCGAAGTTGCTGCTGCCAGCGCCAGAACTGCTATCGCGAACAGGGTATGCGGTGTGTGGCTTTCAAATCCTGCATATGCCGCAGTGCCGGTCGCAATCAGCATCATCCCGCCGATGAAGATTCTAGTTTGCCGTGTGTTGTTCATATCTCGTCTCCTTTCTGTCGTTCATTCACACGGCTACTACTGTTCGTCGTCTCCGGCATCAGTGAATGCGCTATTGGCATTCGATACGGACGCGCCCCAGACCACGCTGGTAGCTGAAGCCGTACCTGTGCTGGATCCCCATACCACGCTGAATGCGCTAAGTGCATTGCTGTTCCAGGGCAGAGAGCTACCCCAAACAACAGATGTTCCGTTGACGAGAGAAGAGCCCCACACAACCGAGGTTCCCCAAACGACTGAGCTCCCCCATACCACCGAATTCGGCGAGAGACTCGAGTTCCCGTACACGAGTGAAATCGTGCCATTCTGCGAGTTGTAGACTGCCGTCGGAGACAGGGCCGCTCCCGTTGTAGCGGGGGCGAGATCTGTGTTCGCGACTGCGGATTGCACGTTCAACAGTCCCGACCCGACGGAGAACAGGTCGTAGGTCGAAAGAAAGGTCTGAAGCAGGTGAGGTACATAAGCCGACGTCGAAGACAAGTTGAACGCCGAATTCATCTTGGTGGCAGTTTTCATAAGGCGCGCTTTCACCTGGTCCGGTGTCAGCGCGCTCTGCTCCTGCAACAGCACCGCTACCGCTCCCGCGACCGCGGGTGTCGCCATGCTGGTGCCGCTCAAGGTGAAGTAATCGTTCTTGCCGTCCGATCCATGAACGGCTTCGGAAGGATATGCGGCTTCGAGGGTTGCTCCGGGCGCGACTAAAGACACGACATCGTTGCCTGGGGCGACGAGATCGGGCTTCACGACATGATCATATGTCGTGGGGCCTTTGGAACTGTAGCTAGCCAGAGTTTCAGCAGCGGGCGAGGCGGACCCGTTGGCCTTGGTAGCACCCACCGTCAGTACATAAGGATCGTTGCCCGGGGCGGTGATTGTTCCAAAACCGTTGCTGCCGTTCACGCTCAAGCGTCCATAGTTGCCAGCCGCCACTACTACCACAATGCCACTTTTCCAGGCGGCTTCGACTGCCTGGCAGAGAGGATCTTGTGTGTAGCTGGTGGGAATACCACGTCCAAGTGACAGGTTGATGACGCGGATGTTGTACGTGTTTTGTAATGAAATCGCTGCTTGGATCGCCGCAATGACCGTGCTGTCGGTTCCAGCTCCGTTAGCATCCAGGGCGCGAAGATCGATCAGATTGACTCCCGGTGCTACGCCCTCATACTGCCCTCCAGAGAGCGAACCGTTGCCGCCGATGATTCCGGCGACGTGGGTGCCGTGCCCGTAGAGGTCGTACTTTGCGCCGTTCGAATTCGTAGTTGCTGTTCCAGTGAAATCCTGGTGATACACGACGCGCGAAGCGCCGTTGGAGCCATGCAAGTCAGGATGACTGTCGTTGATGCCGCTATCAATTACGGCGACGCCGACGCCCGCTCCCGTAAAGCCGGAGTTCCATACACTGGAAACGCCGGTAGCTCCATTGGTGAGATCATCCATTACGTTCATCGGATGGTCGATCGTGACCGAAGCGATTTCTGGATCGGCTTCCAGTGCGGGCAGAGCGCTTACCGGCACCGTGAAAGCTGCGCCTTTGATCATGTGCAGCTTGTTGTGCAGGCGGCCGCCACGATTTTGCATGGTTGCGTAGTGCGCTGCTGTCGGCACCTGGCGATATTGGACGATGACTCGCACCGTCTGTCCCTGACCTAATCCCTGTTTGGCCTTAGAAAGAAATCCAGAAAGCTCAGGAGACATCCGCGAGGAGAACTTGCCGGTTTCGTTGCTGGCGAGATTGTTCCAGCTTTGGCCGACTGCCATTCCCGTTGTCAGCGCGAGGACTATCGCGAGACGCTTACCCCATGCCGCACTGTGCCGTTCATCGCGACCAGTTTTTTTCGGCTTCTGTGTGCCACGCATAAATCTCACCCTTTCTTGATAGGGGGAAAAAGATCACACTTCGTACCCACAGAGCCTGTTGCACGGGAGAAGCCAATGAGCGATCTGTAAGTGATTGATTCTATGGATGGTTCTTGGGCTACTGCAGTAGCGATCGGGCCACTCTGTCCCGCCGCCACGGGCGTGGGACACTCTGTCTCACCAAAGACGCAAAGGAAGGTGACTCGAGGTTGCCTGGAAGCGGTGACTGAAGTTCTGAGGATGATTTTTGGCGGTGTCTATGGAGGGAACTGCTAGCGTCAAGCTTCCAGTGCGCCAGCAATGAAACGGTAAATGAGCGAAAATTTCGGCGCAGCTGGCGCGAAGATCAGATTGCGGCGGCTTTGCTCTTCGCCGATACTCGAGAGAACTTCGGCATCGCGGCCATCAGACGGCGCGTGTATTCGTGTTGAGGATCAGTCAAAACCTGTTCGGCAGTTCCCAACTCTACGATCTCGCCCTGGTGCAGGATGGCAATACGGTCGCAAATCTCAGCAACCGAAGCGAGGTCGTGTGAGATGTAGAGAAGGCTCATCCGCGAACTGCGGCTTAGGTCACGGAAAAGCTTGAGAATCTCCGACTGCGTGATCACGTCGAGAGCGCTGGTAGCTTCGTCGGCAATCAGCAACGCTGGACGATGAATCACAGCCATCGCGATTAGCACCCGTTGGGCTTGTCCGACGCTCATCTGCGATGGATACTTGCGGACAAATTCTTCGCTCGACGGCAAGCTTACGCTTTCGAGTGCCGCACGGATCGCTCCATCGCAGTCTGTGGCTGACCCGGAGGAGTGGGCCCGCCAAGTTTCTCTGAGCTGTGTTCGGATCTTGAGCGCCGGATTCAAGGACGACAGCGGGCTCTGCAACACCAGGGCAATCTTTTTTCCCCGAAGCTCCCGCAGTTGGCGTTCGCGCAGCTTCAACAGATCAGATCCTTCGAACTCGATGGCGCCTTCACTTTTGACGCGCTTGCGATCGAGCAAGCCTAAGATACTCATCGCCAGCGTGCTTTTGCCCGAACCACTTTGACCGACGAGACCTAACACCTCACCTCTACGGATGTCGAGCTTTACATTGCGGAGAACGGGAGGCTTGTCCCCATATCGCACGGAGACACGGACTGACATTAGAACATTGTTCTCAGTTTGTCCCACGGTCGCTGGGCCTCTTCGAATGTCGACTTGCGAGATTCTATTTCAGTGAAAGTTGATCGGCATTCCAGTAAGTTTGCGGTGCGATAATCACTGGGATTGAGCCTTGTACTCTTGCTGCCACTGCCGACAGGGCGTTCTTGTTTACCAAGTATATGAACGGCGCCTGTTCCACCGCGATTTCCTGCACGCGGTCGAAAGCCTCTTTGCGCTTCTTCGCATCGGCCGAGGATGCCTGTGTGCGCATCAGCCGGTCGATCTCAGCTTCCCACGCAGTTTCCGGAGTCTTCTCCTGCGGGTTCCACTGATGGTTCTCCGAAGAACTCAGCCAAACATTCATCTGCTCGCTGGGATCGAGTCCGACATTCGTCAGGCCTAACAAAATTGCCTCGTAATCGAACGTTTGCGTCATGCGCTCGATGAGGGACGGGAAGTCAAGAGTCACGACATTGACGTGAACCCCGATCTTTTGCAGGTCTTCCTGGATCATGGTGGCCATGCGCTCGCGGCTCTTGTTTCCTGAGTTGGTGAGAATCGAGAAGACGACCGGATTGCCCTCTTTATCCTTGAGCGCTCCGTTCTCAAGGCGGAACCCGTCACTCTGTAACGCTTTCAGAGCCGCATCGGGCGAGTACGCTTCGGGCTTCAGCTTGGCGTTGAACCAGAATTTGTTGGCCGGCGAAACCGGGCCGACTGCGGGCTGCGCGTGTCCGCGAAATACCACCCGAGCCAGATCTTCCCGGTTGATCGCTTCGGAAATTGCACGCCGGAAAGCCGCCGAACGGAACCAATTCTTCTTGTATGGCGGCAATGGAGACTTTGCCACTTCGTTGAACCACATCTGCTCACTGTCGAGGGACGCGCCGGCATCGTGCACGACTTGCGGAGAAGTAGTCGCGAGCTTGTCGAAGTATTCACTGTCGAGAGTATTGATCAGGTCGATTTCCCCGCGCTTAAAACGTAGCATCTCGACATCTCGATTAGCCTGGATGTCCAGTTTGATCGAGTCAAGATGGGGAAGCTTGTGTCCCTGCGCGTCGGTCTTCCAGTAGTAGGGGTTGCGCTTCAACAGCACTGTGGCGCCAGGCTTGTAATCGTCGAGCATGAAGGGTCCAAGCACCGCCATTTCTTTCTTTGGGGAATGGGCGGATATGATCGCAACTTGATCAAATTGCCGATCCAGGCCCGCGACCGGCGCTGGGAAAGTGATCGAAATCTGAGTTGGAGAGATGACCTTCGTCTCTGTGTTTCCGGGCCCTGAACGGAAAGCATCCCCGGTGGGCGAGTGCAGCGAAGGATCCATCAGTTGCTGGATCGTATAAGCAACGTCCTCGGCAGAAAACGGCGTTCCGTCGGAGAATGATAATCCGCCGCGCAGCTTGAACGTGATCTGCCTCCCGTCTTTCGAGACCTTCCACGACTGCGCGAGTTCCGGCTCCAGTGCCTGCGTCTGGCGATTCATGCGGAGCAGAACTCCACCTGTTAAGTAGCGGATCGCAACCGAAGCATCGTCCTCTACTTTGAGCGGATCGAATGTCTTTGGTTCGGAGCGCAGGCAGAATCGCAGTTCGCCCTGTGCGAGCGCGCTGCCTGCGAAAATACTCAGGCAAGTTGCGAAAACCAGAACTGCTTTCCCACCCTTCGACATTACTTCGAACCTTTTCCGGAGGGGCTCATGTTGCGGCCTCCTCCTGTTTCGAAAGCACCAGTTGAAACGACGTGACGACGATAACCAACAGTAAAAGTGGTACGAACTTCCAAGTCTGTTCCCCTACAGAGACAATCCCTTCCAACTCCTTTAACAAGCTGCCCCAAGAAGGCATCGGCTCAGCCACACCCAATCCAAGGATCCCTAGATTTGCCTCGCTCAAAATGAAAACTGGAATCGAAATCCAGAACTGCGCGTACAACACCGGCTTCAAGTTCGGCAGCACGTGCATCCAGAACAGCCGTGCTCCACGAATCCCTGACGCCCGCGCCTGTCGCACAAAATCCGAATCCCTTAGTGAGCTTGCGGTCGCACACAGCACGCGCGCTGCACTCGTCCATCCAAGCAGACCTAACATCAAAAACGTCACTAATACAGAAACGACTGGCGATACGTTCAACGGCATCAATGCGCGGACCGTGATCAGCAGAAAAAGCCAAGGCAACGACAAGAACAAATCGGTCATCGCCATCGCTGCCCGGGCCCAACCGCCGCCGAGATATCCAGCCAGTCCACCAACCAGGGCCGCCATCAGCGTCGAAAGTAAAGCTGCAGCTGGCGCCAGTAGAAGCGAAATGCGCGTCCCGTATAAGACACGCGCAAACCGATCGCGTCCAATCTCGTCCGTACCGAGCCAGTGTGCATGCGACGGAGACGAATCGGCCTCCTCGCGGTATTGCTTTGCATATCCGGCAGGAGCGAGCCAGTTCGCTGCTAGAGACACTCCTACGACCAATAGCAGAACCGCACACGCCACCCTGCGCCAGATCCTCATGCTTCCTGGCCCCGGAGCATATGTCCGATTACATCGGCCCCTGAGTTTGCGAGCAAGGTTACCAGCGTCACCAGAATTGTGATGTTCATCAGAAGCGGGAGATCACGGGCTAACGCGGCTTGCCATGCCAGTTGTCCGACGCCCGCAAGTCCGCAGAGCGCCTCGACTGGGATCGCCGCTCCTACAGCGAGACTTACCGAGACGCCTGCTACAGCCAGTAGTTGCGGACCAACCACCGGAACGACATGCCAGAACAGAATTCTCAGTTCACTCAGTCCCTTCGCTCGGGCTGTGACAATGTGAGGCAGGGAATAAGCCTTTGCGAGCAAGTTGCGCGCATAGCGATAGTCGTGGGGCGCGATGATCAACGCGATCGCCAACGCTCCCGGAACATTCCAAAGTACTGACAAGAGCGCCAGCACCGCTGCCGGAATGCATAACAGAGTTCCGCTCAGGATCGTCGCGAAGGTGTCATATGCGAATGCCCGCAGCCAAGCGGCACTTAACGATAGTGCGAATACCGATACCCAACTCAGGAGGAACCCAAAGCCGACCAGTCTCAGAGTCAGAGGCGCGCGGTCCCGCAACAGTGCGGTGACAGGTTGTCCCAGTGAAATCGAAGTTCCTAGATCACCACGAAAGGCGTGCTGTACGGAGTGTAGGTAAAAGCGAACGATGTTGCGTTGCTCAACCCGCGTCTGGCGCAGCGCCTGAAGGCTTTCGGAATTCAGGTGCGGATCCAATTCGGCTTCGTCGCTATCAAAACCGGGCGCGAATCGCACCAGTGTGGCTGAAAGAAACCCACCGATCAAAACTGTGGCGAGTATGGTGAGTCCATGCCGCGCGATTCTCCCGAGCATGGTCAAGGTCTCCTATGTGGCCGATGCGCCGAGAGTTTGCTGTCCTTGTTCGCGCTCGGCCTGTGCCGCGTGGTGCACCTGCTTCATGGAGTACATCCTGCGGTCTGCCTCGGCCAACAGGCGTTCGACGTCGGTGCCGTCCTGCGGACAGAACGACATTCCCACGCTCAGAGTGATTAGATCGCGCCCGCACACGTGGCGTCCTGACTCGATGGCAGCTTGATTCAATCGCTCGGCTTTCTCTTGAGCGGCTTCTGCGGTGAGCCCCGGTGCAGTGATCACGAACTCGTCACCGCCCATTCGCGCAACATAGTCGTATCCGCGGCAAACATCCTTTAACCGCGAAGTAAACTCGCGCAGCAGCTTGTCTCCTTCAAGGTGTCCGTAAGAATCGTTGATCTGCTTGAATCCATCGATGTCGCAGACGAGTACAGCAAGGGACGTCTTCATGCGACGACAGCGTGCTACCTCCTGGGCCAAATGCACAAAAAGAGAACGTGCGTTCGGTAATCCCGTCAGATAGTCCGTTGTCGCGGAGCTTTCCGCCTGCTGATACTTGAGCGCATTCTCAACTGATAAAGCCACCTTCGACGCAACCGCTAGAAGAATTCTTAAATGATCGGGAGTGAACGCGTCTCGATTTGCCTGATACATCGCGAGCACGCCGACCACGCCATTCAGGCCCTCCAGTGGCACTACCAGAGCCGATTGCAGCGTGGTCTGCTTCCCGGGATCGACAACATATCCAGCTTCGACCTGAGGATTTCCGTTCACGATTGGCTTGCAGTTTTCTGCGACCCAGCCACACAATCCCTCGCCGACTTTAACTTTTAGCGACGACAATGTACGGAAATTCTCTCCGCTCACCAGTTCTGGCAACAGCCACCCGTTTCGATTCACAAATACTGCAATCGAATCGTAAGGAATCATTCGTCGCAGCCGCATCGACAAAACCGAAAGCGTTTCGCTCAAGCTGAGCGAGACGCCGAGATCTTGGCTCAGCTCGAACATGGTCTGCGCTTCTTGCCGCGCGGATGCGATCGATGTCAGGAAGTCGGCATTGTCCGTGGTTCCATTGGTAGGTTCAGTCCGCTCAAAACCTGCCGCCGGCGCGACCCCTCTCTCTACGCGAACCGATTTAGAGAGGCCCTGCGTCCCGACTGTTTCCTCCGTGATTTGCGCCATGCGCTCCAGATCAATGAAGCGTGTTTCGAGAAGTTCCACAATGTGCGGATCGAACCAAGTTCCCGATTTTTCTTTGACTTTGGCCATTGCCTCGATGAGAGGCAATGCCGGACGGTATTGCCGGTGCGAAGCCAAGGCGTCCAAGCAGTCCACGGCCGCGAGAATTCGTGCGCCGATTGGAATGTTTTCGCCCGCGAGTCCTTCTGGATAGCCGGTGCCGTCCCAGCGCTCGTGGTGCGATCGCACGATGGGCGCTACCGGGTACGGAAATGCGACGCGTTCCAGAATCTCCGCTCCGACTAGCGGATGAACTTTCATTTTTTCGAACTCTTCCGGCGTCAGCTTTCCGGGCTTGTTGATGATTTGCTCCGGCACCGCAAGCTTGCCGATATCGTGCAGCAGTGCTGCTGCCCGAAGGGCTTCGATTTGCTCCTCGGCAAGACTCAACTCTTTGGCAATTTCGACGGCATACGTGCGTACGCGCTGCAGATGGGTATGGGTTGTATGATCTTTGGCCTCGATGGCGAGCGCAAGAGCCTCGATCGTCCGCATATTCAGGGAAGCGATTTGTTCCACGTGACGCTTTTCGACTTCGACTCGTTCTTTCTCGGCTTCGAGTCGCCCCAAATAAAGGCGGTACGAACGGTAGACCCAGTAAATCAGTGGCAAAACAAGTAGCGATGTTTCCCACCCAGCCGTGCGGTTCACGATTCCAACGAGCCCGACAGCTGCCGCGCCGACCAGATAGTACGGGAACGACCAGAAGTAGCATTCCGACCAAACCTTCCGGCTTGATTTCCCCTCGGTCATGGCGATCACAACCGAGATCGGCAAAGTATTGGCGAAAAAGAAAACCAATGCCGCGACCATCAGCAGAATGGGTTTGTTGGATCCCGCCTTTTCCGCAAGCCAGTGGTAGGTGAGATAGGTAAGTGCGCTAGCATTGGCCATCATGCCAGCAACGTTAAACAGCACCTTCACTGGATCGAGTCGCTTGCGCGTCTGCCAAACACTCTGCACCAAGCTGGCGGTACAGCCGATGACGAGAGTTTCTGGAAGAGACAACTCCAACACGCCGAGCAGGATGAACAGAAAGTTCACTGACATCGTGCCGTCGATGCCCGGAAGCTGCACCTTCAGACCCGATGCCATTACAGCTACCACCAGGTAGCAGGCGAATCGCATCAAATCTTGTGATTGCCAATGCAGCAGGGCGTGTCCAAGCACGACCATGCCAAGAGACACAGTGATGCCGACGAATGCCTTCGTCTGTAACGATAATCCGTCGGTTTCTGATTTCATCTAAGTTTTCGAACGCTGCCAGTCTTCCCGGACTGGAAAATTCAGCATGGGTCTTGGGCCATGATTCACAAACGGAAACCCGCGAATCAGTCCTGAAATCCTCGCGGCAGGGGGGTAGAGAGGGAATATCAGGTCCCGCCCGAATCGTATTGGAAGGACTAGGTTTTCAGAAGCTTACGGTGGTAACCCGCGTAGGTCATGGGAGCTTTGACTCACGCGGTTTGAACAAGATGAAAATCTGGCGGTTTGAGACACCCTGCGGGGAAAGAGCCATTACTTTCGTTACGCACTCAGGTACATCAATCTCGGCTGAACCTCGTTCCGTGTGTCACCATCGTCCCAAATGCCCGACATGCGGATTCGGCGACAAAATTCGGACGTGCCGGAAACTCGCACTGCTTCAGCGACTGGCAGTGGAGATTTTGCTTCGAATTCCGACCATATGGCGGTGTTTTATGCTGATTTGCAAGGAAAAATTGGCGCATGCAATTTAGCGTTCACTCAACTTTTTGACTACTCTCCTCAGGAATTAATCGGAAGAGATTTCGCGGCTTTATTCAGCCGGTCCGAAAAAGCATCAGAGGCAGATCGCGATCTCCTTAAAGCTACGATATTAAACACCCTCTCCGAGAATGGAAGCTATCGCTCAAAGCTATTTGGAATAGCTAAGACAGCAACCGGTCTCCCCGTAGAGTTCGCCGCCACACTACTTCGAGACTCTGCGAACACTCCGATGGCTCTGATTGGAGTTGTCGTGCCTGTGGTCGAAATCGCAGCCAGTAAGAGCGATAACTCCAACACACCGCAGATCGCGCCCGGCGTCGTTTCTCGCAAGATCGACGACACGTTATTCATCCTGGCGAGCCCCGTGATGCACAAGTTCATGTCGCTTGTCGATCGAGTGGCAAGCCATAGTGAGACAGTCCTGGTTACCGGTGAGACTGGAACTGGTAAGGAATTGATCGCGAGAACCATTCACGAGTCGTCGCACCGCCGAGGTCGTCCTTGGGTCGATATCAACTGTGCCGCACTACCTGAAAACCTTGTCGAAAGCGAACTTTTCGGATACGAGAAAGGTGCCTTCAGCGGGGCCGATGTCTCGAAGCCGGGGCTATTTGAACTTGCCGACAAGGGCACGCTTTTCCTTGACGAAATCGGAGAACTGCAGCTTCAAACGCAGGTCAAGCTTCTGCGCGTGCTCGATGGCCAGCCATTTTACCGGCTTGGCGGGCACCGCAAGATACGAGTCGATGTCCGAATCGTGGCTGCCACGAACCAGGATCTCGAAGCTGCCGTTAAGGAAGGACGATTCCGGCAAGATTTATTTCATCGGCTGGGGCAGTTTCAGCTGCGGGTGCCTCCTTTGCGCGAGCGGCCCGAGGACATCGTCGCTCTGGCCGAACATTTCCTTCGGCTGAAGGCTCCTAGCAAACACCTATCCGAGCAGGCAATCTCGGCGCTGCTTTCGCACCCGTGGCCCGGGAACATCCGCGAACTACGCAACCTGGTGGCCCGCCTGGCGATGGAATTCACGGGCGCCGAAGTGGACTTTCCGCGTGTGACCGCTGGGCTCACAGGTGGACCATCCGCTCTTCGTCAAACGGCATCGATGCCGGTGGGTAATCTCGAGAGCATGGAAGAGCAGATGATCATCAAGGCTCTCGAGCGCACTGGCGGTCAGCGGACACTCGCGGCGGAACAACTTGGGATTTCTCGTCGAACACTCAGTCGGAAGCTCAAGGAATACAACATCGCATTCGCCCCAGGAGAAACCACCGCTTCTCTTGGTTTTATCAGTACCGAGCAACAAAAGTTCTTTCGTGCTCGCGTCGAAATCCCTGTAACTATAAGGAATACCCAAGGCGACGAAATTCACGTCCAGGGGGTCAACCTCAGCACGGGCGGAATGGGACTGGATGGACTCAAAGAGCCATTACGTTTCTCCGGAATGCTCGATGTTAGCTTCGATCTGCCCGAGACCGAGAACCGCTTTGAGGCCAAAGCCCGGCTGATGTGGGTGGGCGACGAGGGACGCGTCGGCATTCGATTCGCTGTGATCGAACCTGCGCTGTTTGAGCAGCTCCAGCATTGGACCAACCGCAAAATGAAGGAAGAAGGCTGGGACTTTCCCGCCTGAAAACTTTCTTCTCCGCCTGCATTCATCCTTCCGGTATGCAGGAACTTTCATTCTTGACTCTCTAAATAGTGCAACTGACAATGGATTCAACTCCCCAAGGGTTGGGTGCAGTTTTGCTTCGCGCCCAGATCACCCGCCGCAGTTGATGCACGAAAGGCTTGTCTCAGAGCTTCCGAGGTACCGCTGCCGGATCTGTGCCTCTGGAGGATAGTCCATAACCCTAGCCTCGCATTGCGACGGATGGAACCGTTTCGATTCGAGTTCTCAATATCCCGTGCCCAGAGGGTCCATGAATTTGTTACTGCGTCGCGTCCTGTCCCGTGTCGCATCCATCCTCCTGTTGATCGCGGTATCCACGATATCCGTTGTTGCGCAATCCAACACTACCGAGATCTCTTCGACGCCAAGTTCGTTGTCGTTCGCGAATATCTATGTGGGCAAGGCGTCGGGGAACAGGGTATTGACGATCAACAACCTAACGAGTAGTGGACAGATCATCATCGAAACCGTAGGTTTCGACTGCGCAGGGTATGGAATTGCTTCTGGAGTTGCGCCCTTCACTCTTGGACAGACGCAAAAAATTACGCACTATTCCATCTACTTTCAGCCGACCGCTGCACAGTCTTATAACTGCAACTTCATCATTACCCTGAATGACGGTAGTTCCCTCAACGTTCCTCTGAGCGGAACTGGGTTGACGGCAAATGCGAATGCAACGGTCACTCCAGGCACGTTAAGCTTTTCCAGCCAGACGGTCGGATCGACCAGCGCCGCGCAGACCGTGACCATCACCAACACGGGCACCAGCAGCCTGTCACTTCAAGCCATCACGCTATCGCCGCCCGATTTCACTACGAATGCGATCACCCTTCCATACACGATCGCGGCAGGCGCAAGTCTGCCGGTTTCGGTGTACTACACACCCAGCCAGGCGATTTCGGAAACTGGAGCGATCGACTTTACATACGACAAGATTCCGGATAATGGAAGCGCGCTCAACGGTACCGGCGTGGCCGCCACGTCGCTCGCGATCTCGACTTCGCCGACGCTGCCCCAGGCGACGCAGAATGCTGCGTATCAAGCAACGCTGGCGACGAGTGGTGGAACTGGCCCGTACACGTGGCTGTTAGCGGGCGGTTCGAACTTGCCTTCGGGATTGACTCTTTCGACTTCGGGCGTAATCAGCGGCACTCTTGGTTCTTCGGTTGCGATCGGGAACTATACCTTCACCGTGCAAGTCACAGACTCGGCGACTAGTGCCACGGATAACGCGACCTTCACGCTTGGCGTCTTTGCCAATCTGGGCGACAACTGCAATGATATCTCGTTCGATGTTCCGAACACGTCGACTCCGATGGTCGCTCTCACCGACCTCGGAACCGGAACCTATCAAGGCTCCGAAGGTGGTTTGTATCCGAATGGCAGCAACGTGCGCCCAGCATCGCACGATTCTGATGGTGTTGCGTTCGCGCAAGGCATTCAGCCACTCGACGCTAATGGCAATCCGAGCCCTACCGGAAAGTACGTTTTGATGGCGATTGGGGAATCGACGGCGCAGAATGAATTCAATCGCTTCCTGCCGATAGCCAATGCAGATCCATCCAAGAATCCCAATCTCGTCATCGTGAATGGTGCGCAGGGCGGAGCGACTCCTAACAATTTCACCAGCACGACTTCTGCTTACTGGTCCACTGTTCTCAACAACTATTTGCCGCAGAACGCAGTGACTGCACAGCAGGTCGTCGCGATCTGGATGGAAGACACGGACGGCATTGCCAGCGGCACATTCCCATCGGATATCACCACCCTTCAGTCGGAATACGAAACGATGATGCAGACCATGCTCACATTGTTCCCGAACCTGAAGATCGTTTATTTTTCATCACGTGTGTACGGTGGCTACTCGAACGGCGTCGGCACCCCGGACAATCCCGAGCCTTACGCCTATGAAGTTGGTTTTGCAGTCAAATGGGCCATCCAGGATCAGCTCGATGGCAATGCGAACCTAAATTACAACTCAAGTAACGGACCAGTGGTCGCGCCCTGGATGTCGTGGGGACCGTACTACTGGTCGAACGGCATGCTTGGACGGAAGGACGGCCTGGTCTGGGATTGCGAAGATTTTTCTTCCGACGGTACGCATCCTTCGTCGACATATGGTCAGCTGAAAGTAGCAACGGAGTTGCTCAACTTCCTCAAGACTGACGACACCGCGACTCCGTGGTATTTGGCGCAGTCCTTGGCGTTAACCGCGACCGGGGGCAATAATCAGACAGGAAATGTAGGCAGCACGCTCCCCACGGCGCTCACCGTATTGGCGTCCAATATAAATGGTGGGGCGGTTATGCCGGGCGTGACCGTCACGTTCAGCGACGGAGGAGCCGGCGGAACTTTCGGAACGCCCACTGTGACCACCGGCAGCAACGGTCAGGCTTCGACAACTTATACGCTTCCGACCACTGCAAAGACCGTGACGATCAGCGCAACCAGCACCGGTTACGCGAGCGCAACATTCACAGAGACGTCTGCCCTGACAACACAGGTTCTAAGCGTAAACGGCGGAAACAATCAGAGTGGCAGTGTGGGAACAACTTTGCCGACCGCTCTAAGCGTCATTGCGACTCAAAATGGCAATCCTGTTCCTGGCGCAAGCGTAACTTTCAGCGATGGGGGCGTCGGAGGCAGCTTTGGATCGCCGGTTGTGATCACCGGCAGCGATGGAATTGCGTCCACGACTTATACCTTACCCGCGACTGCCCAGACCGTTACAATCAGCGCGACCAGTTCCGGGTATTCCGCCGCATCGTTTAGTGAGACCGCTACGGCCAACGCGGACGCTCTTGCCGTAAACGGAGGAAATAACCAGAGCGGTACTGCGGGCAGCACGCTCCCCTCAGCGCTGAGTGTGTTAGCTACGGTTAACGGCAATCCGGCTTCCGGCATCAGCGTAACGTTCAGCGATAGTGGCTCCGGAGGCAGCTTTGGCACTCCGGTCGCAACTACGGGAAGCAACGGTATCGCGTCTACCATCTACACCTTGCCAGCCACCGCTCAAACGATCGCGATCAACGCGACTAGTTCTGGTTATTCGACAGCGACATTCACCGAAACGGCCACTGCTAACGTGGAATTGCTCACAGCGAGCGGGGGGAACAATCAGTTGGGAAGCGTTGGTACGACGTTACCCACCGCACTGACCGTCACTGCGACGAAAAACGGGAGCGCAGCGGCTGGCGTCACGGTTACTTTCAGCGATGGCGGAGCCGGTGGCACTTTTGGAAGTCCGACAGCGATCACGGGGAGTAACGGCACAGCATCAAGCACCTACACTCTGCCGAGCACAGCCAAAACGGTAACCATCACGGCTGCAAGTTCCGGCTACACCTCCGCAATCTTCACGGAGACTGCGACATCTAGCTCCGTGACAACTCTGGTTCTTTCTTCGGGAGGCAGGCAAACGGGAACGGTAGGAACCACTCTTCCTCTACCGATTGTCGTAACTGCGAAGAACTCTTCGGGGAAAGTTGTGTCAGGCGCTTCCGTTACCTTCAGCGACGGAGGAGTCGGTGGAACATTCTCGCCGAACCCCGCTGTTACGAACACGAAGGGCCAGGCGTCGACATCGTATACGCTACCGACTGTCGCGAAGGCAGTTATCACCATCACCGCGTCCGATGGTACGGTCAGTGTGACGACTCAGGAGAAAGCTGTCGCAGGTACCGCGACGAATCTTGCCATCGTTTCAGGAAATAACCAGAGTGGAAATCCCAATACGACTCTTCCCAAAAAATTGGTTGCGTCTCTGACGGATCAATACGGCAATCCAATCGCTGGAGCGACTGTCACCTTCACTGACAACGGAGCCGGCGGCAGCTTCAATACGACGGCTCCCGTCACGAACTCGTTAGGGCAAGCTTCGGTGAGTTATACGACTGGCTCAAAAGCGGGTACGGTGGCCATTTCGGCTACGACATCCACGTTAGGTCCGCTCAATTTTACAGAAACAGTGAAATAGGAAAACAGGGCCGGTTTGGACCACCCCTTGTCTATTTACCTTAGGAAACCTGCCATATGGTGTCGAGCACAGTTCCGTCGATCCATTTGACGATGGCCACCGGACGGTCTGTCCTGTTCGGCCGGCATGGTTTTCCCCCGCAGATCCGCTCGACTTCTTCCTTAATTTCACGCAAGGAACGGATGGGCAGGTTCGATCCTTCGACTGCATCGAGTAAATCCTGACGGCGAGGATTGATCGCGATGCCGCGTTCGGTCACAACCACATCGATCAACTCTCCCGGTCCACATAGTGTAGTGACTTCATCAACAATTACTGGAATGCGATCGCGAAACGATGGTACGGCCAGGATCGTGCATGGTGACGCCAGGCAATTTTGCCAGCCACCGATCCCGTGAAGTAATCGTCCGTCGGAGTGCGTAACGACGTTTGCGTTGAAGTCGGCGTCGACTTCGGTAGCCCCGAGCACGACCGCATCGACCATGGACGCGAAATTTCCTTTGCCGTGATAGTTGTAAGATGTGAACGGTGAAGTCGCCACGTGGCGCGGGTTATTCGCGAGCGATCGCACTCCCTCCAGATCAAACGTTTGTCCATCAAGGATGTAATCTGTGAGGCCTTCCTCCAGCATTTCCACCAGGTACTTGCTCGAGCCTCCTCTGACAAAACGAGCTTTGACTCTCGACTGCTTCATCATTTGTTTTAGGCAGCTGACGAACGCCAGTGCAATTCCACCAGCGCCGGCCTGAAACGAGAAACCGTTCCGCATGATCCCGGCGTCCCGCAAAAATCGCGCTACGAATTCCGCAATGCGAAGACGGTCCGGAGAACGGGTAATCTGCGTTGTACCGGAAACGATCCGCGACGGATCTCCAATCGAATCGACTTCGACCACGTAATCCACATTGTTCCCCTGAATCTGCCATGGTACGCATGGGAACGGGACTAGGTTGTCGGTTACAACAATGACATGGTCGGCATAGATCGAATCCACCAGCGCAAAGCCCAGCGAACCGCAGGCTGATCTTCCATGCGAGCCGTCGCAATCACCGAATGGATCGGCAGACGGCGCGGCGATCACGGCGATATCGATATGGACCTCGCCATCCTGGATAGCCTGCCAGCGCCCGCCGTGCGACCGAAGAATACCCATGCCATGCATGTTGCCCTGAGTACAGTAGTCGCCGAGCGGGCCGTTCATGCTTCCTTCGATGTGATCGATCACGCCCGACTTCATCAAATCGATTGCGCCTCGTTGAGAAGGGAATGAGGCGCTGGGAAGCCAAGTTAAATTCCTTACTCCGATTTTGGCAGCAGCTTGGAGCGCCATCATGGCGACGCAATCGCCATCCCGCAAGTGGTGATGGGAGGATATAACCATTCCGTCACGCAGGCCGCACTTCCGCAAGGCGGTCTCGAGATCTCGAACTCGCTTGTCGCCGTCTGCCGGATAGTCTGCCGCAGTACGAATCGGCGGCGACGCCTTACATCCGACTGGTTGATATTTTCCAGCACCCATAAATGGCGTCTGAATGCGTCCGTTGACGACTTCTGGCACTCTGCGCCCGGCCGCATTAACACCCAAATCTGTTTTCTCGACTGTCAGCATGAACATCCTCGATCGGACAGCGGATGCTTTACACCATCATGCCCATCGCCTTCGCGCGGGCAATGAGTCGCAGCGCCCGTTGCACAACTGGAGCGTCGATCATCTTGGATCCTAGGCTGACGACGCCGAGACCTTTCAGTTCCGCGTCATCGTACGCCGCGACAACCTTCTTCGCTCGTTCGAGTTCGGTGCATGTGGGTGCGAAAGCCTCGTGGATGACTGAGATTTGCGATGGATGCACGCATCCCATGCCTTCGAAACCAAGCGCGCGCGAATGAATCCCCCAAGTCTGCAGGCCGTCCAGGTCGGCGACATCTCCAAAAACTGAGTCGATCGCCTGCACTCCGGCGGCGCGAGCAGCATTCACAATCCTCTGGCGTGCGTAAAGCGATTCAGCGCCCGTCGAGCTTTTGACGACTCCGAGATCGGCGGTGTAGTCCTCAAGACCAATGGTCAAAGCGACGATCTTGTCATTCGCCTTTGCAATTGCAAACGCATTCTCAATCCCGAGAGCCGACTCCAGAATCGGCATGAGCCAGATTGAACGTGTGCTGCCATAGTCAGCCTTTACGGCTTCGATCCGGCTTGAGACGTCGGCAATTTGAGCTGCGGTCTCGACTTTGGGAATCAAAATCAGGTCTGGCGATTCGGGAACAATCTCAATCAAGTCTTCGAGTCCGAGCGGGAGCTGGTTGATCCGTACCATCCTCTCGCACCGCCCAAAATCGACTGCCCGCAGAGCGTTACGCACGAGGATCCGGGCGGAATCTTTTTCGCTCGGATGAACTGAATCCTCAAGGTCAAGAATGATTGCATCCGCGCCGTGCAAACTGGCATTGATGAAATACTTGGGCTCGCTTCCAGGCAGGTAGAGTCGGGATCGACGAAGACGTTCCCGTGAGGAGGGGGCGGGGAGAGGGATTTGGGCTAGCAGAATGCGCGTCCCCTCTCCAAGGCCAGCGCGGCGAACGGCCGCTTCCAGCCGAGCAGCAATGGTAAAGGGAAGGGAACCCTCGTCGCGAATCTCGACCGCAGCATGGCGAACACCGAGTTCCTCGAGCACTTCTTCGGTCTGTCGCCGGATTGATTCTCCGTAATACGCTTGGACGCGCGACTCAAGCCGGACCTCGACTCCACCGCGGTCGCGAGGTGCGATGCGCACATAAAGGTCCGATCGGATTTCGGTTCCGGCATGCCCCACCTCGCCGATGCGTGTTTCTGTTGCTACGGTCATGCGTATCTACCGTGAGTTCCCTTGACTCCCAACAAGCTCGGCATCTGGAGTGGCGTTGCTTGCTGCGGCGAGCTTTTCGATGACAGCATCTGTCATTTGTACGGTGCTTGCGGCTCCTTGCGCGATGACCCGCGGACCGCCCTTTAAGCGGAGCATGTCATATGTGCGGGTCTTGCCCTCTCTTACAACTGCCGCGATCGCTTCGCGAATTCTTTCTGCTTTCATTGTTTCTCCGACGTGGTCGAGCAGCATGGCCGCCGACAGAAACATCGCAATCGGATTCACGATCGGCGGATCGAATTCTGCGTATTTCGGAGCAGAACCATGGGTAGGTTCGAAGACAGCAACTTCGTCCCCGATGTTGCCTGACGCCGCAAAGCCGAGGCCGCCGATCAGTCCCGCGAACGCGTCAGAGATTACGTCGCCGAACAGGTTCGAAGCCACCACGACGCCATATTCCTCCGGATTCTTGGTCAACCACATCGTTTGCGCGTCGACATTGGTGGAATAGAGCGCGATATTCGGATATTCCTTCGCTACGCTTCTTGCTTCTTCCTCCATCATCCCTGAGGTCTCCCGCAGCACGTTGGGTTTCTCGCAGAGAGTGACCGATTTGTATCCGTACTTCGTTGCCCAGTCGAATGCTGCTGTGCAAACCTTTCGGGCCGCAGCGCGAGTGATGACACGAACTGAAACGGCAAGGTCAGGCCCCGAAACCGTTCCGAAGGGTTTGAACTTCGGATGGGTCTCGAGGGCTGTGCGAATCTGCTGCGGCGGATTGGTCCATTCCACGCCGGCGTAAAGACCTTCGGTGTTTTGTCGGAAAACGACAACGTTGACAAACGGTTCCTCAAAGCCACCGGCTCTCTTGCGAATGAAGTTTAGAGGGTTCCCGGAAAAAGAAATGCAGGGACGGATGCACGTGTCTAGATGAAACCTCTGCCGCATGGAAACGATTGGACTGAAATATGTGTATCCTTGGCCACGAAGTTTGGGGAGGAGTTCGGCTTCGGCCTGCTTCTTTGGTTTGGAAGTAATAGCGCCAAAAAGCCCCAACTTACAAGTGGCCAGCAGATCGATGGTGCGTTGCGGCAGGGCATTACCTTCCCGACACCAGCAGTCCCATCCGATGTCGGCATGAACGTAGTCGGCCTCGAACTCAACCGCCTTCAGAATGCGCACAGCTTCCGGTAGAACTTGATTGCCGATTCCATCTCCCGGCATGGTGACGACTGTATGCTTTGCCATAGTGTTTTAGTCTCCTGAAACCGCAACCGGCTCTTGATGTGCAACCTGGGCGCTAGCGTTAAGCTTCGTCGCTATGAGGTTCTCGACTCCACTGGCGATTACCAATCTTTGAGGCACGCTGCCGAGAGTGGGAAAGGAGAATTCCTTCCCTCGCCACAGCACTCTGCTGGTTGAGAAGTCGACGTCGATGTTTTCGCCGGAGATTATTGTTTTCTCCGCTCGAACAATTTCGTCGGCAAACTGTTCACGCATGTGCTTTACCAGAGCCGGGGTTTCTATGCATGCAAAGCCGTTGTTATAAGCATTCCGCAGATAAGTCTGCGAAAAACTTGCCGCGATAACCAGCGGAATCCCTTTCGCCTTGAGACAAGTGACAGCTTGTTCGCGACTGGAACCCGTACCGAAGTTGAAGCCTCCGATTATCACGTCGCCAGGCCGGGCCAGCGCTGCGAACTGCGGATCGTAGTTCTGCATTGCGACCCGCGCCATCATTTCTGGCGTGACGTCGTCCTGATAGGTGTAGTCCTTACCGTAGATTGCGTCAGTATTAATGTTGTCTTGTGATAGGAGGACGATGCGGCCGCGAACATGAGCCGGAAATCCCTGCAGGATCTCTACTGTCTCAGTTAACGTCTTGGCAACAGAAAATTCTTCATAGCAGCGGACGAGGGTACAATCGTGCCACCGGCGCGTGCCTTTGATATAGCCGGCGACCGCTGACGCTGCCACGACTTCCGGACTGGCGAGATAGCATTGGGCCTCGCGAGATCCCATTCGTCCTTTAAAGTTTCGGTTCGTCGCGGAGATGCCAACCTCGCCCTTCTCCAACAAACCTTCGCCCAGGCCGATGCATGGTCCGCAGCCAGGGGGCAGCGGAATCGCCCCGGCGTCCAATAGCGTCTGCCAGACACCGCGGCGCTCCGCTTCCTGCTGCACCCACGCACTCGCGGCCGCTACGTAAAGCTTTACTCCGGGCGCAACCCTTTTACCGCACAACGCCCACGCTGCATTCTCGAGGTCTCCCGTGCGCGAGTTAGCGCAGGAATGGAGATACGCCCGCTGTATTGCGATGGTCTCGTTTTCAATCTGGGCAAGTGAGTGCATGGTTTGCACCGCATCAGGGCCGGAGACATGAGGTGTTACCAGGCTGAGGTCTAAACTGATTCGCGCCGCATAGGCTGCGTCGGGGTCGGGTTGCGGAGGATTCGCAATCCAGTCCGCAATATTTTGTTCAGGAAAACGTTCGACTCCCTGTTCCTTCAGGTGGCTGTACATCTGGCGCAGATAGCGGATCGCGACATCATCAACCGGAAACCACGCTGCGACGGCGCCCCACTCCGTGCTCATATTCGCGATGGAGAATCGGTCATCCATCGAAAGGCTCGCTAGGCCGGGCCCAGAGAATTCAACTGCTGCATTCAGGGCCTCGTCATGGTTATAGAACCCACACAGAATGATGATGACGTCCTTGCCGCTGGCGCCTTCTGGCAGTGTTCCCTCGAGCACGACTTGAATCGTTCGCGGGATCTGCCACCAGAATTCTCCCGTGGCCCATATCGCAGCGGCATCCGTGCGTACAACCGGAGTGCCGATCGCGCCCAGCGCACCGTACATATTCGAATGTGAATCTGAAGCGACCACAAAGGAGCCGGGAAGCACATATCCGCGCTCCACCATGATCTGATGCCCGATGCCCGCCCCTGCGGAATAGAAATCGATGCGGTTCTCCGCTGCGAACCGTTCGATGGACTGATATTTCTTGACGTTGGTCTCATCATGATTCTGAACATCATGATCAAGGGCAAAGAGAAGTTGCTTTGGATCGTAAACTCGCTTAGCGCCGATCGCCTTGAACTTCGACATCACCGCGGAAGTGTTGTCGTGCGTCATCACCCTCGAGGGCCGGATGGACACAAAGTCTCCCGCGCGTACAGGTCGATTTGGTCCTTCCGTCATGTGCGCTTGAGAAAGTTTTTCGACAATCGTTTGCATGCGAACTCCTTTGTCTCAACCGGCGCTTTTCGTCAGACAGGGCCTTTGTCGTTATGCCGGAACGCGTTTGCTCCCCCGAAGCCCTTTCGAGCTCCTGCCGGTTTTGCTTTTGGTCTTTGCGCTGCGAACGTCGGCTTCCATCATTGCCATCAGTTCGCTCACTGATCCGACGCGCTCAAGGCTCCATACCGCTTCATGCACCAGGGCCTGAGCGGCGGGAGAAAGGATTGCGTCCGAAAGTGCCGCAAATTTGTCTTCGATTTCCTGATCGGTCAGCGGATTGCGTGGATCGCCCTTTGGATAATCAAGCTGCTTGTTGAACGAACGTCCGTCTTTCGTATCGATATGCACAATCACCCTCTGTAATACTGGAAATACTTTTTCAATCTCGAGATCCGCGACGACCTCCACTTTCTTGAGTTGCTCACGAATCTTCGGATCCATGATTCTGTCCATCGTGAACTGTGCCGGGGTTACCTGACGGTCGACGAGTGCCGCGGCGATCACGTAGGGCAGGGAATGATCCGCCGTTTCTCTGGTTCGCGGGTCGTACTTGCTCGAATCGGAAAGAATGTCCGCGGCCCGGGCCAGCGATCGAATTTGAATTTTTGTCACTTGGTCCGGATGTATGTTGTTGTTTCTCACCAGATCGAGGACTGCCGAGATCGGAGTGTGCGTCAGAGCTTCAGTTGGAAAGGCTTTCATCCCACACTGTGTGATCCGCCAGGCGTCACCCAGGCCATCGGTCAACAGATTGAGCTTCCAATCTGGACGGAATACGTGCGCCAGTCCTTCCTTTCCGTCGATAACATGTTCGGGTCCTGTGTATCCTTTCTCCGCCAGCATTGCGGCGAGCACTCCGCTCTGCGTGGCCATTGGATCAACTGCATTCTTCATCATGGTCAACTTGCCGGCAGTGACTGCGCCCAAGGTGCAGTGGCGGCTCGCGGAAATGCCGATCGCGTGTTGGATCTGCTGCCATGGCAAATGCAGAGCGCGCCCTGCGACGATTGGTGAGACGAACGCGGTTAAGGTCGCGTGATGCCAGCCGCTTTCTCGAATTCCTGGAAACGCCGCCTCGCAAAACCGCATCTCGAACTCGTGGCCAAGAACCAGACCGACGATCAATTCCTTCCCGTTGCTGCGTGAGCGCTCGCAGCAGGCGATCGCCGCGGGAAAAATGTCCGACGGATGAGATGGATCTTGTTTCCAGTAGATGTCGTTGTAGTCCATGCTGCGGATCATTAGCGCGTTTGCAAGCGAGGCGGAGACTGGGTCGATGCGACGGCCGGTTCCGATTACTGTCGCGCGTCCAAAGGCCGCGATTTCGTCGATTACCGAGAGCGCAATCCTGACGTCCGGTTGCTGGTAGCCTCCCAGCGCGCAACCAATCGAATCGAGCAGGAAGCGCTTAGCCTGGTGGACTGCCTCGGGCGACAGATGGTGATATTGCAGGTCTGCAGCCCAGCGCGACATTCTGGCGGTGATGGCTGTGTTTTGCGGAACGTCCGGCCTGGTCGGTGGCACCGTCATGCTCCTTGTTTCTTGATCAGCTTGATGTTTTTTGGGTGCTTAAACGGCATGTACGCCATGAAGTCGGCGTGATGCACAATGAATGCTTCGGTTGATCGTTGGACCAGATCTCCCTCATTCGCATGAGCAGCAATGACGTGACAGACGGTATCTGGTATGCCACATTCCAGGGCAAGGGCAACTCCCGTAAACGGATGTCGCAAAGCTTCTCCTCGCGGGCTTTGGCGACTCTTGCCATCCGGACCGAGTTCATACTCAAGTAGTTTTCCGACATCGGCCAGTATCGCTCCCGCGATCACCACGTCCAGATCAATCGTCAGGGCGCGTCCCATAAATTCCTGCATAGCTTGTGCGCTTTGACGAGCAATGTGGACCACGCAACGCTTGTGTTCCATGAACGTGATCGTGCAGTTCGGAACCAGGAGGGTGAACGGGATCGACTTCAGGTCGTCAGGCTGTAGAGGGCTGCGCTCCAGGGCCCGGGTCCAGACCTCGGTCACTTGCTCGCGGAGTTGAGGGCTCTGGATCCAAACGATCTCGGGCCAAAGGCGCTTGACAGTCTCTCGCATACGCTTTGATGCGGACCATCGAGGCTAACGGGTTGAAAGATGTCAGACGACGATTGGAATCACATTAGATTGTGATCGAGGCACAACGAAAAGGAGCTCAGCGAGTATCTACAAGGCTGCTGATTTCTTTTTCGAAGATCGGTGCATTGGTTGCCCCGATGTGTTTCGCAACGATGCGACCATCTCGATCGATCAGAAATGCAATTGGCAGACCTAGAACTCCCCCGTACGCCTCGCCGATCCTCGCGTTTCCTATGACGACGGGATAGTTCATATGAAATTGCTGGTAGAAGCCAGGGACTGGGTCCGCGCTGTCGTCCATGGAGATGCCGATTATCTGAAAGCCCTGATCCCCATACTTCTGCTGCAATTCGACGAAGTGAGGAATTTCTTCGCGGCACGGAACGCACCACGTCGCCCAGAAGTCGAGCAGGACAACCTTTCCCCGATATGCCGATAGGGTGAGTGGCTGCCCGTTCAATTGAGGGAGAGTGAAATCCGGGGCGATGCGACTTTTCTTCACAGCTGTTCGGGATGCCGTCGAACGGCGATGCGCCCAATAAAAACTGCCCACAATCCCGGCTGCGGCGACTACTACGATCAGTGTTCTTCTCAACTGCAGGGTTACTCTCCCTTCGCAGTCGGATAGCCTTTGTCCACCCAGTTCGTTCCAAAATTGTCTGCGATGTACAAGACTTTGACGTTGGTGAATCCCATCGCCTGTAAGGCGTCATCGGCAGGTTTTACGTTCGGGCAATGACCCCAAGGACAACATCCACAATATAAAACGATGAACTTCGATCGCGGCAGCGATCCAACGCGCTGACGAAGTTGTTGCACGCCAGCATCGCCGGAGGCCGGCCCAATGTACTCTGAACCCGGAATGTGCGCCTGCGCGTAGAGAACGTGCGACCCGACCTGAATGATCAGCGGTTTGTCCTTACCGGAAGACTGGATGATCTTCACCAAATCTTCGGGCTGAATCAGGCGTGTCGCGGGAATGGATGTCGCTTGCGACATGGCAGGAACGACGAAAAGGCTTGCGATTGCGACGAACAGGGATAGGCGGGCGAAAAAGTGCAAAAGAGTTTTCGTCGGGATTCTCATCAGGTTCGCCTCATCATCCAACCGGGAAGGATACACCGACAGCGAAGTTAGCGCGCAGACCCTACCGCGCCAGTTCTCGCAGACGCTCGGCGGCGATCTCCGGCGTTATGTCTCGTTGCGGCGTTCCCAGCATTTCAAATCCAACCATGAATTTGCGAACTGTCGCCGAACGCAACAACGGAGGATAGAAATGCGCGTGGAAATGCCATTCGGAATGGTCCTCGCCATCAGTCGGCGACTGGTGAAATCCCATGGAATACGGAAATGGGACGCCGAAAACTTTGTCGTAGGTCGATGTGACGCGGTGGAGGATGTCGCTGAGCATTTTCGAGTCATCAGCGCGGAAGTCATTCATGCTCCCAATGTGACGGCGGCTGCAAACCAATAGTTCAAAAGGCCAGACGGCCCAGAATGGTACCAGGGCGACGAAGCCTTCGTTTTCTGATACCACACGCAGCGATTGATTTTGCTCCAACGTGATGTAGTCGCAGAGGAGGCACCTGCCGTGGGATTTGAAATAAGCACGCTGTGCGCTGAGTTCTTTTTTTGGCGCTTCGGGGATCGAATATGTCGCCCAGATTTGGCAATGGGGATGAGGATTGCTAGCTCCCATCATCGCCCCGCGATTCTCAAAGATCTGCACGTGGTTAATGCTTTCGATGGCCCCAAGCTCTCGAAATTGACCTAACCAGGTTTGAACAATGGGTTCAATTTCGTCGGAGGACATCGTCGCGAGCGTTAGATCGTGGCGCGGTGAAAAACAGATGACCCGGCAGACGCCAGGTTCTCCCTCGGCAACAACCAATCCTCGATTTTCGAGGTCAATGCGGTCTCTCGGTGTTTGTGACTTCAGAGCGGCGAAGTCATTCTCAAAAACGAATGTTGAAGTGTAGGGCGGATTGTGGATGCCTCCGGCGCGAACATTGCCGGGGCAGAGGTAGCAAGTCGGATCGTAGCGAGGCTCAAGCTTCGTCTGCGCCTGTGCAACTTCACCTTGCCAGGGACGGGTAGCCCTGTGCGGTGACACTAACACCCATTCGTTGGTAAGAGCGTTCAGGCGGCGATGAGGGTCTTCGGTAAGTTTCAATTTCGGCCTCGCAGCATTTTACGACGAGGGCGGCATTCTGGCGGGAGTCGCTTTTGAACGTCTGGAATGAGTTTCTATTTTCGAATTGGTGCTCATAAGCGAGCACGGACGCACTCGCCATTGTGATCGAGCGCACATGCTTCATTCAGGTCGAGACTTACGATTTTCTTAGGTCGTTAGGAGCCATACTCGATGGGATCATTGCAGAAAACCCGGATGTTTGTCTTCTCCCTATTTTTCGTAGCCCTGATCATTTTCGCAGGCCTGTATCGCCCATTGGACGCAATTAGCAGGCCTGCGGGTTTACATTCAGCCGCAACCGCGACGAAGTAATATCTGCGAGCTATATAAGTGAAAGACACGCCAGAGATGACGATCGAGTCGGAGCTACGGTCTTGCGGAGTTCAGCATCATCAGGGTGAATAGAAGAGGCAGGTAGATGACCGTGGCCTGGAGGACATGGCGTGCTCTTCGCTTCGACTGAGCTGCCACCAGCGGCATATTTAGGAAGGCGAGCCGCACGCCGAAATAGAGAAGAGCAAAGCCGAGCGCCACTGCTCCAACCAGATAAATCCTTCCCGCCATTCCCATAAATGTCGGCAACAGGCTGAGAGGGATCAGGGCCACGGAATAGATCAGGATTCGTCGAGCCGTCGAACGCCCATCTTCCTCGACCACAGGCAACATCTTGATTCCGCCCTTCGCGTAGTCTTCGCGATACAACCACGCAATTGAGAAAAAATGCGGGAACTGCCATACGAATAGGATCGCAAATAGAACGAGGGTTCCCCATTCCAAGTGACCACGAGCCGCGGTCCAGCCTAAGACTCCAGGCATCGCTCCCGGAAATGCCCCAACGAAAGTGCAGATTGGAGAGACTCGCTTTAGTGGGGTGTAGGCAGCGAGGTAGACAACGGAAGTAAGGAAGGTGAGGAGTCCGGTCAGAGGATTGGTAAATACGGCGAGGTAGATAGATCCCCCAACCGCTGCTGCTAGACCGACGGCCGTTGCGTGGAAAAGACTCATGCGCCCTGCCGGGAGCGGCCGGAGCGCGGTTCGTCGCATGAACGCGTCGACGTCATGCTCCATCACTTCATTCAGGGCAGCAGTGCCGCTGGAAACCAGGCCGATTCCAATTAATGCATGCAATAACCCAAAGCTAATCCATGACACTCCCGCCTTGTGCGCACCAAAGAAATAGCCACACCAAGCTGTCATGACGATCAGACTCGTGACCCGAAGTTTCGTCAGTTCAGCATAGTCACGAAAAAGGGAAGTAGCTCGCGTGCGAAATCCGGAGAGAGGCAGTGTCATCGTGCTCATGAGTTAGGCCGTGTTACCCGTTCAAAAAACTGTTCATGGTCTGCTGCAGAAACGCACGCACGGACCCCACTCCGTAACGTGCTCAAGGATTGCATAGGTACTCTGTTAATTTTCGAAAGTCAAGCGAAAACGAAAATGCGAACTCCGATTCAGGCTAACACAACGCAATCCACAGATCCGTTCACTGCCGCTACTTGCTGCCTGAAGACGCTGCGGAATCAAACGTTTCCGGAGGGTCGAAGAAACATTTGTGCCAGAGCGCTGCATCCGACAAAGTTCCCGCCCGCCACTGTTGCAAAGTTGGCGTCGTTGCCGCAATCATTCCACCGTCGGCAGCGTCAAAAATTATGACCACTCCTTCGATTTCCTGCGGTTTCTGCGAAACTTCTTTGTAACTTTTGTCGAGCAGGAACTTTGCATATTCGAGGCGTTCTTTGGGGCCTGCATCTTTTCCGCTTTCGTCTACATTTTGGACAGAAATAATTTTCACATTCTTGCCGCGAAGAGGACTCCAGTCTCCAGGAAACGGTGCGGCTTCTTCGCGGATGACATGAAACAAATCTGCCGCCGGGACTGTAGAGGGCGCCGATTGGGCTGCTGTATCCGGAATTCCATTCGGCATTTCCACGCTATTGCGCCATATCCATCCGCGCGAAAGACCCGAGATGCGCACGTGAACCCAGTCCGCATTGAAATCCAGCATCTCGAACTCGTCATGCATGCTTGCAAGGAATTCCGGTTTTTCGGTCAAGCTCGGCTTTGCAACGACTGGCGTTCCAGATTTCTTAACCGCTACGAGATTCTTTGGATGGGCAATGTTCTTGGCGATCTCCTGCAGGTTTTCAAGTTCAGTTTGCGATGAGTTTGCCGATTTCGCTGCCGGTTCCGGGCCCTTTTCAGCATCTCGCGACGGCAGACTCGGCTTGAGCGAAGTGGAGAACGTCCGGTCGTTCGTTGGAAACTTCGCAGAAGGTGAAGAAACTGGCGGCTGTGTCTTGGACTCGAGGATTGGCTTCGCAGCACTCTCAGACTCTGCCACGGCGGAGGGCGGGGGCGAGGCCGGTGCTTTCTCTCCGGGGCCCTTCGCGAGTTGCTCTTCGAGTTGATCGAGAAGATCACCCTCGATCCGGCCATTGGATTTCAATAGCTGGTATCCCGAGCGAGAGCTGTCCGAGTCCGCGTACCAAGCGGTCACCTTTGTGCTGATGTGAACGATACTGCCGCTAGGGGTCGACATAACTTCAGCGGTGGCTTGGTAGAAGCCGCGCTGGTAGTGATCGAGAGGATGCTCGCCGGCTTTTGCGAATCCGTCGAGCACCGGCAGTCGGCCGGAAAGACTTGGCTGTAATGCTTTCAGAGCCTTTTCAATTGCAGTCTTGGACTGAGGAAAAGTTCGCTCGTAAGAATTATTTTGCGCCTGCGCCACCATGGCGACGAAAGCGAAGATCACCGTGGCACTCCGACAAACACTGCGAAGGAAGGTTTTCCGCGAGTTCATGGGATCAACTCCAAATCATCGCGCAACATCCATCCGTGTTGCCCTTCGTGCGTCTCAATTCCCAGCCAGTAAGGTGTCGAAATCACAACCAGGACTTCCATTCCGCCGGGTAGAGACTGCAGAGTGGTAGCAGTATGAAAAGGGGCAGACTTCAATGCAGCTCCCGGTTGCTTGACCAGGCGTTGAACCTGACGGCGCAGGTCGTGAACTTGCTCGTCCAGAGTTTTTTGAGGAGTAGACGAATCTGTCGCGGCCTCGGCCGGCGGATTGTCTGATGCGGTCTCGACGGCGGGAGGCTCCGGAGCCGGGGCTGACGAAGAAGACGATGACATGGAAGAAGCGGTCTCATCTTTCAGCTGTGCGCTCTGGCTTTTGGCGATCGCCTGCTGTTTGTCCCTCAGCGCTTCCACCGTCTGGGCTTTCATCAGTTCGATCTGGTCCAGGTGGTCGTGGATGTCTTTGTACTCGGCACTTTCCACCGAGCCATTTGATGGGTGAGCCGTGCGGCGAAAATCCTCAACGAACCGCGCATCGATGTGCAAGACAGTGTTCTTGTCGCCTTGGGGCTGCACTACGTAGCGCACAGCCAAGGTTCCGACGTCGCCGCTGTCCTTGAAATTTCGGGGATCGATTGCCTTGAGCCGAACTTTGTAAAAGACCTTCCCGCCCTCACTCCATTCCGGAAAGACATGGGTCGAACTGACCGGCGTAGCACCGCTTACGTACTCGTCTTTGTTGTATTCCTTGGTTCCCCGGATGATGCCGTTCTGGATTACATCCTGCACAACTTGGGACACCTCCGCCTCGGGGAAGGGCAGGTTGACGATCAGCCCCATCCCGTATTGGGTGGCGTCCTTTTCCCGGGCAGCCAAATGTTGACTACTGGCCAACAAGGCCGCGGCTAACCCAATGGCCGAAACGATAGTCCAGACTGGGTGTCGATCGCTCCAGCCGCCAGTTCCGCGACGCCACAGCGCTCCTCGACGAGAAGCAGACTTTTCCACAGATCAAACCCCCGATGGCTCAGAGTCTCAACTCTCGCCTTGAGTGTCAACTGCTATACGAAACCTGGGCATTTTGCCAAGTCCTTGGCTAAACAGGATTTTACTTTGTAAAAAAATTGTAAAAAATATTTTTGCGAACCCCTTGAAAATTCTTGCGCAGCCATAGTACGATTCCGCCCCGGTACGGTGGTAGGACCTTTCTCCGAAAAATCGGTTTAGGTTCTGCTCTGAATTCACGCAGGCTCGAAGGGGTTCTTGTCCTGCGGCAGTGCAAAAAACTCGCCTCGCGCTCTTGTGGGAAAACTGATTTTGAAAAAAAAGAAATCGCCTGAGGAGTTAGGCATGCACATGGGGATGCAGTCTTGCCAGCAAAGAAGTTCATCGTGGGGAAAGCACCTCCTCACCGGCGCTCTGATCTTGATGTTTCTGGTCTTGAGCGGTAGCCAGCACGCGAACGCGCTTCCCGCCTTCGCAAGAAAGTACGGCCTCCGTTGTTCCGCATGCCATGAGTCTTGGCCGATGCTGAACTATTTCGGTCAGAAATTCAAAGACAACGGCTACCAGTTAATGAACGACCGCGATGCTCCGATTTGGCAGAATCCGGGGTATTGGCCGGTTACCTTCCGTATCACTCCGATTTGGCATCGGGTCAGCGTCGGCAAAGTCGCAGTCGATCAAGGTTCCGGAATCACCCGGATCACTACATCGGGCTTTGATTTGAGTGGGTTGGACTTCCACACCGGCGGCACCTTGGAGAAGAACTTCTCGTTCTACGTGCTTCCCTCTTCCGACAACACCGGCGCTTTCCACTTTGAAAGCGTGTTTGCACGACTCGACAATCTCTTTGGGAGCACTTGGTTCAACGTCAAGCTCGGCAAGTTCGAACTCGACAATCTGCTCTCGGAAAAAAGAATCCTTACCCTCACCGGCAACGGCGGAATTTACCAGCTGTATCACTTTATCCCCGTCGGCGACGGCAATATCTTCGGGCAGATGGGTGACAACCAGCTTGGCGTCGAAGTGATGGGACACTCGTATAACGATCGCACCCGTTATTCCGCGTCCGTGCTCAGTTCCAACGATGGAAACGTCGGCTTGCCTTATGGAAACGCCTACACGGGTTTCTTTACGGCCAGCCAAGCCTTCGACACGGGCAAATTGGGAGTTGATCGTATCGGCGCCTACGCCATGGTCGGTGAAGCTCCGACGTACTACTTGACGTCCGGGGGCTCTCCAATCGCGGGAGCTGGCATCGGCAACAAATCCTTCAGCCGTGAGGGCTTTGTCGGGCAGTTTTACTTCGGCGAGCACTTCGATCTTCAGGTGGTCACTCAGCATGGCCAGGATAGCGCCTGGTTCGGTCAGGGGTACGGTGATCCAATCGATACAGCTGGTGCGCCGAACAACTTGCCGGGTACTACTCTCCCGGCCGGGTCGCAGGCTCCCACATGGAACGGCGTACTCTTCGAGCCGCACTACGTATACAGCCCGCAGCTGATCTTCATTGGACGATATGAAACGATTCGAATGTCTCGCCAGGCAACTCCGGGTACGGCTTCGAATCTTGGAAATATCTCCACCTATACGGTTGGGTTCCGTTACAACCCATTCATGACTAGCCGCGCAGGGTTTGCCTGGCATAACGAGTACAACTGGCTGCATCAGGATGGCACTGGCCCATTGGCTGGTTTAAATACCACCAACGTCAACACCAGCGAAGTCTTGACCGGCTTTGACTTTGATTTCTAACGAGGATGGAACCGCGGGTGATCGACTCACCCGCGAATTCGTTTTGAGGATGACGATGAAAAACTTCAAGCGAGTGGATGTTTTCGTAGCACTTCTAAGTTTCATTCTCGTGGTCGGGTTTGCTTCGGCATATGCGCAAGACGTGCCGGATGTGGGCCCGCACCCCCCAACCCCGCGGCCGAAGATGGAGAGCCACGTTGGCAACGTCACCGGCCACTCCGATACTCCGCAGGCGCATTCCGACTACCGCCGATACTGCGCTGGTTGTCATGGTGACTTGGGCGACGGCAACGGTGAGAACGCCGTGTGGCTGGATCCCAAGCCGCGCAACTTTACATTGGCGACTTTCAAGTGCCGCTCAACTCCGACCGGAACGCTGCCCACGGACGAGGATCTGTTCAACACGATTGCCCGCGGCCTGACGAATTCCAACATGCCAATCTGGAATACGTTCACCAAGCAGCAAAGGGCTGACCTGGTTGCCTACATCAAGACTTTTTCTCCTCGTTGGGAAAAAGAGAAACCCGGCGATCCGATTAAGATTCCAGCCGAGCCTCCCGTTACGATCGAAAGCATTTCCCATGGAAAGGCTCTCTTCACCAAGCTCGAATGCTGGAAGTGTCACGGTCCGCAGGGAAAAGGCGACGGCCCCTCTGCGGCAACCTTGACTGATAGCCAGGATCAGCCGATCCGCCCGTACAACTTTGCAGCGGGAAAGGATGATTCACGCTTCAAGTGCGGTTCGACGAATCAGGACATCTATAAGATTTTCATGACCGGTGTCGATGGCACGCCGATGCCCTCGTTCGCGGACACAATTTCGCAGAGCGACGCGTGGGATCTGGTCCATTTCCTTCGCACTCTCCAAGTCAACCGGCACAGCAGAGAGAACGATGTGTTGAAGGCGGCGGGTGGGACGATTCCTCCCTACGTCGAGAAGCCGTCAGCGGCACCAGCTAGCCCGTCAGGAAACGGGGCTGCCGGTGGCGGAAACTAGAACCCGGAAGTCTATCAATAGATCCAGGAGGCAAGAATGCGCGCGAGTAAGTACGGAGTTGCGATTCTGATTGCAACCTTGTGTCCCGCCCTGATGTTCGGCGGAACGATCAGCGGCAAAGTGACTTACACCGGAACTCCGGTGAAGCAGAAGCCGATTGATATGTCGAAGGAGCCGAGCTGCGCGAAGCAGCACAATCCTCCGATTACGACCGAGACCGTGGTCACTGGCCCAAATAACGCTTTGGATAACGTGGTCGTCTATATTTCTGCTGGCGCCGATGACGCCAACGCCCCTTCCCAGGCTTTGACCTTCACCCAGAAGGGCTGCCAATATCTTCCCCACGTGCTTGCGATGCATACCAACCAGGACTTCAAGGTTGTTAACGACGACCAAACTTCGCACAACATTCACCCATTGGCGAAGGTCAACCGCGAGTGGAACAAGTCTCAGCCGCCCGGATCAGCTCCCATCGATGCGAAGTTCGATCAACCGGAATTCATTTCGGTGAAATGCAACATCCATCCTTGGATGCACGGCTGGTTCGTGGTCCTAAAAACTAACCATTACTCCATTACCGGCGACGGCGGCGGATTCTCCCTTCCGAACTTGCCCCCGGGAAAGTACACCGTAACCGCATGGCATGAGGATTACGGGACCCAAACGCAGGACATCACCATCTCCGGCAACGAAACGAAGTCGGTCGACTTCAGTTTCAAAGCAAAGGCGTACTAGACGGTTGCTGTTGCGGGAGTCGTGCCTAATGACGGCTCCCGCTTAATAGACTCTGGTCCCGGCTGGCCGGGCGGACGCGAGGCTCTATGAGTGGAAAACTATTTGCCGTAGTCGTAATCCTGATTGCGTTGGCCTCCGCAGTTCCTATCGTCACCCACACCTTCATGGGTGCCACGGTCGCTCCTCCGCAGGACATCTCTACCCACGGCGCCGAAATCGACAAGCAGATGGACGAAACCATGATTGAGGCGGGTCTGTCGTTTCTCGCCGCTCAAATCCTTCTGGGCATTTTCGTGTGGGGATCCGCCGGCGCAAAGGGGAAGCTGAAAAACTTTCCGGGAGGCGCCAAGTATCTGATCCTCGCCGCGATATTGCTTGTCGGCGCTGAAGCGATCGCTCTGGGCGCCATTGGAAGCAAGGCTTGGGCAAAAGTTTACTTCCAGCCTGCCTCTGCCGACGCTCTTCCGATTCAAGTGCAAGCGGGACAATTCGCCTTCTACTTCCGCTATGCCGGCCCTGACGGAAAGTTCGGGGCACTTCATCCCGACAAGATCGACGAAGGAAACTCGAACTTCTTCGGGCTTGATCCCGAAAACGACATTCCGGCCCGCGACGACATTCAGTCCGGCGAGTTAGTGGTCCCGGTCAACAAAGAAATCCACCTGATGATGCACGCAAAAGATGTAGGCCACTCCTTCTATGTACGCGAGTTGCGAATTCAGCAGGATTTTGTGCCTGGACTTGATCTATCGCTGCACTTCACTGCGACCAAGGTCGGAAAGTACGAAATCGTCTGCACTCAGCTCTGTGGCCTCGGTCACTACAACATGAAGGGCTATATCAATGTGATGTCCCAGGATGATTTCAATGCCTGGTTGAAGTCGCAGTCCAACACTTAGGCAGTTAGGCCGTCTTAAGCGAATAGAAACGGCAAGTGCCAACTCGATTCGAGAGGGGAAAGGCAATGTCTGAGGCATCCGCACACGTAGTCCATCATGGTCCGCCGACAAGCTTTATTCGAAAGCATGTCTTCAGCCTCGACCACAAAGTGATTGGCAAGCAGTATTACGCGCTCGCTCTGGTCGCGGTGTTCACGGGCATGGTGCTTTCCTGGATCATGCGCATTCACCTGGTTTGGCCGAATGCGCCGATTCCACTTTTAGGTGTGCTCTCGAAAGTAGGTGCGCCAGGCGGCGTGGTCACTCCCGAGTACTACCTCTCACTGATGACCATGCACGGAACCTTGATGGTCTTCTTCGTACTTACGAACGCGCCTTTCGCGGCGTTCGGTAACTACTTCCTGCCAATCCAGATTGGCGCGGAAGATATGGCCTTCCCCCGCTTCAACATGATGTCGTTCTGGACTACCTTCATCGCCTTCTGCATCCTGGTGACGGCGTTCTTCGTTCCCGATGGTCCGCCTCTCTCTGGTTGGACCGCTTATGCTCCTCTCAGCGCAATCGGAAAAGATACCGGTCCTGGCGAAGGACTCGGGCAAACGCTCTGGGGACTCTCAATCTTTGTCTTCTGTATCGCGTCTCTGCTGGGATCGTTGAACTTTATCGCAACAACTCTGGACCTTCGCACCAAAGGCATGACTTTGGCACGTATGCCGATCGTGAGTTGGGCCTGGTTCATTACATCCTGCATCGCTCTGCTCGCCTTTGCTGTGCTGATGCCGGCATGTCTATTGCTGATCCTCGATCGCGTGGCGGGTACAAGCTTCTTCATTCCATCGGGTCTGAACGTCAGCGATCACCTACAACCGCATCAGGGAGGTTCGCCGCTCCTTTGGCAGCATCTGTTCTGGTTCTTCGGACATCCTGAGGTGTACATCGCCATTCTGCCGGCGATCGGTATCGTCAGCCACATCTTGATCTGCAACATGCGCAAGCCGATGTTGAGCCACAAGACCATCATTTATTGCATGATGGGCATCGGTTTCCTCAGCTACATGGTTTGGGGACATCACATGTTCCTGAGCGGCATGAATCCCTTCTCGGCGTTGGTCTTCTCGTTCCCAACGCTGATGATCACGATTCCCGCCACGATCATGACGCTGATCTGGTTGGGCAGTTTGTATGGCTCCAACCTGCGGATCAACAGTGCCTCCTTATTTTGCATTGGGTTCATCTCGATGTTCGTCAGCGGTGGCGTGAGCGGATTCTTCCTCGCGCAACCTTCGATCGACATCTACTTGCACGCCACCTACTTCGTGGTCGGTCACTTCCACATGGTGATGGGTGTCGCAGCCATCATGGGAGTCTTCGCCGGAACCTATTTCTGGTTCCCCAAGATGACTGGCCGCATGATGAATGAAACTCTCGGCAAGTGGCATTTCTTCCTTACGCTCATCGGAACCTATGCCATCTTCATGCCTTTCCACTATCTGGGCTTGGCGGGCAATGTGCGGCGATATTCGGCATTCACCGATGATTTCCTGGTGCCGCTGATTCCCGTCCACAAGTTCATCACCTACGCCGCGCTATTCACCGGAGCGGCGCAGCTGATCTTCATCTTCAATCTGATTTACAGCCACTTCAAAGGCGAGCCTGCGACCGACAATCCCTGGGAGTGCACGTCTCTGGAATGGTCGACGCCGTCCTCTCCTCCGCCGTTCGATAACTTCGGTGGACAGCATCTGGTTGTCTATCACGATCCCTATCAATACGGCGTGAAGAGTTCGACTGGCGATTACCTGATGCAGACCTCGCCGGAGCGCGCAGGAGAAACTCCGTAGCCAGTGTTGGGGTCTCAAGCTGTTGGGCCGAGAATTGGGAAGGGAAGTGCAGTCATGGCAACGACGCTACAACCACCACAAACCGATGCAGAGCAGCAACCGCGACCGCGTGCCGGAAACGGCTCTGGAGGCTTCAACGGGTCGGTCCCGAATCGCGGGTCATTGACGACGGTAAAGGATTACTCGGGCGAGCCAACGCGTACGGGAATCTGGGTGGGGCTGTCAGCGATTGCCATGATGTTCGCGGCTCTCACGAGCGCTCTATACGTTCGAGAGGGTGCGGCCACCGATTGGCACCACATCGTCCTTCCTCCGATTCTCTGGTTCAACACGTTGGCGCTCATTGCCAGCAGCATTGCTCTAGAGGTGGCGCGCCGCCGCATCGGCGCATTCATGCGTGGCCAGGAAACCAATCGGTCTGTGCCCATGCTCTGGTTGCAAGTCACAATGCTCCTGGGCCTCGTTTTCGTCGTTGGGCAATACTTGGCTTGGCTCAATCTACGGGCTCAAGGTCTATACCTTCCCACCAACCCAAACAGTTCCTTCTTTTACGTGTTCACCGGAGTTCATGTGCTCCACGTTCTGGGTGGGCTCGGTGGATTGACTCGGGTGATGTTGAAATTTCGTAACGCAACTACGCCGCTGCGCCGGAGCACCCTCGATGCCACGTCCTACTACTGGCATTTTATGGGCATGTTGTGGATTTACCTTCTGTTCGTTTTGTGGATGAAGCTGTAACACAATTCCTTGGAGGCACTGTGAGCGAAGCCAATCTGAGCATGGGGCATGGCGCGGGAGTGATGGAAGCTCCGCCGTTCGCGATCCCGTCGAAGAAACTCGTGATGTGGCTGTTCATTATCTCTGACGCCTGCACCTTCGGCGCCATGCTGTTTGCCTACGGCTTCATCAAGAATGCGGCCCCCGACTGGCCGCATCCATTCGAGTCCGCCAGCATCATGAACGCGCTGCTCATGACTTTCATACTGGTCACGAGCAGTTTGACGATTCTGATTGGCGTGCGTGCTGCCAAGGCCGGAAACAAGTCCAAAGCCATAATGTGGACCTTCATCACGATCGTCCTCGGCCTCGCCTTCGCCGCCCTGCACTTGAAAGAGTGGATGGGGCTCATCGGCGAAGGTGTGCGGCTCTTTCAGAATCCCTGGGGATCTCCAATGTTCGGAGCGTCCTTCTTCGCTGTAACCGGCTTGCACCTCGCGCACGTCGTTAGCGGTGCGATTGCCCTTCTGGTCGTAATTCTCGGCTACAAGCGTGGTCGTTATAACTCCGACGACCTCGAGATCTGGTCGCTGTACTGGCACTTCGTCGACTTGGTCTGGATGTTCGTGGTTCCCATGGTGTACCTGATGAACGTGAAAGCTTAATAGGAGACTACGATGGACTCGAATCAGGGAAGCATGAAGGGCGATTTGATTGTGTACGTGCTGATACTGGCGCTGGCTTGCGTCCAGGTATTCTTCTTGAAGGGACACCTGCTCGCCATGCTGTTGGTAGCGGGAATTCAGGCTTTTCTCGCGGTCAGCTTCTTCATGCACTTAGGATCGGAAAAAGCGACCTTGCGGCTGGCGTTGATACCTGCGACTCTCTTCGTTCTTGTGATGATGAACATGATCTGGGCCGACAGTTACCGGCTTGAGGTCCTGAAGCCGTTCGCGAAATAGAGGTGAAGTATGCGTTTCCCGGTTGTCCTTTCGCTCGCGCGTCGCTCAAAAGCGCTGCTCGTTGGCGCCGTTGTTTTTGCCTTCAACAGAGCGTGCTACGCACAGAGCTGCGCCCTCTGTTACACACAGGCGGCTGGAGCCGGGCATAAGCTCATACAGGGACTGCGGACAGGCATTCTCGTCCTGATCGTGCCACCGATGTTTATGTCAGTAGGCATCACCGTACTGGCCTACAAGAAGCGTAACCGCACGAACGCTCTCCAGCAGTCGGAAAGATCCAACAGCGACTGGTAATTGCCCACTGCTGTCCTTGTGAACGCATAGAGGACATTTCTGCCCAAATTTCCCTCTCTGCGGGTCGCCTCCAAGAATTTCATTCTTGCGCGTGTGCTTGTCCGGTGAGAAATCAATGGAGACACATGCGAGGGGCAGTGAGCGGATTACAATCCAACCATGATCGTGATCGTCATGGGAGTTGTCGGAGCTGGCAAAACCACTGTCGGTCAGATGCTCGCCTCTCAGCTGAATTGGAAGTTCGCCGATGCCGACGATTTCCACCCGGCTTCGAATGTCGAAAAGATTCGTGATGGTGTCGCTCTCACCGATGCCGATCGCGCGCCTTGGCTGGATCTATTGCATCGAGCCATCGCGCAGTGGATTATCGAAAGGAAAAACGTCGTCCTAGCATGTTCCGCACTGAAAGCCAGTTATCGATCGAACCTTAAAGTTTCACAGGAGGTGCGCTTTGTGTATCTGAAAGGAAGCGCTCCCTTGATCGCCAAACGCCTGCGTGCGCGGCACGGCCATTTCGCGGGCGAATCGATTCTTGCCAGCCAGCTGGCCGATCTTGAAGAACCTGAAGACGCTTTGACGGTTGACATTTCATCTGGTCCACAACAGATTGTGGAAGAAATTCGGAAAGGGCTCGGCTTGGAGTAGAATCCTCGAGCGCAGAGCGGCCCTGCGGTCCCTCTTCGCCACGTTACCCGGACCCCGTCTTGGACACCACCCCCGACCGACTCGAACCCGCTGTTGTTTCCCGATTGATGTGGCGGCTGATGCCGTTCCTCTTCCTTCTTTATATCGTCGCCTATCTCGACCGCATCAACGTGAGCTTTGGTGTTCTCCAGATGCGAAGCCAGTTGGGCTTGAGCGACCGCGTCTATGGCCGGGCTGCGGGAATGTTTTTCGCCGGTTACTTCTTCTTTCAGTTACCAAGCAATCTGGTACTGGAGAAGTTCGGCGTCCGTCGCTGGATCTCAGCCCTGATGATCATCTGGGGAGTCATTTCCTGTCTGATGATCTTTATCCGCGGTCCTATCAGCTTCTATACGATGCGATTTCTGCTCGGCGCTGCTGAGGCGGGATTTTTCCCCGGCATCATCCTTTATATGAAGCGTTGGTTTCCCGCGAACGCCCGGGCCCGCGCCGTTGCCTGGTTCATGACGGCCAATCCCCTGGCAGGCGTCGTTGGTAGCCCCATCTCGGGGGCTCTCCTCGGTATCCATGGCGGGGGGCTCTCGGGCTGGCAGTGGATGTTTCTCATCGAGGGATTGCCGGCGATGTTTCTTGGAGCAATGGTATTTTGGACTCTTGCCGACACCCCAAAGGAAGCGCTCTGGTTGAAGGGCGAAGAACGATCTTGGCTTCTCGCAAAATTGGCCGAAGAATATCAGGCCGACGCGCAGGTTTCGCTCCCAACAATTTGGAGAGTTCTCTTCAGCGCCAGGATCTGGATGCTCTCTCTGGTCTACTTTGGTGTCTCGACGACTATGTATGGCGTAACCCTGTGGCTGCCAAGCGTGATCCGGGCGTTCTCGGGCCTGAGCTATTTTCTGACTGGCGTGGTTGCCGTTCTGCCTTTTATCGTCACCGTATTCGCCATGGTTCTGGTAGGAATGCATTCTGACCGAAAAGCAGAGCGTCGCTGGCATACTGCGATTCCGGCCTTCGCCGCCGCCGCCGGTTTGATAGCGGCAGGCTACGGGCATTCCACGCTCGTCGTAGTCGCAGGCATCGGCTTGGGCCTCGCGGGAGCGGAGGCCATGGTTGGTCCGTTCTGGGCGATGGCCACTTCCAGCATGGCCGGTCTCTCAGCCGCGGCGGGCATTGCTGTGATCAACTCCATCGCCAACCTCGGCGGATATTTCGGGCCCGACATGATTGGGCTGTTTCGTACGGCGAACGGCGGATTTCGCGGCGGTCTTCTGGCGATCGCGGCCACCGTGGCCCTCAGCGGAACAATTGCCTTGATTGTCGGTCGCGCCAAAATCGATGCTAAAACCGCTGGAACGGGATGAAATCCCTCGATTTCGACAGTACTGCAGCGTTTGTCCTTAGTGGTAGAGGAGTCCGGCCCGAAAGCAGGTCCCTCTTCGTTCTGTGATCTCAATTGTTTACAATAGACGCTTCGTCTGATAACTAAAGCGAAGCCTGAATTAGGACTGAAGGCAACTTTGGATCAATCAAACCACATTTCCAGTGCGGCTCCCACCGTCTACTGGCGCGTCGAGGGCAGCCTCCTCGATCTGACTGTGGTCCGTCCGATCGCCTTCTTCACTTGGAACGCTCAGACATTTGCAGAGCGTTTCCGTCGTCGTGGGCTCATCTTCGTGATGGCTTTGCTCCGGCCCTTTCTTTATTCAACAAACCGGAAATTTGCCACACGCGTAGTGCACACAGTCCTACGCGGCGTGACCCGCGACCGCCTCGATCTTCTGGGCGAGGAATTCTTCGAGTACAAATTGAAGCCCCGCTTGAAAGAGAATGGGGTCAAGCAGGTTCAGGAACTGGTCAAGACCGGTGCGGACGTCGTTCTCGTGAGCCAAGCGCTGGACCACATCATGCGTCCCCTGGCGCGGCATTTGGGTGTCCGTCACATTGTTGCCAACCGCCTTGAATTTCGCGATGGTACAGCGACCGGCCGATTGCTTGAGCCTGTTATCCGCCCCCGCGGCGCATTCGCTCCGTTTCAGGAAAACATGCCAGACGGCCGGCGAGCTCCGAAAACATTGGCACGTCACCTCGATATCTCGCTCGAAGAACTCCGCGCGGCAGTTGTTCCCGCCGAACGTCAGGTCCATCCTCCCCGTCCTCCCATTGTCCACTTCGAGGGTCAAAGGCAGGCTCAAGGATTCTCCGTACGCCGCGCGTTCGCTGACAAGCACGTCATGCTGATCGGCGTAACTGGATTTATCGGCAAAGTATGGCTGGCCAATACGCTCCTGGACTTGCCCGACGTGAAGCGAATCTACCTGCTGATTCGCCGGCAAAAATCCAATCCAGCCGAACGCCGCTTCGAGAAAATGATCGAAGACTCCCCGGTCTTCGATCCGCTCTTTGAGCGATATGGCGACGGACTTCCCGACTTCCTCCGAGAAAAAATCGAAGTCGTCGAAGGCGACGTTACTGGGCCGGGTCTGGGCCTTACAGAATCGACTGCCCGCAGTCTGCAGAAGAATCTCGACCTCATCGTCAATAGTTCGGGTCTCACTGACTTCAATCCTGACCTGCGCGACGCCCTGGCCACTAACACAGACGCCGCCGTGAACATTCTTGAGTTCGTCCGCAGTTCGGACCACGCCGGGCTCCTGCACCTTTCCACGTGCTATGTCGCTGGGGAACAAGACGGAAGGGTCAGCGAAAAGATCACTCCCAACTACACGCCTCGCGCAGTTGCTGGGTTCGATGCTGAGCAGGAGTGGCGCACTCTTCAGGAAGTTGTCAAGAATGCCGAAATCCACGCCGAGAGTGACGAAGTGACCTCAGGCTTGCGAATGCAGGCGCAATCGAAAGAACACGCGGCCAAGAATCTGCAAGGCGCGGCCCTTGAGAACCAGATCCGCAAGAATCGCGTCCGCTGGCTCAAGACCTATCTGACGGAAGCAGGCACACGTCGCGCAAAGGAGCTCGGCTGGCCGAACACCTACACCCTCACCAAAAGCCTCGCTGAGTCGCTGATTGCGAAGTACGGCGCCGGTCTTCCCGTTGCCGTGGTTCGTCCGGCCATCGTCGAAACGTCCGTCTCCAAGCCCTTCCTTGGCTGGAACGAGGGCATCAACACGTCGGCATCGCTCTCTTATTTATTAGGAACGTACTTTCGCCAGCTGCCGTCGAACGAAAGTAAGCGCCTCGATATCATCCCGGTGGACGCGGTCTGCTCCGGAATGACTCTGATCGCCGCAGCTATCATGGAGCGTCGCCATGATCCTCTTTATCAGCTCGCGACTTCCGTGACCAATCCTTGCGACATGGGTCGGTCGATCGAGTTGACGTCCCTTGCCCACCGTAAGCACTATCGTGCACAAGAAGGACTCGAATCCTGGCTCCGCCTGCGTTTCGATGCCATCCCAGTCTCGAAGACACGATATAACCGCATGTCGGCGCCGGCGCAGAAGGCGATCGTGAAGTCGATTCAGCGCATCATGTCGCCCCTTCCGCTGAAGAAAGCGCCTCTGGTGAAAACCGAGCGCAACCTTGAGCGCCTCGAGAAGCTCATCGAACTCTTCGAACCTTTCATTCTGTTGAATGAGCACGATTTCATCGCGGAGAATATCGAGAAACTTTCCTACGCGCTCGTGCCCGAAGAGCAGGATCAATTTGGTTACGACACGCGTGGCCTCGATTGGTGGGAATATTGGATTAACATTCATATCCCGGCTCTGCGCCGCTGGACGTATCCGCTGATTGAAGGCCGTCCCCTGGAGGCGCGTCCTCCTCGCAGCTTTCAACTTGCGCCCGCCAACGGTGACACCGTAAAGACCGGGACCAATGGAGCAACGTGGCGATATTCCTGACCGGATCAACCGGCTACATCGGCGCGCATGTCGCCGCCAATCTTCTCGAAGGCCATAGCGCCTCGCTCAACGTCCTCGTGCGGGCGCGCGACCCGCAAGAAGCCCAGTTGCGCCTGTGGCGTGCCTGGCAGATGCATCTCGAGTTTCCCCGCTTTTACGAATACCTGCAGACCAAGGTGCGGATCTTTTGTGGTGATCTGACCTCCTCCGGTTTCGGCTTGAGCCGCGACGAGTACGATCGCCTGGTACACACCACCGATTCTGTGATCCACTGTGCGGCGTCGCTCAATCGCAAATCGGAGAAGACTTGTCTGAACGTCAATCTGCGGGGCACGCTCGAGGTTCTAACGCTTGCCCGCCAGGCCGAGCATTACCACGGCTTGCGTCGTTTCAGCGAAGTCAGCACCGTTGCGGTAGCAGGCAAGCGCAGCAACGAAGTTGTGACCGAGGATCGTTCCATCGAGTGGGACCGCTCCGATTTCGATCCCTACGCGCGAACCAAGAAATTCTGCGAGCACATGACGCGCGTTCTGCTGCCCGATACGCCCAAAACCGTTTTTCGCCCCAGCATCGTTCTCGGTGATAGTCGCCGCGCCGAGACCACGCAGTTCGACATGGTGAAAGCGTTCGTATTTCTCGCAGGGTTACCGGCTCTGCCATTTCGACCAAATGACAAGATCGACATCGTCAACGTCGATTTTGTTGCCGACGCGATCGCCACGCTGCACCAAAAGGATCGGCCGGAATACGACACCTACCATCTGTCGTCCGGCACGTCGTCGCAGACTTTTCGCGAATTGACCAACGCGCTGGCGTCGGCTCAGCAAAAGCGCAAGCCGATATTTATTCCATTCACCGAGAAGCCTTTCGCTGGTTCGGTGAATTTCCTGTCCAATCGTAAAGGTCCGCTGGGCCACGGTGCTGCTCTCTTGAAGGTCTTCATGCCCTATCTCGTCTGGAACACGGTTTTCGACAACACTCGTGTGACCTCCGAGCTGGGGCGCAAGCCGGTTCCATTCTCGCAATACAGCTTCCCGTTGCTGAAGTTCAGCCGCGAAAACAATTTCGAGTACCAATACCAGCCTTGGCCCGCCATGCGAGGAGGAACGGCCGCATGATGGACTTTATCCTCGAAGCTTGGGTTAGCGGCAACATCGAGCGCGCCAAAGCCCGATGGATGCTGGGTGGCAATCGGCCCTGGCAGCCCGGTGAAAAGCTGAAACTTCTTTTCGCGGGATACAACGGCACGCGCAACATGGGTTCGGATGTACGCGTCGACGAAATGCTCCGCCAGATTCGTCACATTCTTGGCGCGGAGCGGGTCGAGTTCAGCGTCATGAGTCAGAACTTCGACTACTCTAAGGGCTATTTCGAGGGTTCGAAGCAGGTTCATCTGCCGGATATTTTTCCACCCTTCTTGTCCTCTGAAGTCCCAAAACATCACGGAGTGGTCGCCTGCGAAGGCTCGATGTTCAAAAGCAAGTTTGCGAACGCCCTGACCACGATGATGATCGGTTCCCTCGGCATCGCTGCGGTCGAAAACAAACTTTCCGTCGGATATGGCGCAGAAGCGGGTCACATGGATCCCATGGTCGCCAAGATGTGCGCCCGTTATTGCAAGAATTCGCTGGTAATTACGCGTAACGAAGAGTCGCGCACGGTTCTGCGTGAATTAGGTGTGCCGACCGAGTTAGGCACCGACACCGCTTGGACCTTCGAGCCTCGTCCACCCGAATACGGACAAAGCATCCTTCGCCAAGTCGGATGGGACGGTCGTACTCCTGTTCTCGTCGTTTGTCCCATCAACCCATTTGAGTGGCCGGTCAAGGCTTCGGTCGCCAAGTATGCCGTCCGCTCGCTAACGGGGGCTTACAAAGACAGCCACTACCGTACCGTCTACTTTCACAATTCTGGACCGGCGGCTGATCGTGCGTATAAGCATTACTGGAATTCGATCGCCAACGCTGTCGATGCTTTCCGCAAGCAACGAAACGTATTCGTGATTCTGGCAGCGACCGAGCGCCTCGACGCGCGCCCCGCGAATCGCATCTCGGAAAAGCTCGGCGGAGTGCCGGTTCTCACCTCCGATCAGTACAACATGTACGAGCTCGTCAGTATTCTCCGTTCCTGCCACATGATGGCTTCATCGCGCTATCACGGCATCGTCACGTCAATGCCGGCGCTTGTTCCTTCGGCGGGCATCACGATGGACGAACGCATCCGCAATCTCATGCGCGAGCGCGGACATCAGGAACTGCTCATGACGGTCGACGATCCAGACCTGGAACCAAAACTCTTGCAGGCCCTCGAAACTTTGGTTACGGACGGCGAGCGCATCGCTGACGGAATCGCCCGCACAGTCGTCAAGAATCTGAAAGTCATGGCGAGGATGGGAGTTTTCTTCGAGGAGGAAGTCCAGCGCCGCTACCCCGAGTTTCCAACGCGCACAGGTGAATGGAGCTGGGAAGACTATCTCCCGCCAATGAATTCATCGCTGCGGCAATTAGTCGCCGCGTACAGTTAGCCGGTCAAGTTCCAGTCAGATCCCCATGCCCTTTGTCGGAGACATCTTCGCGCAGCTTAAGGCCGCCTCGAAAACGGTAGTTCTGCAGGAGATTCGCGAGGGCCAGGTCACCGGCGTCACCGGAACTGAACTCCTTGAACTCATTCGCAAGGCGCGTACGTTTCTTGCTTCGCAAAGTCTGAAGAAGGGCGACCGCTGCGGTCTGCTGTCGGCGAATAGCATCCGCTGGATCGCTATGGACCTGGCTGCCATGGCCGAGGGCCTGATCGTCGTTCCTCTCTACTTCCGCCAGGCTCCAACCGAACTAGTCGCGATGATGAAAGATAGTACGCCGTCGATCGTTTGCTGCGGTGACGGGGCATTGCGAACTGGCATTCAGCAGAGTTGGCCAGAGGCTCCACCACAATTCTTGTTTGACGAGATATTTGCAGCCTCAGAAGAGCCCGCTCTCGACCGGCCACAAGTCCGCGACGAAGATCCCGTAACGATCATCTACACCTCTGGCACGTCGGGCGAATCCAAGGGAGTTGTCCTGACCGCGGCCAACGTCGGCTTCATGCTGGGGTGCACCTCAGCACGCCTCGATTTGCTCATGGGAGGGCGAACGGGGCGAGATCGCATCTTCCACTATCTCCCGTTCAGTTTTTGCGCATCGTGGATCGCCGTTCTGACATTCATTTTGCGCGGCAGTCTGGTCACCCTCAACACGGACCTGACGAAAATTCCAAATGACATGCCGGCGGTTGCTCCTCATTATTTCTTGAACGTTC
>CAWFQZ010000005.1:0-45057 GCA_963818115.1 uncultured Acidobacteriota bacterium
AAGCCGCGAATCCGCCTCATGTCCTGATCCGTTGCCGCAACCGGCACACCTTCGGAAAAGACGCGCACCACCGAATGATCTTGCTCCGCGTTCTTATCGCCGCCGACAATATCGTTATTGAGGACAGCTTCGACATTCCACCCCTGATCCTTGGCCATCTTGGCAAAATGGTGGCTCCCGTTTAAACCCTGCTCCTCTCCAGCTACGGTGAGAAAAATAATTGTCGCCCGGAACTTCAGTTTGCTCAAAACTCGCGCGCATTCCAGGCTGACTGCGGTGCCGCTGGCATCGTCATTGGCTCCCGGAGCGTCTCCGTTCACATCGAGAGTGTCGCTGTTGCGCGAATCGTAATGGCCAGTGACCAGCACAATCCGTTTTGCGCTCTCCGCATCCGCCCCCTTCAGAACCGCATAAACATTGGCGATTTCCGTCGCTTTGGGAATCCGGTCAACGGGCTGTTCGATAAAGTCGTCGGTTTTCACTTCCATGCAGCCGCCGCAGTCCTTCGAGTAGCGCTCGAATTCCGACTTGATCCACTCTCTCGCTGCACCAATTCCGTGCCCGGCGGCGATCGATGCAGGATCCTGTGCCGAAAGCGTGAGTCGCGTCCCGAAGCTGACGAGCTTCTCGATATTCGCCTGAATCCGTTGTGCGGAAACCTGCTGCAAAGCGGCAGCGATCTGAGGATCAGCAGCCATCGCGGGAGCAGGCGCTCCAGCCTGCCCTTGGGCCGCTACGGCGGACAAAGTTATGATCGCTAGCGCACAGAGCGCGGGATTCGGCGGAAGCGGCAAATGACGGGTCATTCGAAGGGAGTCCTTATCGAGAGAATCTAGTAAGGGCAATCCGGTTGTGGTTTCGGGAAAAATCTCTCGGCCACCAGTCGCTGCCCCTTGACCAATAGGCGGAGAGAATCTAAATATTATCAGGAGGCTCTAATAGGCGAGGGAGGCTTTATGGTGCTTTGTCCCGAATGTGAAACCAATCTCGACGTCGAAGAAGAAGATGTCGACGAGGGCGAAATGATTTCTTGCCCCGAGTGCGGCACGGATTTTGAAGTCGTCACGACCAGTCCGCTTGAGTTGAAGGCAGTAGAAGAAGGCTACGAAGAAGAGGAAGAAGAGGAGGAGGAGAGCGAAGACGGTGACTATTCGTAAATTCCGCCCGCAACGGCTCATCAGGCTTTCGCTCCAAGTTGTTTTGGTGATTCTTTTCGTCCTGCCGGCCTTCATCTCGCGCGACGGACTTCTGGCCGCCCAAAAATCCGATCAACCGTATGCACTTATCTTTGGGACGGTTTGGGGTCCCGATGATCGGCCTGTTTTCGGTGTTACCGTTAAAATCCGCCGCGCCACCGATAAACCCAAGAAAGTTCGATGGGAAGTCTATTCGGACCATCGCGGCGAGTTCGCTCAACGCGTTCCTGCCGGCGAAAGCGAATACATCCTTACGGCCGATCTGAAGCACTTTAAATCGCCAGATGGAAAACCGCTCCATCTGCTTCAGGACGTTACCGTTCACGTCTACAACGACGAACGCGAAGACACTGGGTTGCATCTAAGCCATTAACCGCGTGTGTATCTGTCGTGAGACAATAGCCAAAGCATGAATCACACCCGCTCCGTGATTACGGCTGCCGCTCTTATCTGCCTGGTCGTGGTGGGCCTCTGCGCCTGGTCCGGGGCCACGCCTGACAAGAAAGAGAAAACCGTAGGGCGCCTGCTGTTTGGCAAAGTCCTCGATCCCCAGGACAACCCGATGCCCGACGCAGTGGTTTACGTCACCAACACCCGGAATCGCACTGTGAAAACCTATATTGTCGGTCCAGACGGAACCTACCGCTTCCCAGCCCTTTCCACAGCCGTCGATTACGAGGTATATGCTCAGTTCAAGGGCCACAAAAGCGAAACAAAATCGGTCAGCCAATTCGACGACCGCTCCCAGGTCTACCTCGATCTAAAGATTGACTTTCGTTGACATTAGCCCCGCACCAATCATGCAACTTTTCACTGTCCACCCGGGTTCAAATAATAGGGCTAGATGTGTGGAGGACACCGTGAACGAATCGCGCGCTTCTCGTAAATTTGATTTTGCCGGATTGGTGGCCAAGGCCGTGCTGGCAGGTATCGCTCTGTGTGCTGTTGCCGCATTTGCGCAGGGCGGTGCCATGAGTCCGTATCAGGACGAGCAGGACGGCGTAAGCGCCGGCGGCAAATGGATGCAGTTTCAATCAGTCGATAAAATGTCCGGAGCTAAGAAAGTGCGCTTCGAGCTTCTGGCCGAGAACTTTTTCAAGGAAGATCCGGATTACAAGCCGCGCGTCGAGCTCTACTGCGAAGCTGGCAAGTTGAAGCTGGCCGACTTCAATCCTGGCGTCCGGCTACCACCCCCGAACCGCCCGGGCTTCTGGGGCCAGCCCCAACTCGAAGTCGAAGTGCGGGTCGACGACACGCATAGCTATCACGGATGGAACTGGGTCCGTGGGCATTTCCTGTCGATGGACAAGGGCACCACCCGCGGCATGATTGGCGCGCAGGTATTCAACGTGGCCCTTCCCACGCGCAGCGGACGGGAGATCGCCGAGTTCGCGCCAGCAGGACTGAACACCGATCAGGTCCGCCAGGCCTGCGACATCACCCCGAAGAAACCAAGCAAAGACTAACGACGACTCATGTGGGGATAGCCGCCTCGGCTGTTCGTCCCCCGCAACCGGGTGCCCCACTTCCGGCCGAATTTGCCGGAAGTGGGGGATTTCCCGTCTCCAATCCCTTCCATCCACTTGCCATCTGCCCCTCGTTGCTGGCACCTTGAAACATCAAACACCCGACGCGACGATGGACAGCAGCACAATTTCGGGGCTCGTATTTGTTCTCTTTGGAGCCGCCGTTTTCGTTTATGGAATCGTCCTTTATAAGGGGCTCGTAAGCCTACGCAATAAAAACGACCGTTCCTGGCACACCATCGACGATCTGCTCAAAGAACGACTCAAAGAGTTTCCCAACTTGCTCGAGATCGTGACGCCATATATGCAGAACGAACAGCCAGCTCTCCTCGCAGTTACAGAAGCACGGGCTCTGTCCATGAGCGCGACTACGATCCGACAGAAAGCTCTCGCCGATCTGCAAGTCGCAAGCGCTCTGTACGCCTTATTTGTCGCTACGGAGAACCATCCTCAACTCAAGGCCAACAAGAATTTCTTGGCACTGCGGAATCGAATGGCCGGGCTTGAAGAACGCATCCACGAACGCCGCAAGTCGTTCAATGAAGACGTCGCAGCCTACAACACGCGCGTAGGGCAGATTCCTGACGTATTCGTTGCCAGCATCATGGATCTGAAGCCGCAGGAAGTGTTCAAAGTGTCAGAGAAAAATCGCAACCTGGTCGAGCCGAACCCTCTTCCGCAACAGGAAATAGGCGAGAAAGCCGCAGAGCTCTAGCAGACGTCTTTCAGAATCTGTAACTCTATTTCCACGCGGAGAAATCGCGGTTCAACATACTTTCGAGCTCTGCGACTTCGGGCCGGAACAGTTCTCGCAGCTTAGCCCTCTGACCCGAAGATAGCTGCTCAAAGGGCCGGCCGCCGCCCACAAAAAGCTTGAGTCCCCCCACCCGTTTAGCCGCCGCGACCATCGAGTCCAGTCGTTGTTTCCTTGCCCACTCCGCCATCAGAATCGCGCCGCGTGTCCAGTAATAGTGTCTCGGCTCCGTCATATCCTCGGACGTCAAAACGCGGCGGACCTGCGCCGGTGCAAGCTTCAGCCGCGGTACCCCTACAAAATCGACGAGCCGGTCGAGATACGACTGTGGATCGGACTCTATATCTTCATGCACCGTTGCCATAACCTGCTCATCGCCGAACGCCCTCCTCCATTCTTTCAAGTGTGCGGAGTACCGGCTCGATTCCATCAGCTCGGGGTCGCGTTCCAAGGCTTCATCCAGACTCCAGGGAATCAATCCATACGCGCGCTTGAGGCGGTATAGCGAGAGCAACCGATCCACCGGATTGCGGAATGTGCACACAATCTTAGCGTGCGGAATGAGGGCTGCAATTCTCTCTCGTGCTTCCGTGGATGCAAAATACGTCGGCGCAACTTCTCCGATGGCGCGTCCGGCTCTTGCCTTACGGTAGTGCGACCGGTACCAGGCCAGCCCACGATCAAAATGTTTGTCGAAAAAGCGCGTCTCTTTCGTGGGATGGGAGAGCCATGCGCTCTCGCTTAGAACATTGTGCAGCCAGCTTGTTCCTGTGCGAGGCGGACCAATGATGAAGAATGAGGGAAGTGCCGGAACGATTTTTCCAAAGCCATTACCTGGCATTCCTCAGGATCCTCGATGTGCGTGGTCCCGGCGGAATACTGCCTTACAGCCTGTTTGAGGCCGCCGAGGTATAGGACTTCCAATGTTTTCGACGAGCGGCCACAAATAGATGCAATGCCTTGCACAGTGGTTGTGCGGACGCAATTTTTTCTTATTTATACGGATGAGACCGTGAACATTCTAGGCGAGAAGCTTCGATGCATCTTTCGCGTAATACGTCAGGATAATGCTGGCTCCAGCGCGCCGGATACTGAGCAACGACTCCATCATTACGCGATCGCGCTCGATCCATCCATTCTTTGCGGCGGCCTCAATCATCGCGTATTCTCCCGAGACTTGATACGCGGCTAACGGCAAATCGAAACGGTCCCGTGCGGCGGCAATCACATCGAGGTAAGGCATTGCGGGCTTGACCATGATCATGTCCGCACCTTCTTCGATGTCGGCTTCAATCTCTCGCATGGCTTCACGAATATTCGCTCCATCCATCTGGTAGGAGCGTCGATCCCCAAACTGCGGCGCAGAATCTGCGGCTTCGCGGAATGGTCCGTAAAAGCCTGAAGCGAATTTCGCCGCATAGGAAAGAATCGGCGTATTGATCAACCCCGCTTCATCGAGCCCGTGTCGGATCGCGGCCACGCGGCCATCCATCATGTCGGACGGCGCGATGATGTCGACCCCAGCTTTCGCCAGTGAGACCGAAGTTCGTGCCAGCAACTCCAGTGACGCATCGTTCACAATCTCATATTCGGTCGTTGTGGAAGGCGGCGAGGCCACGGCTGCACCGAGCGATTGCGGCGATGCTTTCACGATCCCACAATGGCCATGGGACATGTATTCGCAAAGGCAGACGTCGCCCATCAGCACAAGTCCGGGAACTTCCCGCTTGATCGCGCGCGCAGCCTGTTGCACAATCCCGTTCTCTGCCCAAGCTCCGGTCGCAACTTCATCCTTCTTATCGGGCAACCCGAACAAAATTACTGACGGCACACCCAGCGAGTGCACTTCCCGTGACTCACGCACAGCTTCATCGACCGAAAGGTTGAACACACCCGGCATTGACCGAACTTCTTTGCGAATACCCTCTCCGGGACACACGAACATGGGATACACAAAGGCATCAGGCGTAAGGCGCGTTTCACACACCAGGTTACGGATTTCCGGGGTGCGGCGGAGACGGCGAAGTCGGGTTGTGGGGAATGCCATGGCAGATCACCAGGGAAGAAACAACCTTCCTTCCCAATTCTAGACCATCTGCCAGAGCCTCCGTTTGCTATAGCGCTTAGGGTCGAAATTGCCCTGCCACGGGGTCGAAACTCCTCTTGCAGGGATCAAAGGGTATGACTTAAGTAACCCCCGTCATTCCAACCGTTCCTCGGATTCCTGATTTTAGTCTCATAGAATGAGGTCGGATGAGTGTCCTTTTACGCTACCGCTGGTTCGCTGCAGCGGCCGGAATTACTCTGGCCTTTGGCGGCGTGTCCCTGCTCGCGCATAAGGGCCCAGCGCTCACTGCCTTCGCCGATGTGTTGGGTTTGATCATCATGCTGGCAGCGGCGGCGGCAGCCCTGACCAATTTGTGGTCCCGGCCGGGACAGCAGCGCAGCTTCTGGGCGCTAGCTACGCTCGGATTCCTGCTCTGGGCTACCAACCAAGTCGCCTGGACGATTTGGGAATCTGTATTACATCGATCAATTCCCGATCCGTTTTTCTACGACATCATTCTTTTCTTTCACACAGTACCATTCATCGCGGCCATCGCCTGGCGTCCCGACCTGCAAAAAAAAGAGGGTAAAGTCCTTCTCAGCCTGCTGAACTTTCTCATGTTGCTGGGCTGGTGGATATTCCTCTATGCCTTCATTGTCTTTCCGCACCAATATGTCGCGCTCAACGTGAAGGCCTACAACATCTATTACGACCAGCTCTACGGGATGGAAAATATCCTGCTGCTGGCCGTGCTCGCTCTGGCTTCTTGGACCAGTTCTGGCAGTTGGCGTCGTCTTTATCTTCATTTCTTCGGCGCCAGTGTGTTATATGCCATCAATTCGCAGCTACTGGATCGCGCCGCCGCGAACAATACTTACTATTCCGGAAGTTTGTACGACGTTCCCTTTATCGGAACCTTGGCTTGGATGGCCGCTGCCGTGTGGTCCGCGCGCTCGTGGGATCTCAAGACGGTCGAGTTCAACCTCGACCGGCGCTGGAAAAAGCTCGTCCCTCAACTGGCTATGCTGGCGATCCTTTCGCTGCCGGTCCTGGGTGCTTGGACGATTCTTCTCGATGATTCGGCGGGGCCGTCGCGCGCATTCCGTATCTCAGCGGTTCTCACAGCCATGTTGGTGCTGGGAACATTCGTATTCCTGCGCCAGTACATGCAGGACCAGCGCTTGATGTCGCTTCTGCGCGAATCCCGCTTGGCCTATAAGAGTCAGAAACAGCTTCAGAGCCAGTTGGTGCAAAAGGAAAAGCTCGCTTCGCTCGGCAACCTTATCGCGGGAGCTGCCCGTGAAATCGATCATCCCCTGAACTCGATCATGAATTATTCCGAGCAACTCTGGGCAAAGGAGCGGCTCACCGAAGAGCAGAACACTCTCCTCCGCAAGATTGTGAATCAGGCAAGACGTACGCGCGACCTCGTGGCCAACCTTCTCAGCTTCGCCCAACAGGCTCCGGGAGAAAAAACTCCGGTCGATCTTTCCGTGCTTTTGAGCCGAGCCACGCAAATGCTGGAAGCGCGCCGCGCCCCGGGAAAAATTCATGTCAATCTGGCCATCACCAAGGATTTCCCCCGCGTCCAGGGCAACGCCAACCAGCTATTCCAGGGATTTGTGGAGATCATCGAGAATGCCATGGATGCCCTCGACGAGGTCGGCGGTGGATCGCTCGACGTCACTGCAGAAAAGCAGGGCACCGAAATCCTCCTGCAATTCACCGACACCGGCCCCGGCCTTCGCGATCCCGAACGCGTATTCGATCCCTTCTATACAACTAAGCCCGTCGGTAAAGGCACCGGGCTTGGACTGAGCGCGGTTTACGGAATGATTCAGGATCACGGTGGCCAGATCACTTGCCAGAACCGGTCTCAAGGCGGCGCTGTCTTCCTGATCCGTTTGCCTGCGACCCTCGAATCCGCCGTGCAGGTTGCTGGCGCAGGGGTTTAACCGCGCAATTAGAGAGGTAGTTTGCCACCTCTCGAAGGACAACCCGCAACGTCTGCCAGGGTAGGCCTTCGAAGCGCCCCTCCTGTACCATAAATTGCGATGTCTTCCGAGTTAGTCCATACCTCCGCGCGTGTTCTGGAGTTCGAGTCGCTGCGCGAACTTCTTCGCGGATTCACAGCGTCACCCCTCGGTCAGGCGCGGGTGACCGCGCTTGCGCCCTCAACTGATCCAGTCTGGATCGAGAGCCAGCAGCAACTCACGAGCGAGATTCGAGACTTCCGCCGCGTGGGCGGCCGCTTTGAATTCTCCGCGCTCGTTGACATTCACGACCTTGTCGAAAAATCTCGTATCGCCGGAGTTGCGCTCGAGACCACCGAGATTCGCGATGTAATCCTGGTCGTCGATCGTGCCGCCGAGTGGCGAGAAATTGCCCATCATCCTCCGGCAGCGATGCGCTCGGAGTGGCGTCGCGTGCATGCCTTATCCGCTCAGATCGCGGACTTCTCTGACTTCGTACGCTGGTTTCGCAACAAGATTCAGCCCGACGGGACGCTCGAAGATAAGGCCTCGCCCGAACTGGCACGCATCCGACGCGATATGGAAAGGCAGCGGCGCGCAATCCAAGAGTCTTTGCGTGGATATTTGCGCCGCCTCGCCGAAGGCGGAACCGTCCAGGACGAACTCATCACGATTCGCGGCGAGCGTTTCGTAATTCCCGTCAAGATCGAGCAGAAGCGGCGAGTACAAGGAGTGGTCCACGGCGCGAGCTCCAGCGGGCAGACCGTCTTTGTCGAGCCGCTCGAAACCATCGAGCAGAACAACGAACTGGTGCGCCTGCTCGAAGAAGAGCTGGTGGAAATTCATCGCATCCTGATCGAGATGACGCAGCGCATCGGAGCCCAGGCCGAGCAGATTCTCGCCGCTGTTGATGTTCTTTCGGAACTCGAACTGCAATTCGCCAAAGCTCGATTCGCCGAAGACTACAACTGCGTCGAGGTGACGTTCGCAGCGGCCGCGCAGGTAACCAGGGGAGCCGAGCAAGAACCTTGGACGGACGCAAGCACTCGCCCGTCTAAAGCGAGCAACGCTCGCCTCCTCCTGCATAACGCGAGGCACCCGCTGCTGCAACGAAATCTCAAGGCCAAGGGCAAGTCTGTAGTCCCGATCAGCGTCGAGCTCGAAGGAGAGCGGCGCCAGTTGATCATTACAGGTCCCAATACAGGCGGCAAAACAGTCACTCTGAAAACAATCGGGCTGCTGTCGCTTATGGCGCAGTCAGGCCTGCCCGTTCCAGCCGACCGAGCCGAACTACCGGTCTTCGATGCTGTCCTCGCCGACATTGGCGACTACCAGTCAATCGAACAAAATCTCTCGACGTTTTCCGCGCATGTCACGAACATCGACTTCATCTCGCGCACCGCGACCGCGCAGTCGTTGGTCCTGCTCGATGAACTCGGCTCCGCCACCGATCCCGAAGAAGGCGCCGCTCTTGCTGTCGCGATCGCTGGACACTTCGGCAGCATCGGCTGCATGACCGTGATCTCGACGCACCATACATCACTCAAGGTCTACGCAGCGAATACTTCCGGAGTGTTAAACGCCTCCGTCGGATTCGACGAAGCTACCCTTGAGCCGACATACGAATTGAAGGTCGGCGTTCCAGGAGCCTCGGCCGGTATCAACATCGCACGCCGTCTTGGACTGAATCCCGCGATCATTGACAGTGCGCGATCGCGTCTGGGCACTCAGGCGCGCGATGTCGGACACTTCCTCGACAAGCTCCACGCCGATCTTCGCGAAGCCGAAGCCGAACGTTTGCGCTTAAAAGCTCGCGAGCAGGAACTGGAGCGCGAGAAGATGCAACTTGCCGCAGAAGGCCGCAAGGAGCAACAAGCCAAAGTTCGCGAGATGGAGAAGAAGCTCGAAAGCCTTTTCCGCGACTTCGAATATCACGCGCGCGAGGCGGTTAACGCCGTGCAGGACCGCGCCGCTGCACAGAAACTTTCCAAAGACGCCGAACGCCGAATCGCGAAAATGCGGCGCGAATTCCGGGAGCAGTTCGACTCGACCGTGGTGGCGCACTCTACGGGCGCAGATCGCGGAGATCCCCACGCGCAGCCGCAACTAGTCAAGCACGTTTCGGAAGGCGACACGGTCAAGCTCAAATCCACTGGGCGCTCTGCCCGCATCGCCCGCAAGATCGATGACAATCATTTCGAAGTCGAGATGGGCGCGCTCAAGATGAAGATCGCGCGTGATGACGTTGCCGAAGTTCTTGTCAGCGATCGCGCTGCAGAAAATCCGGTGAAGGCAGCGAGATCTCGCGGGATCTCGGTTTCTCTCGAAAGCGAAGGCGCGAATGTCTCCAGCGAGATCAACGTCATCGGCCAGACCGTCGACGAAGCAAGCCGTGAGGTAGAAAAATTTGTGGACCGCGCTTTTCTCGCCGGTCTGCCTCGAGTCCGCGTAGTTCACGGCAGTGGCATGGGCATCCTCCGCAAGGCCCTCCGGCAATTACTCCAGCAACATCCGCACGTCTCGACAGTAAGCGAAGCGCCGCAGAACGAAGGTGGAGGCGGCGCGACGCTTGTAGAGCTCAACGTCTAGCCTTGGCGGGAAAACACTGAGTTACGCCGCGCACGCTGCCTCTGTGACGGCGTCTGCGAAAACAGAGCATCTCGACTCGCAATGTTCGCGATCGGGCTTGCCCTGTCTTCGCTTATGTCAGAGTGAACCTTTACCGATTTTGAGCAGTTTCCTTCGCGTTCTGGACAGCGTTAACGAAATCGTGCGCATCCCCGCTCGGAGTTTGCACCTGTCCTTCAAGAATGTCTTTGAACGGGACATCCTTGCCGTACCAAGCTTCTGTTGCCTTGTGGTCCTGCTGAAGTTCAGCGCCGTTCAACGATGCTCCAATGAAAGCACCCTTGCTGCTCGAGTAGGTGAGGATGCCAGCCTTGTATCCGGCGTCAGCCGAAGCCGAGCGTCCGACCGGTCCCGCCGCCGCGGAAACATCCGCGCCCAGCTTCACATGGCCTTTCATCAGACCGCTCATGCCTTCCTCGTTCATAATGAACATCATTAGGTCCGTGCTCTTGCCGCCGATCTGCGGTCCCCAGCTGACTCCTGAAACGGAAAATGGTGCAGGCGCACTCCAGTTATTACTGTTGGGTGTTCTGCAAGTCGCCACCCCGGTACCATGCTCCCCTCCAATCACAAAAGCGCCTTTGACCAGCTTTGGAATGACCGCAACACACTTTGCTCCCTCCAGAACATCTTTGGGAACCCCTTTGTCCGGCGATGAAGTCGTGATGCTCTGGACAGTCGCGGTCGCTCGAGCCAGCTCCGAACTGTCGGGTTTCTCGTTCTGCGCTTGGGCCACTACCAGCGAGCCTAGGCAAACTCCGGTGAAAGCGATCGCTAGCTTCCACTTCTTTTCAAATTTCGGCATTGCAAAATACCTCCTACCGCTTCGATTCGGTGCCGCGGAAGAGGGTTGTGGTCCTTTGAGGACCCTTGACTCCGTGGACAGCGGATGTCCTACAGGAATTCCTTGAGATTGTTCTCTAACAAAGGCCTCGTTTGTGGGTTGACTTTTTGTAAAGGGATAATTTCATGTGAACCCTTAATGAAGAAAGCTGCTCGCCCAATCAACATCTGTCTGGTTCCTACGAACATGCGAGCAATCGCACTGTGAATACTTAAATTCAAACGCAGTGCAGATTTCTTCATCTTGACAAACACCGTCCCCAAGCCCAATCTGTGGCAAAAGTCGGCGGAAGTCCAGTCGAGGCGCGTAGTGAAGTTCGTTCAAGCACATGAAGCAATTCTCCCCTCGGGCCCTGGGAAGAACTCCAACACTTAGTCGAGGATGCCTATATATGTCACGGGATCATCACGTCAAGCCGGCGAACAAGCCACCATCCATAAGCGTTAATTGTCAGATCAGCCTCTACTCGCTTGCGGCGTCCGCTGCAGGCGTAAGTGTGCTTGCGCTTGCGTACCCTGCAGAAGGCTCAGTCGTGGTGACGCAAGCCAATGCCACCGTTGCTTACGGATCCCCAGTGTTCATCGACATGAACGGCGATGGAAAGAACGATTTCGAGTTTTCTGTCGCGCGTGGGGGATACGACCATTCGTTTTACAAAACGCTGAATGTCATTCCTCTCGGTGGCGGACGGCCCGTCGGTGGCGCTCGTGGATCGATAGGACCCTACGGCTCTGCGCTGGCCAGCGGCGCCAAGATTGGTCCGTCAGCTCATTTCTCCAGTTCGATCGCGCGTGGCCAAGTCATGCTGGAGCGCACCAATGGATTCGTATCAGGCTCGTCCCGCTATACGGCCTACGGCCCTTGGGGAGTTCAGGGCACTTACGGCCACTACCGCTACCTCGGAGTGAAGTTCCTCATTAGCGGGCAGACTCATTATGGCTGGATCAAGATCTTGGTCAGCCGGTCTAATGGATTTCAGGGCTTTATCCAGGAATACGCCTACGAAACGGTGGCAAACAAATCGCTGACAGCGGGCCAGACACAAGCCAGTTCGCCAGACTCCTCTGCGAATATGAACAAATTAGAGCAACGCGGACCCTCGCTCGGAATGCTCGCTGCCGGAGCGGATGGCCTTTCACTTTGGCGCCGGCAAGTATCTAGCCGAAATACCCAAACTTCAACCGCGCTCCCGGTGGGCGAGTAAGGAGGATTTCATGGTTCGCACAATATCCTGGATGAGAACCGCTGCCATACTCGCGGCGGCCTGTGTTCTTCTTGCCGTTGATTCACAGGCGGCTACGGAAACTGTTCTGCACAACTTCAAGAGTAAAGAAGGAGCGTCGCCGATTCTGGGCCTGATCTTCGATTCGTCGGGCAATCTCTATGGCGTTGCCGCCCAGGAAGGTTTATCGAGGTGCGGCTCCGTTTTTAAATTGACCGTCAGCAGCACGTCGTACACCGAGACTACTTTGTATTCCTTCAAAGGCGGCAATGACGGCTGCATTCCGGTAGCGGGCTTGGTTTTCGACAAGTCCGGCAATCTCTACGGCACCACGAAACTCGGGGGCTCTCACTCCGTGGGCACTGCTTACAAGTTGGCCAAGTCGGGGTCGACTTGGTCCAAATCCGTCATACACAATTTCGGAGGAACAAATGATGGAGAGTACCCCACCGGCAGCCTGATCATCGATTCCGCCGGCAATCTCTACGGTACAACGGAAGGTGGAGGCTCTCACGGCGATGGCGAGGAAAATGTCGGTGGAACGGCGTTCAAGCTTGCTCCGAATTCCAGCGGCGCGTGGACAGAAACCATTATGCATAGTTTCGGTGGAAGCGGGGACGGCATCTCCCCGCGCGCAAATCTCGTCGAGGATTCTTCCGAAAATTTCTACGGCACCACGTATTTAGGAGGCGCCGATAGCGCGGGAACAGTATTCAAGCTGGCTCCGAAGTCCGGCGGTGGATACAACGAAACGATCATTCACAGCTTCAATCCGGCATTTGTCTCCTACCCGGTCGACGGCACGAATCCGGCCGCGGGTTTGGTATTCGACAGCAAAGGAAATCTATACGGAACTACCACCGTCGGCGGAGACGGATCCGTCGGCACGTACGCTGGCGGGGGAGGCGTGGTATTCGAATTGTCGCCTTCCGGTGGAACTTGGAACGAAACAATCCTGTATCCCTTCTTTCACACGTTCTATGGAACATCGATCCTGTACTCAGGCGTGATCTTGGATCAATCGGGCAATCTATATGGAGCGGCGCTCGAAGGAGGATTCAAAGGAGCCGTATATAAGTTGACGCCCGCCTCCAGCGGCTACTGGACCGAAACAGACCTTTACAACTTCGATGGACCGCACGGGGCAAATCCAGCCATCGGCTCTCTGGTCTTCGATTCCTCCGGCAACCTCTACGGCGGAGCACAGAACGGCGGCGCGAACAAAGACGGAGTTGTTTTCAAAGTCACTCCATAAAGCCTAAAAAATATCGCAAGTGTTCGAAGCAACCGGGCTGCGTCTGAAGACGCAGCCATATTTTGTCGCGTACCGCAGCACAAAGCCTGAGTAGACGTTGATTGACATGCCGGTTCGATGCCCCTAACACGGTTGGTCATTGGCTTTTTCTTTCGGCCGGGTCGCAGCTGACGCCAACCTTCCATCCGCACTATCGAGGTGCGATCGGTTGCGTGCGGTGCATGTTGGGCGTTCTCGTTTCCGCCGGAGTTGCTATCTGTTCGTCGACCTCTCTTCCGTCCACGATAGAAGTGGCCCGGGCGTTTAATGGAGTCACCGGAACTCGGCTTTAGGCTTTTGATTTTCCTTCCCCAGAGATGTTTTCGTTTTTATGCTGCGATCGCCAGCGGCCTGCGTCGGCTATTGTGCAGTGGTTCGTACGTTTCTCCGCTCACCCACAAGTGATGCGACACCAGGAAGCAGAAACTCGGGCCAGAGCCAACCGCAAATGCACATCAGCAAGAAAGGCGATCCTTACCTGCGAAGCAGACAAGTGAATCGACGGACTGGTGACAACTTCCTAACGCGGGCTGGGTTGTAAAATATTGCAGTGACGATCGTGTACTCCGGGGAGGCGAATATGGCCAAGCGCTCACCTGAGTTCTTGATATGTTTCCTGATCACAGGGCTGTGCATGGTGCTCTGGGGATGTGGGAGCAGCGGTTCCCGGTTTTGCGGTCTCGCCTGCGGAACCTCCACCCAGCCCAACCCCTTTCTTTACGCGACGACTACATCCAATCAGATTTTGGGCTTCTCCGTCGCGTCCACGGGGGCGTTGACTCCGATTGCATCTTCATCAGGGCCGGCAAATTCACCGAGCACCGCCGGTGTGTATGGGGCGCTGTTGTTTGCCGACAGCCTGTCGAACGATGTAGTAGTTGAATCAATCACTATCGAGACGGGCGCCCTGACGCCGGTTGCCGGTTCGCCGTTCACTCTAGGTTCTGCTTCGGGTGGTCCGAACAGCATCATCATCGGGCCCGGACAAAACTTGTACGCCAGCGAACCGAACGGAACGATTGTCGGCTATGCCAATCCTGGGACCGCGATAATGACCGTTCTGCCCGGCTCACCGTACACTGCGGGCATTGCTCCGACACAAATGGCAGTTGCCCAGCTCACGAGTTCGGGTTCGGCTGTAGCCTCGCTCTATGCCTCCGATCCTGGCGACCCGAACGGGGGGATTCTCGCGTTTGCGGTTGCCTCGGATGGATCGCTTTCCCCGATCGCCGGCTCGCCCTTCGCTACCACCCCGAATGCTGCGCCGTCGTATCTTCTAAGCACCTCGAACAGCGCCGGTAACCAGTTCTTGTTCGTCTCTTTGTCGAACGCCGGCCAGATTGCGGGATTTAGCATCGATAATGCGACCGGGGCGCTGACTCCGATTCCAGGATCTCCATTTACTGCCGGCAAAGGTCCGGGCACGCTGGTCGGTGGTATCGCCAACGAACTGATCGTCATCAACACCGGCGATCACACAGTGGAAGCTTTCAACATCTCGGCCGACGGAGTGCTCACTCCGAATGGATCGCCTGTCGCAGTGGGTACTGCCAACGCCGGCATCGCCCTCCAGTTGCAGGGGACACAACCGTCCAGCCCGTTGTTCGCCGCTGATACAGCCGCCAGCAGCATTGACATCGTGAACGTCGATAACAGCAGCGGCGCTATCAGCGCCGGCCACGCGGTTCCGGCTTCCAGCCCGCCGCTGCAGTTGGCGATATATGACCTGTTTCCGCTTCCGTAGAGGCGCGACCGTGAACCAACTCTCGTTCCGGTAATTCCGCCGGAGCTTCCCGCATAGCGGAGTTGATGTTTCGGGGGCGGTTGGTTTGTAATTGGAGCGGGTCGGTGACTGGATATTCGCGTTCGAGCCTGAACGAAGAATCAGTCCCGACAAGGACGACGGTCTTATCGATGACGTACAACTGCTGGAGTACGCGAAGGCTTTTCTGCAGAATGTATAGTCAGCAGCTCAACTGTGGATAGATCGCTTTTCACTGATTGCTTTGTTTAGCTGGCGTTTCCCTCAGCCCTCATCGGCTAAGAACTGAATTCCACAGTTTCTCCACAACAATTGCGCTCCGGTATATTCAACTGAGCGGCGATTTAGCTCACAATTCCTTCGGAGAACTCCGTCGTTCAATGGCGAACCCTGGCGATTTCGCTTACACGGTCAAGCAGCAAGCGGACATCGTCCGCATCGTGGGCGACTACATCAAGCTCAAGAAGGCTGGGGCTCAGAACTATTCGGGACTCTGTCCCTTTCACGGCGAGAAAACGCCATCGTTCTCTGTTCACGCCACGCGCCAGTTCTATCACTGCTTCGGCTGCGGAGTTTCCGGCGATGTGTTCAGCTTCGTGCAGAAGATCGAGAACATCACGTTCCCGGAATCTGTCCGCATGGTTGCGCAAAAACTGGGAATTCCGCTGCCCAAGGCGACCTACTCCACTCCTGGCGAAGCCAAAGAAGCCCGCATGCGTGGACAATTACTCGATGTCCACGAGCGAGCCGTCGCGTTCTTTCAGGAATGCCTGCGCCGGCCGGAAGGCGCTCGGGCCCGCGAATACCTAGCTGGACGCGGCCTCAACGACGAGATGATCGCGAAGTTCCGCATCGGTTACGCCCCGGACTCCGGCTTCCTCCTGCGCGATCGTCTGAAAAACGAATTCAGCGAAGAGGTATTGCGCGAGAGCGGATTGTTTTCCTGGAAGCAGGACGACAGCTCTCAGCCGTCAGTTGTCAGCCGTCAGCAAGAGCAGATTCCTCGCACTGCTCGGAATGACAAGCAAGACGTGAATGGAGAGGTTGATCCGGCCAAGCTGGAAGCTAGTAGCCAGAAGCTAGCAGCTGTTTCTGCCATGTACTCCAAGTTCCGCAACCGCGTGATGTTCCCCATCGCGAGCGAAGCGGGGAAAGCCATCGCCTTCACCGGACGCACCCTTGCCACCGACGAAAAGTCCGGTCCGAAATATCTGAACTCTCCCGAGACCCCGATCTATTCAAAGTCGCGAGTTCTCTTCAACCTCGATCTGGCGAAGGAGTGGATCAAGAAGTTTGATTATGCCATCCTCGTCGAAGGCCAGATGGATTGCATCTCGGTCTACGCCGCGGGATTTCAGAACGTGATCGCCAGCTCCGGTACTGCCTTCACCGAGTTGCAGGCCAAGCTGCTCGCGCGTTTCAGCAAGAATGTCGTGGTGAACTTCGATCCTGATACAGCGGGAGCCAAGGCCGCGGAGCGGACAATCGGCTTACTGGTCGAAGAAGAGTTTCAGATCAAAGTGCTGACACTCGAACAAGGATTCGATCCCGACCTGTACATTCGCCGCAAAGGGAAAGACGCTTACCAGGAATCGCTGCGCCACTCGCAGAAATATTTCGATTACCTGATCGAGCGCGCCCGCACGCAGTTCCCCGTCCGCAGCGGCGAAGGCAAAGTCAAGGCCGTGAATTATCTCCTGCCGCACATTCAGCGCATCCCTAGTCGAATCGTCCGTGACGAACTGGCTCATGAGATCGCGCAAAAACTGCAAATCGATTCCGCCGTGTTGCGCCAGGAGTTAAGACACACGGCTGCCACTCGCTCGGCCGCGACAGTCAAAGCCCCAGCGGAAGCGCAAGTGACCGATGCTGAAAAAGTGTTGATCCGCGCCCTCGCTTCCGCCCGCCAGATCCGGCCCGGGCAAGAACATGTCTCCGCGCGTGATGGCGCAGAAGAAGAATTCGATCCCGCGCGCCAAGCTCAGTTCGTTTTGCAAAACGAAGGACTGCATCAAGGTCTTGCCAGCGAATCTTTGGCAGAATGCCTTCTTAACGCAGGGACTGAGTTTGCCGATGTTCTCGAGATTCCGGCTACCGAAACCGACCGCCGGATGCTGGCAACGATTCTGCTGAAGGAAGAGGAAGAACTGACAGCAGAGATACTCGAAGCCGCTGTTCGCGCCCTGCGCCGTATTCACCTCAAGCGCCAGCAAGAGCAAGTCCAGCAGGATCTTAGGCGTCCTGGCCTTTCGTCCGACAAAGAGCGTCTGAAAGCCTTGTTGTCGGAACTCGAGAGGATCAGTCGAGCGTTGCGCGATCCGGGTTTGAACAGCGGTCTTTCGCAGTAAATTTATCGGAACTCGGACAAAAGTGCTTGAAACAAAAAGCCCTTCGAAGCCATCTAACTATTTAGGATCTCTGCAGATAGCGGCGGGAGCGGTCAGATAAAGCGGGCAACCGATAGACGGGTAAGCACTTGTGTGCTAAACTCAACAGGTTTGTGCTAGGCGCACAATCCCGCAAGACCCATATTCCCACCTTTTTAGGAACTTTACCACACGCTCCTTTGGAGCGGAATTGACAGTTTAAGGACACCTCTTGGCTCTTGATGACAAGTACGACGACATAAAAAAGCTGATCGACACCGGCAAAGAAAAGGGATATCTCACGTATGACCAGGTCAACGACCTCATACCGCATGACGTGCACAGTCCCGAAGACCTTGACGATCTGCTGACAACAATTGGTACGCAGGGTATCGACGTCCTGGAAGGTCCGAAAATGCCTTCCGCTGCTGGACTCGATAAAAAATTCGAAGACAACGAGGAAGGGGAGGATGTCGAACTCGACCTCACTCCCGGGGCTCTGGAAAAAACCAATGATCCCGTCCGCATGTATTTGCGCGAGATGGGAACCGTTCCGTTGCTGACGCGCGAGGGCGAAGTTGAAATCGCCAAGCGCATCGAGCGCGGACAACTGCGCGTGCTCAAGGCGCTTTCGCGTTCACCCATCGTGATCCGCGAACTGCTCACCCTGGGCGAAGACCTCAAGAAGAACGTTCGCTCGATCAAGGAAGTCGTGACCTTCGACGAAGAAGAGATCACGGACGAGATCCTGCAGAACCGCCTGAATGAGTTCACGGGCAAGATCGATGACATGGCCAAGCTGTACAAAAAGGCCCAGGTCCTCGAAGAGAAGTTCAAAGAAGTTTCGAAGACGAAGAAGCCGAAGGATCATCGCCGGGCCCGCCGCAAGCTGGCTCGCGCGATCGTCGCGACTTCGATCGCGGTTCGCAAACTCGGATTCACCAACGCCGAGCGCAAGCGGCTCATTGAACGTCTGAACAAAACGGTTGACGGGATGCGTTCGCTCGACCGGCAGGCGACGAACCTTGAGCGCAAGGCCGATGCGACCCGCAGCGAAGAACAGAAGAAAGAATATCGCCGACAGTCGCGCGCGATTCGCGGCGAAGTTGAAAAACTCGAACTCGAAACCGGCGTGTTGTTCCAGGAGCTCAAGCGCACACAGCGCGAGATCATCCAGGGCGACATGGATGCGGAGCAGGCCAAGCGCGAGCTGATCGAGGCCAACCTCCGACTCGTGGTTTCGATCGCGAAAAAATACACGAACCGCGGACTGCAGTTCCTCGACCTGATTCAGGAAGGCAACATTGGACTGATGAAGGCCGTGGACAAATTCGAATACCGCCGTGGCTACAAGTTTTCGACGTATGCCACGTGGTGGATTCGGCAGGCAATTACCCGCGCGATTGCCGACCAAGCGCGTACGATCCGTATCCCGGTGCACATGATCGAAACGATCAACAAGCTGATCCGCACCTCGCGTCAGCTGGTTCAGGAACTGGGACGTGAACCTACGTCGGAAGAGATCGCCAAGCGCATGGACATTCCAGTGGCGAAAGTGCGCAAGGTGCTCAAGATCGCGCAGGAGCCGATCTCGCTGGAAACGCCGATCGGAGAAGAGGAAGATTCGCATCTGGGAGACTTCATCGAAGACCGCGCGGTGGTTTCACCGGCGGAAGCGGTGATCAACGTGAACCTGAAGGACCAGACAGGACAGGTCCTGCGCACGCTGACTCCGCGCGAAGAGAAAGTCATCAAGATGCGCTTCGGTCTCGAAGACGGCAGCGAGCACACGTTGGAAGAGGTCGGGCAGAGCTTTGCGGTCACCCGCGAACGCATCCGTCAGATCGAAGCCAAGGCGCTGCGGAAACTGCGGCATCCGTCGAGGTCGCGGAAACTACGAGCGTTTATGGATGGGGTTCGGGACTAGAACCTCGGCCACGGATTTGCGCGGATCAACGCGGATTTCTAAGGGCACGGCTTCGGCCGTGCCTTTTTTTGTTTCAAATCGGGAAGAATGGCCGTCGCCACAATCCTACGTGCAATAATTCCCACGGCATGCGCCGTCCTCGAAATAGCCGCTTGAGAATTATTACTATCTGGTTCTTGCTGCTCACGCTGTCTGTGCTGGAGATCTGTTTCTTCGTAGCGGCACAAGGGCAATCGTCAAAGGCACCGATCTGGCGCACGGACCACCACATGCACCTAGCCTCTCCCGACCTCTGCAAACTGGTGGGGGAGTGTTTGCCGTCCAATAATCCGCCTGCGGTTTTCGGCTCCGATGCGATACGCGCCCTTGATGAAGGGCGCGTTTCCAAGGGAGTGATTCTCTCTTGTGCCTATCTGTATGGCTTGCCATCATTGCATTTGAAGCCAGCGGAACTCGCGGTAATGACGCGGAGAGAGAACGAATTTACTGCCGCAGAGGTAGCGAAATATCCCGATCGTCTGATCGGATTTCTGTCGGTAGATCCGCTGGCGGACTCGGCGATGGACGAGATCCGGCACTGGCGTGGAAGCCACGAGTTGATCGGATTGAAACTGCATTTTACGGCCTCCGCCGTAAATATTCGAAGCGCGAGAGAACGCAGTCAGGTCGCTAAAGTGATCGCGGCTGCCGCTGAGCAGGGTCTTCCGATCGTGACTCATATTGGAGGCGGCCAATTCAACAGCGCTGACGCGGAGCTGCTCATACGAGAGGTGCTGCCCAGCGCGGGTTCCTCCTGGGTGCAGATCGCACATGCCGGGGGAGGCTTGCCACGGCAAGACGGCAACAACCTGGCCGTGTTGCGCACCTTCGCGGACCACATCGTGCAAAACGATCCGGCGACACGGCATGTGGTGTTCGATATTTCTTACGTACCCGCTCCGGATGAAACGCCGCAGGGAGCTGCTGCGGTGGTCGAACAGATGCGGAGAATCGGAATCAAGCACTTCCTGTTTGGATCTGACTTCAATGTGCTGACCCCTCTGCAAGAGATCAAAGACATCGAGAAGCTGGGCTTGAGCAAGGAAGAAATGCGAAATCTGCGGCAGAACTGTGCACCGTGGGCCTGCTCCTGATCTACAAAAATCGATCCGCAACAACAATTGCCCTGTGTCTCAAGCGTCCCGGATAGTCTTCGGCAGCATTGGGGTGTCTGCGGATCGTAAGGTCCTTCGGCGCCAAACGATTGGCGCCTCAGGATGACAAGTCGCCGGTGAGTTCGTGCTGTCAGAGTCGAGGATAAGAGTGATGCTTCATAAGAATCCCCACTTCCGGCAAAACCGGCCGGAAATGGGGCACCCGGCCACGCTGCCCCCATCCGCTCTGGGCTTCTTTACGCGGCCCTTGAAGGGCCGCTCTTCGACACACGCAAGACTCGACAGCGATGCGTGGGAGAGATGCAAGCTTGATCCCTGGACGCGTCAGCAGCATCGGGGATGGCGGCAGGTCGTGAGGTCCTTCGGCGCCAAACGATTGGCGCCTCAGGATGACAAGTCGCCAGTGAGTTCGTGCTCTCGGAGTCGACGATAAAGGTGATGCTTCATACGAATCCCCACTTCCGGCAAAACCGGCCGGAAATGGGGCACCCGTACTGTTCCCATTTTGGGAATCTTTCTTCATCTTTCTGCGTATTTGCTTGCGTTTGGCTTGTCAGAAAACTCCAATTAGAAGATTAGTCGGCATCGGCGCACTTGTGGATCGCGATTGCTTTCGGCATTCACGAAACGCAACGTCCCTGCACGCGCTTTTGGATTGGCATGCGCCAATCCAGGAGCTTGGTCGGGATGACAGATGCCGAGGAGCGGAGCGAATGAAGCGGCGGAAGCGGAAGATTATTCAGGACAAGAAGAAGCGGGGGGAGTGGGCGGAATCGGTGTTTCTGGCGCGAGCGGGCGAGGAGGGTTTGGCGGCGAGCAAGCCTTGGGGAGACTCGCGGAGTTATGACTGCGTGGTGGGGCGTCCGGGAAAGTTTGTGGCGGTGCAGGTGAAGTGCACGATCGCGAAACTGGAAAGTGGCGCGGGTTATATCTGTTCGGTGTGCAGCAGTCATAAGCCGTATCCGCCGGGGTCGTTTGACTTTGTGGCGGCGTACGTGATCCTGGAAGATGCGTGGTACATCATTCCGGAGAAAGAGATTCGCGGGTTGAAATCGATTTCGTTGTGCACCGTGGGCGCGGAAGCGAAGTACGAACAGTACCGGGAAGCCTGGGGACTTTTGCGGAAGGCGTCGGAGATTGGGGAGATGGAAAGCGCCGAGACTCATGATGTTGCGGAAAGTGCCGTCATTGAGCCTTCGAGCGCTGTAGGACGGATGGCGACGGCTGCGAATTATTTCCGGCGGTATATGGAGCGGAGCACGCTCGTTCCGCCGCGGCCGCGCGAGAAGAGTTAGGGGGCGCGTTTGTGACCTGCGGCAGGGTCGTGAGGTCCCTCGGGGCCAAACGATTGGCGCCTCAGGATGACAAGCCGCTGGTGCGATGGCGCTGCCAGAGGCGACGATAATGATGCTTCACAAAATCCCCACTTCCGGCAAAGTCGGCCGGAAATGGGGCACCCGGCCACGCCGCCCCCATTCGCTCTGGGATTCTTTACGCGATGGCGCTGCCAGAGGCGACGATAATGATGCTTTACAAAGTCCCCACTTCCGGCAAAATCGGCCGGAAATGGGGCACCCGGTGCGTATCCCGCTCTGCCGGCGTGTGTTCCCGCGTTCGTTGCGCCGCTGCGATCTCTAGCCTTGGAGGGCGCGGGCACATCACAGGGGGATGCATCCGTAGTACACTTTTCGCCATGATGCCAAGACGCCTCGTACCCGTATACGTCATCGTTCTCGTAGTCACGATCGGTGGAATGCTCCTCGCGCAGGCCGACTCGTCCAAACACGCATCCGGTGTTCAACAGAAGCCGTTCGGCACGCGGGAGGGGAGGCCCGTCAACTTGTACACGCTTACTAATTCTCACGGCGTTGAAATTCATGCCATGAACTATGGCGGCATCATCCTGTCGATCCGGGTGCCGGATCGCAAAGGAGAGTTTGCCGATGTCGTGCTGGGGCACGACACGATGGAGGGATACATCCCGAACCCTCCATACCTCGGCGCGATCGTGGGACGATATGCCAACCGTATTGCGAATGGAACTTTTACGCTCGATGGGAAAACGTATACGCTGCCCAAAAATGACGGGCCCAACACGCTGCACGGCGGAACGACGCGTACATTCGACAAAGTTGTTTGGGAGGCCGAGCCGCTCAAAGGGAAGACCGGCGTCGCGTTCACTTATTTGAGCAAGGACGGCGAAGAGGGTTTCCCGGGCAACTTGAAGGTGAAGGTAACTTATACGCTGACCGACGCGAATGAGTTGATCCTTGATTATGAAGCGACGACCGACAAAGCTACTCCGGTGAACTTCAGCCAGCACAGCTATTTCAATCTGAAGGGCGAAGGGAACGGCGACATTCTGGATCATGAAATTATGATCAACGCCGATCGATTCACTCCTGTGGACAAGAACCTGATCCCCACGGGCGAGCTGCGACCGGTGAAAGGCACGCCGTTTGATTTCACGACTTCGACAAAGATCGGCGCGCGGATCGATGACAACTACGAACAGCTCGTGCTTGGGCATGGCTACGACCACAATTTCGTCATCAATCGTAAGGGCGCAGGGTTGACGCTCGCGGCTCGCGTCTACGAACCGACGAGCGGACGCGTGCTGGAAGTCTCCACGACGCAGCCCGGAGTGCAGTTCTACTCGGGGAACTTCCTCGATGGAACGGTCACGGGGAAAAATGGGCATGTCTACAAACGGCGTTATGGATTGTGCCTGGAGACGCAGCATTTTCCGGACTCGCCGAACCATCCGGACTTTCCGAATACGATTCTGAAGCCGGGAGAGAAATTCCACGAGAAGACGGTTTTCAAGTTTTCAGCGAAGTAGGAATCAACTAGTCAAAGAGGATGGAAAGGGCAGGCGGGGGTTATTCCGCGCGTAGCTCTTCCAGCAATGCCTTGCCCACTTGCTTTTGATGATCGGGTCGCAGCTTTTTTCCGGCAGAGGTTAAGTAAAAGGTATCGATGGCCATCTGCCCTTCGGTATCGATCAGGGCGATCTCGATGTTGCAATTCTGATCGGATAGGCTCGAGGCGATGCGGTGAAGCAGGCGGGGACGATCCTGGGCGATCACCTGCACGAGCGTGCTGGTCGCCGAGGACGAGTCGTCGAACTCGATTTTTGTTTCCACCTTTACCTTCGCGATCGCGCCTTTTTCTGAGCGCTGCCGATCACGCAACATCTTCTCGAGGTCGGCTTCGCCGATCAGCACGCTCGCCACGCTGCGGCGGAAGCGATCCCACTCGGACAGATTCAGTTCGAGCGTACGGAAGCGGTCGGTGAAATAGAGAGTGTCGACGACGGTGCCAGCCTGGTTCGAGAAGGCATTTGCCTTAACGATGTTCATACCCCAGGCAGCGAGAACGCCTGCCAGCTTCGCAAAGAGTGCCGGACGATCTCTCGTGACCAGCGTCAGCTCGTACCAGTGACGGCCGCGTTTTAATTCGACCTGCACGGGATCGTTGCCTAGCTCGTCGGCCATCTGCATGTGGCGCATCACTTCTTCGGCAGTGTGCACGAGAAGGTAGCGCTGGGGGAAGCCCTCCAGAAATGCCTTGAACTTAGTCCCGGTAACCGGGGCAAGCGAGCGAATGCGTGCCAGCTTTTCATCGTTCACGTCGGCGTGGACACGCTGGTCAGCGCTGCGGCTCAGATAATTCTCGGCCGCGATGTAAAGCTGCCAGACATTCTCGGCCTTCCAAGGCGTCAGAGCTTCAGGATTGACAGCTTTAATGTCGGCGTAGGTCAGCAGGCAGAGCATTTTGAGCCGCTCGGGAGTGCCGATCTTCTCGGCGAAAGCTGCCACTGTTGCGGGATCGAAAATGTCGCGGCGCAGAGCAGCAGATAGCTCCAAATGATTCGCGATCAGGAAGAGCACGTCAGCGCGTTCCTTGGGATCGACATCGAGGCGGTCCATGGCCCGGCTAGCGACGTCGAGACTCGCTTCTACATGGTTGCCGTTCGGTATGCCTTTTCCGGTGTCATGGAGCAGTAGAGTTAAATAGAGAAGTTCCGGATCTTCGAGCTCGCTGAGCAGTTCCGCATAGCGCTTGTCCCATTCAGACTGGGAGGCCTTCAGGCGGTGAAGACTTTCGATCGCAAGGAAGGAATGTTCGTCGACGGTGAAGCGATGATAGAAATCGCGCACGACCAGGGAGTCAATCAGCTTGAGTTCGGGTAGGAGCAACGTCAGCAGACGCAGGGAATGCATGGCTCGCAATGCATCGGCAGCGTGAGGTTGGAGCAATGTCTCTTGCAGATATAGCCAGAGTTCAGCACCGCGTGGAGGCATCGAGGCCAACGCCGGGAGAGCCTGTTCGATGCGGTACTCGGTGGTGGTGCTCAACTTCAGGCCATGATGTGCCATGAAGTGGAAGAGGCGAAGCAACACTTCCGGATCCTGAAGCGCCGAGGGCTGCTGGAGGAAGATGAGTCCATCGACCACTGAAAAATCCGGCGTGGTGAGGCGCGAGCGCCAACTCTGCACCTGCCGGTAAAGCGCCGACCAGGCTTCGGGAATTTCTTCGAGTAATTGCGTCACGGTGCGCTGCACGGCGCGGGCATGGCCGAAATAAATCCGCATCCAGTCGGCGGCGGAGAGGTCTTCGGCGTCGGATGCACCGATCTTGCGCGCGGCGGCCTCGTCTTGGGCTTCCCAACTGAGCGTGTTGTCGTCGCGGCCGTGGCGGAAGTGCAGGAAACAGCGCGCGGACATCAGGAAATCGAAGGCCGACTCCAACTGTTTGCGAACGGGAGCGCGCAGCGAGCTGGCGTCGGGCCAGTCGCGGAGCTTGTCCATGGCCGAGATCAGGGCGAGCCAATTGGCCACGTTGCAGTCGCGAAGGCCTCCGGGAGCTTCCTTCAGATTAGGCTCGAGGTGGTAGAGCGTCATCCCGTACTTCGAGTGGCGTTCGCGCGTTACCTCCGCGAGCCCCTGAAGCAAAGCCTTGGATTCGCGCATGACGACCTTGGGAATTACCTTGTCATGCAGCTTCCGGAACAAGTCGCGGTCGCCGGCGAGATATCGGCAATCGAGAAGGGAGATCGTGAACTCGGTATTGTTCGCGTCGTAGCGATCGCATCGGCCAACGTGCGCGAGGCAGGACTCAGTTTCAGCCGCAGGTCCCAGAGTTCCTGCGAAAACCGCCGCACGGGATCCTTGAATGCCTGCTCGGCCTCGCGGTCTCCGAACAGGAACAGGATGTCGATGTCGGAATAAGGAAAGAGCCAACCGCGTCCGAATCCGCCGGTAGCAACCAAAGAAAAATTGGTGGGCCGAGTTTCATCGGGAGAAATGATGTCGCGCCACAGGCGCGCAAGAGTCTTCAATCAGCCGGGTGCGTTGAGCGACAGCAGTTCGACCGTCTCCAGTCGCCTCGAACTCTCGCTGGATGCGGGCCGACTCGTCGTTGATAGAACCTCGTAGTTCTCCGATCAATGAGGACGCTGCCATCATGAAAGAAATTCATTCCCCTGACCCACTCGAGGGGAGGCAGGAATCAACGCTGCCTGAAAGATGCTTTCCGGTCGCGTCCTGGCAATCGCCGCTGCAGGCCTAGGTGCGGCGCGGGCTCAGCAACGGGACTGTGAATTATAGCGCCCCTTCGCCGCGCTCGTCGTTGCGGATGCGGATTGCCTCATCGATGCGCGACAGAAAAATCTTGCCATCCCCGATCTTTCCCGTGCGTGCGGCGCCAAGAATGGCCTGCACAGCTTTTTCGACCATGGGGTCGGCGAGGACCATTTCGATCTTGGTCTTGGGAATCAGGTCGACGCTATATTCGCGTCCGCGGTAGACCTCGGTGTGTCCCTTTTGGCGGCCATGGCCTCTTACTTCGAGCACAGTCATGCCCTCGACGCCGATTTCCTGCAGAGCAGTTTTAACGGCTTCCAGCTTGGAGTTTTGAATAACCGCTTCGATCTTGGTCATGATATTTTGCAAGTCCTGTTCTGCGTGATTCACGGCGCCGATAACGGGCCCAGTCAAGATAGCGTCAAGCCGACGCTTCCCAATAGTAACCTTCTTCGCCATGCTGCGAAGGTCCAGGCCTTGCACTTCTTCCTCTTCTGGGACTCGAATCCTAATGTGACATCGACCAATTTCAAAATCGCCAGAGTGCCGACGATCGCCAGGCCCCAGGCGATCGCAACACCCACCAACTGATTCAACAGTTGATGCGCATTTCCTTCCAGCAAACCTGAAGCGAGAGCGTTTCCCTGGGGGTCTTTGAAAATCGGGTTGACGGCGCAGACGGCAAAAACCCCGGTCAAAAATGCGCCCAGGGTGCCGCCAGCGCCGTGAACGCCAAACGCGTCAAGAGAGTCGTCGTAACCAAAGCGAGCTTTCACGCTTGAGCACCATCCAGAAGCAGAAAACGCCGGCAACAAGCCGATAAGCAGGGCGGGCATCGGTCTGACGAAGCCGGCGGCGGGCGTAATAGCGACCAGTCCTGCAACGCCGCCGGAAATTCCCCCGAGCGCGCTGGGCTTGCCGTTGCGCATCCATTCGGCTCCGGCCCATCCCACCGAGGCGGCAGCAGCCGCGAAATGAGTAGCAACGAAGGCGCTGGTAGCGAGGCTGCCGGCGCCGAGCGCGCTGCCGGCGTTGAAGCCAAACCATCCGACCCAGAGCAGACAAGCCCCGATAAAGCTCAGGACCACACTGTGCGGAGGCATAGCGTCTTTGGGATAGCCGACGCGCTTACCGAGATATAGCGCGCAAACCAACGCCGAGACGCCAGAGGTGACATGGACCACGGTGCCACCGGCAAAATCGAGGCAGGGGAAACGACCCCCCAGCGAAGCATTTAGCAAACCACCTTTTCCCCATACCATGTGGGCGATCGGGGTGTAGACGATGACGGACCACAAAACCGTAAACAGCAGCATCGCGCTGAACTTCATGCGCTCGGCGAAGGCTCCCGCGATGAGAGCCGGGGTGATGATGGCGAACATCAACTGGTACACCATGAATGTCTGCGCGGGAATCGTTGCGGCATAATCCGAATCTGGAGCTGCCCCGACGCCCCTCAAGAAAAGATTCTGAAAGCCCCCGATCACGCTATTTCCCGGGCCAAAACACAGGCTGTAGCTGAACAGTCCCCATAGAACCGTCACTACTGCCATCAACGCGAAGCTCTGCATCATGGTGCCGAGGACATTCTTTTTGCGAACCAATCCGCCGTAGAAAAGAGCAAGGCCGGGGCCGGTCATCATGAGCACCAGGGCAGCGCTGGTCAACATCCAAGCGTTGTCCGCCGAGCTCTTGGCATCGGCAGTTTGTTGCTCGAGCCGAGCGAGGCGCGAATTGGCGTCGGTGCCTGGGCTCGGAGCGACTGCGCTGGTTTGCGCACACACGGCAGAAGCAAAAACCAACAAAAGCAGGGCTGTCAGCAACGAGGCGAACAGCTTTTTCGCGGTATACACCGAGGTTATAGCTCCGATCCCAACCAAAGATTCGTCAAACGGTCGTTCAGACGACGCCTCAATGTAACGTCCGGCATGGCTGGCCGGAAATCGAAACTATTTATCGTGGCTATCAGGTTTTGTTATTGAAATTCAAGGTCTGGTGCGAGCAATCAACGCCGCTGTCAGCGGCGGACCACGAAAAGGCCGACCGGGCCCCGTCTACAGGGTTTCACCTATAGCGCATACATGAAAATACGGAGAACATAGTTGGATGCGTCGATCCCTAACGTAGGCGCGATTCGGCACATTCTGTGTGCCCGGGGCAGAGTGGAGGGTTCGTGTCAGCAGCTAAAGCTAGTACTACGCTTCCAGGTAGAGTCGAAAAAGTCATCAGTCCACATCCGAGCTCAGGCGAGCCCGAAAAGGCACAGATCGGGATCGAGGGCGCGGATCATCTTTACCGAGAGATCCGAGTTCCCAACCGACTCGTCGACAAAGACGGTCACAAAGTAAAACTCAAAGAGGGCGCCGAAGTGGAAGTAAAGATCGAGGCTGAAGCGGTAGTCCCGCAGCCTTCCTCCGGTTCGGAAAAGAAGGGCCCCCAGACGCAGCCTTAACTAGTCCCACGTCGAGAAAGTCGCGACAGCTGAACAGGATGTCACAGCGGACGGAGCAGCAGCCATCTATTTGGCTGCTGGCTTGGGCTGCTCGGTCGGAGCTGCGGGCTTGACGAACTTGGCATCGTCGACTGGAACGTTCTGCTTCAAATCCGTGACTTGGATCGTAAATCGCCCACTAGGACGAGCCAGAGTCCAGCGATACGGCACTTTCACTCCGTTGCTGTCGCGATAGTCGGCATAGTCGATCTGCGTGGGAAGCCAGCCCAAAGCGGTTTCGCCATAGCGCACCATGCGGACGAGCAATCCCGATTGCTTGTCGAAATAGAGGATGATCGGCGGCTTGCCGGTTCGCTCTCCTGAAACTACATAAGTGTCCTGGTCCCCGACCTTCTCACCTTCCCGGACGCGCATTTCGGTGAACATCTGCTTCAAATGCGTAGGCAAATGAAGGTCGGCGTCAATCGACGCCCCATCGAGGTCGCTGCCATGCATTTCGCGTAAAGGGCGATTCGGCGCGCCGAGCCAGCCTTCGTGGCCGTTGAAAGCCGTGACGTTGTCGCCGTCGGGCATGTGCGTGAGCGAGATGCGCTCATCGGGTTCCTTGTTGTAGATATCGATGGGCAGCGACTTCCCGCCGAAGTCGATCGTACCTTTCATCACGCGGCTCGTGACTTTATCAATCGCAGCCGCACCACCCGAGGCTTGCACATATTTGTCCAGCAATTGGTCGGCGGAGGGTCCGGAATTCTCTTTGGCCGCAGGCATTCCTTCGTCGGGCTTTCGCGGTTGACCGGCCATTTCCTTGGGTTCTTCCGTCATCACCGTGGGGATCGCAAGAGGGTGCTCGCTGCCACGGTGGCAGGAATAGCATGTGACAACGCGGTGCGAATCAAAATTGTCCGCGTTGATGGCGAACATCATCTCCATCATTTTTCGCGCGGTTTGCTTCGTTTTCTTATCGTCTTTCTCGAACGCGCCCTGGACATGGCAAAAATCGCACTCGACTCCCAGCGAGGCCGTGATGAACTGCATAGTCGGAATGAGTTGGTCTGCCGGAATTCCCTTGAGCACCTGGATGTTCTTGAACTGTTCCTCAGCCTTCTTGGGCGCTGCAGGTCCCGCTGTCTGGGGAGGCTGCGTGCGAGTTGGTAGAGGATCAGCCTTCACCGCGCCGACAAAACATCCTGCGGCCCCAATCGCGGACACCGCAAACACCATCAAAATTGCTTTCCGGTTCATCATTCCTTATTCCTTGCCTCGCACGAAGATAAAAGTTTAGCAGAGCGGCCCTTCAGGGACGATTGCTGTAGACGTATTTTCCCGAAATCTCGGCGATCACCACGCGGTTGGGGAGCAGGGCGTCAACTTTATCTTTCAAGTGCGGCGGGACAAAGAGGAAGATGCGCTGGTTGGAGGCCCAATCACGCTGCAGGTCTGCCGCTGTGAGATAGATCTTGGGTGCGTCGGGAAAGGTTGATCCGAACCACATTGAAGTCGTGCGGCCCTCTACGAGTTCGATCGGGCGATGTAAATAGAAAAGCAGTGACGAGCCAAACGCCTGATCGCCGTAGATCATCACGCGGTCTTCGGGATGAGCCTTCGCGGCAATCTGCTCCGCCAGATCTCTGGACGATAGGTATGGGCCGAACCTGCCAAGCGCGATGTGGGCGGCGATTAAAAATACTGCCATGCCTGCTCCCAGGGCCCAAGTTGCGGAATAGTGGCGGCGCCGGATCCTGAGCACGAAAGAGAGCAAAGGAGCGATTAATAAAGCCACGGCTGCCAGCGCAGCCGGCAGGCGCAGTGCGGCAAACGATGCATAGCTCAGATCCAGTATGTGAGAGGTCGAGAGAGTGTCCTCGCTCATGTCATGCTTGGCGAGGACATTGCCGATGTCGGGTTCGAACGGCAGATTACGCGACTTCCAGAGTAAGGTCAGGAGAGTGATGCCAGCGGCCACGCCGATGAGCGCCAGCAGGGCTGAAGATACTCGCAGCCATCCCTTTCGCACGCCGGCATTGCAGTCGCTCCACTCGCAACGGGCAACTCCCTCCGCTAGCAGGATGAACAGCGGCAAGTACGCGGGGAACGTGTAGTACTCCTGGTTCGTCGAGACCGCAAAGAAGATAAGGATGAGCCCGGCGAGAATCCAACACATCAATCGAGTCCGACTGGTGAAATCGGCAGGCTGCCGTGCTTTCGAATGTCGATGATCGTACGGATCGCTGCCGGGAAATAGAGGCTCCATGGAAACAGCCAGACCAGATGCAGCGACCAATACAGTGCCCACGGCAGTTTGTTGTAGTCGCGGGGATAGCGCTTGCCGAGGAAACGCAGGAAGTGCTCGTTGACGAAATAGAACCAGAAAAATCCATGGCCGCCCTCGCCGCCGGTATTTCGGAGACCGGCCAGGATGTGCCAAGGTGCTGCGATCAGCAAAAAAAGCGCTAGCCCCGAGATAAGCCTGAATTCGCGCCAGCGCCGCCAGTCTCCAGTGATGATGAGGTAGAGGAATGCCGCTCCACCGGGAAAGGCCAAGGCGATAAGTCCTTTCGTGAGCACTCCCAACGCCATGCACGCATATCCGGCATACCAGAGCCAGGCAGCGGGCCTCGGGACTCCAGGGCGGTCAGGAAGAAATAAAGGGATGCGGCGATGAGCAGGCTGAGCAGCACATCCGGAATGAGGACGCGGGTAAACAGAAATACGCCCGCAGAGGTGTAGATAAATAATGCAGCGTAAATACCAGCGCGCTCGCCAATGCTCTCCCTGCCCAGAACAGCGCGAGAACTCCCAGCAAGAGGACCGAGAGCACCATAGGGAGGCGGGTCGCGAATTCGTTGACGCCGAACAGGTGATAGCAGATCGCAACAAGCCAATACGGGAGAGGCGCTTTCTCCAGAAAACGCACGCCGTTCATGTGAAGCGTGACGTAATCCCCGGATACGAACATTTCGCGTGCGGCTTCGGCGTGGCTGCTGTCGACGTCGTCGAGCAGGGCGGGGGAAAACATTGATGCGAAATAAACAGCTATAAAGACGACGGCGAACGCCCAATAGGACGCACTCCGCAGCCGGGGCGGCACGGAATTAGAAGTCTCAGAAATGATGGGTGCGGGAATGGTGCTCAAGCCGGGTGAACCCATGCAAGTGTTACAGAGTTCGACCAGTTGCCGCAAGCTGAAGGCGGCGAATCGATAGGCGCGTCAATGGTCGGTTTGGGGAGTGATGGCATTGTTATTCCTGTCAAAGAATTGCCATTTATCCATTGCCGCCGGAATCGCCACGTCAAAAAATCCCACCATCATTTCGTCGGAAGTTTGATCGCCCCAGGTCACGGTCTTGGTGGGGTCGGGGTTATGCGGATTGTTCTTTGAATTGTCGTACCAGGCAATCGCGCGCAATTTTGTTCCGGCTTTGAGCAGGCGCGGCTCGGCGAGCTTGTAGCTCAGTTGCCAGTGGAAGTGGTAATTGACACGCAACAAGACTTCGACGGTGCCATCGTCGTGCACGATGTCGTATTCAAATCGCTTGCCTCGCAGATGCATGTGTGGGAAAAGGCTGAGCAGTGTGGCGTCGTGAGGCAGCGTTCCTTGCACCTGCGCGCGGAAATCGTCGGCACCGGGAGGAATAATCAACGCATGATTATTGAGTTGCAAAGTGATTACGCGCTGCCGGGGCGGCGTTTTGGCGAAGATTAACCCAATGCTCGTCTGATCCTTGTCCGCCGTACCGTTGGTCGTGTAGTGCATCTGAAAGACAAGGTCGGAGCCTGCGGGGACGAACTTGGCCACTCCGTCAGGCCACTCATCCGGCGAACTGCCCGGAGCGTAGACCAGCAGCAGGTCACTGGTGGTTTCGTGGGCCTGACGTTGCTCAGCGGGGTCGCGTAGGGTCGAAGCCGTAAATGGCTGGCCGACGGGAGCGTGGCGCAGCCACTGCGAATCCGGCGGACGAATATACACCACCGCATGGTGAACATGCGCGGGACTTCCGGGACGGAACTCTGATATCTGCACCCAGCGATCTTCGGTAAAGTGCGTCGGCACAATTTCGTAGGTGTATTCAATTTGTCCCTGCGCTGGTATTGGCACGGGCGCGGGCATCTTGACCACGAGATCTGGCTGCGGAATGTTCCAGCCTTGTGCCCACTTGCGCGGTGGTGGGCCGTCGTGGGGATCTCCAGCAGGAGCTTCGGCTGTTGCCCATGCGGCAATCGTCGCTACCTGTTGGTCGGTGAGAGAGGCGTCATTTGCGAAGTGTCCGAACCGCGGATCGGCAAACCACGGCGGCATCATCTTCATCTCGACCGCATGCGCCATGCCCGAGGCCCACGGACGAGCCTGTTCGTAGGTCACGAGTGCATGGGCGCTACTTCGCCCGGACGATGACAACTTTGGCAGTGATCCTGAAGGATTGGCAGAACGTCCTTGTAAAAAGTCGGCGGAGCACTGTTTGAAGTCTTGCGCGCGCCGGGGGCTTGCCAAGCTGCCGCACCCATAGCTAGAAGACCTATAGCGGCGGCCATTGAGACGTTCTTCACGAGCGCAGGAACTCCAGCGTGAGAGCCCAGGCCTGCCGCGCTGCATTGGGGTTGTATGCAGCACGCTCGTCGCAGAAGAATGCGTGATCGGCATAGGAGAACTCGACGTTGACGTAAGGTTTCTGCGCGGCTTTTAAAGCGTCGACCACAGCCGCCCTGAGATCTGGTGTTATGTGCTTGTCCAGTCCGCCCCAGATCAGCAACGCAGGTCCGTGGAGGCGGGCGGCGCGATCGAGCAATCCCGGAGCGATTCCTCCTCCATAAAAAGAGACCGCGGCTTTCATCGGAACAACGGCGTTTGCCAGGAACGACACACGCCCTCCAAGGCAGAAGCCGACGCACGAGATCTGATTGGGATTCACGTGAGAACTTGAATGCAGCCAGTCGTAGGTCGCGCGAATGTCAGCCTCGGCCGCCTCATTCGTCAGCGCTTGATAGTGCGGCTTGACGGAGGGGAAGTCCTTGTAATCCCCTTCAAAACCTCGCGGCGCCGTACGATGGAATAATTCTGGAGCGATGGCCACATATCCTTCGTTGGCGAATCGGTCGGTGACGTTGCGGATGTGGGGGTTAACTCCGTAGGCCTCCTGAAAAACGATCAATCCCGGATGAGGTCCGCTAGTTGAGGGCCGCGCGACGTAGGCGGCCATGGGCGAGGCCTCAGCCACTTTTAGTTCAATCGTTTCTTTTGTAATCGAGCGCTCGTTCATGATGTTTCGACTTACCGCGACCTATTGCTATCTATCATACGTACCAGCCTGAATCCGTGGGCTCCCGGAGCCGGTTAGATGCGATTGGTAGTGGATCAGTTGAAGTTCCGAATCTCACAAGGCGTCATCCCGAAAATGAATTATGACGGATGCGACTGGCAACACAGCGCATTCGCCTCAAAAATGCTACATTCAAAGATTCATGTCAGCCCCTAACGCCAGCTTTGTTCGCGCATGCAAGTCCCAACCGGTCGATCGGACGCCTGTCTGGTTTATGCGTCAGGCCGGACGCTACATGGCCGAATATCGCGCAGTGCGGAAACAACACTCGCTGCTCGAGATCTGCAAGAAACCGGCGTTGGCGGCTGAAGTCACGATCACGGCAGCGGAATTTCTGGGAGTGGATGCTGCCATCATTTTTGCTGATTTGTTGCTGCCTCTGGAAGTGATGGGCTTGCCATTCCACTTCTCGGCCGGCGAAGGCCCGGTGATCGAAAAACCCGTTCGGACGAAAGAAGACATCGCAAACCTTCGGACGGATCGCGCGGCCGAACTCGGATATGTTTCGGAAGCGGTCGCTTTGGTGGCGAAGCATTTCGCTGATCGAGTTCCCGTCATTGGATTCTGCGGCGCTCCGTTCACTCTTGCGAGTTACATGATCGAAGGCGGCGGATCGCGCAACTACGTCCACGCCAAAAAGATGATGTACAACCACCCTAAAGACTGGGACGCTCTGATGAGCAAACTGGTTGCCGTGACAACCGCGTATTCGGCGGAGCAAGTACGCGCGGGCGCGGACGTGATCCAGATTTTCGATAGCTGGGTGGGGTGCCTTAGCGTGGAGGACTACCGTCGCTACGTACTGCCGCATGTCACCGGCATGGTAAAGCAGTTGCAGAAGACAGGTGTACCTGTCATTTACTTTGGGACCGACAGCGCAACTCTTCTGCCAGCAATGAAGGAAACGGGTGCGGACGTGATCGGGCTCGACTGGCGCATTCCGCTGAATGAAGGCTGGGCCCGGCTCGAACACAAATCAGCCGTGCAGGGAAATCTCGATCCGGTGCTGCTGTTTGCCGATTGGAAGGAATTGAAGGCCCGGGCAGAGGACATCCTCCGCCTCGCCGCCGGACGACCGGGTCACATATTCAACCTCGGCCACGGCATTCTGCCGGAAACGCCGGTCGATAACGTGAAGAATCTCGCCCGGCTGGTTCAGGAATACTCAGGCGCTGGAAGCCGCCATTCATGACTCGTGTCGCCATTGTCGGCGGCGGTATTTCCGGTCTTGCGGCGGCTTATGAGTGCGAGCAACGAATCCGCTCCGGGGTAGACCTGGAGTACACGCTATACGAATCTTCTCCCCGCCTTGGTGGAGTCCTCCGTACCGAGAACGTTGATGGCTGCATCGTCGAGGCCGGCCCCGATTCCTTCGTCAGCGAGAAACCCTGGGCCGCCGACCTTTGCCGCTCGGTCGGCCTGGGCGACCAGCTGATTGGCTCCAATGATGCCGACCGCAAAACTTACATTCTGACTCGCGGACGGCTGGTCGAGATGCCCGACGGTTTGATGTTTATGGTCCCGACGAAAATTCTTCCGACGGTCTTTCGTCGCTGTTTTCTTGGCGGACCAAAATGCGGATGACCCAAGAGTTGTTTCATCCGCCGCGCGCGGTCGATCACGACGAATCAGTGGCGGCTTTCGTCGAGCGACATTACGGAAGCGAGATGGTGGATCGCCTTGCGGATCCACTGCTTTCAGGCGTTTATGGTGGAGAAGCGGCCAGCCTGAGCGTGCGTGCTGTGTTGCCACGCTTTGCTGAGATGGAGCGCACTCATGGCAGCCTTGGACGAGCCATGCTTGCGGCGCGAAGGAAAATGTCTTCGGGATCCCGGAAAGTTGCTCCGCCACTCTTCACATCACTCAAGAACGGAATGCAGCATCTGGCAGAGACTGTGTCTGCGCAGCTTACTCGCGCATCCTTGCTGATGAACTGTTCTGTTCAAGCGATTCAGGCCGAGGCCGGCGGGTGGGTCGTCTCTGCCGGATTGAATTCAGATCACTTCGATCGTGTCATCCTCGCTCTTCCGGCTTCGGCGGCGGCTGCTGTGCTTCGGATGGCCAGCCCCGAGTTGTCTGGTGAGCTTGCCTCGATCGGATACAGTTCATCGATCACGGTGGGCTTGGGCTACGATCGCGAGGTTCGAGAATCGTTGCCTCCGGGCTTCGGGTTTCTGGTGCCGCGAAGCGAGGGGAAGCGCTTGCTGGCCGCAACGTTCGTACACAACAAATTTCCGCACCGCGCCCCGAACGACCGCGCCCTGCTACGTTGCTTTTTCGCGGGATCGAATGCGGAGAATGTGTGGCCTCTGTCGGACGATCAGATCATTGGGATCGTTCGCAATGAATTGCAGCAGATATTGGGATTGCGTGCCGAGCCTCAATTTACGCGCGTATATAAATGGAAATCCGCGATGGCGCAGTACGGGGTGGGACATCTCGATCGGCTGGAGAAAATTGAGCGACTTCGTCAGCAACTACCAGGATTAGCGCTCGCGGGCAACGGATTTCGCGGCATTGGTGTGCCAGACTGCGTTCGCTCAGGACGGGAAGCGGCTGCGGCGCTCATGTAGCAGATCGTCAAACTAGGCTGCAGCTGGGCCCGCTACAGGAGTGGCTTGGTCTTCTTGTTTTTCCCCAACCGGCAGTTGCACCGTCACCGTCGTGCCATGTCCGTTGGACTTAATATCTAAAGTCCCGCCAAGCTGGCGAAGCCTCTCGCGCATTCCGCGAATTCCAACCCCAGGCGTTCCCGTTGTCGCCATCTCTTCCTGTTTCTCGAGAGGAATGCCCTTACCCCTATCCTCGATCGAGACGAAAACCTGATCGTGGCGATGGCGTACATGGATTTTGGCGATCGAGCTTTCGGAATGACGGTGAATATTCGTGAGACACTCCTGCACAACCCTAAAAATTGCCGTCTCCATTTCGCCGGGTAAGCGCTCAAAATCCTCGGGAAGATCCAAGTCAACTCTGATCTGGCTGCGTTGGGCGAATCCGTCGGCGTACCAGCGGATCGCGGATGCGAGTCCGGCTTCGTCAAGAAGAGGAGGATGAAGCAGGTGAGAAATGGTGCGTACCTCGCTGCTCATCTCGCGGATCAAGTTGTCGCTGTCGTTCAAGGTCGCAGCCGTGCGAGCGAGCCGCTCGACATCGTTTCGCACCATCGCCAGATTCATCGCCAGGGCTGCCAGCGTCTGTCCCACGCTGTCGTGGAGTTCGCGAGCGATGCGTCGGCGTTCATCATCCTGCAATCGCATCAGCCGCGCCGACAATTCGCGCAAATTCCGATTCACGGCGTCGAGATCCGCAGTACGCTCTTGTACTTTTCGTTCGAGTTGGCTTTGGCCGTCGATGAGGGTTTGATTCTGACGGCGCCGCGATTCGCCCATCAGGACGATCAGACCGGAGGCCAATGCAAACGTCAGCATGCTCGCTATTTGTCTGGAATTTGGCGCGGAAAAGGAATGAATTTGGGCCGAAAATCCGAAGGAGGCGCCGATCAAGCTAATGGCGAGGGCCGCGATGGAGGGGCCTACACCGCAATACCATGCTGAATAGGCAACTGCTGGCAGCAGTAACACATAGCAAATATCGGTCCCGACAAGATGTCGCAGGAAGCCACAAACAACTAGAGCCAGAAGGGTCGCACCCACTGCGAAACCGTATTGCAAAAAAGACTTTCCCGATATTCTGGCCGAAAATAAAGTATGAGTTCCCAATGGTCCACCTTTGCCAGATGCGGAAGCCCAGCAAGACTGAGAGGTGATGATCAGCAGGCGCAAATTTGAAGCCGCGCTGCCAAGGTCAACGTAGACCGGCGTTACAAACATGATAACAGGATGGGTTGGCCTCAACCAGAAAATTGCGGTTGTAAGCCCTTCTCAGTTTTTCTTGTGATTCAGGCCGAAATCTCCGTTTTATTGCGGCCTTTTCCGCGTCGAAGATGCGCGAGAACCAGCCGAATCTCATCGTACGTAATCTCAGGAGGCAGGGCTTCTTTCAGGGTTTTGAGCCGCTCTAATTTGTCGAGACCGACACGCGAGCAGGCTGCCTCGATCACGGCCTGTTTGTTCCGGTCGATCCATTCTGGCTGGAACTCGATGTGCCCTTCTTCTACAAGCGCCGTTACCGCGCTGACGACCGTCCCTAATTGCCTCTCACGAATCTTCGCAATCTCTTCGAGAGTCTTGCCCTGTTGGAGGAGTTGCAGCGTCTCCAAGGCGGGGGCGGTCTTCTTCTCAGATTTCACGGAGGCTCGTGCTCCCTCGCGGTAACGCGCCAAGGCAGACAGAATTTTTTCGCCGTACATATCCGCCTTCCGCTCCCCGATCCCTGTAACCGTCAACAGCCCGTCAACGGAGGACGGCTGGATTCGGCAGATCTCGTCAAGGGAAGAGTCGTGCAGCACCACGAATGCCGGAACACCTTGTTCCTTCGCGGTGACGCGCCGCCACTCGCGAAGGTATTCGCGCAACTCCCCATCCTTCGGTGCCGGCATTGCCGGTTTATCAGCTGCCTCGCGGACGGTGAAGACTTTGCGCACCGCACGCGATGCTGAAGATTTATTCAGCCACTCCGGTATGCTTCCGCAAACGTCGCAGGCTCCGCAGGTTGTCCATTTTGGAGTTTCGCCGAAATGGGTGCAAATCTGGCGATGCCGGCACTGATTCCCCTCTGCGAATGCGCGAATCACGTGATATCTCTGCCAGGCCCGGTCGCGCTCGGCTGCATCCAGGATCTGATTGGCAAAGTATCCGAGCAGGCCGGCGTCCTGTTTGCGCCAGAGCAGAATGCAGTCGGCGGGATTTCCGTCCCGTCCAGCGCGCCCTGCTTCCTGGTAGTACTGCTCGACGGATTTCGGCAGAGCGAGATGAATCACTGCCCGCACCGTGGCTTTATTGATGCCGAGGCCGAACGCGATCGTGCCTACAAGAACGCGGACCTCATCGGACATCCAGCGTTCCTGATTGCGGCGGCGATCTTCACTCTGCATCTTGGCGTGGTAGGGCACGGCGGGAATATCGTGGTTCTCGAGGAAGTCGACAGTTTCTTCCACTTTGTTGATCGTGGGCGCATAGACGATGATGTTGCCCTCGGTGTAGTTGCGAAGGGCGGTCACGAGGAGCGCGGTCTGTTCCGCGCTGTCACACTCGCGCACCAGATATCGCAGGTTATTGCGGTGAAAGCTGGCGATATATTTGTCGGGGTTCCGCAGCTGAAGCTGTGCCAGAATGTCGTGCCTCACGTGCCGAGTTGCGCTAGCTGTGAATGCTGCAATCGGACAGCCCGGAAACTGGCTCCGTAGACGGCTCAGTTGACGATACTCGGGGCGGAACTCGTGTCCCCATTCCGAAATGCAGTGCGCTTCATCGATGGCGAAGAAGGCGATTGGAACCTGCTGCAGCCAGGCCAAAGTGTCTCCACGCTGCAAACGTTCCGGGGAAAGATAGAGCAGCCGGTAGGCACCTTCACGGGCTTGGCGTACCACGCGATGCTGCTCGTCGTTGCTCAACGTGCTGTTGAGAACGGCGGCCGGAATTCCCATCTGCGCAAGCTGAGCGGCCTGATCTTGCATAAGCGCAATGAGAGGCGAAATGACGACGGCGGTTTTCCCGGAAATGACTGCAGGAAGTTGATAGCAGAGAGATTTTCCGCCGCCGGTCGGCATCACGACGCAGGTGTCGCGTCCGGCGAGCAAACTTTGTACGATCCGATCTTGCAGTGGGCGAAAGGAACCATATCCCCAGTAGCGGCGCAACGGTGTTAGCAGCTCGGCTTCTGGAGGCATGTTGTCAGTATAGGTCCTGGAGCGAGCAGGGGTTGCTGCGCGGCGTCTGATTCGATATGAAGTAATTTCCAAACTGAAACGTCGTTATTGTTCTGGCATTCCGGAAAGAGTTGGAAGGTTTCGATAAAGCCGATCGAACGCGACCCAGACGAGGGCGATCACGATGAAGCAAAGAACGCTGCCCTCGGGTCCCACGGTGCCTCCGCTGAGCCACTGCGGGCCGCGCGGTGATGAACTGAGCAGATGTCCGGGGAAGACGGTGCCACTATCGGGAACTGAATAGAAAAATGTCTCGCCCCAATCCCACGCGGCGTGAAATCCGACCGCAAACCAGAGAGTTCCCGTACGCCTGAGGGTTAAGCAGAAGAACAGGCCGATGCATGCGGCGGCCAGCAGCCCAGGCCAATCCTCTCCGCCATTACGCATGTGGATGAGTCCGAACGTGCAGGATAAGACGATGGCCGCAGGCCAGAACTTGATACCACGGGCGAGAGTGAACTGCGAATATCCGCGCAGCAGGAATTCTTCGAAGAATCCGACAAGAAGAAACATCAGTCCCCAAAATGCCGCGAAGCGCGCGAGACGAACTCCATGCAAAATGACATGACCGAACGAGAAGCCATGCAGGCTGTACATCGTTGTCATCAACAGACTGATTGCGGCAAACCCCCACACTGTGCCGATCCAAAACAGACGTCCGAAAGCGCTTTTCGGCGGTAGCCCGTATGCACCCCACGATCGGTGTTCGACTCTTGCCAATACGAAGGAAGGAATCAGTGCCGCGATAAGATTGCCGAATTCCTCGAGCAGCATCGACCAAAGATTGCTGTATCCCAAATCGCGCGACCACGCCAGCTCGACTGCCAGGCGCTGCAAGCCGAGAAACATCACTACGTAGAAGGCAAAGCCCCATCCCGGTCGCAGGCCATCGGGACCGAGGAAGACGGTGCGCGCGTATGACGTGGGAATGGCAGAGCTGAAGTCCGGACCGGGCGCAGGGCGCGCGGAAACAGGGGCTGGTTCGCGGACTTCGTGGCTTTCGAGATCACTCATTGCAGAACTTTCCCCGCAACTGCCTCCGACATGGTAAAACACTCGGCTCGACCTTATGCGCCCATATTTCACGCGCGAACGTTTCGGACGTCCGCAGTTTCTTGCTGGCCTGCTGCTGCTTGCGTTTGTGGGGCAGGCACTCTGGCTGGTTCATGTTGAGTTGAGCACGGCGCCTGGACTCGATAGCCAAGAAGCTCTCCGGATTGGCGAGGGGTGGAAGCAGTTGCACGGTCGAGGAACCGCCGGTGCTCCGATGACGGAACTCGGAGAGGATTCTCCTGAAGATCCCTTCCAGAACAACGATCGCGGCTTCGATACGGAACATTCGCCGCTGATTTATCTGGTCACGGCTGCGCCGCTGCTGGTATGGCCGCACGATCTAAACGCGGAATCGGCAGCATACTGGCGGTGGCTTCCGCGGCTTCCGTTTCTCGCCTGTGGAGTGTTTCTGGGAGCGTCTCTCTGGTATGTTGCGCGGCGGCTCTGCGGCAATACGGGCGGCTTTGTGGCACTTACTTTCTACTGCTTTTCGCCTTCGCTGATTCAAGCGAGTGCCGCATGGCATACGGAACCGGAGATCCTGGCGGCGTGGGGGGCATTTGGGGCCATCTTCACTGCGATAGCGGTTGCGCACACACTGTACGCTCCGCGTGAGGTAGTTCTGTGGAACTGGCGGCGGATCGTGCTCCTCGGCATCTCACTGGCAATCGCGATCGGATCCCAGTTTTCTCTAATCGTACTTGTTCCGATGGCTCTGGGATTTCTTCTGTATGTCGCGCCAGTGCGGCAGCGCGCAGGATTGGTCATTTGGGTAGCGGCGTGCGTGGTTGGATTCGTGCTGTTCTTTGCCACCTATTTCTTCCACGTACATACGTTCGGCGAGAGCATGCGGTATGCAATGTTCTGGGGAGCAACCTGGCGTGGGTTCACCGTGCTCGGAGTCTATAAGCAGGTTGCGGTACAGACTGGGCGCGCCTGCCCCGCGCTCGCATTGGCGGCGCCGGTTGCGCTGGTGACTTACGCTCTGTGGCCGCGTACGCGATATTTCGGAAACACCGCGCCACTGCTGGTCGCGGTTTTATTTATTCTGCTGGGAATGGCCCACCCTCACGTCGCAGGCGCAGGATTTTTGCTCGCGTCGATTCCGTTTCTCTTCATTTTTGTTTCGGGGGTGCTCGCCGATCTGATGGAGACCAGTTACCGCCCCCTGGTCACGGCTTGCATCATGGCCCTACTGATCACTTATGTCGCGCGCACTCTCTACGCGCTCGTACAGGTTCCAGCCGGCTGATCTTACGCTTTGGATTCGGCGTGAGCGGAAACGCGCTGTTCAGAAAGCTGCTGGGCGAGAAATTCCAAATACTCATTCATACCCTCGCCGGTCTTCGCAGAGAGCCGGAAGATCTGCATGCCGGGGCGAACGGATTCGATACTGTTGCGCGCGGCTTCCCAGTCAAACTCGACAACTTCCGCCAACTCATTTTTTGTGATCACAGCCACGTCCGCGCTGTTGAAGATTGTCGGATACTTTAACGGTTTGTCTTCCCCCTCAGTGACCGACATCAGCACGAGACGGAGATTTTCCCCAAGATCGTAGGACGACGGACAGACGAGATTTCCGACATTTTCGATAAACAGGAAATCCAGTTGGTTAAGGTCCCAGCCTTGTAAGGCGTTCTGAACCATCGCTGCTTCGAGATGGCAGACCGTGCCCGTTGTAATCTGCTTGACCGGAGCCTTGCTTCGAGCCAGGCGCGCAGCGTCGTTCTCTGTCGCCAGGTCGCCAACCAGTGCCGCGACACGATACCGAGGCTGCGAGAGGGTGAGTATCTTCTCGAGGAACATCGTTTTGCCTGACCCAGGACTGGAAACCAGACTCACCACAAAGACTCCAGCGGACCGGAACTGCTCACGAAGCGAACGTGCGATCACATCATTTTGTTTCAGAACATTCCTGCGTACTTCGACCAGCCGCGGCTCGCTCATTCCTCTACCTCCAACGCGAAAACTTCCAATTCCTTGCCCTGCCGGATGTCCATGGTCGGCGTGCCGCATTCGGGACAGCAGAAAGATTGCACCGATGGTAAAACTCTCTCCACCTGGCATTGCCGGCAAAAGATCATGACTGGGACATCCTCAACGATCAGTGAGGATCCCACCAGCGGTGTGTCCTGACATGCCACCTCGTAGGAAAAAAGCAACGCGTCTTTGACCACGCCGGACAGCGCACCGAGCCTGAGATGCACGGCGCTCACCCGGACGCCGCGGCGCTGCGCCTCGTCCGTGGCCGCTTCAACAATACCCATCGCGATCGACAGTTCGTGCATCTCTTGCCGTGGTCTTCGACACATCCAAGACGTACAGAAAGTGTAATCCTTCTCAGGATTAGCTTGCCGATCAAGAGTCTTTCCATGGGCGATAACGCGGCCAAATTAACGCACGAAACGAAGAGTCACCTTCTGCGGTACGTACGAATCAGCCGCCCCTTGAGGCATCTGAATCTCCAACTTTCCGGCCTTTGATAGCGTTCCTCCCTCCACCGAAGAGACTTGTGCCGGATTCCAGACGGACAGTTCGTAGCGTTGCCCCGCACGTCCCGAGGCCTCCAGCGTCAAAAGGTTTTTCGACGCGTTCCACGATTCGGAAAGGACACGCAGCCCACGGCTTGCGCTGCCCAGAGGTGGCAGTTCGTTTGTCAGAGAAAGTCCGAAGTCGTTCCTGGTGCGGATCACAAGGCTGTTCGTCCCCCTGTTGAGTTGAAATCGTACAGCAAGATGCTGATCGTTCTGATTCGGCAGCATCTTGAATGGCAGACGGCGACCATTGAGTTCAACACCAGCCACACTGGTGCGCGGACTGAACGCCGGAGAAAAATTTACCCAACAATCGCTGGTCCCGGTGCTCTGGATTTCGAGCGCGATACTGTCCGACGTCTTGTGGTACTTGAAATCAACGCTGACGCCGCCAAGCCTTACATTGTGAATCGCGAAGTTCGTCCAGTCCGCCGGAATGTGCGGAGCCAACATGATCTGATGCTTTTCGACATCGGTTTCGAGGCCAAACATGCCACGCAAGATGGGGCTTATCACCATCGCCGCAGACCATATCTGGTGCGGAGAACTCGTCGCAAACGACTGGTAGTAATCTCCCGAAAGAACTTCGGTAAAATGCCCAAGCGCGCCATCGACGCCGAGAAGGGCGTTGGAGCGAAGATTCGAATAGGCCGGAAAGGCGCGATGGTAGCGGTATTCGGCAATCGAGGCCCAGCCCGTAAAGAGCGGCCAAACTGAACCGTAGTGATATCCGGAGCCGTCGTAGACCTTCGACTGCTGCGAAATGATCCGCATGCCCCAATCAGTCTGGTGATCCTCGGCCGCGAGCCGCGTGATGTTCTCGTCCGCGTGGCTGGCTTCGGAAAGGCCGAACCACATCGGCACCATCGTCAATACGGACGGCTCATTCGCGCGCTGGTTATTTTGTCTCAGCGCAAAAGCGTAGGCCTTCGTCTCCGGCGACCAGAACGCCTGATCCAATGCAGATTTGCTCCGGTCAAAATCGCTAGCGAGCTCCTTGCTGATGTCGTCTTTGCCTACGAGCCTCGCCAAATTGGACAACGCATGGAGCGCCTCAACGCCAAGTCCAGCCTGGTAGTACTCGTTCTTTACGGGAAGCAACGGGCCGCCTTCAACCCATCCATGTCCGATGCCCGCATTTTGCGCGAAACCCTGAGCGTCATACGTTGACCGCAAGAATTGATAAGCGCGCCACAGGTTGTCCCATTTGTCGCGCGCGAACGTGACATCGCCGCTTTGGACTGCGTAATCATTCATCGCGATGATGAAAAGCGGGGTCGCATCGGCGGAAACGTATGGATAAGGATAGTCTTTGAACCACGGAACCAGGCTTGCGCTCTGTGAAATCTCGTGCGGAACTTTGCCGTCTGCCCGCTGATATTTGCTGATAAAGTCCAGGGCGGTGCGGGTCGTGGCGTAATCTCCTTCGGCATTGAGCGCAAATGAAGTCCAGAGCGAGTCGCGTCCGAAGAACCAAGCAAATCCCGGACGCTGGCTCATGCCGGAAGTTCGATAACCAGCAACGAGTCCACTGCCAAGATAAGGATTGTTGACGAGACCCTGAATTGTGCTGACCCGCGCCCAGTCGTAGG
>CAWFQZ010000006.1:0-389536 GCA_963818115.1 uncultured Acidobacteriota bacterium
GGGCAGCGAACCGTGAAGATTGCGCTTCGAACAGCGTGCGGTGGAGACTTCGTCTTCGCCCGCAACCTCTATTTCGAGACCATGCGGGGAACGATCGAACGCCTTTTCGGTTGGGATCAGACGCGCGAGGAGAGGAACTTTGCTGGGTTCTTCAAAGTCGAGGAAGTCAGGATCATCATCGCCGACGGACAGGATGTGGGTTGGATTCAGGAGCAAGTTGAAGACAGGACGGTCAACCTCGGCTCTTTCTATGTGCTGCCCGCGATGCAAGGGCGCGGCATCGGGACGAAAGTTTTGGATATACTTTTGAAGCGCGCCGCTGATCAATCAAAGGCCATGACGCTGGCGGTTGTAAAGATAAATCCCGCCCGCTATTTTTATGAGAAGCGCGGATTTCGGATCACCCACGAAGACCAGCACAAGTTCTACATGAGAGCCGACCCAAAAAGACCTCCCCAGGACAACTGACGATAAATCGCCATAATGCTCATTGACCTTCAAAAGGCGAAACAAAGGCGCAAGCTTGTGTTAACGCCTGTCAGCGACAGTTGACTTGGCTTTCTAGCACTCTGCGGTGAACCTGTTTAAAATCCAAATCTCTAAAAATACCGGCTTCACTTTTCTGAGATGCCGTTAACTGTGATGCGCTTCTGCGTCTTTCCCTCTTCGTTTACAAGTTCGATGATCGGGCTCCCATCGGCTTCAACTTTCAATTGAAGCCGCACCCGCCCGTCCTTGTCTTTCAATGCCAATCCGACGGAGCCGTCGCTTTCACGCTCGAGGGAAGCTCAGGCTGCCTGCCCGAATGGATGCTTCTTCTGATACGCTGCCCATGCCGCCGCCCGTTGCTCCCCGTGCGGCATCCCTTTGATTCGCTGCACTTCCGCGTAGTCGCCCGGAGTGATTGATTGATCGGGCATGTCGTTCAAAGAAATCCCAGCAGTCCTGCTGCCGTCAGAATTGAGCGCAGTCCCCAGCACCACCGTCTGATCCTGCTCATACTGATCGAAGCTCAGGTGACTAAAGCTCATGCGCTTTCCAGTCATGGTCGCGCCCCCATAAATGAGGCCGCCATCTTCTGTACCTTCGTCGTTGATGAACAGCATGCCGGCTGAGTCTCGGCGGTCCGACCGATCTATCTCGCGTCCGCGATAAAAGCTGCCCGGATACTCCGTGCGATCAGCAATGATCAGCCGCGGTGTTCCATCGGGCTCGACGACATCAATGCGATGCACGCGGATGCGATCGAACTCTGTGACCTTTTCCGAGCCGCGCGCAGTGCCGACAACTCCCATCGACACCGAGACCGCAAACGCCAGTGTGACCGACGCCGAGTAAGCAACTAGAAACCGTGGGTGCGAGAACATACGTGCCAACATCAGACCTCCTGGAACGACATTGATAGATAATAAAGGAGCAGGCACCGCTTCGGATTTCTCAATGGGCGTGATCGCTGGTTTCAACAGTTGAGATTTAACTTCCGGCTTGTCCAGTATCCGACCGAAGGTTGACTATCTACCAGTCCATCGCCTATCTCATTCAGTGGATCATCGTGGGCGCTGCCATAGGCTTCATCTACGAACCGTCGTAGATTTAACGGCAGAGCAGAAGCTATTTATCCTCAGTTGGTGAAAAATCGCCATTACACTCACGTGAAGAGTTTGCAGCTTGTTTCAATGCTGCTATAAGTGCGAGGCTGACGAAAGCCATTCCGCCTAGGGCGAGTCCTCTCGCCACGATCCATAGCATCTGTGATCGCTTTCGGCTGCGAGGAAACAGTTGAGCATGCTGACGGAGGACCGCGAATACCTTGGTGTTCACACCGAACATGCTGATCCGCTCGTCGATTGGCAGCCTGCCATTTACCTCTCCTAAGAATGTGTAGAAGAAGAAGCTGCCTAATATCACAAGCCCAGCTCCTGTTGTAAGCAGAATGTACGCAATATTCATTGGCACTCCGCATGACGCCATTCGTCACGCATTTTATCCAGAAGTGTTGGTTGTTGAAACATCGCGATTTCACTCATCTACCGGGAATCAAAACCGTTTTCCTTTGGCTCACTTGTGAAAAGGCCTGGTTTCGTCAAGCATGATCCTATCCGCTTCCCCCTGATGCTTCTACGGGCTTGCATTTTCGTAATTGGCAGTTTCTGGAAGCGGTCCATGCGTTGGCAGCTTGCGTCCGAGACCTGACGCTCCCAAATCCCGACAAGAAATCCGCATGACATCAGGTGGGCAGCCTAATGATTGCTGATGCTCTGAAGGGCCTGGGCTGCTTGGCGGACCACATTCGGGTCTCTGCCGGCTGCGGCTTTGCGTAGGTGCTCAGTCGCGCTCTGCAGATCTCCTTTTTCGGCCAGAACCAACCCTAAGTTCAGGTGTGCCAGACTGAAACCAGGCTGTAGTTTCACCGCCAGCTGATACTCGCTCACCGCCTCTGCCAATCGCTGGTCTCGAGCGAGAAGTCTACCCAACAACACGTGGCCTTCAGCAAGATTAGGATCCGCGTTCACTGCGGCCTGCGCTTGTGTCCGTCCTTCGTCTAACCGCTGGGCGGCTACCAGCGCCAGAGCATAGTTATAAAGGTAGGGTCCATAGTCCGGGCGAAGATGCATTGCTTTTTGGAAGCTATAGAGAGCCGTAGGCATTTCATTCTTCCCTGCCAGCACACGCCCCATCAGATCGTAAGCAGCTGCGTCATACGGATCAATACTTAGTGCGCGGTTCAAGGCTGTTTCGGCCTGTTCCATCTGCGCTTCGCGGACAAAGAGGGTGGCAAGGTTCAGGTCGCCCTCCGGCAAGTCTGGATTTAGTGCAAGCGCTTTCTGAAGTTTCTCGATTGCGCGACCGGTTCGCCCACGGTCGGCCTCAAGCATCGCGTATTGATTCAAGGTGCTAGCGTCGAGAGGTGCCAACTCTAGCGCGCGGTTCAATATCTGCTCGCTTCGTGAGATATTCCCCGATGTTTTCAAACTAGCGGCAAAAGACCGTAATGCTGTCACAGATTTTGGCTTGATCCGAACTGCCTGTTCAAACGCTTCAACGGCGGCTGTCACATTTCCGCTGTTTTTCCAGGCATCCCCAAGTGCGATGTAAAACTCCTCCTCGCGAGGAGGATGTTGGTTCATTTCTCGGGCCAGGTCGGCTACTCCTGTCTTCAGATTATTCCCTTGAGCCACTTGCGCTAAAGCAAGGTATCGGCTGTTTTCGCTCGTTTTCCGCAGGGGCGACGGATAATACGGGACCACTTCTCCGTGGTATTCCTCTGCGTCGGTCAAATGACGTTCCTGAAGCTCTGCCTGAAGATCACGCATCGGGACCTTACGCTGAATGAAATGGTCCGTGATAAGTGCGTGAACTACATCCTCAGTTCTCCTTTGTGGCATGTGGCACGAAACGCAGTCAGCTACATCCGGGTGCTTGCCCTGAGCGACCAAGGTGCTGATGACGGGTTCATGACAATGACGGCATTGTCCGGAATAGTAGCTTTTGGCTTCCTCGCCCGCGGGGAGCTTGCGATGTGGATCATGGCAGGACAGGCATGTCAGCGCCCCCTTGCTTTCTAGAAAGCAACGAGATTTTCGAAGTCGATATGCAACACTCACGAATTGAAATTTGTCATCGTATCCGGCGTTAGGGGCATGATCGAAGTACAGGGCATAGTCCTCAAGGGGTTGCCCTGGGATGTAGGAAAATATCCCGCGATTAAATCGTCTCACCAAAGCTGGGAGGCGGCCGGTCGTCGGCTCCAGGTGGCATTGCATGCAGAGTTCCATCTGGAGCTTTGAACTTAGCCGTGCAGGATTCACAATTCTGCTAATGATGTCCGAAGACTCAGCGCCTGCCTGGGCTGCTCGAATATGTCGGCCGCCCGCACCATGACATCGTTGACAATCAATTCCTTCAGGAAGGTCCCCATTAAAGACCGGATCATCAGCGCTCGGAACATCGCTTCCGGAGGGCACCTGAGGATATCCGTCGTGACAAAATACGCATCCATAAGAAACCAATCGCCGGGTCTGCGGATGACGGGAATCAAATCCTGGACTCATGCCCCAATATCCACCTCGTTCCGTATACCAACCCAGAGGAAGTTCGATCAACGTTCCTCGTGTGGTGTGGTGTAGGTAGGCCCGCGAGTGGTCACCTGCACCTATCACGTAGTCAATTTTCGTCTCTTCGACATTCGTCTCATTTCCGTCGGAGCCGATTTGCCACCGTCTCTGGTAATAGGCCTGGTCGCGAAAAATCATCGAGAAGTGCGTGTCAGACAAGGAGTGGTAGAACTGCGTCTTCCCTTTATAGTCTTCGATTGTGTTCGCAGAAGCGGGCTTAAACAGGGATTTGGCCATTCCCGTCCGCCGATAGTCTTCATAGATTTGACTATGGCAACCCGCGCAAAGGCGGGAGTCAACGTATTCATTTACTGGAGTGCTTTTAGGTGAGGTGACCCCTGAGAGGGGTCTCCCGTTTTTTCCCCAGATACCCACAATGAGTCCAACCACACAGCAGAGGCTGAACCAACACTGAGACTTCATATCGCCTGAATCTTATGACCGGAGGAAAGTCAAGTCAACTGAATGGCTGAGAGTTGCCGCTGTCTCTGCACCGTGGTTGTTGAAAAATCCCCATCTCTAACAATGTCGGCGCTGTCAAGTTCTTTTCGAGCGTACTAACCCGTGCACTCCGAGGAGCGCGCCATTTCGCTCTAGCTGAACAACCGCCATACCCAACCAAGGCTCGCTCGCAATCGTTTCAGGTGCGGAACTCAGTCCGACCCATCCATCTCTTCGGTCGCAAAGGCGATCATGATTCCTAGTTCAAACTCCTCCGTGTAGAGGAGCGGGACGCTCAATCATTACGTCGGTGATTTACTGCACACCCTGAGGATTTCCAAGCTGTCCCGCGTGCGAACCGAAACTTTCGAGTTGCTCGTAATTCCATCCTCTGCGCCACATCCAGTACAAACGAACTGCCAGTCTCCGCGCCATGGCAACTTTGGCGATTTTTCGACCTCGTCGCTGGGCCAGGTGAAAGAACCGGCTGCGCCATCGCACATCGCTGCGCACTGTGGCCTGCGCCGCTTCCACCAGCAGAAAACGTAACAGGGAGTTGCCCTGTTTGCTGATGTGTCCCAATCGACGCCGCTCCCCACTGGAATCTTCCTCCGGGACCAGACCGAGATAACTGGCGATCTGTTTGCCGCAGCCAAACCGCTGCGCTTCTCCCACGATCAGCACGAAGGCCAATGCCGTCAGAGCACCCACCCCAGGATGGGTCATCAAGCGCTGCGCCTCGGGACATTTTTTCGCTTCCTGCTCGATCGCGTGCGTTAGCTCGGCGATGGTCGGATTGATGCGGTCCAAGACGTCCAACAGATCGTGCCGGCGACGGCTCGCCCAGGGAGCGAGGGGCAGTGACTCCAGTTGCTGTCGTCCGCTTTCCCGCCATAACTTCTTCTTGTAGCGCAACCCTTCGTTCAGCGCCGCAGCTTGCAACTGGTTCATGATCCGCGTGCGCGTCTGCATCATGCGATGGCGATGCCAGAGCAGTTGCCGCACGTCCCGATTATCCCAACTCGGCACCCAGATCTTGGGAAAATCATCCTTCACCATCAGCGTCAGAATATGCTGCGCATCTAGCCGATCCGTCTTCTGTTTGCGTACTCGTTTCGCTGCGATCTTAGCTGCGTCGCCCATCCACAACTCGAAGGTCAGTTCAGCGAGCAGACGCTCGAACCATCCTGCGTGGCCACTCGCCTCCATGCCCACGCGCACCTCGGCTCCTGCCGTTGCCAATGCGCGATAGAACTGCTCGGCTTCTTCCCGATGCCCCAGGCGTCGTTGTTGGAGTTCCCCTGTTTCCGTTTCGACGAACGCAATTTGTTGGAAGCTCGGGTGATAATCCCAACCTATAATCAGCATGTTCGGCTCCTTTCTCCCGAGCCTTGGTTGGTTGGCACCACCAAAGTCTACTCGGGCCTGGGAGCCGACATTGTTATGGAATCATTACACTTATTGACCGAGGCGTCAGTCCTGAATGAGTGTAATTACCTGATTCAACAGTCTCCGAGCGGGTGCGTTCAACCACCGCCGATCGGGGAAAGAGCTTGTTTGTGCCGAAGGAATCAACTCGGTTCTTAGATTCCGAGTTCTGGATTCGTTGGAAAGCGTGGAGCCTCAGAAGTTGTCTGCCATCCACACATTACTATCAAGGGTGGCAACCGGAATTGCCACGTATTTGCCGTTGCGCGAAGGAATAGCCCAGCTGGCCCAAATGCTATTCACCTCCCAGATCGGGTGTGCCTTTCCCGCCAAATCTACGTACAGGAGACTTTGCTTCAAGCCAGTTGGATTGCTGGTGACGAAGAGGCCCTTGGAATCCGCGGCCCAATCTAAGGAAGTAAAGGTGCTCCAGTTCTTTATCGAGAGCTCGCGGGTGGACTGACCAGACAGCGAGAGCAGACGAATTCGGTTATCAGTAGCGCCGAAAGCAAATGCCGCAATAGAAGTCCCGTCCGGGGAGAGCCCCCAACTCCAACCCGCTGGAAGCTTCGCTACTTCGTGTGGCGTGCCGATGGCAGGATCGAAAACCGAAATCACTACCTCTTTCGAGATCTCCTGGCTGAAGGCGCAGAGGGTGGCTGGCGCATGCGAACACCCGTAGTTACCAATTCCCAGCCCCTCCAACACCATCTGTGGCGGACCGCCTCCTACAGGTGCTCTCATCAGACGTACGGGCTGGGAAGCATCGTCTGGATTCGCAGATATTGAATAAAGAATTTGAGTTCCAGCTGGATTCAGCCTGCAGATCGGGAACTTTTTGTCCGCATCAAAAACCAGTATTTCTGCGGATGTTTCATTAATTCCTTGTCGAAAAATATTGGCCGCACCGGTTCTATCAGAAATGAATAGCACTGCTTTGTTGTCCACTGTCCAGTCGAAAGGAACGTCATTAGCGTCCTCAATAGTGAGCCGGCGCGGTGTGCCGAGGCGCGGCCCATGGGCAGAAAACTCGGATACGTAGACATTCCCATGTGGTCTATCCCGGTCAAATACGAGATGCTTGCTATCTGCAGTGATGCTGGGTTGTACGACAAAACCATCGCCACTCGTAATTCTCGCAGGAGTTCCTACGAAACGCCCCAGGTCGGGGTTTATGCGAGCCACCCAAAAGTTCGAACTGTTCTGACTAGGCGGCGGTTCATACAGGGCATACAAGAAACGTCCATCTGGCAACCAGCTGAGCCCCCAAACACTCAGACTCGGCTGCGCCAGAACAACCCTTCTTGTGCCGTGCTCCAGATTAAAGACCTCAATCCAGGGTTCATCGCCACTGGGACCATCCTTGCTTTTCAGATACGCAATCCAGCGCCCATCGGGCGACCAAACCGGCGTGAGCACCCGCCCCTCAGGAAACGAAATCAGCTTGTGCGGATTGGCCCCATTTGCTTGCATCAACCAGATTTCTTTCCCGGTTTCCGCGAAACCTGCTCCTTTGAGAAATACAATTTGCGAACTGTCTGGCGATACGGAGGCAGACCAGCCTTCGTCGCTCAACTGACGCGGGCTGCCCCCCAGGATGGAGAGCGTCCACAGACGCTTCTTCGCCGGCGGAATTGACCACGATGCCAACAACTGCAGGCTGTCGGGGAACCATCCGAGGAACGTGACGTCAGAGATCGTCGCTAGCAGCCGGTGCGACTCACCGGTGGAGAGCAGACGCAAGTACACCCCGGTTTTGTCGGAATAAGCCAGGTACCTGCCATCCGGAGATATCGCGGAAGAGATAACTCCGTTTTCGCTGGCATTCGTGGTCAGACGACGCAGTGTTATCGGGCCGGGCGAAGATGTTGATCCTCCTGTCCGACGCCAGAGCAACCGACCCCCGGTCACGCCTGCCACAAGGACAATTGCCAGCACCACCGCACCAAACTGCCACCGCCGTGTCCAAGGGCCGGAGGCGCTTGTCTGCAACCGCATCACCTTCGTTGGAATCGATATGGTAGCGTCGGGTTCTAGACCGGCGAGGTCGGATAGGGCTGCCGCGTTATCCGCCACTTTCCTAATATTTCCAATGAAGCGATATCCTCGTCGAGCAACAGTCTCAACAAAGATGGGATTCTCCGCGGATTCGCCGAGGGTGTCGCGCAATCTCTTGATGGCGGCATTCAGACTGTGATCAAAGTCAACAAAAGTATCGGCTCGCCACAGCTTACGAGTTAGCTCTTCCCGTGTGACTATTTGCCCCGGCCGTTCGAGTAGGGCGGCTAGAACCTGGAATGGCTGCTCCTGCAGTTTCACCCTGAGACCATTGCGACGCAGATCTCCGGCCTCTAGATCGACCTCGAAAATCCCGAAACGAAAAATCCGAGATGAGTCGTCACTCGGCACTGGAGCTCCCACCGTACGGAGTCTAGCACCAACCAAGTCGCCTGAATGACTTGCGCAACTACGACTTTGAATAGAAACGAGTTAACTCGTCGTTTTCGTTTCACCTTTTAGTAATTCTCGGTGCCTTGAGGTACCAGTGCGGGCCGGAGATGGTTGACGCCACCAGGGGTGGAGCGCCATGAAAATCAGCAATGCGGGGTGGGTCACTTTGGCTGTTCTCGCGGCTGGCCTTCCCGGTTTCTCTCAAGAGCCAGCAGACATGCCGGAGATCACGCTTAGCGTGTACAACGAAGCAGGAGTGCCAGAAAAAGTCTTGGCCAAAACTAAGCGCGAGGTCACAAAAATATTTCTTCCAGAAGTGAAACTCACCTGGCTCTCTTGTTGGTCTTCACGAGGGCAGGTTGCTACCGATCCCGCATGCAGAAATCGAATGGTCGGTTCCCATCTGGCTGTCAGAATTGTGCCGTGGTCTTCGAGGTCTGGCGATTCTGTGTTTGGCGTAGCCTTCTTGTCACCCGAAGGCCTCGGAACTTACAGCGACGTGTTCTATGACCCGGTCCAAAAGCTTCATAAAGACCGGAACATCGATATCGGCACCCTCTTGGCCCATGTAATCGCTCATGAAGTTGGACATTTACTCCTCGGCCAGCACGCGCACGCGCAATTGGGAATCATGCGATCCAGGTGGCAGGGCGATGAGTTGCGCAGTATCGCACGGGGAGGTCTACTTTTTACACCCTCCGAGATTGAATGCATTAAGGCCAGAATAAGCTCATTACAGCACTGAAACCTTGCGTGTCCGAGACGGACCGTGCCCGCGTCGAATCGGCAAGTAGTGTCACCTGAACTGACTGCTGCCCACTGCAGTTTGGTTGAAAGCAAACTGAATCCTCTAATGTTCTAGCTTGTCGATCATCGCCGCGGGCCGGGAAACCGCGGTAATTGGCGAACAATCTCTATTACGCTCATTGACCCTCGATTCCGCTCTCCTTCGGAAATGTGTATGACTCGGCGGCAGCACGACGGGCCGCTCCCTCCCTCTGTTCGCGAATTACGACGACCTCCCGTTCCCTTATCACCAACGCAGGCTCCAGCGGACGGCATTAAGCCACTCGTTCTTCCAGCGAACAGGTTTGCGCGTATTGTTTCGTATTTTATTTGCCCTTAAGCGCAACTCTCCAGAATCTCTAGAGTCTAAGTAAATAGGGCCTTAAACATGAATCAAGCACCATCCTCTGGAATGCTTTGGGAAATCCCCTCGGGCAAAACGGTCCGACTGAAATCCTTTACCGGAGATCAGTGGTACAGCATCTCGCTCGACAATAGAACTTGCACCTGCGATGGGTTCCTTTCAACAGGTGTACCTTGCAAGCATCTTAATGCCCTCGGCATCTACAGCAGAAAGAGGCCATTCGTTGCAAGAAGTCACCCGACATTCTCACAAGCACTCTCAGGGATGGTGAAGTCGATTCGACTGAGGAAGATTGAGGATACCATCTACTGGTTGGTTTATCTGGACACTTTCAAAGAGCCGGAACATCGCTTCAGAACGGCGCGTCGAATTTTGATCGGGTCGGCAGAAGATGGTCATTCGATAGCTGCGATGGAGCAGGTGGTCAACTCATTTAGGAGAATCAGCAAAGTCCAAGCTCACCTCGAAGAACTCGCCGCTGAAGTTCTGAGGATTTGCAAGGTCCCGAATTGGTGGCATCCGAGCACCGGAGGGCACGACTATATCTATTCCGGGATGTTGGGCCACCGCCAACTCGCTTATCTCTCCAGTACTGTCACGGCGGAATCCTCCTTAAGGCAGATCGAAAAAGGAATCGCGGAACAGTCGAAGGAAACGGCGTTAGCCGGAACGCTGGGACTTGCAGAAATCCGCATGGGAGGAAGCAAACACGCAGAACTGTTGTCAGCATTGGCCAAGAGAAATGGGCATGAAGTGGCGGAACGGCTCGCTGAGGTTCACTTGCGTGCCCGTTCTGCCTTGTCAAGTGATAACAATTTCTTATGTCAGGGGGCTTGGATGTTGGCTGGCGGCACCAGTCCCGTGACAGACGTGCTCCATCCGGTCACAAACTCGGAAGTTTCGGAATTGCTTGAAAAAGCCAGAGACAGATGGAAAGACCCTCAGCCGATTCCTCAGTGGTGCTGCGACGGAGTCCATTCTGCCGGGAACGATGTACGGTTTATGGGGGCGTGGGAACACATGAATGCAGTGTGCAGAGCCTTTTTACATTACGGGAGGGTCAATCCAGAGGATGAATGGCTGCCGGAATTTATGAGTTACGACGGGCTGATCGTCCAGATACCGGGAGAGGAAAAATTTGCAATCAATTGCAACTACGTAGATAAACACAGTCGTGATGGATAAAGCATCAAACTAGCCATTCTGTTGCCTTATTGAAATGCGTCTCTCACAAACTAAAACACTTAACGTGCTCGAAAGGAGGTTGGAATTGAACATAATGTTGCATTCTGAGCAAATCTCAACGCCGCCAGCCCCAACCGCTCGGAGGGAATCCAGACGCTCCATGATCTATCTCGAACCTTCCGAGGTGCTTTCTGTGCTCAGGACCGCAAAAGCGAAGGGCGGTCGGGAGTGGGCTATGATCCTTCTGGCCTATAAGCACGGCTTGAGGGCCTCCGAGGTATGCAATCTCCGCTTGGACGATGTCGACATGAAAAACGGCAGTATCGTTATCGATCGCCTCAAGGGATCGCTGCGGACGACTCAGGCCATGACCGAGCATCGGGGTGAACCATTGCTCAACGAAATTAAGGCCCTCCGTGAATGGTTGCGGCAGCGTGTGGATGACGGCTCTGATTTTCTCTTTACCAGTCAAAAGGGAGGAAGGCTTGATCGTTCTCAAATTTTCCGACTCTTTCGGGCAATTGCCGTTCAGGCCGAGCTTCCTTTAGAAAAGCGACATCCTCACGCTCTGAAACATTCCATCGCCAGTCATCTGGTTTCGGCAAACGTCAATCTCGCACTAGTTCGACAGCAACTCGGCCACAAGTCGATTGGTTCGACTATGCGGTATGTAACCACCAGCGACCAGCAAGCCTCAAAAGCTACCACTAGGGCCCTGATGCGAATTTACTAAGATACTCAGCCAAGCACCAGGCACCCGCCTCTTAAACTGTTCGGGCTTGACATCTATTTGAGAAGGTATTACATCAAAAGAGTTAGTTCTTTACCTCTCGTTATTCGAGGAGGATGTATGAATAAGCTGGCGCTGGTCCTTGTCATACTGGCAACGACGGTTTGGGCTCAGGAAACTTCGACTCCACAGAGGTTGGGAGGGTGTGGTTCCGACCTAGGGAAGTTTGCTGTCAAGCGGGACACCCACTCGCATCCCACCCCAGCAGCGGAATCCGGCAGGGCGTTGGTGTATGTGTTCGGAGATTCGGAACTGGACAATGCTGCCCTCCACATTGGGGGCTTAATTACTCGCGTGGGCGTAGATGGCGAGTGGGTCGGAGCATTTGAGCATAAGTCCTACACATACTTCTCGGTTGTCCCCGGCGAGCACCAGCTCTGCACGAGCCAGCAGTCCACTTTGAAATCGAGGAGGGGGAACACTTCCGCTATTACCTTTTTGGCGGAGGAAAACAAGGTGTATTACTTCCGGACCCAACCGAGTCCGACATCTGTTGCAAAGAGCGTTACGACGCGAGTACCTAATGGCGAGGTGGAACTGGCAGTGGTCGACCCTGCGCAGGCGCAGCTCATGGTGCCAAACTGGGCTTATAGCGCTTCGGAACCCAAGAAGTAGCAGCAGCGCTAGCGGGACGTAATCTTATGGCGACTTTGTGCGCTCAGATGATCGCTGTAAACAGCGATTCACTCATCGAGAATTTGCCCGTCCGGGTCAATAAGTGTAATGATTCCATAACAATGTCGGCTCCCAGGCCCGAGTAGACTTTGGTGGTGCCAACCAACCAAGGCTCGGGAGAAAGGAGCCGAACATGCTGATTATAGGTTGGGATTATCACCCGAGCTTCCAACAAATTGCGTTCGTCGAAACGGAAACAGGGGAACTCCAACAACGACGCCTGGGGCATCGGGAAGAAGCCGAGCAGTTCTATCGCGCATTGGCAACGGCAGGAGCCGAGGTGCGCGTGGGCATGGAGGCGAGTGGCCACGCAGGATGGTTCGAGCGTCTGCTCGCTGAACTGACCTTCGAGTTGTGGATGGGCGACGCAGCTAAGATCGCAGCGAAACGAGTACGCAAACAGAAGACGGATCGGCTAGATGCGCAGCATATTCTGACGCTGATGGTGAAGGATGATTTTCCCAAGATCTGGGTGCCGAGTTGGGATAATCGGGACGTGCGGCAACTGCTCTGGCATCGCCATCGCATGATGCAGACGCGCACGCGGATCATGAACCAGTTGCAAGCTGCGGCGCTGAACGAAGGGTTGCGCTACAAGAAGAAGTTATGGCGGGAAAGCGGACGACAGCAACTGGAGTCACTGCCCCTCGCTCCCTGGGCGAGCCGTCGCCGGCACGATCTGTTGGACGTCTTGGACCGCATCAATCCGACCATCGCCGAGCTAACGCACGCGATCGAGCAGGAAGCGAAAAAATGTCCCGAGGCGCAGCGCTTGATGACCCATCCTGGGGTGGGTGCTCTGACGGCATTGGCCTTCGTGCTGATCGTGGGAGAAGCGCAGCGGTTTGGCTGCGGCAAACAGATCGCCAGTTATCTCGGTCTGGTCCCGGAGGAAGATTCCAGTGGGGAGCGGCGTCGATTGGGACACATCAGCAAACAGGGCAACTCCCTGTTACGTTTTCTGCTGGTGGAAGCGGCGCAGGCCACAGTGCGCAGCGATGTGCGATGGCGCAGCCGGTTCTTTCACCTGGCCCAGCGACGAGGTCGAAAAATCGCCAAAGTTGCCATGGCGCGGAGACTGGCAGTTCGTTTGTACTGGATGTGGCGCAGAGGATGGAATTACGAGCAACTCGAAAGTTTCGGTTCGCACGCGGGACAGCTTGGAAATCCTCAGGGTGTGCAGTAAATCACCGACGTAATGATTGAGCGTCCCGCTCCTCTACACGGAGGAGTTTGAACTAGGAATCATGATCGCCTTTGCGACCGAAGAGATGGATGGGTCGGACTGAGTTCCGCACCTGAAACGATTGCGAGCGAGCCTTGGTTGGGTATGGCGGTTGTTCAGCTAGAGCGAAATGGCGCGCTCCTCGGAGTGCACGGGTTAGTACGCTCGAAAAGAACTTGACAGCGCCGACATTGTTAGAGATGGGGATTTTTCAACAATGATTGAACAAGAGGGCCTGCTGAGTCGAGATTTTCTGCTTCTGTAAGACCGCTGCAAACTGCTTTGCTGACACAGCGGGTAGACTAGTCAGCATTCTTATTGAGGCGAAGCCCCTTGTGAGTGTTCCCGACCCGTTCTTGTAACTCGCGCCGAGAGCCGCGAGTGCAGCCGAGACTCCTTGAATTTGGCTCGTTAATCGAGCGTGTTCTTTTTTCAACAACTGAACAACACCATCGAGATTTGTCATTCTGAGGACCCCCTCCTCGCTCGCGATTGTAGCAGGCGAATCGGCGATCAAAAGAGTACTGGCTTGCTCTAACGATTGGCGAAGAAGTCAGTCTGCAGCAAAAGCACTGCACCAAAGAAAAACGGGACCGTCCTCCCCCGAGGCTAATAGGTCCCGTCTGTCCACCGCCACATGTTGAGCGGCTCTTTAAGCCACAACTGTAGGCTCCGATTCCAGATATGGAAATGGATCAAACGTGGGGAGTAGCCCACTCCAACGTGTCATAAACCTCGCGAGCTGTTTTGGTCTTGGAAATGCGAAACGGAACACAGGATTGCGAGGCTAACGACTTACGTTGCTACCCCAAATCAGTAGACGCAACCGCCACGACAACCAGCCCACAAACACGAACCCGACGGAAGGCCGTGAGATTGCCAAGATGGATTGCCCACCATCCGCTCGAACCTCGTCGGTCATCTCCCGCTATCAGGCTGGGATCTCGGAGCGGAAAGAGGAGAGAGAGCAGGTATTCTGCTCTCTCAACCGCGGCACTTTTCGTCCAGTCTCGTCCATCAGCATTAGCCAACATCACTATCGCGGCCCCATAAACCGTGCTCCGAATCTGCCTGAGTGCATTTGTTGTTGAAGCATCTGTCGGGCGTCTCCGGTCAGAATCCCCCGGCTCATCGCGTTTTGTGAAAGACTCTCTCCGCTCGCCACACCGTGTCTCGGAGTCGCGAGATAAGTGTGAATTTCGCCGGTACTGGTCAGACCAAGGCCAGTAATTTCCCCGCGCGAGTTGATGGAGCACCCGGTTAGCAGGTACAGAGGAGCCCCTCCTGCAATCAGCGTGTTCAGATCGGTCATCACGCCGTTCTCCCATACAAACGCCCGCGGGTTGAAGCTGGCATCGAGGGACAGCCCAACCACGGAACCGGCATCGTTAATGCTGATGCCGTTGCTCGCCACGTCGCCTGAGAGGGTACCCAAGTCCTGCATCCCGGTTTTTCTGGTCCAGAGAAAAGCATGGAAGGTTGTGTCGCCCGGCAGATCCGAGCCACCGACAACCTCACCGCGGTTATTGACACTATAGGCGGCGTTCCCGCCGGCCTGTCCGGTTGGGCCGCCGAGATTGCCGAGGTCTGTCGCCTTGCCGTTTTCCCATAGCACAGCATGAACCGCCAACAGGTTGTTAAGGAAATTCGGATTAAAAGTCGTACAAGTGCCCGACGCGCCGACAACCTCTCCGTTGTCGTTGATCTCATAGGCGACGCCCTCCGGATCACCCCCAACCGTGGCTTGTCGGTGAATCACTCCGTTTACCCAGATGACAGGCTCAAAGCGAAAAAGCTGGGGAGCGGGGCAGCCTGGGTCCGGCGTCGAGTTCTCCGCAAATCCTGCCACGACTCCGCGATTGCTGATCGCATTCGCCACTTCGTTGTTGCCACCGAGCGTCGGTAGAGGATTCATGACACCATTGGCTGATTCGAAAGCAAGACAAATGAGATGGGTACCAAAGCCGCAGAAATCTTCTCCATTTGGATCGGAGGCGGAGGTTTCCGCCTCTCCGGCGGCTTGGCTATAGTTGTTGACGCCGAAGGCGATGCTGTTCGACCCGCCGAGCGTACCGAGATCCTCTGCCCGTTTGCTGGCCCAGACAACGGCGTGAGATGAACCGTCGGCGAGGTTGGAGGATCCGGCGACGCGGCCGTTGTTCGCGATAAAGAATGGCTGGCTGAAGTTGCCGCCAGACAATGTACCCAGATCGGTCACAGTGTAACGGGCGGCTGGGAGTGGATCTCGCTTTGCGTCCTGCGCGCCCACGGTCAGTGGAAGTGCAAACGCAGCCAGTATCCACGCCGAAAGCGATACCAGAGATTGGGATTTCATATGGCCTCCTAAAGTTTTGTCCGCGTTGTATGCGGTTAAGCTTGAGCTCATTTCGCTCTTGTCTAAGTAGGCGCAATCCGCGATGCGAAACTATCATCTGCAGATCTCTTTATCTTTGAAGGTCTGGCCTGGCAAGGTATGATTCCCCGGGGTATGGCCATGGGGAACTTTGACCCGCCAGCGCACAAAGAGGCTCTTGATAATGACGAAGTGAGCGGGTTGCTCCGCGCCTGGAGTGACGGAGATTCCGCCGCGCTCGACCAGCTAACTCCCATCGTCTATAACGAACTCCGTCGCATCGCAGGGCACTACATGAAAGGTGAGCGCCCTGGTCACAGCCTGCAAACTACGGCTTTGGTCAACGAAGCCTACCTACGCCTGACCGATTACAAGAGTATGCAGTGGCAAAATCGCGCTCATTTTTTTGCAGTTTCTTCACAACTGATGAGGCGCATTCTGGTTGACCATGCACGGCGACACAATCTGAAGCGTGGGGGAGGAGTACAACACGTCTCTCTGGAAGAGACAGCGATGGTTGGAGGCGATCGAACTGCGGACCTGGTCGCACTCGATGACGCGATGAATGCGCTGGCCCGTATTGATGTGCGCAAAGTGCAAGTCGTCGAGATGCGTTTCTTTGGCGGGCTGAGCGTTGAGGAGACGGCGGAGGTGCTGAAAGTCTCGCCCGTCACCATAATGCGCGACTGGAGTTCAGCCAAGGCCTGGCTCTATCGTGAACTAACTGGCGAGGCGACCGGTGGACTCTGATCGGTGGCAACAGGTTGATGGCCTGCTGCAATCTGCGCTTGAGCGCCCTCCTGAGCAGCGCGATGCGTTCCTTCGGCACGCTTGCGCCGGAGACGAGCAACTAGAACGTGAAGTACGTTCGCTGCTGAAGGCTGAACATCAGGCTGGACGTTTCCTCGACAATCCTGCCATAGAAGCAGTCGCCCTTGCTCTCGCGCAGCAGCAGGTCCGAAAAGCACAAGAAGACGATGATCTCCAGGTTGGTCGCACAGTATCGCATTACCGCATCGTGGTAAAGCTGGGCAGCGGCGGGATGGGCATCGTTTACAAGGCCGAAGACACTGAGCTTGGCCGCTTCGTAGCATTAAAATTTCTTCCAGAAAACCTCTCCCGCGATCCGCAAGCGTTGGAGCGCTTCCGCCGGGAAGCGCGGGCGGCGTCTGCTCTCAATCATCCGAATATCTGCACCATCTACGAAATCGGCAAACACGATGGACAGTCGTTTATCGCCATGGAGTTCATGGACGGTATGACCCTGAAGCACCGCATCGCAGGGCGTCCCTTGGAGACCGAGTTCATTTTGTCACTCGGTATCGAGATCGCGGAAGCGCTGGATGCAGCCCACGCCGCTGGCATCGTTCACCGCGACATTAAGACTGCAAATATCTTCATCACCAAGCACGGACACGCGAAGGTCCTAGACTTTGGCCTAGCCAAGCTTTCCCCTAACGAGGATGGCATGGACCTGAATGCTTCGACGAAGGAGGAGTCTCTCACTAACCCGGGCACCGCCGTGGGGACCATCGCCTATATGTCGCCGGAGCAAATCCGAGGAAAGAAACTAGATCCCCGCTCCGACCTTTTCTCCTTCGGCGTTGTGCTCTACGAAAGTGCGACCGGAACACTTCCATTCCTCGGGGAGACTACAGGCGTGGTCTTTGACTCTATTCTGAACCGTCCCCCCATTCCTCCGGGGCGAGTGAATGCAGAGCTGCCACCCGAACTGGAAAGAATCGTCGCCAAGTGTTTGGAGAAAGACCTCGACCTTCGCTACCAGCACGCCTCGGACATCCGAGCTGACTTGCGGCGGATGAAACGAAACACGGATTCGGCGCCTGTTATCGCAAGTGCGAAGTCAGCAACCGCAACCGGTATTAAGAGATGGAGGCCAATTGTCCCCGCCGTCTTGGTTGTACTGGTGTTGTGTATCGCTATTTATCTGTACTCGCTCCGCCGCCCTAAACTCACGGACAAAGACACCATCGTCCTGGGGGATTTTAATAACACCACGAGTGACGCGGTCTTCGACGACACGCTGAAGCAGGGACTGTCGGTGCAACTGGAGCAATCCCCCTTTCTGGATCTGCTTTCCGAACGTAAGGTGAACGACACGCTTAAGAGGATGGGCCGCTCGACCGGCGACCGATTGACGTCCGAAGTAACGCGCGAAGTTTGCCAGCGCACGGCGAGCAGGGCGATGATCATGGGCTCAATAGCCAGCTTGGGCAGCCAATACGTTGTCGGGCTTAAAGCTATAAACTGCAACACAGACGACGTTTTGGCAGAAGCGCAGGAGCAAGGATCAGGCAAGGAAGGGGTATTGAAAGCTCTGGACAATGCCGCGGCCAGCTTGCGTGGAAAACTGGGCGAATCGTTGAGTTCGGTGCAGCGATACTCCACGCCGGTCGAGGAAGCGACTACACCGTCCTTGGAGGCGCTGAAAGCGTACAGCTTGGGACGGAAGATGTTTTTTGCCCAAGGCAACACGGCTGCGCTGCCCTTCTTGAAGCAGGCGGTGCAACTCGACCCGAATTTCGCCATCGCCTATCGTGCGCTATCCGCCACATACGGAAACCTGAACGAGCAGGGACGACAGGCCGAGAATGTCCGCAAGGCATACGCTTTACGGGGAAAGGTGAGCGAGCGGGAGCGGTTTTACATCGAAGCAAACTACTTCTGGACCGGAACCGGAGAGTTGGAGAAAGCTGTTCCGGCATACCAACTCTGGCAGCAGACCTACCCGAGGGATTATGCGTTGTACGTACACCTCGGAGTTATTTACTCAAACCTCGGGAACCTGGACAAGGCCCTGGAGGAGCACCGCGAGGCGCTGCGCTTGGAGCCTAACGCTGCAGACAACTACGAAGTCCTTTGCGCTGACTACATAAACCTCAACCGGCTGGGTGAGGCCCGCGCGGTGCTCACGCAAGCGGAAGGTCGCAAATTGGAGAGCGAGGGACTCCTTTCACTTCGCTACCAGTTGGCCTTTCTGAAGAGTGATCCGGCAGAGATGGGACAATCAGTCTCAGCTGCCATGGGCAAGCCCGGCGTCGAGGACGTGTTGTTGGCCGCGGAATCAGACACGGCAGCGTGGTTTGGGAAGTTCAAAGATGCACGTGAATTGACGCGGCAGGCAATGGCCTCAGCTGGGCAAAATGACGCTAAAGAGACGGCTGCGGTATATCAGGCTGCTGCTGCGCTGGGCGAAGTGGAGTCCGGCAGCCGCGAGCTGGCGCGAGCCGATGCCAATGCGTCTATGAAGCTGGCGCCTAACCGCGACGTGCGGACCCTGGCGGCACTGACCCTGGCGCGCACGGGCGATTTGATAGCGTCCGAGAAACAGGTGGCTGAACTCGACAAGTCTTTCCCATTAAACACGCTGGTCCAGAGGTATCGGCTGCCCACGATCCGAGCGGCCATTTCCCTGCAACGGAAAAACCCGAACCAAGCGCTCGAATTACTGCAGGCAGCGAGCGCAATCGAGCTAGGGGACACAGGCAACTTGCTTCCGGTCTATGTGCGCGGAGAAGCCTATCTCATGCTCCATGACGGAAACCACGCGGCGGCAGAATTTCAGAAATTCCTTGATCATCGCGGGCTGGTTTCGAACTCACCCATCGCAGCAATCGCGCGTCTCGGTCTTGCCCGCTCATACGCCCTGCAGGGCGATGCCGCCAAAGCCAAGGCTGCCTATCAGGATTTCCTCGCCCTCTGGAAAGACGCCGACTCCGACATCCCCATCCTGAAGCAAGCCAAGGCCGAGTTCGCGAAGTTGCAATAGCGGGCGATGAGAGAACGATCCTCCCCTGTTATTCATTGGCCGTAGCGATTATCGTCAGCGGCAGTTTGGTAAACCCACTGAGAACCAGCCGATCCGGCTCACGTAATCCTTTTCTTTCGGGAAAAGTGATCTCGCATTGATAGTTCTCTGCCCTGGTTTGCGCCTATCTGAATGAGTTACCGCACCTCGCCGGTTGAGCCGGCACACAAGGAGAAGAAAATGAACGTCAACGCCTTAACGCCTCTGGCGCTGCTTTCGTTGGTGCTTTCAACTGCGCCTGCGCCGGCGCAATCGAACGCTAATAGTCAACCATCCCACCTGCCGGATGTCGTCGGGAGTCTGCTGCGGTTGCATGAGTCTCGGACATTTTCGAAAACACCGCTCAAGCCCGCCGTATCGGGTTCGGCGAAAACTTATCAATTCATGTCGGCTGATTATCCCGGATCCGCGACGTCGCTCGTTTTCGACGAGAATTCGACGGAGGCTATAGGTTACACACAGGAACCGGCCAACGTATCGGGATTCACATTAAAAGCAGGCGCGTACGAATTGTTCAACGCCCCCAGTTTCATCAATGAGATCACGGGAATCAATACCGCCGGCCAAATCGTTGGAATCTATGCCGATTCAAGCGATACGACTCACGGCTTCCTTGACACCGGGGGAGTAATCACCAACATCGATGATCCGAGTGCTGAGCTCAGTGGGACGGCACCGTTCGACATCAATGACAGCGGTGAAATTGTCGGATACTTCATCGACAGCTCCAACCTCCGTCACGGCTTCTACACCCTGGATGGCGGGATTTCATTCACCGATTTCGACTATCCCGATGCGATCTCCACAGAAGCCGCGGGGGTTAACAAGGCGGGGAACATCGTGGGAGTGTGGGAGGATTCGAGCATGAAGAGTCACAGTTTCCTTCTGAGCAAAGGCACATACAGCTCGTTCGACTTTCCGTCTGGTAGCGAAACAACAGCAATCGGGATCAACGACTCGAATGAGATTGCGGGCTATTTTGCGGATACGAACGGTGCGTACCACGGATTCATCTACTCCAACGGCGCATTCACACAGATCGACGTCGCTGGAGCCACGGGTACTCAGATCACTCGGATCAAAAATAACGGGCGAATCACAGGCTTATACATCGATCAGTTAACTGAGATCCACGGTTTCACAGGACACTAGCGAAACTGTCCACAGCCGAAGGCCCCGCTTCGGCGGGGTTATCGCTCATTTTCGATTCGGACTTTCGGTATTTTTCCGCGAATGTCTTTCTTTCGGTTGCAGCAGACTAGCGCGTCAAACGACGCTTTCGCACATCCTCCGGTGAAACGGTTTTCCCGCATGCACCACTATCCGATAGAGCCACACCACGATGTGGACGAGGAAACGAGGATGGATTTTATCGGGCAGTTCTTTCGGTTTTCATCTGACGGAACTTCAGACGTGTTCGAGTTTTTGTTGTTGGGAATTCCCACTGTTGCTCTGTGGGTCATCCATTGGACTCGGCCAACGCAAGACTAAACGCCAGGACTAAGACAGCTGATAGTGGAAGGACGTGCCTTGCATGGCCGTTCTTGTAGCCGCGAAGCCTGTCCACCGGTTCTGCAAACCTCAAAAGGGGATGAGCAATGAAAACTACTCGACTTCACATATACATCGTAGGGCTGCTGTTTGCTGCATTCGTCGGTGGCTCAAAAGCCTACGCCCAGTTCGAGATCGATCCCGATCACTTCGATTCTCCGGACACGCAGTCTCTCCCGAAATCGAAATCCAGCGCTATCGGACAAGCTACAAAAGTACACTTCGAGGGTAAAGTCACTTTGCCCTACTCCGTGCAGTGCGACGGGCGGAGTCTGGGTTCCGGTAAATATCTCGTTTCATTCGATTCCGACGGAAGAATGGCCCACGTGACACTGCATCGAGGCGGGCACGCGGACAGATTCCAAGCAATCGCGCAACAACGAGATCAGCTCACGGAGAACGCACTCGTCGTCGAGCGCAATGGGGGGCTACCCCAACTTTCCATGATTCAGGCGGGTCATTTAGACCTGATGTTTCACGGTAAGTTCGAACGCACATCGGGTCTTGCACCCAGAAACTTCCAGAAGTTGTCGCTGATATCGGTCAGACCAACGGAGTGATGACTGGATCGTCCAGATTTAACCAGAACGCAAACTTTACGATCCCGAAATACGAGGGCAGAGTGCCTGCAAAGGCTGCAAATACAACGGAGGCATTATCTACAAACTTACGCCAATGAAGGAAACTCACTGAGTACAACAGCGGGAGCGAAATTGGCGAAAAATCGCCTCTCTGACAATGTCGGCGGTGTCAAGCAACTTTTGAGCGTAGCTATCCGTGCACTCGGAGAAGACCGCCATTTCGCTCTTGTTGAAATGGCCTTGCCAACCACAGGCTCGCTCGTAATCGTTTTTCAGGTTCAGACCCTCGGTCCGACCCATGCATCTGTTCGGTCACTTACTGCGATCATGATTACTACTTCGGACTCCTCTTCATGAGGAGCGGGACGCCCAATCAATTACTCGGTGTTCGACTGCACACCATGGCGATTTCCGGGCGGTCCCGCGTGCGAACCGAACTTCTTCAACTGCTCGTAATTCCATTCCTTGCGCATCATCCAGAACAGTTGCACAGCCAATCGGCGGGCCATGGCGACTTTCGCAATCTTCCGTCCGCGCCGCAGCACCAGATGAAAATATTTGCTGCGCCACTCCGGCAGACTGCGCACCGTCACCTGCGCCGCCTCCACCAGCAGAAAGCGCACGATCGAACTGCCCTGCTTGATGTATGTATAGGAAAAACAAAAATTCATTTCTCTAACAAAGGACTGCTGGGAAATTGCACAAAACTGGGGTCTCAAGCTAGATCAGCGGAGCCACGGAGGTGCCACATCGGGGTGAAATCTAGTCTCGATCTTCGATCTTGCACCTGTCGGACGGCTGAGCAAATACTTCTACAGTCGTGAGAATGTCGAGCGACATACCGACTGGGAATCGATACTTAAAATCTGATTCTGTATCGTCTGTATCTTCTCGATGAATCTGAAGGGTTTCTAGAAGGAGATCTTTTTCGATCCCCTCGACTCCGTTCGTCTGGATCTCGGCGAATTGGCCATCATTGTACTGGATTTCGCCTTCCACTCTCTTACGAACAAAGTGCAATCCTCGTACCATGAACAGCTCCATTGCCACTGGTTATCTTCGCGGTTATTCGAAATCAAATTACTGGCTCCGGTTGTCGGCTCCCGACTCTGCGCATTAGTTGGCCAGAGCTATCCAAAAGAGGATCGACACCAAACGTTTTTCGACGCAAGCACCTCCAACTCATTCTAGGTGGATGTGGCTGTTGTCGCTGATTTAACAGTATGAAAACTGCCGCCCAGGTGAGACCTTTAGAGCGTGGAGACAGCAGTCCAAAATACCGCATTGCATGCCTGCCTTTATTGAGAACATGTTGCATCAGAAGGCTCACGAATTCCTCATTCGTATAGCGTTTCTTAACGAACCGTTTATTTCTTGTGTCCTTCGCCAAATAGTCAACCTCATGACGCCCGATCCTTGTCATTCGGTGTTGAGCGATTGGCGGTCGTCGGATGTATCGGCCATCGTGCCGAAGCCGATACGCCTTTGAGCCGGCGCGACTCACAAAAATATTCCATGGGCGTTGTTACTGTGTTGCGAACAACTTCCGGATCTCCTCGACGGAGAAGCTGGATCGGAGTACGTTTCGTTTGTGCGCTTCTGCCAGAAAGGCAATAACTGCATAACGCCAGGCGCGCATCAATTCCTCTTTATCGAATCTGACGCGATGTCTCCAGAGGCTCTTCGATTCGAGCAAACCCCCGGCAGAAACCATAATGTGCAAATGAGGAACGAACGTAACAAATCCACCAAACGTTTGCTGTACAACGAGAACGAGCAAACGCACGCCCCATCGAGCCTTCGCCCACTGCATGATTGCCTCCGCGCCCATCGTGGGTAAACCATTCAGGAGATGCCTATTTTGCTGAAGAATCGCACGGAACTCCATCGGGATGGTCAGGGTTATTCCTACGTAAGGGATGTCAGGCAGAATGGTTTCCAAGTCCGTGCACCAGTCTTCCGTAGCCCGCTGACCACAGCTTGTGCAAAATCTGGATTTGCAGGTATGAAAAACCAGTTTCGACTCAGTCTCCGAAGCGTAAATTTCGGCCCCAAGGGCGATGGTCCCGCAATCAATGATCTTTAAGAAGTTTTCACGAATGTGCGCCGACGTGCCGGAATGGTCCCAGAAGGTTCTAGTCTCAAGCAAAATCTGTTTGATTGGATTCTCAGCCATGTCGGGCAGGCACCTCGGGCGACCGTGAAAGAGCGGACATCAGGTCTTGGGTCACGAATATTGCTCTTCCTGGGCCACTCACTATTTTGACTTCGATGGCATTGAGTTCCTGGGCGGCTTCTGGAGCAATCTCGCTTAAGCTACGCGACATCGCCAAGAGATCGGAAAGTCGGAGAACGCGAGGGTTGAACTGCAAATTTTCAAGGCGCGCCAAGTCGGCCACGGACTGCCGAGCCTTCTTCCGTATTCCACGCTCGATCCTGATCAGCCTCAGATATTCCTGCTGTTTTGCCTCTGGCTCGTGGCAGCATTTGTCTGCAAGGTTGATCGAGATTTCACCTGTTCTCGCTGCTTCTTTTAGGGCTCGACATGAGTACGTAAGAATGTTCTTCACCTTGTGGACATTTCCGACCGAGACCTGTGCAACTCGGGCAATCTCTTTTCTCGCATTGACCTTTTCAGCCGTTGTCAATTTTGACAAACCCTTGAGCCGTCCGCCCGCCTGGCTATTCAGCGTCGCCCGACGTTTAAGGTGTGGTTCCAGATCAAGGGCGAGTTCGATCCGAGTGAAATCCGTGAGCCCTTGAGATCGACTATGTTTTCGAATCAACTCCTCGAGTGCCTCTTCTGAGCTTAGGTGTCGCTCGAAGCAGTTTAGTGCTGGTCGCCCCTTCCGCTTTGCAAGTTCCCAGCGGGCATATCCGTCGATAATGCAGTTGTCCGGGGTAATCAGGATCGGATCCGAAAGCCCTGGCTCACCTCGCCCCTCTAAAGCGGCCAGCTTGAACGGTGGCACGGACAGATTATGGCGAGCGTAGCTGGGATGCGGCCTAAGTTCACCGACAGACCGAGTAACACACCGGCTCGGTACGGATTCGGGCCCGGTTGGAAAAGGTGCATAATCAGGTGCATTCAGTTCTGCCGAACATCGTGATTCCGCCCGACCAAGGTCACTTGAGGTGACCGCAAACGATTGATTCCGCGCAATAGGTGTGGGACGGGTTGAATTCGCTAAACCGTCGTTCGGGCTGACTCCCCTGCGCACCTCATCCGGTGCCGAGTCGAGCGACGCTGAAGAGATTGAGTCGGAAATCCGTTCGATAACTGTGCGTTTCAAAAGACTTTCTCCACAACAATTCCCACAACAGAACAGCGTTCTTAGCAGTCTTTAGGGTTCCCGCCCGTGCGCTGCTATACTGTTAAGTCGTTGAATTGTGGGTAGAATTACGCTCTTTCACGGCGGTAACACGGGTTCAAATCCCGTCGGGGACGCCAACAATCTCTCCAAATGGCGTAAACAGACCTTCCTCTAATGAGTCGCCTGCGGTTCTGTGAGCGGCAAATCGACGGTCATCGGCGGATGATCCGAAATCCGGTCTTCCACGGACTCGTTTAACTCTCGCATGGTGACCGGAAAGTGCGGTGCGAATTGGTAACTCCCCCCTTTTCGCCGGGGATCGTCAATGAAGGGCTTCACGAAAATCCAGTCCAATTTAAATCTGCCTACCAGTCCTCCGAAGTCGCGGGTGAACGCGTAAGTGGGAGTGAAGCCCTTGGCGGCTCGCTGGTTGCTGTCCGCCAGCGTCCGGCCTCGCGGTGGAATTGTGCGCTCCGGTTCGCCTCGAAAATCGAATGCACGGTTATCCGCAAAGCGAAACTTCTCTATCATCTTAAATAGCGGGCGCTCCTCATTGTCCCAGAGGATCGGCAGATGGAATGCCGTCGGATCGTGGTACCCGTGGAAATATCGGACAGGAACGAGCGCGTACTGAAATAGTCCAAGCGGATTAAAGTGCGAGACTGCCTGGCCAATCCAGAATTTGTAGTCCGTAACGCGAGTCATGATTTCGTTGCGGATAGAGGTAGGAGTGTTGTCCCGACTCGTCGTATTCATGTCTCCGGCTATTACCACAGGATTTCGGTACGATTGCACTTCCGCCAGCAAAGCTTGCATCTGCCTGCGCCTACAGCCCGGTGGACATTTGTTTTCGAGATGAGGCGCGACGATGGTCGCATGTCCGGTGGGCAGATCAGGTACAGAAATATTCGCGACGAGAGCCATTCGGCTCCCTTGGCGCAGTTCGCGGGCTAAGCGTTCGCGGAATAGTTTCTCTGCGGTCCATCGCCGCCCTTGTTCGAGTTTGGAGATAGCTTTGTATTCTTTTGCGTACCAGTCATAACAAACTGGCAAGCGTAGTATGCGAGCGCCGGCGATCGGATAACGGCTTAGAATTGCAGTACCGTGCAGACCGTAATAATGCTCACGGTCGACTTGCAAGTCCCGCCGCAAGCGTTGATCTTCCTGTGCATCGGACAAGTGCAAGTCTTCTGTATCCAGATCAAAGACCGGGTCGACCTCTACGAACTCCACACCAAACGCGTAATTCATATGTAGAGCCGCCGCGAGATCTCGGGTGACATCTCTATATTCGGTTCGCTTCATGCCCCAATCGGCTTCGTTCAGCACGAGCACGTCGACGTCTTGAAGCTTAGCTAATTGCGAGTCGATCACTTGCTTTCGCCCAGGGTCAATGTTTTGCCTCTTAAGTGTCCGCTGAAAATCCGTTGGGTCAGTGAGGGCAGACCGGATGAGTTCGAAGTTCAGACCTCGCTCGATATTCCAAAGTCCAACCCTCGCGACGGGACCCAGGCCGGCCACTTGCGGCCGGTGAGGCTTGGCGTCCGTTGCCGCGGCTTCATTGTGGACAAACGGAGTATTGAGCAGGGAAGTGAGCCGGGCACCGAGCGCACCTTCGGGTTTGGCGGTCGCTGCAAGCGCAACCAGATCGTCAAATGAAAGCAGATCCGGATTTCGAGGCTGCTCTGGGACTCGATCGTTCTGTTGTGCAACGCAGCCAGACATCCCGACCGCAAGCGCCAGGCAGCAGCGGAAAAATGAGTCTCGCGCCCTAAAAATCCAACTCACGATGCAACCTCCGCGGATAGGTGCGATTTGGCGGCGGACGGGATACTCCAGTTAAGTCGCCGCGACCGCTTCCTCGGGAAATTTCCGCCCGACCCAAGAAAACGTGAGTCGGACAATGAAAACATTCAGCAGAATCGAGATCAAGGACGCAGCGATTACGGTGCTGAAGACATTCTCGGCCACCATTCCTGATGATCGCGCCGCTTGCATAACCACGAAGGAGAGCTCACCAATCTGAGTGAGACCCGCCGCCACTGCAATCGCAGTTCGCATTGGATAGCGGAAAATCCACACGACAAGGGTCCAAACGACAAACTTGCCGGCGACAATGAGGACAAGCATCAGTCCTAAGAGCGGCAAGCTCCCCAGGAGAACGGATGGATTGATGAGTGTCCCGAGCGAAACGAAAAAGAGTGCGACGAAGGCATCGCGAAGCGGTACCAGTTGAGTATGCGCGTCGTGAAGGTCGGGCGACGCACTGATGGATAAACCGGCGAGAAACGCGCCGAGGGCGACAGAGAAACCAACCGCTTGCGCAAGAGCAGCTGTACCAAGGCACACCGCGATCGCGACCAACAGAAAGAGCTCAGCGTTACACGTCAAGCGAACTTGTCGCAGCAGTCGAGGAATCACGGTTATCGCAAGGGCAACAAGTGGAATCAGCAGGAGTAGCGCTTTGCCGAGGGTCCACGCCGCCTTTATAAATAGCCCCTCACCGGATCCATTGAGGACCGGAAGAACCACCGTCATGCAGATGACCGCCAGATCTTCAACTAAGGTGATGCCAATCATCACGCGGCCAATTATGGTCGACATCTTGCCGGTATCGGTCAGCAGTCGGGCCAATACCATCGTGCTGGCAACGGAAACAGTTGCGCCAATCACCAAGCCTTCGCGGATGCTGAACCCAGCGAGCGAGCAAGCCCCGATCGCGAGCGTCATAATTAGCAGAATTCCGAGCGGCGCACCCGCTAGAGCAACCCATTTCACGCGCATCAGGTCTGGGATTGAGAACTCGACTCCAGTCGAGAACATCAGGAGCACAACCCCAACTTCCGCGAATATTTCGAAGGTGTGCAAGTCCGACAAATGGGGCCCCGGAGTAAACGGGCTGATAACGATTCCCCCCAGCACAAACCCCAGGATTACCGGCAGATGGAGACGCCATGCCAGCAGCCCACCTGTCACCGCAGCAAGGAAAATGTAGGTCAGATCTCGAAACAGAATTGGGTTTGCTTCCATCGTCTAAGCTCCCCAGATTAATGATTAAACGTCTTTCTCGATTTCTTTTGGCAGTCCCTTGCTTGAGCACGCGATTCTATCAAATGCTCGTCACCCAACGGTTCGATCTTGTCCATAAGTTTCGGAATGCCTATCATGGGAAGTGCGCCCCGTTCAGTTCTGTCGTGTTACTGCGCACAGGCCGAGCATTACTTTAGTGACTGCCGCGTGCGAATCGCTCTGATAAATTCTTTGCGTTGGACTCGTTGTCGCGCTTCGTCCATTCTGGATTTACTTCGCAACCTGCTCTGCTGCCGGCCTTCGCGAAGTTGACGTTTGCCTGCCAGCTCTGTCAGCGGTAGCGCAAAATGTAACCCGGTTGTTTCCCAGAAAAGTTCAGCTGTTTTTGGGCCGAATACCGTCGGCCCGGGAGATAGAAATGCCTAGTCCATCGAGAAGAAAACGAGAATACCTGTTAGTGAGCGACTTCGATCAGACTCTGAGCCTCAACGATTCGGGAGTTGTTCTCAGCGAGATGCTTGGCATCTCGAATTTCCGCGACAGAGTTGCCAATCTTTCGGACACGCATCTCGTACAGCAGGGTGGGGAGCTTGCATATTTATTGCTCCACGATCCCGATTTTCGACGCGTGCGCAAAGAGCATCTGGCGGAGGTGGGAAAGCGCGTTCGTTTAAAGGCAAACGTGGACCTACTTCTTCGCTGTCTTCAGAATTTGGAAACCTTTCAATTCTCTGTTCACGTGCTCTCGTCTGCTCCTGAAGAAGTGATCCAATCGGCGCTGGCCGGCGTAGTCGGAAAGAGCCATATTCATGGAACGCAATTCCGTTACATGAGTGACACAGGCGAGATCCAAAGCATCGTTCGAACGCCTGCGGGCTATGGGAAAGTTGCTGTACTCGAAGATGTGCGCAGCCGCGCTGGCCTGGGCCACGATCGACTAGTTTACGTCGGCGACGGCAATTCCGATGTACACGTCATGCTGCATATCAACCGGCTGGATGGATTGACGATCAATGTTTCTCAGAACAAGCACTTGACGGAGATTGCAAAGCGAACTGTACTTAGCGATGATGCTCTCAGCATCCTCGTTCCGATTCTGGAAGATATTGTCGGCTATGATTCCGGGCAGATTCGAACTGTGTTCGAGTCGCAAGGATTTGTTCTTCATGAATGGGCAAAGGCGCGAACAGATTCGCTGACGATTGCCGCGAGCGCATAAGATCAGGAGGATTTTCGAGTGTGGCTTAACGTAATTGGCTGGACCGCAACAGCGGTCTTCTCAACCTCGTATTTTTTCAAAGAACCTTCGACGCTGCGAAAGATTCAGGCTGCGGCTGCATCGCTTTGGGTGCTTTATGGAGTGCTGATTCATTCCGCGCCCGTCATTGTTGCGAATGTCATCGTAGGTGTGGCTGCGGCCTACACCTCAATACAGCTAGCATTGAGCAAGAGTGCGGATTCGGCAAGGGACGCCCAAGGATCTTAACTGAGGATTCCGATCGGAGAACGCTGGTTGAATCATAAGCAACTCTCACCCAGATCTGTATCGAGCGCCTATTCTTCATCCAAATATTCGCCGGGTACGTCATCTTCGGGAACTTCGTGGGTCCGAACCTCATGTCCTTCCTCGTTCCCGGCTCGTTCTACGCCCGATACCACGTCGGCCTCGAACGCATTTCCTTCTTCAATCAATTCGTCTACGCTCTCAGAGTCCGCTTCCTCTACACGGGACAGTCCCTGTAGATCTCCCGATTGCTCGTCCAATCTGGCACTGGTACTTTCCTGGGGATACTTTGCAGGACGAGATGTCGTAGTTTTGTTAGGACTTGGCCTCTTGGCGGACGCTTTGGTTTTCTTCGCGCCTTTAGCGGCAGGTGTCTTCCTGGCCAACTTCTTCTGACGCGTGACCTTTTTCGCGGAAGTGGGCTTCTTCCCGATCTTTCGCGCCCGCGCGGCTTTCTTCTTGGCGGTTTTCTTTTTTGTGGTTTTCCTTTTGGCAGCCATTCCGCGAAGTTTAGCACGAGAGGTAAACACGAACCAAAATTACCGTGGGCGAACAGTTGTTTGTCGCTTAATTGCTGGTGCCAGAATCCCTGGCTGGCGGATATCTGGGGATCACGGCTGTCCGTCAGTGTCTGGCAGCACGAGCAAAAGAAGAACGATCCCGTTCGCGGTAAACATTCGAAATGCAGCATCCTGGCCACTCCAGGTTTTTGACTGCCACATCAGGAACCATTCGCCTCCCACTGTCAGAAACGCAACCAGCCACATCAGCAAAGCCAGAGTGAGAGCAGCCACAGCCACACCCTTCGCATGCATAAAAACTGTCGCCGAAGCCGCGACCCTTCGCGTCAAACGCACTCCACCCCACCAACCGAGGCACATTACGAGGAACTCCCAGATAATGATTGAAATATAGAAAGTGGTATGCCAACTGGGCGAATTGATCGCATGCCACATCTCGTGGTTGCCCATCGCATTGGAGTCCATCATCAATACGTGCCGGACGAATTGATAGTTGACGTTGTAGTCAGTGACGTTGTTGAAGACAACCACTGTGTAAAACAAAGCGACGGCGAAAACCATGAGAATCTTAGCGACGCGCAGTGTCATGGTTTCTCCGGCATCTGGAAAGTTCGGAAGTAGGCGATCAACTTCTGAAGGGTCGCAGGGTCGTAATCAGGATTCGCTGGCATCTCCGCCCGAGAATTCCTTGACTTCGGATCGCGGACGTACGAGGCGAAAAAGTCCGGCGATGCCGCTGCCCACGCTGAAAGAACGAGCCATGGATGGCCAGCCTTCGTACCTCCCACGTCACCCCGGTTATGACAGCGTAAACAGTTTAGTTGCGCGATGCGATAACCGTCCTGAACAGACATAGCCGACGCTTCACGCGGCGGGGCAATCTTCGAGAAGAAGTCTCGCTCGTTCCGAAATTCCAGTCCGACTACCCCCCAGGGGATCTGCGGTTCTTGATGAGCAGAACCTGGCAAGATCGAATCGAAGTTTCGATGCGAGATCATGTAGGGCCCCATGGATTGGCCCTGGCCTTCCGCATCCTTCGGCCATCGCTCAGGTGGCTGGCCGTTCACTGTCAGAACGAGCACAGGGTGACGATCTGCGAGATAAGAACTGGTGTAATGTGCATGATAATGGTCATCACAGTCGGCAACTACGAGATCTAAAGCAGCGTCTCGATCGAGTGTGCTTGCGAGTTCCTCCAACAAGACGCCAGTAATCTCTGTTGGACCCGCAAAGTTTGGATCGTCTGTCACCGTGTATCTGACGAGATGAAGTGTGAGCAAGTCTTCGCGGCTGAAATAGAGAACTCCACCTGAGGGCAAGCCGGGGATATCGCCACTGATTGCCAGATCTGTATCTGAAACTTTATGTGAATGTGCATTGGCGATCAGATGATGCGCAGGTGACTGGTTTTCCGCGAAGGCGATACGCTGCGAAGAAGTGACCAGAACGATAGTAGCGCAGAAAATCGCCCGGGACTGTTTTAGCATGGCACATGCTATCGGAGCAATGCGAAGCAGGCAAGGGGTGTCCTGATCACTGTGGTAAAGTGACTCGACTTTCCGTACGCGGGAGGCTCACGAATCGATGGCGATCGGTACAGAAGCGCGGTTACTGGAGCTAGGAATTCAACTGCCGGAACTGCCCGCAGCGGGCGGAAATTTCATCCCGGCCAAGACTGTCGGGCACATCGTCTATCTCTCGGGCGTAATCTCGATGCATGACGGCAAAATAGTCACGGGAACCGTCGGTGCGGACCGCACCGTTGAGGATGGATACGCGGCAGCGCGAGATTGCGCTCTGATGCATCTCGCCGTGCTGAAGAAGCACTTGGGATCTCTCGACGCTGTTCGCAGCGTGGTCGCTGTCAATGGATACGTCAACGCCGTTGCGGGATTTCGGGACTCGCCGAAGGTTATCAACGGCGTCTCGGATCTGTTGGTTGAAGTATTGGGCGATGCGGGCCGGCATGTGCGGGCCGCGATCGGCGTCTCGGCGCTACCCGGGAACGCATTGGTCGAAGTCCAGATGACGGTCGAAATTTGAGTGGAGAGCTTCTAAAGAACAAGTTCCGGCGCGTCGAAGCGTTCTCCCCTCGAAACGCGCTCTAACTTTCGGTTGACGATCTGACCGAAGAACTTCTGTCGCATTTCCTGCCCAAGGGCATTTACGAACTGTCCGCCAGTGGACACATCAATCCTTTAGCGGACATTACAGCGTGCATCCCATTGTTATGTTCCTCAGCGAACCCTAGTGATTGCAAGCAATTGCATGGATAACCGATTGGCGTAGCACTTGCCAATCCATTCCCCGATGGATATCGCTCGCCCCGAGTTTAAGGAACGCAAACGCCGCCGGCAGATAGCCGCAGCAGCAGTGATCGTCGTCGTCGTTGCTGTGTTGACGGTTCTCGTTTACCGATTGAGACCGGCTGCGCCAACGGTTGAACGCGGAACAGTCTGGACTGACGCTGTGAAACGCGGTTCCATGCTCCGCCAGGTTCGCGGAATTGGATCGCTTGTACCCTCTCAGGAGTCGGTATTGCAGATTCCCGCCGAGACGGAGGCTACGGTCGTCCGCATTCGCATGCTGCCGGGATCACTCGTCAAGCCTGACACGGTTTTGATGGAGATGAGCAATTCGCAAGTTGAACAGGCGGCCGTGGATGCTCATCTCCAGTGGAAAGCAGCCGAGGCTGAGTATCAAAGCCAGCGCATGAAACTGGAGAGTGATTACATGAACCAGAGAGCGAGCGCGGCCACAGTGAAGGCCGACTACGCACAATCTCAACTGCAGTCCGAGACAGACAAGGCGCTCTACGATCTTGGTGTGATCTCAGGATTAGCCTACAAGAATTCCAAAGGTAAAGCCGACGAACTCACCATTCGCAATGGCCTCGAAGACCAGAGTCTGGCCAGCACACAGAAGTCGATCGACGCGCAGTTAGCCGAGCAGCAGGCCAAAGTCGAACAGATGCGCGTGCTCGCCGAACTGAAACAACAACAGTTGGATGCTTTGAAGGTTAAGGCAAAGATTGACGGCGTGCTCGTCGAGCTACCCCTTCATGTTGGAGAGCATGTGTCCCCCGGGGCTATGCTCGCGAAAATCGTTCAGCCGAACCACCTGATGGCGGAGCTAAAAGTTGCCGAGACTCAAGCCCGCGATGTCCAGATCGGCGAACCAGCCTCCGTTGACACGCACAACGGAGTAGTTGCCGGAACCGTCATGCGTGTCGATCCAGCCGTACAAAACGGAACGGTGACCGTCGACGTCAAACTAACAGGCGAACTGCCGAAGGGGGCGCGCCCGGATCTTAGTGTCGACGGAACGGTCGACCTAGAGCGGCTGGACAATGTCCTCTACGTCGGTCGCCCTGCGTTTGGGCAGGAAAATAGCACGATCAGCCTGTTCAAACTCGATGGTGATGGACACGACGCAATCCGGGTGCCGGTGAAAGTCGGTCGCGCCTCTGTGAATTCGATTCAGGTATTAGACGGGCTTCACGAGGGCGATACCGTCGTGCTCTCAGACATGTCTCGTTGGGATAACACGGATCGCATTCGGCTCCAGGAGTAAGAACTCAGGCTTAAGAAATTCAGACTACGAAATCGAGGCGAATGCTTCATGACAGATGCTGGCCAATCCCTGATTCAGATTACTGATATGACGAAAGTTTTCTATACCGATGAGATTGAAACGCATGCTCTCTCAGGAGTACATCTGTCGGTCAACAAAGGCGAATATGTGGCGATGTCGGGCCCCTCTGGCTGCGGCAAGTCGACACTGTTATCCATTATCGGTTTACTCGACACACCAACTGGCGGCCGATATTTCCTGAACAGCAAGCCCGTCGAGAATCTCGACTTTGCCGAGCGAGCTCGCATCCGCAATCAGGAAATCGGGTTTATTTTCCAGAGTTTCAATTTGATCGGCGATCTCACGGTTTACGAGAACGTCGAACTGCCTCTGACATATCGTCAGCGGATGCCTTCGGCTGAACGAAAGGGCCGGGTGATGGAAGCGTTGGAGCGCGTGGGTATGGCGCATCGTGTCCGGCACTATCCTTCTCAGCTCTCCGGAGGTCAGCAGCAGCGTGTCGCTGTTGCCCGAGCGCTGGGAGGGAAACCGTCCATTCTGCTCGCGGACGAACCGACTGGAAATTTAGACTCGCGCAACGGTGAAGCCGTGATGGAACTGCTCGCTGATCTTCACAAAGAGGGAGCGACGATCTGCATGGTGACCCACGACCCGCGTTTCGCGAAGCACGCTCAGCGGGAAGTTCATCTGTTCGACGGGAAGGTTGTTGCTGAAGAAGAGCTGAAGAAGCTAATGGCGGATGTGCAGGCATGACCGGACTGCTGCAGCATACCCGTAACCTGCACTCACGTTCTGCAGACGTTCAGCCCGAGGTGATCGCTGTTTATTCCTGATCGCCGCGGTGATCGTATCGGCTTCGTCAGGTGCGGCGGGGCCCCGGTTACGAATGAGAGGAAATGAAAGATGACTGGATTTCTGCAGGATGCTCGCTTCGCAATCCGACAGTTGCGCAAGAATCCTGGATTCGCCTGCACATCAATCCTGATTCTCGCGCTTGGAATTTGCGCCAGTGTGGCGATCTTCGGATTCGTCGATGCGGCACTGATCAAGCCGCTGCCTTATGCGAATCCGTCGCGACTTGTTCTGGCGACGGAAAGCATCGCGATGATTCCGCACGCCAATCTGTCCTATCCGGACTATCTCGACTGGAAAAGGCTCAACGCAGTCTTCAGTTCTATGGATGTTTGGGGCGGAACTGGGTATCTGCTTTCAACGTCGGCGGGAACAGAACCGGTGCCAGGGACGCGAGTGAGCGATGGCTTTTTTCGGACGTTGGGAATTACTCCGATCCTTGGGCGTGACTTCCGCACGGGAGAGGACCTACCGGAAGCACCCCAGACCGTAATGTTGAGCTATGCCACTTGGCAGAAGCGGTACGCAGGTCGGAAGGATGTGACTGGTCAAACCGTTGTGCTGAGCGGCGTTCCCTACACCATCATTGGGGTGCTGCCCCAGAGCTTCCAGTTTGCTCTCCGTGGTAATGCCGAATTTTGGACGACGCTCCATGCCGACGACTCCTGTGCTCGAAGGCGAGGCTGTCACAACCTCACAGGAATTGGACGGCTGAAAGACGGTGTGACGGTTGAATCCGCTCGCGCAAACATGAAGGCGATTGCCGGACAACTGGAATTGCAGTACCCCGACAGCAACAAAGATCAGGGAGCGTTCGTCGCACCGCTTTCGGAGATCGCGGTTGCGGATATTCGGCCGGTTTTGCTGGCACTGCTTGGCGGAGCGGCACTTTTGTTGCTGATTGCGTGTGTGAACGTCGCGAGCCTGCTGCTCGTTCGATCCGAAAGCCGTAAGCGTGAGATCGCGGTACGAGGTGCACTCGGTGCATCGCGATTTAGATTGATCCAGCAATTTACGACCGATGGGTTTGTTCTTGTCGCTACAGGTGCGGCGCTTGGTCTGATTGCTGCACAGGCTGCGATGAGGCTGCTCTCCAGCTTGATTTCAAAAGACATGATGTCGAGCATGCCTTATTTGCAAGGGCTCGGTTTGAATGCCCATGTCATTTTGTTTGCGTCGGCAGTCTCTTTGGCCGCCGTCATTCTGTTCTCGATCACTCCAATGCTGAGATTGCCGTTGACGCAAATTGGAGAGGGCTTGGCGGAGGGTGGCCGCGGTTACGCAGGCACGTTGTGGCGGCGTTTTGGGGCGAATCTCGTTGTCGTCGAGCTCGCAATCGCGGTTGTTTTGCTTGTGAGTGCCGGCCTTCTAGGTAAGAGCTTTTATCGCTTGCTCCACGTCGAGATTGGGTTTCAGTCGGAGCATCTCGCCACAGTGAGCGTTGCCCTTTCTGATGCGAGCTATCCAAAGGATGAGCAGCAGGCTCAAATGGGCCGCAAGATCATCGACCGGGTTGCAAGTTTGCCGGGAGTCCAGTCTGTGGGCATTTCCAGCGTGTTGCCCGTCAGCTTCAATGGGAATACGGATTGGATCCGCTTTGTGGGACGCCCTTACAACGGCGAGCACAACGAAGTGAATCAGCGGGATACGAGTCCTGCGTTCTTCTCGACTCTGAAGGCGAAGCTTCTGCGCGGCCGTTATTTCACCGACACTGACGACATGTCGAAGCCGCTGGTCGTCATTATTAACAAAACGCTCGCGCAGAAGTATTTTCCTGGCGAAGATCCGATTGGCAACAAGATCGGCGATACGCAACTGTCCCCGAAGTCGATCAAGGAAATCGTGGGCATCGTCGATGACGTAAAGGATGGCTCTCTGGATTCGCAAATCTGGCCAGCTGTTTATTACCCCTTCAATCAGAGCCCGGATACCTATTTCTCCTTGGTTGCGCGAACGTCGCAGGACGAAGCGTCCCTATTGCCGACCATGGTTGCAGCCATCCGCGAACTTGATCCCGGCATCGGCACCATGGACGAAGCCACGATGACCGGGAGAATAAGCAATTCTCCTACAGCTTATCTCCATCGTTCCTCTGCGTGGCTGGTAGGGAGCTTCGCCTTCCTCGCGTTAATGCTCGGAGTCGTCGGGCTTTACGGTGTGATCGCATATTCCGTCAGCCGCAGGACTCGAGAGATTGGTGTCCGGATGGCCCTTGGAGCACAACGTGGGGCGGTGTACCAACTGATCATGAAAGAGGCAGCCTGGCTCATTGGGATCGGCATTGGCGCCGGTCTGGTGAGTTCGGTTGGAGCGGCTACATTAATCCGCGGACTGCTGTTCGGAGTCCGCTCGTGGGATGCGGAAACTCTTGTGATGGTAGCTACGCTCCTTGCGGTGTCGGCGATGATGGCAACATATATCCCCGCGCGAAAAGCAGCGCGAGTCGATCCGTCAGTGGCGCTTCGGTACGAATAAAGGGAAATCGATGACCGTTCTGATTCAGGATATTCGCTTTGCTTTGCGCCAGCTGCGCAAGAGCCTGGGATTTACAGCGGTGGCCGCATTTACGCTGGCGCTCGGCATCGGCGCGAACACGGCAATCTTCAGTCTCGTCAGCGGCATCCTCCTTCAGCCGCTTCCGTATCCTCGCCCGTCGGAGTTAGTAAGCGTAACGGGAGACTACCCCAAGGGCGCGTTCGCGGCGATGCGGGAGCAGGTCCACACAATGGAGGTCGCAGCCTACGCTGAGGGACATGAATTCAATCTCTCGCACGTCGGAAATCCTGTTCGTCTGACCGGGACCGCGGTTTCAGCAGAATTCTTCTCGGTCTTAGGATCACGTCCAGAGCTCGGGCGAACGTTCTCTTCTGGCGAAGACGCGCCCGGCTCAGATCGTTACGTAATCCTCAGTCACGATCTATGGGTGCAGCGCTTCAGCAGTGATACCTCGATCGTCGGCAAAACGATCGAATTAGAGAGTGTAGGTCGGCAAGTGGTCGGTGTTATGCCAGCCGAATTTCACTTTCCGTCTTCGAAAACTCAGCTGTGGGTTCCGCTGCATAACGAGCCGAACAATCCAAGCACTTATTGGGCGGGAGACTTTATGCCGGTAATCGGCCGTCTCCGGCCGGGTTCGTCTGCCAAGCAAGCGGGCGCGGAAATACGGCTGTTCCAGTCTCACGTCTTCGCACTTTTCCCGTGGACTATGCCCGCGAGCTGGAATGCCGATGTTAGCGTCGTATCACTGAGAAACGGGATGGTCGCCGATGTGCGAACGCGATTGTTGCTCCTCTTGGGTGCGGTAGCTCTCGTGTTGATGATTGCTTGCGCCAACGTCGCCAACCTAATGCTCTCTCGCGCTGTCGTCCGCGAGAAAGAAATGGGCATTCGAGCTGCGCTGGGTGCAGCTCCGGGGCGCATTGTCCGGCAGCTCTTAACTGAAAGCGTGCTGTTGGCTATCGTCGGCGCGGCTCTTGGTCTGGGCCTCGCGGCAGCGGGACTGAATATTCTAAAGACTGCCTTACCTGCCGATACTCCTCGCCTACTCGATGTTCACCTTGATTGGCCCGTGCTGATGTTTACCGGTGGACTCGCCATTCTGACTGGCTTGGCCTTCGGACTCGCGCCGGCTCTTCAGTCTTCGCGCTCTCCTTTGTCGGAGTCGCTTAATTCTGTGGCTCGCGGAGCTGTCGTCTCGGTTTCGAAGCGCCTTCGCGGATCCCTAGCCATCGCCGAGGTCGCGCTCTCGGTTTTGCTTGTCATCGCGGCGGGCCTGTTGATCCGCAGTTTCTGGTCGCTTTCGCACGTGGATACAGGCTTCCAGTCGCAACAGCTCCTCACTGCCCGGATCACTCCCGATGAATCATTTTGCAACGATCCCACACGGTGCCTGGCTTTTTACCGCGGTCTTTTGGATCGGATCCGAAGCACTCCGGGGATCGGCCGCGCGTCTCTGGTAAATACGCTGCCACTCGGTGGACGAGTCGCTAAGCGCTCGTTCGATATCGAAGACTTCACTGTCGCCTCCCCGACGCAGACCCAGCCTCTGTTCTGGCTTGATGTTGTCACTTCTGACTATTTTCGAGTGATGGGTATCCCTCTACTCTCGGGCCGATGGTTCAATGAGTCGGACGAGGCTGGCGGACCTCCGGTTGTCGTCGTGACTGCCACGACGGCCAGAAAATTCTGGCCCGGGGCGACTGCTGTAGGAAAGCACGTGAGGTTTGTTGGAGAGAAAGACTGGCGCACCGTGGTCGGGATTGTTGCCGACGTGCGAGCGTATGACCTTCAGAACAATGAACCTGATTACATGAAGGGAACGGCCTATGTTCCGTACACCTCTATGGCCACGTTGGAAGACGGCCGGGTGCCGGCCGAAATGACGCTAGCCATCCGCACAAATGCAGACGACCCACGGTCGGCCAATCTCCTGGGCGCAACGCTGACGCAACTTATTCCTGACGTTCCGGTCAGTGAAATCCGGACGATGCGAGCGGTCGTTTCGGAAGCAGCTTCCACCTCTGCATCCACCACGATGTTGTTCGCGACTTTCGCCGGAGTGGCTCTGGTACTCGGGGTCGTTGGGATTTACGGCGTGCTTTCTTTTCTCGTTTCTCGGCGCCGCAGAGAAATGGGAGTTCGGATGGCTCTGGGGGCAAGCCGCGCAGATGTTTTGCTGTTGGTAATGAAAGAAGGCAGCAAGTTTGCCTTGGTAGGCATTGCACTCGGCGTAGTGAGTGCCTTTTTCCTTGCAAAACTATTAGCGGCGCAGCTCTACGGCGTCAGTACAGTCGATCCGATCACTTATGTCAGTGTTCCTGTCCTGGTAGCCATCGTTACCCTGGCGGCTTGTTTTGTTCCTGCCCGGCGCGCCATGCAGGTCGATCCCATGGTGGCGTTGCGCGGCGAATAGGAGACTAAGAATGTTTACGGGACTCATGCAAGATATTCGCTACGCGCTGCGGCAGTTACGCAAGAGTTACGGATTCACCTCGATTGCCGTCGTAACTCTCGCCCTCGGCATCGGTTCCAACACAGCGGTCTTCAGCAACGTTAACGCCCTGATCCTTCGCCCGTTTGGCTTGCCTCATCTTGATCGTGTTGTGGCGATCTGGGAAACAATTCCAAAGGCAGACTCCATCAGTGTTAAGGCCGCGCCCGCCAACTTCCGCGACTGGACCGAGCAGAGCATGTCGTTCGAATCTCTCACCGCGATTCATGGGTGGGATGCGAACCTGACTGGCTCAGGAGTAGCGGAGAGAGTGGAGGGTTACCGGGTCACACCTGAATTCTTTCCACTGCTCGGCGTCGCTCCGCAGTTGGGGAGATCACTGGGCACGGCGGATTTTCAAAACGGAGCCGCACCTGTCGTAGTTCTGAGTCACGGATTCTGGCAGAAACATCTCGCGTCTGATGCCACCGTCGTTGGCAAGAGTCTCCAGTTGAACGGCGAAAAGTTCACTGTCATCGGAGTGGGTGGGCAGGGTGCCGAATTTCCCGCAGGAGCCGAGATTTGGACTCCGCTCGACTTACAGTCGAGCGAGAGTACCGATCGCGCCAATCACTTCTTGCTAGTTCTCGGACGACTGAAGCCGAGTGCAACTGTAGCTGGCGCAAACGCAGACCTCGCAGCGATCGCGGGACGCCTAGGACAGCAATTCCCAATGACGAATGGCGGTCATGGCGTTCGTGTGGTGCCTCTGGCTGAGGATGCGACTAACGGGACCCGTCAGTTCGTACTAGTTCTGATGGGCGCAGCCGTATTTGTGCTTTTGCTTGCCTGTGTGAATGTCGCGAATCTGCAGTTGGCTCGTGCCGCAAGCCGTCAGAAGGAGATTGCGGTTCGGCTGGGATTGGGGGCGAGCCGCTGGCAGTTAATTCGCCAATTACTGGTAGAAAGCACGCTGCTGTCGCTCATAGGGGCCGGGGCGGGACTGGTGCTTTCGGGCTGGGGAATGGGCCTGCTGCGGCGCAATATCCCGCCATTCATCATGGAGCATGTCCCGGGCCTGAAGAATGTCGAAGTTGATTTGAGAGTGTTGGGTTTTACAGTTGCGGTTGCTCTGTTCACCGGCGTTTTAGCTGGTCTCATCCCAGCGTTGCGATTCTCACGATGCCAGGCTGGCGAGGTGCTGAAAGAAAACACGCGGGCAGCAAGCGCGGGCGCAGCCGCCGGAAATCTTCGAGCGTTACTGGTCGCGTCCGAGATCGCGCTCGCACTGGTCCTTTTGGTGGGAGCAGGCCTTATGGTTAAGGGCTTTCGCCATCTCCTGACGGTAGAAATGGGATTTGATCGCACGCACGTTCTAACTCTTCGTCTGGCGCTGGCCGAGACACATTACAAGGATGATGCTCAGCTGCTGGGTTACTATGACCGCGTTCTTCGCAGTCTACAGACGTTGCCGAGCGTGCAATCGGTCGCCGCCGCGACGAGTTTGCCATCTGGCTGGTCCTGGAACTGGACGGAATACAGGGCTGAAGGCGCACCTCCATCAGCTCCCGGTGACATACCGACCACGATTTCACAGGTTGTCACTCCCGATTTTTTCTCAGCCTTGCGGATTCCCTTGATCGAGGGGCGCACTCTCAATGCCGAAGACCGCCGCGATTCGGCGCCTGTGGTGGTAGTCAGCGAGAGTATGGCGCGCCGCAATTGGCCACATGAAAATGCAGTTGGGAAGCACGTCAAACTGGGAACCCCAGCAAGCTCCGAGCCGGATCGTCGGATCGTCGGTATTGTCGGCGATATCCGCTCGACTGCATTCGAGTCCCAGGCCGATCCTACGACGTACATTCCGCTCGTACAAACGCCTGCTCGAGAATCTGCCTTTGTGATTCGTACAGCAGGCGACCCACTCGATGTTGCGGCATCTGTCTTGGCGACGTTGAGAAGCGTCGATCCGGACACGCCTGGCTACGACGTACGCACTCTTGAGCAACTCGTTTCCGATAACGCAAGCGGAGTCGAATCTTCCGCGCGCATGATGCTCATCTTCGGAATTGTTGCCCTCACTCTCTCCGCAGCGGGCATCTTCGCGGTGATGGCCTATTCAGTAAGTCAACGCACTCATGAGATTGGAGTGCGCATGGCGCTCGGAGCGCAGCGCGTCGATGTACTTCGATTAGTGATTACGTCAGCGATCAAGATGGCGGGGGTAGGGCTAGCAGTCGGATTCTGCCTTGCGTTGCTTCTCGCGAGAGCACTCTCGAGCGCGCTCTTCGGAGTGGTGCAAATCGATAGCTTGATCTTCGTTATGTTGACCCTGCTCCTGGCTACCGTGGCGGGGGTAGCCGCCTACATTCCGGCGCGCTGGGCGACGAGAATCGATCCGATGCACGCGCTGCGCTATGAGTAGCGGGGATGGACAAATGCTGACTAGTCTTACACTAGATATTCGTTACGCCGTTCGCCAGTTGCGAAAAAATCCTGGATTTGCGGCGGTTGCAGTCGTCACGCTGGCGCTCGGTATTGGCGCAAATACCTCTGTCTTCAGCGTGGTCGATGCCGTCATGTTGCGCCCGTTGCCTTATTATCAGCCCCAATCGCTGATTGAGGCGCAATCCATCGGCACTCGCGATCCTCAACCGCACTCACTGTCGTATCCAGATTTCTTTGACTGGCGGGCACAGAACCATACTCTTGAGCACCTGGTTTCATATCACGACAACGTCTTTACGCTGACAGGATTGGAAAGGCCGGTGCAGGTGGATTCCGAGACGGTCTCGTGGGATCTCTTGCCCGCCCTTGGAGCGCATCCTGAAATCGGGCGAGGATTTGTGCCGGACGAGGAAAAATCAGGCTCTCACGTAATCCTGATCAGCCATGCTCTTTGGGCCTCGCAATTCGCCGGCGACAAGTCGATCGTCGGGCGCACCGTACGCCTCAGCGGCGAACTCTATACGGTCGTTGGAGTCATGCCGCCGTCTTTCCGCTTTCCAATCACGCGGCCCACCAATGGCATTTGGACTACACTCGCAGCCGACGATGAGCCGAACGATCCGGGTTCAAATATCAAGAATCGCGGCGCACACTTTCTCAGCGTCTTTGGGCGTTTGAAACCCGGCGCCACCGTAGCCGAAGCGAATGCGGACCTAAGTGCGATTGCTACGAATCTCTCGAGAGCTTTTCCAAAGACGAATACCAAACACGATTTGGCGCGAGCTGTGCCAGAAGTCAACGCTGTATTGGGCGACACGCGCAGTGTGCTCTTGATCGTTTTGGGATCGGTTGCGCTGGTCCTTTTGATTGCCTGCGGGAACATTGCCAACTTGCTCCTGGCGCGAATGCGTGAGCGGCAGCGTGAAATGGCATTGCGGTCCGCTTTGGGCGCCGGTAAAAGTCGAATCGTTCGTCAGTTGCTGGCTGAGAGTGTGGCTTTGAGCATCTGCGGCGGGCTGGTAGGTTGTATCCTCGCGTTCTTGTGCACACCTGTAATCCTGACTCTGATTGGCGATAGCGTGCCTCGCGCGGCCGATGCGGGTGTCGATCTGCGTGTCCTGTCCTTCGCTTTCGGATTATCCCTTGCGGCAGGAATCCTCTTCGGCGTAGTTCCAGCCATTGCGGGTTCCCGCACAGATCTGGTCTCAACTCTGAAAGAGGGCGGCAGAAGCGAGATATTTGGGCGGGATTGGATGCGTTCGTCGCTGATCGTCGGTCAGGTTGCGCTTGGGTTAGTGCTCACCGCGGCTGCTGGATTGCTAATCACTAGCTTCAACAGACTTCTTCACTCTGACGACGGATTTAATCCCGATCACCTGACGACGATGTATTTTGAGACACCCGATGCTCAATATAGAAGCACGCGTCCGCAGTTCTATCGCGAATATTTCGATAAACTTCGGGTTCTTCCGGGTGTCCAGTCTGCCGCCGGAGTACTGGTTCTTCCGATGTCTGATGATGAAGACGTCATTTCATTCGAAGACCCCGAGCATCCATCGCCCGAAGGTCAACGCCCCAGTGCCGACCTGACAACAATCTCCAGCCAGTACTTCAGCACTATGCAGATACCCTTGCTGGACGGGCGCGATTTCTCCGATCGTGATGACGCAAAATCCGAACCAGTAATGGTCGTCAACCGCGCGTTCGCAGATCGTTTCTTCCCCGGGGAGAGAGTGCTGGGGAAGAAGCTCAAACCGGGTGCAGGCAACGGAGAATCCGGCGGCCCGCCTTGGCGTGAGATCGTTGGAGTCGTCGGAAATATACGGCTGGGAGCGACGCAACGTGAATTGCGGCCGGCTATGTATCTGCCCGCAAGTCAACTTGGCAACTGGTGTTGTTTGTACTCGGTGATAAGAAGTTCTCTGGACTCGCAGAGTCTTGCCGCCAGTGTTCAGCAAATCGTTTTCCGAAATGGACAAAGATATTCCGGTTACGCAGATTCGGACGATGCATGACTTGATGTACATGCAACTATCGCAGCCTCGTTTCGCGATGGTTCTTCTCAGTACTTTCGCGGGACTAGCGCTCACCCTGACAATCGTTGGTCTGTACGGAGTGATGACTTACTCCGTTTCGCGTCGTACACGGGAAATCGGCGTCCGCATGGCACTCGGTGCCCAAAGGCGTTCGGTGCTCAACATGGTTTTACGAGATGCAGCAATCTTGCTGCTGGCGGGAGTCATGATCGGCGCCGTGTGCGCTTTGGCTTCCGCTTCGATCTTGCAAAGTATGCTGTATGGCACGAAGCCTCGTGATCCAGTGGTGATGGGGTTCGTGTGCGCGGCCGTGGCGTTTGTGGGGCTCGTAGCGGCATACATCCCAGCGCTCCGCGCCGCCAAGGTCGACCCCATGGTCGCCCTGCGTTATGAGTAAGGACGATTGGAGACAAGATGATTCAGTTGAAGAGCTTGGAACGCAGTTACAAAACTCCCGCCGGGCAGACCTGGGTCTTGCGCCGCATCAATCTGGAAATTCGCGAGGGCGAGTTCATCACCATCATGGGGCCCTCCGGAGCGGGCAAGTCGTCTCTGCTAAATGCTCTGGCGCTGCTCGACGATAGCTGGGAGGGAGAATATTGGTTTCGCGAAGAAGCTGTTCACCAGATGAAGCGCAAGCAGCGCGCAGATTTGGCCAAGCGCAATATCGGCATGGTGTTTCAAAGCTACCACTTACTCGATGACCTCACGGTACAAGAGAACATCGACCTCCCGCTTTCGTACAAAGATATTCCCCGCCGCGAGCGTCAGAGTCTGGTCGCCGATACGCTCGATCGCTTTCAAATCGTTGCCAAGAAGGATCTATATCCCAGCCAACTCTCAGGTGGACAACAGCAGCTCGTCGGAATCGCGCGAGCCGTGATCCACAAGCCGCCATTGCTTCTTGCCGATGAGCCCACTGGGAATCTTCATTCCACGCAGGCAAAGGAGATCATGGAACTCTTTCGCGATCTGAATCAGCAGGGAACTACGATCGTCCAAGTTACCCACTCCGAAACTAATGCCGGACATGGAAGCCGCACCATCCAGCTTCGAGACGGATGGTTGGTTGGAGATACTGCGAACCCCACGATTGGCCAACCTTCGGAGGTCAGCGCATCGTGAGGTCACTCGCCAGAAAAGGTCTTAAAAGCATTTTAAGCTACAGTGCGTGCGTGGCACTCAGCACCACGCTGTTTGGCCAAACCCAGACGCCGGTTTCTATGGCAGAGGTTCCAGCAATGGCCAATCCACCGGCCACTGCATTGCAGTTTGACATGCCGAAATCGCACAATCCGTTAAAGGCATACTCCTCAGATACGGTTCCTGAACCTGCGCTTTCGAATTCCTCTCGCCTCGATCAGCAGGTGCGGGACGGCAAACTCTACCTTTCTCTAAAGGATGCTATCGAACTGGCACTTGAGGACAATCTCGACCTCGCTATCGCTCGTTACAACCTCCCTATAGCGAACACTGACATCGTCCGCACGCAGGCCGGAGGGTTTTTTCGTGGCGTCAACACTGGCGTAGTGCAGGGGACTCCCGGTGGCGGGGTGGGCGGCTTTGGCACTGGAGCACCCGGAGCGGGTGCAGGCGGCACGACGGGCGGTGCTGGGGGCGCTGGCGCAGGCGCGTCGGGTCTGGTGCAATCGACGCTTGGCGCCGGAACTGCTGTTTCATCCTACGATCCGTTCATCAATCTAAACGGCGGAGACGAACATCAAACCTCTCCCGTAGCCAACAGGCAAATCTACGGCGTTCCATCACTCCAACTTAATACCGTGCAAGTGAACGCACTTTATACACAAGCTTTCGCCACCGGTACCAGTGTTAGCTTCTCTTTCGGAAATTCTCGTCAAACGACGAACAGCCCGTACTTCAACTTGTCTCCTTCACTGAGCTCTACGTTTCGTTTTCAGATTCAGCAAGAACTGCTGGCCGGTTTCGGGTTCGGTCCAAATCTTCGCTATTTACGCATCGCAAGAAACAACAAGAAAATCTCTGATATCGCATTCAAAGACCAGGTCATCGCAACGGTCACGCAGATTGAGAACATCTATTGGGATCTCGTCAGCGCCTTCGAGCAAACCCGGGTTAATGAGCAATCCTTCAACTTCGCTCAGCAGACTCTTGATCAGACTCGGAAGCAGCTTCAACTCGAGGCCGTTCCGGCTATGGACGTGATGCGCGCCGAGGCGGAGGTTTCGAAGCGTGACCAGGATCTTACGATCGCCCGCACCAGCCTCCAACTTCAAGAAACATTAATGAAGAATGCGATCACCAAAAGTCTCGACGATCCTGTACTTGAAGCCATGCCGGTCATTCCGACGGACAAAATGGAAACGGTTGCCATCGCGTCCGCCCAGCCGATTCAGGATTTAATCTCCCAGGCCCAGAACGGCCGTCCAGAGCTTGCCGAGTCTGGTATCGACCTCGTAAACCGCCAGATCAGCCGCAGCGCCGCTCGCAACGCGTTGCTGCCCTCTCTCTCCCTGGTTGGCTTCTACGCTGGATCAGGCCTCGCCGGTCCTCTTAATCCGACTTACAACCTGGGCTCCAATGTCTCGAACGTTCCCACCGATTTCGGTGGAGCACTTCAAAACACCTTCAATAACTCCTCCCCTGACTATTACGTTGGGCTGAACCTGAGCATTCCGATTCGCAACCGTGTCGCCAAGGCCGATCAATTCCGGTCGGAGTTGGAGTATCGACAAGCAGAACTGCGTATGGAGCAGTTGAAAAAGCAGGTTCGGATTGAAGTACGCAATGCGCAGTTTGCCCTGGACCAGACCGGCGCGCGCGTCGAGGCCGCCCGAAAGGCACGCGATCTCGCTCAACGAACCTTTGACATCACCAAGAAAGAGCAGGAATTGGGAGCCGGGTCGAGCTACCAAACATTGTCCGCCCAGCGTGACCTCGCCTTAGCCGAATTGGACCTGGTGAGCGCCATGACAGTTTACGAGAAGGCGAAGGTTGAATTGGATCGCGCAACCGGCACAACCTTGGAACATAATGGCATACTGATTCAAGACGCGATTAGTGGAGTGGTCTCGCACCGCGCACCTTAACCATGCCGACTTCGGCTAAACCCGGTGAGATTGAATTACAGCCGTTTCGTACCCAGTCGTCGGAGCCGATTCGAATATTGGCTGCTGACGACCAGGAACACATCCTTGAAGCGCTCGATCTTTTGCTGCGACCACAGGGCTATCGTGTTGATAAGGTCCGCTCCCCAGCGATCGTGAGGGAGGAACTTGCCAGCAATTCTTACGATGCCATCCTCGTCGATCTAAATTACACTCGCGACACGACGTCGGGTCAGGAAGGACTCGATCTGCTTACGCAAATCGTAGGCCTCGACGCCACAATTCCCGTGATTGTCATGACCGCCTGGGCAAACGTGGAACTCGCTGTCGAAGCCATGCGCCGCGGCGCTCGCGATTTCATACAGAAGCCGTGGGAAAACGAGCGGCTGGTTTCCATCCTGCGCACGCAGGTAGAGTTGCATCGTGCTCTGCAGCATGCCGCTCGGCTCGAAGCGGAGAACCGCTTGCTGCGAGCCGAGGGGCGCCCCGAATTCTTAGCAACGGCTCCTGCCATGCAGGCAGTGCTGGACACGATCACTCGTGTCGGACCTTCGGACGCGAACGTGCTGATCACAGGTGAGCACGGGACTGGAAAAGAAGTTGTCGCGCAGACTTTGCACGCGCTTAGTGCTCGCGCGTCGCGTCCGTTGGTCGCCGTTAACACAGGGGCAATTCCTGACGGAGTTTTCGAAAGCGAACTGTTCGGCCATGTGAAAGGTGCATTCACGGATGCGCGGACGGACCGGATTGGCAGATTCGAACTCGCAGACGGCGGCACGATTTTTCTCGACGAGATTGGCAATGTCCCCATGCGCCAGCAGGCGAAACTGCTCCGTGTGCTCGAGTCCGGAGAGATTGAGCGGGTCGGTTCGTCGCGCTCGCGCCGCGTGAATGTTAGGGTTCTTTCCGCGACGAACACCGATCTTCCTGCAGCCTGCGGGACTGGGCAATTCCGAGAAGATCTTCTGTTTCGACTGAATACAGTTGAGATCCATGTGCCTGCCTTAAGAGAGCGCCGCGAGGACATACCCGTGCTAGCTGCTCATTTCCTCACGCGTTACGCATCTCGATATCGCCGTCCAGTGCAGAGATTTGATCCCGCGGCGGTTCAAGCACTGATGCAATATTCGTGGCCAGGTAATGTGCGTGAACTGGAACATACGATCGAACGCGCAGTGCTGATGTGCCGTACTTCGGAGATTCAACCCGGCGATCTCTCGCTCAGTTCCCAGCGTGCGCAAACACAGAATCTTGAAGACCTGAGCCTGGAGGCGGTCGAAGCAGTTCTTGTCCGCAAGGCGTTGCAAAGATTTCAAGGAAACGTGAGTCAGGCTGCCGAGGCTCTTGGCTTGAGTCGAGGGGCCCTGTATAGACGGATGGAGAAGTATGGGGTCTAGCTCCTCTGGCCCGAAGCGCCCGCGCAAACGAGTTCGCCTACTCTACGAAAATCGAATCAGCCTCTACTCATTTTTGGTTGCGCTTCCAGGCCTGATCGTGAGCACTGTGCTTGTGTGGATGCAAGCCTGGACCATTGAATCTCGACTAGCTCTAATTGGCATCGAGCTTTTCGTTTGGTGGATTCTTGCCCTCGCTCTCCAAGAGCAGACCACACGCCCTCTGCAAACTATCGCTAATGTGATCGGATCGCTCCGGGAGGAAGATTATTCATTTCGGGCGCGCAATGCAGTTCCAGAAGATGCACTGGGAGAGCTGTCTCTGGAAGTGAACGCCTTAGCCGACATGTTGTCGGACCAGAGAGTGCGTGCGATTGAAGCGACTGCGCTTCTACAGCGCGTTGTCGATGAAATCGACGCTCCTTTATTTGCCTTCGACCCAGAGCAGTCGTTGCGTCTGGTAAATCCAGCCGGAGAGCACTTGCTCCGCCAATCCAAAGCTCGTGTGCTTGGCCGTACGGCTTCCGATCTGAGCCTGCTCGGTTGTCTAACCGCAGATAATGAATCGCTGGTTGAGCTAAATCTAAATGACTCGCGTGCTCGGTGGCTTCTTCGTCGCAGTTCATTCCGACAGCATGGCGTTCCTCATACTCTCGTGGTTTTGCTCGATGTAAGTCGCGCGCTGCGCGAAGAAGAACGGCGTGCGTGGCAACGGTTGATTCGCGTGCTTGGACATGAACTCAGCAATTCTCTAGCTCCGATCAAGTCGATTGCGGGAAGTCTCAGTTCACGAGTATCGTCCACACCCATGGATCCTGGAGTGCGTAGCGATCTCGAGCGAGGGCTGGAAATTATCGAAGCCCGCTCCGCTTCGTTGCATCGATTTCTGGAAGCGTATCGGCGGTTGGCACAGATGCCTCCTCCGGTCTTGAAGGAAGTAAGGCTTGCTCCACTGGTGGCTCGGGCAGCAGGTATGGAGACACGGATTCGAGTATGCGTACAACCGGGGCCGGATGTTGTATTTCAGGCGGATCCCGATCAACTCGAACAGATGCTGATTAATCTGGTCAGGAACGCCGCCGACGCAGTGCTGGAGACATCTTCAAATTCTTTAAATGCCACATCAGCGGCGACGGAGTCGGAATCTGAAAACGTCAAATTGCATTGGGATACCAATGTAGACGACGTTGTCCTGACGATCGACGACAACGGCCCGGGCCTGTCCAATCCGTCGAACGTATTTACCCCGTTTTACACGACGAAACCAAACGGGAGCGGAGTCGGGCTGGTGCTTTCTCGCCAGATTGCGGAAGCTCACGGAGGAAGGGTAGAGATCGAAAACCGACTGACCGGGCGCGGCTGCTCGGTTCGCGTCGTTCTGCCTCGATCGCGATCCAGTCCTATGACAGAACAGCGCAACCTGTGACGGTTGCGCTGCCCTTGCTAAGCATACGGAATAAACGTCACGTTTGTCGCTAACTGACGTTGCTATTTTTGCTCCGAGGAGTCCGGAGTACCCTGGCTTTCGCCGTGATGTCCCTGCCACTGTTCACGCTTGCTTTGCATCGCGTCCCATTTCTTCTGTTGGTTCGCATCCAAAATCCCGCGAATCTGATCGTCGGAAGTCTTGCGGATCTCCATCATCTTTGAATGGCGATCATCCTGAGACGTCGACGAATCAGAGCGCAAGCCTTCCATCTGCGACTGCTGCGTTTTTAAGATCTCGAGCACTTTGGACTGTTGGTCCGAGGAGAGCTTCAGTTGCTTTGTAAGCATTTCCGTGCGCCTCGCCGGATCAAAATGGCGATGTCCACCCTCGGGCGGAGCACCTGAAGGAGCTCCAGATTGCTGCTCATTGCTGCCGTTGTCCTGCGCAAAGGTTGGTGTGACGGAATAGACAAGTCCCGCCAGTACAATCGCAAGCACAAAATGTTTCACCATGATATTTCCTCCACTCGTTCGATTTCGGCTTGATGGTATGAACGAGATTATGAACCCGGAGTTGCGGAATGGGTGGTTGTTTTACGAATCTTTACTCAAGTGAGGGATTACGAACGTATTTGCATCATCGGAAGAGTCAAGCAGTTATGGCGTTTTCATCGGAAATTCTGCTGTCCCGAGTCGGACGATAGTTCCGCGCGGTTGCGTTTTTGTATCTTTCTTACTTTCCGTTGCTTCCTCCGGTTTCTTGTCAGTGGCCACGGGTGGCGCGGGCTTTTCGGTCCATATCCCGTAAACGCGTCCGCCATAAGCGGCAAGACCACTGTAGTCTCCGAAGAATACGCCTCCAGCTTCGAAAGCGTCATCAGTCCATGCGAAATTGGCGAAAGTGCGCCCGCCGTCGGTCGAGCGAGCTAACACAACGATCTGCTTGCGGTTGGCAGGGTCGCGCCTTCGGTCGTAAAAAACCACGTTTATAGATCCATCCACCGGGTCCACAGCTAGCCATTGGAAAAACTGCTCTGCTCCATTGTGGACCGGATCATTATTCACTCGTACGGGACCACTCCAGTGCTTGCCCTTGTCATCGGAGCTGGCGACGAAAACGTCGAGGTCTCCGTTTCGATAATCGCTCCACGTTACATATAGTCGTTTGCTTTTCGGATCAATTGCGATCTGAGGAAAGCCGTTGGCACGATCCAGCGTGTCGATCGCAAACATGATCGGGGCCGTATGAAGGACGGGACGGGCGTGCGAAAATGTCCTGCCTCCGTCACGCGAGGACGTAAGCATAATGTCGTCATTCTGGCTCCATATTGCATACAAAGTCCCATCGGGAGCGACAACGCCATCAAATCCCTCGGCCGCCCCGTTATCATCGCGCGGCAGACCCGGATGCGCGTCTATCTCGATTGGATCCGACCATGTTTTTCCGTCATCGGTAGATCGAGAAAGAACCATCTGCGAATCCGCCAAGCGCCATCTAGTCCAACCTATGTACAGGTTGCCGGCGTATTTGCTCTGTGTGTTGTCCACAACAATATAAGGCTTGTCCTCGAATGGAATTCCCGCAGCACTCGGTTGTTCTGCCACTGGGATATGGTTTGCTTCCCAGGTCTTCCCACCATCCAAAGAACGTCGCACAAAGATACCGTTGCGGGTTGCGCCATGTGCCCAGTAGTTGAAGGTACCGAGCTTGTCAAATGCGATGTAGCAGACGAAAGCGTGTCCTTGATTGTCGAACGCCGTGGATACGTCGCTAGAAATCTTGTAGTTCTTTGGATCAACGTTCTCGGCCAGTTGCCAAGTCCCGCCCGCGTCGTTCGAATATGCGGCGTGTACGTTGTCCTGGAAGACTGCAACTACTTGCTTAGGATTTCTCGGATTCACGGCGATTCCAGGCTCGGTGAAAAATCCGGGTGTCGGTGTCAGTGTGAATACATGGGCCTGCGGTGCCTTTGGAAGGTCTTCCGCATACAAAGTCGACGCAATCACAGTCGCAAAACAGAAAGCCATAGAAATCGAAAAAAAGTAAATGAGTCTCATAGACTTGGACCTGGCAGACGCGAAAGACGATCTCCGAAGATTGATCAAGATGACGCAGCCTCCGAACACAAAGCTGCCCCTCCGGCAATTCCCGCGTCGGCACCGTAGTGCGCCATTAACAGCGGGATTTCCAATACTCGCGGATTTACGCACCACTTCGGAAGGTTACGCTTGATCTCATCAAAAAAGGGACACAGCATAGCGGCGACTCCGCCGCCCATCACGAGCACGTCCGGATCGAGCATGTCGACAACATTCCCCAGCCACGCAGTGAGCAACTCGACGGTTTCCAGCAGAACCTCTTTGGCGACTGTATCACCCGCTGCATACGCCTTGCCGACAACTTCGCTCGTAACCGACGCAATGTTTCCTTGGGCCAAATCGATAACCACAGAATGCCGAGACGGTTCAGCCGAAAGCTTGGCCCGTGCTCGTGCTCCAATCGCCGGTCCGGCGGCCAGAATTTCTATGCATCCCTTCTTTCCACAAGCACAAACGGGGCCTCGATAATCGATGCTTTGATGACCGCCTTCGGCAGCAGAGCCTGTCTTGCCGTGGTAGATCTTATTGTCGAAGACGATCCCGGCCCCGATTCCAGTCCCGACAGTTGCGTAGAAAACATAATGAAAGCCGCGAGCCGCGCCCCAGCGAGTTTCCGCGAGCGCTGCCGCGTTCGCGTCATTGTCCACTTTCACGGGCATGCGGTACTTGTCTGTCACTCGTTCGGCCAGAGGAAAATTTCGCCAGCAGGGCAGATTCGGAGGATTAAGCACAACACCAGTCTTTGGATCCAGCGGTCCCGGAGCACAGATTCCGATACTCCGGAAACCGCCTGGTGCTGCGGAAATCATTGAATCGATTGCATTCGTGACCGCCTCAAACCCAGCCCCCGCCGTGCTGTTGGCGATCATTGGTTTACGTCCCTGGGCTAGGATCTTCCCATCGCGATCCACGATTCCCACAGCAACTTTCGTCCCCCCGACATCAACTCCAAGAATCGCCGCTTCGTGGGATGAGTTCAAGGTTTTGCCGCCGTTTCTTTCGCTGTCGTGTCGGCAAACTGTATCTTGATTGTCTTGATTTCGTACGGTTTCGTAGGTACGTTGATCACTCCACCGCGGACAGGCAAGGTCGAGAGTGGCTTTTCCATTAAGTCAGTTTCCGAAGCCGACTCTGCGCCCGGCGGAACTTGTACCGTGACAGGGCCTTCTTTACCTTCCCATTCATAGAAACGCACGATCAGCGCATTATCATCTTCCGACTTCTTCATAGCGCTGACAATGACATTGCCCTGTTGTACCCCTAGGAAAGAGTGTTGGGATGCGAGTTTGCCATCGTGCCGTTCGGCGGAAAGCGGAATCAATTTGTAGTTCAATTCGTATCCACGACGGATCGTCAGCGCCTTTTTCCACCCGCCTTCATGCGGATAAAGAGAGTACGTGAACTCATGATGACCCTCGTCTGCGTGTGGGTCGGGCCATTCCGGGGATCGCAACAGCGAGAGCCGTAGTACGTTTCCTTTCGCGTCATAACCGTATTTGCAGTCGTTCAGCAGACTCAACCCGTGCTTAGCGTCGGAGATGTCAGCCCAACGCTGCGCCGGAACTTCGAACTGTGCCTGTTCCGCCGGCGTGTTGCGGGTTGTTGGGCGTTCAACGGATCCAAACGGAATCTCGTAAGTCGCTTTGTCGCTATGCGCGCTGACTGGGAACGCTACTTTCAACAGAATGTGTTTTTCATGCCATTCAGCCTGCATGCTGACGTCGACGCGCGGTGATCCAGCGGTCAGGATGATGTCCCGCACAAATGTGGAATTCTGAAAGTGATTTTTCACTTCGATTACAGCCCGAAGTGGTCCGCTCTCGATTAGTTTCACTTCGTCGGCCTTGTCCAGATCCCAATGCTGTTTCTCGAAATCGGCATCGATATTCCAAGCGTCCCACTGCTTAGGTTTGTCGACAAACGTTTGCAGTAGATTTCCGCAGATTGAGTCTTTCGGGCCGCCCGTGTCAGTTTCGGAAGGAGCCAGCGATTCTGTGCCGCTCCGTTTGTCGAAGAGACTGGTCATGCAACCACTCTTCGGATCAATCTTCAATCGTACGAACTCATTTTCGAGGCTGTCCGCTGAAGCTTTCAGCAGTGAGTGCACCGCTGGAGCGCTGGTCGCTGACCTCACAAAGTACGTCGCATATCCAAGCGATGGCGTATGCGACAGCAAAAGAAAATGTGCGCGATGCGTGTCGTTATCTATCGAGAGCAATTGGGTCTCGGCCGGCTTGCCGTTCGAGTCGACCACCGCAATTTGGCGCGCTGCTTCCGGAAGTTGCGCTTCGATCTCGCTTACGTCGGTCCGAGTCCAGGACAGAGGATTGAAGAGGATAACCGGCACTCCTTCGCGATTCGTGTTGATGTGCGCGGCGATCTCTGCGAGCGAGCTGTCCGTTACTTCGTTAGCGGCCCGGTCCACATTTTCGAGATTCCGCTTCGCATCCAGATAGTTCACCGCGATCCCCGATCCCGGCATGATGTCGTGGAAATGATCGAACAGGAGGTTCTTCCAGGTTAGTTCCATGCCATCCTGCGGGTACGGGCGTCCATAGAGGGTTGCCAGTGACGCGAATTTCTCCGCGTTGAGCACAGTCTCTTCAGCGCGCCGAATGCGGCGTTTCGTTTCTGCCTGCGTCGTGAACACACCTCGGTGATATTGGAAGTAGAGTTCGCCATCCCACCTGGGAACTTGCATCGACGGCAGCTTCTTCTCGAGATCACTGAAGAAATCTCTGGCGAAGCTGAACTGCAGCTTCGGATAAACGGCGTCCGGCGCCCGTAGTTGCTCCGCGTGGTCCAGCATCACGCGAGTCGGCCCTCCTCCATGGTCGCCGACGCCATAGAGGTGCATCATCTCAGGACTATCGGTGAGTTTCGGTCCATAAATCGATGGCATCCAGATGGACAGGTCCTTCGCTAGTGGTTCAGCATCGATGCCACCCGCATAATCGTGAGGGAAGTACGTAAGCAGACGGCTCCCGTCCGGTGCTTGCCACCAAAAGAGTTTGTAAGGGAAGGTCGTGAATTCGTGTGCCCACAGCAGTTTCTGCGTGACAAAGTAATCCATTCCCGATTTCTTGTAGATCTGAGGAAGCTGGTAGTTGTATCCGAATGAATCGGGATTCCATCCGATCTTTACGTCGACGCCGAAGTTCTTTTGGAAGTATCGCTTTCCGACAAGAATTTGGCGCACGAGAGATTCGCCATCCGGCATGTTGAGGTCGGGTTCAACCCACATCCCGCCAATGATCTCCCAGCGGCCTTCTTTCACTCGCTGCTCAATCTGTTTGAAAAGATCAGGATATTTTTCCTGCATCCACTCATACGTGCGGGCGGAAGACATGGTGAACTTGAAATCCGGATATTCGCGCATCAAGTCGAGCACGCTCTGGAACGTATTCCTGACGACCTCCACGGTCTCAGTCCAAGGCCAGAGCCACGCCATGTCAATATGCGAATTGCCGACGATGCGGATCGTGAACTGCTGAAGCCATGGCTTAAGTTCCTCCAACTTGGCATGGGCCGCCTTGAGGGATGCATCAAATCCAGCCTGATCCCCTTTATCGAGCGGCGAGAAGTCGACGGCCTTCACCGCTGCATCCAGTTGTTGTTCACGTCCAGCTCGTCCATCTTCGTAGGCAGCGATAACCGGACGCGCCGCAAGCAACTCTAACCGCAACAGGCCAGGATTCGGTCGCGAATGAGGCGGCTCGATTGCCATTTCACTGTGAAAGAATTCTGCTTGCACGTCGTCTCCCGCAACCACGCGTGCGGCGACCAGTATCCGCTGGCCTGGCTGGGCATTTTCCGTCAGTAGCACTGGAAGAATATTGTCGTCATCACCTCGATAAACGATCGCTCCGTTCGAGAATACGGTGATCATCAAGCTCCCCGGGCTGCCGAATCGCATATCCAGGCGAACCTGTGATCCTCGCGTGGCATATCCATTGATCTTCTCGGGAATCTGAATCCATCGACGGAAAACACACGTACCCTTCCAATGCTCTTCGTTTGCGTTCTGTCCGCCAGGCCCTGACGAATTCTTGACGGTCCATGTTCCCCAGTCCGAATCGCTCACAGCGGGATCTTCTGGGTGAGGAATATCGTCATGAAAACGCCACTCGGTTTCGGTCTGGCGTGTCAGGGATTCCAGTCGGTCGAGAGTTGCTTTCTGAGGGTCTGCAATGCTCTGAGACCGAGCAGCGACTGTACAGAACGAGATCGTCAATATTGTCAATATTAAGGAGGAGGCAAAACGTCTCATGGAAGAATGCACCTTTCTATATAAATCAGCCGGACGGCAAGCCAACGAGGTTACCCACGATTATCGCTTAATACTAATCAATTGAGGCTAAGTTGGTGATTCTACAGCTTTGGGCGGTAAGATTTTTCCAGAGCGCAAAAAATCTGATTCTTCCGATCGAAAGTATGAATCCAAGCTGTTACGAAAGTGGATTGACGGGCGTGGCAGGCCCGCCTAGAATCGAATCTCGAATGTCAGGTACCTCCAATCTTCGCGCGACGTGTTGCTGCACTTGTTGTTGTTGTGCATGCGTGTACACTGGCGCGGGGAGGCTGCTGACCTAATAGTTTTTTCTTAATACCAGCACTCATAAAACCCATCGCCAGGCGAACTGGCGGTGGGTTTTTTATTTTGGCGACGATCCCTATGACCATAAGCACAACAAGAACGAATACGCCTAAAGAAACCAAGGCTCAGCAAGTGGAGCGCCTCAAACGAGCGAAGAATCCTTGGGAAGGATTAGACGAAATCCGCCGCTTTGCTCGCGATGGCTTCGACTCGATCCCTCCCGAATGGATTGGCACTTATTTTCGATGGTGGGGCGTTTACACCCAGGGTGACGGAGCAGGCGTGACCGGTGGCCAAGGTGGCGTGGGGCGCGCTCTTCAGCGTTTCATGGTCCGGATTCGGATTCCCAACGGCCTGATGACTTCCCACCAATTGCGTACCATTGCCAACCTTACTCGCCGATATGCCAACGGAATTGCCGATCTTACAGTTCGTCAGAACATTCAGCTTCACTGGGTCACAATCGAATCCTTGCCGGAGGTTCTCGACGGCCTTTGGCAAGTCGGACTGAATACTACGGGAGCGTGCGGCGACGTTGTTCGGAATGTCACGGGCTGCCCCGTCGCTGGGGTCGACCGGGACGAGATTAGTGATGCCTCACCGCTGGTTCTCCAGACTTCTCAACTGCTCGCCGGAAACGCCGAGTTCTATAACCTCCCGCGCAAGTTCAAGATTTCGATTGCCGGCTGCCATTCGTGGTGCTCGTATCCAGAAATCAATGACATCGGCCTGACAGCCATCACGCGCCGAGTCGGAGGGACACCGGAAGTTGGATTTTCGCTCCGGGTCGCCGGCGGTCTCTCGACAGAGCCGTACCTCGGTGCCCGTCTGAATGCATTCGTCCGGTGGGATCAGGTGCTTCCCGTCGTGAAGGGGGTTGCAGAACTCTTCCGTGACTCCGATGTTCTCCGCGAGCACCGCGAGCGCGCTCGCTTGAAATTCCTTTTCTTGCGTCATGGATGGACCGCCGAGCGTTTTCTCGGTGAATTGCAGGAGCGCATCGGGTTCAAGCTCGATCCGGCTGTCGAAGAGCACGCCCCAGATGATGTTTATCGCGATCACATCGGAGTTCACGCACAGAAGCAGCACGGGCTTTCCTATGTTGGTGCCGTCGTTCTGCGCGGCCGCTTGACGGCAGACCAGATGCAGTCGGCGGCGGAACTCGCGGAGCGTTTCGCAGGTGGTGAGCTCCGAGCTACCAATATGCAAAACCTGGTCGTGGTGAACGTGCCAACCATCAATGCGGAATCGTTAGCGAAAGAACTGAACGCCGTCGGACTGCGCGTCGGCGGTTCGTCGTTCTCTCGAGGCACGATCGCTTGCAGCGGCACAGAATTTTGCAAGCTCGCCATTACTGAAACCAAGAACTTCTCTCGCTGGCTGGTGGAAGAACTCGAAGAGCGCCTCCCCGGATTCGATCAGCACCTGAAACTACATGTGACAGGCTGCCCCAACAGTTGTGGCCAGCATTGGATTGCTGACATCGGCATTGAGGGCAAGAAGGTCAAGGTTAACGGCCAGATGGAGGACGCGTACTACTTCTGCGTCGGCGGCGCTCTCGGCCTGCATCAGGCCACGGCGCGGCCGGTCGGATACCGTTGCGCAGCCACGGAAGTGCCGGACGCTTTGGAGCGTTTGCTGGGCCGCTATCTTTCACTGCGCGAGCCCGCTGAAAATCTGCGACGGTTCTTCAATCGGCATAACGACACGCAACTACGCGAGTTTCTTGCCGGAGAGTCCGTCGTCGCTGTCTCCCGAGATCTGCCACAAACTCTATCGCACGCTGCAGGAGGAATCGGTGACTAGCTTATTTCCAATGTTCCTGAAGCTGGAAGGGAAGCAATGCCTAATCGTTGGCGCGGGCAAGGTTGGCGAACCAAAAATTGCCGGTTTGCTTGAAACGGGTGCCCAGATTCGGGTAGTCGCGATTGAGGCAAGTCTTGCGGTGCGCGAATGGGCCCGCTCTGGAAGAATCGAACTCGACCTTCGCCCTTTCGAAACAGACGATTTGGCAGGCGCGTTTCTCGCCGTTGTAGCAACAAATTCGCGCACCTTGAACGAGCGCATCTATTTTGAAGCGCAACGAACGCACATTCTCTGCAATGTGGTCGACGTCCCCGATCTCTGCGACTTTTATTATCCGTCGGTCGTGCAGCGAGGCGACTTGCAAATCGCAGTTTCAACCGCAGGGCAAAGTCCATCGCTGGCTCAGAAGATTCGCCAGCAACTCGAAAAACAATTCGGACCAGGCTATGCCTCTTGGGTCGCGGAACTTGGTGAAACCCGGAAGCTCATTCTCGCCAGCGAACTCGACAAAGAACTCAAACTCGATTTGCTGCACTCGCTGGCGAGTAGAGAAGCCTTCGAAGCCGCATTGGCCGAGCTTCCGGAACTCACCGCAAAAGGAGAGGGAGCATGAAGGGGAAAGTTTATCTCGTGGGAGCAGGACCCGGTGATCCCGAGCTCTTGACTGTAAAAGCACTGCGCCTGCTGCAGAAAGCCGACGCTGTGTTGTACGACGACTTGGTTCCTCCTGAGATTCTGAGTCTGGTCTCCCGCGCTGCTCAACTTCATAACGTCGGAAAGCGATGTGGCAAAAAGAAGATTCAGCAGGAAGAAATCAACTTCCTGATGATTGCCCTCGCAGACTCCGGCTTGCAAGTTGTTCGGCTGAAGTCCGGCGACCCGCTAATCTTCGGGCGCGCTGGCGAAGAGATGGAAGCTCTCCGAAAAGCCAAGATTGCTTATGAAGTAGTTCCAGGTGTGACCTCGGCGCTTGGAGCCGCAGCAGTAGCAGGTATTCCGCTGACCCATCGACGTGAGTCGTCGGCATTAGTCCTCCTCACAGCGCATCAGGCAGGTGATTGCGACGCGGCTAACTGGAGCAAGTTGGTCGGAAGCGGATCGACTCTCGTGATCTACATGCCCGGTCAGAACTACGGGGAACTGGTCTCGAAGCTGAGAGCAGCAGGGCTTCCAGGCGAAACTCCTTGCGCCGTTATCTCGCGGGCCACTACTGCAAGCCAGACAATGCATCGGACCACCATCGCCGAATTGCACTATTCCCCGAAACTCATGTCCCCAACATTGTTGCTGGTGGGGGAAGTCGTCCGCCACTCCGATCCAACGCTTCAGGAAACGATTCTTCCAGCGGCTGAGGCCGAATTCGCATTATCGCCAGCCTTTCTCGCTGACTATCCCTCCCGGACGATCAGTGCGGGAGACGAGGAGCCACTCGCGTGAAGCCCCCTACACAACCCCAGCTGCGAATTTCGTCAGCAGCCGATGCTGCCACGATTCAGCAAGCCGCTGAAAGTTGGACGCCGCAACGCAGTCTCGCTTGGGCCTTCGAAACCTTCGGAAATCACATTGCCATTTCGTCTGCCTTCGGAGCCGAAGGAATGGTTCTGATCGACATGGCATCGCGCCTGCACAAGGATTTTCGCCTCTTCACCATCGACACGGAATTCCTGTTTCCGGAAACCTACAGTCTTATGGAAAGAATCGAAGAGAAGTACGGAATCGCCATCGAAAAAGTGTTTTCTCTCCTTTCTCCGGAAGAACAGGAGCGAACGCATGGAACGGCACTTTGGAGCCGCGATCCCGACCGTTGCTGCAATCTGCGAAAGGTTGAACCTCTTCGTCGCAAGCTGGGCGAACTGGGCGCTTGGATAACGAGCATTCGTCGCGACCAGACTTCCGTGCGCTCAAGCGCACAACGAATCGAATGGGATGCAAAATTCGGCCTCGTGAAGGTCAATCCAATCGTCGATTGGACGTCAAAGCAGGTGTGGCGCTACATCCACGATCACGACGTGCCGTACAACGAGCTTCATAATCAGGACTATCCCAGCATCGGTTGCACGCATTGCACACGCGCCGTCCGCGCTGGAGAAGACCCGCGGGCCGGGCGCTGGTCCGGCTTTGCCAAGACCGAGTGCGGCTTGCACATCATCGAGCCCGCGCCGCAAGTTCCTGACGCGTACTCGTCGAAGGCCGCTAAACTCGGTAACTGACTTGAGACGCTACCCCGCTTGACAGTAAGCGGTGGAGATTCCGCCCCAGTCGCGACCGGGCTCCACCTTCGGGAAAAACAGATGGTGCAGCCGTTGCACTGATTCCTCGACCTTCGATTCGTCTACCAAGAAAGAGATCGTTCGGTCGGAGGGTCCCTGGCAGAGCATATGCACGTCGATGTCGGACACTGCCGCGAATACTTGGCTTGCGATTTCCGGTTGTCGGCGAATATTTTCTCCGATCAGGCACACCAGCGCGCGGTTACTCTCCCACCGAACAGCAGCAAGTCCACGAAGTTCCTCCGCAATCTTTGGCAACGCCGAAGTCGATCCGACCAGCAATGACGTCCTTCCCAGTGACGTAGCCATCACATCGACAGAGCAAGAATATCGTTCGAAAGCTGCAAATACCGCATCCAGAAGTGCCGACCCAATTCCATTCGGCGATTCGATTTCTACCGCGGCTACATTTCTTTTTACGGTAATCGCGCTTACGGAATGGCTTCCTCGCGGTCGTGCGGTGATTTCAGTTCCGGGTCCGTCGGGGCGGCGCGAGTTCAAGACATAGACCGGAATGTTTTCGCGCGCGGCTGGGGCGAGCGTAGCTGGATGCAGCACCTTCGCTCCAAAGTGGGCCAGATCCGCCGCCTCATCGAAGCTCATCTTCGGAATGACGCGAGCCTCCAGGCAGATTTTTGGATCGGTCGTCATTACGCCATCCACATCGGTCCAAATCTCGACACGCGACGCACGCAGAGCGGCACCCAGAATAGCCGCGCTGAAATCGGAACCTCCTCGTCCCAGAGTCGTCGGCACGCCATCGACAGTAGAGGCGATGAACCCGCCCAACACAGGGATTCGCCCCCCTTCCAGAAGGGGAGTCAAAACTTCTTGGATGCGTTGGTTAGTCACGTCCCAGAGCGGCCCGGCTTGACCGTGGCGCGCGTCGGTGACAATACATTCACGCGCATCAACGTGCGTAGCCTCCAGTCCGGCCTCGCACAATGCCTCAGAGATCAACCGAGCTGAAAAGCATTCTCCAAATCCCAACAGCCGATCTTGCACTCGAAGATCGAATTCTCGCGACCTCTCTAAATCATGTAGAAGCGATTCCAGCGCCTGAAACTCGGATCGCAGTGCGCGGTCAAGCGACCCGTAGGCAGAACCATCAACGAGAGAGTCCGCCAATTCCTCGTGTCGCACATAGATGGTCCGTACTGAAGCTAATGCCGATCCAAGATGCCCGATGGCAGCAGCATTCCCGGCGTCTAACAGTTGGTCCGTAACCTTTGCCAGCGCGCTGACGACGAGCACCGGCTGGGCTCCGAGCCTGCCTTCGACAATCTCGATCAAACGCCGGATCGCGGTCGCATCCTCCACCGAGGTGCCACCGAATTTCATTACCACGACATCTTCGCCTTGTTCGAATCTGCTTTGTCGCTGTAGTCCGCTCATAGTTTCCTTCCTTAATTTTGGGGCAAACAAAAAATTTCGGGCAAACAAAAACCCACCGCCAGATTGCTTCTGGCGGTGGGTTCGGTTGAATCTCTTAAAAGTGCTTTACTTCATCCGATCCCGTCCTCCAGAAGACACGTAATTCGTGTCGACATACCTGTACCTGTCGATGTAATTCGTGTGTCCTGGTTGGAGATGGAACCGTTCATGAAATTGCTACCAAAACTACTCGCACTGCAAGAATAGCGATTCGCAGGGTTCAGAAGAAATTCAAAATTACGATTGCTTGCATCGAAAATGCTGCTAACTATGACCTAAGCTTCCTTCTTCATTTGGGTCGCAAACTGCCTCAATAGGGCGACAAAGGCAGTCGATGCCACTGATAAAGTCCGATCCCGCCGGTAAGCCAGCCCTAATTCTCGATAGAGTTCTGCGTCCTCAAGATCGATGAGTTTGACTCTGCCAGCTTCCACTTCATCCCGGGCAAATGACGCGCTGATCAACGAAACCCCCAAATCAGCAGCGACAAAACTCTTGATCATCCCGATGCTAGGAAGTTCCATCCTCACCTGCAGTTCCGCGCTATGGGGCCGGAACAGCTTGTCCAGCAGCCTTCGCGTATGTCCAGTTTTAGGAAAGAGCAAGGGATGCTTGACGATCTCCGCAACTGGAACAACCTTGAACTTAGCTAGAGGGTTTTTGGGACTCACCATCAACATCAACTTGTCCCGAAAAATCGGCTGGATCTTCAGACTCGGAGACTGGATCGGTAGCGTCAGAATACCGACCTCCACCATGCCGTTCTCCAGTTTCTCAACAATTTTGTAGCTGAAGTTCCTGTAAATGCTGATCTGTACCGGCGGATATCTTCTGCAATACTCACCGAAAACCTCTGGCAAAACGTACAAACAGGTCGCTTCGTTTGCCCCCACTCGCAGCGTACCTCGCGGCGTGCCGCTGTGGTCAGCCACTGCCATCAGAGACTCATCCCGAAGATTCTTCAGGCGCTCCGCATACTCGTAGAACACTTGGCCCGCGGGCGTTAGTTTGACAGTTTTTCCAGATCGATCCAGTAGGCGATCCCCATATTCTTGTTCGAGTTGGCGAATCTGGGCGCTGACCGCCGATTGCGAACGGAAAACCTTTTCTCCCGCACGCGAGAAACTGCCCTGTCGGGCTACTTCTAAGAATGTGATGAGCTGATCAAAGTCCATTTTGGTTGTGCGAATTATAGCGGAGTCACGTGTTTCTGAGGTTAATTACGCAGAATCCGCATGGGTTGTCGGAGCCCTGAATTTTGCATACCTTGTATCGAAATTCTGCATTGTACATAGCGTGCCCACGGGCGCTATTAAAGTAGAGCGAATGTGTGTTCTAGAGCAGAGGTGTGCGACCTTCCGTCGCCCAGCCATGCAGGCCAGAGAACAACTGCTACGAAAGGAAATCCGACCCTCGGACGAAGTCCATGACGACGCGTCTAAACCCGAAAAATGGTCTCCCGGCGGCCCAGGGTTTGTACCATCCCGCGCACGAGCATGATGCCTGCGGAATCGGGTTCGTAGCCAGTATTTCCGGAAAGAAAAGCCATGACATTATCCGCAAGGGCATTCAGGTTCTCCTGAATCTTGCCCACCGTGGAGCGTGCGGTTGCGATCCTGAAACCGGCGACGGTGCGGGCGTCCTCATTCAGATTCCACATAAGTTCTTCGCTCGCGAATGCGAGAAGCTCGGTTTTGCTTTGCCGAAAGCCGGAAGTTACGGCGTAGGAATGATCTTCCTTCCGGTCGAAAAACATCCTCGTTTGCAATGCGAGGGAATTCTCGAGCGCATCGTGAAGGAGGAAGGGCTAGCTCTTCTCGGCTGGCGAGACACGCCGGTATATGCCTCGGCCATCGGCCGGGTTGCCCGTGCTTCCCAACCCTACATCCAACAGATATTCATTCGCTGCGCTCCAGGGATGGACGAAGATGCTTTCGAGCGCAAGCTATACGTCGTCCGCAAGCGTGCTGAAAATGAGATTCGCGAGTCTGGGATTGAAGACGCCGAGATGTTTTACATTCCGTCTCTTTCCTGTCGAACGATCGTCTACAAGGGACTTCTGCTCGCCTCGCAGATCGAGAACTTCTATCGCGAGCTTTCGGATCCCGACGCCGTCAGCGCGCTCTGTCTCGTTCACCAAAGATTTTCTACCAATACGTTTCCCAGCTGGCAGCGCGCCCATCCCTATCGATACATCGCTCATAACGGCGAGATCAACACGCTACGCGGCAATGTCAACTGGATGCACGCGCGCCAGTCGCTGCTGCGTTCCCCGTTGTTTGGCGACGATTTGCAGAAATTAAATCCGGTGATCGCACCCGACGGCAGCGACTCTGCGAACTTCGATAACGCGGTGGAATTGCTTCTGCAGGCTGGACGCAGCTTGCCTCACGTTATGGCCATGCTCATCCCAGAAGCTTGGGCCGGCAATCCTCACATGAAGCCTGAGAAGCGAGCTTTCTACGAATACCACGCGTGCTTGATGGAGCCGTGGGACGGTCCTGCCGCGATTGCATTTACTGATGGCCGAGTGATCGGCGCAACCCTCGATCGTAACGGCTTGCGTCCCGGACGGTACCTCGTCACGAACGACGATCTGGTCGTGATGGCATCGGAAGCCGGAGTGCTCGACATTCCTGCAGAGCAGGTGAAGAAAAAGGGTCGCCTTCAGCCCGGCAAGATGTTTCTGGTCGACACCGTCGAAGGTCGCATCGTTTCCGACAAGGAGATCAAGCAAAAACTCTCCTCGCATCAACCTTACGCGCAATGGGTGGCAGAAAATCAGATCACGATGGATCAGTTACCTGAGCCGTCTCGCATGCACTATCCGGATGTTGAGACGCTTCTCCGCCGCCAGCGAGCCTTCGGCTACAGCGACGAAGATTTACGAATGATCCTCGGTCCGATGGCTACCAAAGGGGAAGAGCCCATCGGCTCGATGGGGACGGATACTCCACTGGCCTGCCTCTCAGACAAGCCGCAGTCTCTGTTCAATTATTTCAAGCAACTCTTCGCACAGGTTACAAATCCGCCGATCGATCCCATCCGCGAAGAGATGGTGATGTCGCTGATCAGCTATATCGGGAGCGAGCGCAATATTCTCGAGGAAGCGCCAGAAAATTGTCACATGCTTAAGCTGGCGCATCCACTGCTCACGAACCGTGACCTCGAAAAGCTTCGTCGTGTGTCAAATCGTGATTTGCTGGCCACCACGCTGCCGACATTGTTTCATGCCAGCGATGGCGAGGTGGGACTGCGTCGCGCGCTCGACGAGCTATGCCGGAGGGCTTCGCAGGCTGTGAAGGCTGGATACTCTCTGTTGATTCTTTCAGACCGCGGGGTGGACAAGGACTACGCTCCAATTCCGTGCTTGCTCGCCCTTGCGGCCGTTCACAATCTGCTGGTCCGGGAAGAAACGCGAACCCAGGTTGCTTTGATTACTGAGTCGGGTGAGCCGCGCGAGGTCATGCATTTCGCGCTGCTGAGTGGGTACGGAGCGAGCGCGATTAATCCCTACCTCGCGTTGGAGAGCGTTGAAGATCTTGCGTGGCGCGGGGAGTTGGGCGACGGCGTCACTCCCGACATTGCGGTGAAGCACCTCTTGAAAGCAGTTAAGAAAGGTCTTCTCAAGACATTCTCGAAGATGGGCATCTCGACCCTGCAGAGTTATCAAGGAGCGCAGGTGTTTGAAGCCATCGGCCTGAGTAGAGAACTTGTCGATTCATATTTCGCCGGAACCACGTCGCGCCTCGAAGGCATTGGCTTGAGCGTCCTCGCGGCAGAAGCACAGCTAAAGCATGAATACGCCTTCCGCCCACTGACCGAATTTGAAACCGAACTCACGGTTGGCGGCAGCTATCACCAGCGGGTTAATGGGGAATATCACCTGCTTAATCCCTTGACGATCAGCAAACTGCAGCATGCAGTGCGCACCGAGAGCTCCAAGACTTTTCAGGAATATACCGATCTCATTGACAAGCAGAGCGCCAATCTTTGCACCTTGCGCGGGTTGATGAAGTTCAAGACGAGCGAGGCGCCAGTTCCGATCGAAGAAGTTGAGCCCGCCAAAGAAATCGTCAAGCGCTTCACCACCGGCGCGATGTCGTTCGGATCGATCAGTAAAGAGGCACACGAAACGCTCGCGATCGCGATGAACCGCATCGGCGGCAAATCAAACACCGGAGAAGGTGGAGAAGACGAAGAGCGCTTCAAGCCCGACTCCAATGGTAACCTCCGCCGCAGCGCTGTGAAGCAGGTAGCATCAGCGCGTTTTGGCGTCACCGCGAACTACCTGGTCAATGCGGACGAATTGCAGATCAAGATGGCCCAGGGCGCCAAGCCCGGCGAGGGAGGCCAACTTCCCGGGCACAAGGTTGACGAAGTCATTGCTCGCCTTCGGCACTCGATTCCGGGCGTCGGGCTGATCTCCCCACCACCGCATCACGATATCTATTCGATCGAAGATCTCGCGCAGCTCATCTACGACCTGAAAAATGCGAATCCACAGGCTCGGATCGCTGTGAAATTGGTCGCGGAAGTGGGCGTCGGAACGGTCGCTGCGGGCGTGGCGAAAGCACACGCTGACGTCGTGCTGATCAGTGGAGACTCCGGCGGCACCGGCGCATCACCGCTGAGTTCGATCAAGCATGCAGGCATTCCATGGGAATTAGGCCTGGCAGAAACGCAACAGGTTCTGCTGCTCAACGACCTGCGCGGCCGCATCCGAGTCCAGACGGATGGCAAGCTGCAAACTGGTCGCGATGTCGTGATCGGAGCACTGTTAGGTGCAGAAGAATTTGGATTCGCGACCACGCCGCTGATCGCGATGGGATGCATCATGATGCGTAAATGCCACCTGAATACTTGCTCAGTGGGCATCGCGACACAAGATCCCGTTCTGCGCAAGCAATTCCAGGGACAGCCTGAACACGTCATTAATTTCTTTTTCTTCATTGCGGAGCAGGTTCGACTGTACATGGCGGAATTGGGCTTCCGAACGGTCGACGAGATGGTGGGTCGCGTCGACATGCTCGATACAACTGAAGCGGTCGATCACTGGAAGGCCAAGGGTCTGGACTTCTCTGCGATTCTCTACAATCCACCGGTCCCATCGCGCATCGCTCGCCGCTGCATTCAATCGCAGGATCACGGGCTGGAACAGGCCCTCGACCACAAGATTCTCGGGCAAGTTCATCACGCTCTCGAAACTCTCTCTTCGGTTGAAGCCAAATTTCCAGTGCGCAACATTCACCGCTCCGTTGGGACGATGTTGAGCGGTGAGATCGCTCGTCGTTATGGTTCCGCAGGTTTGCCGGACGATACGATTAATATTCATCTGAAAGGGTCAGCGGGACAGAGTCTTGGAGCGTTTCTGGCTAAAGGGGTGACCCTGACCCTCGAAGGCGAAGCGAATGACTATGTGGGCAAAGGTCTTTCCGGAGGCAAGGTCATCGTCTATGCCCCGCGCGGTTCCACCTTTGCTCCCGAAGAGAACATCATCATCGGCAATGTTGCCCTCTACGGAGCTACGAGCGGCGAAGCTTTCTTCAACGGTGTAGCCGGCGAGCGCTTTGCAGTTCGCAACTCTGGATCAACCGCTGTCGTTGAGGGTGTCGGCGATCACGGTTGCGAATACATGACCAACGGATTGGTTCTGGTTCTCGGCTCCTGTGGCCGTAATTTCGCGGCAGGTATGAGTGGTGGCGTCGCCTACGTTTACGATGAGCGCGGCGACTTTACGCAGGAACGCTGCAATCTCGATTCAGTCGATCTCGAACCTTTGCTTGACGAGCAAGACTTGCAACTGGTCAAAGATTTGGTCACGCGCCATATGGATCTGACCGGCAGTCGCCGTGCCAAATGGATCCTCGACAACTGGTCCGAAGCGGTTTCGCGCTTCATCAAGGTCTTCCCACACGAATTCAAACGAGTATTGGGTGTGAGCCGCAGTCAGCAAGCTTATATTCCCGGCGAACAGGCCGCAGTCCTGGCCAATGCCGAGCAGGTGCAGCATGGGTAAGACCACCGGCTTCATGGATTATTCACGAGAGTTGGCGCCGCGTCGTCCTGTACTCGAACGCGTGAACGATTGGTTTGAAATCTATCAGGATTTCCCCGAAGACCAGCTCCGGCAGCAGGGCGCGCGCTGCATGGATTGTGGCGTCCCCTTTTGTCAGACGGGATGTCCCGTCAACAATCTAATCCCCGACTGGAACGACCTTGTTTATCGCGGACGATGGAAAGATGCCGTACGTCAGCTTCACGCGACCAATAATTTTCCAGAGTTCACGGGCCGGATATGTCCTGCGCCCTGTGAGACCTCGTGCGTCCTCGGCATAACGGCGCCGCCAGTCACAATCAAGCAAAACGAAAAAAATATTGTTGAGCGAGGCTTCCTCGAAGGTTGGATCCGCCCCGAGCCCCCGAAGGTTAAGACGGGGAAGAAAGTCGCGATCGTCGGCTCAGGTCCTGCCGGGCTCGCTGCCGCCCAGCAGCTTTGTCGAGCCGGCCATGCGGTTACGGTTTATGAGAAGGCCGACCGCATTGGAGGATTGCTCCGCTACGGGATTCCCGAATTCAAGCTCGAAAAACACATCATTGACCGCCGCCTCGAGCAAATGTCCGGCGAGGGAGTCAAGTTCGTCACGAACGCGGAAGTTGGCAAGAATATCGCCGTTGAAGAGCTGCGCAGAGATTTTGACGCAATCGTTCTAGCCGGTGGTTCTGAGCATCCCCGCGACCTCAACATTCCCGGACGTGAGCTAAAAGGAATTCACTACGCCATGGAATTCCTCCCGCAGCAAAACAAGCGTTGCCACGGCGACACAGTCGACGCGTCCATCGAAATTCTTGCGACCGGCAAGCGCGTCATTATCATCGGTGGTGGTGACACGGGCGCCGATTGTCTCGGCACCTGCCACCGTCAGAAGCCGCTCTCCGTGCATCAATTCGAGATTATGCCCAAGCCGCCCGACAAGCGTTCGCCGATGACGCCCTGGCCGCTGTGGCCACTTCAGCTGCGCACTGAAGCCGCACATGAAGAAGGCGGCATTCGCGATTGGAGCATCGCCACAACCAAACTCACGGGCGACGACCGTGGCAATCTCAAACAACTTCACGCTGTTAGGGTCGGCCCTCCCCCGAAGTTTGAAGCGATCGCCGGATCCGAGTTCACCTTGGACGCCGATCTCATCCTCATCGCGATGGGATTCCTCGGTCCGGTGCGTAACGGCATGATCGAACAGTTGGGCGTCCAGCTTGATAATCGCGGTAATGTCGCAACCGACAACAACTACATGTCGTCGGTGCCTGGAGTCTTTGCCGCTGGTGATATGCGTCGCGGACAATCGCTCGTCGTCTGGGCGATCTCGGAAGGTCGCAAGGCTGCTGCCTCCGTGGATGCATACCTGAAAGCCCCTGCACTCCGCCCTGTTATTTCCTCGGTTTCCACCGGAAAACAAATCGCATCGTGATCCCGACAATTAGCCTCTACCGCAGGCTAAGATGGAGCGCAGCACAATGACTGTGCGTGCCTCATGATCCAACTCTCCGACATCCAGGCCGCCTTAGGCAGGATCCGATCCGACATTCGCGTGTCTCCCTGTACTCATTCGGAAACCTTCTCCGGCATCACCAATAATTCCATCTTCCTGAAACTCGACAACCAGCAACGCACCGGCGCGTTCAAAGAGCGCGGAGCGCTCAATAAGCTCTTAACTCTCACTCCGGAAGAACGTTCTCACGGTGTGATCGCAGCCTCCGCCGGCAATCACGCGCAGGGAGTGGCCTATCATGCGGGACGCCACGATATTCGCGCCCGTATTGTTATGCCATTGCCCACGCCACTCACCAAGGTTTCCGCGACTCGAGCATATGGTGCAGAAGTTGTGTTGCACGGCGCCAATTATGACGAAGCCTACGAGAAGGCCGTCAAGCTAAGTCAGCAGGACCATCTGACTCTGATTCATGCCTTCGATGACGACACGGTTATCGCGGGGCAGGGAACTCTCGGCCTGGAAATTCTGCAACAGCATCCCGACATTGAGGTTATCGTTTCTCCCATCGGAGGTGGAGGACTCATCGGCGGAATCGCGTGTGCTGTAAAGGAAATGAAGCCGTCGGTGCAAGTTTTCGGGGTGCAGCCGTCGCGTATTCCTTCGATGAAAGCAGCCGTAGCTGCAGGCAAACCGATCACGCTCGACTCCGCCAAGACGATCGCCGACGGCATCGCGGTTCGCCGCGCTGGCGAGCACACGCTGCCTCTGGTTCAGAAGTATGTTGACGACATCGTTACTGTAGAAGAAGAAGAGATCGCGAATGCGATTCTCCTGTTGCTGGAGCGCGAGAAGACCCTCGCGGAAGGTGCCGGAGCTGCAGCCATCGCTGCCGTACTTAATCGCAAGCTTCCACTGCAAGGGAAGCGTGTCGCCGTTCTGGTCTGCGGGGGAAATATCGACGTCACCCTGCTTGCGCGGATCATCGAGCGCGGTTTAGTTAAAGATGGACGGCTGGTTCGTCTTCGAGTCCATCTGCCCGACTATCCTGGTGCGTTGCATCGTCTTACCGGCATCCTTGCGGATCATCGCGCCAACATTGTCGAGACTGCATATGATCGCGCATACCACGGTGTGAATTTGGGCGACACCGCGATTGATATCACAATGGAAACCCGCGGTCCCGATCACATCACCGAACTGTTGGCGGCACTCGTTTCGGCGGGCTATACGCACGAAAGAATCTTGTAAAAAGATTTCGGCGCGCGCAGGCTCCTACGGAGAGGACTGACTCATATTGTTATTCTTGCTTCCACCACTGCCCCTGCATAGCAGGGCGCAAAGGATGGCAGCCCCACTCCCAGCTTCGACGGCAATCCATTTCGGGTTGAGGGCTTTGGTGCCGGCTAAAGGTCCCGGCGCGCCGCAAATCTCGGTTTCGTCATAGCCCTTCTGTTCTCCCTCGTGAACTGAAGCTTTTTGTGAGGCTGCGCTCTCGGGCGTCGGCTTGTGCGCACCCATTTCGTGCTCGACGTTCACGTCATCTTTGTGGGCCGAAACCTGAACCGTACGGTTGACGTCAGTGACTTCGTATTGAGTCCATTCATTCCGTGCAGGTACCACACGAAGGCAGTTTACGTGAACACGATAACTCTTCGACGTTCCCACCGACACGGTCCCGTGATCCAACTCGATGTAATCATCTTGAAACTTCGCCAACGATTCCTGTCCCAGAAGGATCGTCGTACCGCCTAAGGTAAGGCTTGCCGAGAACCCGGCTTTAGTTTCGATCAAATCTCCGGCAAAGACTGCGGCGGAATCCCTCGCGTCAGAACCATTTACCGAAACGCCACCTTGCGTATGAAGGATCGCTCCCGCCGGTTGTCCATTGCCTTCTTGCCCCAGCAATGACAGCGGGATCAGCATTACCATCGTCCAGCATAGGAAGAAACGTAAGATAGAAACACGCATCCGAGGCCCTGTTTCCACAACTCTCCAACTGAAATCCTAATCAGGTATGTACCGACCGTCTATTAGCAGTCTGGGTGCCCTTGCACTCGAGTCTGCTCCCTCAGAAATACAAATGTTATGCCTGCCTTTCGCCTATTGCCCTGAAAGCACAGCCTTGGGTAAAACTTTGTAAATCATCCAGTTGCAGCCCAATTGACGTTGTAAAGTAAAGAAGGAGCTATGCAGACAAAAAGCCCGGTAATGATCGCTGTTCTTTCCGTCGTATTGGCGGGCGCAAGCTCTCTTTTGATGTTCGCTGGCATCTCGTTGTGCCAAACGTCCGACGCCGCTCAGCCTGCAATTGCCAAGCGCATTGGCGCGATAAAGTCCATCAATGGGAATGCGATCATTTTGTCTGCCGAATCCGGTCCAGATGTTGCCGTAACGGTCGAGCCCAACGCTCGACTTCTCCGTATGGCCCCGGGCGACAAGGACCTCAAGAATGCGACTTCGATCCAGTTGCCAGATCTCAGAGTCGGAGACACCGTCCGAGTTCGCGGTCATGCGGCTGGCGATGGCGTCGACGCCTTGGAAGTCCTTGTAATTACGAGTTCTGCTATCGACGCAGTCCGCGATCAGATCCGTCAGGACTGGCAGAAACGAGGCACAGGTGGCCTTGTCGGCAGTGTCGATCCTGCAGCGGGGACAGTGATTATTTCTGTAACGGGTCTCGGCGGAAAAAAGACAATCACAATTCATACCTCGAAGAACACAGTGATTCGCCGTTACGCTCCCGACTCGGTGAAGTTCGATGACGCTAAGCCTTCTTCGCTTGCCGATATTCATGCCGGCGATCAATTGCGCGCCCGAGGCGAGCGCAGCGCGGATGGCTCCGAGATCACGGCGGAAGAAATCGTTGCCGGCAGCTTCCGGAATATTGCGGGCACCGTCAATTCAGTAGATGCAAGCGCGGGCACAATCAACGTTCAGGATTTATTGACGAAGAAAGCGGTGCTTGTAAAGATTAGCGCCGAATCGCAGCTTCACAAATTACCGGCCGAATTCGCGCAGCGAATCGCCATGCGGCTCAAAGGCAGCCTTCCACCGGGAACTCCAGGAGCTGCTGGTTCCGGCGCTGCATCCGGCGGTAGTGCGGCAGGGGCTGGTGCCGGTGTTCCGGCTGCCGCTGGGAACGGTGGTGTGACGAGCGCAGGCGCAACGAATGGCGGAAGCATGCGTCAAGGCGGTGGAGATTTTCAACAGATGTTGAGCCGCATGCCTGTGGTGACGATAGCAGACCTTCATAAAGGTGATGCAGTTTTGATAGTAGCGACTGAAGGCTCGGCTGCCGGAGGCACGGCGATCACTCTCCTCAGCGGTGTGGAGCCGATACTACAAGCTGCTCCCAGCGCCAGTCAGGCGATGATGCTTACGCCCTGGAGTCTCGGTGGTGCTCCAGGCGGTGACTCTCAGTAGGCATCGGTCTCCGATCGGCAGTTTTTAGATGAGCCCATAATTTTTCGTTCTTATTCATTCAAGAAATGGAAGGCAAGATGAAGCTTCAGAAATACCTGTATTTCGCAATTATAGTTCTGATTTTGCTCTCATTTTCTGCGTTCGGCCAGGACGCCGCCGGGTCGCTTCGTGGACAAGTGGCGGATCCTTCTGGCGCGGCTGTTCCCGGTGCTGCAGTGATTATGACTCCCGCGACCGGATCTCCGATTGTCGTGCAGAGTAATGCACAGGGCATGTTCGAGTTCAAGACCCTGCCGCCTGGTAAATATGTACTGACCGTTTCTGCTACGGGATTCACTCTCTTCGAAAACGACAATGTCGTCATTGCTGCTCAACCCATGCGGCTGAACGTTGCCCTGACCATCGCGGTCGAACAGGAAAAAGTTCAGGTCTCCGACACAGCGCCCACGATCGACGTAAATCCCTCCAGCAATGCGGGCGCAATCACGATTTCGGGAAAAGAGCTCGAAGCTCTACCCGACGACCCTGACGAGTTGCAATCCGACCTTGAGGCTCTCGCCGGACCATCGGCCGGACCCAACGGCGGCCAAATGTATATCGACGGATTTACCGCCGGACAACTTCCGCCAAAGTCGTCAATCCGCGAAATTCGTATCAATCAAAACCCGTTTTCTTCCGAGTACGACAAGCTTGGCTATGGCCGCATCGAAATTTTCACCAAGCCAGGCACCGATAAACTCCACGGTCAATTCATGGCGGATGGAAACGATTCCCCCTTTAATGCGCCTAATCCGTTTGCCGGTGTCGAGCCACCGTATTACTCGACCCAGTTCAATGGAAACATTGGCGGTCCCATCAATAAAAAGGCGTCGTTCTTCTTCAACATCGACCGCCGAGACATCAACGAACTCTCCGTTATCAACGCGACGGACCCGTCCACAGGCCTGCCAAACTTTGCCAGTTCAATCCCCAATCCGAGACAGCGCACCAACGTCGGTCCGCGTCTTGATTGGGCGATCACTAAGAACAACACTCTGACCGCGCGCTATCAGTACTATCGCGATACGCAAACGGGCGAATTAAGCAGCCAGTTCTATTTGCCGACTCAAGCCTACGCCCCCACCAGCACTGAGAACACGCTCCAGATTAGCGACACTCAGGTCTTCGGATCGAAGATCGTGAATGAGACGCGCTTTCAGTTCAATCGCGATCGCAACCTGCAAAGTCCGGTCGATACGAATCCCGCTGTCAGCGTGCTCGGTGCATTTACCGGCGGTGGAAACAGCGAAGGAACACTTAACGACCTGCAGAACGGCTACGAAGTCCAGAACTACACTTCGCTGATTCACGGCAATCACACGCTCAAATTCGGCGCTCGTTTCCGTGCGACTCAAGCCACCGATGTTTCGACATCGGGATTTAACGGTTCTTTCCTCTTCCCCTCCTACGAAGACTTTTCGGCGGGAACCCCGACTCAGCTAACAATCACGCAGGGTTCACCGAGCGCGAATCTCACTTATTTCGACGCTGAACCATATTTTCAGGACGACTGGCGGGTCCGTCCGAATATCACGATTAGCCTGGGCCTTCGCTACGAAGCTCAAAACGATATTCACGACCACAATGATTGGGCTCCCCGCTTCGGGTTCGCGTGGGGAGTAGGCGGACGTAGCGGGCCGCCGAAAGTTGTCATTCGCGGCGGTTCGGGTATCTTCTACGACCGGTTTCAAGTCACGCCGCTTCTCCAGGCGGCTCATTTGAACGGGATCTCCCAGCAGGAATACGTCGTTACCAATCCTAACCCTCTCTGCTTTCCGGGCTTGGATAAGCCTCTGACTGCGTCGATTTCCAGTTGTGGCGTGCCGAGTACGATCACTTCGAGCGTCTATCAGATCGATCCCAACCTGCACGCTCCCGGAACTTTGCAGAGTGCCATAAGCGTGGAGCGCCAGGTTACGAAGTCCGCAACCGTCGCCGTCACTTACTTGAATTCGCGCGGCTTCGATCAATTTCTGACGATCAATACAACAGCACCGAATTTTGGACTGCCGTGCTATCCAAGTTGCCCGATTCCCAGCCAGAACATCTATCGGTACGTCTCCGAGGGCAATTTTAAACAACATCAGCTGATGGTGAATTCGAATGTAAGGATCGGCTCGAAGCTTCAGTTGTTCGGCTACTATTCGTTGAGCTTTGCCAATAGCGACACAGCTGGCGTCTCGAGTTTTCCGTCTGATTCTTTTGATATCAGCAAGGATTACGGCCGGGCGTCTTTCGACGTTCGAGACAGACTTTTCCTTGGGGGCAGCATTTCTTTACCGTATTTGTTTCGGCTGAGTCCATTTATGGTGTTCAGTTCAGGAAGCCCTTTCAACATCAACTCGCCATTTGATTTGAATGGAGATTCTCAATACAACGATCGCCCCGGCTTCGTTTCGAGTGCGACTTGCCCTTTGGGAACTGCTCCCACCGGCATGATTTACTGCACTCCATTGGGCACGTTCGATGCTTCCGGAACAACGGGCAAGCTTCTTCCCATCAACTATGGAACTGGTCCGAATCACTTTGTGATGAACCTGCGACTGACGAAGACTTTCGGACTTGGCCCAAAAACGAAGAACGCGACTTCAGCCGGAGGCGGACCGGGAGGCCCCGGCGGCGGTGGTCCGCGAGGGGGCGGTGGGCCCAGGGGTCCACTGTTTGGTGGTGGAGGGCCGGGAGGCATGTCGTCGAATTCCGATCGTCGTTACAACCTGACGCTCGGCGTAAGCTTTCGAAACGCATTCAACAACCTGAACTTGAGCAATCCCGGCGGAACTTTAGGTTCTAGATTTTTTGATGTGTCAAACAATATTCAAGGATTCCCATTTTCTCCAGGCACCACCGCGAATCGGCGCATCGATCTGGTAGCAACATTCAACTTCTGAACTTCAATCATTGAAGGCATCCCTGTCGTTATAGGACGTGAGGATAATCTCGCGTTATTCTGAAATTGGTCGCGCATCCACGAACCGCAAGGCCCTAAGGCTGATTGGCATTTCTTCCCACTAACAGGCGCAAGTTTTTCCGGCTCGCAGCCGCCGCTGGTGTTGGCGCGGTTGTGGCGGACACTGTGCTCATCGAGCCCAATCGTCCGCGCATTGTGCGGAAGGAAATTAGGCTCCGGCGTTGGCCCTTGCAAATGGATGGATTCACCGTCGCGCTCCTGAGCGATTTCCACTACGATCCATATTTTTCCGTCCACCCGTTGCGGGCTGCAATCGGGATGGTGAATGCTCTGCATCCCGATATCATCGTTCTTACTGGAGACTTCGTTTCAGTCCCGGATTTTGGTGATCCCGAAAATGGCGCGGAATCCGCCGAGCCTTGCGCGGAAATTCTCAGCAAGATGCAGGCTCCTCATGGTCTCTGGGCTGTGATGGGGAACCACGACGTCTTCACCAATTCCGATCGCGTGACTGCCGCGTTGCGCGCTGTTGGGATCAAGGTGCTGGCCAATCAATCCATTCCCATTGAGAAGAACGGCGGGCGCTTCTGGTTGAGTGGAATCGACGATGTGCTTGGGGGCGGTGCCGATCTCGAAACATCGTTGCGGACGATTCCTTCCGGAGAGGCTACCGTGCTCCTCGCTCATGAACCGGACTTCGCGGATCGAGCCTCACGCTATTCCGTCGACCTCCAGCTTTCCGGTCATTCTCATGGAGGGCAAGTGCGGTTGCCCTTTATCCGTCCGCTCTACTTACCCGACCTTGCCAGAAAGTACATTTGGGGCTTGTACACCATCGGGCCCTTAACGCTGTACACCAATCCGGGATTGGGTACAGTCGAAGTTCCAATGCGGCTGAATTGCCCTCCAGAAATTACGCTCTTGACACTCCTGCGTGCGTAGTAGCGTTGCGCCCGGCGGCATCATCCAGAAGAGAAAATAGACGCCGGCGATCGGGGCAACTTGTGCAACGTCTTTCACATGGCTGTAAGTATTGACTACAGGTCCTCTCGTAACTCACTGATGTGCAAGGGGATCGTCTATCTATTCGTGGCGGCAAACATGCCCTAGCAGAGGTACCGGCAAGCAAGTTCTTGCTGATGGAGTTAGAAATCAATGTTTAGTCGCAACTGGCCTGCGATCCTACTAGCTTTGGCACCTATCACTGCGCTGTCGATGACGACGACCGCGCCTATCTCGCGCGCTGCCATTCTTGAGCAGCGCGAGAATTACTTCTCGGGAGCGCTCAAACCCGCTGCGCAATTTGCGAGCGTTCCGCACGTCAGTTCGCGTCCATCCTGTGAAGACGTTCAACCGCCAGAGGCGTTGGCGACACCGAATCCTCTTGCGACTCCAGCTGCGCGCGGCCGGAACGTCAAGGTGAGCTTCATCATCGGCACCGACGGACACGTGCATAGCCCGCTGATTCTCGAGAGCGCTGGCATGCTCGGCGATTGGCATGTGCTGCGAACGGTGCGCACGTGGCGATATCGTCCTGCCACCTGCAATGGCGTTCCGACCGAGACCGAAGGGAAGATCGAGTTTTCCAGCCGATGAACACGAGCACTTGGGCTAGAATTGCCTCAGTAGTGAGTGATCGATTCGTGGACAAAGACAAAAAAGCTCCCGGGCCCTTCGGATCGCCGATGGACACACCTGTTCGCGGCGCTGACATGGAAGAACTCTACCGCAGGCTGCAGCCTGCAGGACGCCGTCCCAAAGCTGGTGCCGAACCGGTCGCTGCCGCAGCTGTCGAGGCGGCGCAACGATCAGCCGCGGAACTGGACGCAGAGAACGCCGCGCAAGATGTAACGCCAAACCTCGCGCTTGATGCAGGCTTCGCCATTTGCAGCGCTTGCGGATATCGAAACCGCAAAGGCAATCGCTTCTGCGGGAAGTGCGGAGGATCGCTCGCCGAAGCGGGAGCGATCACGCCGGCGCATCCCGCGATCCCATCGGGGCAGACGTTCGTTGCTCCGCCAACTCCACAGCCGGGAGCGAACGAGAGCCATCATTACCATCACCACTACCATCATCACTATTTCGCGGGAGCGCCAGATGGAAGTTTTCCGCGTGCTGGATCCGAGCCCGCGCGCGAAGATAAGATGCGTCCGAATGCCGCGCTGCGCGGGGACATGAGCCGCGCGGAAGCCGCAGTGCGGAGGGTGACGCAGGAATGGGTTCTGGCTTGCAACACGCGGCATCTCGATGACCTGCTCGAGCTATACAGTTCGGACGCCATGGTTTTGCGGTCGAATTATCCGCCGATTCGTGGCGCGGCTGCGGTAAGGGAGTTCTTCTTTGGCGCACTCGATGCGGGACTCGGCGAAGTTGAAGTCGAGCCCTTGCGCGTCGATATTGTGGGGGACCTGGCTTACGAAGCGGGACGCTGCAAGGCTCTGATTCCAAGTTCGAGCGGCAAACGCCGTGAAGAGCGCGGCAAGTATCTGTGGGTCTTTTCGCGACAGACCAATGGCGAATGGAAGCTGACGGCAGATTGCTGGTCCAGCGACCTGATGCTAACGACGCTCGAATCCGACATTCCGGTGAACGCGGGCGTGAAGACAGCGCAAGCGCGCAAGACTACCTAGTTACGCGCTCACTCCAAGTTCCGCCAAGGCGGCGCGCAGGCCTTCCAGTCCTTTCATCTCGATCGTGTGCATTCGGAGTTTCGCAGCCGGTTCCAGGTTTGGCGCGCGATCATCGATGAAACAGCATTCATCGGCAGGGAATTGCGTCAATTCCAATGCCATGCGGTAGATCTCGCTCTCCGGCTTGCGGAGACCGACGAAGCACGAACTAACAAAGAGCCGAAATATCTTCCTCAGTCCAAACTTCTCCATTCGATCGTAGTTCAGTTCGCGCGACTCGTTGTTGATGGTTGCCATGAAGTATTTCCCTGAAGTGCTGAGCGCCTGCGCGAATGCAAGAACCTCTGGAAACGGCTTCGATAGCGAGAGCATGTAATCGCGGAATTCAGAGCGCGTGAACGGCTGCTCGCGATAAAAGACTGCGCGATCGAGGTATTCATCGAGCGTAATCTTGCCGCGTTCGAACGGGGAGACTAGAGTTTCGTGGCGGCTCTGAAACTCGGCTGCATCCAAATGGAAGCGCTCAACGGCTTGTGCGCGTTCGTTGTGGTCCCAGGCATTTGTGAGCAGAACTCCGCCGACGTCCCAAAAGACAGCGCGAATAGCAGACAAGAAATCCTCCGGAGGGAACTGATGAAAGAGTGTAAAGCAATTCAGCAACTTGGAAATTCGAGCAGTTTCATTTCGGGAATCACGAGGGTTGTGAAGGCTACCCCTCCCCCTGCGTGGTCTATTGGAATGTTCGAGTTAGAGGAAATTCGGCTTGTTGATCTTTGCCTGTAATAGCTTACGGGCAAAATCTTGAAACGAAAAGAGTTGCGGCGTTCCGAGGAGTTTAAGTGCTTTGAAATCAGTCGACGACTTTAAGTTATGTGCACAAAATCCTCATTCACTTAAGGTTGCTTGTCTTAGGGTCGGCTCGCTCGATTGCCTACCGTTCGAATGCAATGATCAGCCGGCTTGCCGTCCTAGTCAAGCTATCTCAAGTAGACGGTATAAAAAAGGCTGCGATCGGTACGGCGCCGTCCGTGACGAAGGACGTGGATAACTACGTTTCACCCGCCGGTTGCTCCCGAACGGAGGTTGCTCCGCAACTGGGATCTCGTCTTGGTTCATGCGATTTTCTCTGACCAAACGGACCACCGGGCCTGACAGGAGAACCTGTCGAATCTGGTTAGCGTTTGTAGAGGGTGGTGTCCGGGTGGTAGTTGCGCCAGTCGAACCAGTAGTCCTTGAGAGCGGGCACGCGGTCGAGGCATTTGCCCTGCGACGGGCCCGAGACGGCGCAGCCTTGGAAGTTCCATTCGCTGGTTGTGGCGGTGTCGAGCAGAATCCAGGGCTTGGGAGTTGTCGGAGGGGTAGCTGCTTGCTGTGGTGGATCAACGGGGCGAGGGCTGGTCGCCCCCGGGGCAGCCGGCGGGACGCCAGCGCTACTGGATGTTTGCGCTGCGCTAGCTGGTTTATCGTTCTCTTGTTGTTTGTTTTCTTCTCCCGCCTTCTTTTCTTGGGGTGAGTCGGGCTTTGCGGCAGCTGCGGCGGGTTCAGGGTCTTGCTTCAAATAGAACTCGGTGTCTTTACCGTCGACACGGCTTATGAAGACGCGAAACGATTTGCCATCGGGACCGACCGCAATCAGCAGCGGCATGCCGTGCACGTGATCCATCACCGGAGATTGTTTGACGAGCGCGTCCCAAGGATAGGCGCGCGCCGGGCCTTCGATCTCGAGGCCGACAACGACGTCGCGGGATTTCAATTCCGTTCCAGGGAAGCTGATCACGACTGGAAGTTTTGCAACATCGGGCTCCCAGTTGCTGTCGTATTCCTTTACATACTTGGGAACTTCGGCGAGGACTTTACCGTCGGAGACTTCTGACTTCCATTCGCCGAAGGTGATTTCGTCACTGGGAACGAGCTCCAGAGATGCTCCCTGCAGAGGCCCGTACAGAGCCTTGCCGGTGATCTGCTGCCACCAGGTTCCGGTTTCCTTGTCACGCATCAGGAAGTTCTGGTTGTTGATGCCTGCGAGATAGAAATGCAGCGCCTTCCCATTGATTGTTCGTGTCCACACCAGACCGGTGTGACAGAGCGTTCAATAGGTGACAGCCACCGGGACACCTCCAACGACGTCGTTGAGGATGTGGTGGTATGCCATTTCACGGATGGGATAGGCGCGCGCGTCGGCGCCATATTGAACCGTAAGAATCATCTCGCTCTTATCGAGTTTGCTCGCCGACTCCGCTTCGAATCGAGCCTTGTCTACGGGATGGAACATCCATTCGAAGTAGTTCAAGCGAGACATGACAGCTGACGCCGCGACGATCAGCATGAGAATGGAGAGTCCAGTTCTTGACCAAATGCCGCGCCGCTGCCAAAGCAAGAGAACGAGAAGGAGGCAGACGATCGCACAAATGAGGGACACGATCGGCGCACGCTGGCGAATTGCCATCGCCAGGAACAATCCGCGAGAGGTCTGATGCGTAAATGGACGAATGATGAAAGTAGGGATGAAGAAGGCGGCGACGCCGATGAGGGCGGCGAGGGACAAGCAGATCCACAGAAACCGCGAGCGAGATGGCGCAACGGATGATGTCATGAGCGGATGAAGTTGTTTTCGAATCCCCTGAATCCGACGGAATTGGGAGGAATTGTAGCGGGTTCGTTTCACATAGGGGATAGTTGGAAAGTATTAGAAGCCAGAGAAGCGGAAGAGTCCTAATCAATTTGAAGTGATGGACGCGACCCCTTCAACATGGCTTAAGGCAAATCCTAAGGGGTTCGTTCTTCCGAACCCTCATGCCAAGAAAAATGCCCCGGTCGGTGCTGCAAGACCGGGGCACTTAATTCAACTCTATGCAATTACTGCGGAGTGAAGTTCTGGTGATAGCTCAGGCTGACCACGTCCTGGAACTCAGGAGTGCCTGGAGGCAAGTTTTCAGGATTCAAGAATTGCGTATCGAAGAAATAGTTACGCGTGGGAGCGCCGTACACCGCATTACAACACTTGAAATTGCCAGTGTTGTACTGCGAATAGTACATGCTGATCAGCGACCCCGCGTAGTTGACGGTGGCGCCGTTGTATCCGCGGTTCTCCAGATAGCGGAGGAAGTTGTGCATGCCTCCGTCGGTCCCGAAGTCTGCTGGCACTCCACTCCAAGTGGGTATGGGGAAGGGGATGCTCTTTCCAGCAGCAATAGCCATCCGGTAGTAGCTGGTATTTCCGTTGCGGCTACTCACGACCGCGGGATAATACATGCTCTCGAGATCCGAGAAGCCGATATTCGCATACGTTCCTGTGCTAATCGGCGGATTAGAGAGAAGTGTGACTGTATCCGCGATAATCGCGGCTGCAGAGTGGGGGGTTGTGCCGTTTACGCCCTGGGTAGGGAAAAACGGATCGGCCGAACCGCTGTTGTAATCGCCGAATACATATACCGGTTCTTCGGAAGAAACAGTAAAGCCGTTCCCACTTGTAGCCGGAGATATGGGGTGAGGCAGATAGCTGGTGCCAGAAGAGTCCATGCCTCCGTCCACCAGGCGCAGAGAGTGTCTTGGGCCGGCTACCATGTTCCACTGTGCGGTGGGCCAGCAGGCAGCGATTCCGGTGGTAGTACCGGGTATGTAGTAAGCCTGTGCCATGTTGCCGGTCCCAAGCGGAAGGCCGAAGCCGGCACCCAGATATTTAGCGCCCCAAGTATCGAGATAAGTATCAGCGTTCACATCTTCTGGTGAGTATGAGTAGTACGTCGCAGCCTCCATTGTTCCACTCGGTACTCCGGTGGAAGAACTGCGATTGACAGTATCTTCCAGACCCGACATGCCAGTCATCCGGTTGTAGAGTGAGTTGGCGGTGGGATTAGGATCAGGCTGCATACCTCGGTGATCCGAGAAATAGAGTATGTAGCCGTTTTGGCTTGTATTGTTGACGCTCTTGCCACTTCCGCCGGAGTACGGGCCTTTTCCTTGCAGCCATTGCCACAAGTTGCCCACATCCAGTTCGACCGAGTTCATCACACCGATCGGACTGCACGAGGCGGCGGTTCCACCTGATCGTGCATCTCTCGGTTCGCCCTCGCGCGCATCGTAGAAGTTAATCGGCAACCACAGCGTAGAACTTCCGGAGCCAACCGCCTGACTGAAGCTCGACGCGCTCGCCTGCAATTGCTGCAAGATGAGAATCGCAGGGCTGATGGGGTTGTAGCATTGTCCGGCTGGGACGCCGGAGATCGGGCACGCGGATATGCCGGAGTATTGATAGGGAGCCGTAGGCGGATAGTCGTACATCCGTCCGAATCCATATCCCAGCCACTCCTGGGTCACACCGACCCAGGCACCAGCGTTGTCCAGGTACTCTACGCGCAGCCAAGTTCCGGTGCAGGGAGTTGACTGTGTAAGTTGACCCAACAACGGCCAAGTCGTGATGGAACCGGAGCAGCCGGTCGGAGGGCTCGAGAGCCAATTTCCGGAACCCTTCGCCGCCGTAGCGTAGTACATCGTGGAACCGCTGTAAGGCCCTTGCGTGAGCGTGAACCCGGTCGCGGCGCCCCCTTGCAGGGCCGGCCCGATTTGCACATCGTTGGCATCAATCGCCCCCGCTCCGCGTTCCGGATGCAGATCCGCAAGAGAGTCCGCGAGAAGGATGCGGATTTCAGCCTCATTGTAGAGGCGCGAATTGCTCAACAGCGTCGTGTCTCCGGCTTGTGGACGGCGGATGATATCGATGGCACCGACCGGAGAATTTTGAACGAAGGGCAGCTGTAGCTTGGTGGCTCCAGTCGCACCGTTCTCAATAAAGCCCGCGAATGTTGATTTGGAAACTCCCGTCCAGGGGCCAGGGTTATAGTTCGGGGAACCTGCGACACCAGGAAAGCCGCCCGTCCAGCTTCCAATGGTCAGCTGCGGACAATTTGCAGCGGGGCCAGAGCCCGGGGCAGCGGGACATCCACCCGCAGCGTTCGGCACGTAGATCGTACCATTGTATGAACCCGCACCAGAGCCCGCCGGGGTGCCGTTTTCCAATCGATCAAGAACGACTTGACCCACGGCCGCGACTTTGTCGGTAAACGTGAGTGGTCCACCATTGGCAGCTAAGAACAAGTTGCCGTTGGTATGGACACGTCCTCCGAAGTTGAAAGGCGGACCGGCGAAGTAATCGCAGTCTCCATCGCAAAACACGCCGAACTCAAATGCGGGAAGGAGAGCGACTTCAACCGTGCGGGTCAAGTTCACAGATGCGCCGGTGGCGGCAGAAGTGGAATATGCAGACGTTTGTCCAGCGCCAGCCTGGCGCGTGGCGGTGACCTGCAGAGTGAAAGGGATCAGACTGGCAACCATGCCTTGATCGGATCCGGATCCGACAATGTCCCACGAGCCGCAAGGATTGGGAACGTTCGAACACGGCTGACCATTGCTCTGAGTCGCGGGCCAGGTGATGGTCTCGACATAATTCATGTTCGTGATGTTCGAGCCGGAGACCTGGGTCGGGAAATTGGCGGCGCTGGTCAGAGCCGTGATGGAGGCGGCGTCAGGCGATTGAGAACTTTGGTAGAGGGTGGAGAGCTGCGAGGTTAGGTTCTCGATCCCGGCCTCGGCGCCGTAGTAGGCAAGGTTTCCCTCCAGATCATTGCCGCCCATACGGGCTTCGTTGCCGACCATGTAAAGCAGTCCGACGGCCACTCCCGATAACAGAATGGTCAGCATCAAGGCTGCAATCAGCGTGAAGCCTCGCGAATCTCGTTGACTCTTTCCCATGACTCTTCCTCCCAATACCCCTTAGTTCACTGGCACACAGTGGCGCTGGAACTATAGGAATTGCAGAAACTCATATCGCGAAGGCTGACCGAAGTTGCCAGATACATGCTTTGAGACCTCTTGGCATCGGTGGTCAGACTGCTTCCCATGATCCAAATATTTACTTTTTGAATAAGGCCGGGGGATTCGCCGGCAGCAATTGGGTTCTGTTGATTTGCAACCACTGTTCCGGCAGTGGAGTCGATGACGTCGTAAGTGAACTGCAAATTGATGATGCCGTCGGCGACGGGGACAGCAGCAAGTCCGTTGACCTGGCGCATCAAGCGAGGCGTCTGGATCGTTCCTCCGGCGGCCGGAACCTGAATGAAATAGCTGACAGCATTCAGACGGCAGGCGCTCGTCTGTGCATTAGCGCCGGCAGCCGCCGCAGCGACGGTCGCCAGATTGTTGCTGGTTCCACCACCGACTTGATTGAAGTTCAGCGCATCACCGGCAGCGAAATTGATCGTTGAATTGTTTGGAATGCCAGTAATCTCTGCGACGATGGCTGCGTTCTGCACCAAGCTAGTTCCGGTGGAGGTCTTGCCGTTGCCCGGAGTGCTGACGGAGAACATAATGAGATCTCCGACATTCAAACCACCAGGTGCAAGGATGTTGTTGGGCTGAACTGCGCCGTTAACGACAGCGACGCCGACTGAAGTCGAAGTAGGGAAGGTGAAAGTGAAATTCGACAGCGGAAAGTTGTAGTCGCAGTAAATGCTGGTGATGCTGCTGTTCGTTAACGCTGGAGCGGCGGCGATTACAGTATTGTTCTGAACGCCGTTGCCAAAGTTGGGGATAATTCCGTACATGTAGTTGGCGACGCCGCCTCCGCTATTGGGATAGGTGCCGCTGGGTACGTAGCAAGTTCCGGCCTGATTGCAGCCGAACTTGGAGACCGTGCCACCAGTGACGAGTTGCAGTCCGCCGGAGGGAAGGCCACCGCCAGCCAGGCTGATGTCCTTGGTCATAAGTTCAATTGCGGCGCGGACGTTCTGCTGCGTCTCGGCGCGCTGAGTCACGGTGAATGTTGCATCCATGCCAACCTTGAAGAGGCTGGCCATCATGAGCATGACGGTGAGGCCGATGCTCGACGCCACCAGAAGTTCCAGGAGCGTAAAGCCGCGTTGTGATTTTGACGTTGGCATAATCAGAGTCCTCATGCGTCCTCAGTGATAGCTCGAGATCAAACCATTCGCATTAAAGGACCGGGCCGGCAACCCGTCCTTCGTATAGCTGACCGTGATAGTGATTCCCATCATGTTGGGATTCGTCGTGCCCGCAAGAGGACCGGTCGGATACAACACTGGGCTAATCGCGATGGTGCGAGTAAAGTTCGCCAGACTCAGTGTGGTGTCGTCTGCCGTTCCAAGGATTCCGTCCGGACCGGGGAGTACCATGCACTCGGCACCGCTGCTCGGGCAGGTTGCGCCGCTCGCCGTGGTGCAGGGCACATCGTCGGCCGTTCCTACCAGACCATCTGGACCAGCGCACAGCAAGGGCTGAGCGCCGCTCAAGAAGATTCCGCCATTGGAGACATTCGCCACCGAGGCGAAGGGAATTTGCTGGCTGTTGCGCGCAGTGTAGATGCTTTCCATCGCTTCGAGTGCTTTCTGTCGTGCGATGAGATCTTCCTGTGCCGACTTGGTGACGGCCACAGCAGTGCCAAACGAAGCGATCACTGCAAGAAGGCCAACCGTCATCACGACAATGGCGATCATGACTTCGATCAGCGAGAAACCGCTGTCGCGATTCTGTTTGCTCGAATTGTCTGTTTTGATTTGCGTCATTGTTGTATCCAAATGGGCGCGCCCGCCTGTGTTATCAGGCGCCATCCGCGAATTCTGCCTGTTGCTCCCCACACAGTGATGGCTCTTGAGCTGTACATTGTGTCGACCGGACGAGTGAGATAAACCACACCGTTGTTGTAATTACCAAGACTGTCCTGCGACGAGCCATCGGGCAGGAACGAAACGTAATTCAAACTGCCGCCTCCGAGTTGCTGCCCGAAGTCAATTGCGACAATACCGGTCCCGAAGCCGTCGGGTGCGGTCGTTGGGAAACCAGTTACTACAGCGAAGCTGATGTCCGTCGGCAGCGTGTAAGTGTTCACTTGTTGCACCGGCGGCAGAACACCGCCAACAGCTGCAGGCTGGTACGTGACCTGCATTGTGCCGGAGGGAAATCCCGTAGGATTGAAGTTTACGTAGTACTGGTGACTCTGCGTGATGGCCAGGTGACGCGTGTCGCGCAAGACCGCCATCGTCGTGTCATAGGCATTGTCGAGGTGCGAACGATTCAGGATCGGCAACATTGCCACGAACGTGATACCTGCAAGGATGAACCCGATCGCTACCACCGCCAGCATTTCGAGGAGCGAGAACCCGCGTTGTTTATTCAATGGCATATGGTGTTCTCGGGAAGTGGGTGCTGCATATCGAACACTCCGTATCCCGTCCGGCACTTCAACATTTGGGGGTGAATCGCATTCCGCCAGCGAACAACAGGGCGGACACGCGACCTTCTTTCGCGTCATGATCATCGTAGGGAGGGGGTGGGGAACCGTCAAAGCACGACGGGTCAATGTCGGCGCACTGGCCTTTTGGGATCAACGATGGTTACTGATGTCACTGACTGATAGCGCGCCAGTTAGGGCAAGGAGAGTTGTTCGAAACCAGTCTGATACATGACCCAGGTAACTTGTGTGGGGAACCGCTGGAACCTACGATTATGAGCGAGTATGACCTTATCAGCCCTGCTAGTGTCCGCGGACGAAGCGTCCGCAGAAGTATTGCGGCGAGTACTGGAAGAACTCAGTATTCGTGTCGAGTCCTGTCCCGACTTCCCGCGCGCCGAGATCCGCCTCGCCCAAGAGCGCTTCGATGCGGTGCTGATCGATGGGGAGTCCGGCGCCAACGTCATTTCTTTATTGCGCGAAACCCGGCTGTCTCGCTTGAACGATGCGACTCTGGCTGTCGCGGTCGTGCCCTCGCAGGAGAGCATCCGGGAGTTATTCTCGCTGGGAGTGAATTTTGTTCTCTACAAACCAGTGGCATATGACCGCGCATTGAGCAGCCTGCGGGCTGCGCGTTCGGTGATGCGCAAGGAAAAGCGCAAGAACGCCCGAGCAACGGTGCACACCCACGCGACGATTGATTATGCCAACATCCAACAAGAAAAAGCGACACTGATCGATCTGGCTGAGGACGGAATGGCCGTGCAATTCGGCAAGAAACTTCCTCCCACCAGCAAAGTTTACTTCTTGTTTCAGCTGCCCGGACAGAAGCAAAGTGTCCGACTTTCTGGACAGGTACTCTGGCAGGACTGGAACGGCCGTGCAGGAGTTCAGTTCGTGGATGTGCCAAAAACATCCCGCCGGTTGCTCATGGAGTATCTCGAGACTCATCGGCCCAGCGAAGTGAAAGAAGAAGCGCCGGACGTCACAGTTGAGATGGAAGAACCTCTGCAAGTGATGCACGGAGCGATGGTGGAGCATTTCACCGAGCCCGCACATGCGACTCCGAACGCGGAGCAGAGGGCGAGTGAAGAGACAGGTTCCGGATCGGTTGCAGTAGAGTCCGATCCCAACAATCGGCGTACCCAAGCTCGATATTCCTGCCGGTTGGGAGCGGAAGTATACCGTACTGGAACTTCAGTGCCGATTCACTGCTGTCTTACGGATCTTAGCGCTGGTGGTTGCTATCTGGAAGTCCCTTTGCCGTTCCCGCGCACATCTCAAGTTGAAATCGTGGTTCGAACGCACGAACTGAAACTGATGCTGCGGGGCACTGTGCAAGCCGCTCATCCCGGGTACGGAATGGGTATCGCGTTTGAGTTGAAGACAAAAGATGAGCAGGGTAATGTCAAGAAGTTGACAGACTTCGTTGCGGCCACGACGAAACCTGCTAAGTGACGGCCGCCTCTTCAGCGACAGCTTTCGTGAAGTAATCCAGCGAGAGACGGAGACCACTCTCTAAATCAACCTTCGGTTCCCAGCCAAGCAACTGGCGCGCTTTAGTGATATCCGGACGACGTTGCTTCGGATCATCCAGTGGCAGGGCTTCATACCGGATCCGGCTCTTCGATCCAACCACCTTTATCACCAGTTGGGCGCACTCCAATATTGTGAACTCATTTGGATTTCCGATATTCACGGGCAGGTGCTCGTCCGACTTGGAAAGCCGCACGAATCCATCGATTTCATCGCTCACGTAACAGAAGCTGCGGGTCTGATTGCCGTCCCCATAGACAGTGAGATCTTCGCCACGCAATGCCTGCTTCATAAAATTCGGGACAACACGGCCGTCATTCAGTTGCATTCGCGGACCGTAGGTGTTGAAGATGCGGACGATGTGTGTGTCGACCTTGTGATACCGGCGATAAGCCATGGTTACGGCTTCGGTGAAACGCTTCGCTTCGTCGTACACAGACCGAGGACCAATCGGATTCACATTGCCCCAGTAAGTTTCCTTCTGTGGATGCTCGAGAGGATCTCCGTAACATTCGGACGTGGAAGAGACGAAATACTTCGCGCCATATTTGTGTGCCACGTCGAGAGCGTGAAAGGTTCCTATAGAGCCGACCTGCAGCGTTTCGATGCCGTGGGTACTGTAGTCGACAGGACTGGCTGGGCTTGCGAAGTGAAAGACGTAATCCACTTTGCCCACGTCGAAGGGTTGGCAAATATCCTTCTCGACAAATTCGAATCGGGATTCAGAGCGAAGATGCACAAGATTCGCGAGGCGACCAGTGAGAAGATTGTCGACTACGACGACAGTCCAACCTTCCGCCAGCAAAGCATCAGAAAGATGGGAGCCAAGAAATCCAGCACCACCCGTAACGACGGCACGTCGACTGGTCATGCTTTCTTGCCATTCTTCAACACGCCGGCGGGAACGTCATCGGGGTGTGACACGGGCCGCCCGATACTGTAATAAGTGAAGCCCTGGGCAGCCATTATTTCGGGATCATAGAGGTTGCGTCCGTCGATTACGATCGGGTATTTGAGTTCCTGCCGAATGCGGGGAAGGTCGAGATTGACGAATTCTTCCCACTCGGTGAGGATGAGCAGAGCGTCAGCGCCATGAGCAGCTTCATAGGCGGAGCCGGCAAAGACAACGGAAGACGCGAGAATTTCGCGCGCGCGATCCATGGCTGCAGGATCGTAGGCACAGATCTTGCTGCCCTCCTGCAGAAGCGTCTGAACGAGCATTAGAGCCGGTGATTCGCGAATGTCGTCGGTGCCGCCCTTAAACGCAAGGCCTAGGACGGCGAGGTTTTTTCCACGCAGCGTCCAAAGCGCGCTATGCACCTTGCGGAGGAAGCGGTGGCGCTGGTCTTCATTAATACGCGTGACTTCATCTAGCAGCCGGAAATCATAGCCACATTCGCGAGCCACCGAGCGGAACGCCATGACATCTTTGGGGAAGCAGGAGCCTCCGTAGCCGATGCCAGGATTCAAGAAACGGGAACCGATGCGGGAATCGGTCCCGACTCCGTGGACGACTTGATTCACGTCGGCGCCAACGGATTCACACACAGATGCGACGGCATTAATGAAAGAAATCTTCATCGCGAGAAAAGCATTGGAGGCGTGCTTGATCAGTTCAGCGCTCTTCGTGCTGGTGACGATGATCGGCGGCGGGGTGATGGCGCGGTCGGGTCGGGGAATGGCATCCGTCCGCTCGTAGTAGCTGCCGTCAGTGAGAGGAAGGTAGATTTCCCGCAAGATTTCGGCGGAGCGTTCGGCGTCGCACCCGATGACAATGCGATCGGGGAAGAGGAAGTCAGTAACGGCGGTCCCTTCACGGAGGAACTCAGGATTAGAGGCAACGTCGAAGGATTCAGTTTTCGTCCCGTTGCGCAGGATAATTTTGCGGACCCAATCACTGGTGTAAACAGGGACGGTACTCTTTTCGACGATGACCTTATAGTCGTCGATGCCGCCGGAGATTTCCCTCGCAACCGACTCGACGTAGGAGAGGTCGGCTTCGCCACTTTCAGTGGGCGGAGTACCAACCGCAACGAAGATAGCGGAGCTTGTGCGAACGGCTGCCTTCAAGTCTCCCGAGAAGGTGAGGCGATGGCCGCGGTGGCGGCTGAGCAGTTCGGGCAGAAATTTTTCGTGGATGGGAACTTGCCCGTTGTTCAGAGCCGCCAGCTTCTGTTGGTCATTATCGACGAGAATGACGTCGTGACCGATATCGGCGAAACAGGCGCCTGCGACCAATCCTACGTATCCGGAGCCTACGACAGCGATGCGCATCGATGATCCTTTAGTCCTAAAACGCGGCTGGCACAGAAGAAGCGGACGTGGAAGTACCGTCTCGATTCTACAAAATTTTATGGTCTGCGCCCGGTTTGCGCATTGGAATAATTGCGTCAGCTCGTTGAATGGAATCAATTTGGGAATGCAGAAGTTTTCATGTTGACAACCCTGCGGATTCGCGCAAGACTCCGCACAGTTCTTCACGGCGCCGCTTCGGAGATTGAAGGACCGTAGCTGGAGCCTCGTGATGACGATACTTTCAGGCCGGAGCGTCTGGCCACGGAATGACTCAAGACCCCATGCTGCGGCCGGATTCGTCGAACAGAAGACCCTCCCGGGAAGACAAACCTGTTGAAAAACGACCCTTCTTAACCGTCGCGCCTCGTAACGAAGTGACGGAGGTCGCGAAGACCTTGGCCGCATACGGTGGCGGAGTTGTGTCCTACGATCTGGCGCTGGACCTCATCCTGAACGAAGTGGTCGAACAGGCTCGCAGCACCACGGGAGCGACGGGAGCCGCGATCGCCCTGACGCGCAACGGCGAAATGGAATGCAGAGCCACGACTGGCGCGGTAGCCCCGGATCTTGGAGTCCGGCTTGAAACAGCGTCCGGTTTGTCGGGGGCGTGTCTTCGGTCGGGAGAGATTCAGCATTGTGAGGATACTGAAACCGATGAGCGCGTCGATTCCGATGCCTGCCGCCAGTTGGGTGTGAGATCGATGCTGGTAATGCCCCTCGACGATGGCAAGGGGCCGTTTGGGATTCTTGAAGTTCTATCGGCACAGCCGAACGCATTCGGAGAACGTGACATCGAGCGGTTGAAGTCGCTGGCGCGAAGAGTCGTTGCTACCAAGAGTCAAGCGGAGGCGGAATCGGTCGTTGCGCTCGACGTCAGGCCTCCAGCGCTGCCATTGGGAATACGCGACGAACCGAGAGATTCCGAGATTCGCTTAGAGTCTACAGCCGGATCATTCGGGGAGAGCGAGACCCGCAAGGCGAACGATTTCTTGACGACCGTGCTGGTGTTGTTGGTGATTGCTGCCGCGGTGGCGCTAGGGCTGATGATCGGATGGCGGGGAGCCGCGAAGCGATGGATGGCTCAGTCTCCTGTCCGACAGAATATGGTCCCGATTGCGACGGTGAGCCAGGTTGCCCTCGCTCCGCAAACTGCGGCTGCGCCCCCAACTGATACGGAACGATCAAAGCCAGCCTCGGTAAGTCCTGCGAGCGCGAATCGCTCCGCCGAAACGCCGAGCGGAGGGCTGGTCGTGATGCAGAACGGCAAAGTCATCTACCGATTGCCGCCGACTGCGCCAAGAGCGACGACCGCATTTCCCGCGAAGAGCGTAATTTCAGACAGTTCATCCAATCGGCTGGTTCATCAAGTGGGGCCACAGTATCCGAGTGAAGCGAAGACGCAGCGCATTCAGGGACCGGTTGTTTTGCAAATACAGGTCTTGAGTGATGGGTCCGTAGGAAATATCGGAATCGTGGAAGGAAATCCGCTGCTAGCCGAAGCGGCTGTTCAAGCGGTCAGGCAGTGGAAATACCAGCCTAACCTTATCGACGGCCATCCGGTTGAGAGTCAAACCAGAATCAGAATTAACTTCACGCTGCCGCCGGCGAACTAACTTCCAGGGCCTGCTTATAAGCTCTCAAGCTTGATAAACCAAAGACTGTCAACAGAGAGAGTGGCCGGGTTTGATGCAAAACAAAAAGGCACGGCTCGAGGCCGTGCCTTTTGATGTGTTCGCGAAACTTACAGCGATCCCAGGAACGCCAGCAAGTTCGCAGAGTCGGTTGAGTCGAGAGCGGTGTAGTTGCCGACGACGGTTGCGGCTTCTCCGCCATGCCGCCGGATGGCAGCATCGATGGAGGTCGAAGTGTTGTCGTGCATCAAACCGCCCGACTTAGCCAGGATGTTAGACAGGCCCCACAACGGAGAAGTCCGCCACATGGTCAAAGTCGCTTGTCCAGTACCATGCGGTTGGAACGGAATGCCGCCCGAGTCGCCCGATCCCATGTCGTGAAGCAGGAAATCCGAGTAGGGATTGAAGGTGACATTGCTCAACGACGGAATGACCGCAGTCTTGGTTCCCGTCGTCGTCTTGAGCGTGACGTTCTGCTGGGTTGTGAAGCTCTCCATGTGGCAAACGTTGCAACCGATGCTGTTGAATACAGCTTCACCCGCTGTGGTTTGCGAGGTCGGCGGTTGCGGAGGAATCGGCGCCAGCAAGGACTCGAACTGGGACATCTTGATCATGTTGAGCTGCGAGGTATCCTGCGGCGAGTGTGTATCCGGCTGACATGCTGTTGGGTAAGCTTGTCCCTGCGGCAGGTGTTCGTTGGGGTTGAATTGGCTCGCCGTGCCGTAAGGGCCGCTGGCGGTGGTGATGCCGAGCTCGTTGAACTCAGCGTTGGCAATGAACTGGAACAGCGTGACCGCATCCATCTTCTGCCCGAAGCGTCCGGGACGGATAGTGCCGTTCTCGTCAGCCACCATGTTGGCGATGCCAGTGATTCCGTATTTTTTGCTAACGCCTACGTTGGCGAGAATGGCGGAGTCGGGGATGTTGTCGACCAAGCCCAGGCCAAACAGCTGCGGCGAACGAACTTCGTTGTTCACAGTCGCGTCAGCAGGAACGACTTCGTGAGGCAGGTTCTGTGCAGTGCCTCCGCCAGAAGCGGCTAAGCCCGAAGTCGTATCGGTGTAAGTGAAGGTCGTCCCAGTCGGGGTCGAGACAATCGTAAATGTACCGTTGTATCCGGAAACGGGGACGCTTTGGATCTGCACAAATTGGCCAGCTTTAAAGCCATGCGTCTTCGTGGTGGTGATGGTGACGGTGGTTCCGGACTCAGTCGCGCCACTGGAGGCGATCGTCATCTGGCTGCAATTCGGCAGCGTGCCAAATGCGGCGTTGGAGATACCGTGCATCACCGGTCCACCCTCGTTCTCGGGCGATGTTCCGTTGCCATCGAGATAATTAAAGGTGTTGTCGGGATTCCACTTGCCGAAGCGCGTGCCGGTAATTGTGCTGATGTCGCCCGCCGTGCCGGTCAGGACGTCGACGCCAGCACCGTGGCAAGTGAAGCAACCTGTCTGGGTTGAGACAGGGCCCAAACCGCGGATGGGGTCCCACTTGATCACGAACGTTCCATATCCGCCGTTAAACAAGTTGGTGATGCTCGTCGTCAGGCCAGCCAGAGGACCGCCGAACTCGCCCACGGTGGGCGGAGGAGGCGGAGGAGGCGGGCAGGTAGGGCAGACGGCTTCCACTTTTTTAACGTAGTGCGATGGAACAGCCAGCATGCAGACAGTGGCCAGAACGCAGAGAACAAGTGGTGCAATACAACGATTCATAGCGGCTCCTAATGCCTTTTTTCGAATATGTGAACTGCCTTCGCGAAAAGGGGGGAGGCGCGAAGAGCGTCGTGTTGCCTGGGACCTAGGTTTGGTAACAATTGCCGCAAGCACAGCAATGCCGAAAAACCCAACCCACATCGCAGATTGTCCGGAAAGCTTAGTAGTGTCAAGATGAAATTTCTTGCATACTGTTCCGGAAAACTTTCCCCTCTTTGGTCGAACTGCGCTTGCGGCCCATGTCAGATCAACACATATACGGAAGAAGTGTTGCGCGGAAATCTCGGAGAATTCGGAGGTCTAGGGTCTTTCTTCTCTATTGAAAACAAGCCATTTACCCCTAATGAAGTCTTTGGTCACCACCACTTTCTTCCCATTGCAAGAACTTGCAGGACTCGGTAGATTTGCATCACTGAGTTACTAACGCCGACACAGACAAAAGCGGCGTTTTCACTGGAAGTCATATCCCCCCTTTAACCATAGCAAGCGAAGGGTTCTCGCTTGTCCAGCGACCAAGGAAAAGTTGCATCCGTTGACCTTTGTTCAAGCAACGAATGTGACTGAGAGGGCGGAGCTGTGAACGGAGCAGCACAAGTGGAATCGAGCAGTCTGCCGGTCGGCTACGATGCAGTTAGCAATCAGGCCCACTGGTACGCGGTTCGGACCCGCTCCCGCCATGAAAAACTTGTGACCCGACAGCTGGAAAAGCTGGGCATCCAAGCCTTTCTCCCCGTTGTAACCAAAATCAATCAATGGAGCGATCGCAAAAAGCAGGTGGAGGAGCCCTTGTTTTCAGGCTATGCCTTCGTGCGATTGAATCACTCCTCGGGCGATCGAGTCCGCGTTTTGCAAACGCAAGGCGTGGTCAACTTCGTAGGAGTGCAGGGCTCCGGTGTTCCCATCCCCGATCAAGAGATCGAAAATATTGCGACCCTTCTCGCCAGCAAGGTTGCCTATCAAGAGAGACCGTATCTCCATGTAGGGCAGCGAGTGAGGGTTAGCGGCGGCGCGCTGGATGGACTGGAAGGCATCCTGACAGCGGAAAACAGCGACAGCAGCGTAGTGATCTCGATTGGATTGATTCAGAGATCGCTGAGCGTGCGAGTGGCAGGTTACGACGTCGAACCCCTGTAGTCTTTCTCTCCCTGTCTGAAAACGTTCTGAAGGTCGTTACGAGGTGCATTTTTATGAGCGAAACTGAAACCAAAGCCATCAAAGCCGATTCCCAGATGCCCAAGGCGAAACCGTCCCGTAACGGCGGCGCCGTGGCGGAGAACCAGCAGGGAAACCAGCCGTCTCTGCGCAGCCTTCGGGTGGAGGCCGAAATCTATGCCATCAGCCGGACCCTCGAATACACCGGCTGGAACCGGCGAAGGGCAGCTCAATTGCTCTCCATCAGCTATCGGGGGATTCTCTACAAGATTCGGCAACATAATTTGTCGCCGCGTCCGCGAGGCCAGGAAGAGCCGGTCGGCGAGATTTTGAAGGCCGATTCGCAGAGTTAATGCGTACCGGGCCATCCCGATACATTTAACCCCCAAATTGAGGGGAAGCAGGTTGGAGGTTTCGCAATGGGTAAGAGTTTCGTTTCACAGGTGCAAGTGCTTGCGGTGTTACTCGCGGCATGCTCGTTTTGTGTGGGCCAGGGTAACCAGGCGTTGACCGCGACCGCCGCTCCGGCACCAGACGCCGCCAAGACGTCGACCACGGTTCCCGGCTTCAGCGATCGCAGTCCGCGTTATCGGATCGAACCGGGAGATACGTTTGACCTGACTTTTGAGTTGAGCCCAGAGTTCAATCAGACCGCGGTGGCGGTGCAACCGGATGGGTTCGTGACGTTACGTAGCGTAGGCGACGTAAAAGTCGCCGGCCAGACCGTGCCAGAAGTCACTCAGACGCTGCGCCAGGCTTATTCGAAAATGCTGAACAAGCCACTGATTTCCGTGGTCCTGAAAGATTTCGAGAAACCCTATTTTGTTGCGGACGGGCAAATTGCGAAGCCGGGCAAGTACGAGATGCACGGCAACACCACGCTGACGCAGGCAATCGCGATTGCGGGAGGATTTCAATCCTCTGCAAAACATTCGCAAGTACTGCTGTTCCACCGCGTAGACGATCAGTGGACCGAAGCAAAACTTATCGATGTGAAGAAGATGCAGAAGAGCCACAACCTGTCCGAAGATCCGGTGTTGCATCCGGGAGACATGGTGGTGGTGCCGAAGAATACATTGTCGAAAATTGATCGGCTGATCCCGAACATGAGCATGGGCACGTACGTTCCCCTCGCCATCCCGTAGCGTTGCGGGATCGCTATTTCGACGATAAGAGACACGGAGAGAATTACGGAGACTATATGAATGAATCGTTAACCAGCTACGGGCAACAGCGAAGTTACTCCATTACCGCACGAGACGTAGCTGCGATTGGATTTCGCCACCAGAAGGTTTTGATTCTGTGCTTCGTCGGAGTCGTTCTTGGAGTAGGCCTGTCTTCGCTGTTTCTGCCTACGAAATACAAGTCGGAGACGAAGCTCCTGGTAAAGCGCGAACGCGTCGATCCAGTGATCAGCGCGCAGTCGAACGTGCCGATGACGGTGCATGACACGGTCAGCGAAGAAGAAATCAATTCCGAAGTCGAATTGATCACGAGCTCAGACGTCTTGCAGAAGGTCGTGACGACTTGCAATCTCGACAAGAAGAAGTTCCTGTCGAGCATTCTTCATCCGTGGCAGACGCCGCAGAACCGTACCGACAAAGCCATCGCAGATTTGCGAGCGGAGTTGCAGCTGGAAGTGCTGAAGAAGACGAATGTCATCAGCATCGGCTACGAGTCGCACGATCCCAAGGTGGCGCAGAAAGTTTTGCAGACTCTCGATGAGGCATATCTGCAAAAACACTTGGACGTGCATCACCCGTCAGGACAGTTTGAGTTCTTCGACCAGCAGGCGGAGAAGTATCACCAGGACATGATGGCCGCCGAAGCTCAACTGAAACAGTTCGCCGGACAGGGCGGAGCCGCTCCTGCGACACTCCGGGATATGACGCTGCAGAAGCTGGCGGACTTCAATAGCTCATTGGAGACGACCAGAGCGTCGATTGCGGAATCGAAAAAGCGGATTGCGGATCTTGAAAAGCAGTCCCAATCGGTGCCGGCACGGTTAACGACTGAGATGAAAGAGTCCGACAACTCGTCGGTACTCGAGAACCTGAAGTCGACGCAGCTCACCCTCGAAAACAAGAGGACTGAGTTGCTGACCAAGTATCAGTCTTCGTATCCGCTGGTGGCCGAAGTTGACAAGCAGTTGGCCGATACCCGTGCGGCGCTGGCGAAAGAAGAACGTTCACCGGTGAAGGAAGAAGTCACAAATACAAATCCGACGTTTGCATGGGTGAGTTCGGAACTGGCGAAAGCGAAAGCGGACCTGGCTGGATTCGAGGCGCGAGAGATTTCGCTGACCAGCATCATCAGCACCTATCAAGCCCAAGCGACGAAGCTGGAAGAACAGGGAATCCAACAGGGTGACCTGACGCGGACCGCGAAGGAAGACGAAGCGAACTACGAGTTGTACACGAAGAAGAAGGAAGAAGCGCGGATTGAGGACGCAATGGACAGGACCCGGTTGCTGAATGTGTCAGTGGTTCAAAGTCCGATGCTGCCGAGCATTCCGACACGTTCTCCGCTGATTCTTGTCGTGGTTGCGCTTCTGCTGGCCTCGGCGGTCAGTTTGGGCGTGGTATTCGCCATCGATTATGCAGATCAGTCATTCCGTACGCCATCCGAAGTTATGAGTGAGTTGAGGATCCCGGTGCTGGCTGCAGTTCCAATGCACTATGACGGAAACCGGCTGCAGGGATCGAACCGCAATGGCAACGGACATGGCCGCGGCGATAACAACGACGATATGAGTGACGGTCACTTCGAGCCCACGACTACCGGGACGATCATTGAGGAACGAGGATAAGAGCGATGTTCTTAGACTTTTTCGGCCTTCGAGAACAGCCTTTTGGGGTTACGCCGGACCCGCGGTACTTGTATCTGGGGACTGGTCATCGTGAAGCGCTTGCATCTCTTTATTACGGGATCGAGGCGAATCGCGGATTCCTGTCCTTGATTGCAAGGCCCGGGATGGGCAAGACCACTCTGCTGTTTCACCTGCTGGCGAAGTTTGACCGCACCGCGCGTACTGCGTTCCTGTTCCAGACGCAGTGCAGCTCGCGCGAGTTCATGCGCTTCCTGTTGGCAGAAATCGGCATCGAGACCGAGTCGCAGGATTTCGTTCGTATGCATGAGCAGTTCAACCGCTGCCTGGTACAGGAAGCTCGTGCCGGCAAGCGGTTCATCGTAGTGATCGACGAAGCACAGAACCTGGATCCGACGGTTCTCGAGACGGTCCGGTTGCTTTCGGACTTCGAGACACCGCAGGCGAAGCTGCTGCAAATCATCCTGGTCGGCCAGCCTGGACTGGCAGATAAGCTAGCGAGCCCGTCGCTCGTCCAATTGCGGCAACGTATCACTTCAGTCAGCGGCTTGAGCCCGTTGAATCAGGAAGAAGTTGCCCGCTTCATCGAGCACCGCATGCAGGTTGCGGGCTACAAAGGGCCGGCGTTGTTTACTCCGGATGCGCTGGATCTAGTGTCGCAGGTGAGCGAGGGCATCCCGCGTCAAATCAACAACTACTGCTTCCATGCGCTTTCGCTGGCTTGCGCGATGCGGAAGAAGTCGATCGACGCCAACATGGTGCGTGAAGTGATGCAGGATCTGGATATCAGCCGTTTCGTATCTGATGTCGGATCTCCGCGGTTGCACTTGGGGCTTAACAAGGGCGACAACGATCCTTTTCGTCCCGTAGAAGAGTTGTCCGGAGCAGCACGGGAGTATGTGAATGCCGAGATGCCGTCGGAAGGTGGAGTGGCTAAGGACTATTTGAGCCCGGCCGAAGCCATCGAGCATATGCGCGATGTTGCGCGCCTGTTGCACAACTGGCGGGGATCAGATCGCCAGTCAGCCTAATCCAGCCAGGAGCCATTGGCGAAGCGCAACCGAACGACGAGACTAGAGCAATCAAGAGAACCTTATGAGCAGAAATTTTGAATTGTTGCAAAACCTGGGTAGGGAACGAGAGATGTTCGAAAACCCTGTGGTCGAAACGAGCACGACGACTACGGTGGAAGAGCCGGTCGCCGTTAAGCCCGTGTCGGTGCCGGTAGAGCTGCATCCCTTGCAGCTCAAGATGGAAGGGTCGCAGCGAGACGAGATGTTCAAGCTGGTCCAGCGTGTCTTTATGGCGCCAGGTGCGGGACGGGGACGGATGGTGGTGGTATCGGCGATGGAAGCCGGAAACGGATGCAGTTGGATCTGCTCGCGTATGGCAGAAGTTTTGGCGTCGCAGGTTGCGGGTTCGGTCTGCGTGGTGGATGCGAATTTGCGCTCTCCTGGCTTACATCGTGAATTCAATGTGCCGAATCATTACGGCCTGACCGATGCGCTGCAAGTGGGCGATCCCATTCGAAGATTTGTTACATCGCTGTCCCGACCTAATCTCTGGTTGCTGAGCTGCGGTGCGGAAGTCGAGGGAATGCACTCGATGTTGAGCTCGGACCGCATGCGCGCAATACTGCCGGAGTTGCAGCGCGAATTCGATTACGTTCTGATCGATGCTCCGCCGATTGAATCGGGTGACGACAGCATCATTCTCGGGCGAGGCGCGGAAGGAATTGTTTTAGTTTTGCGGGCGAATACGTCCCGGCGCGAAGCGGCACGCAAAGCGGTGCAGAACCTGGAAAGCGCGAACGTTCGCGTTCTGGGTGCAGTGCTGAACCGCCGGACGTTCCCTGTGCCTGAATCCATCTATCGCAAACTGTAGGGAGACAAATGTTCGAGAACCTGAAGGAAGATATCAGCCGGGCGATGCGCCAAGCGCGGCCCGATGACTGGAAACCGACGCTAAAGCATCGACTGGAAGTGTGTGTTCGGCACTCCACGTTGCCAGTGATCGCCTATCGATTTGGGCATTGGACTCTGGGTGTGCGTATTCCCGTGATCGGCCTGTTGCTCCGGATTGTGGGATTGTTCTTTCGAAAGTTTGTCGAGCTGTTTACTAGCGTGCATATCGACGTGCACGCCGAGATTGGTCCCGGCTTTGTGATCCATTCGGTATACGCGATCAACCTGGGAAAAACGAAGATTGGAAAGAATTTCACCATCGCCACGGGCTGCTTGATCTCTCACGCGTGCCGAGGTATCGGTGACGACGTTTACTTTGGCCCTGGAGCGAAGTTGGTGGGTGACGCCAAGATTGGAAGCAATGTCGTGATCGCAGCCAACAGTCTGGTGCTGACCGATGTACGCTCGAACATGATGGTGATGGGAGTTCCGGCGCGGATCAAGTTGCCAGGCGGACGTCCGCAAAGGTTTGTGAAGAAGGCCGCTCCGGTGGCTGTTCCGGCGAAGACAGTGGTGCCTGCGCCCACACCTGAACCGGTACAAGTCGCAGCGAAGGCATCGACTGCATCAACATCAAGTGAACCATCCCCCGCTTCCGCATCCGCATAAACAAAGCTCAAAGGGTACTTGGGCCAGATCGACACAGGAGAAAGAGACCTTGGACTTTGCATGGAGTGAGGAACAAGCGGCGTTTCGTAAGGAGGTCCTGCGATTCGCTCGCGAAGAACTGAAAGATGACGTCATCGCTCGGGACCGCAATGAGGAATTCTCGAAGACACTTTGGAAGAAGTGCGCGGATTTTGGAATTCAAGGATTGCCCATTCCGACGGAATACGGCGGAGGTGGCGCCGATACTCTGACCACAGTGTGCGCTCTTGAAGCGCTAGGGTACGGGTGCGCGGACAATGGCTTGCTGTTCTCGATCAATGCCCACATGTGGAGTTCCGAGATTCCGATCTGGAATTTTGGTACCGAAGCTCAGAAGAAGAAGTATTTACCGGGTCTGGTAAGCGGCGGGTTGGGCTTGCACGCGATGACCGAGCCGGGTTCCGGTTCAGACGCGTACAGCTTGAAGACGCGCGCGGAACGCAAGGGCGATAAATATGTGTTGAATGGCTCGAAAACGTTCAGCAGCAACGCGCCAGATGCGGACGTAACGATCGTATTTGCGAATCTCGACCCCAGCCGTGGTCCGAACGGAGTGACGGCGTTCTTGGTTGATAAAGGAACTCCCGGATTCACAGTTGGAAAAAAGCTGCACAAGATGGGATTGCGGACGTCGCCCATGGCGGAACTCTCGCTGCAGGATTGCGAGATTCCGGTAGAGAATTTGCTGGGCAAGGAATTCGGCGGGCAGGCTGTTTTTACTTCGTCGATGGAGTGGGAGCGGATTTGCATTCTGGCCAGCCATCTCGGCGCGATGCAGCGAATCATGGAAACATGCATCAAGTACGCCAAAGAACGGAAGCAGTTTGGCGAGCCGATTGGAAAGTTTCCGGCGATCAACAACAAGATCGCCGATATGGATGTGCGGCTTGAGACCGGGCGCCTGGCGCTGTACAAAGCTGCATGGTTGAAAAGTCAGGGACGGCATCCGATTCGCGAAGCTTCGATTGCGAAACTTTATGTCAGCGAAGCCTGCATCAAGAGCTGCCTGGAAGCGATTCAACTCCACGGCGGTTACGGCTACATGACCGAGTACGAACTGGAACGGGAACTGCGAGACGCGATTGCCGGAACGATCTACTCGGGTACCTCAGAAGTACACAGAGTGATCATTTCGAGTTATTACGGGCTGTAGTAGTTGTGAGTGGTCATCCCCCAAAATAAATCCTAACTGGGCTGGGTCCTGAATCATGGCATACGTACTGCAGCAGTTGCTTAGCAAGAGCGCGAAGGCTTATCCGGATAAACCGGCGGTGTGGGCTCGTGGCAAAAGCATCACCTATCGGGAGCTCGATGAGAAGTCGAACCAACTGGCGCATTTGCTGCATCAGCGGGGAATTCAGAAGGGCGACCGCGTTGGATTGTTCTTCCCGAAATCGGTGGAATCGATCATCAGTATGTTGGGCGTGCTGAAGGCAGGCGGCGTTTACGTTCCGCTGGATCCGCAAGCGCCGGCTGATCGCGTGGGCTACATCATCGGCAACTGCGGCATTCGAATTTTGATCACCAAGAGCGAGAAGCTGGCCGAACTTTCCGCCGAGGTTCAGGGTTTGCTGGAGGCCTGTGTTCTGGTCGAAGGCGAAGGGAATGGGAGCGATCTGATTGCCTGGTCGCAGCTTGCTGAATTCCCCGCGTCGCTTGCGCCGCAAGTGACGATGATCGAGACCGACCTGGCGTACATCCTTTATACGTCCGGTTCGACGGGCCGGCCCAAGGGTGTGATGTTGACGCACCAGAATGCTCTGACATTCGTGGAATGGTGCGCGGAAGAATTTCAGGTTCGCAGCGAAGACCGACTTTCGAACCATGCTCCGCTGCACTTCGACTTGTCTGTGTTTGATGTTTACAACACGTTGGAGGCGGGGGCGACGGTTTATCTGATAACGGAAGACTTGGCGCTGTTTCCGACCAGCCTGGCGAACTTCATCGATACGCAGAAGATCACGATTTGGTACTCGGTTCCTTCGGCCCTGATGCTGCTCTTGCTGCATGGCCGGTTGACGGTGGAAAAACTGAAGAGTCTGCGAGTTATTTTATTTGCGGGCGAAGTGTTCCCGATGAAGTATCTGAGGCAGCTTGCGGAGGTGTCTCAGCAGAGTTCGCTTTACAACCTATATGGGCCTACGGAAACCAACGTTTGCACCTATTACAAGGTCGAGCGTGAGCGGTTGGAGAGCATGGACAAACTCCCAATCGGGATTGCCTGCGCGAACACCGAGACTTTCTCAGTCACTCCAGACGGGCGGTTGGCTGGGAAAGGTGAGGCTGGCGAATTGTACGTACGAGGTCCGGCAGTAACCTATGGGTACTGGGCTGATTCGGAGAAAACCCATAAGATGGTCGTGCCCAACCACTTCCAGGAAAACTTTGAAGAAAAGATGTATCGCACCGGCGATATCGTCACCGTGGGAGAAGACGGCAATTATTACTTCCAGGGTCGCCGCGATAGCATGATCAAAAGCCGCGGGTATCGCATCGAACTGGGTGAGATTGAAACCGCTCTGCTTAACCATCCGGGGGTGCGGGAAGCGGTCGTGTTGGCGGTTCCGGACGAAATTATTGGAAACCGCATACGAGCTGTGGTGGCGCCGCACGTAGCGGGCTCGTTGGGAGTTCTGGAGTTGCAACAGTTTTGTGCGTCCCGGGTTCCGAAATACATGATCCCGGAGCTTGTGGATCTCTACGACGAATTACCGAAGACTTCGACGGGAAAGATCGACCGAGTGAAGCTGGCATCGGAGCCGGTAGGTGCTGGTAGAAGTTAAGAACAAATGCCTTTCGCGGTTGCAGTAACAAATTCAAAGTCAATTGGGGAGAAGACAATGATTCAGTCCGCAGAAGTGAAAGACCGGATTCGTGAGTACGTGCTCGAGGAGTTCGCCAAGACCAAGGGCATCGACCAGATTACGGACCAGGAAGTACTGACCAAGAATGGGATCATCGACTCGATGGGAATTTTCCGCCTGGTCGCATTTCTGGAAGAGACATTTAACGTCCGCATCGGCGACGAAGAGATCACTCACGACAATTTGGAGAGCGTCGACGCGATTGAGCGGCTCGTACTGGCAAAATCGAAGAAGTAAGGCTCGTCCGTTCCGATCATAGGGCGGGCATCCACGACGTTGCCCGCATTTCTACGAACAGATCCCTCCCCTGAATCACGATGCACTTTGTAACGATCTCCTCAGGATTTCTTATGCGTATAGGCCGCAAAATCTTCTCGAACCTGGTCAAGCTGCTGGATTTGCTCTTGATGATGGTGTCGTTCGCCATCTCCACCCTGCCGTTGTATCACCGGGTAGGCAAGATCAGCCTGGCGGAATTCTTCGAGTTGCGCATTAAGTTGGGCAACTTGATCCTGTTCGCCAGTTTCGCGCTCATCTGGCACATCTTATTCAGTGTCGTAGGGCTCTACGGGTCGAAGCGCCTGACGAGCCGCTGGGACGAGATCAGCGACATTGCACGGGCAACCACATTGGGAACCGGCGTAATTGCTGCATTTGGCCTGGCATTTCGGATCTGGGTTGTAAACCGGACTTTCCTGGTTTTGTTCTGGGTGATGACCACCGTCCTAGTGATCGTCAGCCGAACCATCATTCGTGGATCACTGTCCTATGCCCGCCGGCGTGGCAAGAATATGAGGAACATGCTGGTGATCGGCACCAATCCGCGCGCGTTGCAATTGGTCGAACGGATCCAGCACAAGCCAGAACTTGGGTACCGGATTCTCGGCTTCGCGGATGAAGACTGGACCGGCCTCGAAGAATTCAAGAAACAAGGGCTGCCTCTGGTATCAAACCTCGACGCACTCCCGTCGTATGTGCGCCGGAATGTGGTTGATGAAGTCGTGCTTGCGTTGCCGATTCGCTCATTCCACACTTTCGCGTCGCAGATTGCAGCTGCGTGCGAACAACAGGGAATCATCGTTCGCTTCCTACCCAACATCTTCGATCTGAAAGAAGCTCGTCATCGTACCGATGAACTCGATGGCGACCCGATGATCAGCCATGAGTCGACGATCACGGACTTCTGGGGACTGACGATCAAGCGCGCCATCGACATTGTTGTCTCGCTCACGGCAATCATCCTGCTTTCACCGGTGATGCTCTTGACGGCCTTGTTAGTGCGATTGACTTCGCCAGGTCCAATCTTTTTCGTCCAGAAGCGCCTTGGCCTGAACAAGCGGATGTTCCACATTTACAAGTTCAGGACGATGGTAGTGGATGCGGAAGCGCGCCTGAAGGATCTCGAGCACCTGAACGAGGCGAATGGTGCGGTGTTCAAGATCAAGAAGGATCCCCGAGTTACGATGATCGGCGCATTCCTTCGAAAGACCAGCATCGACGAACTTCCACAGTTATTCAACGTTTTGAAGGGCGAGATGAGCCTGGTTGGCCCGCGCCCGCTGCAGGTTCGCGACTATGAATTGTTCGAGACCTTCTGTGGTGACTGGCAGCGCAAGCGGTTCAGCGTTCGGCCGGGAATCACGTGCCTCTGGCAGATCAAGGGCCGTAGTTCAACGACGTTCGAGAAATGGATGGAGCTGGATCTTCAGTACATACGGACATGGTCCGTGTGGTTGGATCTGGAAATCCTCGCTAAAACCGTTCCCGCGGTATTGAGGGGCTCTGGCGCCGCTTAATCTGATCAATCCAAATCAGCAACCAATCAGCGGAAAAATGGTGCAGTTGAGCGTATGACGTACGGGGAATCAAGGGGAAGCTTTTGTATGGACACAGGCTGGAATCCTATGGAGGTGTGTCGATGAAGTTGCAACTGCCGACAGACCATCCGCGGCCAGCGGTCCAGAGCTTTTGCTGTTCCTCACATTCTTTCAGTCTTACGAAAGAGTTGTGCGAGCGCTTGCGACGTGCTGCTGAGCAGGAACGCAGCAACCTGTTTGACGCAACGGTTGCGTGTTTCGCGTCGTTGCTAAGCCGCTATAGCGCGCAAGACGAATTTGTGATCGGGACGGTGTCGGCCGGCAATCAAGTGGTTGTGCTTCGAGCGAAGCTGGGAAACGATCCGACGTTCCGGGAGATGCTGGCACAGCCGCCGTTCGACATCGTGCCGAACGAGACTTCCCCCAGAGGAATTTCTGGCCAAGATTCAATCTTCAACGTGATCTTCTCATTCACTCCAGCCGCCTCCTCAAGCGAGTCTGCGAAGGCTGGAACGTCGAACTGCGACCTCGAACTGCACCTACAGGAAGGGGCTGCAGAAATTGCAGGACACATCATCTATAGCGCCGAGCTTTTTGAACCCGCGACGATTGAGCGTGTGGCTGGCCATTTCGTAACTATGCTCGACGCAATGGTCGCGAATCCGGATCAGCCGGTCTCAGCGTTGCCGATGCTCACCGCAAAAGAAAAGCTGCAGTTCGAAGAATGGAACCGGACGGGAGTCGAATATCCTCGCGAATTATGTGTTCACGAATTGGTAGAAGCACAAGTTCTGCGAACGCCCAATGCGAGTGCTGTGGAGCATAGTGGCAAGCGACTGACGTATCGGGAATTGAACGAGCGCGCGAACCAGTTAGCGCGGTTTTTGAGGAAGCGCGGAATTGGGCATGAGGCGCGTGTCGGGATTTGCTTGCGGCGTTCTCTGGAGTTACCGGTAGCCATCCTCGCGGTGTTAAAGGCTGGAGCGGCCTGCGTGCCGCTCGATCCGGCTTACCCAAAAGAGCGGCTTACTTACATGCTCGAAGATTCGGAGACGCCGCTGGTGCTCTCGCAGCCTGGATTGCTCTCCGAGGTGACGGATTTCGAAGCCGAGGTCGTCAATCTCGAGCCGGATTGGAAGCTGTTTGCGGACGAAAGCCGCGAGAATGTTCGCAGCAATGTAGAGCCGGAGAACCTGGCCTATGTGATCTACACGTCGGGTTCGACGGGTAAACCGCGTGGCGTGCTGCTAACGCACGGCGGATTGGTGAACCACAACGTCGCCGCGTCAAAATTGTTCAGCATCACAACCAACGACCGGATGGCGCAGTTCGCGTCGATATCGTTCGATATCGCCATTGAAGAGATTTTTCCAGCGTGGATTGCGGGCGGATCGCTGATTGTCCGCGAGGAAGACGCATCACTGGCCGTTGGAGATTTCCTGCGGTGGGTCGACCAGAACGGCGTCACAGCTCTCGATCTGCCGACGGCCTATTGGCACGAGCTAGTTCGCGAGCTCTCGGAATCGACGCTGAAACTTCCGAAGAGCCTGCGGTTGGTAATTGTGGGTGGCGAGAAGGCGCAATCCGGGGCCCTGGCGACATGGCGCAAATTGGCCGGTTCGAGGGTGCGCTGGGTCAACACATACGGGCCGACCGAAACCAGCGTAATCGTGACGTCGTACGAGCCTAATGTCTCCGAAGAACTCCCGTCCGTGCTGCCCATCGGACGCCCGATCGCCAACACAAAGATTTATATACTCAGCAAGAGTCTGCAGATGTTGCCGGTAGGAGTTGCGGGAGACCTTTACGTTTCCGGACCGGGACTCGCTCGCGGGTACCTGAACCGCCCGGAGACGACGGCGGAGAAATTTGTTGCGGATCCATTCAGCCACGAACCGGGCGCTCGCATGTACAAGACCGGTGACTTGGCCCGCTATTTGTCCAATGGCGAAATCGAATTTGCTGGGCGGACCGACGACCAGGTGAAGATTCGTGGATACCGCGTCGAACTCGAGGAGATCGAAGCTGTCCTAGGAGCGCATCCCGGCGCTCATGAAGTAGTGGTGATGGCTCGCGAGAATGCATCCGGCGAAAAAAGTTTGGTTGCTTACCTTGTGCCATCGCGCGAACAGGTTCCGACGGCAAGCGAACTCCGTTCGTACTTGACCAAGAAGCTTCCGCATTACATGGTGCCGGCGGCCGTGGTTCTTCTGGAGGCGATGCCGAAGACACCGAACGGTAAAGTGGACAAGCGTGCCTTGCCGGCTCCGAAAGCAGCCGATTTCGCCGCGACGCAGGAATATGTGGCTCCCAACAGCGATCTGGAAACGCAGCTGACGAAGATTTGGGAGACGGTTCTCGACAAGAAGCCAGTCGGCATTCGGGATAATTTCTTCGAACTTGGCGGACACTCGCTCTTAGCAGCGCGCCTGATGCACCGCATCGAACAGCAGTTGGGAAAGAGGCTTCCCCTGGCAGCGTTGCTGCAGGCCCCGACGATTGAGGAGTTGACGAGGCTGATGGGAGAAGGGGCCAGTTCGTGGTCTTCGCTAGTTCCCCTGCAGCCGCAAGGATCCCGTCCTCCGTTTTTCTGCGTGCATGGAGTCGGCGGGAATGTCGTTGGCTTCCGGGATCTAGTTCGACATCTGGGATCGGATCAGCCGTTTTATGCACTGCAACCGCAAGGCCTTGATGGAAAGCAGGAATGCTTGACGAGTGTTCCACTGATGGCCGAACGCTACATTCAGGAGATCCGGCGAGTGCAGCCCGAAGGTCCTTATCGTATCGGCGGCTATTCCTTCGGTGGCTTAGTGGCTTATGAGATGGCGCAGATGCTGGAAGCGCAGGGAGAGAGTGTCGCGCTCCTGGCTTTGTTCGACGCATATCCCGGCAAAGAAGAGTCGCGCGGTGAGAAGCTCAAGCAGGTTTTGACGCTTCCGTTGAAAGAACGGATCAAGTTCATTCTGAAAAAGGGAAGCTTTGTCGTGATGACATTGCGCAAGCGGATCGAATTGCAATTCTTGCCGCGGGCGTTGCGAAATGTGCGGCAGGCATGCTCCAAGGCTGCAGGAGATTATGACGTGCGACCTTATCCGGGTCGCGTCGCATTATTCCGAGTGCGAGAGAAGTCTGCCGACAGCCTGAATGATCCGTACGGGATTTGGTGGCGTGTTGCCGAGGGCGGAGTTGAATTGCGCGAAATTAACGGCGATCACCTCAGTCTGCTGAAGGAGCCGCAAGTACGGTTCCTGGCCGAAGAATTAACTGACTGCCTGGCCCACTCGGTCGGCGAAGAATCGCTCGCAATCGCTGGTAGATAGGTCCTCGTTCTAGATTCGTAGAAATTTATAAATGAGCTCATCGAACACAGAGCAGGTGATGGATCCGGATTACGTCGAGGAATCGACGGCCCCAGGACCCAATGCAACTGATGGCGCGGAGAAAGGCAACTCCGCCGCCACGGTGGGTCGTTGGGTCACGAAGGGCGGCTTTGCGATTCTCGATCAGGGACTGATTTCGGGATCCAACTTTCTAATTAGCATCTTGCTGGCGCGGTGGCTGGTTCCTGCGCAGTATGGCTCGTTTTCGACCGCATTCTCGGTTTTCTTGTTTCTATCATACGTTTATCAGTCGCTCCTTTCGGAACCACAGGCTGTCTTCAGTGGCTCGGCCTATCGCCAGTGCTTGCGTGGGTACCTTAAAGCGCTCTTGAGCCTGCAGGCCGTTGTAACCGTGTTTGGTCTTGTATTGCTCGGTGGATCCGCTGCCGTTGCTTATGCCATGGGAAAGGCCGATGGCTTTCCCGGTGCCTTAGCGGGTGTCGCAATCGCATCTCCGTGCATTCTGTTTTTCTGGCTGCTACGCCGCTCGTATTACATGAACCTTGCTCCTGCACGCGCTGCGATAGGAGCATTTATTTATTTCGTCCTGACAACCGGCGGGTTGTTCGTCGTCTATCGCAAGGCGCTGATGTCCCCGTTTTCGGCCTACCTGCTGATGGCAATCGGTGCGCTCGGTACGGGACTGTTTCTTTTGTCGCAGATAAAGAAAGCGCTACCTCCTGACACCTGTGACGCGCCGACCACCGCGCAGGCATGGCGCAAGCATTGGGAATACGGGCGGTGGGCACTGGGCGTCTCCGTCGTGACGTGGATTCCGTACTACATGTATTACCCGCTGGTGGCCATGTTCTCCGGAATGGCACAGGCTGGTCAGTTACGAGCGGTGATGAACCTTTCGCTTCCTCTGGAGCAGAGCTATACAGCTCTGTCGATTCTGTTCTTGCCCTATGCTGCGCGAGTGTGCCGCGAAAAAGGTATCGCCAGTTCCGGTCCGCTCGTGCGCCGCATCACTGGATTGTTTGTAGTGGGCGCAGTCGTGTACTGGGCAATCCTGATCCCGTTCAAGAGTGTGGCCTTCCACATTCTTTATGGCGGCAAGTACATGGAATTGGCGCCGCTGATCCCATACGTTGCGATAGGCACGACGCTCTGGAGTGCAGCTTTCGGTCCAGCCATTATGCTGCGAGCGATTGAATCTCCCGACTCCATTTTTTACGCGCGCGTGGTTGCGAGTGTGCTCTCTCTCGTCGTAGGTGTGCCGGCAACCTGGGCTTTCGGTCTGTGGGGCGTGGTATGGAGCGTGATCGTCGCCAATATCGCAGCCTTTTTGATTTCGATGTACATCCTCCAACGCAAGTCGAATTCGATTTCGGTACCGAATCCGGTTCTCCAAGGGGAAGGTTAACTGATGAACACTCTTAAGACACTCCGTTTCAAAGCCTCGCGCACGAAGCTGCGCGCTCCCAAATCATGGTGGGAGCATCGCGGCCTGAATGACAATGACGTGCTTTTTGCGTCGTTCGAGCGCTCGGGAAATACTTGGTTGCGCTTTGTGCTATTCGAGGTTTTGACTAACGATACTGCTGGCTTCCTCAATGTGAACCAGGTGCTGCCCGAACTGGGTACGCACGAAAACGCGCAGCACGTTCTCCCGAACGGAGGCCGTTTCATCAAGACCCACCACCAGTACCGGCCCGCGTACAAGCGCGCCATCTACCTTATGCGCGATCTGCGCGACGTGATGCTCTCCAATTGGGCGCGCGACAAGGAAATGGGTTTCTCGCAGTATTTCGATAACGGCAATGGGATGGATGGATACATCGAGTCTTTCCTGAAAGGCAAAGTCACGCGTTTCGGATCGTGGCAATCGCACGTGGATTCATGGGTGAATTGCCCGCTTGCGAAGAATGGCAACTTATTGGTCGTGCGCTACGAAGATTTACGCCGCGATACTGAGAGCGGCCTGGTGGAGATGCTCAACTTCCTTGGAATCGACCGCGATCGCGAGCAGGTTAGGCGCGCAGTTGAGAACAATTCTCTGCGAGCTATGCGGGAGAAAGAAGAGAAGGCTAAGAAGTCCGGAGCAACTCTTGGGAAGGGAACGCTGCTGCGGAAGCACAACGTCGATCGCGAGGATGCTCGATTCGTACGAAGCGGATCGGTCGGCGGGTGGCGTGAGAAGTTGAGCTCCGAACAGATCGACATGGTCAGCGCTTACGCAGGAGAAGCTTTGGTGCGCGCAGGTTATCCGGCTGGCGTCAAGGAAGAAGCGCCCGCGGAATACGCCACTGGGGTGCGGGTATAGCTGGCACGAGGGTAACCGGCCAAAGTATGACCAGGGTAATGAAGAAAAGTGGGGCGATTCTGGCGATGATGATGTTGTTCGTCCCGCTTGGGGTATCCCAGAAAAGAGATGAGGCGTCCGATAGCGGGACTCTCCGCGAGGCCGCCGAACCGATGGGGTTCTGGGTTGGCACGACCATCCAAGGCCGTATGTGGAATCGCGACCCGCGATACAAGCCAGTGATGGGGCGCGAGTTCAACGCGGGAGTTTCGATCGTTTTCCCGAACCTCACGGAGCCGGAGCGTGGACATTTCGACTTCGACGCGATGGACGAGGCGATGAGTTTCGCCAAGCAACATCGAATGAAACTCATGGGGCATTGCCTGGTGTACCGCAACATGCAGACGGCGCCGTGGCTCAATTTCCAGAACCAGGCGTGCGGCAATTGGTCATCCAAGGAACTTGACGGGATTTTGAAAGAGCACATTCAGGCAGTCGTAAAGCATGGCGGCGACACTTACTATTCGTGGGAAGTAGTCAACGAACCAACAAATCCTACGCATAATGGCTGCTGGTCGCGGGTGTTGGGAGACGACGATTACATCGTGAAGGCGTTCCAGTATGCACGGGAAGCCAATCCAAATGCGCTGCTGTTATTGAATGACACCTTCGGGCAGGGTGGAATCGATAAAGAGCGGGCTGACGAGTTCTTTTCGCTGGTCGATAGGGTCAAAAAGAAAGGCGCTCCGATCGATGTCGTCGGAACAGAGATGCACTGGGAAATGCCGCAACTGCGGCCGACGTATCTGGACGAATTCAAGGCATTTCTGGATAGCGCACGCAAAGCTGGAGTGAAGGTGCACATTACCGAAATGGATGTGTACCAGGGGCCCGACGATACGCCGGAAGCCTTCGCCAAGCAGAAGGAAGTTTTCTACAACGTGGTACATACGTGCCTCAAAGATTCGAACTGTATCGGGTTCATGACGTGGGGAATTGCCGATCGGTATAGCTGGCTACGGACTTCGGATTGGAAGAACTTGCCAGACGCGAAACCTGTGTTGTTTGACGATGATTACGCGAAGAAGCCGGCGTACTACGGTGTGCTGCAGGCATTGAAAGAGGGACGATGAGTTCGGGAACGGTAGAACGGATGAGAACGAGCAACGGAGTAAACGTGCGTGACAAGCGCTCGATGGGCCTGCTCGTCTTATTCATTGTGCTCGGATGCGTCATCTCAATTTCCTTGACGCTCGTGGCAGGTTCTTCAAGTTCCGGCATATTGATCGGCGCAGGGGCTCTGTTGTTGGTTGTGCCCATGGGAGCCTGGGTTGTAAAGGCTTTCCCGCAAGCAATTGCAAGCGCCAGGCAGTTAAAGGCGAACTGGACGTGGTGGCATCCACTGTGGTTCGGCCTCTACTTCAGCACGCTGGTGTTTCGTATCCGCGACGTCGGCGCCGCATCTTCGAATCCGCTCGACAGCTACGCAATGCTGCGCGTGATTCCCGAAGGGCTTGTTGCCCTCACACTCATCATCCGGCTCATTCTGAAGAAGCCGAATTGGCTTGGCGCGTTGTTCCGTGGCATTCCAGGAGCGATGGCGATTTATTGCCTGGTATGTCTGGCGACGACGGCATGGTCGGTGAATGCCGCTTGGACGGCCTACAAATCCCTAGAATTTCTCGCCGACGTTTCGCTATTAGCCGCGGTTGTAGCCAGCGCGGAAGGGTTTTTTACCTACGATACTCTCGTCGACTGGACGATCACGTTCTACGGTGTTTCGCTCGTGGGCGTGTGGCTTAATCTTCCGATCTGGCCCACCGAGGCGATGGATGGAGGTCGTCTGACCGGCGTGCTTCCAGTGGAAGCATCGAATAGCGTTGGAACCTCGGGTGCTGTGCTCTCGATCATTGCCCTATGCCGCCTGTTGCCGGTGTTCGGGCAAGCCAAGAAACGGGCTTGGTACCTGTTGTTGTTAGCCTTCGGATTGGCTTCGATGGTGCTGTCTAAGACGAGAAACGCCGAGGCAGCGTTTTTGTTCGCTGTGGTCGTGATCGTAGTCTCCTCACCTCATCTGCGCAAAGTTTCGTTCTGGGGAGGTCTGGCCGCCGCTCCATTTATCGCGATGGCGGTTGTTGCGGACGACGGTTTGACTCGCTCCGTTACGGATTTCGTAATGGGCGTGGTCAATCGCGATCAGTCCGAAGACGCGTTCGGCAGCTTGAGCGGACGTACCGGCTGGTGGCAATTCGGACTCGAGCAGCTCGCCAAGCATCCGTTTACTGGATTGGGTGCATATGCCGCAGGTCGATTCGCGGTGCTTGGTAAGTTGGGCGTGGGCGCTGCCGCCATGATGCACAGCGACTGGATTGAAGTGCTGATCGGAACGAGTTTCTGGGGCATCATCCCGTTCGCTGGAGCGCTTCTCGCCGCATGGTGGTATCTGATCCGCTGCATGCGGAGCGACATTTTCACACCGGAGCAGCGGCAGCTTGCGATTGAGCTGTTCGCGCTGCTGGGCATGCTGACCCTGCATTCATTCTTCAACGACGAGCTGGCGTGGCATTGTCCGCTGCTCTATTTCGCGATTTTGGGATATGCCGAGTTCATCCGGACATACCCGAAGATCCAGCTCCGACCTGAGCTTGAGCTGCGCAGGATGGACTCGGATAAGTACTTCTTTTCTCGAAGTGAAGTAACCAAGGCTGTTCACTAACTGTTAACCGAAAACACAAAACTGGGGGAGTAAACGCTATGGCAAACAAGACTCGGATTCTGGTAACTGGGGCAGGTGGTTTCATCGGCCACCATTTGGTAAAGCGTCTGAAGAAGGACGGCTACTGGGTGCGCGGGGTGGATATTAAACATCCCGAGTACGAAGCGTCCGCCGCGGACGACTTTCAAGTTCTGGACCTGCGCATTTGGGAGAACTGCTTAACCGCTACCCAAGGCATCGATCAGGTTTACAACCTGGCTGCCGACATGGGTGGTATCGGCTATATCACATCGTTCCTGGCCGACATCTCGAAGAACAACATCCTGATCAACGCGCACATGCTCGAAGCAGCCAAGCAGAACGGCGTGCAGAAATATCTGTTCTCGTCTTCCGCCTGCGTCTACGCGCAGTACAAGCAGAAGAGCGCTGACCTCGTTCCGTTGAAGGAAGAGGATGCGTATCCTGCCGATCCCGAGCCGGGTTATGGCTGGGAGAAGCTGTTCGCGGAAGAGCTTTGCCGCTACTACTATCATGACTACAAGTTCGAGACCCGCATCGTCCGCTTCCACAACGTCTACGGCCCGTTGGGCACGTACGACGGCGGCAAGGAGAAGTCACCGGCCGCCATCTCGCGTAAAGTCGCGTCGTCGACCGATGGCACGATCGAGATCTGGGGCGATGGTGAACAGACTCGTTCCTACATGTACGTCGATGATTGCGTGGAAGGCTTAATCCGCCTGATGGCTTCCAATCACCGCGAGCCCTTGAACCTGGGCACCGATGAGATGGTGAGCATCAATCACCTGGTCGACATGATCTGCGGCATCGCCGGCAAGAAGCTGGCGAAAAAGCACGATCTGAGCAAGCCACAAGGCGTGCGCGGCCGCAACAGCGACAACACCCTGCTGCGCAAGGTGCTGGGCTGGGAGCCGAACACCCCGCTGGAGAAGGGTCTGGAGATCACCTACAAGTGGATCCAGGGTGAACTCAAGAAGAAAGAAGTTGGCGAACTGGCCGAAGTAAACGGTGACTAGTTCGCTCCAATTCAATCTGAAATGAGTATTGCCATGTCGAAACCCTCGGTTGACAGTAGCGTGAAGATACTGGGCGTCAAGGTCCATGCGACGAGCATGGACCGCGCCCTGTCACGCTTAGAAACCGCAGTCGCGGAAAACGAGAAGGGCTATGTCTGTGTCACGGGCGTGCAAGGCGTCATGGAAGCGCAGATGGACAGCAATCTCAAGCGCATCATCAACAACGCTCTGCTGACAATTCCGGATGGACGCCCCACCGTCTGGGTTGGATGGCTGCGCGGGTTGTTTCAGATGCGTCAAGTGACTGGCCCCACAATCATGTTACGGATCTGTGCGCTTTCACAGCAGAAGGGCTACACCCATTTCTTCTATGGTGGAAACGACGGAGTCGCAGATCAGCTGAAAGACGCGCTGACTCAGCGTTTTCCCGGGCTGAATGTTGTGGGAACGTACACGCCGCCTTTCCGTCCACTCACAGCGGACGAAGAAGCGGAGCTGATCCGCAGAGTGGCGGAACTGAAGCCGGACTTTTTCTGGGTTGGATTGAGTACGCCGAAGCAGGAACGGTTCATGGATCAATACATCTCCAAGCTCGACGCAAAAGTGATGTTGGGCGTGGGGGCTGCATTCGACATTCACACCGGCCGCATCAAAGATGCGCCGTACTGGATGAAATTGACGGGCGTGCAGTGGATGCACCGCATCTACCAGGATCCGAAACGGCTGTGGAAACGGTATCTGGTCAACAATCCAAAATTTGTTTACCAGATAACGCTGGAGCTCTTAGGTATCCGGAAGCAGCAAGAGGTCTAGAAGCAAGTTGAGTGCGCGATAATGAATACCCGGCATGAAAGTTCTTCTCGTACACAGTGCGTACCAGCAGTTTGGAGGCGAGGACTCGGTTGTTCGAGCTGAAACGGAATTGCTCCAGAGTCATGGGGATGAGGTCATCCCCTACACGCGCCACAATGACGAGACCAAGAACTTCAATGTCGTGCAGAAAGCCCTCTTTTTTCCCCAGAGCATTTATTCATGGAAAACGAGCGGCGAAATTGATGATGTAGTTCGGCGAGTGAAGCCGGACGTTGCGTTTGTCCACAACATTTACCCCCTGATTTCCCCTTCGGCTTATTACACGCTGCATGATCTGGGCGTGCCCACCGTGCAGGTACTTCACAACTTCCGCCCCTTTTGCCCGAATGGTCTTTTTTTTACGCAGGGCCAAGTTTGTGAAGCATGCAAAGGCGGAAACTATCTGAACGCAATTCGTAAGCGTTGCTTTAAAGATAGCTACACATTGAGTGGCCTATACGCGATGACGCTTGGCTTGAATCGCCTGGCGGGTATGGTCGACAAGATTTCCGCATTCATTTGCCTGACGGAGTTCTTCAGGATCAAGATGCGGGAGGTCGGAGTTCCGGAATCGAAGCTGTTTGTGCGCCCGAACTTTGTGCGTGCTCCGGCTCTGCCTGCGGATGAGAAGACTGGAAACGGCTATGCACTTTTCATGGGCCGGCTGTCTCCGGAAAAGGGCTGCTGGACGCTGATTCATGCGTTCGAGAAGTTGCCCGCGGTTCAGTTGAAAATTGTTGGAACAGGGCCGATGGAGCAGGAGCTGCGAAATTATATTCGCGACAAGAACCTTCAGAACGTCGAGCTTTTAGGTTTTAAGAGCGGCAATGAGAAGTGGGAGATTTTGCGCAACTCGTTCTGCTTGATTCTGCCCTCGGAGTGGTACGAGAATTTCCCAGTGACGGCGCTAGAGGGATTCATGGCCTCGAAACCGGTGGTTGCATCTCGGATGGGCGGCCTGACCTACATTGTGGAAGAAGGGAAATCGGGCCTGTTATTTGAAGCAGGCCAGGCAGACGAGTTGGCGGAGAGAATCCAGTACCTGGCCGACCACCCGGAAGAAGCCGTACGAAATGGGTGCATGCGGTCGCCGGCTTACCGAGACGAAATACGGGCCCGAAGAGGGATACAGTAATCTCAAGGATATTTTTTCTCGGGTGCAGGCAGCCTGATTCTTTGTGCGATGAATAGCGAAAACCAGAATCCGGAGATGAGAAACGGGCCGCTCTTTGTGGTCGGTATGTGGCGCTCGGGGACATCCCTCTTGTATGCGTTGTTGAATCAGCATCCGCAGATTGGGCTGATGTATGAATCGGACATGCTCACGCTGGCGCCGCTGTTTTACATTCCTCGAAAAAGCTCCTGGTGGCTGAACAAAGTCGATTCGTGGAACGGTGCGCTGACGCGGCACAAGATTGATCCTAAGGCTATTCCAGCGGATATTACGGCCCTTCCAAATGCATTTCGTGCGGTCGCGCAGCAATACGCGTCGAGGAAAGGTGCGACGGTGTGGGGCTGCAAGTCGCCTACGTATTACGACTGCATGAACCAGTTCGCGGGCTGGTATCCCAATGCGAAGTTCATCGTCATCTGGCGGGATCCAGCGGACGTTTGCCGCAGCATTGTTCGCGCGGCGGAAAAAGCTTCGTGGTTTGCGCAACCCGGCATGGATTTGCGCGCAATTCTCGGCTATCGGCGGATGAAGCAGGAAGCGGACGAACTAGTCCGTCGGGGAGCGGACATTTACCAAGTGCAGTATGACGAGCTTGTGCGCGATCCGGCCACGATGCTGAATGCGATTTGCGAGTTCATCGGGATTGACTTCGATCCCAAGATGGCGACGCTCGAAGGCGCTGACCGCTCTGCAATTTACAACGGAGAGCATCACTCCGGCGTTAAGAGTTCCAGCATTGTGGCGAAACGAGAGCGGCCGGAAGTGCTTTCTCCTGAGCTTAAGAGCAAGGTCGAGAGGTATGTCGTGTATTGGCGAAAAGAGTCGGGCGGAACGTGGCCCGTTAATGCAGCCGTCAGCGACGGCACGCAGGCTGCATCGTTGGCGGAGCGTACCTCCGATGCCATTCGGCACAGAATTCTTAGAACAGCAGATTTGGCTGTGCCTTTGGCGTATTCCGCGGTTCCGATCCCTCTCTGGAAGAAGTACCGAGAGATGAAATCGAGGTACCGGCAAGTTGCAACTAAGCCGAGCGAGAGTAAAGCATAGCTTCTCCCGTCAACCGTAAGTATAACAGTTTAAAGAAGTAAATATGTTAACCGCTTGTGCGGATTGGAAGCACAAGTGCAGCTGACTACACCAGCGGTGTCCCCCCAATCTGAATAGGGAGCGTTCTGCGTTGACTTCACGGGCCAACTCTTCGGTAATTCTCGCGTTAATGGTTTTCGCAGTCAGCTCATTAGCATCCGGACAAACCGGAACGATGCACACCTATGCTGGACTCAATACAGTTCAGTATCGGATGAACGCGACGGCCGCTCCGGACGTTACGATCGCGGTCGGGCTCACGGAATACTGCGAGCACGTCAATGCCGCGTACCAATGCTGGTACAAGAGCGGCTCCAACGCCAACCAGCCCGTCAATTTTCTGGGCAGCACGAGTCCGAAAACGGATTCCGGTCCCTGGAGTCAGAACAGCAATAACAGCGGAAACACGCCACATTGCCCAACCGCCTATTCACCGAACGCGCAACTGCTGCACGACAATGTCTACAACGTCTGGATTCTGCAGAAGCGCATCACCGCTCCGTCAAACGGGCACACGTATCTTTGTGTAGCGATCAGCAATATCGATGACGTTTCGCAGAGTTCGTTTTCGTGGTTTGCGTACGAATACGATCTCTACAACGTCATCCCGACGAATTCTCACGGCAATTATTACTATCCGGATTATCCGCAGGCAGGCCTCTGGCAGAGTTCGACCAGCACGACGCCCCCATACACCGCGGCTACTGACCAGGCCCTGTGGATCAGCTATGACCTGCTGGATCAGAACAATGCCGACAACATCAACGGCGTGTTGCTCTGCGCGGTCGATCTGGCGGGGCTCCGGGCCAGCACCTCAAATCCCTGGGTGAACAATTCCAAGACCCCGGCATGCGCGGTTGCGCATCCTCTGACGACGTATAACCAGCGACGAAGCTGGGTGCCGGCAAATAACTCCGACACGACTCCGCCGATTTCAGCGGACGGAGAAATGTTCACCTACATGATCGAGCCGCCGAAAGACGGCAAGTCGTATTTGACGGATCCGAACCACACGCAGGGTGTGGAGCAGTGGACGATCAACTGGAGCAGCTCGAGTCCGGCACCGACATTCGTCAACAGCTGGGATCTGCCCTCCACGCTAGCGGGCGGAGATCAACTCGGTTGTTTCATCGCCAGCAGTTACTACAACACCGTCTGCATTCCGCAGCCTTCGACTTCTTCCACCGGAATTTATATCGATTCCGTTGCCGACCGCATGCAGCAGTTCTTTCAGTACACGTCGAATCGTGGGCAGGGAAGCGTATGGACATCCGCGCACGATATCCAGATCACTCCGACGGCGACTGGGCGCACACAGACTGAAGCAGATATTCGGGTATTGCAGAGGAATACGGCAACGCCGAATGCTGTGTATGTGGCGGGTGACTATCCTACGGTCGATCCGGTCGACGGGAAAGCTTATGTGGCGCTTCCGAGCATTGCCCGTGACAAAGCCGGCAACTTGCAAGGAATTCTGGGTGTCTCGGGCAGTGGGAGCAGCGAGCATCCAGGACTCGATAGTTTGTTTCTCAATACCGGGACGCTGACATCTTCTACGTATGGATACATCGCGAGCCCGTTGACGGATGGCGATGCCCAGGATACCGACACATTGGGCTATCGCTGGGGCGATTGGTACAGCGCGGTCCTTGATCCGAGCGACTCCTGCACGGTGTGGGTGGCTGGAGAATACTTGCCGTCTAACCGGACCACAGAGCCGTACTGGTATACGGAGATAGCGTCGCTTCCTGCCGCCAGCACCTGCGCCAGCGGACCTGTGCTGCTTTCAAACGTGAGCCTGAGTTTTGGGAGCCAGGAAACGAACGTTGAAGGCTCTCCGATCATCGAAACCATCACGAACAATCAGACGGTCAATCTGAATGTGACAGGCATCGCAATTGGAAACTCTGACTTCACGCAGACCAATACCTGCCAACAGCCGATTGCTCCAGAAGGCTCTTGCACCATCAGTGTGTATTTCACTCCTTCGACCAGTGGGACGCAAAAGGGATCGCTAGTCATCACCGACGACGCGAGCAGCAGTGCGCAGACTATCGCGCTTTCCGGCAGCGGAGCTTCATCGTCAGTTTCTGTCTCTCCGACAACGATCGCTTTCGGCAATGAAGCTTTGAATGTTCCCAGCGCTGGACAGAACATCACGGTTACAAATAATGGTTTCGAAACTGTGACGATTTCGTCCGTAGCGGCAAGCGGAGGATATTCGGAGACGGATAACTGCGCGGGGGCGACGCTGATGGCGGGACAGACCTGCACGATTACTGCGGTGTTCAGTCCGGCGACCGTTGGCAACATCTCCGGAACAATCACGATCAACGACAACGCGACTGGGGCGCCGCATATCGTCAACCTTACTGGCGCAGGACAGCTGGCGGTGGTTTTCTCGACGAATCTAACATTCCCCGCGACGAACGTCGGCAGTTCGAGCGTGGCGCAGACGATGACGGTCACCAATAATGAGAGCCTTGCGTTGACTTTCACGTACAGCTCAAGCGGTAATTTCTCGGCGGTGGGAAACGGCACAACACCTTGCACGGGCACACTCGCCGCGAAAGCGAAGTGCACATTCGGAGTGACATTCACTCCGACCTTTAACGGGCAAGTAAAGGGCGCTCTCACGGTCTTCTACAACGGAACGCTAGCGTCGGGTGGTTTGACTGGAACGGGTCAGAATGGCGGCACTGCTCCGTTAACATTTAGCCCGGTCAATCTAGGTTTTGGCAACGTCGCGTTGAATACTTCGAGCACCAAGACGGTCACAGTAAAAAACGCGGGCTCGACGTCGATCACTCTTAGCAGCATAACGGGCAGCGGATATTACTCCGCGGCTCCGAGTGGCACGGCTCCGTGTAGCGGCACATTGAGTGCCGGAAAGACTTGCACCATGACCGTGACATTCACGCCACTCGTGACGGGAACCACTGTCGGCGGCATCACCGTGACGGATACAGGTTCGATTAGTACGCAAGTATTAGACGTATCAGGAAACGGAATTCTTGCCATTACGATGTCGCCTTCTACATTGTCATTCGGAACGGTCTCGGTAGGAACTACGAGCGCCGTGCAGGTGGTGACGGTTACGAACAATCAAAGCGTTGCGACGCCGATCAATAGCATCACCGCCAGCGGTGATTTCGTTTACACCGGCAGCGGAAGTTCACCCTGTGGAACGAGCATTCCTGCGGCTAGCAGCTGTACGCTTGGGGTTCAGTTTAGTCCGAACGTTTCCGGCGCAATTAGCGGAAATCTGACGTTGAATTATTCCGCGAGCTCGTCGCCGCAAGTGGTGAGTCTGTCAGGAACCGGGCAATAACAGAAGCGGCAACGTGCTGAGAGGTCTATCTCCTAGAACATATAGTGAAGATAGATTCTCACTTCGAACCAGGAGTCGAGTTTCCGTCGGAAGTGGCTTGAGTTCTGCCGTGGATGTTTTTCATCAATTCCAAAGCAGGCCGTTGGCTCGCTAACAGCTGCGGCTCGATTTCTTCGATCGTCATCCAGCAGGCGGACCCTTCCCATGAATCCTGTAACTCGCCACCGGCATGCACTTCGAAGACTGAAATAAAGCAGGGGACATCGGTACGGCTGTGGTATCGGGTTCTCAGTTCCAACTTGTCGACCCGCAGCCCCGTCTCTTCTAGAACCTCCCGACGGACCGTAGATTCTTCGTTTTCGCGCCAACCCGCTATCCCGCCGGGAAGGGAAAGGCCGCGTCCGTCGTTACGGCGGATGACGAGGATATTCGGTCCTTTACGGATGATGCCAATGGAAGCGCGTAGCGATCCGAAAAGAGGGAACGTCCGGTAGAGAGTAAAACAGGTGCGGGCAATCACCCAGAAGAGGCGACGTTTGACCGTGTCCGCAAAGGTGCTCAAGCTCGAAGTCTAGCACGCGATTAAGCCAGTTCGAACGCGACGCGAATGTGAAAAGGCCCGCATCTCAGTGATGCGGGCCTTATTGTTTTTCGATTAAGGATCGGTTATTGGCTGTCCAGGAGAATCGGTTTGTAACCAATCGGAACAGTTTTTCCCGTTAACGCGGTGCGATTGCCATCCAGATCATAGGACCAGACATATCCAGCCGGATACGTATAGTTCGAAGTGGTGCAAACGCCGTTGCCGCACGATTGGGCCGTATCCCAAACGATCTGACCGTAGTCGAGCGCACAGGTGTAAACCGTCCCACTCGCAGTGCATGCGCTGATTGTGTGGCCGATCGTCCAGGTCGCGACTTCGTTCCATGCCGTGCCGGAGTTATTACCCTGGAGTCCGTAAGGCGCATGGCTATCCCACGTATAGACGTACTGACGTTGCAGACCAACGCCTGCTCGTAGCACGGCTGATCTTGCAACATAACCCGCCAGCATATCTGGATCAGTAAGGCCCTGACCCTGAAGAATTCCGTGTTCGTCATCCCACAGAGGAAGTGCTGTCAGATTACGTTTTTGAGTTTCTGCGATCACCTGTCCGTAGACGGTGAGGAAAGATTCGGGGATTGCGTTGGTCCCGTGTTGTCCGCGCATGTGAACGTTCACAATATCGAAATTCGGAGCGCCTCCCGCCGCGACGTATCCGTCGAACCACGTCGCCATGGTGGGCCCGTGAGCGGAGGGGCTGAGAATCTTCGCGTTAGGATCGAGCGATCGGATGATGGCCGCAGCATCCTTGCCCATCCGAACGAGCTGAGCAGTGGTTCCGCTCCAGAAGCAAGTGCAGTCCGGCTCGTTCCACAGCTCATAGAATGAGATTCGGCCAGCCGCGTGAGTGACCAATGCAGTAACGAAAGCGGAGAAGTAAGCGTCGGTACCCGTACCATCAGGATTTACATCGACGGGCGTAGCGCAGCTGTACGGTCCCGGGGTCAAACATCCGCCAGGAGCTGTCGGAGCAGCAGTAAACTGAGGCGTATCGCCGAAGGTGTAGAGGACATCCATATTGGCCGAAGCCGCCCGATCGAGCCAGTTGTCGAGCCCGCCCCAGTTGTAGACGCCATTGCTAGTATTGAGGTCACCCCACTTCACGCCGTCATCCCAGAGCCGTATGCCACCCAATGTCGCCGTCTGGTTCTGACCGTCAGTTGGAGGCCAAACTTGGCTGCCATTGAAACCGGCGCTGAAGAAAGGTTGTTGAACGCCATTTCCGTTTCCGCTGGACGTGTTCACCGTCAGCGTGAGAGCTCGGGTTGCCGTCTGTGTCGGCGACGACGCGTCGCTGACTTGCGCCGTTAAACTGAATTGTCCGGTCTGAGTTGTGGTTCCAGACAAGGAACCGGCGCTGTTGAGACTCATTCCCGTCGGCAAGGCTCCAGATGCGAGATTCCAGCTGTAAGGAGTCGTGCCTCCGGATGCCTTCAGATTTGCCGAATACGCAACACCGGACGTGACTGCAGTCAATCCCGTGGTGGTGATGGCTAGTGCCGTTTGCACGGCGGGACTGATCGTGACAACCGCCGTTGCTGATTTGGTTGAATCAGCGATGCTGGTCGCCTTTACGGTCGCCGTCGTCGTGCTAGTTACTGAAGGGGCCTTGTAGGAGCCGCTTGTATTAATGGCGCCGAGGGAAGTCGTCCAATTGACCCCGACATTCGAAGTGTTGCTCACTGTCGCGGTGAACTGCACGGTGCCGGAGGAGGCGACCGTCGCTGTTGCCGGAGTGAGCGTGACGGCGATCCCGCCGGAATTTGAGATCGTGATCTGCAGAGACTGCGCGCCACCGTGTCCTGTGGAATCAACCGCGTGAATGCCGAAACTAAAAGTGCCGGCCTGGGTGGGCGTTCCCGTAATCATCCCGCTCGAGGAACTCAGCGCCAAACCAGTTGGCAGGGTTCCCCATGAAAGCGTGAAGTCGTAGGCAGCCTTTCCGCCGCTAACCGTGACCTCTGCACTATACGGAGTGCCGACTTCGCCAGAGGGCAGGCTCGTGGACAGCCGCAGTGGATTGTTGGGAGTCTGAGTCGCGGGTGTGCGCGGCTGGATCGCCGATTGTTGACCCGCCACTGCGGAATTCGCCGCGGAACAGGCTGTGAACCAGGGCAAAGTGACCGCTAGGACCACCAGTGCGACAAAGGCAAGGCCCCTTCGGGAGCTGTACTTCGGATAGTTCCGAGCCGGAGGAATTGCTTCGGACCTCATCTGGATTTCCTCTCAAATGTTGGATAGGAAGGGTGCGCGTCGGCTCCCTTGGAGGTAACTCTAGAGAGGGAAAGCAGATAAGCACAGATAACCACAGGTCAGTGACCATCGTGCGTCTGAGAAGTGCAGGTGCCGCCCGGCAGCAGCACATTTTAGAGAGACTAGCGGACCTCGGGAGGACCGATCAACGACGGATCAGGCGCACCGGCGAGTCGGCGCGAGGTGAAGCGTTGCTTGCAGGATCCTTCTTGGACAGGAGCGGATTCCGGCTTACTCGGGGTGCTTTGGCCGCCTAAGGCGTAGAGAACGACTTCGACGCGACTCGAAACTCCGAGTTTGTCGAAAATTCGGAACAGATAGTTCTTGACCGTGTGTTCCCGCAGGCTCAGTCGTTGGGCGATTTCGCGATTGCTAAGCCCCTCGGCCACACAGCGGACGACGTCGAGTTCACGCGCCGACAAAAGAGCATCGCCATTTGCGCTGGTGAACGACATCGGAACCGGTTCAGACATGGCTTCCAGCAGGAAATGCAACTCACTACTGCTCGCCCAGATCTGTCCTTCATGCACGCACCGGATGGACTTCGCGAGAAGTTTCAGCGGCTCGGTGCGGCAAAAGACGCCGCGGGCACCCGAGCGGAAGGCCTCAACCACGGGAGTTCGCTCCGAAGAGTCGAGCAGCATAATGACGCGGGTGGAAGGGGAACAGGAACGGATCTCCCGGCCTAGGCCAAAACCGGCGCGGCCGTCCCCGCCCTGGCGAGCGCTAATCAGGGCCACATAAGGATGATCCCGCTTGATCGCCGATAAGATCTCAATCCCCCCGTTCGCCGGCGCCGCCATTGTGAACTGGCCGTCTCGGCCGAGCGCCTCCACCAACAACTGAGTGTTCATCGCCGTATTGTCCGCTGCGAATACGCGAATCCTGTCTTGCAGCGGAAAGCTGGTCAATTGAGCCATGATGGAGAAACCGCCCTAAAAAGGATTGAGAGTCCTTCGTCTCTCAGGGGTCTTTTTCTTCGGACAATCCGTGGATCAGTTGTTAGAGGAGTTCGTTCTAGTCTTGGCCGCAAGTTGAGAATTTGCCACCCCGTTCTCGACTCACTTCCCCAGCGAAAAGCTTATAGGACAAGGTATTCGGGCGATACGGTTCCGGTAAATGGCACTTTAGAGCCATTTACTATTCATGTACTCAAGCATTCATTTGATAACTAAAGCGTTATAATCTCGGGCCGAAGTCGCAGGGCCATGTGCAACTTTGTTCACGGAGTCTATTCTCTCATTGACACACTTTTAACCCAAGATTAACTTGAACACGTCGTATAAAGTGCTGGACCCGGCAGGAAGTTCAACCCCCCAAAAAGTCTTCCTTAGATAACCGCAGAATTGCGGTTCCAACAGAGCTGTAACACTCGGTGAGAACAGGTTGGAAATCCATGCTCAGATTTAACAACTCTCCACTTCAAGGAATTTCTAAGGCTTCATTCCGTCGACGGGCGGGATATTGCGTTGCTTTGGCGCTTCTGGCCATCGCATCCGTAGCCGCATTGATGTCGCGGCCGGCTGTGGTGCATGGTTCAGCGCTGGCGACCGACCCCGGACCTCGCCCACTCCCAGCGAATGCGGGCGCGTTCTATTCGACATTGTCGAAAAATCAGAGCGCTATCACGAACCGTCTCACGCAGATTTTCACCGAAGTGAACTTCGTTGCCGGGGGACCGCTGGTGAAGACCGTCGGACTGGGCCCTCGTTTCAATTCCAATTCCTGTTCGAGTTGCCATGCGTATCCCGCGGTAGGCGGATCCAGCCCGCCGAGCAATCCGCTGTTCGGCATTTATCAGTTGATGGGCGCGACGAACACGATGCCTTACTTCGTCACGACAAATGGACCGGTGATCGTAGCGCGCTTCCCGTATCAATCGGATGGCGTAACTCCTGATGGCGGCGTCCACCAGATGTTCACGATCTCGAACCGGTCGGACGCGCCAGGTTGTACCACGATGGTGCAGCCGAATTTCAGCCAGCAACAACAGAACAACAACATCATCTTCCGTCAAACAACCCCGACCTTCGGCGCTGGACTGGTTGAGTTGATTCAGGAAACGGCCATCCTGAACAACATGAATTCGAACTTGTCTCTGAAGCAGTCTCTGGGAATCACGGGACATCCGAACTATAGCGATGACGACGGAACCATTACACGTTTCGGTTGGAAGGCGCAGAACAAGTCGCTGCTGTATTTCGCGGGTGAAGCTTACACCGTGGAAGAAGGCGTCAGCGACGAAGCGTTCCCCAGCGAGAACGACGAATCCATTCCGAGTTGCTTGCCGCCATTCCCGGTGCCACCTGGAACGAATAAGACCAAAGGAGTTCCTGACGACCGCAACGATACGGGCGAGGCGCCGAAGTTGCCGGTGAATTTTCCTGGCGATCTGGAGCGTTTCTCACTGTTCATGCGCTTCCTTGCTCCTCCGGTTCCGGTTGCTCCGACTTCCTCGACCAGCAATGGCTTGGTGCAGTTCAACAACATCGGCTGCAACATGTGCCATACCAACTCGTTTACCACTCCGAGTTCATCGATCGCAGCGTTGAGCAAGGTGCAGGCGAATCTGTATTCGGATCTTCTGGTTCACGACATGGGACCGGGTCTCGCCGACAACGTCACACAAGGAAATGCCACGGGCGATCAGTTCCGTACAGCGCCACTGTGGGGGATTGGGCAACGCTACTTCTTCCTGCACGACGGCCGCACGACGGATATCGTCCAGGCCATTGAGGATCACTTTAGTTCGGGCAATGGATCCTATCCGAATTCTGAAGCCAACACGGTCATCAACAACTTCAACGCGCTCTCGCAGCAGAACCAGCAGGATCTAGTGAATTTCCTGCGCTCGTTGTGAACTTGGGAAAACGATCAGACGAAGAGGACGCTATGCCATTGTCGGGAAAAAATAATCCGGTTGAGACTCGATCGAATCAAGGGAAGTGGCTGCGCGTAGCGCTTCCGATCGTGTTGTTGCTGGCAATCTGTACAGCGGCAACAGCGTATTTCCCCAAGACCACCAAGGCATCGAAAGCGACGGCACCGGCCTCGGCACGGGCGAACATCGCATTGCCGCCGACAGTGACGGCAACAGATCCCGGACCGCGCCCATTGCCGGCGAACGCAGGAAGTTTCATTTCTACATTGAGCGCGAACGAGCAACAGATCGAGCCCAGTATCACGACTGAGTTCAACCGAACGCATGACGTGATCGTTACTTCGCCGACCGATGGCGGACTTGGCCCGCGATTCAATTCCAATTCGTGCGCGAGTTGCCATGCGTATCCGGCGGTTGGAGGATCCAGTCCGCCTTCGAATCCGCTGTTCTCGGTCTACAACTACAACGGCGCGAACAATACAATGCCGTCGTTTATCACGACGACGGGGCCGATCCTGGAAGCGCGCTTTATCAACCAGCCCGGAACCACCATTCCGGATGGCAACGTACACGAATTGTTCACGATCACTGGTCGCAGCGATGCCGCGGGATGCAATATCGCTCAGCCTGATTTCGTGACCGCAGCCGCAAATAACAACCTCGTTCTCCGCCAGGTTCCGCCAACCTACGGCGATGGATTGATCGAAGTCGTTCGGAACAGCGACATCATCAACAACATGAATTCGAACTTGACTGTGAAAGCGACGTTGGGAATTAAGGGGCATCCCAACTACAGCGGGAACGACGGTAGCATTCAGCGGTTTGGCTGGAAGGCTCAGATTCGTTCTACTTTGTTGATGTCAGCGCAGCAGATGAACGTCGAGATGGGCGTGACCAACGAGACATTTCCCAATGAAGTTGACCAGACGCCCGGATGTGTTTTGAACCCGGTGCCGGAGACGGTGACGAACTTCACTCCCGGAATTCTGACGGAGATGTTTCCGGGTGACGCAGAGCGCGCGGAATACTTCACGCAATGGCTAGCTCCGCCGACGCCGGTGAAGGCTACTAGTTCGACAAGCAATGGCAAAACCCAATTCACCAATGCGGGTTGCGTTTATTGCCATACGACGTCGTTCAAGACTCCCGCGACATCACGTCCGGCATTGGGCAACACGACCATCAATCTCTACTCCGACCTGATCGTGCATCACATGGGACCGGGACTCGCGGATGGTCTTCCGCAAGGCCAGGCTGGGCCGGATGAGTTCCGCACGGCTCCCCTGTGGGGCATTGGTCAGCGCCTTTTCTTCATGCATGATGGCCGCACTACCAACATCGTCACTGCCATCGAAGATCACTACAGCTTGGGAACCAGCACGTACCCAGCCTCGGAAGCGAATCAGAGCGTAACGAACTTTAACAACCTGAGTTCCAAAAACCAGCAGGATTTGGTGAATTTCCTGCGGTCGCTCTAAGGGAAACTCGCTAGAGCACAACTCGAATTGAAGACCGGGACCGTGTCTGGAGGCGCCGCTGGATAGGCCTTCCGGCGCGGTCCTGACTTTTTGGGCTCAGCCTCAAAACGCCCGCGGCTGGATGAACTACCGACCCGTGCCGTGCGTCCGGGCGTCGGCGGCTTCGCCAGTGCGACCTTGTGCTTCATAAAGATCCGCGAGACCCAGCCACAACTTGCCATCGCCGGGCGCTAGTCGTACTGCGTCTTCCTGAAAGCTCACAGCTTGGGCGAGATCGCCCAACTGATAGCAGGCCTTGGCTCGTCCGGTGGCAACTAGCGAATTGAATCCTGCGCCGAGGGATTCTCCTCCATCGTGAAATGGGCTCGAATCTTCAGCCTTCTTGAAAGCTTCCAGTGCGGGTTCGGGCTGGTGAAGTTGCAAATCAGCCTGCCCGAGCATCATCCACATTTCGTGTGGGCGAGATGAGGATCGGGCGGATTGTTCGAACAGCTGCGCCGCTTCAACGTAGCGTTTTTGCGTCATGTAGAACAAGCCAAGGTCGAACCACGCTTCGTCGTTGGACTCCAAAGCTAAGCTGGTGTGGAATTCGGATTCTGCATCCGCTGCGTGACCGGTCTCCTGAAAAACTAATGCCCGCAGCAGATGGAGATTGGCGTTGTCCTGGAAGATCGATTCCGCGCGATCCAGAGCATCCTTCGCTTCCGAATAGCGTTCTAGGCTGTAGAGCACCCCGCCCGCGTTGGTCCATGCATTGAATATCGCGGCACGAGAAAGCGGCCAATTTATGTCAGACGGCGGAAGGAGCTGGACCTTATCGCAGTCAATTTGCAGGTGCCGGATCAGGGCGTTTGTCTGCGGGGTGCGGCGTACGAAAATGGCCGAGAATTCGTCTAGATATACAGGACTCCACGCTAGGCTGTGGCAGAACGCGTGAAGTTGAGGAAATAAGGTCATTCCTTGATAACGCGAGAGCGGGACGACAATCGTATTAATCCCGCGTGCACCTGCTTCTTGTTGCCACGCCGAAGAGTCAGGCCCCTGAGTGGGAAGATCGTAAGCACGAAAAAAGAGTTGGGAACCGAAAGGAATGGCCCGGCTGTCGATGTAGTCGCGATATTCCGGAAAGAGGCGCCAGGTCAAAAATCCGCCTAGGCTATATCCGTTAAAAATGTTGGCGGGAAGCTTCTCTCGCTGCAGGAAATCGATTGCACGCTCGGGATACCACCAGGACAGGCCACCTCCAAAGTCCGACAATTGAGCCGACTTCATGTAATAGCGGTTAGTGACCAGATCGACAGAGCGAATTCCAGCCAGAATGACGACTACGACAGCGACAAGTAAGCCAGTGATCTCGAAGCGGTTCCGAGCAGAAGTGCGCACGGTTCGGGCGTCGATTGTTCGGGGGTCCTTCGTGCTCTGCAAGAAGTCGTTGACCATCGTGCCCCCTACGACTACAACAACGCTCGCGAACAAGGCTTGCAGGCGCACATGGCGAAATCCAAAGTAGCAAGCGCCAGCGAACACGGCCCCGACCGCCCACTGCTTCCGCCAAATCGCAATACAGAAGCTTGCTGCAGCGGCGATGGCCAGCCACCAGAAAGAGCTTTGCGGATCGCGCCAATTCAGCATTTGCTGCAAGCTTGCCCACGACAAAGGCATGCTCTGCCACTCAACCACCCACAGAGTATGCTGCGACATGACTTTCTCCTGTCGGAACAATGCGGCGTAGATGAATGGTCCCCAAGGGTTGATCAGTGTGCCAATAGCGGTCAAAGCGAGCCAGAGCCAGGCAATGCGGAGCCGCGCGCTCGCGGCCGATCGTTTCGACGGCAAGAGCAGATCGAGCACCTCAAGCAGAAGGTAAGCGCCGCATAGTGCGAGTCCGGCGACAAATCCGAGATGAAGGTTGACCCAGAGAATCATCAGAGTTGGGAGCAGCCACAGAGGACCGCGCCCCATTCGATAGAAACTCCAAAGAAGAACCAGAAATGCCGCGAACAAGACGGTCGTGAACATTTCGGCGCGAGGCTGAGTCCGATTCGCTACGAGAGGCACAGCCACGAGCGCAAGAATGGCGATACCAAGATTACTTTTGCGAAGCATCAACGCGACTGTGCCTGCACTTGCGAGCGCACCCAGCCACGACAGCAGCGCATATCCTCCCAACAAAAAAGTACCGTAAAAGATGAGTCCGGAAAGAGCAGGGTAGACCCAGGGTTGTCCCGGAGCGGTGTAAGAAAATACGTCGGTTGAGAAGATGTGATGATGTTCGGCGACCCAACGGCCGGACGCCAACTGCCATCCCAGATCAAAATCCTGGACAGTATGTAATCCGGCGAGAAGCGCGTACACAAACGCCGCACCGGAGACGATCCAATAAATATACCGCCGGGGACGAAGGGGTGCCGACAGAAGAGATATCTCTGCGGACTGTTGAGCGTTGCTGGGCATCACGAGGCGATGTCTCGCCACAAAAACGCGCGAGCGATTGCCATTGTAAGGGATTGAGCGCGAGCGAAGGCGAATGTGGAGCAGATGGTGGAGCAGGAGGAAACACTCGCGCGAGGCTGCACCTCCGATCAGTTAGAGACCGTTGGCCGTCGTCAGAATGAAGACCCGATCATTTTGAGGAGAGGGAACGATCTGACTCAGACCGCCGAAAATCACCATGTCGTTGTCGGCATAGTCATAAAAGGCGATGTGGAAGCGCATGGTAGGCGCGGTTCCCGTGACCTTCTCAGAAACCCAGCTGGGTGTTCCACCGACTCCATTTGGAAAGGTGAGAATCCAGGTGTCGCCGAGATAGGTGGCTGAAGTCAGGGAGTTGATGCCCCCGTACATGATCATCCGATTATCGGTCGCATCGTAGACGGCGCTTTGTCCTGTGCGGGCCGACGGTGCAGTGCCTGTCGGAGTCAGATGCGTCCACGTAGGTGTGCCGCCTTGCCCGTTGGCGTGTGAGAGCGTCCACACATCAGAGAGACCGGCACTTCCGGCATCGCCCCCATAGATCGTGAGGACGTTGTTCGCGGAATCGTAGATTGCGCTGCTGTTCTCCCGCGCAGAGGGACCTACGCCAGAAGGTGACAGTTGCGTCCAAGTTGGAGTACCGAGTTCGCCGTTCGCATTGCTGAGAACCCACACGTCAGAGAGATAACCGGATGCGCAGTTCGTCCCGCCAAAAATGATCAGTGAGTTGCTGGTCGGATCGTACGCCGTATTTTGGTTCATACGGGCAGGGGGAAGCGTTCCTGAAGGAGTTAAAGAGATCCACGCGGGTACGCCGTTGGCGGAGTTTGCGTCATCGAGCAGCCACATATCGTTGAGGCAGCTTGTCGCGCTGGTTGCGCCGGCAAAAACGATCATACGATTGCTCACGCTGTCGTAGTTGGCGCCATGTCCGAAGCGCGCAGACGGAGCAGTGCCGGTGGGAAATACCTGTGCCCAATGGTAGGGTGTAGTGGTGACGGCTTGGCCGGCAGCTACGATTCCCGGAACGGACCAAACGTCGTTCACGGGTGTCGTTGCGGTCTGTCCCCCGAATACAACAAGTTGATCGGTAGCGGAGTCGTAGATGCCACCCAGATGATAGCGAGCAGCAGGCCCATCCTGCGTCCAGGTTTGACCATGGGCAGGCGCAGATAGCGTGATGCTAAGCAGCACAGGTGCCAGGAAAAGATACATCGTTCGATAGCTCATTGTGTCTCCTTGGTACCAGCTGTGAGCCCATTGGCTTGGGTAAGGATCAGAACATGGTCATCCGTGAACGTCTGCGGAATCTGGCTGTCCCCGCCGAAAATCACCATATCGTCTGAGACTGGGTCGAAGATAGCAGTGTGGCTCTTGCGATAGGGACCAGGAGCGGTCGGGGTTAGCTGAATCCACGCCGGCGTACCGCCAATCCCGTTGGCATTCGTCAGAATCCAACCGTCGTTCAGGACTTTCCCTTTATTATTGCCACCGCCATAGATCGTCATGCGGTTGTTCTTGGCGTCGTAAATGGCGCTCTGCCCAATCCGCGCGGCTGGGGCTGTTCCCGTCGGTGAAAGCTGCGTCCATGTCGGAGTTCCCGTCACGCCATTCGCATTCGTCAAAGTCCAAACATCGCCGAACACGTTGGTGCTCGAGCTTCCACCGCCGAACACTGTCATCACGTTGTTCACGGAGTCGTAAATCGCTGTGGCTTGGCTGCGAGAGCTGGGTCCCGTTCCATTGGGCGTGACCTGCGTCCACGAAGGCGTGGCTGTCGACCCATCTGCGTTACTTAATATCCAAAGGTCGTTGTAATAAGTTCCGCTGCAATTGTTGCCACCGAACACAATCATCTTGTTCGTATTTGGGTCATAAACAGCGGTGTGGCCTTCGCGAACCGGGGGCAAGGTCCCTGTTGCTGAAAATTGTTTCCAGGCTGGAGAACCTCCCTGCGAGTTGAGGTGGCTGACCACCCACAAGTCGTTGACGCACGGCACCGGAAACCCTGTACCGCCAGCGAAGACGATCATGCGGTTCGATGTTGCGTTGTAGATGGCACTGTGCCCGAAGCGAACCCCCGGCCCTTTGCCAGTAATCGTGACTCGCATCCATTGCAGACTTTCCTGAGTGGTCGACGAGGATGGAATAGCTTTCTGTACGACCCATGTGTCGTTGAAGTCCACATTCGTAGGGGCGTGCTGCCCCGCGAATACAAACATCTGGTTCGTCGTTGGGTCATACACAGCTGAGGCCTGGCTGCGCGTGCCTGGCCCATATCGGTTCCACTTTTGCCCGAACGCTGCCGGCATCAGAACGGAACTCGCTAAAAACCAGACTGCAAGAAATCGAGTGATTCGAGGACCGCTCATTAGGACCGCTCCAAGTAGAATTGCGCGCTGGAACTGATACGACTTTGGAAGTGCTGCATGGCCCGCGAGGGAGTGCAAAGCGGAACGCTGCACCGCGTCCCGGCAGCTTAAGTCCGCGAGAAGCCTCCGTCAAGATGATGAAACTTGCACACTGGGCGGGAACCCCCGCCATTGCTTGGTTTGGGCTCAAACCGGGAGGCTTGGAGGCGGTATCTTCGCCGACCGAAGCCGCGAAAAACAACGCTAAACGATGGTCTCCGTGCAAATTCTTTCACCTTAGCGTAAGCGCGAGCGATTGGACGCGTGCCTCAGTCGACTACCGCTCCACACTAAAATGCCTGCACCCGCAGTCCGATCACTGATTTGTCAGGCGACTAAACGCGCTACTGTGGCAGTGGCGCCGTTTCGAGCAGAATTGGCTGACCTCCAATTTGTACCGAAGTGCCTCCATTCAAGCTGGTGACATTCCCTGCAACGTCGCGATACTCGATGTATCCCCCGGCGGGCACAGTGAAGGATGTGGTTGGGCACGACGACGTCGTGCAATCTTGTCCCGCGTCCCAGACTGCAAGGCCCGTATAACTGGGCCGGCTGAAGCCGCACGTCCAGACCGTGCCCGAGGCGCTACAAGCTTTACTGACCGTGGCGCCGACGCTCCAGTTGAGAACCTCGTTATAGGCCATAGCCGCCTTTGTTGTGGTCGCGGTAACATCGTTGTACAAACTCGCGAGCTCCTTGCTGTCCCACGCGTACCAATAAACGCCGCTAATACCTGCTGATTCTTGCAGCAGGAGGTAGCGCGGAAGGAACGCAGCCTGCTGATCCTGGTCGGTGAATCCTTCATCGTCGGCTTTGCTCCACCCGCCTTCGGTATTGAACAAAGGCTTTCCCGCCGTAAGTGATGGGTAGGCAGCGAGCGTCGTGTTCATATCGGCGATAACGGTATTCACATCCTCTGCCGTAGGACAGGGAACTGACGTCGTGCTTGTTGCATTGCCGGTACCGACGTACCCGTGGAATCCGATTGCGTCCGAAAACGACCCTCCGGCGTACCCGTTGACTTGCGTCTGGAAATACAGCGACAAGCTCTGCGCGACTTCGTTGAGCATGATATGAGCCCCAACCGGCGATGGGCTTACGATCTTCGCTGAAGCGTCAAGCGCGGTTCCGCTAGGGAAGACGCTGTTGGGATTGCAACTTAATCCTGCCGGTGGGCCTTCTACAACACAGCGAGCGTCTTGCTCCATGCGAACCAACTGAGCGGTAGTCGCGTATTGCGGATTCCAGAACACATTCGTGTTCCATTCATTCCAGATTTCGTAATAAGAGAATCCAGTGAGCCCGGACGATTTTCTACTTTGGCTGTGCTGCGCGACGGCTGTGATCCATCTAATCCAGATGTCGTCGGCACCGGAACCATCGCTATTCAAGTCCAAAGGCGGATCGCATTGTCCAGGACCATTGATGGAATTGTCGATACAACTGCTGTCGGTTGGCACGGAAGACGCCCAAGTCGGCGTGCGCGCGAGGTTGTAGATCATGCTTACGTTATGTTGCTGTGCCTCCGAAAGCCACGTATCCATCAAGCTCCAGTCGTACGCACCGGATGCGGTGTTCACCTGCGACCATGCCGCTCCCGCATCCCACATGCGCTGGCTGCCAAAAGCGAAGAATGGCCACGGTGCATTTGTGCTATTCAAGTGCATCCCGAAATACTGGTTGGTGATCTGGGTATTCACTCCCGCGCCGCTGGTAGTTCCGCCCGAAGCTGGTGCGGTGAAAGTGCAGGGAAGTACACTTTGAGTTCCGCCACCGCCGCCTCCGCCGTTTCCTCCGCCCCCACTGCTACCACCCAGGGTCGGGCTTCCACCACTGCCTCCGCACGCAAGGGTTCCAAATGCGCTGGAGAGAATCAGACTGAAAAATAGAGGCGAGCCAAGTAAGAGTTTCGTGAGGCGATCGTGCATCCTCATTTTGTCAAGGGTTCCTCGTGAGTAGTTTTTCATCCAAGGCCGCAAGCTTCAAACCCAAAGGTGCCCAATCAGTTGCGTTTAGATGAATAAGACCAGGCGCATTCTGTCGGAGGCCAATCAGTACGACACGCCAACTTTGCGCTTTTAGTTAGGGACGGTAAATCCAACTCTTGGCAGTGCTCATTCCCGAGGAAGTGTCTCCTCCGAACACGCGGGACGATCCGTCCATCAACTGAATGACTGCTGGGTAGTAGCGGGCGACGTCCAGATCTCCTGCCACCGCACGAAATGACGCTGACTTTGGGTCGTAGATCTCCGCCGATTTTCCGCCTCCAACGATCAATACTCTTCCGTCGAGCAGCACAGCGGCATCGGCTATTTTCATGCGCCCCTCTATCATGTTGCCGGATACGGTGAAGGAACGAGCCGCGGGATCGTACAGCTCCGTTGAAGCCAGTGCTGTTGTGCCTTTTGAATCGGCGGCGCCTCCTACGATCAATACTTTGCCGCCCGGGAGAAGCACGGCGGTATGCGTCGATCGTGCCTGATGGAGATCACCGGCGAGGGAAAATTGATTCGTTTGCGGATCGAAAATCTCGGCGCTCGTTAGCACGGAGCGCTGGCTGCCAATCCCTCCGATGACCAGCACGCGGCCATCTCCAAGCATGGTGGCTGTGTGACCCACCCGGGCAGCGGACATTTTACCGACGAGCTTCCATTTTCCAGTTAGCAAGTCGTAGGTCTCGGCTGAAGCGAGCGGCTGTCCTCCATCCTCGCCTCCGATCAGGAGGACTCTGCCATCGCGCAATACGACCGCAACGGGATGAACGCGGCGAGCGTGCATCTCTCCGCGCGTGGTGAATTTTTCCGTTTCGTAATCGTAGACCTCGCAACTAGAGAGCGAAAACTTTCCTCGAGTCGCACCTCCGGCAATCAGAATCTTGCCGTCGGCCAGGGAGGCCGCTGCGTGACCTTCACGCGGCACGGACATCTTAGTTCCCCGCGAAAAAGTCTCGGTCGTCGGATCGTAGATTTCGGTACTCGCGAGCACGCTTCCGTGTTCGTTCTTACCTCCGGCAATGAACACCTTGAAGTCGGGAAGAATGGTCGCAGTATGTCCGCCGCGCGCAGACGTCATGTCGCGCCCCGGCGTGATCTGTCCGGTTGGTAAACTTGGGCGCTTTGACGCGCTCTGTGAAACGGCGCAGCAAAGGGGCAAAGTGCAAACAAAGGCCAAGGTCGCTATTTGCGATCGTGCGGTCGATTGCTGTCTCATTTAAGCGGTAAAAGAAGGGTCTCTCGGACTCGACAGCGATTGTATACGCAGGTTTCGCTGGAAGAGATTATGAGGATTGGTGCCGCAGAGGGGTCGGCGGGTTTTGCATTCTTATTTCGAAGGCAAAACCCGCGCTTCCGATTAGTTGACGGTCAATTGTGTTGTCACTGTGTGCGTCAAGTTGCCGCTGTTCGCGATGACTGTGATCGAGTACGTTCCCTGCGGTGTGTTTGTTCCCGCCGTAACCGTCAGCACGGATGTGCCGGAGGTCTTGATTGAGTTCGTGCTCAGCGTCGCCGAAAGTCCCTTGACCTCGCTGATGCCATCGAGAGTCAGAGTCGTCGTGCCTGTGAAGTTGAGCGGCGTGAGACTGAGGTTATAGGTCGCTTTTCCGCCCGGCTTGGCCGTCAAGATCGCATTGTCGATCGTGATCCAGAAGTCGGAACCGGCCGGCGTGAGGCTACAAGCCGCTCCTGGATTTCCGGAGGGAGCGGCGAAGGTCGAACTGGAATCCTCACCTGTCGTGCTCTTCCACCCGGAAAAGCTCTCTTGCGTGCCGTTCTTCGGTGTCGGCACGACGAATTCAGTCGTCGAGTTCGACGCGTTCCACCATGTATTTTTCGACGAATTCATAGTGGTCTGGAAATCGGTCCAGTCCGATCCGTTCAGATAGCTGTCCTTGAAAAGGAGTTGGCTGCTCGTGTTTCCCTGGATGGTATTCGAAGTATTCGTGAAGTTCTCGGTGAAGAGAGTCTTGGAAGCTCCGGTCTCCCAGTTCTTCACGCTGATGCCGCCCTTAAGCCCGATGACGATGATCTGGCTTGGCGCATTGTTCATGAGCACGCTATCGGTGATCGAAACTCCTTCCGAGTTGCGGAGAACGACGCCGCCGACATTCAGCGATGAATTCTGATTACAGAAATAACTGCCCGAGAACGTCACCGGCCCCTCATCTTTCTCGAGAAAAACGCCGCTCATCAGGTTACCCGTCGAGTTCACACCGCTTGTACTGATGTTCAAATTGTCAGTGTCCCAATGAACTCCATAAGCCTCGTTAAAGCTGATGGTCAGTCCGTCGATCGTGTCATTGTGCGCGCCCCAAGCGTGCAATCCGCCGGTGTTGCATGCATAGTAGGCACCCTGCGCTCCGCGCCAATTGTTGTAAGACGTTGTGTCCGATTGCCACAAGCCGTACTTGGTCTGCGACTCCTGGAATCCGCTATCGCCGTTATGCTGCGAGGTGCTGTTTTCGACCGTGAAGTAGGTCGTGGGATTAGAAATGCTGAACCCCTGACCGTTGTTCCACTGAAAAGTGTCGCTATCGAAAAGGATATTGGTTGAAGTTCCCATCACCTGGACGGCCGCCGACGAGCGGCAGCTATTTGCATACTGAAAGGTTAAGCCGCGAATGACGATGTCCGATTTCTGCTGAATCGACAGGAGCGTCGAGGTCGATGCGACTTCGACGGTTGCCGTGCCCATGTTTGTCCCAGACGCCGGCCATACATAGATCTGCGCTCCCTGTTCGTCGACATAAAAAGTACCCGCCACCATCTGGGGAATGGACATGACCTGCGTCAGAACGGCCCCGTTTACGGCGACCATCTCCTTCCGCATCATGATCTCCTGCTGAAATGGGCAGGAGCTCAATTGCGCACAGGTCCCCCACTGGTTCAGCCAGCCGTTCGTATAAATGCTGTTGTTCTGAGAGTATTTTGCCCAACCGGTGTACAACGTCGATCCGCTTACGATGACGGTGCCGTTGGTGGCGGCTTCAAACGTGATCGGCAACGTCGTGTCTTTCTTATTGTGGTTCAATGAAATGCTCTCGCGATAAGTGCCGGGGTTGATCGTGACGCGCGTCCCTATGCCGCTCTGATTGTTGGTCTGCGCGACCGATGCTCCTTTCCCAATAGTCTTGAAGGGCTGCGCCTGGGTGCCGGGATTTGAATCCGAGCCGTTGACCGCATCTACGTAGAGAAATGCGGTTTCCAAACCTTCATTGATATTGGCTTGAGCAAAGCCAAACTGTGAAAGGAACAATAGCGTCCCAAGAATGCAGAAAGCGGATGCGCGCTTATGCAAAGCGAAAACCTCCAGCAAAATGTTGGATTAATTCAAACTGGCCAGATGGAAAGCGGCTTCCAGTTTCACCACTCTGCCGTTTCCGGCAGTCCCGGAATGTACGAACTGGATAACCTTTGGATCAGACGATGGCGGTGCAGGAAGAATAACGAAATCGCGCCAAAGTTGGAATAGACAAACGACTTAAGCCCCACTCAGAAGGACATTACCTTCCGCCAACGCGAAGCAGGCACGGGTATTCAGACGGGAAGGTCGTTTGAATACCCGCATTTTAAAACGCGATGGCTCACGATTACTGCAGCTTGCAAAGGTTCTGAATGTCGGTTGCGATCGTCGATGCACCATCCGACACTGACGGAATCGGATGGGGAGCGTCGGTGACGCAACTTTGCGCCTTCGTTGTATTGGTGAGAGCGTTTTCCCAAAGCAGGCCCTGCTCAACCGCCGCGGTCAAATCCTGGCCACCAAACAATTGGTTTACGCGAGTCTTGGGAAACGTAACGTTCGGGTTTCCGAAAATGCTATCGGACAGGAATAAGCCATCCGGAGGGGCCGTACCGTTGATTGCATTTGAGCAATACGGTTGAGGATACGCTGGGTCGATGATTGCAGCCTCGTCGGTCGAGTAGCAGGTTGAAAGGTTTTCGACCGGGTCGCCCGAGTTACAGGTGAATTGTTGAGTGGCACACGCTGCGTTCGAGGGTGGGAGGCAAGCCTGATCCAGGCGTGACATCGGTGGTCCGCTGGTTTCTTCTACCATCGAGAAGATCGAATTCAGCCCGTAATCGGTCAGTGCGTACGCGATTGCACCTGACCCTCCGCTGTTTCCAGTGGCGCAGAGTGGAGCGCTCGCATTCGCGTTATGAATATTCTGATAGACCCATTGCGCAGTCGTAGCGTAACGGCAGGCGAGCCGGCGGACTCCACCTGGTCCGGTCAGCCATCCGTTCGGAGTCTGATCATTGAAGGGCGATCCGAACGATACTTGCACGGTTGTGAATCCGGCGTCCAGAATGCTCTGCACGACGGATAGACCGCCGTTTGTGCTCCCGTTGAAGAAGTCTGGTTCGTCGAAATCATAGAGCTGAGTTCCACCGGTACCGGTGCCGAACATCACGGTTCCGAGTGGAGTACCGGTCGGCTGGTTGACCTTGAGATATACAGAAAAATCCGCGACGCCCGGGCACGAGGTGTTGACCTGATAACAGGTCGAACTGGAAGTGGGAAGTCCCCCTCCGAAGTTTGGGCACGAGATGGCCGTACCCTGCGCAGTTCCCAAGGGATCGGTTTGCGTGATAGTTATGTTGGCAGAGGCAGTGAGCGACGAATTCGCCTGGGATGCCACGGACACGGTTACATTCAGAGGAAATGTCCCCGTCGTTGGAGCGATATAAAGGCCGGTTGAGTCGATAGTCCCGCCATTTTGGGTCGCTACGGACCAGGTCACTCCCTGATTGCCGGAGGTTCCTGTCGCCGTTGCTGAGAATTGCCAGTTAGCTCCGGCTCCAATCTGGGAGGGGAACGATGCGATCGTGACCGAAGGCGTACCGCCGCTACCCCCGCCACCGGAGTTGTTTGTTGATGAACTGCCGCCACAGCCTGCCAGCGATAACATCCCAAACATTAGGATTAAGCAAGTAAGGGGGGAGGAAGCAGAAATTCGCACTAACACCTCTCTAGGGAATGCGTTCATGAGGAAGCTTTCAGACGAAGCCGGCTGCAGCCCAGCCGTAGAATCCACACAGATCCCTTATTCAGATGCAAAAACACGTGGCTCTGAGGAACTCATATGGACATCAGGACCGTATTTTCATGCGTGTGCAAAAGTTTTTGGTCTCTTTGACGCTTGGTAAACTAAATATCGATTATTCCTTTAAAGACAATGGCTTAGGTGCGCTGGTGTGGTATCTTCCTGTTGGTTACTTAGGATATGTGTGCAAAAACTTTCAGCTTGGCGAATGGACAGAAATTTGATCTACTGATGGAACACAGCTCGGCTGTAAATGTGGCGGTCCCCCTCTGAAATTTTGAATTCTTGTATCCCCCGCGTTCCAGTGGTGAGTTCTGTACTTTTGAGGTTCATGACGGCAACAGTGTCTTTTCAAAAGCGAACCGGGGAATCAAATAATCCACAGCTAGAAATGAAGTCTTTCAGAACACAAATCCTTGGGAGAAAACAGCACCTATGAATGCGTCTGCGCCCGATTTTGAAGTAGGAATCATTGGCGGCGGTCCGGCCGGGTCCAGTATGGCAGCTTATCTGGCCAAAGCCGGCGTCAATTGTGTGGTGTTCGAGAAGGAACTCATGCCCCGCGAGCACGTGGGAGAGTCCTTGGTGCCGTCTTCGACTCGCGTATTTAAAGATCTCAATTTTCTTCCCAAGATGGAGGAAGCGAAGTTTCCCCACAAGCTGGGCGCGGCCTGGACCGCGGCTTCTGACGCCAAGGTATACAACATGGATTTTGGCGGAGTTTCTGCGGATTGTCATGTAGACATCCGCTTTGCCGAACGCGAACAAGGCGTGGGCCAGAATTACACCTACCACGTGGATCGCGGCAAGTTCGATCTGATGCTGCTCCAGCACGCCAATGAATTAGGCGCCAAGGTATACGAAGGAATCGGCGTGACCGGTGTGGACTTCAGCAATCCCAACCATGCCAGCGTGAAGTACACCATGGGCAAGAAGGAAATGGAAACCACCTGCCGTATCGTGGTGGACGCCTCCGGCCGCAAGACCTTGGTTGGCAATCAGATGAAGTGGCGCATTCAGGACAAGGTTTTCAACCAGTACGCCATTCACACCTGGTTCGATGGATATGACCGCCGCTGCATGGCTTCCAACAAGCAGACCCAGGGGGATTTCATTTTCATCCACTTCCTCCCGATCACCAACACCTGGGTGTGGCAGATTCCAATCAACGAAACGGTCACTTCGATCGGCGTAGTCACGCAGAAACAGAACTTCGCCAAGGCGAAGGAAGATCGCGAGAAATTCTTCTGGGACTGCATCAAGAGCCGTCCGGAACTCTACGAGGGTCTTCGGGCGCAGGGATCGGTGCAGTGCAAGCCTTTCAAGGAAGAGGGCGACTACAGCTATGCCATGAAACAGATTGTGGGCGACCGCACGCTGTTGATCGGTGACGCCGCCCGCTTCGTCGACCCGATCTTCTCAACCGGCGTCAGCATTGCGCTCAGTTGCTCCCGCTTTGCTCACAAGGACATCCTGAAGTCGCTCGAAACCGGCAACTTCAGCCGCGAGGCATTTTCTGAGTACGAGCAGACGCTTCGCCGAGGTACCAAAAACTGGTACGACTTCATCACCGTCTACTACCGGCTGAATGTGCTGTTTACCGCGTTTGTGGCTGATCCGCGCTACCGTCTGGACGTCCTGAAGCTGCTGCAAGGCGACGTTTACGATGATGCGCAGCCGGAAGTGCTGAAACGCATGCAGAGCATCGTGAAGCAGGTCGAAGCGAATCCGAATCATGCACTGCACGGGTTCCTGGGCGACCTGACCGCCGACGCGTTTGTGGAACAGGCTTCGGTCTAGGGAAGAGCGCGGGCCGTCCGGTCCGCGCGTCCGTTCATTACCGGCTGTCATTGAGGCAGCACAGACATAGACAATTGGGAGATCAAGGGAAATGAATCATTCAGTGCCGGATTTTGACGTAGCGATTATCGGCGGTGGTCCCGCCGGAGCGAGCATGGGTTGCTATCTCGCGAAGGCTGGCGCGAAGTGCGTGATCTTTGAACGCGAGCTGTTTCCGCGGCCGCATGTGGGCGAGTCTTTGGTTCCATCTTCGACCCGCGTGTTCAAAGATCTCGACTTCCTGCCCCAGATGGAAGCTGCCAAGTTCCCACATAAGTTTGGCGCCGTCTGGACAACTAACGATCAGAATCCCGGCTACGTTCATGACCTCGAGGGGCTGGCACCGGATTACAACGTCGATATCCGTTTCGAAGAACGCAAGCAGGAAGGCATGGAGGATCGCAACTACACCTACCACGTAGATCGCGGCAAGTTTGACCTCATGCTCCTGCAGCACGCACACAACCTCGGCGCCACGGTGTATGACGGCGTCAAAGTGGCGCGCGTCGACTTCAGCCCGGAACATCCTGACGTTTATTTCACGATCGGATCGAAGGAAATGCACGTCAGCTGCAAGATGGTTGTCGATTGCAGCGGCCGTCAAACCTTCCTCGGTAACCAGCTAAAGCTGAAGGTGAAAGATACCGTGTTCGATCAGTACGCCATCCACTCCTGGTTCGATGGCTACGATCGCAAGGTTTTCGCCAAGCGCGATTCAAACCTGGACTACATTTACATCCACTTCCTTCCGATCTCGAACACCTGGATCTGGCAGATTCCAATCACCGACACGGTTACCAGTCTCGGCGTCGTCACCCAGAAAAAAAACTTTGCAAAATCGAAAGAAGACCGCGAAAAGTTCTTCTGGGAAACAGTTGGCAGCCGTCCGCTAATTGAGGAGACTCTGCGCAAGTCGGACCGTATTCGCCCTTTCAAAGAAGAAGGCGATTACAGCTACGCGATGAAGCAACTCGCAGGCGACCGATTCATGCTGGTTGGCGACGCGGGCCGCTTCGTGGATCCAATCTTCTCGACAGGCGTGAGCATCGCGCTGAACAGTTCGCGCTTCGCGCACAAGGACATCCTTTCTGCCCTTGAAAAGAATGATTTCTCGCGGCAGGCATTCTCTGACTACGAGACGAAACTGCGACGCGGTACGAAGAACTGGTACGAATTCATCTCGGTTTACTACCGGCTCAACGTGCTGTTTACCTACTTCATCAGCGACAAGAACTATCGTCTCGACGTGCTCAAACTTCTTCAGGGTGATGTCTACGACGAGGACGCGCCTGAAGTGCTGATCAAGATGAAGGAGATGGTCACCCGGGTTGAGCAGAACGAGAAACACCCCTGGCACAAGCTGTTGGGAGACCTCACTTCCGACGCTTTTCGTCCCGCCCCAGTGGGCTAGTTCTGACGTTGTTTTTCGCGGGACGTCGTAGTAACGTTCCGAGATCGTGTTGGGGGAAGCGAGCTCAATCGCTGCTTCCCCAACGCCCGCCCCCGTTCCAAAGCTAGAGGACGTTATTGTCCACTACGAATCGCAAATTCGTTGTTGCCTATGTTTTCTTGGTGGGCATACCGCTACTTGCTCTGGTCGGGGTACTCAAGGCGGGGAGGCATCTGCCTTCACCGTACGCCGTGGATGGTTCGTGGAAGCTTGAAATTTCAGCATCAACAGCAGCGTCGCCCTGCTCGAGTTCATTCTCTTCTCTTGCCGATCCGGCGGTGAATGTTTCACAGTCCGGTCAAGACCTGGTCCTCAGCCTGAACGGCCTAACAGGTAACGGTACTCTGGAAGGGAAGTCGATGCGGGCAGAATTCGCTGGTGCTGACGGTGCCTCCGGGTGCTCCGGTCAGGCCCTGATCCTGGCAGCCACGCTCGATCCCAACACGCGGCCGCGCACCTTGACGGGCAAGCTTTCATTCAACAGTTGCCCCTCATGTTCGATTGATTTTCGAGCGGTCCGCCAGCCGCCTGCTCCGAGTGGAGGTTCGCACTAATGCCGAACCTCTTCATCCTTGTTTTGCAGGTCACGGTTGTTCTGGCGACATGCCGGATCACCGGAATCATCTTCAAGAAGATTAATCAGCCCCGCGTGGTCGGCGAGATGTTCGCCGGAATTCTGCTCGGCCCCTCATTTCTGGGTTGGATCGCCCCGCATTTCTCGGCGTACCTGTTTCCGCTCCACAGCCTGGGATTTCTCAACGCGCTTGCGCAGATCGGCGTCATCGTTTTCATGTTCCTGGTGGGACTGAATATCAATCCCAAAGAACTGAAGCACGAAGGACACGCCGCTGTGCTGGCCAGCCACGTCAGCATCACCGCCCCGTTTTTGCTGGCGGCCTTGCTGTCTCTGTATTTGTATCCACGCCTCTCCGATGATGGCGTAGCGTTTACCAGTTTTGCGCTCTTTATGGGCGCGGCTATGAGTATTACCGCGTTCCCCGTGCTGGCCCGCATTCTGGCTGAACGAAAAATGCTCCGCAGCCGGCTCGGGACCGTTGCCATCGCCTGCGCGGCAGTCGACGACGTCACCGGCTGGATTATCCTCGCCTACATCGTCGTGCTGGTCCGCTCCGAGCACTCTTCCAGTTCGATCTGGATGGTTCTCGCCGGCATCACCGCCTTCGCGCTCGTCATGATCTATGTCGTGCCGCGTCTGCTGGAGCGCGTTTTTCTCAACGCCTACAAGAAGTGGGGAAGTCTCAGCGAGAATCGGATGGCGTTCCTGATGTTTCTGGTGCTGGCTTCCGCACTCTGCACCGAACGGCTCGGCATTCATCTGCTCTTTGGAGCGTTTCTGCTCGGCGCCATCATGCCCAAAGAGCCGCAATTTATCCGATACTTGCGGGACCGCTTTGAAACCATCACGGTCACGCTCCTGCTGCCCCTGTTCTTTGCCTTTACCGGCCTGCGCACCGACATTGCTCTGGTCAAGGGGCCGCAGATGTGGATGTATTGCGGCCTGATCATCATTGTCGCCACCGCCGGGAAACTCGGCGGCTCAACCATCGCCGCCTATATGAGCGGTATGCCCCTGCGTGAATCGGCCGGCCTGGGTACGCTCATGAACGCGCGCGGCTTGATGGAACTTGTGATTCTGGATGTGGGCTTGGATATCGGAGTCATCTCGCCCGCGCTGTTTTCGATGATGGTCATCATGGCCCTGGTGACGACCTTCATGACTAGCCCGGTTCTCAATCTGATCTGTCCAGCGGAGATGACCGCTGGATCCCAGGCAAAAGCCGCTACCGGTGAAACGCTCGCCGTGAAGGGCAATGAGACTGTCGTAGCTTAGGCACTTCCACCGTGAATCTGCCGCCGCGCTTCCGGAGTTTCTTCTGCCCTCTGACCTTTTTCGAGACAAAAGGCCGTTGCGGTCTCGGGTTCCTCGATTAGGAGTCATGGGTGATGGGTGGTAGACTCAACCCACTGAACTGGATTGTCGGCTTCGGTTTAGGCCGCTCCAGAATTCCCGTTTTCGAGGGATGTATGAAACCAGCCATCGAGACGCCGGGCGGCGTCTCTCCTGATCCATATAACAAGACCGTCTGCTGCCTGCGGTGCGAGCAGAAACTGCAGCGCTATCAACTGATGCGCGTCAGTTTGGCGGCCGGAACTACAGGCCATGCCATCCTGTCGTGCCCAAGATGCGGACACGTGGAATTTGTGTCCGATTCCAGCCCACTCCTGCAGAACCTGGAACTAATCTCCGCCGATACAGGAGATGGCGATTAGCGCCAGGCTCACCTCTGAACGCGTCAGCTAGAAGGGAATATCTTCGTCTGTGATCGGACCCGCCGGGGCTGGTTCGTGCTCCGGAGTGCGCTGGTCGAAGTTGTTTCCGCCGCCAGCAGATGCGCCACGTGAACCTCCCGAGAAATCTCCACCGCCGCCCTCACCGCGTCCGCCCAGAAGAATCAGGTCACTCGCTACCACTTCGGTCATATATTTCTTCTGACCGGTCTGCTTATCGTCCCAAGAGCGAGTTTGCAGGCGACCCTCGATGTAGACCTTGCCGCCCTTCTTCAAATACTCGCCGGCAATCTCGGCCAGACGCTGCCAGAGCACGACGTTGTGCCACTCCGTGCGATCCTGCCACTCGCCAGCCTTGTCCTTGAAGCGCTCGTTAGTGGCGATCGTCAGCTTGGCTACGGGTGTGCCTTGAGGCGTGTATTTAATCTCGGGGTCCTTGCCCAGATTTCCGATGAGTTGAACCCGGTTCAGACTCTTTCCAGCCATGTCGGTGCTCCTTTACAGCGGCCACTATAACAGAATGAGCCCGGTGGAGATCGTGGTTGCGGGCAGTACGCGCCGAGATCAGTGTCATTTTGGGTCGGCGGATGTGGGGGGATGATTTTCCTCAACCCAGGGGTGCGGGATCGACGGCCGGTTTGATGATCTTTATCACGAAGGACACAAAGCGTCACGAAGGGAAGTGGGCAAATCGATGCCTTCGTGATATTTCGTGTCCTTGGTGGTTAACGCTCTTTTTGCCGTGGGATCAAACGGAGCCGTAAAACCACCTCGCAATTTATCAGCTGGAAACTGCGGTTTTCTGGGCTATAATCCCACGCATGCCTGCCGCACCCGGAGCTACTAAGGCCGTCGGGATGGTGCCTGACGAGCTCAAGTTTGAACCGAAGTCCAAAGGTCTAGCCACACCTCGCAAGAAGAAACCGAAAGAGTTGGCGGTGATCACCGAGTGCTGCACCGGCTGCGCGGGCTCCCCAGCTTGCGTTGAATATTGCCCAGTTGAGGACTGCATGTTCTGGGTGCCCGACGAAGACCATCCGCCGTTTGGGCGCATTGCCGTTGACCCAATCCTCTGCATTGGCTGCAAGAAGTGTCTGAGCAAAGGACCGGATGGCTGCTTCCTGGATGGCTGCCCTTGGGATGCGATCGCCATGGTCGACACGGCGGAAGTCGAAAAAGAAGTCGGCCCAATGGCGATTTAGCAGCAATCGCTCTGTTAGCTATTAGCGGGACTCTTTTTTGAGCTGCAGCAGATCCCACTTATTTCCGTAAAGATCTTCGAAGACAGCGACCGTCCCGTACGACTCCTCGCGCGGTTCCTCGAGAAACTTCACGCCTCGCTTACTCATCAGTCGATGATCCCGCCGGAAGTCGTCGGTGTGAAGAAACAGGAACACTCGTCCGCCGGTCTGATTGCCGATGCGGCCGGCCTCTTCCAGGTTCGATGCTTTTGCCAGGAGTATTTTTGTGCCTTTAGAGCCCGGAGGCGCGACCAGCACCCATCGCTTCGGTTCTCCCGTGCGATCCTTCGACGGAGAGTCCTCGATTAACTCGAATCCAAGAATCTTCGTGAAGAAAGTAATTGCCTCGTCGTAATCGCGAACAACCAAGGCAATGTATCCCAAGTTTTGAGTCATGACGGTTCTGCAATACGATTCGGGAATTCGAGAATCAGTTGGTTCCGGTTCGCGTGCGAATGGCCTTTTCCGTTTCCATAGCCTGCTGTCTCACGTCATTCGAGACGTCCGGGACATCGCGCTCATAAGGACGAATGGCGGGGAGATCATCGACCTGGCCGATGAGATAAAGTGCGCGCAGCGCTTCCCACACCTGTTCGGTCGCGGGATCAACGACGGCGATCTCAGAGCCGTTTGCGATGGTTGCACCGGTTGTTGAAACGGATCGAATGCGTCCCGGAATTGGAGAGCGCACATCAACTATTTGCGAACTGCCGTCCGGAGCGAGCTTGGCGAGCAGTCCTCCCTGATGAATCGCGGTCCCGGGGCGGTCGGCGTCAACGATTCGGCCACTCGCAGGGGAATCGATATGCGCTGGCGAGAGCAGAGCAGCGATCTGCGGACGACCAGTTGCGTCTCCGAAGCGCACGAGAGACAGCGCCGCATTGCCCCTCACCATCGGCGACGAGTCCTGCAGCATCTTCAGCAAAGTCTCGTGAAATCCTGCGCCGGAGGTGTCCTGCCCCATCACCCAAGCGTCGGTATTGCGTACTTCTTCGACCGGATTGACCGCCAGCCTTACCAGGTCGCGATACCACTGCTTCGCCGACGCGTCTGTGCGCGTCATGCGATCGCCAAGTTGCACGAGCGCATGCTGGATATGCCGCGGCTTCTTATCGTCGTGCAAATACTCAGTGAGTTGTTGGTCTGAGAGGTGACGCCCAAACCAAGTGTTCCACCAGAATAGAAATGGCATCAATACAATCAGCCAGCCCGTCGCAAAGAAAAGAATCTTCTGCGTGCGCGACATCCCGCGCTTGGGGCGTGGCTCCAACACAGCACAACCTTCAGGACCAACGGGCTCTTCGACTTTGGATGAGGGCGTTTCTGGTTCGGCAGGCATGGAATCCCGGGAACGAACTATAGCAGAACTATTCTACGTCGGCGTCGAGCACCCGTTCCTGCTCCAGATAATGCGACATCGCGTATTGAGCCAAAAGTGGCGTCTGCAGCCGGATTTCAGCACCGATCCATTCGCCCTTCGCATGCGGTGCGTCCGGAGGATGGTTGCAGCGTCCGCCGCTGCCGAACTGGGGTCCGAATTCGGCGCTTTGAATCTGATCAAACTGCTTGATCTCGCGCCAGGCAGCGTTGCCGACAGTTCCAGAAACGTCGATCTTGAGTTTCAAGACGGACATATTCTTAATGTCTCCATGCCTCCGTGGTAGAGCTTAGCTATGCGGAAACCAACGGTAAAGCATGAAATACACGAGCACGCCCGTCAGCGAGACGTACATCCAGAGTGGCCAGGTCCAACGAGCGATCGCACGATGCTTGTCGTAACGCTCCCGCAGTCCGCGAATCAGCGTAATGATCACCATGGGCACGATCACGATTGCCAAGGTCACGTGCGGTATCAAGACGATGAGATAAACTACGTGCCACACGTGCGGTCCGAGAAATCGGATGTCGCCAACGTGCGCATGAAAATATAAATAACAAGCCAGAAACAGAGCAGACGATACAACCGCCGCGATCATGCAGGCTCGGTGCGCGGCGACTTTGCCTCGCATAATCAAGCTGCGGCCGACCAATAGTAGAACCGCGCTCGCTCCGTTCAAACTCGCAATCAGGGCAGGGAAGTAGGCGTATTGCTCAGGGATCAAGCGGCCGGCCTCGTCGTACGGCGATTTGCCATCAGAAATGCAGCGCCAAACATCACCAGCGAAAACAGCAGCAGTGTAGCCAGAGCGGATGGAAGCGGGAACGTCGTTTCAGCCCCGGGATAAAGCAGTCCGCGCAACGCCTCGACACCATAAGTCAGCGGGTTCAGCCGCATGATGATGCGAATCCATCCAGACGCTCCCGCGAGGGGGAAGAGCGCGCCCGAAACCAGCCACAAAGGAATTAGGAAAAGATTCACGATCCCGTGGAAGGCTTGCGAAGAATCCATTGGCCATGCTATGGCAAAGCCCAACGCGGTTAGTGAAAAGGAAACCAGAAAGACGACGACTGCTACCAATAGTACTTGCACCAGCTCCAGATGGACGCCGGCAAACGGGGCAAATACTAGAAAAATCATTCCCTGAAATGCAGCCAGAGTCGTTCCTCCCAGCACTTTGCCTAGCACGATGGCCGAGCGCGGAACCGGCGCTACCAGCACGGAGAGCAAAAATCCTTCTTTGCGGTCCTCGATCACAGACATCATGGTGAAAATCGAAGTAAAGAGCACGATCATGATCAGCGCGCCGGGATAGAAATAGTCGAGATAATGCTGTTGACCCGGCCCGCCTCCGGATCGAAACGACGTTCCGAAGCCCGATCCGATGACCAACCAGAACACCAACGGTGACGCCAGCACACCCACCACCCGAGAAGGCTGGCGGTAAAAGCGAACGATTTCGCGCCACCAGAGTGTGAACGCGGGCAACAGTAATCCAGCCGATGCTGAACTAGCTGGACGCGCCAGTGTTGCCACTTGAGTTGCCATTGTTAACTCGCTTTCGCCGCTGGGGACTTTGCAACTGGAGCCTGCTTCTTGCCGAGCAAGCCGCCGTCACGCATCTCCCAATAAGCATTCAGGAGGAAGCAAGCCGATAGCGTCAGCAGGATCAGGGTCATGAAAAGGCCGTCCATGGTCACTGAAAATGGGGACAAAGTGATCATCCCGCTTAAGAAAATCCAGACCACACCGGCCAATGGAACCAACCCCAGAATTAGAGAAAGCACCAGAATTATTGGACGCAAGCTACCTCCTCTTCTTTTTTTTGGCTTCCGCCGGATTTGAAACCGGCTCGTTACTCTCGCTCCAGAACTTATGCCCGGTGCGACGGATGAACACGTCCTCAAGAGCTGGCTTGCTTACCGAGATTGCCTGGATCTCGCCCGGGAACGCCTCGACAACGTCGGGAACAAAACGATGACCACCCTCTTGCTCGATTCGAACCTGATTGCCCAAGACTGTGGTCGACACGCGGAATCTGGCGCGAATGTGTTCCGCAAGCACTCCCGCATCTCTCGCGGCATCCAGCAAAATTACGTCGCCGCCGATCTCGCTTTTCAAGTCTGCTGGTGTTCCGAGAGCGACCAGGTTCCCTTCGTTCATGATGGCCAGCCGATCGCATCGCTCGGCTTCCTCCATCAAATGCGTAGTGACCAGAACGGAAACATTCTCTTCGTCTCGGAGGATTTGCAGATATTGCCACAAGTCCCGTCGCGCTCCAGGATCCAGTCCCGTCGTAGGCTCATCCAGAAGCAAAACTCCCGGGTGATGGAGCAATCCCTTCGCCAGTTCAATGCGCCGTTGCATGCCGCCGGAGAACGTCTCGACCCGCTCTTTTGCGCGATCCGAAAGTCCCACACGCTCGAGAATTTCCATGACTCGCCGCTTGAGTGCGGATCCACGCAAACCGTACAAGTGGCCCTGATGCCACAGATTTTCATACGCCGTGAGCTTGGGATCGATGCTCTGTGCCTGAAAGACTACCCCGATTTGGCGCCGGACATTTGAAGGGTCCTGACTTGCATCGCAGCCCAGAATGATCGCCCGGCCCGCTGTTGGAATCATCAGCGTCGAAAGGATCCTAAACAGCGTGGTCTTACCGCTGCCGTTAGGACCGAGCATTCCAAACAGCTCTGCTGGACGCACGTCAAACGAGACCCCGTTGAGTGCAGTCCGGTTTTCGTAACGGTGAATCAGGTTTTGTATGGAAATGACGGGCGCGACGGAGGGCTCAACCTCCGGGCCAGCATCAGCGAGCGAAGCGACTTTCGAAACCAAAGCGAGTCCCCAGGAACTGTATCCAGTTTACGACACTTCGCGGAAACTTAGAGATGATCCGTTGAACACGCGAAAAGATGTCGATTGGCGGTTCGGAGCATCAGGCGGTCGAAGGATCCCGCTGGGCCTGCGGCAAACGCTCTTCGAACGCCACCGGCACATGCCTCCAGACCTGAATGGCCAGGATCACCGTTGTCGCCAGCAACAGAGCGCCCACAGCTACGTGGGTGACCGTCGAGATCACCATTGGCAGCTCGGGCTGTACCGCGTCGCGTCCCCAAGCTACCCGCGTGAGGAATGCGGTGAAACCCAGGCAGAGCTGTGCGATCAGTAGCGAGAGCATGATGATCGCTGGTCGCCGGACCCCTTCTACATTCGAATACAGCGTGAGCGCCCGGACCGCGGTCCATGCGAGAACAAACGAAACCACAACTGCGTTCAAAACGTGCGGCCACCAGCTTAATCCGTGGTGGCGGAACATAGCACCTAAAGTCAGTTGGACATACAGCACGAAAATCGAAAGCAGGGTTAGAGTAAACAAACTTGGCCGGCGCTGATCGAACTCGATTCTCGGTTGCTCTTCCACCCATCGTTGGCCGGTGAACATAGCTACAGCTACCGCCAAGCAAAAAAATGTCTGCGCCAATGCCGCGTGGGCGGAAGAAACGGCCGGCGGCAGGTAATAAAGTACCGTAATTCCGCCGAGAATTCCTTGCGCGATCACCGTCCCAACGGCTGCGAAGCCCAGTATCCGCATCCAGCGGCGCTTCTCCGAACGCCACATCCACACCGCCAGGATGATTGTCAGTAATCCAGCCACCTGAGCGATCATGCGGTGCGTGTGCTCAAACTTCACCCCGCCAACTAGTTTCGGGATCTTATACAGGGAACCGAACGAAGTGGGCCAGTCCGGGACGGACAGTCCGGCGTCATTGCTGGTCACGAGAGCGCCGGCGATGATGAGAAGAAATATCCAGCAGGCAAGAACGACGGAAAAACGATGGAGTCCGCGATTGTACGATGTCGCGATCGAGTTCAGAGTAGGGCCTCTTCGCTGAGGAAGACTGCAGAGAAATGACACCCCTGCTTCAAAACGGAGCAGGCCACTTTGTCAGGCCCGCTCCATCCGAAGCGATATTCTATCAAAGCGATTCCAACAAACCAATGCTACTCGCCGGCCGCTTTGAAGCTCTGGTCGACAGTTTTGCTCTCTTTTGGAGCGACTGTCACTTTTTGATCCTGCTCACCCAGTTTCTCGTGGACGAACGCGATCGTGTAGTCCCCCGGAGGCAGTCCTTTGATCTCGTACTTTCCGTCTTTCGCTGTCACGGCAAAGAACGGGCTCTTCACGACGTTGACGTACATCTTCATCCAAGGGTGCTGGTTGCACTTCACGGGGAGCATGATCTCTTCGCGAGCGAAGGTCTTCTCGATGTCGGGAGAAGAGGGCGGCTGCGATTCATTCCATTCGCGATTGTCTTTTGGCGTCGGATGAATGTTGTGTGTCGTCGGATCGGCATTCTTGATATCGACTGTCTGCCCAGTCATGACACCCAGTACGTGCGGATGATATTGGCAGCCCTTTTGTTCGAGCATGACCGGATCCTTCGGCGTATCGAAGGTGCGATTGCCCAAGCCGTCTTTTACGTAGACGAATACATTCGCCAGATCGCCTTTATCTACGACCAGTGTCTCGGCTTCATTCGTACCCTTGCAGCCCGGATCTTGACTCATGTCAATCTTTGAGGCTTTCGGCGCTGTTCCATCAAACTTCACGGTGCCACTGATGGTCGCAACGGTTGCGGGATCGATCGGAGTGGCGGGCTGTGCAGGCGCTGCCGACTCTGTGGGTGCATTGCTCGATTGCTCCGTGTTTTCCTTCTTGCTGCAGGCCGCTAACGTAAAAAGCGCGCAGAGAGCCAGCGCGCCCACTGTCCATCTTTTGTTATTCATGATGTCGCCTTTCTTGAAGTTGAAATCGTAATACCGGCCTGTCGCCGGCTGCCGCGAGGGCGTATTGCTCTCGCATCGATCACTGCAAAAAACGTCAGACCCTTCACAAACCGGCCATTCTACCGCGAACCACCGCTTCCGGTAGGATGCGATTCCAGCGCCGCCTGTTTGCGATCAGTTGATGGTCTTTGCATTGCTGCCTTCGCGCGTGGCATGGAAGCTGCGACCCGCTTCTGCTCCTCTGCCGTGAGTTGGAAAATGTAATCCGTGAGCAGCTTGCGATGATCTCCCTCATAGCCGTTGAACGTGGGTGGTGTCGGGCCCGAGAAAACCCACTGGCTATTCTGTTGTTTAAACAATCCCGAGGGCATCGAAGTTCCCGGACTAACGGCCTGCGGGTCGGTGATCCAGCGTTGCACCCAATCTGGCTTCAAACGTTCTTTGGCCAACAGGAAATTCGGCGCTGTCGCAATCTTGTCATGTGCCGGATCACCGGTCGCGTGGCATTTCAAGCAAGGCGCAGCCGTGCTAGAGAAGAGGCTCCGCGCCATGTCGGTTTCCTTCGTCGTCAGAACGGGTACCTCTTCGGGGATGTACGGTAAAGGTTGCTGCGATAGCGCTTCAAAGAAGCGCACCAGCTTCCGCAGTTCATTATCCGAAAATGAGAACGTCGGCATTCTCACTTTCAAATAGGGCCTCACCCCATTCCGATTTGTATCCGTCGTGCTTAGCGAAGGGTTCGAAAGAAACTTTCTCAACCATTCCGGATCGACGCGAGCGCCTTCGGTCAGCAACTTCGGAGGCAACTGCTCCTGCACATCCTGATATTGCTTCAACCCCATCAGGATCGTTTGCTGACCAGGTATGAACTGGTGGCAGCCCATGCAGTTGTATTTCTTGACGATCCACCAGCCTTCTTGAATATCGTGCCGCGCATCACCGGGCTTGTACTGATAACTCGCGGGCAGGGAAGTCTCCTGGCTCCCCATCAGGAAGGTCGTCAGATCGAGCACCTGCTCCTTGGTAAGGTGCACATTCGGCATCCGCAAAGCTTCGGTCTCGCTCTTTACCTTGCCCTGGTCATAAATATTTGGCTCCGCGAGCTTGTGTTCGAAAAATCCCTTGTGGTCGTACCAGGGCTCATTGGCAGGACCATCCGGCAGGCGAGCCAAGTCTTCCTTGTCTTTGATGGGTTCGGCGTCTTTGCCTCCGCGCTGCGCGACTTCGGTGAAGAGAGCGAAATCAAGACGCTCGATCGGTTTGCTGCCCTCGAAAGTCAGTTCGGTGCCGATGCGGCCTTCATCTTCGAATCCTGAAATCTCATGGCATCCCGCGCATCCAAAATGGCGAACCCATTTTTGGCCTTCCGCCTTCAACGATGGATCTTCCATAAACGCGGCATCCGCGTAAGCGGATGGCTCCTGCTTCTTCTGCGTGATCAGATAGCTAGCTATGTCCTCCGCATCTTCGGGACTAAGCCGCAGGCTTGGCATCACTGTCATGTTCTGCACTTGCAGTTCGTGGCCATCGTTCGGACACTTGCTGTGCTCAAGATCGAACTGATATGGAAGCCCCTTCTTGGCGTAATCTTCAGGGCCGATATCCTTCTTCTCGTAAGGACAGTAGGGCCGGGTTCGTTCCCGCGCGTTGTGAATCCAGCGCACCAGATAGTCGTAGTTGGCTTTCTCACCCACGCGAGTCAAGTTCGCTGCGAAAGTCCCTCCCTGCATCTGGTCACCTTCGCCGATGGAGTGGCAAGCGAGGCAGCCGCGAGTCTCAAAAAGTTCTTTTCCGTGCGTGGCGTTGCCCGGCTTGTGCTTTGGAAGGGTGTCAGTAAATCCAGACTGCCAGATGTAAGCCGAGATCGCTTGAATCTGATGGTCATTCAGCCGGAAGTTCGGCATCTTCGTCGTGGGACGAAAATCCGACGGTTTCTTCAGCCAGACCGGAATCCAGTTTCGATTCAGCTTGAGCCGAACGTCTTTCAAATTCGGCCCGATCTTTTTCATGTCCTGCATCAAGCTGTGCGACTGAAAATCGAGCTGCTGCAGACGCCCATCGAGCTTACTATTGGCCACTCGCAGATCGACTGCCTGTGCATTGAGCTTGTTGGCTTCATCATTCGACTCAGCCGCGTCGGCCTGCTTCATCAGATACGCATTCTGCTTCAGATTGTCTTTCTTCTGCGTTTCAATCTGCTTAATCTGTTGGCCTATCGAATTCAGGTCCTCAGGCTCTTTGTCGTACCCTTCGTAACGATGGCATCCATTGCACCCGCGCTGACGGAAGAGGTCTTTACTAGCGTTGATCGTTTGGAACTGCACATCGTTGCTCGCCAACACCATGTCGCCTGAGTGGCACGTCTGGCATCCCGCCTGCGAATTCTCCTTTGGATAAAGCGGCCATAACCAATGTTCGTAGTTTCCGTGCGCCTTCTCCACGCTTGTCGTGGCACGGCCGTTCCCCTGATGGCAAGGGGAGCATCCAAACTTCTCTGGATCGTGGATCTGCAGTAACTCCGGCTCTGGGTGGCTGGAGAAGGCTTGCGCGTATTCGTCCGGCTTCTTCTCCCCCTTGGCCATCATCGAGACCGTCGTGATCTTTAGGGGTTCCCGCGTGTTCATGTGGCACGATTCGCAGCGGTCAACGATATTAGCGTCGGCCACATTGATCTGCACAATCGCCGGGTCCCACTCGGTGGCTCGCTTCTTCAGTCCATCGATCTGCTGCGGCGTGAGATCCACGAGATGATCCGCAATGTATCCGTCCATCTTCGCCCGGGCCTCGGTGACGGGCTTACGCACGTCGCCGAGTTCGAGGGTCAGTTTCGTCCTCTCGTCGCGGATTTCGTTGTACTTCTCCTCTAACTGCTGAAAATTAAACTTCTGCTTGCTGCCGTCGGGAAACTGGACGGTTGCCTCTTCGGCTTTGTAAGCGTCGATATCTTTTTGCTTGCTAGCTTTCGCAGAAGCGCTGGTGCTGGTCTCGAGTTCGTAAGTCAATGCATTGACGTAAGCGCGCCGGTCGGTAAATACGCTTTGCACAGCGAGCAGGCGGGCCGTGGCGTCATCGAGCTTGCCTCGGACCTCCGCGGCTTTATCCTTCGTGCTCTGATCCGCAGTCTGATACGCCTGTTTCAGTGCGATATAGTCTGGACTCTGCTCAACATCCTTTTCCGATTGCGCTGATTTCGAGCGCGCGGTATTAAGGAACGCTGAGTATCGATCCTTCCAGTGTTCCTGAAATGCCTTCCATGGGCGCTGTCCCCAAGCCTCATCCCACAAGGCCCAGAACAACGTGGCAATCAGTAGGATCGTCGCGATCACGTAATGAGCGGCGTACGATTTGCTGGTGATCGGATCTTGCTCGGGGACGGGTTTATCAGGCACCACTTCCTCCGAAAAACTTGTCTTTAGTCGTCAGTCGTTGTTCGTAAGCAACCAGGTCCACGATCGAAGTCGTGAACGGCCAATCACCAACGGCTATCCACGGTGTTCATATGTTGAACCAGGGCGTAATCCACACATACTTGATGTGCCACAACAATCGCAGCCCCATCTTCAATGGCAGTGCGACCATGGTGAGCAACAAAAACTGCATGAGCGAGAACTGCAACAAGCTCATCCGTTGAAAGTCTTTGCCCATGCGTCTGCGGAACAACGAATACACCAGCCCGCCGCCTAAAAGATAAAAGCCGCCGACAATGATTGCTCCGAACACCGCCTTGCCCAGATTCGAAGTAATCCCGAAAATGTCGGGCAAATCGCGGTTGACCTCATAGATCAAGCGATTGTGATCCCACGTTTGCCCCGGCCAAAACCACTGCCATCCGGGGCCGCGAATGAAAGTCCCGATGATGATCATCGCGACCCACAAAACGATGAAACCGAACAAAAAAGTAGAAATCGAAAATTTCCGCTGCTTCCACGTGTAATAGCCACTGCCCAGTGGATTCGTATCGATGTAGGGGATGACCATCAGCCCGATGATGATCATTGTCGGCATCACGACGCCGGCGATCCATGGATCGAAATAGACGAGCATCTCCTGCAGCCCGAGGAAATACCAAGGAGCCTTCGCAGGATTCATTGTGAGATTGGGATTCGCCGGCTCCTCGAGCGGGGCATTCAGAGTGATCGACCAGATCATCAAAATAATGGTGATAATGATCGCTGCGAGGAATTCAATGCGCAGCAGGAATGGCCAAACGTGGACTTCTTTGGCCCAGCCGGGTTTGAATGGCCAAGTCTTGCGATGGTGCGTCTTCGCCATCGCGGGATCGGCTTCGAGCTGTGCGATCAACTCGTCGTTGGCATGCGCCTGCTTCCACGCCAGGTAGATGTAGAAGCACAGCAGCGGAATCAGGCCCACGATTGGGACGTTATCCGGCGCCGAACATATCTCCCAAAGTTGTCGCCAATCCATAATGTCTCTCGCGTCTAACCTCAACCCAACCTGTCATTCCGAGCAAAGCGAGGAATCTGCTTTTCCCCGCTAACGAAGCGAACTGCTTGCCTAGTCGAACCCCGAGAGCTAGAAGCTAGAAGCTAGAAGCTAGAAGCTGTCTTACTCTCCTGCCGCCTTCGGACCTCTGCGCGGCTTATCCGCTTCCGCTTCTAGCATTACCGGAGCCGGCCCGGAAATCCCGCCATCTTTTCGCACGCGCCAGAAGTGAACAATCATCAGCACCGACGCCACAATCGGAATTCCGATGCAATGCCAGATGTAGGACCGCAGCAGGGCATTGGCATCTACGATCGATCCGCCGAGCAAGCCAAATCGCACATCGTTGTAAGGAGTCATGCCAAGCATCGAACCGAAGGGCCCTTCGTGTCCCAACAACGGCGTAGCGCGCGCCATGTTGGTGCCCACTGTGACAGCCCAGAAGCCAAGTTGATCGTCCGGCAGCAGATATCCCGTGAACGAAAGCAGCAAAGTGAATACCAGCAGCAGCACGCCGATATTCCAGTTGAACTCCCGCGGTTTCTTGTACGAACCAGTCAGGAAGACGCGGAACATGTGCAGCCATACACCAATCACCATCAGGTGAGCTGCCCAGCGATGCATGTTTCTGAGAATTTTTCCGAAGGGGACATCGTGCTCGAGGTAGAGCACATCCCGAAATGCTTGCACCTTCGTGGGATGGTAATAAAACATCAACAGCACACCGGTGTAGGTCAGGATGATGAAAAGATAAAACGTGATCCCGCCCATTCCCCACGTGTAGCTGTAGCGAACGGCATCCCGATTGATCTTTGCTGGATGAAGATGTAGAAAAACGTTGGAAAGCACGCCCAGGGCCCGGTTCCTTGGAGTGTCGTCGTGCTTGTGACGGAAGATCGACGTGTAGACTTGAGTCTTCGTCGGGTCCTTCAGGCCCTCAATCTGTTCTTTTGCCTTGGTTGGGATGTCGGTTTTGAGCGCCTGAATATCGTCTTTGACGCCGGTCGTCACCTTCTCAAGCAGCCCGGCCTTCCCGTTCTTCCCATTGCCGCCGTTCGGATTATTTTCTTCAGCCATAAATGAGTTCCGTTCTTTGTTGCGCCCTACACTCCCGTCAAAAATGCTCCTGGATCGTTAAAGTGAGTCGGCTGTCCCTTCGGCCATGAATAGAGTTTCGAAGTGTCGACAATGATTTGTCCGTCTGGGGCAAGTTCGATCTTTGCTCGATCCATCGGGCGCGGTGCCGGTCCTTCGAAATTGATCCCTTCGCTGTCATAACCGCTGCCATGGCAAGGACACTTGAATTTATTTTCGCTGGGCTTCCAGTCAGGTGTGCATCCGAGGTGCGTGCACCGGGCATAAATCACAAACAGCCGGTCTGGAGTCCGGTCGACCCAAATGCGGTATTTCTGCTGAAACTTAGTATCGACCCCGAGGGCAAATTCAGAAGGGTAGCCGATTTTGAAAACGGAGTTGGGTTCGAAAAGAGTGCGAGGAAGAAAAAAACGGAAGAATGCCAGGAACCACGCCATCAAAAAGCCGGTGACCATCGTCCACACGAAGCGGCGGCGATGGCGGTCGATCTCAGTCGAAGGGGCAGTGCCAGCGACACCACCAGCTGCAGCTGCTTTCGAGGTCCCCACCGCCGGCGTCCCCACATACTTCGTGGCGTCGACTGTGGGACTGGCCGGCTTCTTGGCCGGTTCCGGATTCGGACCGAGATTGCCGGTCTCCAACTCCGCCATGACTCCCCTCCTCTACTTTTAACTTCTTGGCCCTAATCGAGTCCGGCGGCCGCCGCGTACTGCGGCTCCGCCAACTTCCTCCCTAGACCGCGAATCGGAATCAATGAAGAAACTTCTTGTTCTAAAGCGTCTTGAACGATTTGTGCCAGCGCCTGGACGAACTTTGCTGAATCATTCAGCCCGGCGCTCATTTCGAATTGCGTAATGCCCAGCTTATACGCTTCGTGGCGAGCCTCGTGGTCGATTTCGCCCAGCGTCTCCACGTGATCGGAAACGAATGCGACCGGAACCACACACATTTCCCGCACTTGCTCAGCTGAGAGCTGTCTTAGGGTTTGATGCAGGGAAGGTTGCAACCAGCGGCTTGCTCCTACCTTGCTCTGATAACAGAGACGGTGAGAATTGATCCATCCGCCACGCTCCACCAGAAGTCGGACCGTTTCTTCGATCTGCCGCTGGTACGGATCGCCTTTTTCAACGATCGACATTGGAATACTGTGTGCGCTGAATACAATTTCCGGCCATGTGGGGTTGGGAAAACGCGAGAGCGCTTGATTTACCCTTTCTACCAGGGCGTCCAAATACATCGTATTACGATAGAAACTCTGCGTGCAATATACGGGCAGGTCGTCTTTAAACAGTCGTCGCCATTCGTTCAAGCTCGACCCCGTCGTCGTCGACGAATATTGCGGATAGAGCGGAAGCAGCACGACTTCGTCGCACTTCGCTGCTGTTAGTTTCACAACGGCTTCCGCCGTGAACGGATGCCAATACCGCATCGCCACGAAACAGTGCGCGTCAATGCCTTCATTTCGTAGTTCGGTCTCAAGCGCGCGCGCCTGGCGCTCGGTGTTCGGCAATATGGGAGATCTCCCGCCGATGGTCGCGTAGTGATGTTGCACCTTGCGTGCGCGGGTGGTTGAGATCAGTTTGGCCAGCGGTTTTCGCCCAAGGCGGGCGAAAGGGAAGTCAATTATGTCGGGGTCGCAAAACAGGTTATACAAAAACGGTTCGATTGCTTCCAGCTTGTCGGGTCCACCGAGCTGAAAGAGAACTATCCCCACACGCCGTGTTGTGCGCGTCATTCCCCAGAATCCCCAGAACGCAACGCACTCTACTCCCAACGGCGTAGGCGAGTCAATGGCGGAATTGCAAAACTTTTGACGACGAGCGCGTGATTCGCTCAGGCCGTTGCAAAATGCCGAGCCTTCAAGGCAATCTGGTAGTCATGCCTGAGTTGCCCGACATCACGGCTTATCTGCATGCGTTGGATTCATGCATCGTTGGTAAGCCACTGCAGAGGGTTCGCTTGGCGAGTCCCTTTTTGTTGCGCACGGTGCAGCCTCCACTTGCGAGCGCAGACGGACGCGTAGTTGAAAAGCTGAGTCGAATCGGTAAGCGCATCGCCATTGGCCTCGAGGGCGATCTCTGGCTCGTACTTCATCTCATGATTGCCGGTCGTCTTCACTGGCGCCCACCGGAGGCAAAGCTTGCCGGTCGTCAGAATCTCGCCGGATTCGATTTTTCTGACGGCAGCCTCGTTCTCACAGAAGCCGGTAGCAAACATCGCGCAGCTCTGCACGTTATCAGCGGGGAGCAAAATCTCTCTACCCTCGATGCCGGGGGAATCGACGTCTTGGCCGCCGATCTTGCTGCGTTTCGGGCTGCATTAACAGTCGAGAACCACACGCTGAAGCGAGCGCTGACCGATCCACGGATGCTCAGCGGCATTGGTAACGCATATTCGGACGAAATCCTGCACACGGCTCAGCTCTCGCCCATTGCTCGAACTAATAAGCTCACCCTCGAGGAATGGCAGAGGCTGTTCGTCGCAACACGGCAAACTCTCAAACTCTGGATCGACCGCCTTGTGGATGAGGCTAAGCAGGGATTTCCAGAGAAAGTGACTGCCTTCCGCAAAGATATGGCGACTCACGGCCGCTACGGTGAACCATGCCCAAGATGCGGTGACAAGATATTGCGCATCCGCTATGCCGACAAGGAAACAAACTACTGCGCCCGATGCCAAACCGGGGGCAAGGTTCTGGCCGATCGAAGCCTGTCCCGTCTCCTCGGGTCCGACTGGCCCAGAACTCTCGACGAACTGGAAGCCCTCAAGCGACGGTGATGGTGAGCTTCCGACGTGGGTGGTGCAGTCAAGAAGCGTCCGGGAACAAGAACTGATAGATTCGTTCCAGCAGCCTGCTTGAAGTTCAAATACTCAGAAGGCATCTCTTTTCGCGAGCGTCGAAAAATGAACGAACATTCACACATTTCGGCGCCTGAGGATCTCCTTAAATTCGAATTTGCTTCCGCTCGGGAGCGCGCCACTTGGGTTTACGGGATGCTCCGCGGAATTATGGATGTCCCCATTGCTCTGCGCACCGAGAGGCTTGCGCAATTAACCGCCAGAATCGACGCCCATCCTCACCGCGAGGAGATTCGTGGGGCGTTTCGCGATTTTTGGTCACACCATTCGTATGTCCGTGTAATTTCTGAAGCCGGATTGCCCGACGAGACTTTTCTGCTGCGCGAGCTTTTTGCCCGTGCGGCGAAACGCCTTCTGCCAGAGGACGAAGTTCGCGGCGATCTATATGTGCTTTTAAATTCGCTGGATCTCAAGGAGAGAGATGCCGGATGGTTGTCCGCTTTGCCCGACGAGTTGGTCCGATGGTGGTCTGACATCTTCCATCTCTCCAAGCCTTCGTTACTCGCATCCTGCAAAATCCTTGCTCTGCGGGCTGCCAACATCGCCCTCTCTCGCGATATGTTGATCCTTGCCAGCGACGACGACATCACCAAATCGCCCTTTTTTCATTTGCCATCACTTGTCGAATCCGTCGTCTTGCATCCAGAAGAGTACTCGCGATGGGAGCAGCAGAGAGACGCGTGCGTAGTCCAATTGCGCGAATTTAATCAGCGCGTTGAGAAAGAGGGAACTTCTGCCGGCCTGATATTCCGCCTCCGGTTGCTGCGCTCCTTTCTTTGGAGGATCGATCAGGTTCTTGCCCTTCGTCGGTCTGGAGCCGATGGACGTAAGTTTGCCGTCACTCTGATTTATGGATTCGCTTCCCAGCGTCGAATTCTGCGCGTGGTCAGCACAACCTTCCGGCGCCTGGCTCGGAGCCTGGTTGAAAAAACGGGAAGAGTCGGGGTTCATTACATCGCGCAAAATGCCCGCCACTGGCGGGCTATGGGCGCGGGCGCAATTATGGCCGGAGTCATTACTTGCTTCACTGCACTTGTAAAGTACAGCATCTCCGCCAAGATTCAGGCTCCATTACTCGTCGCGGTCGGGCACTCTGTGAATTATGCCGTGAGCTTCCTTCTGATGCAGGCCGGAGGCTTCCTGCTCGCGTCGAAAATGCCTGCGGCAACAGCAGCTACTCTTGTTGATGCCATGGAAGATCCCGCCAAGGATCATATGGCAAGCTTGCGAGCCATCTCGCAGACCCAATCGATCGTCACCATAGCAAATCTGCTCGGAGCCATCCCCGCCTCCATGGCAGTCGATCGGCTCTGGCACGCTCTTTTTCATCACCCGTTTCTTACACAGGCAGAAGCCGAGCACGGCATCCACATGCTGATTCCGCACCAATCAGGAACCATTGCGTTTGCGATTGTGACGGGCGTCTTACTTTGGATTTCATCCCTGGCAACAGGTTGGACGGCCAACTACATCGCGGTCAGCAAGATGGACCACGCCATCACAAATAGTCTTCGCGTTCGCGAAAAGATTGGACTAAAGCGATCCGCGCATCTCGCAGAATGGGTGAAGCACAAGGCTCCCGGCTCCGTTGGGTATATTGTGCTGGGTTTCTTGCTCGGAACGGTTCCCATCCTGGTTGCGCTCTTTGGAATTCCGTTAGAAGTCCGCCACGTGACGTTGTCGGCGGCAAGCCTCGGCTATGCTCTCGATGGGCTTTGGTTTTACGGAGGGCTGAACCGTCACGACGTTATTCTGTCGCTGCTGGGAGTTCTGCTGGTGGGTTCTCTGAATATCTCAACATCATTTACATTGAGTTTTCTGCTGGCGGTCCGCGCGAGAGATGTAGGAAAGGAAAAGGCGCGTTATTTCCTGAAGGAAGTTGGCAGGGAACTCCTGACGAGTCCAGGATCTTTTCTTTTGCCACCGCGAACTCCGTCAGAATCTCAACCCTAACGCGCTTCGACGGCGCGTCCGGCTTTCGCGTTTTCCATTTCTTCGATAACCGAATCCGCGAACTCCGAGGTGCCCGATTTACCGCCAATGTCGCGAGTGAGCTTCTCCGGGTGGCGGTAGACGCGTTCCAGAGCATTGCGGATTAGCATGGATGCGTCCTGCTCACCTAGATGCCGTACCATGAGCAGAGCCGACCGCAGCAGCGCAGTCGGATTCGCTATGTCCTTTCCCGCGATATCCGGTGCTGACCCATGGACCGCTTCAAAGATTGCGCAATCTTCTCCCAGGTTAGCGCTCGGCACAAATCCAAGCCCGCCCACAAACGCCGCGCATAAATCGGAAAGGATATCGCCGTACAGATTTTCCATCACCAGCATGTCGTACTGGTACGGGTTCATCACCAGTTGCATGCAGGTGTTGTCGACGATGTGTTCGCCATAAGTGATTTCTGGATAGTCCTTCGCCACATTCCGCGCGCATCGCAAGAAGAGCCCGTCGGACAGCTTCATGATATTTGCTTTGTGGATGGCGTGAATCTTCTTCCGCTGGTTCTTGCGTGCGTATTCGAAGGCAAACTTCGCAATGCGCGTCGAAGCTTTTTCCGTGATGATTTTCAAGCTTTCGACTACTCCCGGCACAACTTCGTGCTCAAGTCCCGAATAAAGACTTTCGGTATTTTCACGGACAATAATCAGGTCGACATCGGGATAACGCGTCGGAATGTGTGGCAGATTCCGAATCGGGCGGAAGTTCGCATAAAGCTCAAACTTCTTGCGGAGCGCAACGTTGATGCTCGGGAATCCTCCGCCCACCGGCGTTGTAACCGGCCCCTTCAATCCAACATGGGTACGCTCCAGCGATTCCGTCAGCTCTTTCGGAATGTACTGCCCCGATTTCTCGTAGGCTTCTGCTCCGACCGCGAACGTCTCCCATTCAAACTTGACCCCTGTCGCCTCCAGAATGCGCACGGTCGCCTTTGTTACTTCGGGGCCGATCCCGTCGCCCGGAATTAGGGTCACTTTATGAGTCATAAAAGTTTCATCCTCTGCACCGCAAAAGTGGCTAGTGGCTAGTGATCAGAAATGCCAGCGATTGACGAGCAATCACTGCTGCCCTGTCTTCACTTTCACCAAATCTTTTAATTCGTTCATGAACTCTTTGACATCTTTGAAATCGAGATAAACCGAGGCAAATCGCACGTAGGCGACTTTGTCATACCGCCGCAGCCGGTTCATGATCAGTTCGCCAAGTTCGCTCGTTTTGCGCTCGCGTTCTGCCGAATCGATGACAAACGATTCCGCCTCGTTCACGATCTGTTCCAATTTGCTGATGGGCACGGGACGCTTCTCACATGCCCGTAGCAGGCCGTTGAGCACCTTCTGGCGGTCGAATTTCTCCCGCCGGCCATCCTTCTTCACGACCATGTAGGGGATTTCGTCGATCCGTTCGTACGTGGTGAATCGCTTCTCGCACTTCAAACACTCGCGCCGGCGCCGGATCGAATCGGCTTCCTTACTTTCGCGAGAGTCCACTACCTTGTCATTGGCGAATCCGCAAAAAGGACATTTCATGGCGCTTGGTCGTGCCCACAGCCGGTTTCTTCCTCGTTTAGTCACGCCCACGCGCAAAAACCCAACGTAGCGAGGGTCGACCAGAGAGGAATCTGCTGTTTTGACCGAACAGAAATTGTAACAGTTGCAAGGGGATGGAAGGGGCTCCCATCCCCAGACGTATAAGGATGATCTACTCCGTGACTACGGCCTTGACCAGGTTTCGCGGATGGTCCACGTCATATCCCTTATCCACAGCCACGTGATAGGCGAACAATTGCAGCGGAATCACCTCGACAATCGGCAGCAACAACTCAGGAGCCGCCGGCACATAGAAAACATGATCGGCGATCTCGCCGACTTCTTTGTCGCCATCGGTCGCGACCGCAACCAGCGGGCCCTTGCGCGACCGCACTTCTTTCATGACCTCGAGCGTGCGCCGGTACCGTAGCACCGAATCCGGATCGTGATGATCGCAAGCCGCCAGAACCACCACAGGCAACTTGTCATCCACCAGCGCATTCGGGCCGTGCTTCAATTCTCCCGCAGGATATCCCTCTGCGTGAGCGTAGGAAATTTCCTTGAGCTTGAGCGCCCCTTCGCGCGCAATCGCGTAGTGTACGCCTCGGCCGAGATAGAGAAACTTCTCCGCCTTTAAATGCACCGCGCCATATTCTTCCGCCAGCGTGTCCCAGGTTGCGAGATTTTTTTCGATCGCCTCCGGCAGCTTCATGAGCCTTTGCAGGTACGAGCGTGTCACCTCCGAGGTCATTCGTCCACGCCTGCGAGCGAAGAATAGAGCCATCAAATAGAGGATTGTGACCTGCGTGGTGAAACTCTTGGTTGCCGGGATCGATATTTCCGGTCCGGCTCCCGTGATCAAAGCCGCGCCCGCCTCGCGCACAATGGTCGTATCTGGCATGTTTGAGATCGCAATTGTCTTCACGCCACGCGTCAAAGCTTCGCGTTGCGCCGCGAGAGTGTCGGCGGTTTCACCCGACTGGGTAATCACCATGACGATCGGATCTACTGCGGCATGCGTCGAGCGATAGCAATATTCGCTCGCATACTCCACGTCGACGGCGACGCCTGAGAGATCTTCAATCATGATCTCCCCGGCCAATCCCGCATGCCGGCTCGATCCGCTGGCAGCGATGATTAGCTTCTCGAACGTGAGCAACGCGCTCTCGATCGGATCGAGCTCTCCCGGGAAAATAATATCGTTCTTCAGGTGCTTCTCGATGGTCTTAGCGATGGCCGTTGGTTGCTCGTAGATCTCCCGGCGCATGGCATGCGAATGGTTGTGGTTGGACGTAGCTTTCTTTTTTTCCTTAGGACTCATGATCACCAATTTGTGTATCTCTTCTCAATATCAATCTCTGGCAACGTCGTTAGCTCCTAAGCTTTCGCGCCCTCAAAGTGCGCCTCGATCTCTTCCAAGGTCTTCCCCTTGGTCTCTGGCAGGAACCAAGTCGCCGTCACAAAATAAATCACGGTGCAAGCCGCGAATCCGAAGAACATGGTCGAGTAACCGTACTTGCCCACGGTGGGCAGGAAAATCGCCGCAATCGTCGTTGAGACAGCTTGGTTCAACACCAGCGCGATGCTCATTCCATTTGACCGAATCCGCGTCGGCATCAACTCCGAAAGTGCCAGCCACACGCAGACACCAGGCCCAATCGCGTAAAAAGCCATGAACACGAACAGGGTGATTGCTACAATCCAACCGTTTCGCGGTGGAGGGATCGGCGTAATCAACGCATTCTCGATTTTCAGTGGCGCAGTCCGTGCCGCGTCGAGGTCTCCAAACGGATTCGAGAAGAACGCGACCACCTTATTCGGTGGTACACAGCTGTCTCTCGTAATCTCAATTGGTTTGGCTGCCGGATCATCCGATCTCACCACCTGGCTTGCCGCACGAAAATCGCCGTAAGAATAAATAACCGCCAGCGAGGTCGGTCGCCCGGAATCCGAATTGCCGCTCGCGCCCAACAGCCGAGCCGCGACATCCTGATTAAATGTCAGCTGCAGCGTCTGGTCCGGTGCAACCATACTTTGCACTGCATTGCGCGAATCGACGCGTAGCTTCTCGGTATTTAAAAACACGGTCCCAGTGCAGATCATCGACAAAATAACTCCACCCGTGCCCACGGCGAGCAGAAACTTGCGCCCCTTCTTATCCACCAGCATGACGCCGCCGAAAGTTACGACGAAGTTAATGATGGTGAACACCACATATCCCCAGTGCGCCGCTACATCCGACAGCCCGCTCTGCAGCAAAATATTGGTGTTGTACGCAATGATGGAATTGATCCCCGTTGCCTGATTGAAGGCGAGAATGATGCACGCCAGCACGAACGGGATCACGTATTTCCGGCGCAACAACGATTCCTTAACTTTCCCTCCACCACTCTTTGCTTTCTCGGCCGCGCTCACCTCTTCCATCTCGCGCAGTTCTAGTTCCGCCTGCTGTTGCGACCGGGATCGTAACAATGCCGTGTAGGCGGCCTCTTTCTTTCCCCGGAGGAGCAGCCACCGCGGCGACTCCGCGACCATGAAGCTGCCTATCACAAATAAGATTCCTGGAGGCAGCGATACCCAGAAGATTCCCCGCCACGCCGTATCTTTAAAAGCGAGCAGCTTCGCGGCATCCCCGAGTTTCGCGACTTGATCGACGCGGAAACTGAAATAAACGCCGACGAGCGCCGCAGTCACGATCCCTAGCGTCAACAGCCATTGAAAAATCCCAGTTCCTTTGCCGCGACTCGACGCGGTCAGACACTCAGCCAGATATAGCGGAACCACTACGCCAATCAATCCGGCGCTGACGCCCTGTAGTAACCGCCCGAAAACCAGCGGCCCGTAGCCATGCGAGAGTGCGATCATGGGAATGCTGATCACGAACATCACGCCGCTCAGCCCCATTAGCGATTTGCGGCCCATCCAATCGGCCAGAAGTCCCGCGAACAGCGTAGAGATCACGCTCCCGAGCAACACAGCTGCTACCACGATCGAAAGCTGCCCCGCGTTTAGCCCTGAAGTCGCTTCGAGATAAGGTAGAGCCCCCGCGATGATGCCAACATCGACTCCATATAGCAGTCCACCGAGCCCTGCTACGATCAGCAGAAAGCGGTTATAAAAAACCTTCTTGTCGTCGAGGACTGCCACGTTTCCTGCCATCTCAGCTGTCATAAGTTGGGTTCGAACAGGTTCCTCTGGGATCGCGGATTGGCGTTACGCCACCGTATTCGCATCTTCGCATTGGCCTTGGGAAATGCAACTCCGAATTGTAGCGTAGCTGCCAGAACGTTCTGGCAAAAGTGCTATACATTGCACCGAATAATTTTCGTCGGACGATTCCCGCCTCAAGCCGGTCAATAGCATCAAATCGCCGGTCAGATACAATACACAAGCCGCAAGCCACTTCCGGCGGCGCGTCGAACAGACTTCCGGATGCGATACGGATTCATCATCGATAACCGTAAGTGCATCGGCTGTCATGCCTGCACTGTCGCCTGCAAAACCGAGAACCACGTTCCCCTCACCGTAAACCGTACTTGGGTGAAGTACGTCGAGAAGGGAACCTTCCCCAACACTCGCCGCGTCTTTCAGGTGACTCGGTGCAATCATTGCGAGAATCCGCCCTGCGTCACGATCTGTCCCGTGACCGCGATGTATCAGCGCAAGGATGGCATCGTCGATTTCAGCTCCGAGCGCTGCATCGGTTGTAAAGCTTGCATGCAGGCCTGCCCTTATGACTCCATTTACATTGATCCCGACGACGGCACCGCCGCGAAGTGTCATTTTTGCGCGCATCGAACCGAAGTCGGGCTGGAGCCTTCCTGCGTTGTCGTCTGTCCCGAGCATGCAATCATCGCCGGAGATCTCGATGCCTGCGACGGTGAAATCGCGCAGCTCCTCGCTCGCGAGCCTGTACGCGTGCGCAAGCCAGAGCAGGGAACACGGCCCAAGCTCTATTACATCGACGCGGACGAAAGCGCGATCGTCCCCACGGCTGCTCGTCACGAATCGACTTACATGTGGGCGCAACGGAATGAGAGCATCCACGGCGGCGGGGCAATTTATCCTCCTGACAGTCCTCTGCTCCAAAAGAACGCGCTTGCAGCGTATGACGTCTCCCACGCGCGTCCTTGGGGATGGCAAGTTCCCGCCTATTGTTGGACGAAAGCCATCGGCTCTGGCGCGCTCGCGATTCCTGCATTTGCGATGGTGCTTGGATGGCTTGGTGTCGATCGTATGCGCGACATCGCTCTCTCGACCTTCGCACTTCTGTTCACCGCGCTCACAACCGTATTGCTAGTTTGGGATCTTGAACACAAGGCGCGCTTCTTGCACGTTGTCTTCACGCCGCAAAGCAAGTCGTGGCTCGCGCGCGGAGCTTTCATCCTGATCGCGTATAGCGGATTGGCCGGATTATTTTGGCTCGGCGCTGTTCTGCAATTACATGCGCTCACTACTCTGCTGCTGTGGCCTACGGTGCTCGCTGGCTTTCTCGCCGCAGTCTACACTGCGTTTTTATTCGGACAGTGTGAAGGCCGCGATCTATGGCAGACTCCGCTGCTGCCCGTGCATCTGGTTGTGCAGGCCCTAATGTGCGGGGCTGCAGCCCTTGCGTTGCTGCCCACATTCTTCGGAGGTTCTGAGGACAACCTTGGCGTCGCAAGACTGGCGCTGGTTGTTACTCTTGCTATGCACCTGCTGATCGTCGCCGCGGAATTCCTTATGCCTCACTCGACCGACAACTCAGCCTACGCGGCTCGTCTGATTACGCATGGACCATTCAAGCTCTGGTTTTGGGGTGGAACGATTTTCGCCGGAGGAATCGTTCCTCTCTGCCTGCTGTTGCTGGTTCCGGTCAGTTTTGTTAACGAAGGGTTGGCCGCCGCCTTTGTCCTGTTCGGACTCTTCGCTTTTGAATGGTGTTTTGTGATGGCGGGCCAGAGCGTGCCCAACAGCTAAGAGTGAAGAAGTAGAAGTATGGAGAACTTCTAATGACCGATTTCAAGCGCGACGGCAGCCATCTTGCCTTCTGTCCTCCGGTTGAGAAATGGGATGATTGGGTCGAACTCGATCCTGAGGCTTGGCCGCGCCGCGTCGAGCGCCATTACCAGTTGGTTCCGACAGTCTGTTTTAACTGTGAATCGGCCTGCGGCATGCTTGCCTACATCGACAAGAAAACCGGCCGTGTCGAGAAGTTCGAAGGCAATCCCATGCACCCCGCCAGTCGCGGACGTCTGTGCGCGAAGGGCCCCGCCACCATCAATCAGATTCACGATCCCGATCGTGTTCTCTATCCCATGAAGCGCAGCGGCCCGCGCGGCGCAGGGAAGTGGGCTCGCACTTCCTGGGACGAAGTCCTCGAAACCTTCGGCACACGCATTCGCAAAGCCATCCAGGAGAATCGCGGCGAAGAAGTCATGTATCACGTCGGCCGCCCCGGCGCCGACTTCATCATGGAACGAACTCTCCAGGCGTGGGGTATCGACGGACACAACTCGCACACGAACGTGTGTTCTTCATCGGCGCGTCTCGGTTATCTGCTCTGGCACCACGCCGATCGTCCTTCGCCCGATCATGCCAACGCTCGTTTCATTCTTCTGCTTTCGGCTCATCTCGAGTCCGGACACTATTTCAATCCGCATGCACAGCGAATCATCGACGGCAAAATGGCCGGAGCCAAACTCGCCGTTATGGACCCGCGCCTCTCCAACACGGCGAGCATGGCCGACTACTGGATGCCCACGTATCCGGGTACCGAAGCCGCGGTCTTGCTCGCAATGGCGAAAGTCATTCTCGATGAGAATCGCTTCGATGCCGCCTTCGTCAAGAAATGGACGAACTGGGAAGAACTCGAAGTCGACGGCTTCAACGCGCGGGGCCAAAGTTTCGACGCGACCATCGAGGCTTTGAAGAAGCACTATGCCGGCTTCACTCCGCAATTTGCCGAAAAAGAAAGCGGAGTGAAGGCCGAAGTCATCGTGAGAATCGCGCGCGAGATCGCGACCGCAGGCAGTCGCTTCGCGTCGCACCTTTGGCGTGGCAGCGCCTCCGGCAATCTCGGCGGATGGCAGCCCGCTCGTGCGCTCATGCTGCTGCACGTGCTCACCGGCTCGGTTGGCACGGAAGGCGGCCACAATCTCAACGCGTGGAATAAATTTGTCCCGAAGCCGTACAAGTCGCCTCCGCCACAGAAGCGCTGGAACGAACTTCTCTACCCACAGGAGTGGCCGCTTTGCACGCACGAAATGTCATTCCTCCTTCCACACTTCCTGAAAGAGGGCCGCGGCCGCATCGAGGCTTACTTTACGCGCGTCTTCAATCCAGTCTGGACCTATCCTGACGGCTTCTCGTGGATCGAAATGCTTCGCGACGAAGAGAAAGTAGGCCTCCACGCCGCTCTCACTCCTACCTGGAGCGAGACCGCCTGGTTCGCCGACTACGTGCTGCCGATGGGATTCAGTTCGGAGCGCCACGACCTGATGAGCCAAGAGTCCTATGCCGGCCGCTGGATCGGCTTCCGGCAGCCCGTAAATCGCGTCCTGCGTGAGAGAAACGGAGAAAAGTTCGAGTACACCTATCAGGCCAATCCGGGCGAGGTTTGGGAAGAAGATGAGTTCTGGATCAACCTCTCCTGGGCCATCGATCCCGATGGCTCGATGGGCATTCGAGAATACTTCGAGTCGCCGCAACAGCCGGGGAAAAAACTCACTCTCGACGAATACTACGGATGGATGTTCGACCACTCCGTACCCGGCCTGCCCGAGGCCGCGAAAAAGGAAGGCCTGGCTCCGCTCGAGTACATGCGCAAGTACGGCGCTTTCGAAGTGACGCGGGATGTTTATAAGCAGAATGAGAAGGCGTTGTCCGCAACCGATCTCGCAGATACAAAAATCGAGGCAAATGGCGTAGTCACGAAGGCAGGCAAGCCCATTGGAGTGATGGTCGGTGAAAAAGCGGTCGTCGGCTACAACACTCCCTCGCGCAAACTCGAACTCTTTTCAAAAACCATGGCCGACTGGAAGTGGCCCGAGTTCACGCTGCCCGAGTACTATCGCAGCCACATTCACCGTGCCGCCCGGGAAGCATCCGACGGCCGACTCTCCGACGATTTCGATCCCAGGTACATGCCGACAGTCGAGTGGCCAAAAGACGCGCATGGCGCGGTCTACACCCTGCTCCCGATCTTCCGCCTGCCCAATCTAATTCACTCGCGCTCCGGTAACGCGAAGTTTCTTTACGAGATATCCCACAAGAATCCTCTTTGGCTCAATCCTGTCGATGCCAAGGATCTCAAAGCGCGTACTGGCGATCTCATGAAAGTTCACACCGAGATTGGCTACTTCGTTCTTCACGCCTGGGTCACCGAGGGCCTTAGGCCCGGAGTCGTTGCTTGCTCGCACCATCTTGGCCGATGGCGCATCAATAAAGACGAGCAGGTCGAACGCATGTCGAGTGCATGGGTCGATCTGAAAGAAGTCGGCAAAGGTCAGTGGAAGATGCGCCAACTCGAATCGGTTTCGCCCTACGACAGCCCCGATCCCGAAACCAAGCGCGTGTGGTGGAGCGATGCCGGCGTCCATCAGGACATCACTTTCCCGGTACATCCCGATCCTGTCAGCGGCATGCACTGCTGGCATCAGATGGTTCGCGTAGAAAAGGCTGGAAGCGAAGATCGCTACGGCGACATCTTCGTAGACACTAATCTGTCGTTCGCCGTCTATCAACGATGGAAAGCGCTGGCGCGCCCTGCGCCAGGTCCAAACAACCTGCGACGTCCGCTATGGATTCCGCGCGTAGTCCGACCGGAAGAATCCGCGTATTACATGAACAAAGCCGAACAGAAGTAGTGCGGGGTGAACAAGAGCAGGTTATCGCCTATCGACCGCTGACTTCCCAATCACTTCTACGTTAGCGGGGCCTTGTCTAGCGGCAGGCTAAAAGAAAAAACTGACCCGCTTCCCAATTGGCTCACTACTCCGATCGTTCCGCCGTGAACCTCTACGATCACCTTCGCAATCGCCAGTCCCATACCCGTTCCCGGTGCCGTATATCGCTGATGCTGTCCCCGGTAGAATTTCTCGAAGACGAGCGACTGCTCAAACGAGTCGATCCCCGGCCCGCGATCGGCGACGCTGGTCACAAGCATGTCGCCTTTTACTTCGTTTGTGACTTTAATCGGCGTTCCCGCCGGCGAGTATTTCCCGGCATTCTCCAGCAGATGCATCACTACTTCGCGGATACGCTGCACGTCCATGCGAACTGTCGGTGAGTCCTTCCCTAAATCCACTTCAATCGGATGTTTCTCCAACGACCCTCGAGCATCTTCGACCGCAGGATAAATTGCTTCGCTGATGGCATGAGGCTGCAGATCGAGCTTGAACATCCCCGAATCCAGTTGCGCCATCTCCGCAGCTTCGCCTACAAGCCGGTTCAGCCGGTCCGTTTCCTCGTCGATAACTGTCAGCAGGTCGCGCCGTCCTTGTTCATCTAGACCGGCGCCTGATAGCAACGTAGTCACGCTAGCTTTGATTGAAGTGAGCGGCGTCCGGAATTCGTGAGTCACCGAATCCAGCAACGCCGTTCGGAGTCGTTCATGTTCCTGCTCGGCCCGATTCTTGCTGAGAGCCTCGAGTGCCCGAGCGCGCTCAATGGCCAGTCCCGCAAGGCTTCCTAGCGCATCCAGAGTTTCTCTCGAAAGCTCAGCGCCGGTTACGCCCAACGCTCCCACGGTTCGCATTCCCAGCCGTAGAGGCACGTACGAAACGCCACCTTGTGTAACAGGCTCGCCGCGCAGCAACGTCGATCGCAGCACACTCTCCTCGAACTTCGCATCGAGTGACGACCGATAGACCGTTGGATGATCCGCCGCCATTACCACAGCACTTCCGATCGAGAACGTTTCCTGCAAATATTGAGGCAGCGCATTCAGCAATTCGAGAACATTCTCCGACGCCAGCAGCCGCTGGCTCAGCCCGTAAAGTCTTTCGACTTCTCGTCGACGCTGCTTTGCGCCTTCGGCTTCACGTCGGGCGCGCTCTGCCAGGTTGCTCGCCACCAGCGCAGTCACCAAAAACGCGAACAATGCTACCCAGTTCTGGGGATCGGCGATCGTGAACGTTCCAACCGGAGGCAAAAAAAAGAAATTGAACGCAGCAGTCGCTCCAATAGCCATGACGACGGCATATCGCAAACCCCAATAAGCCGAGGTGAGCAGCACTGTAACCAGGAACATCAAAGCGACGGTCGTATGGTTGACGTGCAGCCGGAAGTCGATCGCCGTAATCACGGCGATCGCCGCTATCACTACCGCATACCGTGTCGCTTGTGTTCTCGCCCCCGTTTTCACATCCGCATTGTACGATGGACGTGACAATTCCCACGCCGGCGAAAGACAATAGCTCGATGCCTAAGACGCCCGAAGATTGGTTGAACGAGATTTCTCCCGAGAAATCCCGAGGCATCTTTAAGCTATTTCTCGGTTACGCTCCCGGCGTCGGCAAAACGTACAGTATGTTGAGCGAGGCCATACGCCGCGCCAGCCGCGGGGAAGACGTGCTCATCGGCGTCGTTGAAAGTCACGGCCGCAAAGCAACTGCGGAACTCGCTGCCAAACTCGATCGCATCCCTCCGCGAAAATTGGAATACAAAGGCACATTGTTCGACGAGATGGATGTAGACGCCATAGTCGCTCGTCATCCTGCTGTTGTCGTGATTGACGAACTCGCTCACACCAACATCGAGGGCAGTAAGCACGCAAAGCGTTACGAAGACGTCATGGAGATTCTTGACGCCAAGATCGACGTGTTGTCCACAATGAATGTCCAGCACGTCGAGAGCGTCGGACCAACGGTTCAGCAAATCACCGGCGTCCAGGTGCGTGAGACGGTTCCCGACTGGGTGATGCAGCGCGTAGATGAAATTGTTCTCGCCGATCTAACGCCGCAGGCTCTGCAGAAGCGCATGGAGCGAGGGGACATTTACCCCGTCGACCGCGCCCAGCGCGCTTTGTCGCACTTCTTTCGTCCGGGTAACTTGATCGCTCTTCGCGAACTTGCCTTGCGTCAGGTCACCGGGGTCGTCGACCGAAGTCTCGATGCTTTCCTCGACAAGGACGGCACTCAGCCTGCCCATACTGTTCGCGAGCGCATCGGCGTGTGCGTTAGCTCGAACCCTGCCGCGCAGTATCTCATCGCGCGAGGATCTCGCATGGCGCAGGCGATGGGCGGAGAATTCTTCGTCTTTTACATTGACGTGGGCCGCGACACCCGCCCCGAGGATCAAAAAACGTTGGCCGAAAATATCCGTTTTGCCGAAAATCTCGGTGCCAAAGTTGTTCGCGGATCCGGTGGAAGCATCGCCGATGGTCTCGCTCAACTCGTCCGTGAAAATCACATCACACAAGTTATTTTCGGACGTTCGGCTCGAACTGGTTGGCAACGATATCTCTACCTATCCGCGATTCAGCGCTTTCTCCGAGACTCGCCATCGGTCGATGTGCACATCGTCACGCAGGAGGCTCGCTGATGGCGGATCACGCTCACATCCTCGTCGTTGACGACGAGCCCCAGATCACCCGTGTGCTGCGCACCAGCCTGTCCGCCCAGGGTTACGACATTCGCGTTGCCAACTCCGGCGAGATGGCGCTGGAGATCATGAAGGACTGGCAGCCGCACCTGATCATAACCGATTTGTCGATGCCCTCGATCGACGGCATCGAACTCTGCCGTCACGTACGCGCGATTTCACAGGTGCCGATTGTAGTTCTCTCCGTCCGCGATAACGAGCGGCAAAAAGTCGAAGCTCTCGATGCCGGCGCGGACGACTACGTGACCAAGCCATTCGGAATGAATGAACTGTTAGCCAGGGTGCGAGCCAATCTTCGCCGCGCGCCGAGCGAAGCTGAAGCCGATCCCGTAATCGCTGTTGGTGACTTCCGCATCGACACCGCCGCCCGCAAGGTCATGGTTCGCCGCACCGAAGTGCGTCTTACGCCTAAGGAATTTGAGTTACTCGTCTACCTCGCGCGCCGTCCAGGAAAAGTCGTCAACCATCGCACACTGCTAGGCGCCATCTGGGGAGGGCAGAGCACCGAGCAAGTGGAATATCTTCGCGTATTCGTCGGACAGTTACGCAAGAAGCTCGAGCCAGACGCCTCCTCCCCTCGGTACATCGTCACCGAACCCTGGGTGGGATACCGCTTCGAGCCCGGCGAGTAATCTCCACAAGCCTCCCCCATCTTACGAACAATCTACGGACTCTTTATCCAATTCTTACGTCCTCCACAGTCCAATAGCTTGTGGGCAATGCGTGGCACTTCACGTGGCCCACAGGTAAGGGCTCGGGAAAGGCGAACATTATGTCTATGATTCAAGAAGTAAGTGCAGAACAACTGGCAAGGCTCTTCCATCACTATCACCAGGCCTTAGCGCACGACTGCGACTCTCAGGAAAGAGAAAACAATCCCGCTTGCTGGGATACCACTCCAGACAGTGAACGCAAGCGAATGGTGGCTGCCGCTCGCCTCGCCTTGCTCGAACTTTCCACAACTCCCGCACCGCCCGTTCCCGGCCGGAAATATTACGCGAAGCCCGGCGAGGCCGACTGGGGTTGCTAGCGCTCGGGAGGCACGGATCCGGGGCTCCCACGGGACCAAGACATTCTTTACGAACTCTTTATGCGCTGCTGATACCACTTTTATGCGCCGAGCTATCAAATTGCATACAGGGCAATTCATCCCGGCGGAAGCCGTATGACAGTTGGCCTGGCGGCACTTTGCGTGATCGCAGTCCTATTTCTGTTGTGGTTTCTCTCCGGTCTGCTGAGAGAGTTCATTCAGTCCTCGCGCAGCCGGCAACGGGAACACTTAACAACGAGTAGGCGGTCAGGGCAACGAGGAACATTGCTTACGATGAACGCTGCTAGCGTGCGCAAAGGTCGCTCGGGAACGGATGAGCGGATCGCTCTTTAACAGCCCCTGAGAATTTTGCGGGAAAGCAAGGAGCTTGTTGATGCAAGACATTCTTTGGATCGCCGTCACGGTCGCGTTTTTCGCAGCATCCGTTGCTTACGTGCACTTCTGCGACCGCGTGAAATAAGAAATCTAATGGATATTCAATCGCTCATCATGCTTATTATCAGCGCCGCAACCACCGTCTACCTGTTCTACGCCCTGCTGAGGCCGGAGAAATTCTGAAATGACCATTAATGGCTGGCTGCAGATCTTTGTGTTCCTCGCATTGATCTTCGCCGTCACAAAGCCTCTCGGCGTATTTATGACGCGAGTCTTCGCCGGAGAGCGAACCTTTCCAGACCCCGTCCTCCGCCCGATTGAGCGCCTTCTTTATAAAGTCACCGGTGTCAACAAAAACCACGAAATGCGCTGGACTGAATACGCAACTTCAATGCTCTTGTTCAGTGCCATCTCGATGTTGCTGCTCTACTTGATTCAGCGCATCCAGGGGATCCTGCCGTGGAACCCGCAGCATCTCGCCGGTGTAGCACCTGAGCATCTCGCTTTCAACACAGCGGCCTCATTCACCACCAACACTAATTGGCAGGCTTACTCCGGCGAGACCACGATGAGTTATTTCACTCAGATGGTCGGCCTGGCTTTCCATAACTTCGCTTCCGCCGCCACCGGCATCGTGCTGGCGATCGTCTTCATCCGCGGAGTCGCTCGCCGCCAGATGCAAACCCTCGGCAACTTTTGGGTTGACTTTGTTCGTTGCTGCCTCTGGATTCTTCTGCCGTTCTGCGTAGTGGGCGCGCTCTTCCTGGTTTCGCAAGGTGTAGTCCAGAATCTGAAGCCTTTCGACACGGTGAAGCTTATCGAGCCGCAGCAGGTCCAGCGTATCGGGGCCGACGGCAAGCCGGTCGTCGATGCCAGCGGCAAGCCCGTAATGGACATCGTGTCCACTCAAACCATCGCGCAGGGTCCGGTCGCTTCGCAGGAAATCATCAAGGAGTGGGGAACGAACGGAGGCGGATTCTTCAATGCGAACAGCGCTCACCCCTTCGAAAATCCAACTCCGATTACGAATTTGTTTGAGATGTTCTGCATCTTCGCGATCGGTTCGGGCCTTACTTACACTCTCGGCCGCATGACCGGATCTCCGTCTCACGGCTGGGCCGTCTGGTCTGCCATGGCGATCCTGTTTCTTGTCGGCGTAACTGTCGCGTATTGGGCGGAGGCACGGGGCAATCCACTTTATCCCTCAACCGTTGCGCAACACGCCACGGCCAATCAGCCCGGCGGAAACATGGAAGGGAAGGAAACGCGGTTCGGCATCGCTAATTCCGCTCTCTTCGCCACCGTGACCACCGACGCCAGTTGTGGCGCCATTAACGGCTGGCATGATTCCTTCACTCCGCTCGGCGGCATGGTCCCGCTCGTCAACATCATGTTGAGCGAGGTCATCTTCGGCGGAGTCGGCTCGGGCATGTACGGCATTCTGATTTACATCGTGCTCGCCGTATTTATCGCTGGCCTCATGGTCGGCCGTACGCCCGAATACCTTGGCAAGAAGATCGAAGCCTACGACGTCAAGATGGCGATGCTCGTTTCGCTCGTTTTTCCGTTGATCATCCTCACCCTCGCCGGAATTTCCGTCGTCAAAGGTTTCGGCACTGCTGGAATCAGTAATCCCGGTCCCCACGGTCTCAGCCAGATTCTCTATGCCTTCGTCTCATCCGCTGGAAACAACGGTTCCGCGTTCGGCGGATTAACTGCCAACACGCTCTGGTACGACGGAGCAACTGGTATCACCACGCTCATCGGCCGTTTCTTCATGATCATCCCGATGCTCGCAATCGCCGGCAATCTGGCGCAGAAAAAATACGTGCCCCCGTCCGTGGGCACGTTCCCGGTTACAACTCCGCTGTTCACGTTCTTGCTCATCAGCGTCATTCTGATTCTGGGCGCGCTCACATTCTTCCCGGCCCTCAGCCTCGGACCGATCCTCGAACACCTTTTGATGTACGCAGGGAAGACCTTCTAGAAAATCTATGGCTAGTCATCGCAAATCGATCTGGGACGTGAACCTGGTTCGCGGCGCTTCATGGAGTTCGCTCCTCAAACTCAACCCGCGCAACATGATGGGCAATCCCGTCATGTTTGTGGTCGAAATCGGCAGCGTTATCACGACGTTCTTATTGATCCTCCATCCCCACCAGGCCTTCAGCTTCAATCTGCAGATCACATTGTGGCTCTGGTTCACAGTATTGTTCGCTAACTTTGCCGAGGCCATGGCGGAAGGGCGCGGAAAAGCGCAGGCTGAAACCCTTCGCCGCGCCCGTTCAGAAACGGTCGCACAGCGCTACACTTCGAATAGCCGACTCGAAGAGGTCCCGAGCGCCAAGCTGCGGTGCGGCGATCTGGTTTCGGTTCCTGCCGGAGAACTCATCCCCGGTGATGGAGAAATCGTTGAAGGTGTCGCCTCCGTTGACGAATCCGCTATTACCGGCGAATCCGCGCCCGTAATTCGCGAAGCTGGAGGCGATCGTTCTGCCGTCACCGGTGGTACGCGCGTCCTTAGCGATCACATCAAGGTGAAGATCACATCGAACCCCGGCGAAACCTTTCTCGACCGCATGATCGCTCTGGTCGAAGGCGCAGCCCGTCAGAAGACGCCGAATGAAATCGCGCTCAACATTTTGCTCGCGGGTTTGACGATCATCTTCCTGCTGGCTGTCGTGACGCTCCAGCCTTTTGCTATTTATTCCGGCTCGCCTCAAACCGTCTTTGTTCTCGTCTCGCTTCTAGTGTGTCTGATTCCCACAACAATTGGCGGATTACTATCCGCCATCGGTATTGCCGGCATGGATCGCCTCGTTCAGCACAACGTCCTCGCCATGTCCGGACGAGCCGTCGAAGCCGCCGGCGATGTCAACACGCTCCTCCTCGACAAGACTGGAACCATCACTTTCGGCAACCGCCAGGCCACCGAATTTATCCCCGCTCCCGGCGTGACCGAAGCCGACATGGCCGACGCAGCCCAACTCTCTTCTCTTGCGGACGAAACTCCTGAAGGCCGCTCGATCGTCGTCCTCGCCAAGGACAAATATCGTCTCCGTGGCCGCGAATTCGCTACCCACGAAGCCGAATTCATCCCGTTCACCGCACAAACACGGATGTCAGGCGTCAATCTCGACGGCCGCGAGATTCGAAAGGGCGCAGCCGAAGCCATCACGCGCTTCATCGAGACGAATAACAACGGAGCCATGCCGCAAGAAGTTCGCGCCACCGTGGAGCGCATCGCATCGTCTGGCGGTACTCCACTGGTCGTCGCCGAAAATCGCCGCGCCATGGGCGTGATTCACCTGAAGGATGTAGTCAAGGGAGGCATTCGTGACCGCTTCGCCCAGCTCCGCGCCATGGGTATCCGCACCGTGATGATCACGGGCGACAATCCTCTCACCGCCGCTGCGATTGCTCGCGAAGCCGGAGTCGATGACTTCCTCGCCCAAGCCACTCCGGAAGACAAACTAAAGTTAATCCGAAGCGAGCAGGCAGGAGGGAAGTTGGTAGCAATGACCGGTGACGGCACGAACGACGCCCCCGCGCTCGCTCAGGCCGACGTGGGCGTCGCCATGAACACAGGCACGCAAGCCGCTAAGGAAGCCGGAAACATGGTGGATCTAGACTCCAATCCCACCAAGCTCATTGAGGTCGTCGAAATCGGCAAGCAGTTGCTTATGACGCGTGGCGCGCTCACCACTTTTTCAATCGCCAATGACGTCGCCAAGTACTTCGCGATCATTCCCGCTATGTTTGCCGGCACATTCCCGGTACTGAATGCGCTCAACATCATGCACTTAAAAACGCCTCAATCCGCGGTGCTTTCCGCAGTGATCTTCAACGCGCTGATTATCATCGCTCTCATTCCGCTCGCGCTCCGCGGCGTGAAGTATCGCGCGATGAATGCGGAAGCTTTACTTCGTCGTAACTTGCTGATCTACGGCGTAGGCGGCTTGATCGCGCCCTTCGTTGGAATCAAGCTCATCGATATGTTGATCACTGCAGCACGACTGGCCTGAGGACTGTCATGAAAAAGAATCTCCTTACCGCAATTTTGATGACAATCGCCACAACGCTGCTACTCGGAGTGATTTATCCACTCGTCATCACCGGTCTGGCTCAACTTCTCTTCAAAGATAAAGCCAACGGTCAAATCCTTCACCGCAACGGGGACGCGATCGGTTCGCGCATTATCGCCCAGCCCTTTACATCAGCGAAATACTTCCATCCCCGTCCATCAAATGCTGGCAATGGATACGATGCCGCGAACTCCGGCGGCACAAACTATGCATCCACGAATCAGAAGCTCATCGACCGCGTGAAGGCGGATGCGACGACGCTACATCAAGAGAATCCCTCTCAGCCCGTTCCTGTCGATCTCATCACGACCTCGGCCTCGGGTCTCGATCCGGATATTTCACCGGCGGCTGCTGATTTTCAAGTCCCACGTATTGCGCACGACCGCGGCATTTCCGAGTCTTCGCTCCGCGACCTGATTCAAAAGCACACGAGGCAGAGAGATCTCGGCCTCCTCGGCGAGCCCCGAGTCAACGTGCTGGAACTGAATCTTGCTTTGGATGAATCCTCTGCCACGCGGTGACGATGGCATGCCGGTGCGAAATGCGACTTGAAGCTGCTAGGGAAGCAGCCCGTAGATATCCAGTTCCGTTGCCGTAGGCACGTACACTCTTCCATTCGCTATCGTTGGAACAGTAAACTTCAAAGCCAGCCCTGCCGTGTCCCGGGTTCCTGCTTGTGTGCTGTTGTAGAGTTCCGTCGCGACGTTCGTTGCATCATACGCGTGCAAAACGGACGGTCCGCTGGTCGTCGGATTGTCGCCGACATACGTCGAGTTATCGATATCCCAGATAATTCCGTTGCTCGTGCCATTCGCCGAAAGGGATGGAGTCGCTCCGTGCATGCTGTAAGTGTTAGCACCAGCCGAAGTGGACTGCGCCGAAAGTTGCATCCCCGCATCCGCTCCCGCGGTCCAGCTAAATGATCGCAAGACGTCTTGATTGCAGTGCAGGTAAACCGATCCATTCCAATAAACTGGTGTATCAAAGATATTGTTGTACTGCTGTGTCCCCGTCTGAACTGTCTGCAATACGTTATTCGTCGTGTCGTTGAATCCACCCATGCTGTCGCGATTCACCACGAAGATGTTCCCGTCTTTTCCTCCACCTAAAAGCTCGTGCGGATACGTCGTCGATCCGGGCACTAAGATGGCCGCACCTGATCCCAAGTCAACATCGTTGACGGCGAGAGTGTAGTTGTCATCAGGGGAAAAATAATCTTTGACTGCCAGCGTGTTCGGATCCAGACGTAAAAACGCATCATTGAACCCCACCATTGTCGAACCTGTGATCCACGCCTGATCACCTGAATCCACTCCGGTCATCAGATAAATGTCGCCGGTCGCGTCGTCGATGGCCGGGCCGCCTCCGCTTGCCCACAATCCACCGCCTTGTGCTCCGTTCGTATCTTCGAAGGCTGCGGTCTGCGCCAGGGTCGTCTTGTCGTAAGCCAGAATCCATCCGTTGTCACAGCTTCCGAACGCAATGTAAATCTGATTTGTCACCGGATTGAGTGCCAGCGCCATGCGCTGGTAACAAGAGGAGCTCAACGTGTCTCCGGAATACGTCGCCGTAATCCCGACGGCTGGCATTTTATCGTCGCCAGTAGTCACATCGAGTGCATGTAACCAAAATGGCGGAGTCAATCCGTTCACTTCCGCCACCACATACATCGTGTTCGTCGTAGTATCGATGACCGGGGTCGATAGCACGCCAACATTCGGCCATGGACCGCCGGAGTCGAACTTCGGCACCGAAGGCCCAAAATTCACGTGCCAGAACGTCGTCGGAGTCGTCGACGTGGTATCCGCATCGAACGCGTACACGCTGTTGTTTTCCGTGGCGACATAGATCACCGCATGGGTTCCCTGGCTCGGAATCGCGACTTGTGGCAGATAAAGAGGCTGCGGATAAATCTGGCCATCCACCGGGTACGAAAGCAGCTTTCCGAACTTGGTTGAGTTTACGTTGGCCGTTGTCAGAGATACTTCCTGCGTGTTCGCACCGTCGCGCGTGTCGTCATTGTGATAAGTGAGAATCGCTCCCGGGCTCGAATTAATCACCGTCAACGATGCCGTTGAACTGGTGATTGGGTACGCTACGCTCGCGACCGTTACGTTGTGCTGCCCAAGTGCAGCGGGCGCCGTATAGAGTCCAGTTGTACTGATTGTTCCAGTCGTACTATTCCCTCCAGCGACGCCATCGACCGACCATGTCACCGGTACACTCGTCTGTCCCGCAATTGTATTTGTGAACTGTTGAGTTGCATTCGGCGCCACTAGTGCGCCCGTGTTCGGAGAAATACTCAATGTGAAGATGCTCACGGCTGTGTTGGCCGTCGCGGAGGAATCGGTCGTCACCGTCGCTGCAATCGAATGTCCGCCCGAAACCGCGGGCGCCGTGTAAAGTCCGCCGGTTGTAATGGTGCCGACTGTCGCATTCCCACCAGAGACTCCGTCAACCGTCCACGTATACGTCGCGGTGCTCTCTCCCTGGACACTAGCCGTAAACTGCTGCGTTGCGCCCGATCCAATCACCGCATTTGCAGGAGTGATCGCCACAGAGCCAAGAACGGTCACGGTCGCACTTGCCGACTTCGTGGTGTCCGCTACGCTGGTAGCTGTGACGGTATAGTTTCCGTATTGCACCGGCGCAGTGTACAGCCCCGAAGAGCTGACCGTGCCGACCTTTGAGCTCCCGCCGGAAGTTGAGTTCACCGACCACGTCACAGCAGTATTGCTTGTTCCTGTGACGGTAGCGGTGAATTGTTGGGTCGCTGACGTAGAAATCGTGGCGGACGCTAAGTTCAGCTGGACACTGACGACTGCGGGGGGTGGCGTCGTAGTGGTGGTCGAAGAATTCTTTGATCCACCTCCACAACTAAATACAGGAAGAATTAACGCGAATAGTAACCAACGCTTGCAAAAGCCAGATTTATTGTCCATACGACTCGAGGCTGTCATACTCCTCGTTACCGCTCCCCCACGGCGAAACAATAGATGTCACTGGCCGCCCCGAGGGTTGCCGTTTGTATAGACCCAAGCCAATGTTTGGAGAACTACAATTCTGATATGCAGAAGAAAATCTTCTGGATCGTCTTCCTCCTTCTAGGCCTGCTGGCCGACTTCGCGCTGCCTTTATGGTGGGGCCTCGCCGCCACCATTCCCATTGTGTTCATCTCCTGGTGGATTGCCTACCGCAGCGGCTGGTTTTAGCCGGCGCGCTCGTCGTTCAAAGGCACTATCTAGTGCGACTCCTTCACCCGGCAACTCTGCTTCTGAAAAGATTCGTCGAACGGGAACATTCGACCTTTGATATGATTAACCCCCGCAAGTCGGGGTTTCTCAGGCGCTCCAATATGCTGTCCCGCAACGGAGACCGGTGGTTCAAAAGATCGCGGTTGGCTAGTGGCTTTCTGTTGTTGTGTCTCGGGCTTTCGACTGAACTACCGGCTTTTCTGGCACTTGGTCAGCAGTCACAATCTGACAACGCGGCTGCCACCACCTCTCAATCGGCGTCCGGATCGGGTGAGATGGCGGTCAAAGACGAGAACACTTCTCCTAAAGATGATGAGGCCGCTACATTCCGTGTAAATGTGCGGCTTGTGCTCGCGCGGGTTGTGGTTCGCGATTCGAATGGTCGTGCGATCGGAAATCTCGGCAAAGAAGACTTTGAACTTTTCGACAACGGAAAGATCCAGTCGATATCTCATTTTGACCTCCAGCATAACGACAAACCGTCTCCTACTGCGTCGGTCGTACCTTCCTCCCAATCCCCGACCCCGATATCTGCTGGGAACGCCTTGCAATTTCCCGTCCGTTACGTCGCCTATCTCTTCGATGACATTCACCTCAAATTCCAGGATCTCGCGTCCGCACGCAACGCCGCGCACCACCGCATCGACTCATTAGCCCCAACAGAGAGAGCTGCGATTTTTTCAACCTCGGGTCAAACTACTCTTGATTTCACCGACGATCGCGCGAAGCTTCACCAGACACTCAACGAATTGACCCCTCGCCCGGTTAATGGCGGTGAACTGAATCCCTGCCCAAACATCAGTTTTTACGAGGCCGATCTCATCGCCAATAAGCAAAATCCCGAAGCTCTGCAAACCGCGATTAGCGACTATTTGAATTGTGCCAATCTGCCCATCAGCCAGACCTCACAATCGTCAGCTGCCCTTTTTATCCAGGCGAGAGCTCCAGAGATCGTGAACACCGGCGAGCAGGAGAGCCGACGCGCAATTGAGGTCCTGGGACGTGCCGTCCGCCGGATCAAAACAATGCCGGGACAGAGAACCCTGGTACTCGTCTCCCCTGGTTTTTTGACCCCTGAATTGGAGTACGACTACTACGGCATTATTGATCAGGCCCTGCGCGCTCAAGTCGTCATTAGCGCTCTCGATGCCCGCGGTCTTTACGTCACAATACCCGGCGGGGAAGCGAGTCAGGCCGGCCAAGTCGATGTCCCTCTTCCCGATAGTCACTCCCCAGTCGCAGGTCCTCCAGGGTCGGCCATCGCCAGCCCGGAACAGGGGTTCACTGCGACCTCTCATGCCGTTCTCGATTCTCAGGCGGCTAAGGCTCAAGAAGACGTTATGATGGCCTTGGCATACGGCACCGGAGGAAACTTCTTCCATAACAACAACGATATGGACGAAGGATTTCGCCGCCTGTCTGAAACGCCGGAGTACTACTACATTCTCGGGTTTTCTCCTCAGAACTTGAAAACCGACGGCAAGTTCCACGCTCTGAAGGTGAGACTGAAGTCTCGTCAGAAATACGACCTGCAGGCTCGCAGCGGTTACTACGCTCCCAAACACTCCGAAGACGCAGCCGAAGAGGCCAAACGAGAAATTGACGATGAGGTTCTCTCCAGCGAAGAATTGCATGATTTGCCCGTGGCTGTACACACGCAGTTTTTCAAGCCCTCGGATGACGCTGCCAAGCTTACAGTTCTCGCTCGCGTCGACGTGAAGCGCCTGCATTACAAGCAGTCCGACGGCAGAAATGAAAACAACCTCACTGTCGTCACGGCAGTCTTCGATCGCAACGGCAATTTCCTGCAATCGAATCAGAAGATCGTTACTATGCGCTGGAAGAATGAAACCCTGCAGGGTCGCTTGGCTTCCGGAATTACATTGAGAAGTAGTTTCGATGTAAAACCCGGCCGATACGTCGTTCGCGTAGTCGCACGCGACACTGAACAGCAAATGATGTCGGCAGAGAACGGAGCAGTCGAGATTCCGTGAGAGGTACCAGGTATGAAATTTCTCAACAGTATCGCCGCAAGAGTCATGGATCTGTTCGGTGTATGCGGGGTTTGCGTGCTTATCGCGGCTTCGACACGGTCAGTGCTTGCTCAAGAGCCCTCCACGCCCCCCGCTGACGGGACAATCAAAGTCGAGACGCGCGTCGTCCTGGTTGATACCGTTGTTACCGATAAAAAGGGAAACTATATTCGGGACCTTACTGCCAATGATTTCAAGGTCTGGGAGGATGGCAAGGAACAACCGGTAACGAGTTTTTCACGCGAAAACACTGACGGCGACCCTGCTCACATCCAGAAACACTACCTGGTGCTTTTCTTCGACGACAGCACCATGGAATTTGGAGACCAGTCGAAGGCTCGCGACGCTGCTGCAAAGTTTGTGAATGCAAATGCCGATCCCAATCACTACATAGCGGTTGTGGAATTCGGCGGTATGGTTCGGATTGCTCAAAACTTCACCACTGATTCCGAGCGTCTAAAGAAAGTAATCGCCGGAACGAAATTCTCCACTGTCTCGCCAGGCGGCGCCATGCCTGACATCGCGTCCTCTGGCCCTCCCCCCGCGCCGGCCTCTCAATTAGGCTCGCCCGATATGGGAGGGCTCGAATCGGATTTTGGCGCTCGCAGCGTTTTCAATGCAATTCGTGATCTGGCCAAAGGACTCAGTGGAATCCAAGGCCGAAAGAGTCTTGTGATGTTGACCGGCGGCTTTCCTATGACGTTGGAATTGCAGTCGGAATTAACGGCGGTCATTAGCTCGTGCAATCGCGCTAACGTTGCCGTATATCCAATAGATGTCCGTGGGTTGGTCGCCCCTGTCATCAACGGGTTCGCCAATCCCTCCAGGGAAATTCACGGGGCTTCTCCTCAACTTCGTACTGCGTCCCTGCACTACCAGAGTGCTTTCGATCACCCGCTCCTTTCGCTGGCAGCATTTGCTGCTGAACCGGCCGAACCGATGGAGCCTGCACAACACGGAGGCGGAGGGGGAGGCGGAGGCGGAGGTGGTGGTACCGGAGGTGGTGGACATGGTGGTGGTGGCAGCGGTGGCGGAACCGGCGGTGGCGGCGGCCACGGCGGCGGTGGTGGTGGTGTGTACAGCGGGGGCAACCCCATCGCGGTCAATCCGCTGGCCGTCTATACTCCCAATAGTCAGCCGCGCCAGATTGTTCCTAACATTCCTGACGTCTCCAGTAACCAGCAGTTCCTTTATGCGCTGGCGGAAGGTACTGGCGGGTTTGTCATCGTGAACACCAACGATCTGCTCGGGGGAATGCAACGCATTGCTCGGGACCAATCCGAATATTACTTGCTCGGCTACAAACCCCCTGACTCGACTGAGGGCAGCTGCCACACTCTAAAAGTTAAGGTCAACCGCGGCGGCACTAACATTCGCTCTCGTAGCGGATATTGCAGGGCCCGTCCCCGCGACCTTCTCGCCGGAACCACTACCGAAAAAGACTTGGAGACCCGTGCTTCTGGCGAAATGCCGGGCAACGTCACCGCTTCGATGCGTACTCCGTACTTCTACAGTGGACCCAATGTGGCTCGTGTCCATCTGGTCATGGACATCCCTTCCCAATCGTTCGAGTTCCAGAAAGTGAAGGGCAAGGAACATGCCGAGATCAATGTGCTCGGCATCGCCTACAAGCCGGACGGCTCCATCGCGGCTCGCTTCAGCGACACCGTGCCCATCGACCTTGATGGCAAGAAAGAAGTCGAGGAATTCCAGAAAGTGCCATTCCATTACGAGAATCAATTCGAAGCTGCCTGCGGTACGTACAACCTCAGAGTCGTTTTCAGCTCCGGCAGCAAAACCTTCGGCAAGCTAGAGAATCCCTTCGCGATCTTACCCTTCGACGGCAAGCAAATCAGCCTGAGTTCGATTGCCCTGAGCAACAACACCGCGAAAGTCACTGAGCTCGATACATCCCTGGATTCTCAACTCGTTGATGATCGTAAGCCGCTGGTCGTTCGCGGAGTCCAGATTCTGCCGTCGGCTTCCAACCACTTCAGGAAAACGGATAACGCTGTGGCTTACATCGAGGTCTACGATCCGCTTCTGGCGAAGGACAAGCCTCCGCAACTCGGCCTAGAATTTCGCATCGTCGATAAAAAAACGGGAGACAAGAAACTCGACGTGGGCGTGATGGACACGCAGGATCTCATCAAGCCCGGCAATCCGGTCGTTCCGGTGGGAGTGAAGTTGCCGCTTGCAACCTTGGCGCCTGGCACCTACCGCGTCGACCTGCGCGCCCAAGACTCTGAAGGGAATTCAACGAATTTTCGCATCGCCGAATTTGAGTTGGAATGAAAGCGATCTGAGGCTCTCAGCAGGAGAGAGGGGTGACCGCCGCGTAGCGATAGTCAGCGAATCGCCGTGAGATAATAATTTCTCCTCGCGTCGGCCCCGTAGCTCAGGTGGATAGAGCAGCGGTTTCCTAAACCGTTGGTCGGCGGTTCGACTCCGCCCGGGGCCTCCACTGCCTCCGCGATTCTTCCCGAATCGTCAAATCCCTTGTCATTCCGACGCCGGAGCGTGGCGAGAAGGAGGAATCTGCTGTCAACGCAACCGTCCCCTCACTCCGTCTTCTGATGACTTTCCACCGAAAGCTTCCGCAACGACAGCCTCTCGTGATGCGCGAGCAGCAATCCCGACGGCACGACTGCCGCAAAAGTTACCAGCCACAGCAAAATCCCGCAGCTCGCCGCCAACTCCGGAGGCACATCGAACACACTCGACAGCGTCGCAATGGTCGCCATTTGCGAGCCGCCGCCCACAGCCGGCAACTGCAGCATCGATCCCAGCATGCTCGAGAACATCAAGATTAACAACTGCGACACCGGAATCGCCAGCGCATCGACGCCGTACGAATGGGTCACCTCCTGATATGCGAGCGCGATCACATACCACATGCCCACCGAAACCAGCGTCAACCAAAGCATTGATAGCGGACCATCAATCGTGTTCAGTCCCATGCCAAACTCGCGTACTTTCTTCGCGAGCCGATGCCCGAGATTCGACGACAGATGCCCGAATCGTTGCTCCACCCAAGTCGCCACTCGATCTCCATTCCGCCGAATGACCACCGCTGCGATTGTTATTCCCGATACCAGGGCCGTCAGGACGAAGCCGATTTCGCGGAAGCGGAGGTAATACTCTGGATGCGGAATAGAAGGCAACGCGCTAGGCAAGAAAATCGCCAGCATCATTAAGACCGTGAACGCTCCAATATCGAATGTCCGTTCCACGCCCCACACTGCGATTTGCGACGATACGGGCAGATCGGTGCGCCGAGCGATCAGGTACGGACGAATAAACTCTCCAGCCCGCCCGAGCAGCGCCAGTCCCGTAAACCCCACCAGCGTCGGCGAAACCATGTCAATGGTTCGCGTCTTTGGCCGCACAGGATTGAGAAAAATCTTCCACCGTAAAGCCCTCAAGAGATACCCGAGGTATATCAGTGCAATTCCATGCAGCACATGGATCTTCTTGATCCTGTGCGTCTGGCTCCAAAATGTTCCCCAGTCGAAGGTTCGCCAATGCCGGTACTGCAGGTAAACAAGAATAGCCAGGATCAGAAACACTACTACGCTGGCCAGAATGCGCTTCTTATCCATGAGAGGAAAGAACTCCGCGCCGCGGCCCCGGCAACGCGAAGCGGGAAACGGCACCCCCAAAGGTAAACGACTGTACCGATAGGGTCAAACCCATCAAGAACATGTGGACCATATCCGCGGACCTGGCCATCGTGCGTTGTTCTCGATTATGGTGAAGTCCTGATTTTGATTGGATGAGAAATGCAGAAGGAAACAATGGCCCGTGGCCTTTACTCTCCCGACGGACTCGCCTTCGCCTGTACGACTCCCTTGGAATCGTGCTTTACTGCAGCCGGATGTGCCTTCGCATCTTTGATTGTGCCGCTTTTCTTTGCCGCGGCTGCCGCTTTCTGCTGTGCGACCTTCTTCTTGTTGAAGTCCCTGACAATCCGCGCAACGTATGCCCGCGTTTCATAATACGGAGGCACACCTCCGAAATGTTCTACCCGCTGGGGTCCAGCGTTGTACGCCGCCAGCGCTTTCACAAGGTCAAAGTTGTACCGCTCCAGCAACTCTCTTAGGTATTTCGTGCCGCCCTCAACGTTCGCCTGTGGATCAAACGCGTTCGGCACTCCCAGTTGCGACGCCGTTCCCGGCATCAACTGCATCAATCCTTGCGCGCCCTTCGGTGAGAGCGCCCGCGTGTTAAACCCACTCTCCGCCTTGATCACGCTATCTACCAGATCCGGATCCAGCTGATATTTCCCACTTGCATCTTTAACTACGGCAGTCAGATCGGGCTTGGGCCCTGGCGAAAATCCAGGCCGAGCAGCTGCGACGCTGCCGCCAGTGTGCGCATTCCGGGTAAATGAATTGGAAGTCGAGGAACTTGATGTCGGAATCGGAGAACTGACCGGGGTTGATGCGGCCGCCGGGGCGGGCAATTCCGGCGCCGCTTCAAAATGATCCACCTGCGCAGTGGGCACATCCACGAAGCTCGATCCGTCGGCATTGACATAGAGCCGCGTAACTTCTCCCACTACTTCTCGCCGCTCGTGTCGGATTGCGAAGCCGTTCTTTAGAATTGCCACTTCGCCGCCAAAGCAAGGAAGCGCGAGCATCGCGACTAGGGCGACGAAGCCGAGCCTCAAACTGAGATCTATAAATCTCATCCCCACCATCACCGACAAACGACCACCGACTATCGACCGGTACCCACAGGTACTTCCCCCAATGCCATCTTTACAGCGCCAGCCACTCCACATGCATCATTCCCGCGGGTCAACCTCCACCCGCGTCCGCGCAACTCTTCGCACGCATTCCCCATGATAACCGGATACCCTGCGAACTCAAGCATCTCTACATCATTATGATTGTCACCAATGGCCATGACCTCATCACGCTGGTAACCTCGATGCTTCGCCCACCGCTCCAGCGCATGTCCCTTCGAACACCCCGCATTTAACACGTCGATCATCGACAGATCCCGCTCCGGATACTCCGTTCGCAGGACAGTTACCAGCCCGTCCATGCCCGATCCCTCTAGTGCGCGCAGGGCCAAACTCATCCTATCCATGGTCCCGCAAAACATCGCCTGCACCGGATCTTTGATCAGCGCGTCCTCCAGCGGTACCACAAACCGGATGTACTCCATATTCTTCTCCAGCCATCGCCGGATACTGGCTCCGAGCTCATCCAATCGCTCTAGCACAATGGCGCCCTTGGTTTCCTGATCAAACGTCAGAACGGTACTTCCGCGAAATGCTTGCATCGCTCCGCACAGCTTCCGGCAGGTATCGGCCGGCATCATGTCGCGATGAAACGTCTCCCCGCCCAGCGATCGCGTAACCGCGCCATTCGAGCTGATCAGCCAGAGATCAAAACCAAGTTGTTTGGCGATTGGCAGCGCAAAGTCGTGTCGGCGACCGGTGACCAGGACGATTTCCATTCCGGCTGAATGAGCTCGCCGCAGCGCATTCAAGTCGCCGTCGGAGATTTGAAATTGTGGATTTAGCAGCGTGCCGTCGATATCGGTCGCCAGCAGCCGTATGGGAGGTTTAGAAATCGTCACTCGTTGAATTTTATCAGGAGGCTCTGACCTAACGTCTCAATCTCGCTAGCACTGCCCGCGCCTTCCGAAACCACGAGCGCTCCCGCCGCTTCTGATACCCCGGCATGGTCGCCCGTTTATCCAGAATCTTCTGCGCCCATTCGCGCGCTTCTGCCGTTCGTCCCTGCGATTCCAGATACAGAGCGTAGTGATAATACGTTTCCGAGATCGTCGAAATCCGTACCGCCTCGCGGAACATGGCGTCGGCTTTTTCTTTCTGACCGGTCTGCGCGTATGCCCACGCCAGCAATCCTTTGCCGCGATGGAAATCGTAGTCTGAGTCCTCGCCGATGGCCCGCTCCAGGTCCGGTACCGCCGCCGCAAAGTCTCCCAGTTCCACCTCCGCAACTCCACGCCGATAGAACGGATCGATCGAATCCGTCCGCGACGAAATTGACTTGTCATAGCAGGCACGCGCTCGCGCGAAGTCTCCGTCGTCCAAATACAGGAGGCCGAGTTCTTCGTAGTTTCCCGCCGAGGGATTATCCAGAATTTCCCGCTCCAACTCGTGAATTCGCCGGCGCCGCGGGAACATCTGAAACGAGCCTTTTAGCAAACCAGCGTCGGGGATAACTTCCACACAGATGTAAACGAGCGCTCCCACCCAGTGAAACAAGATCACAAACAGCCAGAAGAAGTCGGGCCGCCGCCGGATGAAGTGCACGATGGCGACGATGCGGAGCGCGATCGCCCACCAGGAGAATGCGAAGAAGAGAAACGATCCCATCGTGAGAATAGTCGGTTAAAGCGTTAGAACGCTGGACCCGTTCCTGAAAAAGCCCGCCAGCTTCACTGGCGGGACTCAAGACCAATCAGCTGATATCGGCCGGAACGAAGGCCGGACGAGGCGTCGTCGCGGGCCCTCCGATTATTTCGGTGTTGACGGCGTTACAGGTGTAGTCGTCATCGGCATAGGCGTTGATGGAGGCGCCGTCGGCGTAACCGAAACCAAACTATCTTTCGCCGCCTGCGGCAGTTTGTCGGCATTCGCCAGCAGCAAGCTCACTTGCCACATCTGTGTCGTCGACAGGGAAGTCGAATACCCGGGCATGCCTGTCATCCTGATTCCGCCCGACACCTTCCAATATGTCTCTGCCGGTGGATCGTCAGTCACTCCCGTTCCTTCCATCAACTTCGGAGGTTTGGGGAACATTCCTTTCGCAATCGTCGTTTGTGGCGTCAGCGGTAGCCCATGGCACACGGCGCAATTTTCCTTGTACACCTGCGCTCCCGCAACGTATGCGGCTTCGTCCGCCTGGATCGGCACCGATTTCGGCATCTCTTTCTCCATACGTGCATGAAGAGCCATCCGCGCGAATGTCTTTTCAAACGGCATCGGAGGCGCCGCCGTCGCTACAGGAGCCATCCCCGTGGAAAAATATATGTATACAACCAGCGGAACCAGCACCAGTCCGACGATCAGCCCGAACAAAAACTTTCCCATTTTCCCTCCGAAAATGCAGACTAAGGATAGTACCGCACAGTCCTCGAATTCGTCATGAAATCGAAATCTCAGGTTAGGATGGACTTGAAATTCGTGCTCAATGAAAGAGGAGCCATGACTGTGACCAAAACACTCTGCCGGGCGCTCATCGAGATCGGTTTCATCATCTTCCTTTTTTACGCGAACTTGTTAATGGGCGAATTTGAGCGCTCTGGTATGGGACAGCGGCGAGGTCTTGCTTGGGCCCTCTCCGACGTTTTCACTACGCCCAACTTCGCCATCGCCATGGTCGCAGCACTGGTGGGCTATGCTCTCTTCGAATTCCTTCGTAGCAAGTTTTAGAGTTTCCTCAAGAAGTTGTTTTACTCAGCAAAATCTTTTACAACTCGCTAACCCTGGCGTGACACCGTCTGCTTCTCACCGCCATATTCTGCCTCCACGTTGACTTCGAGGTTTTCGCCTCGGCGCACAACGTCATCGCAAAGAATTGGAGTGTAAGAATCTATGAGCATCGCCAAACCACCCTCTCCAGCCCTCACCTCAGAAGTGGCCGAATCTCAATCGCTCGATATCGCCGAGAAACCATCTAACAGTGGAACGCCGCGCCGCTCGTTTCTTAAAGGGCTCGGCATGGCCGGCGCTACTATTACCGCCAGTGCGCTGCTTGCTGGAAAAAGCCGCGCCCAGTCAAAATCGAATACTCCGCTCAGCGCCGGAGACACCGCCATCTTGCGCTTCTTGGCAGCTGCGGAAATCATCGAAAGTGACCTCTGGCAGCAGTATGCCGAACTCGGCGGCGTCAGCACCGGAACCCAGAATCCCTATCAGCTTGCCCTTCAAGTTCTCGACGGCGACGGATCGCAATACATCTCCAGCAATACCCTCGACGAGATCAGCCATGCCAACTTCCTCAATGCATATCTCAAGATGAAAGGCGCTCCGCCGGTTAACTTCAACAAGTTTCGGACGTTGCCCGGCAGCCAGGCGACAGGATCGAAAAAGATTCCTCGCCTGACGAATCTAATGAACCTCACCGTCGACACGAGTTACTACACGCGCTATCGGAGCAAAAACAACCCTGACTTCGGAGCGACGTTTCCCCAAGCGATTGATCTGATCGGCGTCACTGCGATTCCTCGTGACGACTCCGACTTTGCTCCACCAAAACATATTCAGGCTATTGCCAACACCGCAGCTTTTCACTTCGGTTTCATCGAACAAGGCGGAAGCAGTCTCTACTCAGCTATGGCACAAAAGGCACACGATGTTGAAGTGCTCCGCATCGTCCTAAGCATTGGCGGCGATGAAATCGCGCACTTCCTGGAGTGGGTCGACTTCGCCGGAAACGGTGTGCAAACGCCCGTCGCCCCTTTCACCGATCCAACCAACGGCCTCACATTCCCCGACTTCAATGCGACGAATAACCCGTTGCTACAAACCAACCTCATCTTCCCGGTGCCTTGCCAGTTCATCAGTGCCAGTCTTCCGCACGCCGCGGTGATCCGGCCAACTGATCCAACCGGCATTGCAGCCGGCGCCGTCAAAGCGTTTACCGACGACGGACTGTTCATTGGTCAGTCTTCGGAATTCTTCGACATGCTGAATGCACTGGCCGCAGCGGCTGATGCCGCAGTGCGAGGCTTCTAAGTCGGGTCGTCAACGCTCTCTCTCCAAAAAGGCGCTGTCCGCGGTGAGCAGCACTTGGGCAGCGCCTCTTTTTCATGTATCGTCGATGACAGCATCTAGGAGAATCTATGTTTGAAGGACTTTTTCAGCCCATGCACTTGCTCATCATCGCCGGGATCGCCCTGCTGATCTTCGGTCCGAAGAAACTTCCGGAACTCGGGAAGGGATTAGGCGAGAGCATTCGCGGTTTCAAATCCGCGATGGCAGCCAATGAGGAAAAGCCGCCGGTTTCGCGTCCAGACGCAACCAGCGGCGACGAAAATAAATCCGTAAAAGGCTAACGATCCACGGCGACTGATCAACGGGTAACAGAGCTTCTTACTTTAGCCCGTAGACATAAACGACGTTTCCGCCGTTCCCGCCGAACAACGGAGAGCTCACTACCAGCGTCGTTCCATTCATGGCCACAGACCATCCGTCTGATCCGTTGCCATTATTCGCCGGCGCCTTCAATCGATACGTCGGCGTCATGTTGTGCCATCCTGCCGACGGCTCAACATACAAATCTGCAAACGGAACATTCTCGTAAGGGGATCCGGCCAGTACGTTGCCTTGATAAACCGCCACGGCATTGAGCCCATAAAATGTATATGCCGAACTCGACAGCTCTACGTTCTGTGTACCCGTGGTCCAACCCGAGGAAGGTTTGAAGAACAAGTAAACCTTGTCGAACGCGGCGGCCGCTAAGGTGTTTCCGTTGAGGCTCAAACCCATTCCAAGCAGCGTCACCGAGTGGCCGTCGGACGCGGTTAGCTTTGCGGTCTGCGTCGAGCTCTTCCAAGCGGACCCAGCCTTCTCGAAAATGTAAATCGCGCCCTCCAGGTTGGTCGAGCCGATCATGGCATTTGGTGAACTCGCGGCTATCGTGTTGCCAATAATCGCGACGCTATAGGCGAAGTCGTCTCCCGAGACACCGTCCGACGGAGTGAGCTTCGCCGTTTCCGTCATGCTCTTCCATCCGCCCGACGGCTCTACGAATACATATGCCGCTCCCGCCCCATTCGGCTCCGGCGGAAAACTCGCGCCCACCGAATTATTCTGATCCGCACCCACCACGATCGTCCCGCTGGCGACCGCTACCGATGTTCCGATGAAATCTCCCGGCATCGCATCCGAGGCTGTCAGCTTTGCCGTTTGGGTCATGTTCTTCCACCCGCCCGACGGCTCTACAAATACATAGGCCGCTCCCGTGCCGCCGTCCTGCACCGATCCGGCCACGATCGTACTTCCGCTAATTGCCACCGATGAAAACACCGCGCCATCCGTGGCGCTGAGTTTCGCAGTCGGCGTCGACATATTGCCCCATCCCGACTTCGGCTCAACGTAAACAGCAATCTCATTATTCGCTGTCGCGACAATCGTTGTTCCGCTGAGGCCCACCGCATATCCAAACTCCAGCGGGTTTCCTGGTGCGGAAAGCGTTGCCTTCAAAACCCACGGGTTCGACGTCGCAGCCAGAACGCTGCCGGAAAAAACGGAAATTAAGGCCAGAGAGACTGCAAGGCGGGAAGCTTTCATAACTGCTCCTTCTTCTTTCGCGCGGTCACGTCTTGTGCGATCATCCGATGCGCAGGCGGGGGAGCTGACTGCCTTGAATTGAACTATTACACACCACCACGCTGTTTTCCAACTGTGGAAATCCTGCGCCCCGCCCGGCTTCCCGCGCCGATGGTAAACTCGCATCGGCATGTTGACTCATCTCGAATGCACTCGCTGCGGTGAGCACTATCCGGCAGATCGTCCTCAGACGGTTTGTCCCAAAGACGCCGGCATCCTCTACGCACGGTACGATCTGCCCACGATCAAGCGTACTTTTTCCTCCGCCCGTCTCGCCGGACGCACCCCTACCATGTGGCGCTACGACGCCGTTCTTCCTGATGCAAACCCCGTTACCCTCGGCGAGGGCTTCACCCCCATGCTCTCCAGCCGGGAGTATCCCAACGTCTACATCAAGGACGAAGGCCTCAATCCGACCGGATCTTTCAAAGCTCGAGGACTCTCCGCCGCCGTCACCATGGCGCGCCATTTCCGCTTGAAGAAGCTCGCCATCCCCTCAGCAGGAAACGCCGCTGGAGCTCTCGCCGCCTACGCCGCCGCCGCCGGTCTCGAAGCTCATATCTTCATGCCCAAAGACGTCCCTATGGCCAACCGGATCGAATGCGACTACTTCGGCGCCCAGGTCACCCTCGTCGACGGCCTCATCAGCGACTGTGCCCGCAAAGTTGCAGAGCTAAAGAATTCCGATTCGTGGGAAAAAGACGGCTGGTTTGATGTCAGCACCACCAAAGAGCCTTACCGCGTCGAAGGCAAGAAGACCATGGGATACGAAGTCGCCGAACAACTCGGCTGGCGCGTGCCGCGAGGCATCATCTATCCCACCGGCGGAGGAGTTGGTTTGCTCGGCATGTGGAAGGCCTTCGACGAAATGGAAGGCTTGGGCTGGATCGGCTCTGAGCGCCCCAAGATGATCTGCGTTCAATCAGCTGGCTGCGCACCAATTGTTAAAGCATGGGATGAAGGCACGCCGTCCTCGGAAATGTGGCCCAACGCCGCCACCATTGCCTCCGGTCTGCGCGTTCCCAAGCCCTACGGCGACTACCTCATCCTCGACATATTAAAGAAGAGCCAGGGCTGCGCTGTTAGTGCCACCGACACCGAAATTCTCGATGCCACCCGCCATTGGGCGAAGACCGAAGGCGTCTTCGCTGCCCCCGAAGGAGCAGCCTGCCTAGTCGCATATCGAAAGCTTCTCTCAAATGGATTTTTCAAGTCCGATGACACCGTAGTCCTGTTCAATACCGGAACCGGCCTCAAATATCTCGATGCGTTGGATCCGACTTTGGCGACCCAGCAGACGGTCCAATCGACAAAGCCAGCCCCCCGTCAGATCGCCGGCATCATCGGCCCCTACTAGCAAGCAGGCGCTCATGTGGCGAGGGGCGCCTTCGTCCAAGCCAGCGCAAAGCGCGGCGCAAAATTCCCACCTGGCGTTCTTGCCCCGGCCTGGCCGTCTCAACGTACCACAACGGATTCTCTATAAACCCATGTCATCCTGAACGGAGTGAAGGACCCCGTACTCCTCGCCAGCTACCGCCGGCCTTGCAGGGAGTTCTCCCGTTGATCTCTCTGAAGTTAAAATGAAATCTTCCATGACCGAGCGCCTCTACTATCACGACTCCTTCCTCTACGACTTCGAAGCCGAAGTCGCAGAATTCCCCGCGGGCGACCGGCCTGCCGTAATCCTCGACCGCTCCGCCTTCTACCCGACCAGCGGCGGCCAGATTTTCGACACGGGCACGATCGAAGCCGGTGTCGCGAAACTCCGCGTCACCGAAGTCGCCGACATGGAAGACGGCAGAGTCGTCCACTACCTCGAAGCTCCGGTCAAAGATCTCGCGCCCGGAACCCATGTTCACGGCCTGATTGATGCCACCCGCCGGCGCGACCACATGCAGCAACACTCCGGACAGCACATCCTCTCCGCCGCCTTCATCCGCCTTCACAACCTGCACACCGTCTCCTTCCACATGGCTGACGATTACTCCTCCATCGATCTCGACACACCGAACCTCACGAAAGACCAGATAGAGTCTGCAGAGCGCCTCGCCAACGAGATCATCCTCGAGAATCGCCCAGTTGAAATTCGCTTCGTGAACCGCGAAGAGGCAGGGAAGCTCGGCCTCCGCAAACTTCCCGCCACCGACCGCGACGAGCTCCGCATCATCGATATTCACGAATTTGACCTCAGCGCTTGCGGAGGTACGCACGTCCGCCAGACCGGACAGATCGGCTGCATCCTACTCCGCAAAGCCGAGCGAGTTCGTCAGGGATGGCGCATAGAGTTCGTCGCTGGACAGCGCGCCGTTGCCACCGCCCGTCGCGACTTCAGCACCCTGACCGAGACCGCCGGACTTTTCTCTGCCCAGATCTACGACGTTCCGCTGCAAGCTCGCAAATCCCTCGACGAAGTTCGCGCTCTTCGTAAGCAACGCGAGCATGCTCAGGAAGAACTCGCGGCAGCGCAAGCCGCCGCCTTGCTCTCTGAAACTCCCGAATCGAACGGCCGCCGCATCGTCATTCGCACCTTCGCGGAGCGAGATATGAATTCTCTGAAACTGCTGGCGCAGAAGTTGACGCGCCTCGCGACCAACGTTGTCGCTCTGCTCGCATCCACGTCTCCGCAGCCCTCCCTGGTCTTCGCCCAATCCGCTGGACAGCCCTTCGACATGGGTGCCCTTATGAAGCAGACGATGGCGTCCCTCAACGGACGCGGCGGCGGCAGCAAGGACATGGCGCAAGGCGGCGTCCCCACCGCCGAAGGACTCCAATCCGCCCTCGACGCAGCTTCCAAGGAGCTAAGCGTGTAAGCCCCATTCCGTTGTCATTCCGAGCGCAGCGGAGGAACCTGCTGTTCCACTGCAGTTGTGGGCTAACAACCGGTTGTCACTCCGACTGCCAGCGAGGCTTGCCTGAGCGGAGTCGAAGGGAATCTGCTTCCCGCTTTCAGCTAATCTTCAGCCACCCAGTGTTTAATCCTATTCGTTGTGCAAGCCAGGAATGAGGATGGCAGCCCTGAAATCAAGCCGTCCTCGTTCCCGGTTTCTATGTGATTTGAATCACACCCCGCCCCTTGCTCCAGAGCTAGAATCCTTTGTTAATCGAATGTAGTTATTCGAGGAGGTCCCATGTTCCGCATCTCACTCTTCGTTTCCGCACTCCTGCTGTTTAGCCTGCAATCGGCGGTTCCACAACAAGCGAATGCGCCTTCATCGAAGAACTCTCCCTATTCCGCCATTCCCGTGGAAGAGGCCAAGAAGGAAAATCCGGTGAAGTCTTCGCCTGAATCACTGACCCGCGCAAAGAAATGGTGGGCCCTCGATTGCGAAATGTGTCACGGAAAGAATGGCGACGGCAAAGGCGAGACCGCCAAAGAGATGAAGCTCACCATGATGGACTTCACCGATGCGGCTACGCTCAAAGACCACACTGACGGCGAACTCGCCTACATCATCAAGAACGGCCACAACGACATGCCCGCCGAAGGTCCGAGAGTGAAAGAGGAAGAAGCCTGGGATCTCGTTAACTACGTGCGCGCCTTCGCTAAGAAGAAAGAAGCCGATCCCAAGCAGCAATAACCAAGAAATACTCGAGGTTGCCCCACCCTTGTCCTCCCGGTTCTCAGGGAGGAAAGGGTGGGGTTTTTGACTTCCACTTATTCGCGAAAAAAATTGAAGATGAAGATTGTCCGAATCAGCGAGTCATCGAAGTAGCCGAGGCGGCCAGACACACCCATGTATTTCCGCTCTTGATCCAGGTATCCACAAACCGATCGTGTCTCACAAAAGGCTTGCCGTTTTCGATACCCTTCGATTGAAACACTCCGGTGGCAATCGCCACATCCCCTACGACGTGTACCCGGATCGATTCCGGCGTGACTTGCTCCTCATCCGAGGGCTTGGATTGCCGTACGAACTTCAGGAACTCCGCCTTCGTTTGTTGGCTCCCATCGTCGTTGACCAGCACGACATCTTCCGCCAGCAGCGCATCAATGGCTTTGGTATCCCGCAATTTAAAAGCCTGATTCCATCCCTTTTCGAGTGCCACGATCTTCGACTGGACGGTGTTGGAATCTTCCTGCGCAAACCCACGCGTTCCGGCGACAACGATCAAAGCGAGCAATGCAACGACACTATTTTTTAAAATTCTCATGGATTTCTTATTCCTTCAGAGTGACTATCTTTCGAACTGGAACTGCCGGGGTAAACACGCAGGGTACTGCTATGTGAGAAAGTTTAGGAGATAACTAGTCATCAACCAAGTTACGTCCGTGTAGCGAAGAAGGTCACATGGTGGCGAAGGCCAGCTGGAGCACACATGTTGGAAATAATACAAGCAGATTGTGAATGGTTATCCCGCTCGTCGATATCTGCCGGATGATTCGCGCTCGTCCTTGCCCGAGGGAAGCAGCCCAATCACTCCGCGCAAGCTTTCCCATGCAGCGTCATTGAGCGAAGGCTCAGCGCTGACCAGGTCGCGGATCATTTCCCACGCCGCCATATTCAAAGCACCCTCTGGCGGAAGCCCCATCGCTAGAGACACAGCGCACTGCGGGCAAAAGCAGATCCGGCTTGCCGAAGACTTCTGTCGCGGACGCACCCCCACCGTTTGCGCAAACATATATACCGCAACCGACTTGTCTCCCGACTCAATCTCCCGCCGACACCGCAAACAGAGTATGGGCTGCATGTAAGTCCTTTCTGTCGACCGATCCTGTCGCCACCGATCCTGAATACTCTCAGTTACTCCGGATGGGCAACAAGTGCGAAGAAAGATTACCGTCCGACATGAATCGCTTTATTGCACGAAAGCAGAAAAAGGCGACCGATTGCGGCGGCCGCCTTCCTCTGTTCCGTGTTGCTTTCCAACTACTGCACGGTAACCGTCACGCTGAGGCTCTGCGAGAGCGAGTTGCCGCTGTTGCTGCCAGCCGTACCAACCGCGTTTACCGGGATTGTGTATGTGCCTACAGGCGTGCCCGGATGGTCGATCGTCTGGGTCAGAGCCTGCGACGCGCTGGGTTTATATCCGGAGCTACCTGCATAGCTCGCCGTGATCGTGTGAGTTCCGGCGGATAAGCTCGACGTCTGGAAACTGGCTTTGCCCGAAGCGAGCGAGCCCGTCCCCAGTTGCGTTGTGCCATCCATGAAGGTTACGGTTCCGCTCGGCATTCCCGAGCTGGCCGAAACCGTTGCGTTAAACGACACTGCCTGCCCGGCGATCACCGGATTCTGCGATGAGGCCACGGCCGTGGTCGTGGCTTCTGCAGTTGGCGTTGTTGCCGGCTTCGTCGTCTGATGCGAGTCATCGTTCCCGCATCCTACGAGCGACATTGTCATCGATAGTGCCACGATCGCCAGTAACAGCGCGCTGAAACGGCTGCGTTTCTTGAAACTGCCACTGAACACCATTCCGAAGACTCCCATGCCGCTCATGCTCGCCAATAACCAGGACGACCCATGTTGCGGAATAATGCCGGCAGGAACTTCTGCGGATGCACTGACGGCGGTTGTGGTGATGGTAAGTTGCACGCTGACTGGCGTGTGTCCGTCCATCGTGATCGACGCTGGAGAGAACGTGCAGGTGGTATAAGCCGGAAGAGTGCCGCAACTCAGCGTCACGACTCCGTTGTAGTGGTTCGCAGGGGTTAGTGTCAGCGTGAACGTCGCGCTGCCACCGGCCGTGATGGTTGCGGTTGTGCTGTCGGCCACGACTGTGTATGTCGACTTCGTACCGCTGCCGTTGCTGTTGAGAAGCACCGTCACTCCGGAGAAATCATCCGCAGCAGTTACAACGTCGGGTGCTCCGTCCTGGTTTACGTCCGCAATCGTCAGACCCCAGTTCCATCCGCCGGAAGGATATTCAACCGGATCGTAGAACGAGCCGTTGCCCATCCCGAACAGAACGCCTACCGTCCCGTACTCCGCGTTCGTGTATACCAGGTCCTGATTGCCGTCACCGTCGATGTCGGCTGCTTGAATGAACGAGGTGTAGGGGTTGCTATAGGTCTGATCCTGGAGCGTGCTGAGCATCGAAACAGGAGTCTGGAAGGTTCCATCCCCGTTGCCCAATGCCACCGTGATGCCCGCGCTTGCGTAATAGCCCGAACTGACGGCCAAATCCATTTTGCCGTCGCCATTGAAGTCCGCTACTGCCACTGCAAACGGGTATGCCGCGAGCGTTGCGAGATCAGTTTCAGCTTGAAACGTCCCGTCTCCATTGCCCAAAAGAATCGCTACGTTCGATCCATACGACAGGGGAACAATCAGATCGAGTTTCCCATCGTTGTTCAAATCGGCTGCCGCCATTCCAATGGTGTTGAACTGACCGGACAAGCTATACGGCGTCGGAGCAAGGAAATTACCAGTGCCATCGTTGAGAAGGACCGCGACATCTTGCCCTCCATCATTGCCGTTCGCAATGGCGATGTCCTGGAAACCATCCTTGTTGAAGTCGCCAGTTACGATCGCTTCCGGATATCCACCCTGCGAGTCGGAGGCGTACGTCGAACCCACGGTAAATGTGCCGTCGCCATTGTTGGTGAAGATTTGAACGTGTTGGTTGTTGACGTCGATCGCAGCGATGTCCAGCTTCCCGTCTTTGTTGAAATCAGCGACCGCAACATAGTTCAGCTGCGAATTCGTGAAATTGGAGTTTGTGTAATCCACGCCCGGCTGCAGGCTGCCATCGGGACGAGAAAGGAATACGGTCACGCCAACGCTGTTGTTGCAGCAGTTGCCAAGAACGAAGTCCGGATATCCGTCGCCGTTGAAATCCCCGGACGCCACCGTGATGCCGTAGGCCCATTGGTTGGAGGGTATCGGAGCGTAGTAGTCCAACGCACTCCGGAAGCTGCCGTCTCCGTAACCTTTCAGGTAAACGAAGCTGTACATCGAGTCAGAGACAATCACGTCGATCTTGCCGTCTCCGTCAAAATCCGCAATGACCGCCGGCGCGCTCGGGTAACCGCCGGTTGCATAACCGACCGTCGGAGAGTTGACCGTGCCGTCGCCATTGCCGAGAAGAACGGTGATGTCGCCGCCATCGTCGTTCGAGCTCACAATGTCAGCCTTGCCGTCGCCGTTCACGTCCCCAATCGAAACTGCTACCGGGTAAATGTCCGCGTTCGTCCCGTTGGTCTGGCTTAATGCGACCGCGTAATAGACACCCGTCTGGAAACTTCCATCACCATTGTTCACGTAGACGGTAACAGTGTTGGCATTGCAGTTGGATGCAACCACTTCCGGTTTCCCATCTCCCGACAGGTCGCCCGAAGTCAGTGAGCATGTGTTGTAAACACCGTCCGGCGTTGTGTATGAAACCGCGCTGGCGTACGTGCTCGGAGAAGTCGCCAGATACACCGTGAGTTGGCTGCTGTCGTAATCCATGTCAGCCACATCAAGCAATCCGTCTCCGTTGAGATCCGCGAAGAAAGCGTAGTTCCCGGCAGCTCCGCTCAATGCCACCGAGCTGGCTGCCTGAAACGTTCCGTCGCCGTTGCCCAACAGGGTCCAAACGTTTGCTGGACCGCTCTGATCGACGGCCACGATGTCGAGCTTGCCGTCGGCATTCGAGTCCGCCAGAATTCCTCCCGCCAGATAGTTGGAAGTGATTGTGTAGTTGTTCCCAGCGGTGAACGTTCCGTCTCCATTGCTCAGAAGGACTTGAGCAGTCGAATTTCCGCCCGTGCATCCACCCTGTTGCATTATGACGAGATCGTCCTTCTTGTCGCCGTTCAAGTCCCCAACACTGATCTGTGTGCAGCCAGCGTTACTAAGACCCGGAGTCAAGATCGGCGCCTGAAAAGTTCCGTCTCCGTTGCTCAGAACCACGCTGATCGAGTACACCCACGACCCGCTTACGTAGTTCTGCACCTGGGCGACGAGATCCTTCTTACCATCTCCGTTGAAGTCGCCCGACAGAACTCCGCTCTGCCAGCCATTCGATCCCCCGCCCGAAGGAATTTCTGTTGCGGCTACGAATCCAAGCTTCCCGGTGGCAGGATTTGCTGTTTCATGTCGCGCGTTCCGCTTCGAAAGTTTGTTTTGCTGAGCCAGTGCATCCTTGTGACTTTGTGCTTTGCTGATGAAATGAGAGGCAGCGGCGGTGTGAGCTTTTGCGGCACGCGCCCCGCTCGGGGAAAACTGAAAACGGCTTTGTGTGGAGTTGCTATGAAGATTGCTCGCGCTAAGCGCTGGCAAACTTCCAATGAGGAACATCGCACAGAGTGACGCGAAACGGCTCATGGTATTGGGTAATTCTCCATTCACTAAGATTGGGTTTGGTGACGCGGCAGAACTACATCTCTACCGCCTGTGCAAGGTGAGTTCCAAATTGGGACCCGGCTCTTCACAAACCTTCCGCATCCACTCGTTGTTTCGGCGTCCGCGATTCCAGCCATCGCGCAGAACCTGTGTCAAATCGCAATCTTCTGGTTGTTTTTGAGGATTAAAGAGGAGTCAATGTGTGGACGACGATCGCGCTGACAGTACTTCAATTGAAGTGACTTTCGTTCGAAGCTGTCTCCTAGGATGGCCTCCGGAGCAGAGGATCTCGTGTGCGAGAGATTAGAAATTTAATCTCGCGCGCGCCGATCTGTCCTTCAAGCGGACACAAATCCAGATTCGAGAAACGAGCGTGGAACCGGCTCTCGTTGGACAACGCTTTGTCGAGACTTCAGCGGAACTCATTCCGCAGTGTGGTCACGGTGCGCACCGATCGTATTTTCAGCTGTCTCATAACAATTAAATTGCTGAAGGGATCCAACCTCTTGACAACGCTCCGCTCACCTTCTACAATTAGCACTCAATAGGCGCAACTGCTAACAGTGAACCTATCCCAATCAAATCATAGGGTTACAAAGATTAACTGAAGGCAAATCACCTTCTCATTACTTGAAAGGAGTAACAACCATGGCGAAATTTTCACCGCTTCACGACCGCATCCTGGTCCGTCGCGTGGAGGAAGCTTCCACCACTCGTGGCGGCATTATTATCCCGGACTCGGCTAAGGATAAGCCGCAGGAGGGAGAAGTCATCTCCACCGGCAAAGGCCGCACCAACGACGAAGGCAAGACCTTTCCTCTCGCAGTAAAGGAAGGCGATCGCGTCCTGTTCGGAAAATATTCCGGCACCGAGATCAAGATCGATGGCGAAGACTTCATCATCATGAAGGAAGAAGAAGTCCTCGGCATCCTGACGGGCGCTGCTGCCCCGGCCAAGAAAGAACTCGCCGGCTCGAAGCGATAACAGCGTCTTAGGATTATTTAGCCGGAAGCAGCACTGCCGGCTCAAGCAGTTCGTAGGGTCCTTCGCATCGCGCTTTGCGCAATGCTCAGGATGACAAGAGATTTAGCTAGCGGCTACCAGCCAGGAGATTTTGCTCAGGGCTCGCAGCTCATAGCTCAAAAGAAATTCATAAGGAGATTGAAACATGGCAAAGCATATCGTTCACGGAGAAGAGTCGCGTCAGGCGATCCTCCGCGGCGTCAACCTTCTGGCCGACGCTGTGAAGGTCACACTCGGCCCCAAGGGCCGCAACGTAGTCATCGAAAAGAAATTCGGTTCGCCGACCATCACCAAGGACGGCGTCACCGTTGCAAAAGAAATCGAATTGAAGGACGGCCTTGAGAACATGGGCGCCCAGATGGTCCGCGAAGTTGCTTCGAAGACTTCGGACGTTGCCGGCGACGGCACCACCACCGCCACCGTTCTCGCTCAGGCGATCTTCCGTGAAGGCGTCAAGACCGTCGCAGCCGGTGCCAATCCAATGGCTCTGAAGCGCGGCATCGAAAAGGCCGTCACCGTCATCGCCGGCAAGCTCGACAAAGAAGGCAACCGCGTCAACGGCGAACTCGACAAGCTGTCCAAGCCCGTTAACAACGACAGCATGATCGCCCAGGTCGGCACCATCTCGGCCAACAACGACGAGACCATCGGCAAAATCATTGCCGAGGCCATGAAGAAAGTCGGCAAAGACGGCGTCATCACGGTTGAAGAGTCGAAGACTCTCGAGACCCAGCTGGAGGTCGTCGAAGGCATGCAGTTCGACCGCGGCTACCTCTCGCCCTACTTCGTTACCGATCCCGAGCGGATGGAAGCTGCCCTCGAGAACGCGTACATCCTGATCCACGAGAAGAAAATCTCGTCGATGAAGGACCTGCTCCCGCTCTTGGAGCAGATTGCAAAGTCCGGCAAGCCGCTGCTGATCATCGCAGAGGACGTGGAAGGCGAAGCGCTCGCTACTCTCGTCGTCAACAAGCTGCGTGGCACGCTCCAAGTCGCGGCCGTTAAGGCTCCTGGCTTCGGTGATCGTCGCAAGGCAATGTTGCAGGACATCGCCATCCTCACCGGTGGCAAGGCCATCACGGAAGATCTCGGCATTAAGCTCGAGAACGTTCAGATCGGCGACCTCGGCCAGGCCAAGAAGATCACCATCGACAAGGACAACACGACGGTGGTCGAAGGCAAGGGCAAGCACTCCGAGATCGAAGGCCGCGTGAAGGAAATTCGCAGCCAGATCGACAAGACCACCAGCGACTATGACCGCGAGAAGCTGCAGGAGCGGTTGGCGAAGCTGGTCGGTGGCGTGGCCGTCATTAAAGTCGGCGCCGCAACCGAAACCGAAATGAAGGAAAAGAAAGCCCGCGTGGAAGACGCGATGCACGCGACGCGCGCAGCCGTGGAAGAGGGAATTGTCCCCGGCGGCGGAGTCGCACTGGCACGTTGCGCCACCGCGCTCGACAAGGTGAAGGCCGAAGGCGATGAGCAGATCGGTATTAACATCGTGAAGCGCGCCATCACCGAGCCCCTGCGCATGATCGCCGAGAACGCCGGCGAAGAAGGCGCAGTGGTTCTGGGCAAGGTGCTCGATTCGAAGGAGAACAATTACGGCTTCAACGCCTTCTCTAACGAGTACGAGGATCTGGTCAAGGCCGGCGTGCTCGATCCCACAAAGGTCGTGCGCACCGCCCTGCAGAATGCCGGCTCCATCGCCAGCCTGATGCTGACCACCGAAGCCCTGATCGCCGAGATTCCTGAAAAGAAGGAAGCTCCGGCCCCAGGCGGCGGACACGGCGGCGGCATGGGTGACATGTACTAAGAAGCTGTCAGCGATCAGCCGTCAGCTTTCAGCAAGAACCATGTGGGGACAGCCGCCATCGGCTGTCCGCCGAGCGAAGCTCGGCACCCACTGAATGCAGAAGCCCCGCTCGCAAGAGTGGGGCTTTTTGTTTTCCCACGGGGCATTCCAGCGACGGGCTCAAGCCACCCAATTGCGAAACGAGATTTCACCCCATCCCACATTCACGCGCGCGATCCCCGGTTCGCCGAGAAGAATAAGTGCAGATGATGTAAGCCGTAAGTGCGGTGTAACCCGGCAGGCATAACATCGCATGGTATCGGCAGCATCGTACCCGCCCCTGCAAAAGACGCAGGGACGGGGCACCCGCGGTACCGGAACGGGGAAGAGAATCAACAGCAAAGGATGGGCCACCCGCCTCCAACAACCTCTGCTCACCTTTCTTGCTGTGGATCCGTCTAACGCGGCAGTTCAGGGGATATCCTCGATGAAAACCATCCCGCTGTTGCCGTTGCTTGTTTTGACGATGACGATGCGGCTCTTTGCTGCTCCGCCCATGTCCAGCGCCGATCGCGAGCATCTTCTGGTGCATTTCGAAATGACGACGCAAATGGTAGCCGAGCAGGTTCGCGGATTGTCTCCAACACAACTGGAGTACAAGGCTTCGCCGGACCGGTGGAGCATCCGCGAAGTTGTCTCGCACCTAGCGGTGGCCGAGCCGGATTATTGGCACGAGATTCAGAAAGCCGTCAAGGCGGCGCCGGACATGAAAGTCAAGAAATCGCAGGCGACCGACGCTGACATCATGTGGTACGGCATAGACCGCGTCGTGCATACCAAGACCGGCGGCGGCCACGAAAAAGTCGACACGTACAAGGACATGGGCGAGGCTCTGGGAAAATTCCAGGCGCTGCGCGCGACGATGATCGAATACATCAAGTCCACCGACGACGACTTGCGCGCCCACAGCTTCGGAGACTATGGCGAAGTGATTGACTGCTGGCAGTGGATGCTGGAAATCTCCACACATGCGGAGAGGCATATCCAGCAAATTCGAGAAATCAAGAACGACCCGGATTTTCCCAAGAAGTGATGGACCCGGATGCCCATGGAGTGCTCCGTCCAAGCTCGGCTTGGGCGGCTTTTCCTGCGGCGAACGGGTCATCGAGGATGGAGCCAAGATCGAGCACTTGATGAGCAGCTCGTTGTCGGGCGAAACATTAAGGCTGTGCGGCTGGGTTGATTGGGTTCATGTTCGAGGTCTCCGTTCTCAACATTAGGCAGGCACCCATGAACGATCTTTGCATGCACTATCCCCACTGAGAGCGGGACCTGAAAGTTCTTTCATCTTGACATGGGATGACACATACCTGATGCTGCTCTGCGCGAAGGATTGAACTATGCCGCCCAAGGTATCAGGCTTTAACGCTCCCGCCGTTCTTTCGAAAACTGCTGATCGCCATCTCACGCTCTATTCCACAGCAGCCGTCGCTGCTGGCGTGAGCATGTTGGCGTTGGCGCAGCCAGCATGGGGCGAAGTCGTCGTCACGCGGAAGACCATCCCAATCCCCGCGAACGCCTACCCCATCGTGGGGTTAGATTTGAATCACGATGGGATCAACGATTTTTCTGCCAATCTGAATTACAGTGCCTATCCCTTCTCGGACTGGGACCTGTTCGTTTTCCCCGCGTCGGACGGCGGGGGAGCAGCAGTGGTTGCGTCTCATCATAAATATGCAGCCGCCCTCGTACCAGGCGCGAAGATCGGACCATCCGCTCATTTCGGTGCTACCAGCAGGATCGAGGCCGTTCACAGCATCGATGACACTTACTCCCATCGCTACGGCAGGACACTGAAAGGCAATTGGGGCGGCGACCCTCGCAACCGCTATCTCGGCGTCAAGTTTCTGATCGGCGGCCAAACTCACTATGGCTGGATTCGATTGACCGTCATCACGGAGCCGCGCGGCATGTCGGCTACCATCACTGGATACGCGTACGAGACGATCGCGAACAAACCGATCAAGGCCGGCCAGACTTCCGAAGCGGTGGCGGAGGCAGTCAAACTTCCTTCCACATTCAATGATCTGGCACACGGCCCGAGCCTGGGCATGTTGGCCCGTGGCGCTGAGGTGGTTGGCGTTTGGCGAAAAGAGGGAAAAGGAAGAGGTCGCGTGAAGTGGCCGCGCTGGTTCGGAGGGTGGCCCATCAATTTTTTACTCTGTCCTGCCGTCGTCCTGCACACTTATCTTCTTGTCTTTCGCACGCCGAATCCCGATTGACGCGCCCTTCTAACGCTCCTATAGTGGTCCTCGCTCTTCCCCCGCGAGCGTTTTCGCAGTTGACCTGACAAGTCGGCGGCATAAAGTTCCTCCTCCTGACGCACTGGTAGGACCCCGGTCCGGCCCCTTATCTCACATAACTTCGGAGGACCGATGCGTACAAAATCACTTCGTACTTCTTCCGCTTGGCAACCATTGAATCCGCGACTCGACAAAATGATCGCGACCTACGCGACGACGGCCAGTGCCGTCGGAGTTGCGCTTCTGGCTGCCGCTCAACCGGCCGAGGCCAAAGTTGTATACACGCAGGCACGCGTGTCAATCGGCGGAGGAGTCGACGGCCGTTACAATCTGGACCTCAATCACGACGGCATTGTCGACTTCAGTATTGGCTTTTGCTCCTGCCAACCGTATGGAACGGAGGTCACCATTAATTCCGGCAACGTGGGGAACATGGTAATCAGGTTGCCGGGAGTGGGCTTTTCGTACTCTGCAGCAGCGTTGAAGAGCGGAGCCCCGATTGGACCGAAGCAGCTATTTCGATCCGCTTATCAGGACGGCGGCCTGCAACTGGGGGCCGCGATAGGAACTGAGAGTGGAAAGATAAATTCCTATGGTCCGTGGCCGGGCATGACCGGACGCTATCTCGGACTGAAATTCATGATCAATGGCAAAGCCCACTACGGCTGGGCGCGGATGACAGTCGGGAAACAACTCAGTCATGTCGTGCTCACCGGCTATGCGTACGAGACCATCGCGAACAAGCCGATCAAGGCGGGACAGACTTCCGAAACGGCGGCGGAGGTAGTAGAACTTCCTTCCACATTCAATGATTTGGCACACGGACCGAGCCTGGGCATGCTGGCGTATGGCGCCAGGGCCATGGATATCTGGAGGAAGAAGGAAGAGATAGAGGCGGACGTTGCGCGGGTGGCTCATTCAACTCTGACTGAGCCTTGAGTGGGACGGATGTCCCATCTATACCGGGTCTCCCTCTCCATCTTGTCATCCTGAGGAGCGCACTCTGCGCTCTGAAGGACCCTACGATCGCATGTACCTCGATGCAGTCGACGAAGGGGTTGTCTAAAACGGTCAACCAGATGATTTCAATAACCCGAGGGAATCCAGGAGACCCTATTCCGGGCCTTTGCAGCCCGTCTTCCAGTCGATGCTGCCGATCTGCAATGAGCCATCGTCGAGAACCGCGGGACAATAGTGATAGCAATCGACTCGCGCTACAAATTTCTTGCAGTTGGCGTACGCAGGATATTTCTGGACGAAAGTTGCAAGGTTCTCCGGATCGTTCAGCCAGTCGCGCGCTTTCTTGGCATCATCGAAGCCGTCGCTTTGGGCGGAGGAGTTGGAGTCGGGTTTCAGTTCCACCACCTGGCATCCTTTCGCGTCCATGAAATCCACGCGGCGACTGATATCGGAGATCGAGACTTCCGACGAACCGTATTTCGGATTGACGTTATCGAAACTGGAATTCATGCTCTGATATTCCTTGTGCGTCTTCTGCCCTAGATCCCGCATCGCGTTGAATACGGGATTGCTCCCCATCTTGACGCCATCGCCCATTTTGTCGATCCGCTTCGAAATCTCGTTCACACGATCTTGCATCTTTGAGAGATCGTCTTTTTTGTCTTTGCACTCATCTGCATTGATCGCGGCATCGAGGCTTTTGTTTGCGTCATCCCGCAGGCTCTTAAGATGGTCAGCCTGACTCAGAATCTGGCTCTCGGCTCTGTGGCCAGCTTCGTTCAGGACTTTGTCGAGTTCTTCGTCGTCTGCGGCGCAGGCGGCTTCTACAAATTCTTTTTGTTCCTCGGGAATCATCCGGCGCAGCTCTTCGTACATGTTTAAGTAGTCCTGGACCTTGTCTTTGGCCTCATCGCAACTATCCGCGTAAACCGGCAGGCACAGTGAAGACGAGAAAACCAGAGACACGATGAATGCCTGTATTTGTATTGCGCGGGACATGACGGTCTCCTTCTTTAATGACGACAGGCGTCTGATCGGTGAACCCAGACGAAGCGGCCGTCAGTTCACTTCAATACGGCCTTCTACATCACTAGTGACTTTCGGGCAGGAAACGTTACATCGCGCAGGAGACAAAACGACAGTGAGAACGATGAAGGACTCGACTGTTGGCGCGAGTTCAAAGCGTGAAATTGGCGCGCAAAGCCCGCTCTACGTCCGGCGTCACGATGTTGGCCGAGCGACGCTCGGCCGCTCTCACAAGATCTGAATCCGGAAGACGCAGCGCGTGCTGCCACGCAGGATCGATTCCTCCAGAGATGCTTCGACCGGCTTTCCGAGGATGGCTGAATACGTCTGCTTTTGCCATCCCAGCGTGCATTCGCACTGATCCGACGGCGTCAGTCCCTCTTCAACAAGAGGGCATGTACAGCTTTTCGACCGGTCGAATATGCGGATCGTACCCGTCTCCTCGTTGTATTGGGTCTTTTCCACCCATCCGCTGGGCTGCACAATGGCTCCCAGGAATCCGCGGATGTCGTTCTTGTACTTGTCATAGGTGATGGCGCGGAATTGCTCGGCACAAACTCGGCCGAGGCGTTCGAAGATGCGCTTTCGGGTAGCATCGTCGACTTCTTCATCCATTATGCCGAGCAGTTTTGCATAACGGATTCGGATGGCCTCGCGCTGCTTCGTCAACGCGTCGATCTCGGAATTGCCGGACGGAACTGCCACTGTCGTTGCCGCCGAAAGCGGAATCAACGAACATGAACACGCGCCCAGCGTACAGCACTTCATGAATGAACTTCGTGTCATCTCAGCCATGATTGCCTCACTTCCTTGAGTGGATCAACAGGCGTCGTTACGAGCGGCGCTATGGTCTGAATTAGCACAATCGGGAAAAGAAAGATGTGATCTCAGGCGTGCAGGCACGACTCGTCCTGAGGGTTCCGCCGAACTTTCTGCCCTGCGGTTCCGTACTTCCGGCAGGACCACAATCTTTCCTGAACCAGAGGTCTCATGACACAACATTGCCGCGCTGTGATGCTATCCGTGCTGTTGGTGGCTTTCCTGGCTGTATCGGTGGTGGCGCAGGTTGCTCCACCGCTCGAAAAGATTCAGAACCAGCAGGACCTCGACAAAGCTGGCGCAGCGCTCGATGCCGCCCTCTTCGACTCCTACAACAAGTGTGATCTAACGAAATTCGAATCGTTCTTTGTGGATGGCGTCGAGTTCTACCACGATCAAGGAGGAGTGACGCTCGGCAAGGCTGCATTGACGGACAGCGTCCGGAAAAATATCTGCGGAAAGGTGACGCGCGAACTTGTCCCCGGCACGCTGAAGGTCTTCTACATGAAGGGATACGGCTTGCTGGAGACGGGCGTACACCAGTTTCATCATCCCGGGCACGAAGATACCGAAGGGGTCGGCGAAGGCCAGTTCATCCATCTCTGGCAATACAAGGACGGGGCGTGGAAAGTCACGCGGGTGATCAGCTACGACCATCACTCGGCGGGGAAGCTAGAGACAGGTAAACTGGCTCCATAGCTTTGATCCCCTCTTGTATCGTGATTGGGATTGAATGGTGCAACCCGCCAGTAAGAATAGGCGGCGATTTTCGATCGTCATAGCGGCGCTAGGCCAACAAATCAAAAAACCCCACTTCTCGCGCAAACCGCGCGCTAGAAGTGGGGCACCCACGACGTTCGACATCCTTCCGACGAACCAGGGGCGAACTAGTTCGGCAGGACTACTGTGTCAACGACGTGGATGACGCCGTTCGACTGAAACACATTCGGGATGGTCACCATCGACATGCCACCCTTTTCGTCTTTCAGCACGATGCTTGATCCCTGCATCATGGCGGTGAGCGTGCCGCCACTGACGGTTTTTAGCGTTGCCTGTCCATGGCCTTCCTTGATCATCTTCCGCAGGTCGTTTGCGCTGAGACGGCCTGCGACTACGTGATAAGTGAGGATCTTGGTCAACATTTCTTTGTTCTCGGGCTTCAGCAGCGTGTCCACGGTGCCCGCAGGTAATTTGGCGAAGGCTTCATTGGTCGGCGCGAAAACTGTGAAGGGTCCGGGCCCTTTCAGCGTGTCGACTAGTCCCGCCGCTTTTACAGCCGCAACAAGGGTCGTGTGATCCGCAGAATGTACGGCGTTGTCAATGATGTCTTTGGTGGGATACATCGGCTGTCCGCCGACGATCGGAGTTTTGTCGGCCGCCAGGGCCGCGCATGCGAGAGTGACGATGCTCAACAGCAGAACTGCAACTTTGCGCTTCATAGAATCTCTCCTGATTTGAACTGAGATCAAACTGAATCTAAGTGAGCGGGTTTCGAGCGGATTCGATCCGATCTCTTCGGAACCGCTTTCATGGTAGGTACGTGGGCGCGTGAAAATTGGATTGGTGAGAGGGTTGGCGGACGAATGCGTCCACGGTTCCACGGATTTGGTCCGCCCAACTTCGCGTCACTCTCGCGTATGATGTTTTCGCGTCACGCTCCTGATTCCATACGAGATCATTTTGATATGAATAAGAAATTTCGCGTGTTTGCCACCTGCGATATAGGAGAAGCCATCAACCTGCTGCGCGAGCGAGGATATGAGGTCGAGGTCTATCCCGACCCCAAAGCCCCGCCGAAGAGTCTGATCATCGAGAAGGTAAAAGCCGGAATCGATGGGCTCATCACGACGCTGCGCGATCCGATCGACGCGGAAATCTTTGAGGCAGGGAAGGGATCCTTGAAGGTTGTGGCACAGATCGCCGTCGGCTTCGACAACATCAATCGCGCCGACGCCAACCGATACAAGATTCCATTCACCCACACCGCCGACGTGCTGACTGAAGCGACCGCCGAATTTGCCTTCTTCATAATGGGATCGCTCGCCCGCAAACTCTGGACTGCCGAGCATCTCACTCGCGACCTACAGTGGGGGTATTGGCATCCGTACTTGCCATTCCTTGGTGACGAAGTCACTGGCAAAACAGTCGCAGTCATCGGCACGGGACGCATCGGACTTGCATTCATCAAGAAGTGCGTGGGCTTCGACATGAACGTGCTGTGTTACGACCCCGCATACGAGAATCATGCGTTCGTAAAAGCGATTCAGGAGATCAATGATCTGCGGCACACGCGTGGCCTGACCAAAGAGCAGGCCTGGATCAAGTACGTCCCGTTTGAAGAGGCGCTCCGCGGAGCGGATTTCGTCAGCGTCCACGTGCCGCTCCTGCGGAAGGAAGAGAGCGCGACTCCGACTTATCATTTGTTCAACGAACAGACACTGCGCCAAATGAAGCCAACCGCATTTCTGGTCAATACTTCGCGGGGGCCAGTGATTGACGAAACAGCCCTGGCGAAAGCGCTGCGGGAGAACTGGATAGCAGGCGCCGCTCTCGATGTCTATGAGAAGGAGCCTTTGCCCGTCGACTCGCCGTTGCGAGATCCGGCCATAGCCGACCGTTGCCGCCTGATGCCCCATTTTGCCAGTGCAGCACGCATTACGAGGCTCTCGACGGACCCTAATAAAGGTATGGCTGGCCGTTGCGCCCAAGGGCTAATCGATGTGCTCGAAGGCAACTACAACGGCGACATTTCAAAGATGCCGTATGTCGTTAATAAAGAAGCATTTGTGCGATAGATCCGCAATGCGGCCCGAACCGTAAATAAAAAGAGGAATCAGCGAGGGCAACGGGTTTATCCAAGTGAGAGGTTCCGTTTGCCGGGAAGTCGATCGGCGAACCGGGTACAATGTGGAATGCAGTTGACGAATGCAAGGATTTTGATGACAAAGCGACGATTTGGAATCATGGGCTGGATTCTGGCGTGCGCCCCGGTATTGCTGGGACTCGATTCGCCGACGCGGCCGGTGCTGAAGTTGGAGCCCGCGCCCAAAGAGGTTCAGTTGCGCGACGGTGGCTTCCATGTGGGACCGCGGACCAAGATCTTTGTGCAGCTTGGACACCAATCCGAAGATCGTATTGCGGCCGAGACTTTGGCAGAAGAAGTCCAGGAGCAGTCGGGAATGCAGCTCGACATCCTCGGCATGAAAGCCGCAGCGAAGGCCGGGGACGGGGCAATCGTTCTGGCTCGACTGCAAGATGCGCGCGTCAAGCGCTTCCTGGCGAGGAATGGACTAAAGGCCGACCAAGTGATCGGTGAAGACGGGTACCTCCTGTTCTCCGACAAATCCCATCTGATAGTCGCCGCTAATTCCGGAGAAGGATTGTTCTATGGAGTTCAGACGCTTCGCCAACTGTTACGGCCGGGGGTAAAGGGGCTGGTGTGCCCAGCCGTCGGGATTCGTGATTGGCCGAGCCTGCAGCGTGCGAACTCGCCTGATATGAGCGATTCGACTCCTCAGCTCGCGAATCGAGTGCCGCCGGGATTTTGATCTTCAAGTGAACAGTCTATTTGAGGCGTCCCGTGGGACGCCTTTTCTTTTGTCTTCATCGCTGTCGGCCGGTAATTCTTTCGATCGCATAAAATCCATCCATGTTTTCTGACCGAACGAACTGGAAGCTGGCGCAGAACCGGTTTACGCAGGCGATCGAAGAAGCGCGTGCCCGCGGAGCCAAGCTGCTTGATCTCACAGCATCGAATCCGACGCGAGTGGGCTTGCACTACGACACCACGAAAATTGTTGCTGCACTCGGATCCCCGCACGTACTCGACTACGATCCGCAAGCCAAGGGGTTGCTGTCGGCACGCGAAGCCGTCGCAGATTATTACCGTGACGAACATGGAGTCGAGAACGCCGACGCCGAACGCATCGTGTTGACAACGAGCACCAGTGAAGGATATTCGTTCGTTTTCCGTTTGCTGTGCAATGCCGGGGATGAGTTGTTGGTGCCGAAGCCGAGTTATCCGCTGTTTGAATTTCTCGCCGATCTACAAGATGTGAAACTCGTGCCTTATCCTCTGATCTATGACCACGGATGGCAGATGGATTTCCCATCGCTCGAAGCTGCCGTTAGACCGCGAACGCGCGGTGTGGTGATCGTGCATCCGAACAATCCCACCGGCTCGTATGTCCAGCCGAGTGAGCTTGCTTTGCTGAATGCTTTCTGCCGGTCACACGGATTGGCATTAATCGTAGATGAAGTGTTTCTCGATTACGGCCTGGACGAGAACCCGCACGCAAGTTTCGTAGCGAATGGCGATGCGCTGACCTTCACGCTCAGCGGCCTCTCGAAGATTTCGGCGTTGCCTCAAATGAAAGTCGCCTGGATTGCGACCAGTGGGCCGCGAGCAGAAGTCGACGAAGCCATGGCGCGCCTCGAGGTAATCGCTGATACTTATCTGTCGATGAATGCGCCCATCCAGTGGGCGATGCCCGCTCTGCTCGATCAGCGAAAAGGCATTCAGCGCCAGCTATTAGAACGCGTGAAGACGAATCTTGCAGAACTTGATCATCAACTCGCGCAGCAGAGAAGTTGTCAGCGTCTTAGCATAGCCGGCGGCTGGTACGCGGTGCTTCGTGTCCCGGTAACGCGCTCCGATGAAGATCTCGCAATCGAGTTGGTGCGGGAGAAATCGGTAATCGTACATCCTGGACACTTCTACGATTTTCCCAGCGATGGATATTTAGTTCTGAGCCTGATCGGCGACGAAGCCGAGTTTGGTACGGGTGCTGCGAGACTTCTCCAGTTGCTGGCTCCCGCCTGAAGGTTGTGTGCAATCTGCTGTGGAATTCCAAACCAGTTCGGCTCCAACCGCGCACTCCGGCGCCGCATCCATTCGGAGTTACATTTTGGCTGCTCGGAGGATAAATATGCGTCGTAAGAAGGAATGTATCGCTTCGCTGTTTTTGTCGGCTGCGCTGCTGGTGCCAATCGGCGCTCTAGCAATGCCGGCGCCGCAGGATGACCACGAAAGGCATGAACAGGAAGAGCGGGAACACAAAGTATACGATCCGGATCATAAGGACTATCACAACTGGGATCAGCGAGAGGGTGACACGTATCGGCACTGGCTTGAAGAGCGTCACGAAGCCTATGTCGACTACGACCGGCTGGACAGGAAACGCCAGCGTGAATACTGGAAGTGGCGTCACGAGCACGAAGAGCACGACGATCACATGCACCAGTAAGAATCGCTAAAACAATCGACTCGGAAGCGGCGTGACAAAGATGTCCGCCGCTTTCGTTTGCTTGATGGATCGTCTCCAATCTTTACCGCATCTGACGGCCCTGCAAGAAGGGATTAGACTCGCGCTCTTCCCCGATCGTCGTCAGGTCGCCGTGACCGGGAACGACCACGGTTTCGTCGGGCAGTGCGAGCACGGTGTCATGGAGCGAGTGAAGAATCTTCTGCATCGATCCTCCGGGAAGGTCGGTTCGGCCGATCGACCCGGCGAAGAGCGTGTCGCCAGCGATCAGCTTCTTTTCAGCAGGGAAGTAGAGGCAGATGCTACCCTCGGTGTGCCCGGGTGTGTGCAGAATTTGGGCCGTATGTGATCCTGCCGATACTTCCTCTCCCGTGCCGATGCTGTGATCAATTTCCACTTTGCCCGGCGGCGCAACGCCGATCCACGCGGCTTGCTCGTCCAGCATGTTTAGCAATGCATAATCGTTCTGGTTGAGGAGAATGGGGGCGCCGGTGGCGGCACGCAGCTTCATTGCCCCGCCTACATGGTCGATGTGAGCGTGGGTGATGACGATCTGTTTCACTTGCAGATTGTGTTTGCTGAGAATGGCTTGAAGGTCGTCGATGTCGTCGCCCGGATCGATCACCATGGCTTCGTGCGTGTTTTCGTCACCAATAATCGAGCAATTGCATTGCAAAGGGCCGACTGGAATGATTTCGTGGATCATGGATTTATTGTAGCGGCTCGGACGAAAACCGTCGGCCATGGATTTGCGCAATGCTGCTGCTCCAGCAGCAAGCGATTTCGCGCCCTGACGAGATTTCGCAGGCTTTCTCGGGTTAATGTCTGGGGAAGTACTTGCCGGGCGGAGTGCATCGGGTACACAATACTGGCCGCTAGCTTGGGGAGGCTTTTGTGGCGAAATACCGTCAACACGGATATCAGGATCGCGACCATGAGTCGCGCAAGGGTTCAGGAGAGAAGTCGGGCGCGCCGCCGCCGAAGCGGGATAATACGTTCGGCCCGCGGCCAGTCAATTTGCCGGGAACACGCGCGGTTTCACGGTGCACGCAGTGCGGCACCGTACTGCAAGGCGTCGCGAGTGATGGCAAATGCCCGAAGTGCGGATTTGAGTTGCACTCGTGCAAGCAGTGCACGTATTTCGATCCTGGCAGCCGCTTCGAGTGCATGCAACCAGTGAAAGTCCGAATCGCGAAGAAGGACGCGCGTAACGATTGCGAGCTCTACGAGATTCGCGTCACGCGCGAGAAAGAGACTTCCACTCCGGCGACTTTGCGGCCGAACGACGCGCGCGCGGCGTTTGAGAACCTCTTCAAGAAGTAGGAATGCTTTTCAGCACAGAGCCGCGCAGCGGGCTCTCCTTTTTGGAAATTCCTCTGAGCGCCATTGCTGGTGCGAGCCGGGAAGGGGTCCTTCGCTCCCCTCAGGATGACAGCGTTTTCTAACCACTTACGGTTTCTGAGTCGGCCTCAACAGGATCTCACTCATAAATGATTGCGGTGCCTGCGTGACCAGCATTGCGACGGCGTGAGCTACGTCGTCCCCCTGCAGCATCTTGTTGGGATCTTTTCCGGCGTGCGGGCTCAACTCGGTATCGACCGAGCCAGGACAGATCACCGAGACGCGAATGTTGTGCGGGCGAAGTTCTTCAGCGACCGAGTATGTCAGTCCGTTTAATCCCCACTTGCTGGCGGCGTAGGCCGCGCCATTGGGCAGCGCGTTCTTTCCAGCAAGGGATGAAATGTTGATGATATGTCCGGAATAGGCGCGGATCATCAGCGGCGCGAAGACGCGGATCGCATAAAACACTCCGCGCAGGTTGGTATTCAGGATCTGATCCCACTCTTCAGCGGGAAGATTGTGCAGTTGATCGCGGAAGCCTCCGATTCCGGCGTTGTTGACCAGAATATCGAGACGCTTGAAAGTGCTGTCGATCCGGGCGGACGCGTATTCAAGCTGATGAAGTTCGGTGACATCGCAGGGAATCACCTCAGTTTTGCCGCCCGCTTCCAGGATCGCGCGGGAGGTCTCGTCCAGCGTGGATTGGGTGCGGCCGAGCAGAACGGCAGTGGCTCCCATGGCAGCTAGTTTTCGGGCGATGGCGGCGCCAATCCCGCGTCCGGCTCCGGTGATAACGGCGACTTGCCCGGAAAGAGGCTGTGCGGTGTCCATAGTAGATGCGGTCTCCTTGCGGCGGACGATCGGATGGAAACATCCGCAGTCTCCGCTATCCGCATCTTAGCAATAAAGAGGAGGACGAAAGGGATGACGCTTGCCTTCGGCAAGAGAGGTACTTATAATCCGGCCAGCCGGGAACAAGGGCGGTCGTCGAAGTGTTTCAATCGTGCGAGCCCAACCTCCCGGGGCCCCTGCCAGGAAGCCCGGCATTCCAAAGCAGGATCTGAACGCTTGCGGTCCAGACGGAATGCAGTTGCTGCTGAGATGTATTGAAGACGAATCCCAATAAAAGATATTTCCAGAGCTCAAGGAGCCATACTGATGAAAAAGATTCTGCTTTCGGTTGTGCTTGGAGTAACGGCGGTCGCGGTGGCACAGACTCCTGCGCAGCCAACTCCCGGACAATCGACCCCACCAGCCGCGCAGGGACAGACCGCTGCTCCAGCAGCCGCGCCAGCAGCCGCACCACAAGCCGCGGCGCCGGTGATTAAAGATCCCGCCGAATACAACGCCTATGTCGCGGCCATACAGCAGAAGGACGCCAACGCAAAGATCAGCGGACTGGAAGCATTTCTCACCCAGTATCCGAACAGCGTGATGAAGAATCAGGCGCTCGAAGTTTTGTTGGGCACTTACCAGCAGGCCGGCAATGTCAAGAAAGCAATGGAAACGGCAACCAAGCTCGTGGCCGCCGAACCATGCCCCGTGCCTGCATTGTTCCTATTGACCTATGTGAATCGGGTGACCGCACAGGGCGGCGATCCGAACGGCAAGCAGGAATCGGCCGATGCTGAAAAGTATGGCCAGCAGGGACTCGATTGCCTGTCGAAATATCAGAAGCCCGAGGGAACCAGCGACGCCGATTTCCAGAATCAGATTAAGACGATGAAGGAAAACTTCGATGCCGGCATCGGCTGGGGAGCTTTACAGGATAAGGACTATGCCAAGGCAGCTTCCGGGCTGAAAGATGCCGAGGAAGCCAACGCTCCGGACTCGCAGAAGGATCTGAGCCTGTTGTATCCGCTGGCGCTCTCCTACCTGCAGCAGAATCCCCCGGACTATCAGAACGGTATTTGGTTCGCCGCGCGCGCTGCGGCTGTTGCGCCTCCAGCGAGCGCGCCCGGGATTGAGAAGTATGCGCGTTCGCAGTACGTGAAATTCCACGCTGGTGATGACGGATGGGCCGATGTGCTGGCCGCCGCCAAGGCGGGTGGACCGCAAGTACCGATCAAACCGGCACCCTCTCCAGCAGACCAGGCTCACGACATGGTCACAAAGACACCTCCGGACAAGATGGACTTCGCCACGTGGGAATTTGTTCTAAGCAATGGCAGCCAGGCTGATCAGGATACGGTTTGGAACGCCATCAAGGGCAAAGCTGTGCAGATGAACGGCACGGTAATCAGCACCGAGCCGGAGCAGTTCATGATTGCTGGCAGCTCCGATGACATTGATGCGAAGAAGGCTGACATCACGCTGAAGTTCGAAGAGAAGGTTCCGGTTCGCTTGATTCCCAAAGACGGAGCTAGCTTTGACTTTCAGGGAGAGCCGGCGTCCTACACTCCGAATCCGTTCATGATGGTGATGGAAAAAGGGCAGTTGCTTCGCGCCAAACCGGCACCCACAACGCATAAGTCGACAACTCACAAGGCGCCAGCCCAATAGCAGGCAAAACGCAGTAAACGAAGAGGCAGCCCTTGCGGCTGCCTCTTTTGTTTTTTCGGAAAGATAGGTGATGAAAACCAGATGCGCCGGTCGCCTAAGCTGTCGGCAGCAGAGGCCGGTTCAAGGGCGCTTTCGGCTTAATTGGGACAACAGTTATCCTGCGAGCTGACGTAAGCGACGAAGGATGCATCTGCTGCGAAATGGCGGGAGCGCATCGGTGTGAATCAGGTTCCTACGAGGCAAGAAGCGCTGGGCACGTCTTCAGCGGACGATCTTCTTTTCCATAGTGACCGAGCGAGTACTACGGGGCGGACGTTTGACGCCATCGCGCAATTGGCGGACGTCAATCTTGAGTTCCGTGATGGTGCGGCTGAGAGTATTGCGGTGCATGCCGAGTTCGCGCGCAGCGCGGCACTGGTTGCCCTTGTTCTCCTGCAGAACGGTGAGAATGAATCGCTTCTTAAACTCGCGCACGCCCTCGGAATAAAGAATATTGCTGCGGTACATTTGCAGGACGAGTGCTTCCAGTTGATCTTTCACGATGAATCTCTCTCTTCGCTATGAATTTTTTCACTGCGCCGCTGCCTATTTCGGCGGGGAAGATGAGGTGCCGGTTAATTTCTGCGGAGCCTGATGGATGAGATCGAGACCCTGATAAAAACGGGCGCGTAATTCCGAAGGTGCGAGCCAAATGGCGGCTCGTCCCACGACAAGAAAATAAGGCGCCAACTGAGAATTCTGCAGCAGCTTCGATGTCGGCTGAAACGCTGTCATTCCCATCAGGATCACTGCCACCATCAGCCCGCCCTTCAGCAACCCCAAGACTGCGCCGAGGAAACGGTCAAAACCGCTGAGTCCGGCTTCTTTCATGATCCAACGTGCAATCCTGGCGGCAACGCCGAACAAAAGCAGGATCGCGAAAAAGATGATCAGAAAGCCCAGAATCTCAGCTAACCACGGGTTCTTCAAAAACGATTCAAACCACTCTGCGAGGCTGCGATACTTCCATGCCGCCACGATGTAACCGACGACGAGGCCTGCCATGCTGAGCGCTTCGGCGAAAAATCCCTGCATGGCGGCCGCGACGACGTTGATCAGTATTACCGCACAAATCATCCAGTCCGCGATGGTCATACGAGAATCTCGCGGTCGTTCATTCTACAAACCGGATCAGACATCCAGCTTGTGTCCTGTCAGCTGGAGGTACGCATCGAGGTATTTTTCGCTGGTACGCAGCGCCACATCCTGCGGAAGGCCGGGAGCGGGTGGCTGCTTATTCCAGTGAATCTGCTCGAGGTAATCACGTACGTACTGCTTGTCGTACGAATCCTGCGGCCGTCCCGGAGCGTACTTGTCGGCGGGCCAGAAGCGGGAGGAATCCGGAGTCAAGACCTCGTCCGCCAGCGTGATGCCCTGAGCGGTGCGTCCAAACTCGAATTTCGTGTCGGCAATAATGATGCCGCGTTGGCGGGCATAGGCTGCCGCTTTTTTGTAAACGCGTAGTGTCAGATCGCGAAGGTGGCTCGCGGTCTCGACGCCGACGGTGTCGCACATCTGGTCGAAAGAAATATTCTCGTCGTGACCGGTCGTCGCCTTGGTCGAGGGAGTGAAAATTGGTTCCGGGAAGGCGTCGGACTCTTTTAGTCCAGCCGGGAGTTCGATCCCCGAGACCTTGCCCGTCGCCTTGTATTCCTTCCACGCCGAGCCGGAGATATAGCCACGTACGACGCACTCCACGGGGAACATTTCGGCGCGGCGCACCAGCATCGAACGCCCACGCAGCTGGTCGGCGTACTTGCGGACGTTAGCCGGATACTTCTCGACATCAGCGGTGATCAGATGATTAGGGACGATGTCGGCGAGATAGTCGAACCAGAAGAGAGAGATCTGGTTCAGCACTCGACCTTTGTGAGGAATACCGGTGGCCAGGATGTAATCGAAGGCGGAAATGCGGTCGCTCGCGACGAACAATAGCTGTTGGTCGTCGATGTTGTACACGTCGCGAACCTTGCCGCTGGCGTGAAGGTTGAGATCTGGGAAATCGGTACGGAGTAGGACGGAGTCGAGGATATCTGTGCTCATGATGAAATTTTACAGGTTAGAGGCGAGGCGTATTCTAGCTGGTCAGAAAATTTTGTCAACGATTCTGATCACCGTGCACGGCGCAAGGCGCAACCCATTCGACGGAAAGATGTTGACAGCAAACTGAACGCCTGGAAACCTGCCATGGACAAGGGTTGTAGCCTGGCGGGCTTGTGGAAAAGCTGAGGATGGTCGTGGATAACCGGGCCGGAACATTTCCCGCGCTTGGCGTGCAAATGGATCGCATTTGCACACACTTTTCAAGTCCCAGCCGCCTATTTATTGAGTTCCGAAGCGCACTGACACCAGCTTCGAAACTCCCGGCTCTTGCATGGTGACACCGTAGAGTACCGGAGCAATGCTCATCGTCCGCTTGCTGTGCGTGATGAGGACAAACTGCGTCTGGACGCTCATTTCCTTGACGAGTTCGGTAAACCGCCCAACATTGGCCTCGTCGAGCGGGGCATCGACTTCATCGAGGATGCAAAAGGGGCTGGGCGCGTATTGGAAGATCCCGACCAGCAGTGCCAGCGCAGTCAGCGCCTTCTCACCGCCCGACAGCAGCAGTACGCTTTGCAAGCGCTTGCCCGGAGGCGAAGCGACCACGTCGATGCCGCTTTCGGCGCTGTTCTCTTCGTCGGTCAGTTTCATGAATGCATGCCCGCCGCCGAATAGTTTCTTAAATGTTGTCTGGAAATTCTCGTTGATCTTGTGGAACGCCTCTTCGAACTTCTGGCGGGAGATCTGATCGATCTCTTTGATTGTGGCCGTCGTATTCTCAATCGAGGTGATCAGATCCGTGCGCTGCGTTTCAAGGAATGTATGTCGCTCAGCCGTCTCTTTGTATTCCTCCAGCGCCATCATGTTCACCGGGCCCATGGCTTCGAGCTTAGCGCGCATTTCTCGGTAAAGTTGATCTTCTACAGCGAGTTCGTCGCCGGTCACCGCAGTGATCGTCGTGTCTGCCATTAGAGCTTCACGCTCGACGCCTAGCTCGTTGAGACACGTCTCCGACATATATTGCGCATCTGACTGCAGCTTCGCCGCCGCCGCAGAGAGCTCTCCGCGGCGATCGCGCGCCTGGTCGAGCAGCATGCGGCTGTTGCGCAGCTGTTCGTCGATCTCGGAAAGCCGGGCGCGAAGTTGTTCGGTTTCAAATTGCAACAAGCCTTCGCGAGCCTGTGCCGCATTGCGTTCGGCATCAAGGTCGGATGCAGTCTGCCCGAGTTGTTCGTTCTCCGCTTCACGCTGCAACTTCTCGGCAGCCGCGCCGTCGATCTGCGAAGTGAGAGCGTGGACTCGCTCGCCCATTTCTGCGAACAACGATTCAATGCGCTGGAGCACCGATGCTGCTGAACGGTGCCGCTCTTCGAGCGTTGCTACCCGGGCGGCATGCTGCGAGGCTGTCTGCGCCGATTCTTCGCGGCGTTGTCGTAGGGCTGTCAAAGATTCCTGGCCGGCCGCTATTTTTTGTTCCAGTTCCGCGCGCTGCAGGTCTAGAGTCTCGATCTCAGACTGCCGAGCACAGAGAATCCCCTCCTGCTCGGCTCGTTCTGCAGCCAGCCGTCCGAGTTCAAGTTGTGCGACATTGAGCCGCTCACCGACTCTGGTCATCTCCGAATCGAGCTGCTGCAACATATGACCCGACGTCATCGCCTGAAGTTCAGCTTCACGCTTCTCGTCGTCGAGCCGTTCCAGTAGGGAACTGAGATCTTTGATCTCTCGCCCAAGGGTTAGCACGCGCATCTCTTCATCGCGCAAAGCTCGTTCAAGATCCTCGAGTTGGCGCATGACTTCGCGCAGCTCGCGCTTCATCGACAGTGGACCTTCGGCGCGCTGCTTGCCGCCCGTCACCGTGACGTTGTGGAAGCACTCGCCTGCCTGGGACAGAAAGAACGCGTCCGGATTTTCAAGAGCCAGCCCGCGCGCGACATCAGCTTCAGGAACGATGTATCCATCCCGAAGCTTGGGCAGAATCACTTCCAGCGACTTCCCGAAGCCATCCAGTACGCGAATGGTGTTCTTCAACGGAACAATCTGAGCAGTAGGGGGCGCGCAGTGCGCAGCCTCGTCAAGAACGAAAGAGAACTTCGCCTGCGAATCTTCTGGATGAACGAGGAACGTGGCGCGGCCATCGACATCGGTGCGCAGCATGCGCAAGCCTTCATCAGCCGCATCCCAGGACTTGACCACGATGTAGTTCAGCTCATCGCGGAGGAAATCTTCAACCACGCGCTCGTAGCGCGGTTCGACTTCGAGAAAATCAGCCAGCACGCCCACGGGAGCCAGTCCGCCCTGCATCACGCCACTCTGAAACAGGCGCCGTACCGATTCCGTCGAGTACCCGTGCTCTGCGATGACCGCTTCGAGCGATCCCTTTTTCCCAAGCGCAGTCGCGTATTCGGCGCGCAGCACGTCGAGGTTAGTCTTGGCACGGGTCTCGTCGAGCTTCTTGGTTTCGAGCAAACGGCGAAGCTGGCTGATCTCTTCTCCGATGCCGCTGACACGCTGAGTTACGGTCTCGAATTCGAGGGCGAGTTGTCCGCGCTGTCCGCCAAAAGCCTCGACTTGCGTGTTCGCGTTATTGATCTCAACTTCAAGGCGGCGTGCTTCACGGTCGGCGCCGGCTAGACGTTCCTCAGCCTGCGCCAGTTGATTACGCAGACGAGACGCCGATGAAACGTTGTCGAAGATAGCTACGCGCGATTCCTCCTGCTGGCGTTCGATGGCAGCAAGGCTCGCTGCGGCTGTCGATGCGTCCTGTTGGCAGAGAGCAAGGTCGCTTTGCGCGGCAGCCACGTCGGCAGCCGCCGATTCCAGAATCTGACGGTTCGATTCCCGTTCGGATTCGAGCGCGGTCAGACGATGTCGTGCCTGCGCCACTTCGGCCTCGGCTGAAGCCGCGCGGACGAGCAACTCGGCACAGCGCTCTTCATTATGGCGGCGGCGCGCATGGGCCCGGTCAATCTCCATTGCGATCTGGCTAATGCGGTCGCGGTTCTCGCGCAATTCGGTTTCAATCGAATAGCCACGCTGCGTGCGATCGTTATGCTCCGCCTCGAGATGCTGCACCTCTTCGGTGCGATGTTGCATTTCCTCGGCGAGGAGGTTGAGTTGAGAGTCCAGTTCCGCGCTCTCATGCTCGATCGCCGCAAACTTGCTCGCCAGCACCAGCCGCAACTTGGCGCGCATTTCGTCGCGCAGGCGGGCATAGCGCTCCGCCTTCGACGCTTGCCGCTTCAGAGAATTCATCTGGCGCGTGACTTCTTCGAAAATGTCGTTCACGCGCGCCAGGTTCAGCTTCGCATCTTCGAGACGCGCTTCCGCCAGCCGCTTCTTGGTTTTGAACTTCGTGATGCCTGCGGCCTCTTCCAAGATTGCGCGGCGATCTGTCGGACGGCTGCTCAAGATCTGCCCAATGCGTCCCTGCTCGATCAGTGCGTAAGACTCCGGCCCGAGCCCGGTGCCCATGAACAGCTCTTGGATATCGCGCAAGCGGCATAGCTTGCCGTTCAGAAGGTATTCGCTGTCCCCCGAACGGAAGAGGCGACGAGTGACGACAATCTCTCCGGCATGGAACGACTGCTGGTTGAATTTGCGCCGGCGAATCTTGAGAACTACATGGGGCGCGGCAGTGCCGACCGAGGCTGAGGCTGCAGGAGCGATTACGTTATGCGCCGGAAGAGCAAAAATGGGCTCGTCGTCTGGGAATGCAACGGCATTAGTGTTGATCTTAGAACGGGGAACCTCGATCTCTTCCGTCTTGCCTGGCTGCGCGTCTTCCACAGCGCGCTCGGTATCTGCAGCAGCTCGCGCGCGAATAGAAGCTTCATCCCAATCGTCGGCCAGGGCTTGCGTCGACGTCGGCATGTCGTCTTGCACATCAATCTCGGTTGGGGCGTTAACGTCAGGACCGTTGTACGCTTCGGGATCGACCAAGGTCAGCGACACCTCGGCCATGCCGGTCGCCTTGCGGTCGCGCGTGCCCGCAAAGATGACGTCTTCCATCCGCGCCCCGCGCAGCGTCTTCGCCGACTGCTCGCCGAGCACCCACGAGATCGCGTCCGAGATGTTCGACTTACCGCATCCGTTCGGGCCAATGATGGCCGCTACACCGTCTCCGTGGAACTTGAGCTCGGTGCGGTCGCAGAACGACTTGAACCCGAGAATCTGAAGCCGCTTCAGTTTGAGCAACGTGAACTCCTTCGAACTAGTGGCCAGCCGTGAGTGCTACCGGGAGCTTCATTTTTCGAGCATTCCGGGCCCGAGAAACGAAGACTTCTCTGTTGACCACACAGATTCCCCCGCTACGAAATACGATGCTTTTGTCGTTCGATCCATCGCTGTTCTCACCCCAGGCTGGACAGGGCGGGCACAAAGTTAAGCTACTGTAACGGTGAAATTGGGGCGGGGTCAAGCAATATAACACCATATATGGTGTGGCCTTACGAGCGACCCCGCTGTATTGCACAGACATTGCAGCAACCAGTCATTCTTAGGGCGGAGAAGGAAAGAGGTGGGATTACCGCGAGAGCAGAACCAGCCTAGCGCAGATGGAGGGATCGGCGCAATGAAGATTAGCCGATGCCATCGGATGAGACGGCAGTTTGACGTGCCCCGTCGCCTTCAATCCTTTCGCTTCCGTTTCATCCGGCTCCATTATTCCGACTCAAACTGCGCCACCACGATTGTCAGATCATCCCGCAAGCCCTCGGTGCCGGCGAAGGCCGCCAACGATGCCAGAATGGCGCGGCGAATTTCATCCGCACTTTTCTCTGTGACGGTAGCAAGCAGCTCGCCTAGACGCGCATCTCCGTACTCTTCGCCCGCTGGGTTCGTAGCTTCGACCAACCCGTCGGAATACATGACAAGGAGGTCACCGCGTGACAACTGGATCGTCGCCTGTTCGTAGCGCGCGTCTGGCAAGACTCCGAGGACGGGGCCGCCAACGGTCAGCCGCGAAATACCTACCGCGTTTCCAGTCTTACGCGTGAGCAGCGGCGGACAATGCCCGGCATTCACGTAACTGAGCGAGTGCGACGCCGGATCGTGGTAGCACCAAAACATGCTGGCGTATCGCTCTCCGGAGGAGCGCTCGCACAGTAACTTGTTTAACTGCTCCGCTTCGGACTCGCGCCGTGAAGGCGATTCCGCCCATACGCTCGAACGTACCGCTCCGTGGATCACGCCCATGAGCAGCGCCGCAGGCACGCCCTTGCCCGACACGTCCCCGATGACCAGCGCGATTCCGTCATCCTTCAGCCGAAAAACATCATAGAAATCTCCTCCCACCTGTTCGGCGGGTGTGTATTCGGTGGCCAAGTGGACTCCGACATATTTCTCCGTCAGCGTCGGCAACAGCTCCGACTGCACCTGGCGAGCAATTTCGAGTTGTTCTTCGAGACGCTTTCCGTGCGCATACGAGCGGAATCCGAAGCCGGCGATTGCGACCGTCACCAGCAGAGCCAGTGCGCCCGAGCAATTGATAAAGAGATTCCGTCGGATTGGCCAAAAGACAGATGGATCTACGTCGCTGAGGGGCATCGCGACTTCCAGCATCAAGATGCCCGGCGGACCTGATTGTGCCGGAGGATTCGGCGGAATAGGCGTGGCGGGTGCATGGATGGCGAAGGCTTCGACTACGGTTTCTCCCGCCGTTGTCATCTCAATCTTATAAAGGGGTTCATGATTGCGGAGATGATTGCGTTCATCGTCATCGGAAAATAATCGCTCTGCCGTCCCGCCTGTATGCTCCAGCAGCTTTCCATCGGGTCCTCGCAATTCGATCCAGACTGGATGGCCACCGGCACCCATCAAAGAGTCCACGTCTGCTTTCCTGGTGAGGGGATCTTGCCGCAACTCGCGTTCGAGCGTCGTGGCGTCTTGGCTCATCCGATGACGAATCTGATCAGTCGCGATGATTCGCGCGACGAAGCGATAATCTCGTATGGAGTTTGCAAGCAGTAACAGCGCAATCACCGCGCTGATGGATAGCCACGCGATGACCCAGCGATAGGTTCTTCCCGACGGAGTTCTGCGAGTCTCAAAGGCCTGGCCGATCGAATTCATCCGGAATCGTCATCCCCCGCGGCCCCTATCCTCGCACCGTTGTCTCAAATTGCCAAAAGGGCGGGAAAGAAAGATCGAGAAGGGAACGGCTCACGCTTTGGTGTTTAGTTCACGGTGAATCCTACTCGGTACGCGGCGTCGCTTTCGCCAGCGCGAGCACGGCTGCGCCAAAAAGAAGCGTGTCTGCAAAGTAATTGATCCCTTCAATTTTTACTCCCGTGTTCGGATCGGCGAGCGCAGCAATGAGGATGGGTCCATAAACGATGACGACCAGCAAGACAATCCACGTTCCGAGGCAGGTCGCGGCCAGCCGCGTTTTCCTGGCTAGCAGCATGCTTGCTCCGGCTGCCAGAAGAATCGCGCCAGTCAGATAGCCAATCAGCAGGCGCCCGGGAATCCATCCGGGCATCAGTTTTTGAAGGGGAACACCGGGGCATCCCAGAGGATGAAGCATGGTCTCAACCCCGTAGAATATTGCGGCAATCGCAACCAGCAGGCGGCCCACCGTGATGAGCAAGTTTGCGCCACGATTACGCATTGTGCTGGCCGCAAGGAGCCAGCCTCCGCCCGCAAACGCCAGTTCGCGGACGGCGAGCGTCCACCCAAACCTGTCGTGCGGGTTAGCGACAGCGCCCGGGATGTCCAACGCTACCGCGAACAGAAACATCATCATCCCGAACAGCAGTCCGGACCAGCGCACACCGATTTTTATGGCAATACTCAATGAAGCTGCCAGCAGGGCACAACCCACGAAATAAGCCCAGAACAGACGCCACGGCATGTACGCGGGCACTCCGGGCAATACGAAGTCCACCGCCGCAAGATGGAGGGCTCCGAAAACCGCGAGCGGGATCGCGAAACACAAATTGCATAAGGCGACGATCTTCTCAAGGCCGCTGGCTTGCACCAGATCGGACCTCGCAGCCCACACGGCGACGAAGAGTGCGAGCAGCCCGGCGCCGCACATCGAAACCGGAGTGCGCGGGAATTCAAGAAAAACGGCGAAGCAAATTGTGTGCGTAGTCATGGTTGACGAGTGAGAGAAATTGTACCGTCAACTGTCCCTTGAGTACGAAGTTACGATTCGTTTCCGTCAGGGATGAACGGATTTCGTCATAGGCGGCGCGTGTTCCGCGCCGCCTGAACCGCCTCACTTTACTGCGAAGGCGAACTCTCTTCGCGGCGCCACAGTGGCAAGCTGTCCGCGCCCGCGGCGAGCATACCGAGCGAAGGTCCTGCCTGATTTTTGATCTTCTCCGGAGCCTGGATCTCTGAAGTCGCAGTCTTCCCAGTTCCTGCCTGAATCGTCTTGTTGGCGACGGTTTCGTAGGCGTAAGCGGTGATGGTGGCTGATATGAACTTTTCAGCTGGTGTGTTGACCGTTAACCGTATCCAGCCATAATGCGTTTGGCCGTTGATCAGGAAGCGGACGCCAACATACCGATTCGTTGGATTGCCGCCCCATTGACCAACCAGTTGTTTTGCGCCGCCGTAAGTGGTGAAACTTCTCTCAACGGTGACTCCGAAGTCTCCGACGGCGGAAGAAACGAAATTGGCGGATGGGCCAATCTTGGCGCCACGCACTAGAGCCGACACATCGGGGTGGACCTGTCCCATTGGCAGAGTTCCGACTACTCCTTTGCCGTTTTTCAAACTGCGCATGCTCAAGTTATATCCGTCAAGCTTCGTCGAGAAGCTGGAAACAGTAGCGCTCAGGAAGAAGCTGAAGTCATTAATGCCATTGTTCGCGAACGAGATTCCCACGAACGTTGAAGCGGGGATCGGGATTGTCTTCTTGGTGATGACAACCTCTCCGGCAGCGGGCTGCGCCATCGCCAGCAAACTTACGCCGGCAGCGGCGGCTGCGACCGAATACGCTCCACCTAGTCTACTGACGCTGTTCGAGGATGATTTCTTGCCAGAATTGGAGAGCTGAGGGGACATTCGAATGCTCCGTAATATGGGATTATGTTTCCTGGCCCCAGAGGAAGAGAACAGCTTGCAATTTCCTTCAAGCATGTGCCGCGCCGCTCCGGTGAAACTTGCTTCTACCGCGAAGGCGAACCTTCTTCGCGCCGCCATCCTGGCAAGCCGTCTGCACCCGCGGCGAGCATGCCGAGCGACGGTCCAACTTCGTTCTGAGTGTCTTCCGCCGGAACCATAGCTGTAGAAGTCGTGGCGCCCGCCTTGATCGTCTTGTTGGCCACGCTTTCGTAAGCGTATTCGGTGATAGTGGCTGTCAGCGGCGCCCCGTTTGGGTTCGAAGTCGTCTTAATGTTCAGTCGAACCCAGCCGTAGTGAGTCTTGCCGTTCAGCTGGAATTTGACCCCCATATACTTGTTTTTGGGATTCCCGCAGCCGAAATAGATGTGGGTGAGATTTGTGCCCCAATATCCCTTGCAATATTTATTGGCTCCGCTGGACGCGCTCAACTCGACAAGACCGTCATACCCGAAAAATGGGGCCGATGCCCCGATCTTGGTATTTTGCGCCAGCGCCTGCGCATATGGGTCCCAGCCGCCGCCCATCATTACTCCATCGAGGTTCTTGTTGACGGCAGCCACCGTCAGCGTTCTACCGGGGCCGTATGAGTCTTGAAAGAGCGTGAAGGAAAGATCGTTGACTCCGTTGTTTGCTAATGAGAGATATATCGGCTTCGAGCTGCCTTCCTTCCCGACGGGGATCGGAATGCTCTTCTTGGTCACTATCACCTCGCCTACGGCAGGCTGCACCATTGCCAACAAACTTACGCCGGCGGCGGCGGCCGCGAGCGAATAGGCTCCCGCCAGACAATTGAGATGGCTCGAGGTTGATTTCTTGGCAGAATTGGGCTGAGTGGACATGGAAGTCCTCCGTTAAAGTTTTTGAAATGCTTTCTTGGCCCCAGGGGAGGAGAAAATACTTCCGTCTCGGTGAAGCGCGGCGCCGCGCTGCCTCGACTCGGCTTTCACAGAAGGTGACAATATGTAACTAACTTAGGGAATTGTCAAGGATGAAGAAACTTGCACTGCGGTCAGAGCGATGAATCAAAGGGCACACCGCCGTCGGTGTATTCCGTAGTTGAAGCCAGGACCTCCGCAAAATAATGATCCCTAGAAGCGTTCTACCGCAGACAAGCACGAAAATGCTCTTCGCCTCACACCTTCTGTCCGACAAAATGAATTATTAATTCGTTTCCCGAATTTGTCTGGTAAACTCTGCGCATTCTTCGTTATATGCGGAACGCCCAACTCTAACTTGGCATTTGGCCCGAACGATTCGAGAGGCGCGGACATGCTGCGGCATTCTCCTCTTTTTCCGTTCAAGCACGGCGATCACACGTGTGTGTTCTACCACTCGGAAGACTCGCTGCTTGAGATTCTGACCCCCTACATCGCGGAAGGCCTGCAGCGGGGAGAACGTTGTTTCTGCGCCCAGAAGCCACATGTAGGCAAGCGCCTTCTGCTCGAACTGGCCTCTCTTGGTCTCAATCTGAATGCGTTGAAGCAAAGCGGGGCCCTTGAAATTCATGACGTAGAGCAGATATATCTTCCCAATGGCCAGTTCAATTCTCGAGCTATGATGGACGCGCTCATGTCTTCTTTGCATGAAACGTTGCAACGAGGATTTCAAGCGTTTCGCATCGCGGGCGACGCTTCCTGGGCGATCAACGATCCCGATGCATGCGGCCGCCTGTTCGATTATGAAGGCTTGGTGAACGGATATTTTCCCGACCGACCCGCTATCGGACTCTGCCAATACGACGCGAATATCTTTTCTCCACGCATGCTTGAATCGGTGGTGGGGACTCACGGTCTCCACTTGTCAGCTGCAATCCCTCGCAACCCCAGCTATTCAGGAATTTCAATTCGCAGAGGAGATTTCTGGTCTGACATCGTGGCTGACAAACGTACACACTTTCCCAATTACTACTATGTGGTGCGGCGTCGGAGATCGAGCGACGTCGTGGGATGGGGAATTGCTCGCGATTTCAATTCTGCTCATAACGGAGCGGAACGAATCGTCAAGTCTGCTGAAGCGAACCACACCCTTTAACTCAAATCAGAAACGTTCTGTCGCATCGACCAAACCGGACCTAAAACAGAAGTTCGTCCCAAGTTAGGATGAATTCCCGCCGAATTAAGCTCGCCCATACTCTGCCGATAGAACCTGACAGGAGACGGATTTATGCCGCGACGCGGGCTTGTGCTGTTTCTGTTTTGGCTGTGCGCTGTCCTTGGCACAGCTCAAGATCTCGATAACCTCCAGATCCATGGCTTCGCCACGCAGGGATTTCTCTATAGCTCTCACAACAACTATTTGACGATGAAGTCGAGCAGCGGCAGCCTGCACTGGACCGAGGGCGCCCTGAGCCTGAGCGATGCCGTGTGACTGACAAGCTTCGGATCGGCATCCAGCTGCACATGTATCAGATGGGACAGTTTGGCGGACCAAACGTCAGGGTGGACTGGGCGTCGGGCGACTATAAGGTCAGTGACTACCTTGGATTCAGGCTACAGCAGCTTGCCCAGGCAGGATTCAGCTTTCCGACAACGCCTGGGAGGAAAACCTACGGCGGAGATTTGTGCTGGGTTACCCCGTGGGCAGCTGGACACCATTAGTCCGCGGGACCAGCAAACAGCAGCAGATTTCCATCTGGATCTTTGACGACGAAATTCTTCGCGCCCCAAGGCTGTTTTTTCAGGGTCTGGTGAAAGGTGACACCGGCGGATTGAAACTCAAGAAACAGCAGCTTGATCTCTTCCGCTGTAGCGACGGTCATCGATGCCGACAACAGCTCTTCTCGATCGCGAATCGTCGATTCAATCACGCCTCGCTCGACCCACCTTAGATTGACACGCGCCGCGTCGCGACCCACCTGCGCATAGTAGGGCGGCTTGCCGTAACTGAATATGAGTGAAAAGCCTAATTTTTCCAGGAAGAATTCGCAGGATTTCTTGATATCTGAGACGAATAGTTGTGGCTCAGCACCAACAATCGTCGCTTTTGGGGACGTCGATTTCGCTTCAGGGGATGTCGCAGAAATTCCCGTTTTCAGGGCTTGCCAACTATCGAACCCTTGCTGTTTTGCGACCATTTCTTGCGCGTCACTGAGCTTAAAGCTCGCGGCAAGAATTTCGGGATCGGACATTTTCACGAAACGTGGCAGCAGTCGCCGGATTTGTGCCGCGACAGGATAGTGCCGCTCGCGATGCCACCGCAATATCAGCTTGGCTTGTTTCTTGAGGTTTTCTAGATTGGGCATGCAGGCCTCCACGATGAGATCGTAGGTGGGCATTGCCCTTCAGCGACGTGCCATTGCATCCTACATGCGCAACCGCAGTATCTGCGACGGTATCAGCAGTTGTCAATTGAGAAAGACCCCGTCCCGCTGCGCTTCCTATCATTCGCCTTAATCCGATTGAGGAAGAAAATTGGTACGTACGATCAGGCGCGGTACGCTAACTTTTGTCTATCATACGTCCGAGATGAGGGACCGGCCACATGGATAGAGCGGATGGCAAGGACACGGCAGACCGCCTTTCTACGATCGTAGCGAACTCCCTGGACACCCAGGCGAAAACGCAAGATCTGGCGCGGCAGGCCTATCAAAGCCGCACTCAATTCCACAGGCTGTTCCGAACGGTAATCGAAGAAACTCCGGCAGCTATGCGACGTCGGCTCTTGCTGGAACGGGCAGCTTACCAACTGGCGCGAACCGAAATGTCCGTTACGAACGTCGCTCTGGATGCCAACTATGGCTCGTTGGAGGCATTCACTCGCGCGTTCCGGAAAGCTTTTCGAATTTCTCCCAGCCTCTACCGGCGCATGCGTGATCCGCACTTTCACTTGCCGGCGTCCAACAAAATTCACTTTTTTGCCCCCGGTTCATCATCAAAAGGAGGAAGCGACATGGATTTATTTGATCGGTTTTCAGGCAATGACTCATGGCACACACGGCGTTTGCTGGAATATGCCAGCACGTTGACCGAGGAACAATTGGACCGCCAACTTCCGACGGTCGTAGAGTTGCTGCCCTGGCGGGAATCGAATAACACTCTAAGGCAACTTTTAGAAAATATAATTTTCACGAAGGAAGTCTGGACCGCCGCGCTCTCGGGAACCGATATGGATATGAACGGTCGTCCCAAGTCGCAGCGTTCCCCGCAAGCGATGCTGGAAAGACTCGAGAAAACCGATGCTGATTTGCATCGCATCTTCAGTGACATCCGAAATCGCTCAGCGTGGGACGACACGTTCGTCGACGCTCTGTGCGAACCGGCTGAGAACTTCACCTTTGGCGGTGTCTTCGCTCATATCATGACGTTCAACGCGCATCGCCGGTTGATGGCCTTAGACGCTCTGCGCCACCTCGGCGTCCAGACCGAAGGTTTCGGCGATCCCATGGAGTATGAGGAAAGCGTGGCCCCCTGGAACCAGCGGGTCGCGCTCAAAACGCCATGACAATGAGAACCGAACTGCTGCGCTTCAACGGTACTGTCGCGCGAGATCCCGCCATCGATGCGTGGATGAAACAGCGTGAGGGTGAATTGGGATCCATCGCGCAACAGTGGTTTGAGTTGATGCGAAAATGCGGAGACGAAGTCCGGGAGTTATTGCATGACGGCTGTCCGGTCGCATGTCTGGGAGATGCGCCTTTCGGTTACGTGAACGTCTTCACCTCGCACGTCAACGTAGGGTTCTTTCAGGGAGCAGCGCTGCCGGATCCGGCACGCCTGTTGCAAGGCAACGGCAAGTTCATGCGGCATGTGAAGTTGAAACCTGGAGTGCCCACAAACTCCGCAGCACTACTCGAACTGATCGATGCGGCGTACTCCGACATAAAAGCGCGCGTCGAACACGGCTAGCTTAGACTCCAACGCGGGAATGAAGTCCACTGTGCCGGTAAAGAAGCAGGCGAGAACCCAGACTTCAGCCCCGCCTGCATCGACGTCTATTCTTTCGGCAACACCCGAATAATGGCCATCATGCCGTGGTCTTCGTGTTCGAGGATGTGACAGTGATAGACGAAGTCGCCGATATCCCGGCCGCGGAAGTCCAGGCGCAGAGTGACGCTCGGATAAGGCCCACTGCCAGACCAGAAGGGAACGTCTACTGTATCGAGCATCTGCTGCCGCTCCGGGGAGACCGGGACGCCATTTTCAGCCATCAGCAGAAAATGTATCTGATGGATGTGAAACTCATGACTCTCGAGCGCGCGATTTTCAATGGTCCATTCTTCAACTGAGCCTTGATGAGTTGTAATGGCGGGTGGATTATCGGGATTGAAGAGCGTCGGCTTCGCTCCATCCACGGTGACGAAGAACTGCATTTTGGGATTGTTCTCGGAAAAATAAAGCGTGCGACGTGCAGTCACTTCAGCCTCGACCAGACCTTCGAAGCGCTGTCGCGGCGCAGGTTCCGAACCGTCGGAAATCGTCAAGAGATCGTCGGATTTGGAGGGGCTGTTTACATCGACGACTGCCAAGGGTCGTGTGGGATCCTTATCGCCGATTGGCCCAGTATTCACGTTACGCGTGATCAGGATCGCTTTTTTGACATCGTGAGAAGGTGCTGTAATCAAGAATTCCGCGCGACCCGCGGTAGGGATACGCAGATGATTGACCGAAAGGGTTTTTCCCTGGCGTGAGCCATCCTGCGAACCGACAGGAACGCCATCCAATCCAACAACTCGCAGAGTCTGTGGAACACCGTCATAGAGGAGTTCCACCTCCAGAATGGTTTCGGCCGATGTATTGGCCAACCGCCAGAGTTCGGTTTCTCCTGGTTTCATTTTGATAACGGCAGGCGGATAGGTCGGATAAGGAACGGGCACGTAATTGATGGAGAGATTATTGGCGGGTTCGACAGGATCTTCGGACGAAGGGGGAGCGGGATAATCGCGCACGATTAGTAATCGCTGGCGAAGCCCTTGCACCTGCGGTTGCAACTTTGCAATGCCGCGGATGACGATCAGCCCGGTCGCTCCGCCTTGCACCGAGGCTTCAGCAATGCCGTGAACGTGCGGGTGATAATAGTACAGCCCGGGCGGCTCATCACTGGGAAACTTGATCCGATAGGTAAATGTTTCTCCCGAATTTACGAGCGTATGAATTACTTCATCACCATGACAGGTCGGTGAAGTATTGGTTCCGTGATAGTGCAGATTCACCGACGACGAAGTCATCTTGGCAGCCCCGCAGATATCAGTTCCGGAGACGGGCGTCGGCGAAATATCCATCCCGTCGACCATGTTCATTGCCATCGCAGGCAGGCCGGGCGCGTCCGGCGGAACGAGATTGGTGATGTGTAAGATCAGTTCATCTCCGGGGTTGAGATAGAGCGTCGGAGACTCGCGGCCATCAGTGGTCTTGTAGCAAAATCTGGTCAGGCCAGTGCTGTCCACTTCGGTCTGATAGGTGAAATCGGCAACCAGTCTTCCATTTTCGCTGAATAGAGCGGGCGGATCGTTAACGGTGCTGCGGCTTGCAAACCAAGGGCAAGCTTCCTGGCCCCAGGCGGTTGCAGAGCAGAGGAGGCCAAAGAAGAGGGCCATCCGTGCCCAATTCGCAAGAATCCGTTCGGCTTGCGTTTTCAATCTGTTGTACACATGGAATTTGGTTTGTTCGGAGTGTCTCTGAGTATTCCTAATGGGAAGAACAATGTCTGCCATTCGATCCTCGCGGGAGTAGGAACCTACATCTGCGCGGGCCTTCGATGCCAGAGTCGTATTGGAAGTTTGCTTCTGAAATCGTTGCGCAAAGATTTGCTGAAGTTTGAGACGTAACCAGCAGCAATTCGCGAACCAGACGGATGAGCTGGCGCAGCGTCAAGCAACGCCGGTGTGTCGCCGCTGTATGCAAGCTCTTGCAATCTTTGTATCGACGCTCGTCGGTGAGTCGAGATTCATCTCCGGCGGAAATCGTGCCGTTCTACCCTCGGTCCTTCTCGGCGCACGTAAGGGTGAGCGTAGGGATGCACATAATATCCCCGATTCACCCACCCACGACTCCACGGCGTCGCATCGAAAAAGATTCCGTGCGTACGCCATTGGAAGTAAGGGTGTGCCCATCCCCATGCAAAGAACGGCGCGCCAATGACGACTGCGGGCCCAAAGCGAATTGCTCCACCGACAAAAAATCCTGGCCGTGGTGGCCCAAATACGACATACGGGTCGTAAGTCGGCACATAGATATACGACGGATTTGTCGGCAGAATCTCAATGTCTCCCCCTGAATCGACTACGTTGTCATACGGCGACGGACGAAGATATCCGTATTGATACGACTGCCTGCGCATTCTCTGTACCGCATCCATCACATCCGGACGCTGCGCCAATACTGCATCTCCAAGCTGCCGCGTCCATGAGATGTCCTTCGCCATCATGTCCAGCACGGAAGGAAATGGCAGCAACGCCATTACACTCGGATCAAATTGCAGATTATCTTCCCGAATGGCATTGGCGAGCGCATCTCCTCTCAAACCGCTATGTTCGTTTGCCCACCCGGCTGCATCGGGGATCTGGTCGGAGTACGTCGAAGCGGTGAGCACCTGCGCCAGTAACGGGTCTGCATACAATGCAATTCGCGAGACCAGGCTGTCCAACTGCTGCGGGCTTTGCATCGCTGCCGGTGGCGGGGGAGCCGGCGCATTGTTGTCGGGATTTTGAGCTGCCGGCGGCGGCGGTGGCGGAGGATTATATTGATCCTGCGATTGAGCGTAGCTCGCTGCCGAAAAAGCAATCAACAGAAACGCGAGCATATTGCCGAAATACCACCGTTCCAACCCACTTCGTTCGTACATTCCTCAACCTCGCTACTTGAGAGTCGAAATTTTGACAGTCGAGATTTTGGATGCAGGTGAAGAGTGCCGAGATGCGGATAAGCCCCCACCTGCTAAGGCTTTACCTTTCTTTACACTTCCCAGAATAGGAGGCATTTCTCCAAGCGCGTGGCCTATACTCGAACGAAGACTTTGCACAACTCAGGAACTCTTTCGATCAATGCCTAAGCAAAAAACGGATTCTCAGTTTCCTCTCACCGCGACCAATCCAATTCTTGTATCCGGGAAGTCCGACCATTCTTTGCGAAGACTCCTGTATGACTTCTTCACCGTTTCCGCGCGCATGGATACCGTGAAACGTTACCTGGGAGAGAGATTGGGCCTCACTGCGCCGCAATATACCATCATGATGGCGGTGGCCGAACTCCAGGGAGAGAATGGCGTTAGCGTTGGCCGCGTTGGCGAATACCTGCACGTCACGGGACCCTTTGTGACCATGGAGTCGGGCAAGCTTCTCAAGAAGGGTCTTCTGGAAAGACAATCCGACCTTAAGGACCGACGGGTCTCTCTTCTGTTCTTGGCTCCGAAGGGGGCTAAAGCACTTCAGTCGCTATTTCCTGAGTTGCAACAAATCAACGACGTGTTCTTTGAACTGGGTTCGCGCGCAGAATTTGAACGTCTATGCAAGACGTTGGAAAAGCTGGTTGGTAACGCCCAACGTGCCCTTGCGCTGATCAATGCAACTCGCGAAGATCCAAGGCTTCAGCTCAACCGTGGCCAGGTGACCGTCAGTCGCATTCGCTAATCTTCTCAATGAGTAGCGAGAGCTGCAGGAGATTAGTGCGTTTCATCGCCTGCCAAGACCTCACTAAAATACATAATTGACTTATCTTTTCCGTTGACAGCCGGAAGCGGTTGAAGTAGATTAAGCCTCCCCAAGTGACAAGCTGCTCTGGGCCCCGTCCTAGGCTCACCCTGCGATCGACCTCAATTGAAGTTCGCGCGCTAGCGACTTCGCTGCGCTTCAGGAGGTTTTCATGCAGCACAAGAAACAACGCTTCCTGTTTTTGGTGGCATTTGTAGCTGTGGCCCTTGCCTTCGTGGCGATGCGCGCCGAGGCACAAACCGTTACGACCAACCTTGCCAACTTCAATTACACAAACGGAAGTAGACCCATCTCGGCGGTAGTGCAGGCAACGGACGGAAACTATTATGGCGTAACTGAATCTGGCGGCCCTTTCGCTGGCGGGTACGGCACTCTGTACCGAATGACGCCGAGCGGAAAACTTACCGCTCTTTACAATTTCTGCTCAAAGCCGAATTGCAGCGATGGCGAAGGTCCCTTTGCGGCCCCGGTACTCGGAAGCGACGGAAACCTTTATGGAGTGACGCCGTACGGCGGCAGCAATGCTGCCAACAGCTTCGGATCAGGAACTCTTTACAAGATGACGCTCGGCGGCAAGATTACGACACTCTACACCTTCTGCCAAGCTACTCCATGCCCTGACGGCCAATACCCGAACGGAATCATCCTGGGTGCGGACGAGAACTTTTACGGCACGACCCTCCAGGGCGGAGAGTTCAATGAGGGCATAATTTTCTCGATCAGTTCTACCGGCAAGCTCAAGGTGTTGCATTCTTTTTGTTCGAGTGCCAAATGCGTCGATGGCGCCATTCCTTATTTCCCCCCAATCCAGGGCAGAGACGGCAACTTCTATGGCGCAACTGCCCAAGGGGGAACCGGTGGAGTCGGTACCGTGTACGAACTGACTGCTGCGGGAGCCTACAAGGTGCTCCACAGCTTCTGTTCTGATTCCGGCTGCCAAGACGGCTGGCCGCCGACCACGATCGTGCAGGATGCCAATGGCAATTTCTTTGGTATGACCCAGACGGGCGGCGCTACCCTCGAGGGGAGCATATTCGAGATCACATCGAAACATCAATTCATTGTCCTACACGGGTTCGCCGACTCTACTGGAGGCGATGCGGATGTGGGATTGACGCTGGCAAACGACGGTAATCTCTATGGGACGACACTGAGCCCGGGAACGGACGAGGGCGGCGGAACCCTTTTTCAGATTACTCCAGCAGGGGTCTTCACGCAGTTCCACACTTTCAGCAACTGTAGTATCAGCGGCTACTCTCCTCTTAGTCCGCTCTTTCAGGGCACCAATGGCATCCTCTACGGGACCACTCTCTTCGGCGGAAACGACACCAGCGGCGGCTGCAGTGGAGACGGCACGATCTTCAGCTTCTCCAACGGCCTCGATCCTCTGGTAGAAACCGTACCTGTGGCCGGCCAAGTCGGCAAGCAGGTCATTATCCTTGGCAACGGCCTGACTGGATCCACCAGCGTGAAATTCAACGGTAAGTCGGCGGCGTTCACAGTTGTGTCCGATACCCATATCAAAGCGACCGTCCCCTCCGGTGCGACGACCGGGACGGTTTCAGTCGTTACCCCGACGGGAACGCTTGATAGCAATCCGCAGTTTGTCGTGACGAAGTAGCGGTCGCGAACGGGCCCGGGCGGAGACCCCCTCGGCTTCCGGGCCCGTATTTTACCGAGCTTTCGTATCGCTCTACTAAGTCACTTTTACGAGGACACGGCGATGAAAATCTCAAAGACTTCTCTCAGACTTGCGGTTGCATTCGCATGGGCAGCCTTCAGCTTCAGCTTGGCGATTCAGGCCCAGGGACAAACTGTCGACCTTGTGTACGACTTCCATAACAATGGTAAGCAGTCAGCCGCTGTATCCGTGGTTCAGGGGACGGACGGAAATCTTTATGGAGCCGCAAGCGGAAGTGCTCACGGTCAGGGTCAAATATTCCGAATGACTCCCTCCGGAGATCTCGCCACGATTTATAGCTTTTGCGCACAGTCTAAGTGCCCAGACGGGGCAATACCCGAAAGCATGATTCTCGGAAGCGACGGCGACTTTTATGGAATCACCTACGCAGGCGGGAGTGATGCTGGCTTTTCGCTAGGCTCAGGGACGATTTTCAAGATCACACCTGGCGGCGAGCTCACGACTCTCTACACCTTTTGTCCATCTGCTGGATGCGCCGACGGTCAAGCCCCGCGCGGAATCATCCTCGCGAGCGACGGAAATTTTTACGGAACCACACAGGTCGGCGGAAAGTTCAGTCAAGGCACGATCTTCTCGATCAGCCCCACCGGGAAGTTTAAATTGCTTCACACTTTCTGTTCGCAATCGAATTGCGGCGATGGTGGAAATCCGCAATCCCCGCCTACGCAGGGTATCGACGGAAACCTCTACGGCACAGCGTACGCCGAAGGAGCTCATAACGGCGGCGTCATCTACCAGATCACCACAGCAGGGACCTACAAGGTCCTCTACAACTTCTGCAGCTATGAGACGTCCTGTCCAACTGGCTCCAACCCGATGGGGGCGCTCGCGCAAGATGCGGCCGGCAACTTCTTCGGTACAACTGCCTTCGGCGGCGACACCCGGAACGACGGCGTCGTGTACGAGTTCACATCGAAAAACCAATACAAACTCCTGCACAAGTTCGACGGTACCGACGGTAGCGTCCCACAGTCGGCGATGGCCCTTGCCAGTAACGGCAACCTCTACGGAGTGACTCAAGGGGGAGGCGGTTCTGGAGAAGGCAATATTTATAAGGTGACCGCAGCCGGTGTGTTCAAGTCGTTCTTCGCATTCCAGTGTTGCAACGAAGGCTACGATCCGGTTTGGAGCCTTTTTCAGGCCACCAATGGTCTTCTCTACGGAGCCACAAACTACGGCACAAACCCATGTTGCTACGGGACGATCTTCAGCGTCGACGACAACATGAGTCCTCTGGTGGAAACCGTGCCCGTGGCGGGCAAAGTCGGCCAAACCGTGCTCATTCTTGGTACCGGGCTGATGGGAACAAGCAGCGTCAAGTTCGACGGGGTGAAAGCTTCGTTCACGGTGGAATCCGACACCTACATCAAAGCGACCGTTCCCAGTGGCGCCAAGACTGGGACGGTTTCTGTCGTCACTCCGACCGGAACGCTGAACAGCAATCCTCAATTTGTCGTGACAAAGTAGCCGTCGCGAACGGGCTCAGAGCGGAAACCCCTTCGGCTTCTGGGCCCGCGTTTAAACATTTCTTGCCCTCAGTGAGGGCCGGTTCTGACGAGGAAATTCCGATGACTAGTTCAAAGATGTTCCGCTTTCTTGCTCTTGCACTCGCGGCTGCGGCATTTACCTTCAGCCTGGCGGTATGCGCCGAGGCACAAACTGTGAGATTCCTTGCCGAGTTTACCAACCCGAATGATTCTCCCGACGGACTGATCCAAGGGACGGATGGAAATTTATACGGCACGGGGTACTGGTCAGGTGCATTCGGATTTGGCGATGTTTTCCGTATGACGCCCTCCGGACATCTCACCACGATTTACAGCTTCCCCTGCGAGGGGACCTGCGCGCAGGGAAGAAATCCTTACCTGATGGTGCTTGGGAGCGACGGAAACTTTTACGGAGTGACTGTCTACGGTGGCGAAGGATCCTCCGGAACCTTCTATAAGGTAACCCCGGGGGGCAAGTTCACACTGCTCCACACCTTCTGTTCCGACTCGACGTGCAGCGACGGCAAGAATCCGAATGGGCTCTTTCTAGGCAACGACGGGAATTTTTACGGGACAACCGAATCCGGGGGCGAATGGAATCAAGGAGTATTTTTTCGGATCAGCCCAACCGGCAACTTTAAGGACCTGCACTCCTTCTGCGCGCTTTCCAACTGTCAGGACGGCAGCTTCCCGCTGTCGCCAATCCAGGGACAGGATGGAAATTTCTATGGCACAACCGCCCAAGGTGGAACCTGGGGCGCCGGTGTTATTTACAAGTTGAGTCAAGCCGGAAATTACCAGGTCATCCACGACTTCTGCACTCAGGGTGACTGCGCGGCTGGCGGGGTTATTCAGCCATTGGTCCAGGACGCAAAAGGGAATTTCTTTGGCACAACCTCATTCGGCGGCACGCATGGGTATGGAACTGTGTTCGAACTGACCGCCGAACACCAATTCAAGGTCCTCCACAGCTTCAACCCGTCTGTCGAGGGAGGAGAGCCTGGCGGAGGTGCAGTGTTGGCCAATGACGGAAATCTCTACGGAGTAAACCTCTTGGGGAAGTACAGCGATGGTACTGCTTACGAGGTCACTCCCGATGGAGTCTTCACCGTTCTATATACATTTGATGTGAGTGGCAACGAGCCATACTTTCCGCTTTTTCAAGGCACCGACGGCTTGCTTTACGGCAGCACCAACTACTACACCAACAGCAACATCGCTGGCACTATTTTTTCGTTGTCGAACAATCTTGGCCCGCTGGTCGAAACGGTGCCTACCGGTGGAAAAGTCGGGAAACGCATCCTGATTCTCGGCAATCATCTCACCGGAACGACGAGTGTCACTTTCAATGGCGCGCCCGCCGAGTTCACCGTTGAAAAAGATTCCTTCATCCGTGCAACGGTTCCCTCCGGCGCGACGACCGGAATTGTTTCCGTCGTGACGCCATCAGGGACGCTCAACAGCAATCCACAATTTGTCGTGACAAAGTAGCCGTCGCGAACGGGTCCGGGCGGAGACCCCCTCGGCTTTCGGGCCCGTGTTTTACACAGTTTCTGTGGTGCCTCGCCGAGGCACGCTAGTTATGAGGAAATTTCGATGAAAAGTTCAAAAACATTCCGCACGTTTGTTTTCGCATTCGCGAGTGTGGCCATCACCTTCAGCCTGACGATATGCGCCCGGGCACAAACCGTGACGACCCTCGCCGCATTCAATGGGGCGAATGGAAGCTCACCGTTCGGATCCGTGGTTCAAGCGACGGACGGAAATTTCTATGGTACGACCACCCAAGGGGGCGCCCGTTCAACGTCGCTCGGCACTCTCTTTCGAGTGACGCCCAGCGGAAAGATCACCGATCTTTACAATTTCTGCTCACAGCCTAATTGCACCGACGGCGCAAATTCCTCTTCGGCCCCCGTACTAGGGAACGATGGAAATCTTTACGGAGTGACGCCGGAAGGTGGCAGCGATGCCGGCAACAAATCTGGCTCAGGAACCGTGTACAAGATCACGCTCGGCGGCAAGTTCACGACTCTCTACACCTTCTGCCGCGCCACGCCGTGCACTGACGGCCAGAGCCCACACGGACTCATCCAAGCCAGCGACGGGAATTTTTACGGCGCGACAATCCTTGGGGGAGAGTTCAACGAAGGCACAATTTTCAGTATCAGCTCAACCGGCAAGTTCAAGTCGCTGCACTCTTTTTGTTCGCGTGCAAACTGTGCGGATGGCAGCATGCCGATTTCACCGCCAATCCAGGGTAGCGACGGAAACTTCTATGGCACGACCAGCGTGGGAGGAGCCAAGGGAGGCGGTGTCGTGTACAAACTGACTCCTGCCGGCGCTTACAAAGTGCTCCACAGCTTCTGTGATCTCGACTGTCAGGACGGCTTCGTGCCCACCGGACTCGTCCAGGATGCCAAGGGGAATCTTTTCGGCACCACCCAGTCTGGAGGCGGATCTGACTACTTCGGGACAGTGTTCGAGATCACATCTACAAATCAATACAAGATCCTGCACACGTTCGACTACGTCGGAGCCGCTCCGACTCGATTGACGCTGGCAAACGAAGGCAACCTCTACGGAACCGCACAAGGCAACGGAACAGTCGGGGTCGGCGGAATCATTTTTGAGATCACTCCAGAAGGTGTGTTCACACAGCTCCACACATTCACCTACTGTGATACGAGTGGCTACTATCCCCTGAGTCCGCTCTTTCAGGGCACCGATGGCACGCTCTACGGAACCACTCTCGACGGCGGCGGTGACGGCTGTGGTGGTTCCGGCACGATCTTCAGCCTCTCCAACGCCCTTGCCCCACTGATAGAAACCGTACCTGTAGCCGGCAAAGTCGGGAAGCGCGTTCTCATCCTCGGCAACGGTCTGACGGGAACGACGAGCGTCACTTTCAATGGCGCGCCCGCCGAGTTCACCGTTGAAAAAGATTCCTTCATACGTGCAACGGTTCCGGCAGGAGCGACGACGGGAATTGTTTCCGTCGAGACGCCATCAGGGACGCTTAACAGCAATCCACAGTTTGTCGTAACAAAGTAGCCGTCGCAAACGGGCCCGGGCGGAGACGCCCTCGGCTTTCGGGCCCGTGTTTTAGGCCTTTCAATTCCGTTATGTGGAGATTTCCATGAGAAGTTCAAAGACGCTTCGCATTCCAGGCCTTGTACTCGCTACCGCAGCTCTTACTTTCACCCTGGCGGTGTGCGCTCAGGCACAAACTGTTACCTTCCTCCACGCGTTCAGGAATGGTGTAACTGCTACATCGCTCGTACAAGCCACGGATGGCAACTTCTACGGCGCAGTCAACGCTTATGGGGTGGGGCAGATCTTCCGCATGACACCCACGGGAAAAGTCACCACGATTCACAATTTCTGCTCCCTCTCCGATTGCGTGAGCTCTGGATCGCTTACCCTCGGAAGTGACGGATACCTATACGGCGTGACAGGGAGCCGCGACAGCGGCTCCGCGGCGGGAACGTTTTATAAGATGACGGTTGACGGCAGAGTCACTGCCCTCTACACATTCTGTTCTGATCCAGGATGCCCCGATGCAGTAACGGTGTATAGCGTTACGGAGGCCAGCGACGGAAACTTCTATGGCGTTTCCGCGTTTGGTGGGGCAAGCGGGCAAGGAACCATTTTCCGGATCAGCCCAACCGGCGAGTTCAAGCTTCTGTATACCTTCTGTTCGCTGGCGAATTGCGCCGATGGCGCCCAAGCATTCACCCCCCTAATCCAGGGCAGCGATGGGAACCTCTACGGCGCAACAGAGTTTGGGGGTGCCAACCAGTCGGGCGTGATCTACAGGCTAACACTGGACGGTTCCTACACGGTGCTTCACAACTTTTGTTCCTCCTCTGGCTCTGGCTGTGCCGACGGCACCTTTCCTACTTACCTGGCGCAGGATGCCGATGGAAATTTGTTTGGGACCACTTACGAGAACGGACGTTACGGCGGTGGCACCATATTCGAACTCACGGCAACGGGCCGATTTAGCGTACTGCATAATTTCGATTTTGTTGATGGCGACGGATCCGACTCCGGATTGGTACTGGCGAACGACGGCAATTTCTACGGAAGCACAGAACTCGGCGGGGTTCACGCTATAGGAACCCTTTTCGAGATCACTCCTGCAGGTGCGTTCAGCTCGCTCTACAGTTTCGGGAACCTGAGCTGGGTACCGGCTGGAAGACTCCTTCAAGGTACCGACGGCAAAATCTATGGATTTACCACTGGCAATCTCGCTAGCGCTAGCACAATCTTCAGCCTCGATCACGGACTCAGTCCACTCGTGGAAACCGTACCCGCGGCGGGCACGGTCGGAAAGCGCGTCCTCATTCTCGGCAACAACCTAACCGGAACGAGCAGCGTCACGTTTAATGGCGTGCCCGCCGAGTTCACGGTTGAAAAAGATTCTTTCATTCGAGCTACAGTTCCAGCAGGCGCGACGACCGGAATTGTTTCCGTCGTGACGCCATCAGGGACGCTTAACAGCAATCCGCAGTTTGTCGTGACGCAGTAGCAGCAGTAATCGCGATTACACTCGACAAACCTCTCCCGGGTTGATGAGTGTAATCGCGATCTGCTGCTGTTTGAGATGCAGATGGTTTTGCACCGCTCCGCCCGCAGAGCCTCGTATCCGGGCACGAATTCATTCGTGCCAAAAGAACATCTGAAAAACGGGAACCGGCTTCAGGCGCTCTGATGTTTACAGAATTTGTTTACAGAATTCCCGGTATTGCTCAGTTTGAAATCCGGGTTTCGACCCGAAACGAACCTGACGAGTCGGCGCAGGCCGTCGGGCAAGTCGCGCATCAAGCAGGAACATACGTCAACCTGACTAAATCGCCGCCAATGCGGTCGCTGGACACAAGGCGAAGCCGCGGCCGGGGGCCGGCGAAGAACGGCTGGCCAGACCCGAGCACGATGGGATGGATGTAGAGTCGATACTCATCAATCAGACCCAGGTTGGTCAGGCTCCCCGCGAGGTTTGGTCCGGCTACGTCGATTTCCCCTTCCACCTGAGCCTTCAGCCCACGGATTACCGCCTCGAAGTCATTCTCGATGAGCGTGGCGTTGGGTCCGACCGATTTCAACGAGTGCGATACAACCCACTTCCGCTGTCCCCGCCACACCGCCGCGAACTCGCGATCTCCCGCGTCCCAATCCGGGAGATCATCGTCCCAATAACGCATGATCTCGTACATGCGCCGACCGTACAACGCGCCCGTCACGCCGCGCGCCTGCTCGATGAAGTAGCGAGAGAGCGCGGGATCGGGTGACCCGATTTTCATGTGGTCGACGTAGCCATCCAGGGACTGGTTCAATCCATACACAAGCTTTGCCATGCTACAAACCCTCCCACCAAGGTTCTTCAGAATAGCTTAAGCCGACGTAGCACGGTGAGGTTGGTCGGCAGCTTAGTCTCGCTTAGCCAGGTAATAGGTATTCTTGCCGCTGTCCGCATGGACTTCCACCAACGTTAAGCTGTGATCTGCCAGGATTCGTCGGTAGCTCTCGGGACTGTATGAGAAATACTGGAACGTGACGCCATTCATCTTGCCCTCTTTAGCTTCCAGGCCGTCGCAGTCGCCGGACGTGAACAAAAACGGGGCGCCGCGCTTAAGGAGACGCGAAATGTTTGCAATCGCCCGAATTGCGTCTTCGGGATTCAAATGGAACATGACACCCCATGCAATCGCAGCGTCGAACACTCCATCGGAGAACGGGCAGAACTCAACAGTTCCTCTAACGGCCAATGCTTCGGGACAATTCTGCTTAAAATGTGCAAGCATCGCACCTGAACTATCGAGTCCGATGGCTCGGTGGTACGCATTCAAAAGGGCGCGTGTGATGGGTCTACCGTTGCCGCAACCAATATCGAGCACGCGTGATCCGCGGGGAATCGATAACGCTAGCGTGGTCGCCTCTGGTACTCCCGTCTGATCGTCGCGTTCCGACGCGTACCAATCCGTAATGAGGTCATATTCACGCACGCTGGACTCCTGACTTGCATTTCCTTGACCACCGTACGAACGGTTTGCCTACCCGAATCCGTGCTTTTTCCACATGCGAGTGTGACATCTGACCTTGTTGTGCACAGGCCGTCGGCGCGATCATCGTCGAGGCCGTAACGGTAACTGAAACGGTGAAGGTCCAGTTTTGGAACTGCGGTTTCAACTTAAGGCCTTCTAAGTTCTTTGAAACCAAGATTTTGCCTGTAAGTGATTGTGCCCCATAGATTACGCGACGATTTTCCGCTAACTCGATGAATCCAGTAGACCAGAGGGGAGGGGGGTGTAGGGACAGTGGCCCCTTCCCAATTTGGTGCAGGAAAGACGAGCGAAAGCTTCGGGATTTTTTTTCAACCCTAAGACTCGTCACTCCCTCGAGTTTATTGCGGCGGAATGTGTCCCATAAATTTATCCGCCCACTGGATGAAGTACTTCATGTTCGGCGCGTCGGTGTGTCCTCCGTCGTGCTGACGCCAGGCGAGCTGTCCAGAGAGATGATCCTCATTCACTGGAGGCATCTTCGCCGTGCGATAGTCGCCCTCGATGTCGAGCCCCTTGGCCCCGAGCAAAGTAAAGACGCGGCTCGCGTCGATCGTCGCCATGAAGCTTCCTTGATGATCGAGCCAGAGCGCGTCACCCTTCTCGGGAATTCCATAACTGATGAACGTCAGCCGCGGAGCGCACAGCGCGATCAGTTCATTCGAATCGACTGGGATGTCTCCTAGAGTCTTGCTGCCGAACGTCGCTTCGGACGCGCCGTATTTCATGAAATTTCCGGCCATCCAGTAATACTCGCCGCCGGTAAGGCTTTCGACGGCTTCTCCATAATTGCGGCGCAAAAGAGTCGCGCCGCCTTTGCCCGACGAACCGACGAGAGCCATTGCGAATCGCTGATCGAAAGCCATCGTCACCAGCGCGGCCTTGCCGTAGCGGGACACGCCTTCGATGCCAACATGCTTTGCATCAATGGACGAATCAGTCACGAGATAATCGAGTGCGCGTCCTGCGCCCCAAGCCCAAGCTCGCAGCGCCCCCCAATCTTCCGGCTTGCGCGGCTGGCCTTTGTTGACCAGGCCGATGATGCCCCGCGTGATGCCGGCGCCATCGTCCGCTTGGATACTCGCGGGATCGAGCAGCGCGAAATCCCACCCGGCTGCAATGAGCTGCCATGTGTTCGGAAGATCGCCATCTGCATTCAGTTGCGGAGGCTGGAAGGGCGTTGGATGAACCAGTTGCCATGCCGGATGATTCGCGAACACATCTTTCAGCGATGGATCCTGCTGCACGAGCAAAGCTTTCCATGCAGCGTTGACGCGATCCATGTCTTCGCCCGAAGGTTCGTTCGGAGCCGGAAATCCCGCGTGGCCGAACATGATCAACACGGGAATCGGTTCCGTCGCATTTACCGGAGTCACCAGCGTCATGTGAATCTTTACGCTGATCGCGGGATACAACGAGTTGTCGACCTGCCCGATGAGATCCTTGGCGACGACGCGATTGAATCCGATCATCTCGTGATCGACTGCCGTCACGCTCCAATTCACATTCGGCACATCTTTCGGGACGCGTCCGTAAACGTACTTATCGAACATCTCGACGATCTCGGGACGGCGTTTGTCCCACCACATTTTCGCGGTTGTTACCTTCAGACCATCATTGAGCGTCAACGGATCGGGAAGATTCGGATAGGGATTGGCCCTCGACTCGTCGTAGTTCGCATGGTTTGGAGCGTTCTCGTTGCCGCTCGGTCCGGGACGCAGAGCTTTGATGCCTAGCTGGTCCATCATGTTCTGATGATCCTGATCGGCCGTGAACGTGACCGGAGCAGGCACGGAACTTTGTCCAACTGCAGTAAGAGCCGACAAAAGCGCGGACATGCAAGAGAGGCGAAGACGAGAAGATGTCAGGAAGGAACGCATGGTCCTCCGCTCGGACAATGCCGAGCTGCATAAAAAGCGAACTCTATCAAGAGATCATAATCGCGAGGTCATGGTAAATTCTCAGCCGTGAAGCACGCACTGAAAATCCACACCATTCTACCGATCCTTTTTCTGGCGATCCTTGCAGGTCTGGCCTTTGCAGCTTCGAATGCGAAAACGCAGGTCAAGCCGCAAGTATGGGTTGCAAGTTGGGGATCGTCGCAACAGATCCCGGAGCCGCAGAATGCGATGGCTCCCGAAGATCTGCACGACGCAACCGTGCGCCAGATATTCCATCTCTCTGTTGGCGGCTCAGCGGTGCGCGTGCATTTATCGAACGCGTTTGGAACCGAGGCGTTGCACTTTACTTCGGTGCATATCGCACGGCCCATGTCGCCAGCATCGTCGAGCGTCGATCCTGCGAGCGATCGAGCTTTGACATTTTCAGGGAGCAACGAGGCGAGTGTTCCGCCGGGAGCAGAACTTGTGTCTGACCCGTTGGATTATCCCGTGGGCGCGCTCTCCGATCTTGCGGTCACGTTTCATCTCGATTCAGCTCCCGCGCAGCAAACGGGACATCCCGGTTCTCGCGCCACTTCCTACTTCATCCACGGAGACTTTCCAGCCGCGGTGAATTTGCTGGACGCAAAACACGTCGACCACTGGTATCAAACCTCCGAGATCGACGTGCTTGGGTCCGCGGAGGCGGCTTCGATCGTGGTGCTGGGCGATTCCATCACCGACGGACACGGCGCGACGACGAATGGGAACGATCGCTGGACCGATGTTCTCGCGCAGCGGTTGCAGGCTTCACCGAGTACGCGAAGCATTGGCGTGTCGAACCAGGGCATCGGCGGGAATCATCTGCTGACTGATGGACTCGGTCCGAATGCTCTAGCGCGATTCGATCGTGATGTGCTGGCTCCAGCGGGCGTACGCTGGGTGATCGTGCTCGAAGGTGTGAACGATCTTGGAGGACTGGCGCGTACCGCAGAGGTGTCGCCAGAGGAGCACAACGCGCGGGTGAAGCAAGTCATTTCCGCGTACGAGCAGATCGTTCAGCGAGCACATGCGCACGGGTTGCGCGTCTATGGTGCGACCATCACCCCTTACGTAGGATCGGACTATTACCATCCCAGCCCGCTGAGCGAGGCAGATCGCCAATCGGTCAACGTATGGATCCGCGCCGCTGGCCACTTTGATGCGGTCATCGACTTCGACAAAGTCGTGCTTGATCCTCAGCATCCCGATCGACTTCTTCCCGGTGACGACTGCGGAGATCACTTGCATCCATCGCCCGCGGGATATCGTGCGATGGGAGAGGCAGTTCCACTGACGCTGTTCGCGCAGTAGGTTGAAGCGTGGTTTCGGAGAAGGAAAATGGAAGAGCATCCGAAGAATGCTCTTCCATTTCTAGTTTTACTGTTCGTAAGCTCCAATATTGATCTGACCGCTGCTGTTGATGCGCGGATTACCTGCGAAGTCGGTGCTGCCGTAGATCGAAGATCCATTGCAGTAGCCCACACTGCAGGTGAGACTGGTACTGCCTGCATTGACAGCCGGGGAATTGGTTGCAACATCAAGATTCGGCGGGTTCGATCCGATGTTGTCAAAGAGCGGATTGGCATTTGGCGAATTCGCGTCTTCGCCGGAGCCTGATTGATATGCAGCATAAGTCTTGTAGGTCGATTTGCCCGCCCAATCGATCGACGTGCCGGAGACATATCCCGCGGTCGAATAGTAAAGATTCCAGTTCATTGTCGCCGGAGGCGCCGGATACGTCGAGTTGCCTTTTACATAGCTGTAAATCCAGACGTTCTGCGTGCCTGCGTAGACGATGTTGTTTTCAAAGATATTTCCCGACGATGAACCGGAGTGATATTGAATCTGGAATTCGGCGCCTTGGTTTTTGGTGTTGTTGTTGTAGAGAGTGTTGTTCACGATGACGACGTGATCGCTGGCGCCGACGGTATTGGAATAGCCTCCGATGGAAATGCCGACAGTGTTGGCGTCATAGAAGACGTTGTTGCGGATGGTCACGTAACTGCTGCTGTGTCCCTTGTGTTCGCTGGCCGCTTCCATGTTGAGGTCGCAGGCATAGACGTTGTTGCGCTCGAAGACAACATAAGCGCAACCGTCGCAATAGAGGCCATCGGCGTCGTATGAGTTGCCCTCCCCGGGATTGTTAATTCCGCTGATGTTGTAGACCGTATTGCCGCTGACTTCACCATACTTGGCCTGGTCGTAGCCGGCAGGGCCGACGCCTTCGAATCCGATGGCGTCTATGCCAATGTTGTCGTTGTCATGGACGATGTTGTTCGTGATCGAGAAATAGGTCACATTGCCGTCCACGTTTACGGATTCGCTCTGGCCGGTTTTCAGGCTGTAAACCTGGTTGCCGCTGATCGTGAGATTTGTGATCGGAGTGCTCGACGTGCCATAGACTGCGATCCCGAAGGCATTGCCGCTTTTCTCGGTCGTCGTGGTGATGTTGTGGACGATGTTGTTGAGCAGATTTAATCCGCTGCCTGAACCTGTGACCCAAATGCCCGCCGGAGTTACCGCTGCCTTGCTAGTCGTGTAGTTGCGAATTTCAAATCCGCTGACCGTGATGTAGCTCTGGTTGACGATATTCACCAAGCCTTGAGTGCCGGAAGGTGTAAGTCCGGTACCGTCGATGACTGCGCTCTGGCCCGGGTAGTTTTCGAAGGTGATGTAGTTCGACGCCGTGCCCGAGGATGGGAAGTTCACCGACTCGTTGTAGACCCCTGCTTCCACATAGACGGTGGCTCCGGCCGTAACTGTGTTGGCGGCGTGCTGAATGGTGAGCCAGGGAGCAGTGAAGCTGCCGGAGTTGTTATCGCTTCCGTTTTTGGAGACGTAGTAGATGGATCCAGATTGTGCGAAGAGTGTGAGTGAAGAAAGGGTGAGAAGAACAAAGCAGACCGTGCGAAGAGATTTCATAGGGGAATTCCTTTCGACGAACGAGGTGAAAGGACGAGTGGCGGAAGATCAACGTCCGTTGCGCGAGCTAATGAGGGCCAGCTTAGGTGGCTTACGAGTGATTGTCAATAATTATGTTTTATTGCGTTTATGTCTTTGATGGGTTTCGATTGATTGTTACTCGCTCGTCGACGAGACTCGCCGAGACGTGTTGGGGCGGGCCGATTGGGTTTAGTCCTACTGAATAAAGAGAAAGGCGCGGGCAGAGAGACTCGCGCCTGATCGCTCTACCCCAACTTTTCGAAGAAGCGGCAGATGGTTTCGATCCCGCGATGGAAGTTCGGGATGTGGAACTTCTCATTAGGAGCGTGGAGGTTGTCGTCGGGTAGGCCGAAGCCCATCATCACGCTCGGAATCTTCAGTACGTCCTGGAAGCCGGTGACGATTGGAATCGAGCCGCCGCTACGGATGAAGACAGTGTCTTTCTTGAACGTATCATGCAAGGCTTCGGTGGCAGCTTTGATGTACCGATTGTCAGTGCCTACCACCGCCGCTGGACCCTTGCTGTGGATGGTGATTTTAGTTTCGATGCCTTTGGGCGTGAGCTTCTTCACATAGGCTGAATACTTCTTGAAGACGTCGTCCGCATCCTGATTCGGTACCAGGCGCATGGAGACTTTCGCCGCAGCCTTCGCAGGAATTACAGTCTTGGCGCCGGCTGCGATGAAGCCTCCGGGCATCCCGTGAACTTCTAAGGTCGGGCGCGCCCACGTGCGGTAGAGGACCGAGTAACCCGGTTCACCGGTGAGAACCTTGGAGCCGACTTCGGTCTTGCGATATTTTTCTTCGTTAAAGGGCAGGCGCTTCCAGGCTTTGAGTTCGTCTTTCGTCGGAGCCTTCACGCCTTTGTAGAAGCCGGGGATCAGAATCTTTCCCTTGGAATCTTTCAGCTTGCTGATGATCTCAATCAGGGCGAAGAAAGGATTGGGAGCTGCGCCGCCATAGACACCCGAGTGCAAGTCAACCTTGGCGCCCTTGGCTTCGATCTCGGTGTAAACCAAGCCGCGCAGTCCAACACACAAAGTTGGAAGATTGGGTGCGAAGAGCTCGGTGTCGCAGACGAGAGCGAAGTCTGCCTTCAGCTTGGCTTTCTCTTTGACGATGTAGGCGTCGATGGATTCGCCGCCGACCTCTTCTTCGCCTTCAAAAATTATTTTCACATTGATCGGAAGTTTGCCACCGCCAGCCTGCATGAGGGACTCGAGAGCCTTGACTTCCATCCAGAGCTGGCCTTTGTCGTCGACGGCGCCGCGAGCGTAGATGTTGTTGTTGCGCTCAGTCGGCTCGAATGGAGGAGTGTGCCAATCGTCGAGCGGCTCGGCGGGTTGAACGTCATAATGCGCGTAGCAGAGTGCCGTCGGCTTGCCGGCAGCATGCAGCCAGTCGGCGTAGATGAGCGGATGTCCCTTGGTAGGGATGACTTCGACGTTTTCCATGCCGATGCGCTTGAGTTCGTTGGCGATATAGTCAGCGGCTTTTTTGATGTCGGGCTTGTGTTCGTCAAGGGTGCTGACGCTGGGGATGCGGAGAAGATCTTTGAGTTCGTTTAGAAAGCGCTGCTGATTACCGCGGGCAAAATCGACTGCGGGAGAGGCCATAAGGAGAGTCCTTTCGTATCGACGATCTGGATCTCGGCAGACATCGCAAGATAGCGGATAGAGAGTCCGAGGAAACGAATCAGTATAGCGCGGAGAGCGGTGGTTTGCCGTGTAAGGAAGGCCTCACCACAGGAGGCCACTAGGTCGCGCAGAGGAAGGCGTTAGGTTCCTACGAACCGGCTTGGCGAGAAGGCGTTGAGATCGTATTTCGACTCTCGGCCTTCGATGACATGAGCCATTATTTTCGCGGTGACGGGGGCGAGCAAGATTCCGTCGCGGAAGTGGCCGGTGGCGACGTAATAGCCGGGAGTTGCGGTTTTTCCGAGGATCGGCAGGGCGTCGGGAGTTCCGGGACGCAAGCCGGCCCAGCTTTCGAGGATTCTGGCTTCGCCTAGTCTCGGAACGAGTGCGATGGCTGACTTGTGCAGGCGTTGGATGGTGGCGAGGTCGGTGCGCTTGTCGAATCCGGCTTCTTCGACGGTGGCGCCGACGAGGAGGCGCCCGTCGCTGCGAGGGATGAGGTATGCCTTCGGCGAGCGGATTACATGTTTTATCAATTCGCGAGAAGGCATCACAAGGCAGAGCATCTGTCCTTTAACCGGACGAGTAGGGAAGAAGTGAGGCGCGATTTGGCCGGACCATGCACCGGCGCAGTTGACGACTTTGTCGGAGAGAAATGAGGTCTTCGTCGTGGTGACGCCTGAGACCATGCCGTCGGACAGATTGACTGCCGACACTGGATCGCCGGAGGAGAAATCCACACCACGGTTCTTAGCTGTCGTCCACGCTGCCGAAGTGAGCGCTCGGGGATCAACACTGCGCTCTGCAAGATAGACTGCCGTTCCTTCGGGATTGCTTTCGGCGAGGTCCGGTTCCAGGTCAGCAACGCAAGCGAAGGAGAACTCCGCCGCCCGACTGGAGTGGTCCTCGGAGAGAAACAGGATCGTGCCGTTGTCTCTCAGGTCAACTTTCATTCCCGACTCGAGTTCCAATTCGCGGGCGAATTCGGGATACATGTTTGCGCTCGCTGTCGCGAGCGGTTGCAGGGCTGGCTTGGTTTCCAGAGGACAGTCGACGAGCATCCCGCCGGCGGCATGCGAGGCTTCACGGCCGGGTTCTCCGCGCTCGATCACAAGAACGCTGGCGCCGTGCTTGCGCAACTCGATGGAGAGCGAAAGCCCAATGATGCCGCCACCGATGATAATTACGTCCCAAGTCTTCACGTGAGCATTCTAAAAGAGTTTGACTTGCGTGGTCCGATGGCTGATACAACGGCAAGTCGAGGCGGCGCTCGACGGACAGCCGGGGGCGACTGTCCCCAAACACGGATTGAGGCGGCTGTTCCCACATTTCTCGTGCGAGATGACAGCTTGCCTCCGGCTGCTTAAAATGACGGCATGAAGAAGATCATCGTTATCGGGATAGCGCTTGTCCTGCTTGGGGCGGCAAGCGTCGCTGTAGGGCAGAAAGATAAAGACGACGAGCCGACGTCGTGGATTTATTTTTCGGTGGTCAAAGACGACAACGGGAAGCCAGTGCGAAATGCGGCCGTGATCATGCATTCCGTCGATGCGAAGGGCAAGCAAGGGCGCGGAGATATGGAACTGAAGACGAGCCCGGAAGGTAAGGCGGACTTCGATGGGATTCCGTACGGCAAGCTGCGAGTGCAGATCATCGCGTCGGGCTTTCAGACATTCGGCGAGGACTACGATGTCACGAAGTCGAAGACGGAAATCACGATCAAGCTGAAACGGCCGCAGGGGCAGTATTCGGTGTACGACGATCACACCAAGGATCCGACTCCGAAGCAGGATGCGCCTACGCCTCCGGCTCCAGACGCGGCAAAGCCTAATTAATCTTCTGGCGGCAACAGCGCGAGCTCAGACTTTTCTACGGATTGGAATCCATGGACTACCTACTGAAGACAGAACCGTCGACGTATTCATTCGCTGATTTGCAAAAAGAGAAGACGACCATCTGGGACGGCGTTTCGAATCCGGTAGCGCTGAAGAACATGCGCGCGATGAAGCCGGGAGAGCGGGTCGTGATTTATCACACCGGAGACGAGAAGAGCGCCGTTGGCACGGCGACGGTGGTATCCGTTGATGCTTCGGACGCGCGCAATCCACAGGTGAAAATCAAGGTGGGGAAAGCGAATGCCAAACCTGTGACGTTGGCAGAGGCGAAGGCGAACAAGTTGTTCGCGGACTCTCCGCTTGCGCGGCAGGGGAGACTGAGTGTGGTGCCGCTGAACGAAGCTCAGTTCAAGTTTCTTACCGGCGAGTAAAGCCACCTGAGCTAACGAAAAAACTGAAATCAAAAACCCCACCCTGTCGCACACTGCGCGACAAGGGTGGGGGCACCCTCGAGCTTCAATTCACTGGCGTCACCGCTTCGTTCGGTCGGAACCGACGTTATGACGCTCGGGAGTCGCGATAGATCAGGGCTGAATCCAGCAAATAACCCAGACCCAGAGCGAAGGGGATAGCACCAAAAGCTCCAGCCATCATGGCGTCGGGCTCGTATCGAGACAGAATCGTGAAAGCGAGCATGTAGCCGACGGCTCCGGCGACCAGCAGGATTCCGGCTCGGCGGGAATGCGCCGCCTGGCTTAGATCGGGCTCCATGGGGACCGTGACACCTCGCTGGATTGCAGCCAAGCGCTCTTCCGTGCGAAGTTTGCGCACGCGATAAAACGTATACATTGCAAATGCTGACGTTGGGATGGCCAAAGCCATGACGACTGCTGCGAGGCCAGTGATTCCGTCCATGGTAGTTCTCCTTCCCGGTTGCGCTTTCTGCGCGCCAGCCGGAGTTCATTCACTTTCTGATGGATGGTACGAAGCTGAATGCAGGAAAGTTCCTTGTTCCAGCCAACTTTAGGTGGGCGAAACGCTTCCAAAGGGTTAACTCTCTGCTTGGCGTAGTGTCGGGTCGGATCTCTGGAGACAAGATGAAATTAGGGAACTCTCACGGGTTGGGGGCGGTGGTCTGTATGGCCCTGCTCATCGCCAGCCAAGCGGCAAAGGCACAGGAAACAAAAGAAAAAGTTACGGTGGACGACGTCGACCGCAGTTTCACGGTTCGGCTGCCTCCGGGCTACGATCCGCAACGGCATTATCCGGTGGTTATTCTGCTGCACGGAATGAATCAGGATCCGGACGACATGGAGCGGTTGACGCGCTTCGATCAGTTGTCTGATAAGGACGAGATCATTGCGGTGTATCCGGCGGCGCTGCATGGCCGATGGAACGTCGGAGTGCATGCTCAGGAGCGACGGTCGCCCATGATGAACCCGGGCGGGCATCGGCGCTATGGCGGTGGGTATCCGGGAGGTGGAGGGGGATATCCCGGCGGCGGTGGAGGCTATCCAGGTGGAGGTGGATCGCAGGGCGGAGGTCAGCAAGGGCCGAATCAGAATCCGAGCGAGGAGCGCAGGTCGTCCGAGGCGGATGACATTGGATTCTTCAATCAGATGCTTGATGAACTCGGGACAAAGTTTTCGGCAGACCCGTCGCGGATCTATGTTGTGGGGCTGTCGGAAGGCGGATTCATGAGCCTGCGAGTGGGATGTGCCTTAGGCGATCGCATCGCGGCTGTGGCAGCGGTGGGCGCAGCGATGCCAAAGACAATGATCTGCTTGCCGCAGCGTCCAGTGCCGGCGGTGATGATTAATGGGACGTCTGATCCGGTGGTCCCGTACGGCGGTGGAACGGAACACAATCTGAGCCTGGCCACTCTTTCGGTAGAAGATAGTGCGAAGGCTTGGGCAAAGATCGACCGCTGTGCCGAGAAACCGGAAAAAACCAAGCTACCCGGGCAGGGGAAGGGCGGCATGGAAACGAAAGTCGATACATATACCGGCTGCCAGCAGAATGCCCAGGTCGTTTCCTATAGCGTCAAAGGCGCTGGCAACACATGGCCGGGCGGAGAGCAGTACGAGCCGGAGAATACGATCGGAAAGACGAGTTCGGATCTCGATGCGAATCAGGTGATCTGGAGTTTTCTGGTCACACGCAAGCTGGATGACGGGAAGACGAAGTAGAGGCCATTTCTTCTGGTCGGTAACTGTTCGTCGGCTTCGAAATCAGCGTCAAGAAATCAAAAGCCCACCCTGTCGCGACTGCGACAAGGGTGGGTCACCCCCATGGTTGTGGAGGGTTCGCCCTTCCGGTTAGAAGGGGTTGGTTAAACCTGTGTAATCCCCGACGACTTTCGCATCATAAGGGCCGTTGAGCATATCGAAGCCGGCGCCAGGAACTGCGATCTCGCCTTGGCTCCAGACAATGTTGAAGCTTGGATCAATCTCGAACACCTGCATGTTGTTCTGATCGCTGATCAGGACGTTTCCGTTTTTCAACATCACTGCGCGGCTGGGAGCGGGATTGGAAACGCTTCCCGGACGGATGTTGGTGTAGTACGTCCAAATAACTTTGCCTTTGGAATCGACATCGACGATGCGATTGTTACCGCCGTCGGTAATGAGAGTCGATCCGTCGGGCAGGCGGCTGGCAAAAGCGGCGGCATTCAATTCGCTGCAGTTCGCGCAGCCGTAGCTCCAAACAATCTTCTTCGCGCGAGTTACTTCAATCACGCGATTGTTGCTCTCGTCGGCAATCAGGATGTGACCGTTGGTGAGCAACTCCGCGCTGTTCGGACTGTTCAGCTGATTCGCGCCGTCGCCGGCAACGCCGGTCTGTCCATACTGCCACACGATATTTTTATTCTGGTTCACTTCAATCACGCGCATGTTTCCCTGATCGGTGATGAGAACATCGCGATTCGGGAGCCAAGTATTCTGAACTGGTGTGTTGAGTTCGTTCGCACCCGCTCCGGTGACGCCCGCTTTGCCGTATTGCCAGAGGATGACGCCGCTCTCGCCCACTAGCATGACGCGGTTGTCAGCACATCCATTGGGACAGGTAGGCTCGGCTCCGGCCGGAACGCCGGTGCCTGCGACCAGAGTCAATGCGCCAATGCGCTGAGCGTCGTTGACGCCGACGACGGAGTGCGGACCGGCAACGCTCGACCCGTTTCCAAAACGCCAGACAACCTGGTGGTTATCGGGATTCACTTCGAGAAGACGGTTGTTGTACTGGTCAGAAATCAAAACATTCCCAGGCGTGTTGAAACCATTTCCCTGGGCACAGACGGGAAGCGCGGTGGCGGCGACGAGCGAGGCTGCGCAGGCCCAAGTTTTCAAGTGATACAAATTCATGACAATCCTCCATGCAATCCGCTCCGCCATCCCGCGAAAACACGTGCTGGGCTGGGCATTCGCGGGCATGCGCCGTGACGATGTACACGATGGCGCGTGCTGAGGAGAGTCTGGGACTGCAGGCCGGGGGAATTGTCAGCGTATTGTCAAAAAGGTGTCACATCTCGCGCCTAATTCACGCTATTTGCTTGCGCAGTTCGCGGCGGAGGGTTTTACCTGAAGGAGTCTTTGGAATGGCGTCGACGAAGTGTACTTGACGCGGCTGTTTATAGTTGGTGAGGCGGTCGGCGACGAAGGAGCAGAGTTCCTCTTCGAGTTTGCGACAATCGACGTATCCATCGCGCAGAGCTACAAAGGCCACAGGAATCTCACCGGCTTCCGGACAAGCGCGGCCGACGACTCCGCATTCCTTAACAGCCGGATGTTCGAGTAAGACCGCTTCAATTTCGGCGGGAGCGACGGGAAATCCCTTGTACTTGATCATCTCCTTGCGGCGATCAACAACGCGGTAGAAACCTTCACGGTCGCGGGTAACAATGTCTCCAGACCAGTACCATCCATCGCGCAAAACCGCTGCCGTAGCCTCGGGCTCTTTCCAGTAACCGAGCATGAATTGTGGACCACGCATGACAAGTTCTCCGGGCTGCCCGGAGGCTGCTTCGGTTAGATCGTCCGGAGTGTCGGAGGGATCAATATCGGGCTGAGATAGAACGCGGCAGTCGGTTTGCGCTAATGGATGGCCGATCGAATCCGGCCGATACCACGCCGGATCGAGAAATCCAACGTGAGTCACAGGCGAGGCTTCAGTCATGCCATAACCCTGGCATAGCGGAATATCGGTCAGGGCTGTAAAGCGGCGAGGAAGATCAGGAGCCAGGGGAGCGGCTCCGGATTTGACCCACCGCAGCTTATGGTCTCGAGGAAATTGCCCAGCCTCCGCAGCCTGACACAACGCATTTAACGCAGGAGGGACCAGCGGCATCATGGTGATCGCTTCCTCCGTCAGCAATCGGAGGAGGTTCGGCACATGAAATCGCGACATGAGCACCAGCTTAGCGCCCAGAATCATCGAGGGATTCAACATCACATTCAGGCCATAGATGTGATAGAGCGGCAGAAAGCAGAGTATATTGTCGGCCGATTTCAGCGCGGAGCCATTTGGTCCGAGGTACTGATACACGTTGGAGATTAGGTTGGAATGCGAGAGCATCACGCCTTTGGGCAAGCCGGTCGTGCCGCTGGAGTAGGGAAGCGCAGCTAAGGTCCGATTGGAGGGCTGATCGGGTGCTGGAAATGAAGCCCTCGAGCCGGCCAGTAAATTCGCGAATGGCTCAGTGCCAGTTGCGTGCTGGCGCGTCGTGTAGACCTGGCGAAGATTTGCTAATCCACTAAGATTGATCCCCTCGATATTTGCACCATCGGTGATCAGCAGAACCGCGCCTGAGTTCTCGAGTTGATAGCGGACTTCGCGCTCACGATAGCTGGGATTGAGCAGGGTGGGTGTAGCACCGGCGAGCTCAACGGCATGAAATGTCGTGCAAAATTCCCAAGAGTTAGAGAGGAAGATGGCGATCACGTCGCCGGGCTGTACACCGGTGGCGATCATCCCGCGAGCCAGGGCTTCAACGTTTTCTCCATATTCGGCGTAGGTTAAACGGCGGCCGCAAGATGTGTCGACGATCGCGGTTTTCGCGGAGTTGCGGCGGCAGGAATCCAGAACCGCATCGTGCAGGAAAACATCGCGCGGATCCGCGTAGAGTTCGGTGCGCTGCATGCCGGGAGATTGTACTGGAAATAAGGTGCTTTACAAGGAGAGAGGTTAGTTGGCTAACCGGCGCAAGAACTCTTGCTCATCCATGCGATATTTGAAGGCCTTACGGCCGTCGATAAAGACAACGGGCACTTCGTCGTTAAATTGACGGCGAAGATCGGTGTCAGTATCGACGTCGACCTCGCGCCATGTGAATCCTCCGCGGCGGGAGAGCTTGGATAGGCTCTCCTTGACGACCTCACAGAGATGGCATCCCTTCCGGGAATAAACCACAACAGTGCGAGGTTCAGGCATGGCGAGCGATTTTAGCGCGGAAGAAGCGCATCTTTCCAGAGGAAGTGATGGAACCAACATCGGATTACTGGTCTGATGGCTTGACCACAACGGCTCAAACCCGAGAGAGCCACTGTGATGTCCATCACTGCGAACAGTTGTAGATCGTGATATCAGAGCGCGAGCAGTTAAAGCCGGGGCGCGGGAGCCGTGCATGATCCCGGGGGAGGAGAACCGGAAGTCATGCGACACCGAAAAAGTGTTCTCTGTATCGGCAACAATCCTGTGCCCTTGAACTTGCGTTGTACGCTGCTCAAGGAGAGCGGATGGGAAGTCTTCAGCTCTGGGAGCGGTCACGAGGGTGTTCGGCGCTTTGGACAGGAATCCGTGGATGCAGTAGTCATCGATCTCAACGATGGCGGAGCCGAAGCCGCGCTGATCACGGGTGAACTCAAGCGACTGCAGCCGAAAGTTCCGATCGTTCTTTTGATTGATGACGAGACGAAACTGGCTCCGGGAGCGACGAAACAAGCGGATGCTACCGTAGCGAGGGCCGATGAGGGCCGAGTCTTGCTCGAGATCCTTTCTGCACTGGTAAGAGGCTGAAGCTCGAAGTTCGCGAGATCGAATCCCGGCAGGAAAGCAAAGTCCTGCGACAAGGTGCTCGGCCGAACGGTAGAATCCCTCCATGCCAGAGCATCATGAAAAACCCCTGCAGGGAAAAACTGCGCTCATTACTGGCGCGGCGCGACGATTGGGGCGTGCGTCCGCACTCGCGCTCGCGGAAGCTGGCGCGGATGTGGCTATTACATTTCGGAATTCCGCGCGTCAAGCGCAGGAAACCGTCGTCGATCTTTCGAGCTTCGGGGTGCGCTCATTCGCATTGCGCTGCGATGTAACCGATGAGGCCAGCATTCGCGCGATGATGAAAGAGGCTGGACGCGAGTTGGGACGAATCGACATTCTAGTCAACAACGCGGCGAACTATGAGACGGCGGAGTTTGAAAAACTGACGGCGCGGCAGTGGGATGCAATCTTCGCTTCGAATACGCGCGGTCCATTCCTGGTAGCACGCGAGGCCCTCAAGTGGATGAGGCGAAAACGCGGTAGGAGCTCGGGGCCGATCGAAGCCAAAATCATTAACATGGGATCCTTGGGAGGGCTGAGGCCGTGGGCAACGCACGCGCATTATTGTTCCTCGAAGGCTGCGCTACACATGCTGACTAAAGTGATGGCAAAGGCGCTTGCTCCGGAGATCGCGGTGAACGCAGTTGCGCCGGGGATGATCGATCTCGGGGAAAAATCCGCCGCTGCGTTTATGCGGAAGATGGCCCAGCAGACGCCGATGCAACGGAATGGCAGGGCAGACGAGATCGGCGCGGCAGTCTTATTCTTTGCGACCGCGCCGCAGTTTGTGACCGGACAGATTCTGGCGGTGGATGGTGGGCTGGGGCTCTAGTGTCTTAAGCTTCGGCTGACGTAGGGTCGATAACCAACTTTACTTCCGAGACTCGGTTGGCAGGGAAGCCGCCTTGTTTGGCATGTTCCCGCACCATCTCTTCGTTCGGCGCGATGTACACGCAATAGATTTTGTCCTGCGTGACATAGCTGTGAAGCCACTGGATTTGCGGTCCCAGGTTGTTCAGGACGCTGCAGGACTTCTGCGAGATGGCGATGACCTGATCGGGCGTGACGTTTCCGATTTGTGGAATGTCTCGCTCGATGACGTACTTGGGCATGGATGCGATGCCTCCCCTCGGGATAAGCGCCCTGGACCGGTTGCTGGCCGCAGGCGCTGAGAGATTGTAGGCTAGCATTCCGAAAATAGCTATCGAAGCACGCTCGCGGTATATTGAGGTCGAATGAAGAAATCGAAAGCGAAACTTTCTTCTGGAACCCGCACTAGCCGTGGGTCCGTGGAAGCTTTTTCACCGCGTGTCGCTGTTGCCATCATGGCAGCCGGCAAAGGCACAAGGCTCAAATCTCGACTTCCAAAGGTGTTACATGAAGTCGGCGGGAAGACACTGCTGGAGCATGTGATCCGCGCCGCGGTACAAGTTGTTCCGGCGAAAGACGTGTACGCTATCGTCGGTCACGAGGCCGAGCGCGTGCGCGGCGCAATGGCGCATACCGGCGTCAATTTTGTGATACAGGCGGAGCAGCGGGGAACTGGGCATGCGTTGATTGTCGCGGGCGAAGCGCTGTCCGGGTATGACCATGTGATCGTGCTTTCCGGGGATGCGCCGCTGATCACAGCAGAGACGATTGGGCGACTGCGAGATTTTCATCTCGAGGAGCGCGCGGCGATGACGCTGCTGAGCGCGGAATTGGAAAATCCAACAGGGTACGGACGAGTATTGCGAAGGAGCCCGCGCAGCGCTGAGGTGCAAAGGATTGTCGAAGAGAAAGCGGCGACTTCTTCGCAAAAGAAGATCCGGGAAATCAATTCTGGATTTTACATTTTCTCAGTGAAACACCTCTACGGAAATATCGGCAAGCTTTCGACCGATAACGCGCACGCTGAGTATTACCTGACTGATATGGCGGAAGTCTTGCGCAAGGCGCATCAGCGGGTGGTGGTGTGGAAAACGTCGAATCCCAGCGAGGTCCTAGGGGGAAATACGCGTGCGGAATTAGCGGACATCGACGAAAAAATGCGGCTTGCGAAATGCCGCCAGTTGATGGCCGACGGAGTCACCGTGTTTTATCCCACGACATGCGTGATTGATGCGGACGTGGAAATCGCTCCGGACACCGTCATCGAACCCTATGTGCAATTGTTGGGAAATACGAAGATCGGCGCGGAATGCCGGGTGCGTTCTTATTGTGTTATTCGAGATTCGGTGATTGGCGACGGCGTCATGGTGCGCCCCGGATGCGTGATGGAAGGTGCGAAGATCGGAACCGGGGCGATTCTGGGGCCATATTCGCACTTGCGTCCGGGCAGCGAGATCGGCGAAGGAGCCCACGTCGGAAATTTCGTTGAGACGAAGAAGATCAAGCTGGGCAAAGGATCGAAAGCGAATCATCTGACTTACCTGGGAGATGCCGAGATCGGCGCCGGCGTCAACATCGGCGCCGGAACGATCACTTGCAACTACGACGGCGTGAACAAGCACACGACCGTGATTGAGGATGACGTCTTTGTCGGCAGCGACAGCACGCTCGTAGCGCCGATACGAGTCGGCAAGGGTTCGTACATAGCGGCCGCGTCCTGCATCACCTCAGATGTACCTCCAGACTCCTTGGGCCTCGGCAGGGCGCAACAAGTCGTAAAAGAAGGATGGGCGAAGCGAAAACGAGCTGAAGCGTCGAAACACTAAGTCCATCCATCGTCACCTGCCTCTTGACCCCGGTTCTGCAAGTTGTAGAATTCCCCCTGCCTGTTCACCCTGGGGAAATAGATCGAAATTCAGGAGGAGAATATGCAGAAGCCAAGGGAATTCCTTGTGGCAGCAGTCTCTCTTGTATTCCTCGTCGGCGTAATGCGTGCGCCGGCTCAAAACAAAACTACAGCCGCGGATTCCGAGTACATCGCCAAGGCACTCTCTGCTGCCCCGAAAGCGGTAGGGAAGGACGCAACAGTCGCTCGCATGGATGCGAATGGCAAGATGACTACGCTGCGGGAGGGGAAGAACGGTTTCACCTGCATGGTGGTTGGCAAAGAAAAAATGTGTGCCGATGCCAACAGCCTGGCGTTCTTTGACGCGTGGATGAAGCGCCAGCCACCGCCGGACAAACTGGGCCTTACTTACATGCTGGCGGGCGACGACGGTGCAAGTAACACGGATCCATTTGCAACCGCCAAGACCGCCGACAATCACTGGGTGGTCACCGGTCCTCACGTGATGGTCGTCGGTCCCGGGGCGAAGTCGTTGGGGCTGGCGTCCGGCGCCGAAGCAAATCCGTCCGCGCCTTACATGATGTGGGCGGGCACACCATACGAGCACGCTATGATCCCGGTTTCTTCCGGGAAAACAGCCATGAAGCCTATGGCCGCCAAGGGTGATGCGATGAAGTGAGAGTCAGATCGTAAAACGCACAGGTCTAGAAGCGTGAAAAAGGCACCGGACGAAGTTCCCGGTGCCTTGTTTCTTGAGATCGATCAGTCTTAGTGGGTTACCGCAGCGAACAACTCCGAGTGCATCGAGCGACTGGAATTGTTGATCGTTGGCTTTGAATCCTACGTGGACGTTCGATCCGTCGGAGTCGACGCTGGTATTTTCGACCGCGACCTTTTCCGACGGCGTAGCGCTGATTTTCTTATAAAGCATGTAGCCCTTCAGCATGGACGAGACCGAAGCTGCGGTCGTTGAATCCGAGGTGATGACTGTCATGTCGAAGGTCACGCCGCTGTTGAAGTTCATCGAGTAGCGCGAACCGAGCAGCCGCTTCTTGATGCTGTCGTAGTCGGCGATCTTCGAGGCATCTCCCATCGCGGAGTGAAGCGCATTCTGCGTCCCCTGCTGATCGAGGATGCTCCACACGGCATTGGAATCCACGTCAGTCATCATGTCAGCCATGTTGCCATTCGTATCGAGGCCCATGACCTGACCGTCCTTCGTGTCGAGGGCGACGTGAATGGCCGTTGAGTCGCCAAAGAGCAGCGAACTGTCATCGAGGAACGTCATCACGAAGCCGCCGTCCATCGGATAGATGTCGGAAGCCCCGTATTTCTTCGGAACGTACTTCTGAAGCTTCATCTTCTTGAGAACAGTCTTCATCTGGAAGGGGCCGCTGGCAACTCCCACGGTTTTCACGCCCTGTTTGCCCGACCGGAAGGACGCAAACGTCAACGTATCAATGTCTTTTTCCGGATCGAGGCCGATGCCCTTCAACGCTGCTTCGAACTGCTTGATGTTGTCCGGCATCAGTTGTTGCTTCAGGGCCATCGCGGAAGGCGAGTCCTTCAGGGCGCGGTAGTCCACCGAAATCAACTGGAGCAGGTCGGCAGGAACGCAGGAGCGGGCCGAAGAATTGAGCGGCATGGCATAAGCCATACTCACCAAAAGAAGGGATACCAGGCACAGCTTGAATAGTTTCATAACGCCTCGAAGTCGAAGAAAAATCAGGGTTGAGCGCACTCTTCCTTAGATGCGCGATCCAGCCTTGTCGTTATTTGGATCGTTTCATTCTATTTTACTTGCGAGCCGAACTGGGCAAACAAAAGTACAAGGACCGTTGACTGCTTGGAGACGGCTGGCAAGTCGTATTTCTGATGGCATTGCCAGTGCTCGGAGGCAATTGTCAATCCGGACGGTAAACGGTCATTTCGAGGGGTTGCTTATCCTAGAAGCCTGCAGAACTGTTGGATGCGGCTGATTGTTGTACGAATACTTTAAGATTGGATGGTCGCTGCGCGCTTCCGAACTGTCGCCGTGAACGCCTCATCCTTTAGCGAGGCGAGATTAATCTCTACGTTGGCGAGCGCGCCTGCCATGGCGGCCTTCGCAAGCGCCAGAGACGTAGTCAGATCTGACTTCATGTTGGGGTTTGTGATTGACACCAGCGATTCGGCGATCTTAGCGACCTCTCCGGCTCTCTCAGCCACGCTTAGTGGCACGGCGGTTGCTTCTTTGAGTGCGGCTTCGATTGCGGCCTCTCCTGATTTTTCATCGGCGGCTGCGCGGGCCACTTTGTAAGCCTGCATGACGGAGTTGTAAGACTCGGCGTCGGCGTCGATCGCGGCCTTGAGTTCCTCTCGCAACGGCGTCAGACGAGCGATGGCCGCGCTCAGCTGCGATTCATATTGCAAATACGCTTTTTTGCCGCGCGACATGGAAGCGACCATCGCGGCGAGCCCCGCCGCCATCGCTCCCGCAGCGGCTGAGGCGCTTCCGCCCCCGGGAGTGGCTGTGGGTGCGGCCAGTTGTTCGACGAACGGCTCTACGCCAGCGCGCAAGCCGCCCACGGCCATTTTGCCACCCATCACGGCGGACAGTCGGTTCTCCAGAATCAACGACGAATCGAAATTCTCGACCTGCAGGAACCACTCCGCGGCCTGCTCCAAAGCCTTCTTGGGGATGAGTCCGACGATTTCGCTCGAAAGCGGCATCACGCCATAGCGCGCGGCTTCGCGCTTGACCAGTTCGTAGACGCGATGGACGGGAGTCTGCTCGAAGTCGGTGAGATTCATCGAGACCTGCGCGAGACCGCGCACGAGAAATCCTGCGCCTTTCACGAAACGCATTCCGCCGCTGGAGAAGCGGACAGCCTTGGCGATTTTCTTCGCTATATCGACATCGGTTGTGTTGAGGAACACGTTGTACGCGATCAGAAACTTTCGCGCGCCTACCACCGTTGCGCCTGCCGTCGGATGCACACGCGGATCGCCGAAATCCGGACGGCGTGCAGGGTTGGTCGCGATCTCCGCGCGAATGCCTTCGAACTGGCCGCGCCGGATGTTCTCGAGCCCCTGGCGTTCAGGAGTGCGAGCCGCTGCTTCGTAGAGATAGACAGGAATCTGATAGCGCTGCCAGATCTGCTCACCAACATGATTTGCCATCGCGACGCAGTCTTCGATCGTGACACCGTCGATCGGGATAAAGGGAACAACGTCGGCAGCGCCCATACGCGGATGTGCACCCGTGTGCGTGGTGAGGTCGATTACCTCCGAAGCTTTGCCGACGCCGCGGATAGCGGCTTCCTGAATGGCGTCGCGCTCACCGACCAGCGTGATGACGCAGCGGTTGTGGTCGGAATCCATTTCGCGGTCGAGCAGGTAGACGCCGGGCATCTTCATGGCGTCAACGATGGCATCCACCTTGGTTTTATCGCGGCCTTCGGAGAAATTCGGAACACATTCGACGAGCGTGGACATAACGGATGAGGATAGCTGGCGGCGCGAAGTGGCGCAAGGTTGGCTGAGATACGTAAGACTTCCGCTACACGGCTAGTGCTTACTGAAGAACTTTCCGACGCCCAATCTTACTTGCACAGTGTTGATGCCCGGGTTTGGCACGGCTAATCCTGCGTTCGAGATGTGCATGTAGCGCAGTTCGAGGCTCACGTTGTGACGCTCGCCGAGGATATGCACTCCCAGTGCCGCCTGGTCCATAAAGTTGACCGTGTTCGTTCCGGTCGGGACGTTGTGATCGGTGAAGACTGTTCCGCCTGTGAGTTCGAGATAGGGCGAGAAGCGGCCATGTCGCTCAAAATTCCACTTCAATCCGAGTGGATCGAATCCAACGCCGTAGGCAGTGTTCGCGGGCTGGAAAATGAGAAAGACCGGGACAGCGTCGACTGCATACTCGAATCGTCCCCGAAGGAAGCTGGGAAGATGCGGGCCCGTAAGTATCCATCCGTAGCGCAGTCCGGCGTTGAAGGCGCCAGTGTTGCCCCGACCACCGCTGACGGAGTGACCACCGCCAGCCCATATCTGAACTTCGTGCCCACCTTGCTCGGGGCCGGTCTGAGTGACACTCAAGGCTGATGTAATCAACAGAACGATTAGGGTGAGCAGGGAAGTGCGCATTTTTGCTTTGCCTTGAAGACGGTAGATCGTTGAGGGGGAGCCATCACAATACAGGAAGTGGTTGTAAGGGACAAACACTCGGCAGGATGGACGAACAGCTAAATCCTCGCTTTGCCCGGAATAACAAAACAATTCTGAGACTTACGTTGTCCGGTCTTCTCTCGGATGTTCCGACGCGAGGTGCATGAGATCGCGAGCAACGCGGGAAGTATTATGGCGCGCGACTCCTGCTTCTTCGAGATAGTCTCCGAGAACGGGAATGACGCCGAGCGCTTCGATAGCGTCGAGGTCATTGATGATCTGACACGCGCCCTCAAGCGCGTATTTTGCCTTCATCTCGTTCGAGACGGGACTGCGGTTAATCAGAGCGTAATCGAAGATCTGTTCGTGAGCATGACGGTTGAGTGCACGGATATGATCAGCTGCTGTGAGTCCGAGACTCTCATTGGCCTGGGTCATCAGGTTACAAACGTAAACTTTGGTTGCTGACGATGCGACGATGGCTTCCGCGATCCCGCGCACCAGCAGGTTGGGAATCAAGCTGGTGAAAAGTGATCCTGGGCCGATAGTGATGAGATCGGCGTTGGAGATGGCCTCGAGAGTTTGGGACATCGGGCCGACGTCGGGGGGGACAAGGAACAATTCGCGGATGCGTCCTTTGCTTGCAGTGATATTCGTCTCGCCACGCACGCGCGTTCCGTCTTCCATCAGAGCTTCGAGTTCAATGTTGGAAGTCGTCGCCGGATAGATATGTCCTCTCGTCAGCAAAATTTCTGACGACAAACGCACAGCTTCGGAAAAATCGGATGTCAGGGAAGTCAGGGCGGCGAGAAACAGATTTCCAAAACTGTGGCCTTCCAGTCCCGAGCCTTTCTCAAAACGATGCCGGAAGAGCTTCGAGAGCAGAGCCTCGTCTTCGCTGAGGGCAACAATGCAGTTGCGGATGTCGCCGGGCGGCAACATGTTGAACTCTTTGCGCAGGCGCCCGCTCGAGCCACCGTCGTCGCTTACGGTGACGATTGCAGAAAGATCGCGAATCAGAGGCACATCGGACGGAGCCGTTGATGGGTCGGAGGGCGAAGGAACAAACCCCTTGAGGCCTTTCAGCAGGGTGGATAGCCCAGTACCGCCGCCGATGGCGACAACGCGAATGCCGCCCGTCTGCGCGGTCGTGTGCGGCGTCGCGAATTCGGCGGCTTTGGCTTCCATTGGAGATTCCTGGCGAACTAGAGAGGCTCTTCTTCGCCCATGTCGCCGTTAGAAGATTCAGACTCCGATCCCGGATCGGGATAGAGCAGTTCCGTGAAACGCGGATCCTCTGCCAGATTTTGGAAGTCCGAATCGTTACGGGCCTGAAATCGCAGCGCCGCATTCAGACGGAGCGCTTCGTCGAGACGCCGGAGCGAATCCTCGACGCGTCCAGTCAGGCAGTCGAGCGCGGCCAGGCCGTACACCACATAGTCAGCCTTTGCATTTTGCTTGAGCAGCTTATCCAGATGCTCGCGGGCTGTGACGTAGTCGCCGAGATTCATCAGCGAAACGGCGTAGTCAAAATGCTCTTCTGGCGTCTTGAACTGAGTCGCCGTGGAGCGGTCCAGATGCTGGTTGCAAATGTTGAGATGAACCGTGGCGCGGTCGGCTAGCTCCTTGATGGGGCCGGCGAGAACCTTCTGAAAATGGGGCTTCGCCTTATCGAACTTGTGCTCCTGCATGAAGCGCAGGCCCGACTCATAACTCTGCAGTGCCTGCGTATAGCGCGGATCCTCCGCTACAGCTTTTTTCGGAGTGGATTTCTGGGCCATGTGCAAAACTCTTCCTGTGCTCTTGGTAATAGGGAACTCCTTGCGAATCGTCGTTCCTGGTTGAGCAGTAAAGTATCACTCAAAGGGCCGGTGTAGGTCCAGTTGCCGCAAAGAAGTACCGGCATCGTGCCACCTAGCACGGTTCGCTTTTGGGCCGCAGTCGGCTAGTTGATCGACGCCGCCGAAGCCAAATCGATCTGCTTCCAATCGCCTTTGATGATCCCCGCGCGAATCTGCGACGCAGTTTTGCCTTTTTTGTTCTCTTGATAGGTGTAATAAAGCTCCTTCAGGCAAGTGGAGCACTGAGCACCGTGCGTATTCTCGTAGCAGCTGTGGAGGCTGTTGTGCCCCATCCGGTCGCAATAGCAATAGCACGGCTGTTGATGGATCACTGCGGGGATCTTTGCCGCGAGCTCGTAGGCGTGCGTCTGATATGGATATTGGGCGTCGGCTCCCCAAAGATCCGCCTTGGTGAGGATCGGGGGAAGTTTCGCGCCTTTTGGCGGTGGTCCAGCATTGAACGCCGGCACGCCACCTTCTTCCTGAGGTGCGGACCATTGGGCTGACATTGTGATCGTAACGAGAAATAGAAATGCCACTGTTAGGCTGCGGTAGACCATCTTGTTTTGAAACACCAGCTTCATAGCTTCCCCCAAAGTGATTTTATTGTAACCCGCTGGACGGGAATCGTGAGACTTCCCCAGCCATTGTTCTCGCTGCGGAATCTGCCAATACAACCCGCCACCCTTCCGACGGGTTCTGTATACAATAGGAAGCAATGCAGGAGACATTTCCAGAGTCAGGCTCCGCCGCGGTAACAACCCCGTCCACTCCCGCGGGAAATCTTCAGCCTACGCCTCCATCAATACCCATCCGAGCCGGCATCGGGGTATGGCTGCGTGATTTGGTGATTTCGGTTGCAATCTCCGCCTTCATCATCGTCTTCCTCTATCAGCCGGTGAAGGTCGAGGGCACGAGCATGATGCCTTCCCTGGAAGATCAGGAACGGATCTTCGTTAACAAGTTCGTTTACCGGCTGGAGCCCATCGAACGGGGCGACATTGTTGTCTTCCGCTATCCGCGCGACCCTTCGAAGAGTTACATCAAGCGGGTGATCGGCATGGCCGGAGATAAGATCCGGATCGATGGCGGCCAGGTCTATGTAAACGGACAGGCACTGGACGAATCGTATGTCCCGGCAGAATACGCCGATACGCGGACTTACCCTGATTTTGTGGTGCCCGCGAATAGTTATTTCGTGCTGGGAGACCATCGTTCGATGTCGAATGACAGCCGCGATTTCGGAGCGGTTAACCAGAGCTATATTTACGGCAAAGCCGTTTTCGGATACTGGCCCATGGACAAGCTGGGGAGAGTTCGATAGCTTCGGCGCGCGGGGAGTTGTCAGCAGCCGCTTCGATTTTGAATATCTAAATTTTGGTCGAGTTTTCCTCATCGAAACGTGATTCCGCTCTTGGCCGCTGCGAATTTCCCTGTTAAGATTCATAAAATCCACTCACCGGAGCGAGAATGCAGGCTATCCTTGCGCTGGAAGACGGCAGAGTCTTCCGAGGCAAAGGCTACGGCGCCAAAGGCGAATGCTACGGCGAAGTCGTTTTTAATACTTCCATTACCGGATACCAGGAGATTTTCACCGATCCTTCCTACTCCGGACAGATCGTCGTTCTGACGAATCCAGAAATCGGAAATTACGGCACCAATCAGGAAGATAACGAAGCCACGCGCCCGTGGATCGAAGGTCTGATCGTGCGCGAGTTCTCGCGCGTCAGCTCGAACTGGCGCTCGCAGCAGGTGGCCGAGGAATATCTGGAGCAGTTCAAAGTGCCCGTTCTGTCGGATATTGACACGCGGGCATTGGTGCGCCATCTGCGCGATCATGGCGTCATGCGCGGTGTGGTGTCGACGATTGAGAGCGACGCTGACAAGTTGATCGCGAAGGCGCGGTCGATCCCCAAGATGGATGGGATGGATCTGGCGAAGGAAGTCAGCACCAAACGTCCGTACGTGTGGGAAGTTGGCGAACGCTCGCACGAACCGACCGCTGTGGTCGGTGTGAAGGATGAGCCGCCACGATTCCACGTGGTGGCCTACGACTTCGGCATCAAGCAGAACATTCTCAGAAAGCTGCGCGGCGAGGGCTGCAAGGTAACAGTCGTCCCGGCGCAGACTCCGGCGGAAGATGTGCTGGCTCTAAAGCCGGACGGAGTTTTCCTGTCGAACGGGCCCGGTGATCCGGAACCCTGTACGTACGCGGTGGATTCGATCCGCAGATTGATGGGTCGGCAGCCGATCTTCGGCATCTGCCTGGGACATCAGTTGACCGGTATTGCGCTGGGCGGGAAAACCTTCAAGCTGAAATTTGGACACCACGGTGGCAATCATCCAGTGAAGCAGTTGAAGACCGGAAAGATCGAGATCACGGCGCACAATCACAACTTTGCGGTCGATCCTGATTCGCTGGCTGACAGCGAAGTGGAGTTGACACACGTCGACTTGAACGATCAAACGCTGGAAGGGTTGCGGCACAGGAACTTGCCATTATTCAGTGTGCAATATCACCCGGAAGCCGCGCCCGGCCCGCATGATTCGCACTATCTGTTCAAAGAGTTCACGAAGATGATGGAGGAGTGGAAGGGTAACGTAGCCTAATGCCCAAACGCACTGACATCTCGAAGATTCTCGTACTCGGCTCCGGGCCCATAGTCATCGGGCAATCCGCAGAATTCGATTACTCCGGCACACAGGCCTGCAAGGCGCTCAAGTCTGAGGGCTATGAAGTGGTGCTGGCGAACTCGAACCCGGCCACGATCATGACCGATCCCGAATCGGCCGATCGCACTTACATTGAACCGCTCACGCTGGAATATCTCGAAGAGATCATCCGCATCGAGCGCGAAATGTCGCCGGGCGCCGGATTTGCTGTGTTGCCGACCGTGGGCGGACAGACCGCGCTCAATCTCGCCATTGAACTTTCCGATGGCGGCGTGCTGGAAAAATACAATGCGACTCTAATTGGCGCGAACGTCGCCGCCATCAAGAAAGCAGAAGACCGTCTCTTCTTCAAAGACGCGATGCAGAAGATCGGTCTTGATGTTCCCAAGTCTGCGCTGGTCAATAACAGTAAAGACGGCATTGAATTTGCGGGCAAGATCGGCTTTCCGGTCATTGTGCGCCCCTCGTTTACCCTGGGCGGCACGGGCGGCGGTATCGCCTATAACCGCGAAGAACTTGGCGAAGTGCTGACCCGCGGTTTGGATCTCTCCCCCGTACACGAAGCGCTGATCGAAGAATCTGTCCTCGGCTGGAAGGAATTCGAGCTTGAGGTGATGCGTGACACTAAAGACAACGTCATCATTATCTGCTCAATCGAAAACTTCGATCCGATGGGCGTGCATACCGGCGATTCAATCACCGTCGCTCCGGCGCAGACGCTCACCGACCGAGAATACCAGGCGATGCGCGACGCTTCGATTGCGGTGATCCGTGAAATTGGCGTCGATACTGGTGGGTCCAACATTCAGTTCGGCGTAAATCCCGAGACCGGACGCATGGTTGTCATCGAGATGAATCCGCGCGTCTCGCGGTCATCTGCACTGGCCTCCAAGGCGACCGGATTCCCAATCGCGAAGATCGCCGCCAAGTTGGCCGTCGGATATACGCTCGACGAGATTCCCAACGACATCACTCGCAAGACTCCCGCGTGCTTCGAGCCGACGCTCGATTACGTGGTCGTAAAGATTCCGAAGTGGCAGTTCGAAAAATTTCCGGGAGCTGACGACACGCTCGGTCCGCAGATGAAGTCGGTCGGCGAAGTGATGGCCATTGGTCGCACCTTCAAAGAAGCGCTGATGAAGGGTATTCGGTCACTCGACACCGGCAAGAAAGTGGGCGCGGATAAAATCGAGCCGAAGATCTTGACCCAGCGCCTGGTCACTCCGCATCCCGAGCGCCTTGCCTATGTACGCTATGCTCTTCGCCAGGGACATACCGTCAAGCAGATCGCGAAGATGACTTCGATGGATCCGTGGTTCCTGTATCAGCTCAAGGAAATCAACGACCAGCAGCTTGAGTTGGAAAAGCATCCGATGGAATCGATTCCCACAGAGGTTCTGCGCGAGTCGAAGCGAATGGGACTTTCCGACGGCCGGTTGGCGCAGGTATGGCGCCTCGAAGGACAAGAGAAGGTCCGGCACCTGCGGAAGAAACACGGCGTCATGCCGGTCTATAAGCGTGTGGACACGTGTGCCGCAGAATTTGAAAGCTTCACGCCTTATCTCTACTCGACCTACGAAGACGAAGACGAAGCGGAGCCTACCGACAAGAAGAAAGTAATCATTCTCGGCAGCGGACCGAACCGCATCGGGCAGGGAATTGAGTTCGACTATTGCTGCTGCCATGCTTCGTTCGCGCTGCGCGACGATGGCTACGAGACGATCATGATCAATTGCAATCCTGAAACCGTCTCAACCGACTACGACACCAGCGATCGTCTGTACTTTGAGCCGCTGACCTTCGAGGACGTGTGGGCGATCTACCAGCACGAAACTTCAAAAGGAGCGCCCGTTGGGGTCATCGTGCAATTCGGCGGACAGACGCCGCTGAACCTGGCGCTTCCCTTGAAAGAAGCCGGCGTGAAGATCATCGGTACGTCACCGGAATCGATCGATCTCGCAGAAGACCGCAAGCAGTTCAATAAGCTGCTTGAAGATTTACAGATACCGCAGGCTCCCGGGATAATGGCGACTTCGATCGAAGAAGCGGTCGAAGGCGCGAATCGCATCGGCTATCCGGTGCTGGTCCGTCCTTCCTATGTACTCGGCGGACGCGCCATGGTTATCGCTTACGACGAGCAGTCGATCGTCCGCTACATGAAAGATGCAGTCGAGTATTCGCACGACCGTCCCGTCTTGATCGATCACTTCTTGGAAGACGCGATCGAAGTCGACGTAGACGCGCTTTCTGACGGAGAAGATGTCGTCATCGGCGGAATCATGCAGCACATTGAGGAGGCCGGCATACACTCGGGCGATTCTTCCTGCGTACTTCCTGCGGTCGATATTCCCCAGAATTTAATCGAGCGCATGCGTGAATACACGTTCAAGCTTGCGAAAGCGTTAAGAGTTGTTGGATTGATGAATATTCAATTCGCCATCCCGCGACGTGATGGCGGGGTAGCCGGCAATGGGGAAGAAGGCGGCAAAGTTTACGTTCTCGAAGTGAATCCGCGCGCGTCTCGAACCGTTCCATTCGTGTCGAAGGCGACCGGAGTTCCGATGGCTAAGATTGCGGCTCGCCTTATGACCGGACGCAAGCTCCGCGAATTCCTGCCGGAGTTCATCGATCGCCGCGCCGACCTCGATACCGGCAGTTGTTACTACGTGAAGTCCCCGGTATTCCCGTGGAACAAGTTCCCAGGCGTCGATACTGTGCTTGGCCCGGAGATGAAATCCACAGGCGAAGTTATGGGCGTTGCTGACAACTTCGGCGAGGCTTTCGCGAAAGCGCAACTCGCTGCCGGCCAGAAGTTGCCAACGCAGGGAGCAGTTTTCATCAGCGTCACAGACCACGACAAGCGGCACGTCGCGCAGGTCGCGCGAAAGTTTGTCGACATGGGATTCAAACTTGTGGCCACGGCTGGCACGGCCGATGTGATCGAAGCGGCCGGCATGAACGTCGAGCGCGTTTACAAAGTAAAGGAAGGACGCCCCAACGTCGTCGATTTCATCAAAGGACAACGTATTCAGCTCGTTGTTAACACGCCTACCGGCCAGGAGCCGTGGTTCGACGAAAAGGCGATCCGCCGCGCAGCGGTCACAGCCCGCATCCCCACCATCACGACACTGGCCGCGGCCCGAGCAGCCGCCGAGGGCATCGCCGCCCTTCAACGTGGCGAAGTGAACGTGCGCGCGCTGCAACATTTGCACGCCGATCGGCGCACCGGCGTGCGCCAATCCGCATAGGCGATCGAGCGGACATTTTATTCCGTTCGCAGTCGTGCCTTGGTAGTATTCCCACCAATCTGCGGGCCCTGCTGTCATCTCGCTTGGGGGAGATCACATGGCACACGCCACAATCACCGCGCCTCTCGGGGTGCGTCCGGAAAATAGTAAAGTAAGGAGAACGGGAACGATTCTGGCATGGACCGGAATTGTCGCGCTGGCAGTTGGTTTTGTTCTCAAGTATGTTCTCTTTTACTACCGCCACTACGACGCAGCTTCGTTCAATCCTTATTGGCCTCGTCGAGCATGGCTCTTCCTTCACATCAACGGCGGTACTCTCGCGCTGTTGATGGGCCCGTGGCAGTTCTGGACGGGCCTTCGTCAAAAAAATCTCGCGATCCATCGATGGACTGGTCGGCTGTTCCTGCTGGGTGTCGCCATGGGTGTTACGGGGGCCGTAGGGCTTTCGGCAACCACGACCTACGGGTGGGCCTTCGCCGTGGGCTTGATGGGGCTCGCTTCTGCGTGGCTTGTGACCACGTCCATGGCGTACTACACAATCCGGAAAGGTTTGGTCCAGCTGCACAAGGAGTGGATGATCCGCGCTTACGTGGTGACATTCGCATTTGTGACGTTCCGTATCTTGAGTGACTACGGTCCCACTTCGCGTTTGCAGCCGGAAAACGACAGGAGCATCACAATCAGCTGGGTTTGTTGGGTCGTTCCTCTAGCCGTCACGGAAATGGTCTTTCAGATCAGACGTGTGAGGCAGTTGATCGCTGCACGGCGCTAGCATCCATGATGCTGGTAAGCTATCAATATGCTGCTCTCTGGCATTCTTCCGCCCATCACAACTCCGTTCTACCCGGACGGCAACGTCTACTATAAAAAGCTCGAATCCAACGTCGAGCGCTACTCGCGGACTCCTGTCGCCGGCATCGTGGTACTTGGCTCGACGGGAGAGGCGATCATGCTCTCCGATCAGGAGCGGCGCGACGTTCTCAGGTCGGCCCGCGAAGCCGCTGCGCCCAACAAGGTCCTGGTTGCGGGCACGGGCATTGAGTCGGCCATCGAGACTCTGCATCTGACCGAGTATGCCGCTGAACTCGGCTATGACGTCGCCATGGTTCGCACGCCTCACTACTACAAGAAGCAGATGGAGCCCGCGAATCTGCTGGCCTTTTACCGATTCGTTGCCGATCGTTCGCCGCTGCCCGTGATCATCTATAACTTCCCGCAAGCGACCGGCTACGACATGCCTGCCGAACTCGTGATCGAGTTGGCCGAGCATCCCAATCTGGTCGGCATCAAGGAATCCAGCGGGGACGTGGAAAAAGTCCGCAAGATGGTCGAAGGAACGCGTGGGGTCAAACGTAACGCTTCGGTGACCGAAACCTTTGATGCGGTTACGCCGCGCATGATCGCCGCAGCAACTGCAGGCCCGGCAGATGGTGGAGAACTGATACCCGTCGGAGTCCTGTCGGGCGCCAAAGAGCAAAAACCTTCTTCCTCGGCTGTGACGGTTGTTGGCAAGATGAAAACGCGCCAAAAAGAAGTCGGATTCCAGGTACTAGTGGGCGCAGCTCACAAGCTGCAAGCATCGCTTGACGTGGGTGCGGTCGGAGCGATTCTGGCATTCGCGGGACCTGCTCCCACGGCTTGCTACGAAATTTATGCCGCGTGGAAAGAAGGCGACGCCGAACTGTCGGCCTTGAAACAACAGCGCATCGCTCAGGCTGCTGTGCGAGTGGGTGGAGATCTCGGCGTTCCCGGATTCAAGTATGCGATGGATTTGAATGGGTACTACGGTGGTCCGTCGCGGCTGCCGTTCCTTCCTTTGACCGGAGAGCTTAAGTCAGAAGTTGAGCGACTCATGGCCGACATTCGCAACTAGAGATCGCTGCAGCGAACGGGAAGAGAAAACGCCCGCCTCCCGTCGGTCCTGATTTCTTAATCCCAAATCATCGGCTACTCACGGAGAGAAGTCTTCTCCTTGTGATCAGAATCACATCGGCGTATACTAAATTCGAACGAACGTTCGAATGAGCCAGCCGCTTCGAGGATCTATGGGGAGTCCTTCGACAGCAACTCGTGTAACTTCTCGCCGGCATCGCGCCGTTCCGGCCCCGGCTACCCGCTATGATCGGCGGCTCGCCGAGATTCTCGCTCACGCCACCGAAGTGTTTTGCAAAAAGGGGTATGAAGGCGCTTCCATGCGGGATCTCTCTCGCGAGAGCGGTATGTCCCTGGCCGGGCTTTACTACTATTTCGAGTCAAAAGAACGCCTGCTCTTCTTAATCCAGAAACATACTTTCACCACCATCGTGCAGCGGCTCAAGGCTCGGCTCGAGAGCGTGAACGATCCGGAAGAGCGCGTTCGCATCTTCATCCTGAATCATTTGGAATATTTTTTGGCGAACCAGGCGGCCATGAAAGTCCTTTCACACGAGGCCGAGGCTCTGAAAAATGGATTCGCCTCGGAAGTGGCTGCCATCAAGCGCGAATACTATCGTATTTGTGTTGGCTTGCTGGATGACTTGAAGGAAGTTCGTGGGCTTCAATTTGCAACACGCGTTGCAGTTCTTAGCCTGTTTGGCATGATGAATTGGATTTACACGTGGCACAATCCGCGGATCGACGCCGACGCGGCATCGCTGGCAAAAGAGATGGGCGACTTGTTTCTGAGGGGCGTCACGGCAAATGGAAAAATCCGCAAAGAGCGGTGAGTTCGATTTCGACATTCAGAGCGAAGGAGTAATTTCATGGCAACGACAATGCAGCCGACCTCCGGCGAAACAACCAAGCAACTCGTCAACTACCGCAGCGAAGGCGGCGTCGCAGTGATCGAGATGTCCGACCCTCCTGCCAATACCTACACGTACGAAATGAATCGCCAGCTGGACGAAGCGATCCTGCGAGCCCGCATGGAGAACGAGGTGTATGTCATCGTCCTGACCGGCGCTGGTGATAAGTTCTTCTCTGCCGGGGCGAACATCAAGATGCTTTCGACGGTCGATCCCACCTTCAAATACTACTTCTGCCTGCATGCCAACGAGATGCTACTTCGTCTGGAACACACGCCGAAGCTGGTGATCGCAGCGATTAACGGCCATTGCGTGGGTGGCGGACTCGAAATCGCCATGGCGGCCGACATCCGCATCGCTCGCAAGGAATCGGGCAAGATGGGATTGCCCGAAGTGAACCTGGGCGTGCTCCCGGGCACTGGCGGCACGCAACGTCTGTCGCGACTCGTCGGTAAGAGCAAAGCAATCGAACTCATGGTTACTGGCAACACGTTCTCATTCGAAGAAGCGCAGGAGATGGGCATCATCAACGATGTTTTCGAGCGCGAAGGCTTCATGGAAAACATCATGGAGTATGCTCGCCAGTTCTGTCCGCCGAATAAGGCGGCGAAGGCTGTTGGCCGCATCAAGCGCGCTGTGCAGACAGGCTGGGAGATTCCGATGGAATCGGCTCTCGCGGTCGAACGCGAGAACCAGCAATTGCTGTTTCAAAGTGAAGATGCGAAAGAGGGCCTCGCTGCTTACGTAGAGAAGCGTCCGGCGAGTTTCAAAGCGAAATAAAACGCACGTATAGGGACGGGCGTATTCGCCCGTCCGCCAGCTCGAAGCCGGCTTCGGCAGTGAGGACGACGGAATGTTATCGGCGACAAAAGCAGAGGTGAAACCCGGCAAGCTATTGATAGACGGCCAATGGGTCGATGGATCGAAAACGTTCGACACCATCAACCCAGCCACGGGCGAGGTCTTGACGCAGATTGCAGAGGCTTCTCCCGCGGATGTGGATCGAGCCGTCAATGCCGCTCGCCGCGCATTCGAAGATCGCAATGGAGCCTGGCGCAAGCTTTCGGCCAGCGAGCGCGGAAAGCTGATCTGGAAGCTTGCCGACCTGGTCGAGAAGAACATTTACGAGATCGCGGAGCTCGAAACCCTCGACAACGGCAAGCCAATCTTCGAATCGCGTTACGTCGACATGCCGATGGTGATCGACGTTCTTCGGTACTACGCTGGCTTGGCGACGAAGATTCATGGTGAGACGGTCAACACTCTCGAGACCGCTTTCACCTACACGCTGCGCGAGCCCGTCGGTGTCGTTGGCCTGATCGTTCCTTGGAACTTCCCGCTGTTGCTTGCGTCTTGGAAGATCGGACCTGCGCTGGCTTGTGGGAATACGGTCGTCCTAAAGCCGGCCGAGCAGACGCCTTTGACGACTTTGAAGTTTGGAGAGCTCGTCACCGAAGCCGGTTTCCCCGCTGGCGTCGTGAACATTCTCACTGGCGGCCCGGAGACGGGGAAGGCGATTGTTGCGCATACGGGCATCGGTAAAATCGCATTCACCGGCTCAACTACGGTCGGCAAAGAGATCATGCGTGGAGCTGCCGACACGCTCAAGCGCGTCACGCTGGAACTTGGCGGCAAGTCTCCTAACATCGTCTTCGCAGACGCGGACGTCGACAACGCTGTCAAGGGCGCGATTAACGGCATTTTCTATGGCAAGGGCGAAGTCTGCAACGCCGGTTCGCGTTTGTTTCTAGAAAGCAAGTTGAAGGACGAATTCACTGAAAAGCTGGTCGCGCGTGCTTCCAAGATGCGTCCAGCCGACCCGCTCGATCCCAAGACGCGGTTGGGAGCCATCGTCAGCCAGGAGCAAATGCAAGCTGTGCTCGGCTTTATCGACGCTGGAAAGAAAGACGGCGCTAAGCTGATCGCCGGAGGCAGTCGCGCCTCGGTCGATGGCAGCAAGGGATTCTTCATCGAGCCTACGATTTTTGGCGAGGTAAAGAATGGCATGAAGATCGCTCAAGAAGAAATCTTCGGGCCCGTTCTTTCTGTCCTGACATTCGACGATATTGATGAAGTGATTGAGCAAGCGAACAACAATCCGTATGGTCTTGCGGCAGCGGTTTGGACACGCGACCTAAAGAAGGCGCACAGCGTCTCCCGTCGATTGAAGGCCGGAACAGTATGGATCAATACGTATGGCTTGATGGACGCATCGCTGCCCTTCGGTGGATACAAGAGTTCAGGCTTTGGCCGAGAGTTGGGAGCGCATGCGATCGAGCATTACACGGAGCTGAAAACAGTTTGGCTCAACATGGGATGAGAGAGGTCTGAGTATGCCGGGAAAAGTTGCAAAAATCGGAACCTTCAGTGACTGGATCGGTCTGTTTAACGACTGGCGCAAGGATATTGGCGTCAATACCGAAGACATCGATGCCTTCCATTTCGATACGCTATACGGCGCGATCGACACCGAAGAGATTGAATTCGGCCACTACAAAGGCCGCCGCAAATGGGAGAACCTTCGCCAGATCCCGACACAACAAATGCGTGACGCGCTGATGAATATGATCGTTTATCAGGGCGACACCGAGTTTGCCAGCGTGGAACAGCAACGCAACCTGCTCGAGAACGCGCCGACGGAGTGGGATCGCCGCGCTATCACTCGCGTGATGATCGAGGAGATGCGCCACGGCTGGCAAATGTGCGCTCTGCTGGTCGATCACTTTGGCTATTCCGGGAAAGTGGAAGCGCAGAAGATGCTGGAACGCCGAGCCTTCGAGAACAAGCGGCTGCTTGGTGCGTTTAACGTCGACGTCGACAACTGGATGGACTTCTTTACCTATACCGACTTCGTCGACCGTGATGGAAAATTCCAACTGCAAATGCTCAAGTACTCCGCCTTTGCGCCGTTGGGACGCTCGATGTCCTACATGCTGCGCGAAGAAGCTTTTCACATGGGTACGGGCAATGACGGTTTGCGGCGAATCGTGGAAGCCGGCGTGATCCCGGGCTGGCTGATCCAGAAATATCTGAACAAGTGGATTTCAAGTTCATATGACCTGTTCGGGACGGATCATTCCTCGTCCGCGCACTGGGCCTATGTGTGGGGAGTGAAAGGCCGCTATGACGAGCCGAAGAACGAAACGCCGCCCGACTTGGACGACTTGAACGATTACAACCGTAATCTGTATCGTGACGAAGTGTCGGGCCTGATCGAGCGATTTAACAATTCCTTGAAACCAGGCGAGGCGCGCCTCTATGCGCCCCACATCAAATTCAATCGTGCGATTGGAAAGTGGGCGGGACAGAAGTATCACGCCGAGACCGGTGAACCGCTCGACGATCGTGCCTACGAAGAACACCTGAAGGAATACATGCCTTCGGCGGCGGATAAGAAACTGCTCCTCGACATCATTGAGACAGAGAAGAAGTGGATCGCCGAAAAGACCGGAGCGCGTGATCCGCTTTCCACCATCGGAGAAGTGAGAAAGTCTGCAATCAACATCTAGGCATCCATGGCGGTCGCATCCACTGACGTCAAGCTCTCTCGGATCTCATTTGAGATCGAAGGGGCAGTTGCGCGCATTGAACTGCGGAACCCTTCGCTAAATGTAATTGACATTCCGATGATGGAAGAGTTGGCGGGTGCCATTACCCAACTCGAGGACAACGCAGCCGTAGCCGTCGTAGTGATCACTGGGGCAGGCAAGGCGTTCTCGGCAGGGGTGGATTTCGCTGCGCATACACCAGACAAAGTCGGCGAGATGCTCGAGAAGTTTCACGGCTTGATTCGCCGCTTGGTCGCTACAAAGAAGGTGACTATAGCCGCCGTTCATGGTCACAGCCTGGGCGGCGGAGCGGAATTGACGATGATTTGTGATCTCGTCTTCACCACGGACGAGGCTCAGTGGGGGTTTCCCGAGATCAAGCTGGGATGCTATCCGCCGGTGGCTTGCACTGGCCTTGCCGCGCTCGTTGGCCAGAAGAGAGCGTCCGAGTTGATTCTCACAGGCAGGACAATCAACGGAAAGGAAGCCACAGATATCGGGTTGGCCACCCGAGCAGTTCCGGAAAATGACTTGGATCGGACCGTAGAAGACTGCGTTCGACAGTTGCTCGCGCTCAGCCCAGCCGCTCTTGCGATCGCGAAGAAAGCATCGTACACGTGGGATTCGATGCACTTCGATAAAGGATTAGCCCGGGCCGAGAAGATTTATCTTGAGGAATTAATACAGACCTCGGATGCGCACGAGGGCATTCGTGCCTTTATGGAGAAGCGTCAGCCGAAGTGGTCAGGAAAATAGCGAATTCGATGGTGGATTACGAAATCACTCCGGAAGATGTGAAAAGCAAGCTGGATGCGGGTGAGACTTTCACTCTGCTTGATGTTCGCGAGCCTTGGGAGTTTGAAACAGCTCGGATCACCAGCGCGAAGTTGATGCCCATGGGAGATGTTCCGTCGCGCGCCCATCAGGAGCTTGATCCTGACGAACGTATCGTCGTGCTGTGTCACCACGGCGTACGCTCGATGAACGTGACGGTCTGGCTGCGGCAGCAGGGATTCGAGAAGGCGCAGTCCATGCGAGGTGGCATCGATGCCTGGTCGAGGACGGTAGATGCGAAAGTTCCAATGTATTGAGGAATCTCTGAGCCATTCGCTGGCTAGCTTTCGGTGGAAGCGGGTTAGCTGAAGGCTGAGAGGTGAAAGCTGCAATGAAAAAAGAACTCATCGAACTTCGCGTGAACGGCCGGTCGCACGAACTGGCCATTGAGCCGAGCGCGTTACTGCTGGACGTTCTGCGCCAAGACTTAGACCTGACCGGTTCCAAGCGGGGTTGTGACGATTCGTCCTGCGGAGCCTGCACGGTCCTGGTTGAGGGTGTAGCCATGATGGCCTGCACTATACTCGCCGCTAGCTGTGAGGGTCAGGAAATAACGACCATCGAGGGCGTCAGCGAGCACGGTAGCCTTGCTGCGATTCAGAAAGCTTACGGTGACTGGGGCGGCGCGCAATGTGGATACTGCACCCCCGGCTTCATCATGACCGTGAAGTCGCTTCTTGCGGAAAATCCTGATCCCTCCGAGGCGGACGTCCGCGCAGCGTTGAGCAGCAATCTCTGCCGCTGCACTGGCTATAACCAAATGTATGAAGCGATCCGGTCGGCGATTAAGGCGGAGCGAGAAGGGCTGGCGGTCGCGAAATGAATAATCATTTCTCCATCATAGGCAAGCCCACCGCCATGGTCGACGCGGCTGAGAAGACCACCGGCGCCGGCAAATACACCGACGACCTCAGTGTTCCCGGCATGCTGGTTGGCAAGATTCTGCATTCACCCTATCCTCACGCTCGCATCAAGCAAATCGACACATCGCGCGCCGAAAAGCTCGACGGCGTTGTCGCCGTTGTGATCGGTAAGGACGCCCCAAATCCATACGGCATTCTTCCCGTCGGGCATGATGAGCACGCGCTGGCGCTCGACAAAGTACGCTACGTGGGAGACAACGTGGCTTGCGTCGTTGCAACGTCGGACGCCATCGCCGACAAGGCACTCGAATTGATCGACGTGGAATACGAAGTTTTGCCTGCATATTTCGATCCCGAAGAATCGATGCGGGCGCAGTCCGACCTGATCCACGACAACAAACCGAACAATCTTGAGAAGGATTACCACCATGCCTTCGGTGACCCTGACAAGGGTTTCGCTGAAGCAGACGAAGTGCTGGAAGCTCGATTCATTGCTAACGAAGTCACGCACGCCGCGATGGAACCGCACTCCACGCTGGCTTCGTTCGAGGTCGATCCGCACACCGGCAAGCCGGGACGCCTGACCGTCTGGTCTTCCACCCAGGTTCCGTATTACCTGCAGCATAAGTTGTCTCTTGTTCTGGAAATGCCCATGCAGCAGATTCGCGTGATCAAGCCCTTGGTCGGCGGCGGCTTCGGAGGCAAGAGCGAAGTTATCCCATTGGAGATCATCGCTGCGGTGGCTGGACGAAAAGCGCAGGCTCCGGTCAAGATCACGTACACGCGTGAAGAAGTGTTCTGGGCCCATCGCGGGCGTCCACGCACGATCATCGACCTAAAAACCGGCGTCAAGAAAGACGGCCGCATCACCGCTGTGAAGGCTCGCGTTGTGCAAGACGGCGGTGCGTACTGTTCCTACGGCGTGGTCACAATTCTCTATTCAGGTGCACTGCTCGGCGCGCTCTATGACATACCGAACATCCAATACGACGGCTATCGCGTTCTGACGAACAAGCCCGCATGCGGTGCGATGCGCGGCCATGGGACTGTGAACGTCCGGTTCGCGTTCGAGTCGCAACTCGACGAGCTCGCGGCAAAGATCGGAATGGATCCGGCCGAGATACGCCAACGCAACTTGCTCCAGCCGCCCTGCGTCACGGTCAACGGACTGCGCGTCCAAAGCTACGGCCTGCCTGAATGCATCGAGAAGGCTGTCGAACGATCCGGCTGGCAGCAACGAAAGGGCAAGTTGCCCAGGGGGCGCGGTCTCGGGATCGCCTGCAGTCATTATGTGAGCGGCGCTGCGAATTCGATCATCCGTTCCGACATGCCGCACTCCACGGTGAACATCAAGATCGACCGCGATGGCGGCGTGGTAGTGTACACCGGTGCGTCGGAAATAGGTCAGGGCTCTGACACCATGACGGCGCAGATCGCTGCGGAAAGTCTCGGGTGTTCGCTATCGCGCGTACGCGTGATCGCGGCCGATACGGATTTGACGCCGATCGACATCGGTTCTTACTCGAGCCGAGTAACCTTCATGGCCGGGAACGCGACATTGCGCGCGGCAGAAGATGTGAAGAAGAGAATCGCCGCCGCGGCCGCCAAGAAAATGGTATGCGAGCCGGAGGAATTGGTTTTCCGCGACGATCGAGTGGCCAGAAGAAACGGTCATGTGGGGACGGTCGCCATCGGCCGTCCGGCCGAGCAAGGCTCGTCGCCCTCCGTCTCCGGCAGAGTCGAAGGCCAGATCCTTCGCGGGTCTCTCCAACAGAAACGCAAAGACGAAGGCCCGAAAGATTCGATGACGTTCGAAGAGGCTGTGGTTGCGGCCATCGATTTTCATGGAGCGCTCACGGGCACAGGTTCTTATGCCCCTCCGCAGGAAGCGCGAGGCGGCAAGCATAAAGGGGCTGGTGTGGGACCCTCGCCCGCTTATTCTTACTCCGCGCAAGTGGCCGAAGTCAGCGTCGACGAAGAGACGGGTGAAGTCACAGTTCACAAAGTCTGGGCCGCGCACGATTGCGGACGAGCTCTGAATCCGGTCTCGGTGGAGGGCCAGATTATCGGCTCAGTATGGATGGGCATGGGGCAGGCGCTTACCGAGGAGATGGTTTGGAAAGACGGCATGCTGATGAATCCGGGCCTTCTCGAATATCGCAGCCCGTCGTCGGTAGAATCCCCGGAAGTCGATCCAATTATCGTGGAAAGCATAGATCCAGAAGGCCCATTTGGCGCGAAGGAGTGCAGTGAAGGCTCGCTGGCCGCGACGATTCCGGCCATCGCAAACGCAATCTACGACGCGGTCGGCGTGCGTTTGCACGAATCTCCGTTTACTCCAGAAAGAGTTTTGGCGGCGTTGCGAGCAAAGAAAAACGCGAAGAGCCTCAATCTAACCGAAGGAGTCGATCCGACTCAGCCTATGCGCTTCCGGGAACATGGCGGATCGTTGTGGTTCAAAGGTAAAGGTCCTGAGCGTCACGCCCTCGATCCATCCCGGCGCGAATCGCCAGCAGCGGGCGGAGGTGCGGATTGAGTCTCCCGCAATTCAAACTGCTGCGTCCTCGCTCAGTCGAGGACTCGCTGGAATACCTCTCCAAACACGCTGGCAACGTGCGCCTTCTTGCTGGTGGTACGGATCTGATTCCCTCGATGCGGCAAAAGCTCTTCGAACCCGAATATGTTATCGATTTGCGGGCGATGCCTGCGCTCCGTGGTATCAAACCGAAGAAAGATGGCGGCGTCGAAATTGGCGCCTTGACTACGCTTCGGGAGATCGAGCGTTCAGAATTTATCCGTCAGCAGTATCCGGTACTCGCTGAGGCAGCCGCTACGGTCGCTTCGCCCGTGCTGCGCAATATGGGGACGGTCGGCGGCAACATCTGCCTCGACACTCGCTGTCTCTGGTACAACCAGTCGCTGACGTGGCGTAAAGGTTGCGGATTTTGCATCAAGAAAGATGGCGATCTCTGCCACGTGGCGCCCGGCGGCACAAAATGCTGGGCCACGTTTTCAGGAGATACTCCTCCGGCATTGTTATGCCTGCATGCCGAAATCGAAATCGTAAGCCCCGCAGGAAGCCGTCGCGTTTCTTTGGCCGACTTCTACACCGGGCTTGGCGACAACTATCGCAGGCTGCAGCCGAACGAACTCCTCACTCGAGTATTCTTGCCTGCATCTTCGGCGGGCTACCGTGGGGTTTATCGCAAACTGCGTGTTCGTGGATCGATCGATTATCCCCTGGCCGGGGTTGCCGTCGTCATGAAGAGCTCGAACGGGCACGTTGCCGACGCGCAGATCGGCATCACCGCCGTCAATCCGGCGCCCCTGCTGGTGAGGGGAGCATCAGATATGCTGGCGGGGAAGGCGTTGGACGAATCCCTCGCCGAGGCGATCGGCGATCTTGCCGCCAGAACTGCCAAGCCTCTGACAACTTCCGCGCTCACGCCGGAATACCGCCGAGAAATGATCCGAGTATTCACTAAACGCGCCCTGCTCGCTGCTTGGAACAACTGAGTCGTCTGTTATCCTTCTGCTTCTACCGGGAACGGGCTAACTGCTCACGGATTGAAAATGATCACCGACTGCCACATTCATATCCAGCCGATGGAGATGTTTAAGCCTCATGCGCTGGAGTTGATGAAGAAGAAGCGGGCGAACTTCGCGCAGATCGAAGAATTCTGCCGCTCACCCAAGGCCTTCCTCAAATTCATGGATGCAAGCGGTATCGACCGCGCGATGCTGATTAATTACGTCGCGCCAGAGGTGATTGGATTCACCAGCGGCGTGAACCAGTTCGTTGCCGACTATGTGAAAGAAGATCCGAAGCGGTTGCTATCGTGTGGCAGTCTGCATCCCCGGCATACGACGAATGTACTCGCTGATGTCGAGCAGATTTTGCGGCTTGGCATCCAGATGATTAAGATCCATCCGCCGCACCAGTTGCTATTTCCCAACGACTACCTCAGTGGCGCGAAAGAATTGGAAATCATTTACCGCGCGGCAGAAGCCAACGGCGTGCCGGTCATGTTCCACACAGGTACGTCGATCTTTCCCGGCGCTCGCAACAAGTACGGGGATCCTATCTATGTAGATGACGTTGCAGTCGATTTCCCGAAGTTGAAAATCTTGCTGGCTCATGGCGGACGCCCGCTCTGGATGCAGACGGCGTTCTTCCTGGTCCGCCGCCATCCAAATGTTCACCTCGACATCAGCGGTATCCCGCCCAAGACACTTCTCAAATATTTCCCCCGTCTCGACGAAATCGCGCACAAGACGCTCTTCGGTACCGACTGGCCGGGCCCGGGTGTGCCTGATATCAAGAAGAACCTGGACGAATTTCGCGCGCTTCCTCTGACGGAATCGGTTCAGCAGCAGATTCTAAGCAAGACGGCGCTCACCCTCTGGCCCGCATGACCACGCTATTTCGGCTTCCAAAGCCCGATCGTATTTCCTTCGAGATCTGAGAACCACGCAAACGTGCCAGTCGGAATTTCTACCGGCGGGACGACGACCTTGCCTCCCAGAGCCGCCGCTTTGTCGAGATAGGCCTGCACGTCGTCCACCTGTACATAGAACGTTGTGTAGTTGTGCGGCTCATGGCCTAGGGAACTGATGTGCCCCTGAATTCCGCTGCTCGCGCCGGTGTTGATCATTGCGGCCGGGCCCATCGCTTGGGTCTCCCAGCCAAACAAGCTGGAAAAGAAATTCGCCGTCTTGCTAATATCGCGACATCCAATTTCAAAGTGAATGACCGGCTGTCCCATTCTGATTTCCTCCAACAAAATGGCGGACATCATAACATCCGGCGATTGCGAAATTGTAAAAACATCGAAAACGAGTCAACCGCTATGGCCTTTTGCGCAAAACAAAAGGCCCGCTGAAGTGACGGGCCTGTGTCGCAGCGATTGCAAAACTGGTCAACTACTTTCCTGCCTTGGCTCCTTCGGCTTTGGTTCCCATGAGTTCGTCGGCTAATGCGCCAGCGCCGTAGATCTTGCGCAGCGCCTCCTGAATCCCTCGCGAATCCACGGACACGGCTCTGCCTTGGGCGTCGCTATACGCAAAGTTCCACGGAAGCGACTCGATATTCCCATCGAAAATGATGCCCACCACCTCGCCCTTTTTGTTGACGGTGGGTGATCCGGAATTTCCCCCGATGATGTCTGCAGTCGACACAAAGTTCAGCGGCGTCTTCAGGTCGAGCTTCGGCTTGGACTTCATCCAGCTCTCCGGCAGATTGTAAGGAGGCTTGTCGCCGTGTTCTGCTGCGTGCTGGTAAGCCCCGCCGATATTGGTATCGAATGGAATCGCTTTTCCATTCTCCTGATATCCCTTCACTGCGCCATAGCTGAGGCGCAGCGTGAAAGTCGCATCGGGCGGCTGGGCGAATCCACTCTGCGCAAAGCGTGCTTTGGCGATGAGCGTTCCATCACGGCGCACCACGGAGTCGACTTTGTCTTCGAATTCCTTCCGCGCGGCGCGAGCATCGGGATCAATCTCTCGCATCGCAACGATCAAAGGATCAGTACTGGCATCAATTGCTGCCTTCCCGCCTTCATACAGCTGTTTGCGTACGGCGACGTCTTCAAGCTTTGTGTTGCTGATGAAGTCCTTGGCCGCATCTGCGGGTGGCTTGCCCTGCAATACTTTTTGCACGTCCGGATTGTCTTTGCCCAATGCATCCTGCATTTCCGCGAGAGAGTCGGCAAGGAGCGCAGTGTCGAGATTTTTGTAGATTGGTGCGGTCGAGAAGAGTTGCTGCTCAAGAGATGGCAGGGCAGAGTCTCGGAACTCGCGCATCCGGTCCTGATTGGGTTTAGGTTTCTCCTCCGCCGCCCGTACGAGCACACGAGCAATCTGCGCCAATCGACCCGAGAATCCGCGCAAGCGCTCCAGATAAGTCAGGTTCGGATAAATCGCCTGTTGCACTTTAATCGCTTGAGCGATCTCCTCCCATGGATCAGAAGCACCGGCATTCTTCGGATCGGCCTTGAAAGAGGCGCGGAGTGCGCTTTCGTCCGCTGCCTTCTTGTCCATGATCGCTTTGTCGACCAACCCAGATTCATAACCGGTGATCGCCTTCTGAGAGTTCTGTAGCCCGAAAATATCCTCCTTGGCGATACGCGCATTCTCTTCCGACTGTTTGCTGAAGTCCTGGAGTAAAGCTATGCGCCGTGCAAACAGTTTCAGGGCTGCCGGATATTGCACGTCGCGCAGGAAATCCAACTGTGCCATAGTAAGCATGCGTCCCGTGCTACCTGGATGTCCGGAAACAAAGATCAAGTCGCCATCTTTTACGCCGGTCGCAGACCACTTCAGATAATTGTCGAGATGAGCCGGCTTGTCGTTCTCATAGACCCGGAAGAATGTGATGTCGAGATCGTAGCGCGGATACGTGAAGTTGTCGGGATCGCCGCCAAAGAATGCGATGTCGAATTCGGGCGCAAACACCAGGCGGACATCCGTATACTTCTTGTACTTGTAGAGGTTGTAAACCTGTCCAGAGTAGAAGGTCACTACATCGCAACGCAGCCCCGTGGATGTGGAACAGTCTTTTTCCACCTGGGACATTGCCGCGCGCTGCGCCTGCCCGGCATCAGCCGCTGACATGCCGGACTTTACGCCCGCGTTCACTCTGTCGGTCACGTCTTCAATGCCCACCAGTTGATTCAGTTCCAGGGCGGGGCATTTGGCTTCCTCCGCCTGGGTTTTGGCATAGAAACCGGTCTTGATGTAATCGTGACCCTCAGTTGAAAGTTGCTGAACGCAAGCCGCACCGACGTGGTGATTGGTAAATGTCAACCCGTCCGCCGAAACGAACGACCCGGAGCCACCGTTATTGAACCGGACTGACGATAAGCGTACGTGGTCGAGCCACGCTCGCGTCAGTTCGAAGCCATATTTGGCTTTGATTTTGTCCTTGGGCGGCGCGTTGTAGAGCCACATACCCTCATCGGCTGTGGCCAGAGAAGAAGCTAAGAATACAATCGCAAGAAGAGTCGAGAGGCAGCGTTTCATTCTGGGTGGACCCTCCAGGAGGAAAAATAGCGCGAACTCGCATCAGGCCGCGCAAGGCGGTGTAGCAAACCTTCCAATATACGCCGCAAAGAAAGCGCTGACAAAGCCGGTTTGGAAACTTGGCTCCGTTTCAGGTATAAAAAAAGGTTGCACTCCCCGCGCCCCTCCTCGCGTGGTCCAGCAACACCAAATCCTAGAGCGAACCGAGAGGCGAATGCCCAGCGTGACTACAACTCATGCGCCGAAGGGACTTGAAGGCGTCGTTGCCACCAATTCCAAGATTTGCTTTATCGACGGCGATCGGGGCGTTCTGGCCTATCGCGGCATCGACATCCACGAATTAGCCGACCACTCAAACTTCGAAGAAACCTGCTACTTGCTCTGGTTTGGCAAGCTTCCAACACGCCGCGAGCTGCGCGAACTTCACGAACGCTTGGCCGAGGAACGCAAACTCGACGCCTCGATCATCACCCTGCTGCGCAACGCTCCCCGGCACGCCCTGCCCATGGACGTTCTCCGGACCGCCGTCTCCGCGCTCTCGTTCTACGATTCCGAGGAAAAGAGCAACGACCGCAAAGCCAACGTGGACAAGGCTATCCGGCTGACTTCGCAAATTGCCATGATTGTCGCGGCGTATGACCGGATTCGCAAAGGACAGCCGGTCGTCGAGCCGGACCGCCAGCTTTCTCATGCGGCGAATTTCCTGCTAATGCTGAACGGCAAGCACCCCTCGGCAACGGCCGAGCGCGCTCTCGATATTGCACTCATCCTACACGCGGATCACGAACTCAACGCTTCCACGTTCGCAGCGCGCGTCACGGCTGCAACTTTGTCAGATATGCACTCGGCGATTACTTCGGCGATTGGAGCGCTGAAAGGACCTCTGCACGGCGGAGCCAACGAAGCCGTATTCCACATACTCGAAGCCATCGACGCCTCGGGTGCCGATCCCGTCGACTACGTGAAAGGAATGCTCGCGCAGAAGAGAAAAGTTCCTGGCTTCGGTCACCGCGTGTATCACACGGAAGATCCGAGGGCCACGCATCTCCGAGTCATGTCTCGCGATCTGGGCAACTCCAGCGGCCAGGCAAAGTGGTTCGAGATCTCCCACAAGATCGAAGAATTCGTGAAGGCTGACAAGAAGCTGAATGCCAATGTGGATTTTTACTCGGCATCGACCTATCACACCCTCGGGATCGACGTGGATCTTTTTACGCCCATCTTCGCCGTCTCCCGTGTCAGCGGCTGGGCCGCGCATGTGATTGAGCAGCTCGATGACAATCGCCTGATTCGCCCCCGAGCGGAATACTTGGGCCCGGAATATCCCAACCACTACATCGCCATCGATCAACGTTAACGACCAATATTCATGGGAAGACGGCCCCCTCGGTCGTTTGGGCAGGCAGAGCCGGCCGCTGGACTGAACCAAGTTGAAATACGCTGCTCAGCGTAAAATAGAGGCTGGGTTCTGAATGCAGCGCATTTACCTCGACAACAACGCCACTACGCCTGTTTTGCCCGAAGTATTTGAGGCGATGCGCCCCTATTTTGGGGAGCATTTCGGCAATGCCTCGTCCATTCACCATCATGGGCAAGAGACACGAGCTGCGGTCGAGGGCGCACGCGAATCCGTGGCGAAGTTGCTGGGTTGCAGCGCCTCCGAGATTATCTTCACCAGCGGTGGGACCGAGGGTGACAATCTGGCGATCTCAGGCCTAGTCGACGCCGGAGATCACGTGATCACCTCCAGCATCGAACATCATGCTGTCCTTCACGCGTGTAAACATCTTGAAGATTTGGGCTGTGAAGTAACAATCGTGCCCGTAGATGGTCATGGTCTGATCGATCCCGCTGACGTCCGGAGTGCTCTCAAGCCGAACACGAAGCTGGTTTCGATCATGATGGCTAACAACGAGACCGGAGCGCTTCAGTCTGTCGAAGAAATTGGAGAGATTGCCGCCGAGGCGGAAGTCTATTTCCATACCGATGCTGTGCAAGCAGCCGCCAAAGTTGTCATCGACGTAAAACGAATCGGCTGCGACGCGCTGACGATTTCCGGCCATAAGATTCACGCTCCTCAGGGAGTTGGCGCGCTCTACGTGAAGAAGGGAACCAAGCTTCGTCCGATGCTCTACGGCGGGCGGCACGAGCGATCCCGTCGGGCTGGCACGGAAAACGTTCCCGGAATCGTAGCCTTGGGCAAAGCAGCGCAAATCGCGAAGCGGGGCCTCGACCATGGAGACGTGGAGAAAATGTCTGCACTGCGTAACCGCTTGCAGCAGGGAATTCTCGCTCAGGTCGACGATGCATGCGTGAACGGAGACGCTGTGGCACGCGTCCCCAACACCACGAATATCCGCTTCGATCACGTTGAAGGTGAATCGTTGGTGATTGCGCTCGATCTAAAGGGCTTGGCGGTATCTACTGGCGCAGCCTGCTCGTCGGGAGCGATCGAGCCGTCGCATGTACTGATTGCCATGGGCCTGCGGCCGGATCAGGCCAAGGCGAGCATCCGGTTCAGCCTGGGCAAACAGACGACCGATGACGATATTGATTTCGCCCTGGCGCTCGTTGCGGAAACGGTGGCTCGCTTGAGGGAGTTGTCGCCGACATATCGCAGGGCAACAGTCAGTTCTTAAAGTTGTCTGACTCGAATTTCAATTCAGAAGAAATAGGATGCCGGCGACGCCGATTATTAACGGAACGATCCAATTATGACGCCTCGATTCAAGAAACTTTTGGAAGCAGGACTCTGGTTTACCGCCGGTTTCATTACTCACGCTGTGTTCATTTACTTCCATCATCACCCGGGATAACCCGGACGGGACTTAATAGTCCATTACAAGGAGCTGGAAACTGACTAACGACACGATCGCCGTAGCAATGTCGGGCGGTGTGGACTCTTCCACCGTCGCGGCCATGCTCCGCGCCGACGGTCATAACCTCATCGGCCTGACGATGCAGTTGTGGAATCAGCGTCGTCTGGCCGGCCGCGAGGGCATGCCCGAACAAGTCACCGGGCGTTGCTGCTCGCTCGACGATGTCTACGACGCACGCCGCGTCGCCCAGCAGATCGGAATTCCATATTACGTGGTCAATCACGAGGAGCGCTTCGAGCGCGAAGTCGTTCGGCCGTTTGTCGCGGAGTATCTTTCCGGACGCACTCCGATCCCGTGCAGCCTTTGCAATAATCACTTGAAGTTCGATCAACTCCTGGTCGTTGCGCGCCAGATTGGTGCCGAGCGCGTGGCGACGGGCCACTATGCCCGCGTCAACTTCGACGACGCCGGCGGACGCTGGCTCCTTAAGCGCCCTGCTGACCACAGCAAGGACCAGACGTATTTTCTCTTTGGCCTGACACAGGATCAGCTCAGTCGCACATTATTTCCTCTCGGCGATATGACCAAGCCCGAAGTCCGCGAACTCGCGCGCCGGCACGGTCTCGCGTTGGCTGAGAAGCCCGACTCGCAGGAAATTTGCTTTGTCCCGGGCGGCGACTACAAGCGCTTCATTGACGCGTACCTCGCCGAGCAGGGCGGGTCCTTGCCCGATACGGCAGGGGAACTTGTTACGACAGACGGAGCGGTCATTGGCGAGCACAGCGGCATTCACAACTTCACCGTTGGCCAACGCAAGGGATTGGGCGTCGCCACCGGGTCGCCGCTCTACGTCATTCAGATCAGCGGAGCCGATAAGCAAGTCGTGGTTGGCAGTGATGAGCATCTGTACTCGCGCACCTTGCGCACCCGCCGTGTGAATTTGATCTCCGTCAAGGAACTGCGAGAGCCGATGCGCGTTACGGTAAAGATTCGACACCGTCACGAGCCCGCGGCAGCCGTGATCGAGCGCGCAGGCGAAGACGAAATCCTCGCCACGTTCGACGTTCCGCAACGCGCCATCACTCCAGGGCAGGCCGCCGTCTTCTATGACGGAGACGTCGTGGTGGGTGGCGGCTGGATCGGTTGATTCGGTCTGCACTATTTGTCTCGTACTACTCCTTGTCATTCTGAGCGAAGCGAAGGACCTATGCATTTGCCGGCCATTTAGGCGGCGCATTCAGGTTACATAGGTCGTTCGCGGCAAACGGCGCCGGTCAGAATGACAAGCGGTTTCGTCGTCGCAGCACAGAATCAATTCTCTTGCCCCCTTATAATTCCCGCATGGCGTCTGCAAATCCTTCGCTGCCACTGCCTCATCCCTCCTTTTCCGCTACTCCTTCTTTTTGGAAGCGTGAATCCGCTTCGCTCAAGCAGGGCATCAAGACCGGACTCGCCGGCACCATCGCCTACGCCATTTACGCGGGTTGGCATCTGCACCAAGGCTACTGGGCGGTCTTCGCCGCGCTGGTTGTAACGCAAGCGAATCTCGGAGCCTCGTGGAAGGCCGCGCTCTACCGTACGATTGGATCCACTTGCGGCGCCATTGCCGCTGCGCTCCTGATCCCTCTACTTGGCAAGGGGCCGGTGGGAGCCGGTCTTGTTCTCTTCTTACTTGCCAGCCTCTTCGGATATCTCACGGCGATTCATCCCGCATTCACCGCAGCTGGATTCACCGCCGCTCTCATCCTGGTATTTGGTGGGCTGGGCGAGCCTTGGCACATGGCGTGGCTTCGCGTGCTATACACCATTCTTGGAGCCGTGATCGCATTCGGGGTGGGATCGCTGCTTTGGCCGGTACGTGCTCGCGAAGTGCTACGTCAGAAAATAGCCAACATTCTCGACGGCGCCGGCGCTCTTTATCGGGCGGTCACCGCAGCCGCTCTTCAAGGTATCGACAACGAGCAGCAGGTCCGCGATCTCGACCGCCGTCTGCATGATCTCCGCCGTGGCATTACCCAGCAAATGGACGAGGCCCGCAGCGAGCTGAGCTTTCAACGATTCAATCAGACAGCCTATCAGCGTGTAGTCGAACTGGCCGACCAGGTGCGCCGGCGACTCACAGCCATGGCGGAAGATAGCTCTCTCTACGTGCATGCAGAGGCGTCGCCGGGCATGGTCGCATCCATGCCGCTGCTCGCGCAAAAGACTGCAGAACACTTTTCGGCGTTGGCCCAAGCGATTCGAAATCGTGACACGGTTATGAAGTCGCCCGATCTTGAAGTTGCGGTCCAGGCTCTCGACGCAGACCTGGCGAAGCTTCGCGAGCAGCGCGCGACCGCACCATTCGCGCTCGATCGAATGTTGCCCTTCTGGGCGCTAGTTTTCAATTTGCGGGAAGTCGCGCAGGACTTGAAGGAGCTTGAATCGACGCTACCAGAATTAATAGCCGGAAATAGTTAAAACTCAATGCGGGTCTCTCGCGCGAATCGCCTCGCATCATTTCACTTCAATCCAGCCTGCGCGAGCATTTGCTCAAACTGTCCTCGCGTCCGCATGTCGATCGACTGCGTTACCAGATTGCCATCGCGGTCATACACAAAGCTCTTTGGAATGCCGTCCACCTGGAACAGATCATTCACCTTGCGTCCGGGATCCAGCATGACTGGGTAGGTGATGTGGTTCTTCTGGATGAATGGTGTCACCTTCGCGGCCTCTTCATCCGAAATCGACAACACGATTAGACCCTGTCCTTTGTATTTATCGTAGAGAGCCTGCAAGTCGGGCATTTCTTTACGACAGGGCGGACACCAAGTCGCCCAGAAATTGAGCAGCACTACCTTCCCGTGGAGTTCCTGCAGATGCCAGGTCTCGCCCTCCAGATCCTTTAACGAGAAGTCCGCACTTTGCCGCGCCGAATCTGCCGCTGCCAATTTCGCCAGGGCATCCGTGAACTGAGGATCATTGCAGTCCGTTTTCATGTGCTCGTAGCGGACGAGCGTGGCGAGCTCCATGTAGTGATGGTTCGGGCCATCCGGCTTCGCGACAGGAGGATATTCTCGCAAGGCCGTTGCAAGTGTCGTGGTGACCTCTTGCAACGTGTCGCGTCCGAAATCACCCTCTGTCGACAGATTCGCCAGTCCGCCGGCGAGTCCTAACTTGTGCGGACCCGCGGGCAGGCTACGGATTTCAAGCGCCAGTTCTTTCGTCGTGCGCGCGCGAGTGGTGTCGTCGAGTTTTCGCAGTCCATTGATCTGCGCAACGATCGGCTTCTCCTGATCGTTCCAGACGATCTTCTCTTGCGCAAATAGAAGCGAGCCGAGAAGAACGAAAGTCAGCACAAAGGAAACGCTACTGAAGACGCGATTGACAGCGGCAAAGAAGGAATGAAGCATGAGAGTGACGTTCAGCGAAATCTAGAAGAGGAAATCGAATTGCTGCGATTCGTGGGGCACAGTATCGAAACTCAGCCAAGCTAGATGAACATCTCATCCTGCGGTACCGGACGGCGTTCCTCGCGGCCCGTGCCGTTCTTCCGCCCGCGACGGGCAAGTAAGAACTCCAGTCCCACCGTAATCCCCTGCATAATTCCGGAGAGCTGGCGCACCGGCGAAACCACGGTTCGCTGAACCATTTCGGAAGTCTGCTCCACGCGGTCCAGGGTGCGGCTGAAAAGTTCATCGGCTCGGATGACCTGCAGACGTGCGCGATCCACAACGTCTGTTACTGTCGCATCCACGCGCTGGACTTGAGATCGCATAACTGTGGTGGCGTCCTGAAGATTATCGGCAATGACTTCGAGCTTGGGACGCATGACGGTGAGCATCTCCTGCGCCTGCTCGACCGAAGGCAAAAGCTTGGTCTTTACTTCTGCAACCAGAGCTTCCATGCGCTCGCCGCTCTTCCGCATGGCGAGGTACATCGCTAGGAGAACGCAGGCCTGTAATAGGACGGCTACTCCAGTCAACGCGACGAATATATCCATCTTGTCCATAGACGTTCCTCCGGCCCCGTCGAGCACGCTCGCAGAATGCCGGCGCGATCCAGCTTATTTCTGTGTTCCCGTCTCGGTTGTGGCTTCCTGATAAGCCTGCCGACCTGCTTCATAAGCTGCGCGGAACTGCTCTTTCTGCTGGTTGACCACGTCTTTGCCGCGGTCCGCCCACTGCGAGGCCTGATCCTTCACTTCACGAGCCCGGCTGCGCATATACTCACGGCCTTCTTCCGCGCGGGCGCGCAAAACGTCTCGCGTCTCGCTGCCCGAACGCGGCGCATAAAGCACTCCCGCTAGCGCTCCAAGTCCGAGTCCTGCAAGAAACCATACAAAGCTGTTGCCGTCACGATCTGCCATGATTGCCTCCCTTGATAAAAGCGTCTATGACGGATGGTACATCCTCCGTCCTGCAAATTCAATTACAGGGGATGCTGTAAATCGGCGTCCGCGACAATGAGAATGCGAGTTCGAGGCTAGAGTTTCTTACTGAGTTTCGGCGTAACCGCGTGATTATTTCTTTTGCGCGGGAGGAGTTGCCGGAGCTTGCGCCGGTGTAGCCGGCTGCGTCTTCACTGGCTGCGATTTTACTCCTTGCAGCACTGAAGTTGGCCCGCTGCGCTTGCTGGCATACACCGATAATGTGATGGAGGTAATCATGAACGCGACCGCCGACCATGTCGTGGCTTTGGAAAGTGCGCTCGCCGCTCCGCGTGGACCGAACGCCGTCTGGCTGCCTTGTCCACCGAACGCCGCGGAAATGTCACCGCTCTTGCCACTCTGCAGCAATACGACAACGATGATGAAGAAACAGACCAGGATATGGACGGCAGTGACGAAATAAATCAGCATTTTGGCGTTTTCCTGAAGATCCTAAGCTTTTATGGTCCCCAAAATGGGACAAAGTCATGGTGCGGAAGGGGGGATTTGAACCCCCACGCCTTTCGGCGCCACCCCCTCAAGATGGTGTGTCTGCCAGTTCCACCACTTCCGCACACGCATACAAATTTGGCTGGCTAAAAGAGGCATTTCATTATAGCAAAGCCGTTGCACCGCTTCGTTTCCATGACTTATTCCTTGACTCATTTCCACCGTCCGCCTATCGTTATGAGTTCCGTCAGCGATGCCGGAATTAAGCCGTATCTCATGCAGAGTGGCTGAGGGTAACGGGCCCGCAGAAGCCACGACAACCGGATCAGGAAACAGCCTGATCATCTGGTGCCAATTCCCGCCCGGTTCGCGGGGGACATGAGATCTCGGTGAGCATTTGCCTCATCCCCAAAATCCCGGATGAGGCATTCGTGTTTTTAGGCGCGGAGCCGAGCGCAGCCCTTCGGAGAGCAGTCATGTCGAGAATTTATTTCGATCATTCCGCTACTACGCCGCTCGATCCCCGAGTGCTTGACGCCATGGCGTCATCCCTCGGCGGAGCCTTCGGCAATCCTTCGAGCCTCCACCGTGAAGGACGGGTCGCCCGAGAGGCCGTCGAAACTGCGCGAGCCCAGGTCGCCGCGCTCGTTGGTGCCGAGCCGGACGAAATCATCTTCACCGCCAGTGGAACCGAGGCCGATAATCTTGCGCTCATCGGCGCAGTCCGCGCCAGCCGCAAGCCCGGACACATCGTTACCAGCTCCATCGAGCACGCCGCAATCTTGGAAACTTGTCGCTCTCTCGCGAGCACCGGAACGAAGATTACGCACCTTCCCGCGGACCGTGACGGATTAGTCGGTCCCGACGGTCTGCTTCGCGCGCTACAGTCAAATGTGACCATCGTCTCGGTGATGGCCGCTAACAACGTCGTGGGAACTCTCCAGCCAATCGAGGAACTTGCTCATCTCACGAAGCTGCATGGCGTGCTGTTTCATACTGACGCAGTTCAAGCCGGCGGAAAGATTCCACTCGATGTTAATCGGCTGCACGTCGATCTGCTGTCGCTCTCCGCGCACAAGCTGCACGGCCCCAAAGGTGTCGGGGCTCTCTACGTTCGCAAGGGCGTCCAGCTATCGCCGATGATTTACGGAGGAGGTCAGGAACGCGGCTTGCGTTCGGCGACAGAAAATGTAGCGGGAATTGTAGGATTTGGTGTGGCAGCGGCGATAGCCAAAGCAGAACTGGCGGAAGAATCAATTCGTCTGACGAGACTCCGCGATCGCATCGCCAGTGAATTGAGTAAGAGTCTTCCGGATTCCTACATCTTTGGACATCCCGTTCACAGACTGCCCAGCCATTTCAGCTTCGGATTGCGAGGCCAGGAGAGGGAAGTCGGGAAATTGCTCGCCATACTCGATAGCGAAGGCGTGGCCGTCTCCGCAGGGAGCGCGTGCAGCGCCAATCATGCCGGCCAGCCCTCGAATGTCTTATTAGCGATGGGATACGACGAGGAGCAAGCTCGCGGTCTGATTCGCGTGAGCTTGGGTCGCTTCAGCACGGAGCACGAAGTCGATCGCTTCCTGAGGATTGTAGTTTCAAACGTGACCAAACTGAATGACGCCATTCCAGAACGCGCCATTTCATCGAGTGTTGAGGCGCCAGCACTCGCCTGAACAGGATCGGGGACGCCTTTAGACTGGGGTGAACTCTCCGTTAACAATCATTGCCTCGCTGATTTCGCGAGCACGCCGCAAACGGTCGGTTTCCCCTGAGTCTGCGCCCGCCGGCAGTTCTCCGAGCAATCGCTCTAGTTCTTCGTCGAACATCTGCGTGATGAATTGCGGCGTATGTTTCACGACTACTCCGTTTTCATCTTCAATCGGAACCAAGTCGCGATGCAGCACGCGCTGAGCGATCATCAAGCGATAAATGCGATCGGTGGCAAGATCTTCCATATATCCATCGAGCAGACTTGCTCCCCGGCCGCTGAGGACTCCCTGCCGGTACCGAATCACTGTACGCACCGCAGCCCGCGTGCCTTTCACCGTGCGGCTTCCCACGCCTTCAGGCCTCGGCCGCAAATCGGGATAGCGGCTCGAACTCTTGGGTCGCGACAGCAATTGATTCGGGTAAGGGAACTGCGCTACCGCGATCGCATTCTGATCCGGATGTCCCGTCCACGCTCCATCCATCAGGCAATCAGCCTCATTCTTCTTGTCTTTTTCAAGCGCCTCAAGCGCACGCGCGTTCAACTCGGCATCTTCGCGGCTCGGATATAGCGCCGTCATCCCGCCGATCGCCAGAATCCCGCGGCGATGGCAAATTTCCGGTATGAACTCCCGCAGATTCTGAAAGAACGCGACATTGTGCGGAATCGTGTTGCGATCGGGCAGCACCCATCCGGGCTCGTCGAGGTTGAAATGGATCAGGCTCGCCATGTAATCCCAGCGGCCCAGGTTCAGCCCGATAATGTGATCGCGCAGGTTGTACGTGAACTCTTCCATCTGAAATGCCAACGGGTGCGACTCGACCAGCGCCATGCACTTGACGTAGTTGCGCGGCAGTCCACGCGATTCTGCGAGCGTGCGAAACAGAGCGCGCCACCACAACGCTTCTTCCGCCGACTCCGATTTCGGAATGTAGATACAGAGCGGATGCTTTAGTTCCGCCGGATTGATCTCGTAGAAAATGCGCGCAACATCAAATAGCGACGCGGAGACCAGCTCACCCGGAATCAGTCCAGCCTGGTTCGAATGCAATCCCCGGGGCCGCGTGAAGATCACCGTCTTGCTCGGTTGGATCGAAACCGCTCGGTCTCGTTTCTTGTCGTAATACGTCAAGTCTCCGCGCAAGCACGCCAGGACGTTGGCCACTCCCGTTTTGTGATGCGCCCACTCGTTGACGCACGAATCCTCGAGGTCGAGCATCACGCCCGGAGCGCCCGAGTTCAACATCTTGACGCAGAGTTCGCCATCGTCCGCTGGACCGGTCATCTGATTTCGTTGGTCCTGGCACCATTCCGGCAGCGTGATTTTCCAGCCGTTGCGGACCGTGTCGGAAGGGAAGCGGTGTGCCGGTTTTTCTCCCTCCAAAGACCGCTGCAGGGCTTCGACGCGCTGCGTTGCTAGTTCCTGCTGGCGTGGAGTGAACACCCTGTGCAGGGGCAGGAAGAAGTCCATAAAGCCGGCGGGAAGATCGCGACTCGGATCAAAATCCGGCGGCGTACTGCTTATGGGATTGATTAAAGCTCCGGTATCTGGCGTGGCCGCGGCGGTAGGCGTCATCGAAAGACTCCAAAATCGAAAAAAGTCCGTCTTATGAATATTCTTGGGAGTGTTCAATATGCTGAACAACTATTCATAAGACTGGCGGATCGTATGTCGACAGTACCCAGTGGTCAAGGCCGTTGTTCAATAGGCAGAACATGCATTCACTTTGTTGTCCGTCTCGGGGTTTGCTACCATAACGATTTGGCGCTGATTTCAAAAGACGATTCGCCTTCGGTGGCCGTCGAACGTGCTCTCGGCATGCTGGAAGCCGTAGCCCATGAGCCCGATGGTCTCAGCAATGCGGAAATCAGCCGCAAACTCGAAATCCCCAAAAGCTCTGCCAGCTACATCCTGCGCACGTTAGAAAAGCAGGGTTACGTCAACCGGGACTCGCAGAGCGGGAAATATCGCGTCGGATTGAAGATCCTCAGCCTCAGCCGGGGCGCTCTCAGTGGCATCGACGTGCGCGAAGTCGCGCTCCCGATCATGCGTCATCTGGTCGAGAAGACCAGCCTCACTTGCCACCTTGCGATCCTCGACGGGCCGGAAGCGGTCTACATCGAAAAGGTTGAACCGCCGGGCTTCATTCGCATGGACACGTGGGTCGGACGGCGCATGCGCGTCCACGCCACGAGCGTCGGCAAGGCACTGGTAGCGCACATTCCGCAGGCGCGTCTCGAAAAGATTCTCGCCGAGGCGGGCATGGAGAAGCGTACTCCGAAGACGATCACAACGGTGCCAAAGTTCTTGAAAGAACTCGAGAAGGTCCGCACACAAGGTTACGCGGTGGACGACGAAGAGAACAACCTCGACGCCCGTTGCGTGGGCGCGCCTGTCTTCAACCAGCATGGCGGAATCGAAGCTAGCGTGGGGCTAAGCGGTTCCATTCACCAGGTCAACGCGCAAACCATGCCGCGCATCCTCGAAGCACTCAAAGACGCTGCCCGCCATCTCTCCATGCAATTGGGATACCGACCGCCCCACCGCCGCGTGAGTGGCCCGTAAGCCGTTTCGTTTTTGAATCAGCAGAAAGTGATAATGACCGACGACGATTCCATCGAGCGAATTGTTCGATACTACGGCGACGCAGAGGAACAGTCTCGTCTCCGTCAGGGGTGGTTTCAACTCGAGCATGCGCGCACGCAGGAATTAATTCTTCGCCATCTCCCGCCCGCTCCGGCCACCATTATCGATGCCGGCGGGGGAGCAGGAGCCTATGCCTGCTGGCTCGCCGCTCTCGGACATCGCGTGCACTTGATCGATCCTTCGCCCAAGCATGTTCAACAGGCGCAAACCGCATCTGCGAGGCTGCCGGATCATCCGCTGGCCTCGGCAGAAGTCGGTGACGCTAGGAAACTCCAGCACCCGGACAATAGTGCAGACGCGATTCTCCTACTCGGCCCTCTTTATCATTTGGTGGAAAGGGAAGATCGGCTTGCCTGTCTCCGCGAGGCGCATCGCGTGCTTCGTCCTGGAGGCGTGCTTTGGGGTTCCGGCATCAGCCATTTTGCGTCGCTGTTCGATTCACTGACACACGGATTCTTCGACGATCCGGCCTTCGCTGCCATCGTTGCGCAGGATCTCGAAAACGGTCAGCATCGCAATCCGACTGGAAATCCTTTGTACTTCACTGACGCGTTCTTCCACCGGCCGGGCGAATTGTCGCGGGAGTTTCTGGCCGCCGGATTTGAAATCCTTGCGGTAGTCGCGATCGAAGGTCCGGTCTGGCTGGCGCGCGACTTTGACCGATTGTGGGCCGATCCTGCGCAGCGCGAGCGTTTATTGGAAGCTGTGCGAAAAGTGGAACGCGAACCGTCCATCCTCGGCGCGAGCGCGCACGTCATGGCGATAGGACGTAAGTAGCACAGAAAGTTCCCCCAGTTACTCCTTTGATCGGCACACGCCAGACCCCTACGCTGCGGTGGTCGCGTGCTGGTAAATCAACTGGTCAACCGTCGGATTCACCAGCCGCAACAAGTCGTCCCAGTTCATGCGAACCAGTTCACGATGAGTCCCAGCGCTGAAGGTGATCTCTTCGTTTTCAGCCAAGCTTTTATCCGCATAAACGGGCATATCGTAGAGAAGTCCGAAGGGCGGCATCGCCCCGGTTTCGCAGTCTGGGAATGCGTCTTTGAACTCGACTTCCGTTGCAACTTCAACGGTTTGCGCGCCCGTTACCTTTCGAATCCTTTCCAGATCAACGTGAAACGATGCCGGAATCACTGCCATGGCGAGAATGCCGTCGATCTTTACGATGACCGTCTTGGCCAGTTTCTTGCCGGAAACATGTGCGAGCGCGGCCACGCCTTGGGCCGTGTACGCGAGTGAGTGAGAAATCACGAGGTATTTGACATGGTTTAAATCGAGGAATTTGCGGAGCTTGGAAAGCGTCATACGACCTCCTCAGTATGTGAGGTGAGGATAAGAAACTACCCTGAATCGATCCCATACCTCCTTCACGGAATTCTTGCAGTGATGCAGGTCACGAATAGGAATGACGATCGAAGGTTAGGTCAAAAGCGGACCGATGCTACAGACACACCTGGCCGGCGTAAGATTACGGTTGAGGAGAAATCGGTTGAAGTGTTATACCCATCCCGAGCGCGACGCCGTCGGAACCTGCAAACACTGCCACAAGGGAATTTGCCCGGCATGCGCCAAGGAATCGGGATTCGGCCTTGTGTGCAGCGGCCCCTGCGAACAAGAAATGCTGGGTCTAAAGGCGATCATGGAGCGAAACCGCAAAATGCTCCCTTTGGGCGCCAAGGCGCATGTGCGAAACGCAATATGGCTCCTATTGATGGCAGCCATTTTTATCGGTTTCGCTCTCACCCAGCGCGAAGGCGGTTTCGCCATTTTCTTGATCGCATTAGGGGCGGTGATGCTGCTGGGCGCCGCCTTTTCGTTCTTCAATAGTCGCCGACTCAAGAAACTGCAGGGCTAGTCTTAGTACTTCACGATCGCTGCAAACGATTTTGGGTCGAGCGAAGCACCACCCACCAACGCGCCGTCGATTTCTTCCTGCGCCATCAGCGAAGTCACATTGTCCGGCTTCACCGACCCTCCATACAGAATGCGCAGTTGCGTGGCAAACTCTTCGCCGAAAACTTCCTTCGCCTCGCGCCGGATGACCGCATGCGCCTCGGCTGCCAGTTCCGGTGTTGCAGTCTTTCCCGTGCCAATCGCCCACACCGGTTCGTAGGCGACGATCAGCTTTGCGGCCTTCTTCGCGGAGATTGCATGAAATGCGCGCACACACTGCCGGCGCAGCACGTCTTCAGTCAGTCCCGCTTCACGTTCTTCCAGTACCTCGCCCACGCAGCAGATCGGCGTAAGTCCGCTTTCAAGCGCCGTCTTCAGCCGCAGGTTTACTGTGTCGTCGGTTTCACCGAAATATTGCCGCCGCTCTGAGTGTCCAACAATCACGTGCGTTACCCCCAGACACAACAACATTGGAGCTGAAATCTCCCCCGTATAGGCACCATCGGCCTTCCAGTGAACGTTTTGAACGCCAATTGCGACATTGCTTCCCCGCGCCGTTTCGATTGCAGCCGCCACGTCCGTATAGGGCGGGCACACTACAATCTCATCCCGGTCGTGTCCCGCAACCATCGGCAAAAAATCCTTGAAGTACGCTTTCGTGTCATCGGGCGTCTTGTACATCTTCCAATTGGCGGCCATTACTTTTTTTCGCATGATTAAGCCTTTTCGATTCGAAATGGGGAAGCAGGGTTGGTACGATGAAGTTTTTCGGCAGCGCGCTCGAACGCTCGCACGGTGGATATGTCAAAGAGTACGAACCGGCAGGTCACCATATTCTTCGCCATTCTCAGCGCTTCAACAGTCGATGTGATCGCAATCGACGCGGCCTCATGTGGCAGATATCCGTAGGCTCCAGTTGATATCGCGGGAAACGCCACTGATGTCAACGCATGCTCATCTGCGAGACGGATCGATTCTCGATGGCAACTCGCCAGTATCCCCGCCTCGCCCTGTTTGCCATCGCGATAAAACGGCCCGACGGTGTGAATCACAAACTTCGCATTAAGATTTCCGCCCGTTGTCATCACCGCCTGGCCCGCATGCAATCGGCCAATCTTGCTGACGATTTGTCGGCACTCGGCAAGGATGGCAGGACCTCCCGCGTCATGGATTGCTCCATCCACTCCGCCTCCTCCAAGCAGGGAAGAGTTCGCAGCGTTCACAATCGCGTCAGTAGATTGTTCGGTGATATCCGCAGGTCCTTCGATCGAGATAATCTTCCTGTGATCCAGCAGAAGCCGCATAGAAAATCGGTGTAGGTTTTAGCTGAGAACTGACAACCGAGAACTGAGAACTGCCTTTCTCACTTCTTTTCCGTCAGCGCTTCCACTCCCGGCAACTTCTGCCCTTCCAGAAATTCGAGCGATGCTCCACCGCCTGTCGAGATGTGAGTGATCTTGTCGGCGACATTCGCGGCCTTGACCGCCGCGACCGAATCTCCACCGCCTACAATCGAAATCGCGCCGGCATTTTCTGCGACAGCTTGGGCAATCTTGAATGTGCCCTTAGAGAATCCCGGAACCTCAAACACCCCCATTGGCCCGTTCCACACGATCGTCCGCGCGGTCGAAATTTCCTCGGAAAACAGCTCGATCGTTTTCGGTCCGATGTCGAGCGCCATCTTGTCCGCCGGAATCGGCTGGCCTTCGCCAATCTGCTGAATCACGGCTCCTGCCTCCGGTTTCATTGCGACCACATGATCAATTGGCAACAGGAACTTCATGTTCCGCTTCTTCGCATCCGCAAGCAGTTCCTTCGCGAGTTCGATTTTGTCGGCTTCGAGGAGGGATTTGCCGATCTCATGACCCTGCGCCTTGAGGAACGTGTACGCCATTCCTCCGCCGATGATGAGCACATTCACCTTCTGCATCAGGTTTTTGATGACGCCGATCTTGTCGCTGACCTTAGCTCCGCCAAGAATCGCCACAAACGGCTCTTCCGGATCGGCCAGCGCTTTGCCCAGATATTTCAGTTCTTTCTCCATCAGCAATCCGGCCGCACATTGCTTCATGAACTTTGTAATGCCGGCTGTCGAGGCGTGCGCCCGGTGCGCCGAGCCGAACGCGTCGTTTACGTAATACTCGGCAAGATTCGCCAGCTGTCGTGCGAACTTCTCATCGTTCGCTTCCTCTTCGGAATGAAAGCGTAAGTTTTCGAGAAGCAGCGTCTGTCCCTTCTCCAATTGCGTAGCTACTTCTTCCGCCTCGGGACCAACGCATTCCGGGCAGAATCCCACGTTCTCGCCGCGTGCCAGTTCCTTGTCGAGCAGCATGCGCAGCCGCTCGGCCACGGGCTTCAAACTCATCTTGGGATTTGGTTTGCCCTTCGGACGTCCCAAGTGCGAGGCGAGAATCAGCCGCGCCCCATGGCGCAGCGCGTATTCGATCGTGGGCAACGTTTCGCGGATGCGGGTATCGTCCATGACGCGCCCGTCCTCAAGTGGAACGTTGAAGTCGACGCGCATGAAAATGCGGTTGCCATTGAGCGGAAGATCACGAATGGAAAGCTTGGACATGGCTGGAGTCCTCTAACGTGAATGTGAAATCGCGCGGACACCCTTGGAGGGTGGCCCATCCTAACGTCGCGGTTTTTGCGACGTTAGGTTGGGTTCCACAGCTTTTACAGGCCCTTTCCTGCGATGTAGTTGATCAGGTCGCGCACGCGATTGGAGTATCCCCACTCATTGTCGTACCAGGAGATCACCTTCACGCAGTTGCCGCCGACCACCATCGTACAGGGTGAATCCACAATAGAAGAGCGCGGGTCGCCCTTGTAGTCGGACGACACAAGTTCATGCTCTTCGTAGCCAAGGTATCCCTTTAAAGGCCCGGATTCCGATGCTTTCTTCAACGCCGCGTTCACCTCTTCCTTCGTCGTCTTCTTCTCGACCCAGACTACGAAGTCGACGACGGAAACGTTGGGCGTCGGTACTCGCATCGAGAATCCATCGACTTTGCCGCCGAGTTCCGGGATCACTAACTTAAGCGCCTTCGCTGCACCGGTTGAGGTCGGAATCATATTTAGTGCGGCTGCGCGCGCACGTCGCAGATCTTTGTGCGGGAAATCCAGAATCACCTGGTCGTTGGTGTAGGAGTGGATGGTCGTCATCGTGCCGCAAACGATTTTGAATTCGTCCTGGATGACTTTGGCCACCGGCGCAAGGCAATTCGTGGTGCACGAGGCGTTCGAAATAATATGGTGCTTCGCGGCGTCATACTTGTCGTGGTTCACGCCCAGCACGACCGTGACGTCTTCATTCTTGGCCGGGGCCGAGATGATGACTTTTTTCACGCTCCCGCGTAGATGCTTCTTGGCATCATTGGCATCGGTAAAGCGCCCGGTCGACTCGATTACGACCTGTGCCCCTACAGATTCCCAAGGCAGCGCAGCCGGATCCTTTTCTTTGAAAACTTTGATGGTTTTGCCATCGACGGTGATGCTGTCCGCTCCCGCCGACACCTGGTTCGGCAGGTTACCCAGAACCGAGTCGTACTTCAACAGGTGGGCCAGCGTTTTAGGATCCGTCAGGTCGTTCACCGCGACGAAATCCAGGTTCGGGTCTTTCAGCGAAGCGCGCAGCACGTTGCGGCCGATTCGTCCGAAGCCGTTAATTCCTACTTTGATTGCCATGTTTCCTCCATAGATTTATGAGGGCGTGATCAGATTCAACTCAGAGCTGATTGGTAAACAGATGATGTTAGCAGGGAAGTGGAATCGCCGTAAACGCTTCCACCATTACTTTTGGTGGAACTAATGCCGATCACGGAATCAAGTGCGCTCAATCATTGACAATACTTGATCGTGCGGGCCGGCGGAACTCACTAACCAAACCCGCAGATCATGTTCGCTCTCGCCAAACCTTCTTCCTGTGACCCCAATCACAATCTTCCGCGACGCCTGTCACTGTCCTAAACCCATCACCGCCCTCTAATGAAAGCGCGGTCAGGCGCGGAGCGGCGCCTCTTCGCGATTCCTCAAAACCGAGGGTGATCATGGTGAACGACGACGTAGTCAAGTGTCCGCTGTGCAGCGGATTCACCCACATCGAGCAACCCGCCCTGCGCGAGGCTCTAAGCAATCCCCGACTCCGCGAGCAGATCGAGAAATACATCACCGAACTGTTGAAGTCTCCGGTGGAGGAATTGAGTGCCGTCGGCGCCACCCAAGCGGGCCGGGATTTCCAGAAGGATGTTCATAACTGGAATCCCTGCGTGCCCATGTGGCGCCGCAGCCCCAAAGAGTAAGCGTGAATGAGGTATTGCCCTACCGGCTTCCCATGACGCAAGTACGGAGGAGACCATGTTAATCAGCAAGCAGCAGGCCCTTGACTATCACAACGGCTCTCGCCCCGGAAAGATTGAAGTTACACCCACCAAGCCCTGCCGCACCCAGCGCGATCTGAGCCTTGCGTACACTCCGGGCGTAGCCGAGCCGTGTCTCGAGATTCAGAAGAATCCAAAAGACGCCTACAAATACACCGGTCGCGGCAATCTCGTCGCAGTGTTGAGTAACGGCAGCGCCGTGTTAGGTCTCGGTGACATCGGCGCTCTTGCTGGTAAGCCTGTCATGGAAGGCAAGGCCGTCCTCTTCAAGCGCTTCGCCGACGTCGACGTTTTCGATATTGAGGTGGATAGCCACGATCCTGAAGAAATCATCAAACTGTGCCAACTCCTCGAACCAACCTTCGGCGGGATCAATCTCGAAGACATTAAAGCTCCCGACTGTTTCCAGATCGAAGAAGCCCTCCGCAAGACAATGAAGATTCCGGTCTTCCACGACGATCAGCACGGAACTGCCATCATCTCTGGAGCCGCTCTGTTGAATGCTCTCGAGGTTGTAGGCAAAGATATTCGTAAAGTTCGCGTCGTCTTCAACGGAGCCGGAGCCGCCGGCATCGCGTGTGCGGAGCACTATGTGCGACTGGGAGTGAAGCGGGAAAACATTCTTCTCTGCGACACAAAAGGGGTCGTCTATCACGGCCGCAAAGAAGGGATGAACAAATACAAAGAGCGCTTCGCGCAGGAAACGGAGCTGCGTACGCTAGCTGAAGCTCTCGTCGGCGCCGACGTCTTTGCCGGTCTCTCCGTAAAGGGCGCAATCACTGCCGACATGGTGCTCTCTATGGGGCCCGATCCGATCGTTTTCGCCATGGCCAATCCCGACCCCGAGATTACCTATGACGAAGCTAAGGCCTGCCGCAGTGATGTCATCATCGCCACTGGACGCTCCGACTATCCCAACCAGGTCAACAACGTCCTCGGATTTCCCTTCATTTTCCGTGGAGCTCTCGACGTCCGCGCTACCGCCATCAACGAAGAGATGAAACTTGCTGCTACCCACGCTCTCGCCGATCTCGCGAAAGAAGATGTTCCCGACTCTGTCTGCCGGGCCTATGGTGTCCAGCGTCTTCAGTTCGGTCGTGAATATCTCATCCCCAAACCCTTCGATCCACGCGTATTGATGTGGGAAGCCTCCGCCGTGGCCGAGGCCGCAATGCGTTCCGGCGTTGCCCAGGAGCCGGTCGATCTCGAAACCTACCGTGCCCAACTCGAGCGCCGGCTCGGCAAAGCCTACGAAGTTTCTCGCACCATGATTCACAAGGCACAGGCCAATCCCAAGCACGTCGTCTTCCCCGAAGGCGACAACGAAAAGATCCTGCGCGCCTGCCATGTCTTAGTCGAAGAGAAGATCGGACATCCCATTCTTCTCGGCGATTCGACAAAAATTCAGTCCCGCGCCCGCGAGCTTGGAGTGAATCTCGAAGGCATGCAGATCGTCGATCCGGCCACCTCGCAGCATCATGAACTCTATGCGCAGGAACTATTTCGCCTGCGGCAGCGCCGAGGCGTAACCCTGCGCGAAGCTGAAACCTTGATTAACGACCGCAATGTCTATGGATCGATGATGGTCCATATGGGCGATGCCGATGCCCTCGTCTCCGGCGTTACCCAGCACTATCCCGACACCATTCGTCCAGCCCTGCAAATCCTCCGCACCCGTGAAGGTCTGCATCGCGTCTCCGGAGCCTATGCCGTGATCACGCGCAAAGGCGAAGTTTACTTCCTCGCCGACACCAGCGTGAACATCGAGCCCACAGCTGAAGATCTCGTCGAAATTGCGCTGTGTACGGCTCATCTGGCGCGACGATTCGATATCGTTCCGCGCGTTGCGTTGCTTTCGTTCTCCAGCTTCGGCGGAGTCGATCATCCCATCTGCACGAAAGTCCGCAAGGCGGTCGAGCTGATTAAGTATGCGGACCCAACTCTCATCGTCGACGGCGAAATCATGGCCGACGAAGCGCTATCACCCGAGCTGATCGAAGAGCTTTACCCCTTCAGCTCGCTGAAGGGTGGGGCCAACGTCCTGATCTTCCCCGACCTCGCCTCGGCAAACATCGCCTGCAAGTTCGCTGCGAAAGTCGGTGGCGGAGAACTCATCGGTCCCATCTTGATGGGAATGCGCCGCCCCGTTCACGTTCTGCAGCGCACGGCGACCGTCGAAGAGGTAGTCAGCGTGGCAGCTATCGCCGTAGTCGATGCCCAGGAAAACGACACGTACGCGCATCCCCACGTCCACGTGTCGGTAGAGCCGGAATTGATCGGAGAAGACTGACCGGGGAGTTTCAAAGTTTCGACGGTTGCAATGTTTCACAGCGCATCTGGTCCGCTTTGGAAACTTTAAAACTTTGGAACCCGTTTCGATGAAGTGAGCAGCGTCCGCGAGGCTATAAAAATGTCAACACTCTGGAAGTCCCGATACGCGCAGCGCACGCTGGGAATCAAAGGCTCTGCGATCCGCGAGCTGCTGAAGGTTACGCAGAAGCCCGAGATCATTTCTTTCGGCGGTGGCCTCCCAGCCCCCGACGTCTTCCCCGTGCAGCGTTTCGAGGAAGCCTGCCACAAGGTGCTCTCCGAGCAAGGCGCCGAAGCTCTGCAATACGGGACCACCGAAGGTTAGCAGCCGCTGCGCGAGATGATTGCCCGTAACCTTGCCCGCTATGGCATCGTTGCCAGCGCCGAGAACGTCCTCATCACCTCTGGTTCCCAGCAAGCTCTGGATCTGATCGGCAAGCTACTCATCAATCGCGGCGACCGCATCCTCCTCGAAGCCCCAACCTACCTCGGTGCTCTACAAGCATTCAATGTTTACGGCGCGCAGTACGTCTCTGTACCGGTCGACGATGATGGTCTGCTCACCGAGCAACTCGATTCCAGCCTCCGCGCCGGGCCGAAATTCATGTATGTTCTCCCGAATTTCCAAAATCCCACGGGCGTCACACTCTCCGAAGGCCGTCGTCATCAGCTGATCCTTCTCGCTGACAAATACGGAATTCCTATCGTCGAGGATGATCCCTACGGCCAGCTGCGCTATGAAGGAGAGCACATCGCCCCGCTCGTCGTCCTGGACCGAGAAAACCTCCGTCGCGACAACGGATTCACCCTCGGCAACGTCATTTACCTCAGCACGTTTTCTAAGACATTGGCTCCTGGAATCCGTCTCGCATGGATCGTCGCTCCCGAAGATGTGATTACCAAACTGGTGCAGCTTAAGCAGGCTGCTGACCTGCACACGTCGACCTTCAATCAGCATGTCGCCTATGAGGTCGCCCGCGACGGCTTCCTCGACCAGCACGTCAAACTGATCCGCCAGGTCTACCGAGAGCGCCGCGACGCGATGCTTCATGCCCTGCACCAATATTTCCCACCCGAAGTGACTTGGACTCATCCTCAAGGCGGACTCTTCCTCTGGGTGAGCATGCCCGAGGGCACCGACTCACAAGCGCTTTTCCGCGCCGCTCTCGCCGAAGAAGTGGCGTTTGTTCCGGGCGACAGCTTCTACGCCAGCAATGGCCACGAAGGCGGACGCCACATGCGGCTCAATTTCTCTTACTGCCACCCTGACCAGATTCACGAAGGCATCCGCCGCCTCTCGGTCGCCGTCAAAATGCAGCTGCGCGCAAACCACGCGATTCAGTAAGTCGCCGGAAAGGTTTCAGGTGCCCCACTTCCGGCCGATTTTGCCGGAAGTGGGGTTCCCTCAACGTGACCAGAATCACATCCTTCGGTGAGCCTCGCCATCGCCTTTCTCTTGCTTCTTTCTCAAACTGAAACTGTGGAGCTGCGGGCTTCGCGGCGGATTGCGGGGGATTTATGACAGTCTCAGTTTTCACCATCATCATCGGCGTTCTGGTACTGGCGGTTGCTCTCTTCGTTTTTCGCGCCGTGCCTGGCGTCCGTGCTTTCTTCAATTTTCGCGGCAAACGTCTGGTGACTTGCCCGGAAACGCACAAACCGGAAGCCGTTGACGTCGCCGCTGGCGAGGCCGCTCTCGGAGCCTTCTTCAACGAGCCCACGCTGCGCCTCAATCAATGCTCCCGCTGGCCTGAACGCCAGAATTGCGGCCAGGACTGCCTGCAGCAAATCGAAGCCGATGCGCAGAGCTGCCTGGTCTGGAACATCGCTGCTAAGTGGTATGAAGGGAAGAGCTGCGTTTTTTGTCGGAAGCCGATCGGCCCATCACATCACGTAGACCACGCTCCAGCGCTCCTGGGTCCGAATTTTCAAACGACAGAATGGAAAAACGTCACTCCCGAGCAGCTTCCGGAGATCTTCGCAACCCATCAGCCGGTCTGCTGGAACTGCCATATCGCTGAAACCTTCCGCCGCTTGCATCCCGAGCTGGTCACGGACCGAAAGCTGGAGCCGAGACGAACCATGTAGGGACGGGCGCATTCGCCCGCCCAGTCGAGCAAACCTCTACAGATCACCGTAAGACCGTCAGCGATAGGCGAATCGAGCTTTCTTACGGAGTAGCCGATTGCGCCGCGCCATTCCGCGCCAACCCCTCGTATCGCGACAGGCTTGCCGTAAATCGCGCCGCTAATACGTCGTCGTGGCGCTGTCGCGCCAAGTCTAATCCGTGCCGCGCAACCTCTACCGCCTCCGAATACCGCCCAGTATCGGAATATGTTGCCGCCAGCATCTCCAGAATCGCCGGCTCCTGCATATTTGAAAGCTTTGCTGCTTGCTCAAACTGTGCAGACGCTGCCGGCAGCGCGCCCTTGGCAGCCAGCACCCGTCCATAGTTGTAGTGATAATCAACCGCCTGCGGCATCAACGTCACCGCTTTCTCCATATGCACCGCGGCATCTTCCAGCCTTCCCGCTCGCGCCAGCGCGACTCCCAGCCCGTTCTGCCCGTTCGCCGCTCCCGGAGCCATCTCGATCCCCTTGGTCAACTCCTGAATCGCATCCTCCAACCGGCCGTTCACATTTGCGAAAGCATTTCCCAGATTCACGTGTGCCGCTGCATTATCCGGATTCAACTCGACCGCCTTCTGAAATTCTGGCAGCGCCGCGTCCATGCTTCCTTTCTCTGCCAGCGCGCTCCCCAGATTGTTGTGCGTCTGCGAACTATTGGGATTGAGTTCGAGCGACTTTCGATATTCGACAATTGCTTCATCCATCTTCCCGCTCTCAAACAGCGCTACGCCCAGATTGTTATGTCCTCGCGGATCCTCCGGATTCAGCTCCAGCGCTTTCTTCCACGCAGGTACCGCAGCCTCAAATTGCCGCTTGTCCGCCAGTTGCACCGCAATATCAAAGAGCCGGTAAAAATCGGTCGCCGGTGCATCGATTTTCTCCAACCCGCCAGCGGCGATGTTCATGAACTCCGGAATATTTACCGCCCGGTTCGATTCGGTCGCATGCTCGATCAACACCGCTGGTGTGTCGTTCCCGTTCTCATCTATGTGCGTCAGGTACATCTGCGTATAGAGCGAAGGAGTTTTGGACGAAAAGACCAGCCAGCGCCCATTCGGCGAAAAGCTGTGCCACGAATTCATTACCTTCAAGTTGCAGTTGAGCTTTCGCTCCTTGCCGCCTTCAAACGGAACGATATACAGATTGCTGTCCGGCCGCATCAGCAGCCCGTTCTTATTGCGAACAAATACGATCCACTTTCCATCCGGAGACACTTTCGGAAAGTTGTTGCTCATCCCGTTTTCTGAAGCGCCCACGACCCGCTCGGCTTTTCCACCCTTCCCATCATTAAACGGAATTCGGTACAAGTCATACTGCACTTGCGTCTCGTTCGGATCGTTCGCGTACTCCGCCTTCTTCCGACCATTCGGATACGGATCGCGCGCCGGCGCCTTCGAATAAATCAGATATTTGCCGTCCGGACTCCAGAAGGCGCTGGTCTGCACAAAATCCGGATCGTCTGCTCCCGGCAATACCTGCAACTTTCCAGCGTCCTTGCTGTACCAGGCCAGCACTCCCCGCGTCGGATAAAACACCTGTCCAAAACCATAATTCGAAAAGAATCCGTTATAGAGACGATCAACCACGCGCGTCCCATGCGCTCCGGGGACATCGATCGAAGTGATCACGAACTTCCCGTCCGGCGAAACCTGCGACATAAATCCAAATCGCTTCTGCGCCAACTTATCGCTGAACGCGCTCCAGTGGATCACATAGTCATTGCTGATCGAACTGACTTTATGAATCGGAATCAGCCCGTACAGGCCTTTATCGTTTTGCGGTCCATCCACATCAATACCGAGCGTCTTCCCGTCGCGCGCAATCGAATGACAATTTGCACACGTCGGCAGCCCTTCCATAATCACTTTATTTTCCGAGCTCGATACGTAGCGCAAGCGCCACTTGATTTTCGGAAGCACCGAATCCGGTAGCGGCTTGATCACTCCTCGTTCACCTTGCTCAGGCGGAGTCGGAATCAGCGGCACGTCGCGATAGAAAATCGGCGCGCCTACCGGGTCTTCCGAAGTGGCGATCGTCACCTGCCCTCGAGAAACGGCCTCGTTGTCGCTCTCTTTGCGATATCCCGTAATGGTTACGGTCGCTGCTCCGCCTACCGAATGTTTCTTGATGTTGGCCCACATCTTCGCATCGGGCCGCCAGGTGTGCGCAGCTTGCTGCTCTTCGTTCAGTGTGGGAGGAACATATCCCGTGAGGCTGGTGTCCATCTCGCCCAGTTGCAGCTTTTCGCCGGCCGACCACAACTGAATCGCCCGCGACCGGTCGGCAAAAGTGACCTCGATCCGCCAGGCAGTGACAGCTGCGTCCCCATCGCGCCACTGGAACAGCGGCGCAATCATGTCCAGAGGAAACAGCGACCCCTCCGACGGATAATCCACGACAATCGCGGCCGTCGGTACCCGACTCCCCTGAGAGACTGGCCCGCTTGCATAGACTGCCACCGCTAGAACCATTGCAGCCAAAGCCACCAGCATCCACTTCATGAGGATTCTCCGCGCACTGGAATGCCCCGGTGAGAGCCTGAGAAAGCCACACCAAAGCTCAAAATCACACGGATAACACTAGGGAGGGAAAAGTCCGGACGCCGTGATTCAAATCACATGTCACCACGCGGAGGTCAAAGGAAGGAATAATCAAAGAAGAGGAACAGGACAAATGTGAACCCAGTTTCAAACGGGAAGGATGGCGAGGCCAACTCCTAGACACTGCTCATTTTTCACTAGCCACTACCCCTGAGTCCTAGCCTAATGCGTAGTCTGTTCCGTTTTCGAAGGAGTATCTGGCACAGCTGCCTTCTCTTTGTGCGCTAGCTTGCGGTGAATGTCGGGCCAGAATTCCTTGATTACGATCGTGATGGTATCGAGTGTCAGCTGAGTTTCCCAAACGCTGAATGTATTGCTCAACGTTCGATCGGACTTCACGAACAGATGCGGATTCGTCGGCGTGCTGAGGTACGTGCTCCTTGGATGGTAGGTGTAGTTGGAGATTCCAGCCGCAAGGGCGCTTCCGAAGATTTCTGAATAATTAAACTGCGAGTGGCCGGAATCACTCCGAGTCACAAAGATCCGGCTGACCGCGTATCCGCCCTTCGCCCAGAAGCCACCCTTTTCCGACTGGTAAAAGCGCGGATCCTGGTGCAGCACCGAGGGAAAAACAGCGCCTACCATAAAGTTCTCGACCATGCTGTCGCCCATCGTCGTGCCGTAGCGCTTTCCGTAGGCCGCCCAACCCTGACCAAAAGCGGGCTCACTGTTGTCCGCCTGGTTAATGGCAGCCAGTAGTCCCCACCAAGGATATTCGACATAATCGAACGTCCCGAGGGCCACCACCTTGAATTTATCTTTCGCGCTCATCGGCGGAAGTTTTCCGGCACCCTGCAGCGAAAGGAAATTCGGTAGCGTATAGAAAAGCCGGTCATTCGACGTGCCGGCTACCTTGCCCTGATCGTTCGGCTGTGCGCTCTTATCTTTAGCTTTGTCTTTTGTTTGATCCGCGCTCGGCTCAGGTTCCTGTGCCGCCGTCGGCTTGCGCGTAGTCGTATCCGGCGACTGAGTTTGCGCCGGAGGATTTGAATCTGCGGGGGGTGTGGTTTGCTGGCCTGCGGAAAACAGTGACAATGCGCCCGTGAGCGCTAAGCAAGCGGCCAGCTTTACGCCGAACTGAATGGACAAATCTAGCTCCCCAATTCAGAGTGGTTCTGAAATGATTTTTCCGTGTGATTATTCTATCAACCCCTTGGATGCGCCACGCCCGAGATCGGTTCCTTTACATTCGTTTACACAAACTTTGGTAAGCGCAAATAAAACGGCGGCCCGAGAGACAGGCCGCCGTCATTAAAGCCGATTTTCGCGGCTAGAAATGAAATCCAAGTTCTGCCGTTAGCGACCGAGGAGTTACATAGTGGGTCCCGCTGAACGTCGAAAGAAAGTTGTATAGCGCATATTTGTTTGTGATGTTGATCGCCGTCAGCTGCAAGCTGACTTTGTATTTATCGCCACGAAACAGATTGTCGTGCCCGATCGCCAGGTCAAATAAATTGCGTGGAGCGATCCGCGGGGGATTCTTGTCGTCATTCTCCGTTCCCGGTGCCGGTACCTGCGTCAATGACGATCCGTACTGCGCTGCCGGACACAGATTCGTCCCCAGCCCTGAACTGATCGGAGTCGTTATCGTCGCGTGCACCGTTCCGCAATACAATCCTGCCTCGAATTGCTGATCCGGGCTGATGATCGACGTATCGACCACGCTGCTGCTGCCTGCTGGTCCGTTGGCGCAGTTGCCCCCGGCGCAGGGCAAGCTCCCCGCCACCAATCCGCTGTCATAGCGCCAGTTGAATCCCGCCCATGGTCCGCGCTTTCCGAATTGATACTGCACATGCCCGGTCATGTTGAATCTCTCATCGTGATCGATTCGGAACGGCACCGATCCCGCAGCCAGCACTGCCGACGGCACGGCTCCTGCACCGCCAAGCTGCGGCGTGAAGAAGCGCGCCGACACGCTTGAGAACACCGCCAGCGCCGAGAGCCCATGCAAGTTCGGCATACTTACACGTCCTGCATATCCGGGAATCTTCGACCGCTCCCACTCCACCGGAAACGTAATCGGAGTGTTTCCCAGCACGCTGAAGTCGTACCCATTGTGCGTGTACTTCCAGATGTACTCGCCCGAAAACACCAGGTACCTTCCAAACGCTTGCTCCAGTCCCGCATGGAATTCGTTGCGCCATCCGGGTGCAAGAGGCGTCGGTTGGCCTGCTTCGAAGCACCCCAGCAGCGGATTCAGCACTGCGTTATTACAGCCCTCGCTCGACAGGATCAAGTTCTCGTTAAATGGTGTCTCCAGCACTCGGGCATACGAAACCCTCAGCACCGTATTTGTCTTCTTGATGTTGTAAGCGAGGCCCAGCCGAGGCTCTCCTTCTTTATGCGCCGTCAGTCCGTTATAGAAATCGCCTCTTACTCCTAGATTGAAGACCCAGTTTCCCTTGGTTATGTTGTCCTGCAGATAAACTGAGAGTTCCTTCACGTCCGTGTGCCCGTTGAAGGTGTACAGACTTCCGCCGCCCGGTTGTGTCAAATCATAAGGAAGCAGCGTTGTGCAAGGCGCCGCAATGGCCTGGTGCGTGACCGCGTTATAGCAGGGAACTCCGTTCGCATCCGTCAGCGACGGAAGAAACGTCGGATCCACGATTCCCAGCTGGTCATTCTCATTCAGAAACGTCTGCTGATATACCGCTCCGACCTTGACGTTGTGAATGCCCTTTACGTACGAGACATCCGACCGCAGTCCCGCATTCGTCAGCGTCCGATCCTGCCCGACCGTCTCCCGCTGCAAGTCCGTCGGACCAAGATCCGCAAACGGATTTCCGCTCGGATAGTAGTTGAACTGGTCATGCCGCACGAACGCTCCCAACGTGAATACCGACGTCGCATTGATCAGCCGTGTCCACGACGGCGCCACATTGAACGTTTGAATTTGCGAGCGCTGGTCCGTCGGCCCGACCACATCGCCATTCGGATCAAGCCCGCCATTGTTTACCACCACGCCATTCCACGGAGTGGCATTCTCCGAATCGTACGAGTTCGGATTCTGAAACCACGAGCGCGTGTACCCGAAATTCAAGTGAACGGAGTCCGCCGTCGAAACTTGGTAGTCCACGCGATCAAATAAATTCTCTTCGTTCCCCTTATCGTGCATCACCTGAAATTCCGGCGGATCCAGGAATCGCCCTGTATTCAATCCACTCGCCGAGATGAAGTTCCCCCAGTTCTTTCCGCCGTACGCTACGTTAAGTCCTACATTCGACGTCCCAAAAGAACCGTACGAAGTTGTCAGCGTCCCATGTGGCGTGGTCACGCCCAGCCCGGACTGCGTCGTCACATTGATGACCACGCTTGTCTTGTCTCCATATTCCGCTGGAGGCGCGCCCGAAATCACTTCCATCGATTGAATCGCGTCCATCGGAATCTGGTTGGAAAATACTTTGCTCTGCTGATCCGTAATCGGCTGACCATCCACCGAGAAAGAATTCTCTGCGTGATCTCCCAATCCGTGGAACAGCCCATTCGAATCCGCTGCGATTCCCGGCGTAGACAGCGTTACCAGCGAACTCACCGAGGACGACTGGCTCTCCAGCGGCATTTTGGCGAACAGATTCTTGTCCACATCGGTATGGAAGGTCGAATCGTTCTCAACTAGATCTCCGCCTTCCGCCTCCACCGTGACCGATGTCGTCGACCCGGCCACCTGCAGTTTGATCGCAACCGTCACCGGCACCGACGACCGCGGTTCCACATCCTGCGCGAAAGATGAGAATCCGGCCGCCGTCACAGTAAGGTGATATGGATTGAACGGGATATTCGTGAACTCGAATCTGCCCGCACTATCCGTAGTCGCCGTGCGATCCAACCCGCTCACTGGATTTCTAAGTTCCACCGTCGCTTGCGGAACAACCGCTCCCGTCGAGTCGAGAACCGTTCCATTCACCGATCCGGAATTACCCACCGACTGTGCATTCGCTGCGATGGCCGACAGCACCGCCGCCACCGTCAAGACGGCGAACCGTCTCTGAAAAATAGAGAGATAGGACTTAGGCATGAGGCCCTCCTGAGATTAAGAAAAGACGCCAATAGGGAATTCGCCGGAATGAGAGTCGACGCGTCGTGGCTCGACGTCACACCGGAAACGCTTGAATTGTGAGGATTCCCTACAGCACAGGAGGACCGCGTATCCCCGCTTCAGAGAAATCGAAGCGGGCTACCGCGATGAGGTCTTCTTCTTGCAGCAGTCCGATCGTCGCCAGCACCGGAGCTGAATAATGGCTGCTGACCGTGGGACTCGAACTGTGGGCCACCACGCAAATCGAGCACGCAGCCGATTCTGTTTGATTCGGGTGGGTGTGGGCAGACTCCACCGCCGCCGTCCATAACATCACGGACAGGCAGAACCAAGCCGACCATCGTACCCAAATACGCATGAATGAATCGATAACCGAGGAAGCTAACCTACCGCGGGAAATCTCAAACGATTCCACGCGAACATCCCGAAGGCCCACATTCCTACTTCGGGATTAGACTCCCTTGAGCTTATAACGGTTATCCACCGCAAATCAACGCAAGGCAAGTTACTATAGAGAAGGTCAGCAGGGGCGCTGCGTCTCAAACGTAAAGGATTCGTATCAAGGCCGTTGTTCGGAGCCAGGATTCGAGCTAAGGCAGGTTTTGACCCGCGGCCTGAAGCAGGACTTGTATCGGGCGGGATTTAGCCGTCGGAGCGAGCGGGGTTTGTATCAGGCGGGATTTGGTCGTCGCGTCGACGCAAGATTTGTAACGGATACGGCTTCAGCCGTGCCGAAACAGATCCGGCGTCCCAGGCTTCAGCCCCTGCGGATCGAGAATTTGAAGTAAACCGCATTCATCCTAAAGAAAAGGAAATATATGTCAGAACCAAGCTATGAAGAACTTAAGGCCAAACTGGCCCAACTCGAAAAAGAAGTAGAGACCAAGAAACGCAGTGGAGACCTCATCTTCAAAGTCGGCGAAAAAGGCGGAGTCAGCGTCTACGGTCTCGGTCGCTTCCCAGTCACTCTTTACTATGAACAGTGGAATCGCCTGCTCGGCGCTGCCGGCGACATCAAGCAGTTCATGGAAGACAACAAATCAAAGTTAAAACTGAAAGAACAAGGCTGAGCCAAAACAGCCCAAACAAGGGGTGCCCCATTCTTATCGCGGTTTATGCGATAGGGTGGGGATTTTAACTTCTGAGTCCAGTTTTCCTCTCTGTTCGAATTCTTCATGGTTAAGTGTTCTTTTCTGCCCCTTTGCAAAATCCGGCACCGCCCCATTTCCTCGTTACCTCATAATCAATTCTGGCGCCCAAGCTGAAGAAAATCGAGAAACTCGCCAGGGAACTTCGTGCCCAGATCATCCACTGACCAGAGTTCTTTCTGAGCATTCACCTCTCATCCTGAGTGGGAGTTGTTTCCGCTAGTCGCCCCGACCGTCGATTTGTTACTCTGCTTTAGCCGTTCCAGTCCCCCAAACATGATCAGTCCATTTCGTTTTCCCGCCGCCCCCTCCATTGTCTTTCTCCTCTTTCTCGCGTCGCTACCAGCAAAGGCTCAGACCTCCACTGACAAGACCGCAGCACGGCCTGATCAAATTCACGAGCTCAAAGTCACCGTGCTGTCCACCATGCTCGTTGGCGATACTGAAGGTGCCGGGGAATGGGGATTCTCGGCGCTGGTGGAAGCCGATGGTCACAAGATTCTGGTCGACACGGGTGCCCACCCGGAAACGGTCCTTAATAACGCGCGCGATCTCCACGTCGACCTCTCGGACGTCCACGAAGTTATTTTGACGCACAACCACTGGGACCATGTGAGCGGTCTCCTGACCCTCCGCCGCGAGCTGATGAAAAAAGACTCGGCGGCACTGTCGACCGCTCACGTCAGCACGGGCATCTTCTATAGTCGCCCCGCAGCGGACGGCGAACACAACCCCATGATTGGGATTCGCAAAGATTACGAAGCCATTGGCGGAAAGTTCATCGAGCACTCCGGTTGGACTGAAATCTTCCCCGGTGCATGGCTCACCGGTCCGGTACCCCGCAAATATCCCGAACGTAACTGGAGCGCGCTCGGAAAAGTCCAGACACCAACTGGCTTGGTCGAAGACACGATTCCCGAAGACCAATCACTGATCCTCAATGCTCCGCAAGGACTGGTTGTTATCACGGGATGCGGCCACGCCGGCATTGTCAACATCCTGACCGACGCGGGTTCGGAATTTCCCAATCGCTCGGTTTACGGAGTCGTCGGCGGCATCCATCTATTCGCCGCTAGCGATCAGCAATTGGATTGGACCGGCGACGAGATGAAGGAATTCCACGTTGCCAACCTTTTGGGAGCGCACTGCACGGGCATCGAAGCCGTCTATCGCTTGCGACAGCGCGTCGGCTTGTCCCGCAAGTCGGCCGTAGTAGCCACAGTCGGATCCACATTTACCCTATCCGATGGGATTACAACCGGCCGCCTCGCAAAGTAAGCCGACCTTGTCATTCCGACACTAGAGCGCCCCCATCTCGCTTGTCATTCCGACGCTCGAGCGAAGCGAGAAAGGAGGAACCTGCTATCCCATCCCGAGGTTCGCCAACGTCATTCGCACGGAACGTCTGCCATAGAAGAATCTTCCACAGCCCGGTTGTGACATCTGACCTTGCGCCTGCGATAAAAAGAGCAGAGCATGGTCAAGGCGGAGACGGTGTGAGCAAGAATCATGCAGCTGTCGCTAACTCCAATGTTCTCAAGATTTTGACCTCTAACCCTTAGGCGCTCAGGATTTTGCAGATCATTTTTGCAGAACCCGCTCCAGTCAAGGCTTCCAGAGGGTATAGGGGGAGGGGGGTACCTCGAAACCAATCGCGTTTCCCGAAAAGGGAAGCCCCAAAATCATCGATTTCACTCCCGGCCAAAAATTATTTCGACCCGATATTCACAGCCCCAAAGTATTGTGATTCCGACGCTCGACCGAAACTGAACTTGTCCTTCCGACGCGCGAGCGAAGCGAGGAAGGAGGAACCTGCTGTTCGACTGCCAACATCGCAACGACACGCTCGAACCACGGTAATCTAATTGAGAACTGAGAACCGCGAGCTGAGAACTCGCCTTTAGGTCTATAATAAAAAGACTGTGCCTAAGTACTCCATCGTCGTCCCCCTGCATAACGAGCAGGAAAACGTTACCGATCTCTACGATCGCCTGAAGGTGGTCATGGAAGCCCACGGTGAGAGCTTCGAGATCGTTTTAGTGGACGACGGATCGAACGACCATACCTTCGCCATGCTGCGCGAGATCGCAGCCGTCGATAGCCGCGTGACGGTCGTGAAACTGCGCCGCAATTTTGGTCAGACTGCCGGACTCGCTGCTGGCTTCGATCATGCTCGCGGAGAGTACATCATCGCTATGGACGGCGATCTGCAGCACGATCCTAATGACATCCCGATGTTCCTTGAAAAGATCGCTGCGGGTTACGACATTGTCAGTGGATGGCGCAAGAACCGTGTCGACAACTTCTGGATGCGCCGCATCCCGTCGCGCATCGCGAACTGGATGATGGCCAAGATCAGTGGCGTCGACATCCACGACTTCGGCACAACATTCAAGGCCTATCGCCGCGACATCCTGGAGCAAGTTCCTCTCTACGGTGAACTTCACCGCTTTATTCCGGCATTGGCTTCCTGGCACGGTGCAACGATCTGCGAAGTGCCCATTCGCAACGTGAATCGTGAACGGGGCGTCTCGCACTACGGCATCACGCGCACCTTCCGCGTCTTCTTCGACCTGCTGACGATTCGCTTCCTGCTGCGCTATCTCTCGCGTCCGTTACATTTCTTTGGCAGCATCGGCATGATGAGCATCTTCGGCGGCAGCGGAATTGTTCTCTGGCTTGCTGCCGAGAAGTTCCTGCGCCACGTCCCGGTGATGGCCGAACACGGCCCGCTGATGATGGCTGCATTAGGCTTCCTGCTCGGCGGTTTGAATCTTCTAGCAATCGGACTGCTCGGAGAAATGCAAGTTCGCCACTATCACGAGCCCAGCCGCCGCGCCCCCTATTCCGTCGACCGCGTTCTCCGCTCCCAGAACGAAGAACACAGCGTCTCCGAATAATCGCCCCATTGTTTTAGAGAGACGCAGCTCGCGACAAAATTACGATTGCTTCGCCGAGACGCTGAACGTCCCTACGATTCCAAGGAATTCTCCGGCTGCGTTGTGCATTGGTGTGCCCTGCACATCGACCCAGATCGAGGAGCCGTCTTTGCGTCGCAATCGAAAGTGGAAAGGCGCCTTATCGCCGCGCTGCTTGCTCTCAAATAATGCTTGAGCGCCTGACACATCTTCTGGGAATAAGTATGCGAACGACGACTGACCAATGAGTTCCCGCGCACCCTCTCCGAGGATCTCTCCCATCGCGGCGTTCGCATAGACAGTGCAAGCTTCTGCGTCGATGATCCAAATGCCGTCCTTCTGTGCCATATAGGTTTCGAAATTCTACAATGGACAAAAGGGATGGCGCGTGCACAACCCGCCCTTTCCCTCGGCGTATAATGAGCCGTTTGCCTCTCGGAGAGTTTTCCCACCATGGAAAAGGCCACCCAATACGAACTTCATCTTGCCCGACGCATGTCACGGCTCGGCACAGAAACCGCCTTCGAGGTCCTGAATAAAGCCCGCGCGCTTGAGCGCCAGGGCAAAAGCATCGTTCACCTGGAAATCGGCGAACCTGATTTCGACACGCCCGCTAATGTAATCGACGCCGGTGTCGACGCCATGCGCAAAGGCTGGACGCACTACGGCCCTTCCGCGGGCTTGCCGGATCTGCGCCAGGCCTTGGCCGAATACGTGAGCCGCACCCGCGGCGTGAAAGTTACAAGTGATGAAGTCGTCGTTGTTCCCGGCGGTAAACCCATCATCTTCTTCACCATCCTCGCGATGATCGATGAAGGTGACGAGGTGATCTATCCGAATCCCGGTTTCCCGATTTACGAGTCGATGATTCACTACGTCGGCGGACGTGCCGTCCCGATCCATTTGAAGGAGGAGCGCGACTTCTCGCTCGACGTGAACGAATTGGCATCGCTGATCAACGACCGCACCCGGCTGATCATCATCAACTCCCCGCAGAATCCCACGGGTGGAATTCTCGAGCGCCGCGATATTGAGCAGATTGCGGAAGCGATTGGTGATCGCAACATCATGGTCCTGTCCGACGAAATCTACAGCCGCCTGCTCTTCGATGGTGGACAACATTTCTCCATCATGTCGGTGCCGGGCATGCAGGAGCGCACGATCCTGCTCGACGGCTTCTCTAAGACCTACGCAATGACCGGGTGGCGCATGGGATATGGCGTGATGCGCCCCGACCTCGCCGCGCATATGACGCGGTTGATGACGAACTCGAACTCGTGCACGGCGAGTTTCACGCAGGTCGCGGGAATCGAAGCGATTCGCGGCGATCAGAGCTCTGTCGATCACATGCGGGACCAGTTCCAGCGGCGCCGCGATATGTTTGTGGCAGGCCTGAACAAGATCAAAGGATTCTCCTGCCGCATGCCCAAAGGCGCCTTCTACGTGTTTCCCAATATCAAACAGACGGGATGGAAATCGAAGGCGTTAGCGGATGCTCTGCTCGAACAAGCCGGAGTGGCCGCGCTTTCTGGCACAGCTTTCGGAGAATTCGGCGAAGGCTATCTCCGCTTCAGCGTGGCAAACTCGCTCGAGAATCTTCAGCTGGCTCTAGACCGGCTCGATCAGTGGACAAAGAAGAACTTGTGACGTAGGGATCAATAACCCCCCCCCACTGAGGACACGTGGTTCCAGAGCAGTTTCTCAGTACTCGCACTGGTGGATTTTTCGTATGCCGAAAACGCCCAAAGCCAGCCGTCTGCAAGCGCCCGGATACGGATTTCCCGAAGGCAAGAAAGACTTACTGCCTTGGTCATGGGCCGAACAGCGACTGAAGAAATCCCACAACTACTGGATTACGACGGTCAAGTCTGATGGTTCGCCGCACGTGATGGTCGTCTGGGGTTTGTGGCAGGACGGACAATTCATCTTCAGTACGGGCAGCAAATCGCAGAAGACAAAGAATCTGGCGCATAATCCAAGGTGCGTGGTGTGCAGCGAACACGCGGATGAAGCAATCATCGTTGAGGGCATTGCCGAGATTGCGGACCTCAAAGCTCGCCGGAAGTTTCTTACACCTTACGAGCGCAAGTACAAGTTTGATATGTCGTCCATGAAGGGCGACATCCTCTCGATGAAAGAGCCGGTCTTCGCGGTTCGCCCGCGTCTTGTTTTCGCCTTATGGGAAAAGCACTTTCAGAACAAGTCGACGCGCTGGGAGTTCGTATAGAAAACGCGATGTCTTGATCATTCTCTGGAAAATACTCCCTGCGAAATGTACTTAGTCTTGTACTCCAGTAACTGCATCATTTATCCCCCTGCTGGTAGCATTGAATTACTCCCTGACGATGCGAAGTCTTCCTCATTTCGTACTGCTTCTCTGTGCTCTGCCTCTCGTTGCCCAGAGCGATACGGGAGAGCTGCATCTCAAGGTCACCGATCCAAGTGGTTTCGGAGTGAGGGCAGCGATCCAGTTGGTGAGCGAGGCCAACGACTACCAAAACGCGCTCTCCACGGATGAATCGGGTGTTCTCATTGCCAAGCGCTTGCCGTACGGTGTTTACCGCATACAAATTCAGCAGCCCGGGTTCGCCGAGGTTTCAACGCCGGTGCAGATTCGCTCGGTCGTGCCAACACACCTGTCCATCAAACTCACGCTGGCATCCGTTACGACGTCGATCGTCGTGCAGGATTCAGACACCCTAATCGATCCCTACCGCGCGAATTCGGCGAATGAGATTGGGGACGAGACGATACAGACGCGCACGACGTCGTTACCGGGACGCTCGCTGCAAGACCTTGTGAATTCCGAACCAGGATGGCTTTACGAAGGAAATGCAGTGCTGCACCCGCGCGGTTCCGAGTATCAGACCCAGTTTGTAGTCGACGGCATTCCTTTGACGGACAATCGCTCCCCAAGCTTTGGTCCGGAGATCGAAGCTGATGACGTCGATTCCATGAACATCTACACCGCGGGAATCCCCGCGGAATTCGGCCGCAAAATGGGCGGAGTCATCGAAATCAACACGCTCAAAGACACGAAACAGGGTTTGCACGGTCAAGCGGTTTTCTCGGGAGGCAGCTTTGATACCGCCGGCGCGTTTGCGCAAGTGCAGGACGTGTGGAAAGGCAATACGATCGGCGCGAGTGCCTCCGGCAGCGGCACCGACCGTTACTTGAATCCGGTTGTTCCCGAGGACTATACGAATAACGGCACAACGGGCGACTTCTCGGTCCACTACGAGCGCGATCTCACCCCGGTCGATCGGCTGGGAGTGATCGTCAGGCATGGCTTCTCGCGCTTTCTAGTTCCTAACGAACAAGTCCAGGAAGCCGCGGGCCAGCGGCAGGACGGCGACAATTCCGAAACCATGGGGATCGCATCGTACCAGCACGTGTTTTCCGCGAACGTCCTGGGTGCCGTTCGGGGAATGGTGCGCGACACGTCGAATGACCTCACTTCGAACCCCGAATCGACTCCAGTCATTGCATTTCTGCATAACAATTTCCGAGAAGGATATTTCAACGGTTCTCTCTCAGTACATCACGGACGCCAGGAATGGAAAGCGGGTGTGGAATCGGACGTTCTGTTCCTTCACGAGAACTTCAGCGACCTTATAACTGACCCCACGCAGTTCGATCCCGGAACGCCCCCAACCTTTGCTTTCACGGGTAACCGTCCCGACATCGAACAGTCCGCGTACGTGCAAGATTTGATTCGGCTGGGTAATTGGACGGTCAGCGCCGGTCTGCGCTGGGACCATTACCAGCTTCTGGTGAATCAGAATGCCGTGAGCCCGCGGCTTGCGGTGGCGCGCTATTTTCCGGCTGCTGGACTCGTGATTCATGCATCTTACGACCGCGTATTCCAAACGCCTTCGTCCGAAAACATTCTGCTGGCGAGCTCTGCGGAGGTTATTTCGCTCAACCCGAATGTTCTGCGGTTGCCGGTGGAACCCTCCCACGGAAACTATTTCGAGATCGGCGGGACGAAAGCTTTATTCGGTCAGTTGCGCTTTGATGCGAACTACTTCCGGCGCTATGTCGACAACTACGCCGACGATGATCAGATCCTGAGCACCGCGGTGAGCTTTCCGATCGCTTTTGACAAGGCGGTCATTTACGGGGCTGAAGGGAAGCTCGAGATTCCGAAATGGGGACGCTTTTCCGGCTACGCCAGCTATTCCTACATGGTCGGGAACGCATGGTTTCCCGTGACCGGCGGGCTCTTCCTCGGCGATGACGCGCTGAGTGCTACCACGCAGCTGACGGGACACTTTCCTGATTCGCAGGACCAGCGCAACACTGTCCGGCTTCGTATGCGCTATCAATTGTTATCGCGGCTATGGATAGCAGGGGCGGCGGAATACGGAAGCGGATTGCCGTTTGTCTTGGGACAGTTCACGAGCACATATCAGCAAGCTGTAGCGCAATACGGGCAAGCAGTGGTGAACCGTGTGAACTTTGATCGTGGTCGAGTTCGGCCTTCGTTTGCGGTCGATGCATCGGTAGGAGCTGATCTCTACAAGAACGATCGATTCGCGACGCATTTGCAGGCGGACGCAGAAAACCTGAACAATCGGCTGAATGTGATCGACTTTGGTGGACTGTTCTCAGGAAACGCGATTGCCCCGCCGCGCAGCTATGCGCTGCGGTTGACGACTAACTTCTAGTACCGCCCTCTAGACGACGAAATATTTGGCCGCAGGATGGTGCACCACGATGGCCGATGTGCTCTGCTCGGGCTCGAGCAAGAATCCTGAAGTGAGTCTCACGCCAACATTCTCCTCTGGTTTGAGCAGGGCGAAAAGCTTGGTCTGATCTTCCAGGTTCGGACACGCTGGATAACCGAACGAATAGCGTGATCCGCGATATTTCTGGTGGAAGAGATCACGAATCTCCGGTGCGTCCTCGCCCGCGATGCCTAATTCTTCACGCATCTTTTTGTGATGAAGTTCAGCGAGGGCTTCTGCGGTCTCGACACTTAGGCCGTGCAGATACAGATATTTCGTGTACTCACCGCCCTCAAACAGACGCTGCGTCTCGACCGATGCCTTCGGTCCAATGGTTACGAGTGAGAGACCGATCACGTCCATTTTGCCGGACGATTTCGGAGCGAAGAAATCCGAGATCGCGAGGCGACGGCCTTCGCGCTGACGCGGGAAGGTGAAGCGCAAAAGCTCTGCGCCTGCTTTCCCGCCTTCGGCCGGTTCATACACGATTACATCGTTGCCATCCGCCTGAGCAGGGAAGTATCCGTACACGACGGCCGGAGCGAACAGGCCAGACTCCAGAACTTCGTCTTCCAACTTTTTCAAGATTGGTCGAAATTTCTCGTCGACCAGGCGCAAGTAGTCTGATTGCGATGCAGTCTTCAGCTGCCACTGATTCTTGAAGAGCGCTGTCTCGTTGATGTAACGGAAGACTTCTCGCAGATCGTAATCTTTGCGCACTCGAACGCCCCAGAACGGAGGCACCGGGATATTCGGAGCGTCGGTGACAACGGCGCTGCGCTCGGCAAAAACAGGGCCGGTTTCTTCATCGATAGAAGCAGCCTTGGCGTACTCCTTCACCTTACGGCCTTCTTTCAATCTGGATTCACGCGCGCCATCTTCGGTCGCAAGGTCTTCCATGATGTGTAGACCGGCAAAGGCGTCGTCGGCGTAGAAAACAGCATTGGCATATTCGCGCCGCAGGTCGTCTTCGACATACTTGCGGGTGAGAGCCGCGCCGCCGCAAATCACCGGGAACTCAAGCTTCTGCCGCTCGAGATCCTGGATGACGTACTTCATCTCGAGCGTAGATTTCACCAGCAGTCCGCTGAGGCCAATGGCGTGCGCGTGGTGTTCCTGCGCGGCGCGGATGATTGTGTCCCCAGGCTGCTTGATGCCGAGATTAACGACCTTGTATCCGTTGTTCGACAGAATGATGTCGACCAGATTCTTGCCGATATCGTGAACGTCGCCCTTTACGGTCGCCAGAACGATGGTGCCTTTCTGCGAACCGGACTTCTTCTCCATCTTCGGCTCAAGATAAGCCACTGCAGCTTTCATGACTCCCGCTGAATCGAGCACGGATGGCAGCTGCATTTTGCGCGCACCAAACAGGTCACCGACAGTCTTCATGCCGTCGAGGAGAACGGTGTTGATCAGCTCCAGTGGAGAGTAAGTCGTCAGCGCTTCTTCCAGTAATATTTCCAGCGGCTTCTTGTTGGCACCTTCGCCCACCGACTTCTCGCCGTTGATGATGGCGAACTTCAGCTTGTCTTCGACCGACAGCGTGTCGACATGGGCGGTGGTCGACGCTGCCGGCTTACCCTTCATCCCGGCGAAGTGCGCCATGTAGACCTGAAGCGGATCACCGGCGGAAGCGTCGCGGAAGATTAACTTGCGCGCGAGATCGACTTCTTCCTGCGGAATCTTGTAAAGCGGATAGATCTTGGTGTAATTGACGATGGCCATGTCGAGGCCGTGATCGACTGCCTCGTGCATGAAGACAGAATTCAGCACGCGGCGCGGGTAGGCGTCGAGGCCGAACGAAATATTGCTGACGCCGAGGATCGTCTTGACATCTGGGAGTTCTTTCTTGATTCGCTCGACCGCCTTCAAAGTTTCGATTCCCGCGGATCGATATTCTTCCTGCCCCGTCGAGATGGGCAGAGTGAGCGCGTCGAAGATGAGATCTGTTGAATCTAGGCCGTACTTCTTCGTTGCCAGATCGTGGATACGATGTGCGATCGCGACCTTCTTGTCGGCCGTGAGCGCCATGCCGTCTTCGTCGATGGTCAGCGCGATGACGGCGGCGCCGTAGCGCTTGGCCATCGGCAGAACCTTGGACGTCCGTTTTTCGCCATCCTCTAGATTGATGGAATTAATGATGGCGCGGCCAGGGATGCGCTTCAGAGCCTCTTCGACGACGTCGGCCTCAGTGGAATCGACGAGGATTGGCGCAGGGACACGCGTCGCAATCTTTTCGAGGATTGAGGTGATGTACCCCTTTTCGTCTTCGCCGACGATCGCGCAACAGAGATCGAGCATGTGCGATCCGTCGTTCACCAGTTTCTTGGCGAGCGTGAGGATGTCGTCGTATTTCTTGCCTTGCACCAGTTTCCGGAAATGATCGACGCGGGTGGTCGTATTCATTTCCTCGGCAACGATGAGGGGCTTGGGTTCGAGATCGAGGGGAACACTGGTGTAGGCGCTCGAAGCGGACCCGGTTCGTTTCACATTGCGCTTGGCGGGCTCTGCACCTGAAACCGCGTCGACCACGGCTTTCAGATGCTCGGGCGTCGTGCCGCAGCAGCCACCGACAATGCGGACGCCGTAGTCCACAACAAAGTGCTTGTGATAGTCGGCGAGTTCGGCGGGGGACAGCTTGTACACCGCGTGTCCACCAACGTTCTGCGGCAAACCTGCATTCGGAAGAACCGAAACTTCCTTGGTCGAATTCAGCGCAAGGTATCGGACTGCGTCATTCATTTCTTTTGGACCGGTGGCGCAGTTCAATCCGATGGCATCGACGTCGAATGGCTCGAGCGCAGTGAGGGCAGCTCCGATTTCAGTGCCGAGCAGCATTGTGCCGGATTCTTGCAACGTAACCTGCACTTGCACGGGCAAGCGCTTGCCCGCCTTCCGCATCGCTTCGAGCACACCGATAGTTGCGATCTTCGCTTGCAGCAAGTCTTGCGCGGTCTCGACTAGAAGGAGGTCGACTCCTCCTTCGATCAGCGCGCTGGCTTGTTCCTCGTAGGACTCCACCATCGCGTCGAAGCCGATGTGTGCGAGCGACGGCAGTTTGGTCGTGGGACCCATCGATCCGGCAACAAATCGGGGACGGTCCTTAGTGGAGAATTGTTGCGCTACTTCTTTGGCGAGTTGCGCGGCCTTCACGTTGATTTCGCGGACGCGGTCGCGCAGGTCGAATTCTCCGAGAACGATCGAGGATCCCCCGAAAGTGTTGGTTTCGACGATGTCGCAGCCGACGCGGAAGAAGTCCGCGTGGATGTCACGAATGATGTCGGGACGGCTCAACACCAGAACTTCGCTGCAATTTTCCTTGCCCCAATAGTCGTCGAGGGTCGGATTGCGCTTCTGGATATTGGTGCCCATCGCGCCGTCATAAACGACGACCCGGTCACGCACGGTTTGGAGAAAGTCTGCCATCAAATTGTAGTTAGTCTCTGGTCGTTCGCCGTTGGAAGAACGCGAGGGAGCATTGGCACCACTGCGCGAACGACGAACGACTAGCGACCGGTTCTATACACAAACGCCGGTCTCGATTGGGACCGGCGTGGGATCGGACTCAAAATCGTCTCGAAGGTTAACTTCCCGGTACCATTTCTGCCGGCGCCCCACCATTCACGTCGGCCTGGTTGAATACCACGTTCGCCCCCATATGTGCTGGCCGGGGGGCCAGCATTTGCTCCTTGCGGTAGACGAGGTTGGAAGCGTTGAATGTCGCCAGTTCGAATCCGTGGCCATGCGTAATCGCATCGGTCGGGCAGGCCTCGACACAATATCCGCAGAAGATGCAGCGGTTGTAATCGATGTTGTAAACCTTGGCGTAGCGCTCGGCTCCGCTGACGCGGTTCTCGGCGGTGTTTTCAGCTGCTTCGATATAAATGCAGTTCGAAGGGCAGGCCGCCGCACACAGGAAGCAGGCAACGCACTTTTCCAGTCCATTTTCATCGCGCTGCAGCACGTGCGCGCCACGGAAACGCGCTTCAATTCGGGCGCCGCGCAAGGGGCCTTTGCCGTCAGGATAATTTTCGACAGTCGTGGGCTGAAACATCTCCATGAAGGTGATGCTCATGCCTTTGGCGATGGCGGCGATGTTTTTCAGAACTGGCATCCATGATCAGTATACCGAAAGAAGGGCGAAATCGTCCGCCTGCGGGGCGTTAGATGGTGAGAAACGAGAGTCGAGCTGCGCTCGACGAACAGCCGATGGCGGCTGTTCCCACATGAGCTCATCGTCAAACTTATTTTGAAACTGGCGCCGGCGGTAGTGCATGCTCAGGGACCGGAACGGCGCTATCGAGCCATGCCGTGTACCAAAGGTTGAGTAGCATCTGCGATCCCGCAGCGAGGCGGTGAGTAGTGAAGTCGAAAGCGGCAGCAGAACCTTTGCCTTCGAAGCCTCCGGTTTTCTCGATCGCGTAGACATCCTGCACGAGTGTGTTGGAGTTCCGAAGATAGGCGAGGTATCCGGCGAATGGATCGCCAATCTGTTCTGGAGTCTTCACCATCGCGGCAAAATCTTTTGCCGTAATGTTCGCTGCCACATATGTGCTTTCAAATTGGGCGTGGATGTGATGCTCGGTGGTGTACTCGTTAGGATTGGGGCCCGTCCAGCCGTTGTATTGAATCGTCGTATGAAGGGGTTGAGAGCCGTCAGCCACGTAATGGCCGAGCCATCCGGCGTAAAAGATGATCGCCTGCTCCACGGGTTGAGTCGGTTTGTGTGCAGCGCGAAGAGCTCTATATTCACGGAACGCTGCCTTTAGGCGGCCATAGACCTCCATCGTAATGTAAGGCTGAAGGCCTACGCGTTCGGGAAGATAGTCGTCGGGATGATCCGTGGTTGCAGCGCGCTTCTCGTAAAGCTTGCGATAAAACTCATAGCGTCCCGGCGGAAAAGGATCGAGCCAGGAAACGCGTTCAAGATCGATGAAATGATCAGCCTCCTGAGAATTCTTCAGAGCGAATTCTGACGAACTTCGCCAGCGATCTGGTTCCGGGCCAAGATAAGCGATCTCGGCAACGGCGCGCCGGAAGAATAGCGGCATCGTGATGGGAATCTTCTCTGCGGCTACGCGGTTGACGTACGTGTGTCCCTCATTACCCCATGCGAAAGCGGGTAACGTCTGGACCATCACGAGAGCGATCAGCGCCAGGCCGATCGGTGCTCGTTCAGGTCGCCGAGTTTTCAATTCATTCTGCAGGAATTGGTTGCTCCTATCGTTTCTGATCAGAACGCTAAATGAACGGAGAGTTGGAGGAAGCGCGGGCTTCCGATTGTGTGCTGGATAACGCCCAAGCTACCCTGCGGAGGAATCGAAGGCGGTCCTTCAAAATTAGGAAAGAAGTTCACATCGTTGTTTGGAGTGTCGAAATCAGGATGGTTGAAAATGTTGAACGCGTCGGCTTCAAACCTCAGCTGGTAGCGCTCTTTGAACAGGAATTGCTTGGCCAAACTCATGTCGAAGCGTACCTGGAATGGGCCTCGAAAACTGTTTCGCCCCGTAGTTCCGAACAAGGATTCATAGTTATCGCACCCGGTACTGTCGCAAGCAGGAACCCCATTGGTTCCTGGAGCCACGAACTGAGGTGCGAAATCAGCGGAATTAAGCTTACAGAGTTCTGTCGAAATTCCCTGACAATTCGCGCCAGGATGTGCTGCCTGCTTTGCGGTCACACCCGGGACCAGCGGCACGATGGGATTCCCAATATAGTTGCTGGTGCCGTAGTAGAGACTCGCCACCGAGCCGGAATAGTCATACACACTGTAGGGCTGCCCGCTTTGCGCCACCGTCTGGCCGCCGATGGTCCAGCCATTCACTACGTAGCCTAATGCCCGGCTATCCACGAACTTCGGAATCGTGTAGCTATAGTTGACGAGAAAAACGTGGGTCTGATCGAAGTCCGAGGAGCCATAATTTGCTCTCGGAGTGAGCGGATTGTTCCCGGTGAAAAAGAGTCCTAATCCGCTCTGCTCATCAAGCGAATGAGACCAAGTGTAAGACGTGGTGAATTGTAGCCCGTTCGAGAGGCGCTTGTGAACCTGGAGCTGCAACGCATGGAAGTTCGATATGCCCTCTGTCCTATATGACACCGAGTTCATGTCGTATCCGGGAAAGGGTACGCGGATCGGTGCATTGCCCGCGTATTCGTTCGTGTAGATGGGCTCGGTATCCAAGGGCGGCGGAGTTCCACCAAAATAATTTTGGTTAGCCAACGGGCTGGTACCGCCGTAGGAAGTGGTTTGCCCATTCACAACATTCGTTGCGGTGGCAATCAGTGGCTGATTGAAGGGAACGGGAAGCACCAAATGGGTACCGTGATTACCGACATAACCGACCTCGAACATCCAGCTGTTGGAGGGCTGATATTGAAGGTCGAGGGTCCAGTTCTGCGTGTAAGGCAGTTTGTTATGGATATCGTAACCGCCAAAGAGGAAAGGGCCATAAAGATTGCCGGTCGGCCAGCACCCCGGGTAACCGCACGCTGTCTGCTGAAGGTTCGGCAGATAAGCGAGGAAAGCTGCTCCAGTAGCTGGCGGGGGTGGTGGCAGAGTCGTGCCAAATGGCTGATCGAGAGTCGCGCCCTTCGCGACAGAGATCGGCTGGACGAACGGAGGAGCGAGCGTGACGCCAAAAGGCCCGTTAAATCCTGAGCCTGCGCTCGGCGACAGGTAGCTGAAGAACTCGCCGCGGTCGTAATACATACCGTATCCTGCGCGCACTGTGAGCTTCGACATGGGTGCCCATGCGACGCCGATGCGGGGCGCGAAACCCCACTGGTGATTTTTCATGAGCGAATTGCTGACTCCCGGCGTGCCACCAGTCTTGTTATTTCCAGCGATCACCAGACCAGAGCCGGTAATTACATCAGTCCCAGTGTCGCAAGTACCAAAGTTGTACTCCGTTAAAGCCGGATCCGCCGGAACTCCATTGACTGTGCATTGCACGTAACTGTATTTCGAAGGGTCAAAACCGGTCAGCTTACCGTATTTTTCCGAAAGTGGTCCATCGATGTCCCAGCGCAAACCGGCGGTGACCGTGAGGTTCTTCCGCATCTTAAAGTTGTCGTTAATGTAGGTGCCGACGGTGTTGGACCGGTAGTAGCGGTGAGCCGAACCAACGAACTCATTGCCTCCGTGCAAGTTGCCTTCTACAAAGTTCTGGAAGGTCGTGAAATCAAGCGTATCGGTGTTTGTGTTGTCGTTGAGGATATTGAGCTGGGTGTAATCCCACGTCGTCCCCACGCTCAAGATGTGCTTTCCTTTGACCCAACTTGCGGAGGTCCCGTATTCCCATTGATTCTGGATCATGCCACCATCGCCAAAGCTGGTGCTGGGGCCGAACTCCAGACCATTACTGATCGTAGGATCCGACGTGGAGATGTCGAATTCGGGGAAGCTCGCCGAGCCAGGCAGGGTAATGCCCACGGAGCCTGGAGTGAACGCTTTTGTGGTATTTGCGAAGGCGCGCAGGCGGGTGAAACCAACATGCTGTTCCCAGGTGAGATTGGGCGAGAGCACCACGGAGTTCGCGAGCGAGAAGACCTGGCTGCCGGCAGAGAGTTGTTGTGCGAATCCGAGTAACGAACCGACTGCGCCAAAAGGATTATTTGTGGGATTGCTCTGAAGGTAATATCTCCCAGACAAGCGATCTTTTGTGCTTACAACATAATCGATGCTGGCGATCCCTTGGTTTACGGTAGCCTGGGTATTGGGCCCTTGCACGATGGCGTCGTAGCCCAGCGTGGTCGCCTGCGCCGCATTGTACTGAGCGCTCGGAACCAGATACTGTCCGTTGGGAAGCTTGGCATTCAGGATCTGCGAGGCAGCACCGTTAATCTGGCTTGATGTAATGGTGGTGCCATACGTCGCCTGAATCATGTTAATGATGCCCTGCGTGCTGCGGTCATCCGTCAAACCTAGAGGAACGGTCACATCCTTGGTAGAAGCCTCCGCATCGGCAATCCGGACCCCCTGATAGGACCCAAAGAAGAACAACTTATCCTTGATAATCGGTCCGCCGATGGTTCCACCAAAAGCATTCCGGTTCACGAACGGACGAGGGAGATAAGGCTTGTTGGTGACGGGGTTGATGCCGGCGGCATTGTAGAAGTACGGTGTGGCATTCATATCGCTGTTCTGCCACTGTTCCCAAAGAGAACCGTGCAGCGCGTTCGTACCAGATTTGGTCAGCACGCTGATGTGTGCGCCGCTATTGTTGCCCTGTGTGGCGTCGTATTGCGAGGAGTTGACGGCAATTTCCTGAATGGCATCCGGCGGAGGAGTGGGAAGAGCCTGTCCAATTGCCCCATACACCGATGTGCTGGTTTGGATGGTACCGCCTGCACCGAAGTTTTCACCGGTGTTGAGCACGAAGCGGTTTTCACCAACCTGGCTGGTCGAATTGCCGTTAAAGATGTTGTTGGTGCTGACCCCGTTCAAGGAAAAGCTGTTGCTGGTGTCACGGTTCCCGTTCGCGAAAATGGCCTGATTGCCAAGGCCCGTGTTCGCGCCACCGCCGCCGAGGAAGTCCGCGTGAACGCCAGGGCTGAGAATTGCCAGTTGCGTGAAACTGCCGGTGCCCAGCGGGGTCGTTTCGATGGTGTTGGTATCGACGACATAGCCGATCGTCGTATCCACTTGGTTCATCAAAGGCACGGCGGTCACTTCTACCGTGGCGCTGATCGAGCCCACCACCAGAGCCGTATCCACCGTGGTCGTACGGTTACCGGAAACCAGGATTTTCGTATGAGTCTCGGTTTTGAAGCCATCCTTCGTGACGGTGACTTGATAAGTTCCTGCGGGAAGATCTGGAATCACGAATGAGCCGTTCTTCGTATGAGCAACCACCTCGAGGTTGGTCGCGATATTGACGGCTTTCACAGCGGCATCGGATACGAGAGCTCCCGAGGGATCAGTAACCGTGCCGGTGATCGCGCCCAAAGTCTGTTGGGCGGAGGCGAACTGCGTCAAGAATGCAAGCGCCAGCGTGAACACAAAGAGAGCGCGTGAGAACTTCGAAGCGGACACGAAGTGGCCAATCAAACGCACAGTGAAACCTCCCGTAAAAGGAAGCCCTTATAGCAGAGGCACTTGGCGAGATTCAAGGCAGTTCCGTTCAAAAGTCAGGCAAAAATTCGATGAATTTTTCTTCAGGTTCGTAGAAAGAATGTTTCTGTTCGCAGGAAGACAAAGCCAAGTCGGCTTCATCTCCGGATCGAGCGCGTTATGCTGGAGCAGTGAATGTGGAATATAAAGCTGCGCCGCCGCGCGGGATCGGCCTCTGTGCCGACTGCCGGTTCATGCGCTTGATCGAATCCGACCGCGGGTCGACCTTCTATCTCTGCGAACGCTCCGGCACCGACCCGAGCTTTCCCAAATATCCACGTTTGCCCGTCTTGCGCTGCGGTGGATATGAACCACTCGACGGTGCAAAAGAGAATAGGAGTCTGTAGGTTAGAGTGCCGGGGAGAGATAACGCTTGGTTTCGCTTGGAATCGAGCCTTAGAGTCCTAATTCCTTGGCGAGGGCCTGCCACTTGGCATCGACCGTAGCCTTAGTCTTCGAATCCATCACAATTTCATCGGGCCATGGGCGGGTGAAGCCTTCGGTGGGCCATTTGCGCGTGGCGTCGATACCCATCTTCGATCCAAAGTTTGGGAGCCGGCTGGCGTGATCCAGGGAATCGACTGGGCCGAGCGTGAACTGGATATCGCGCTCTGGGTCGATGTGGTTGAGTGCCTTCAGCACAACATCGCCGAGATCCTGCACGTCGACGTCTTCGTCGACAACCACAATGCATTTCGTGAACATCGCCTGTCCGAGCGACCAGATCGCGTTCATCACCTTGCGGGCCTGCCCTGGGTAAGACTTTTTGATCGAAATGATCATCAGGTTGTGGAAGACACCTTCCACGGGCATGTTGATGTCGACCAATTCGGGGATAGTCAGCTTCATTAACGGGAAGAAAATGCGCTCGACCGCCTTGCCCATGTAAGCGTCTTCCTGCGGTGGCTTACCGACGATAGTGGCGGCATAGATCGGATCTTTGCGGTGCGTCACACATGTCACGTGGAAGACGGGATACAAGTCTTCGAGGGAATAGAAGCCGGTGTGATCGCCGAAGGGACCCTCGGTGCGAAGTTCGTCGAGATTGACGTGGCCCTCAAGCACGATTTCGCTGGAAGCGGGAACTTCGAGGTCCACCGTTTCGCATTTGACCAGATCGACCGGAGCTCCGCGAAGGAAGCCAGCGACGAGATATTCCTCAACCTCGGGTGGCGCGGGCACGATCGAAGAAAAGGTGACTGCCGGATCGGTGCCGATTGCGACCGCGACTTCCATCTTGCCCGACGGACGCTCACCTTCGGCGACGACACTTCCGCCGGAACTGCGGGCCATGATGTCGACTGCGGCAGACTTGCCTTCAACGGCGGCACGCATCCGCTCGCGGGCATGTTCGGCGGCGACCTTTTGACGCTGCCAGTGCATCCCGGTCGTTCGCTCGTCATAAACCTGCATGCGGTACATTCCAAGATTGCGCTTGCCCGACTTCGGATCTCGCGTGGTCACGCAGGGAAGAGTGATGAAGCGTCCGGCATCTTTGGGCCAGCACTGCAGGATGGGGAAGTCGAGCAGGGAAAGGCCGTCGCGTTTGACGACTTCTTTGCAGGGGCCCGTCGCAACCGTCCGGGGGAAGAACTTGCCGGCCTCAGTGAGCAGCGGCAGCATCTTCAGCTTATCGAGGAAGCCCTGCGGAGACTTTACATCCATGAACATGCGAATGCGGGCGCCGATCTCGTCGTAGGAACTCACGCCAACTGCCATTTTCATCCGCGCCTCTGAGCCGAATTGATTGATCAGAAGCTGTGAACCGGGATGACCTTTGAGATTCTGGAAAAGCAGTGCTGGGCCGCCAGGGATGCCTTGAGCATCGCGGCTTTTCGAGACGCGATCGGTGATCTCGGCGACTTCGAGAATGGGGTCGGCTTGGGTCTGAATGTGTTTGAGTTGGCCGGCGCGATCGAGCGCGGCGATCCATTGACGGAGGTCGTCGAAGGGCAAAGTTTCCTCTCTGCGTGACCGTTGATTATAAGGGATTGGACGTGGTTGATACTTCTTTGCCACGGATTCGCGCGGATCGGCGCGGATTTGTGAGGCGAAGGAGACTTGTCCCCGGCTACTTTCTTTGCTCCAGTTTCACGCTCACTGTTAGCGGCTGGCCATCGCGCATCACATTCACGTCCACGACGTCTCCGACCTTGCTGCGGCGCAGAGCGTCGGTGAAGTCATAGAGATTCTTGATGGGCTTGTCGCCGAATTGAACGAGAACGTCTCCCGCTTTGAGTCCGGCTTTGGCTGCGGGTGAATTCGGCTTCACATCGGAGAACTTCACGCCGTTTTCGGTCTGCCCGAAGTCGGGGATGGAGCCGAAGTACGGGCCGTATCCACTGCCGCCTCCGCTGGCCGCCGGCTTGTCTTCGGCGACCACTTGAAACGCCGGAGCATCTGGCGCGCTCGCCAGTTGCACGAGGACATTGCCGACCATGTCGAGCAGGCGCGCTGCCGAAGTCGGATTGATCTTGTCCCAGGTGTCCGACGGCTTGTGATAGTCAGAGTGAAGACCCGAGAAGAAAAAAAGCACCGGAATCTTTTTCGTTACAAACGACGTGTGATCGCTTGAGGCATAGCCTCCGGCGGAATATTCGATCTTGAAGGGCGGGTCTTTTTGCGCCTCCTCGAGAATTCCTTTAAAGGTAGACCCGGTCCCGACGCCGCCGATGTAAACCTTGTCGTCCTTAATGCGACCAATCATGTCCATATTGATCATGGCCACGGCTTTCGCAAGCGGCCGCGTTGGATCCTTCACCCACTCAGCAGATCCGAGCAAGCCGAGTTCTTCTCCCGAGAAATTCATGAAGAGAATGCTGCGCTTAAGTTGTCCGCGCTGAGGCGCCAACAGCCGGGCGAGTTCCAGCACTCCCGCTGTGCCACTGGCATTGTCATCCGCGCCGGGATGAATCTGCCCGACCTGTGAAGGGGCGAGTGAGTCGAAGTTTCCTCGGCCAAGATGATCGTAATGCGCGCCGATAATCACGTACTCGTCGGTCTGGCCAGGCAGCCACGCGAGCACATTGTTAACGGTAGCGCGCGTCGTTTCGATATCGACATTCAGCGAAAGGCGTAGCGTATCGGGGAAAGCAAATGAGTTCGGCTTGCCGCTGGAATTGATCTGATCCTGAGCTTCTTTCAAAGATTTTCCGGCGGACTGGAACCAGGAATCGGCGACTGTATTTCTGACGTGCACCATGACAATGCCGACGTTCTCCGGCCCGCTCACGCTACCGAAGCGGGTTAGCAGGTCTTCTTCGCCGTCGCCTAACTTCCCGTTCAGTACAACGACCGCCTTTGCACCGTGATTGCGGGCGTTGATCGCCTTAGTAATCAGCTGCGAGTGCTGCGTCAGACCGTGATTGCCGCTTTTTTCTGCGAATCCAGAAGGTTCGTACCGCAGCACGACGACAATCTTGTCTTTCACATCGAGCCCTGCGTAGTCGTCATAGTGAAATTCTTCTGCGGTCGCGCCGTACCCAGCAAAGACGACGGGGCCTTCCACCTGTGCGGACGACGAGAAACTGAACGGCACAAAGTCGCGCTCAATCTTCAGATCGGATTTCGAATCTGCATTGTGGAGCGTGAAGCGGTTGTCTGATTTCAGTCGGGCGCCCGTGATCACGGTGAACGGCTGGGCATATCCCTTGACGCCGGCGGGATCGAGATGAAGTTCTTTATATCGTTTCTCGATCAAGTGCTCGGCGCGCTCGATTCCTTTCGTGCCCGCGCCTCGGCCTTCCATTTCCGGCGAGGCGAGTGCTTTGACGTCATTGAGATAGCGGGTCGGGTCGGCCTGCGGAACCGAGGTCGAAGCAGCGGTGAGAATTGCGAATGCGGCGACAGCCAGAAAAAGACGGTGCCGCTTTACGGAAGTTGGCATGAGCGCTTCTTTCAGAGGACGAGAAATCGTATGGGGCCAGATGGGGTGTGTCAATGAGGACAGGTTATTCGGAAATAGTTTCCGGATATAACGTACGGCGACAGTCGGGACAGATGCCGTGAGTGAAATCAGCCTCACTATTCTTCCGGATGTAGATCTCAAGCTGTTGCCACGCACCTTGCTTATCGCGGATCTTTCGGCATGAGGCGCAAATCGGCAGTAAGCCGCTCAAGGTCCTCACTTTTGCGAGTGCCTCCTGCAATTCCCGAATCAGGCGCTCGCGTTCAGCTTCAGCGCCCTTGCGTTCGCTGATATCACGCATGATGAGGCAAGTTCGTACATGCCCCTCGCGACTCTCGAAAACCACTGAGGAGACTTCCACTGGAAATAGTGTTCCGTCTTTGCGTCGAGCCGTTAGCTCACCGTGGGCGCGACCTGTCTTCTTTCGCTGTTCGATGAGAGCTTCGAGACGCGGATCGGAAGTGTCGATCAATCCCGCGCGGCCTTCTTCGATGATCTCTTCTCGCGTGCGTCCCAGGATGTGGCATGCGGACGGATTCGCATCGAGAATTATTCCGTCTGGCGAAGTCAGCATGAGGCCGTCCAGGCTGTTGTCGAACAACATTCTGTACAAGGTTTCACCGTTCCTAAAGAATTTGTAGCAACGATTCTGGGAGCGTGCCGAGAGGCACGAATCTCTGTCTTCCCGTTACAACTATTTCGTGGCGCCCGAGAGCCGCGAAGGTTGACGAAATTGTACGCAAGACAGACTAAAGTTATCAACTATCGGAAGTAGCAGGGGTGTTCAAATCTCTGAACGCGAAGGGCTAACCCGAATGTGAGCTTCCGGGAAACCGAGTCCAGCAGGAAGAGCGGATAAGAGTCCCGTTATCCGATAAGTTGAAGCACGATATCTTGGACTTGCTTCCACGCAACGGAATTAGGATCGATGAGATCAAAATGGCCGGCGTCTGCGATCTCCAGGAGATGCACTTCTTCCTTCTCGCTGCCGACGCGCTTTGTCTTCGCAGCGACGTAATCACGGCTGAAGGCTGGCGGGACTGTGTCATCGGCGAGACCATGAATCAGCCACTGGCTCGCGTGCGGAATAGAAAGTTTGATCGGATCGGCTTCGCGATAGTGATCAGGGACTTCAATGGGAGTACCGCGGAGATATTCGACAACCGCATCGTGGCTGAGATGAAGATCATAGGCTCGCTGGAGGTCAACGACTCCGGCAAGCGAAACGATACGTGCCACGCTCGGTTCATGAGCGGCGAGGCAAAGCGCAAGTTGTCCACCGGCCGAATGACCCATCACTACGATCCTGGCTGCGTCGAGCTTATGCGTCGATGCATGTTGAACTAAAAACTGATATGCAGATCGGATGTCGGCAAATGTGCCGGGCCATGCGCCGCCATCGTTGCCAACGCGTCGGTACTCTAGGTTGGCGGTGGTGAGACCTTGCGTTGTCAGCGCAGCACACAAATGTCCCGCATGGTCGAGGTTGTAGGCCGCGCGCCAATAGCCTCCATGGATGCTAATCACCAGCGGCGACGCCGCTTTCCTAGTTTTGTTGCTTTTGGGGAAACGCAGATCGATGAACTGGTAGGGATCGGGGCCGTAGGGAAGCCGGGAGTCCGCCGGAGGAGCCGGTTTCGAAAGAATATCTTCGGACATGCCGCGATTATTCTACTCGCAAGAGTCTTTACCCCGCCCAGAGGCCCAAAGGGAAAGAATCTCTGAACCATCTGCGTAGAATGAATTGCCTACTCGTAGCGAAGGGCTTCGATCGGATCAAGATTGGCCGCTCGCAAGGCCGGGACCATCCCGCTGATAACGCCTACGACTGCGAGAATACCGGTTGCAACAACTAGGATCATGGGCGATACAATCAGGCGAATGTCTGCGGCTTCCGCGTGTTTAGCCAGCGCGCTGTAAAACGTAATCCTTCCGGCGAAAATGGAGACTGCGTACGACAGCATAATTCCTAGCACTCCGCCCGCCGCCGTGATGACCATTGCTTCCGCAAGAAACTGGAATAAAATATCGTGGCGGCGGGCACCGAGCGCCTTTTCTACGCCAATTTCGCGGGTTCGCTGCGTCACCGACACCAACATAATGTTCATCAAACCGACGCCCCCGATACCTAGAGTGACCGTGCCAATGAAAGCCAGCAGAACTTTCAACGCCATAGTGATGATGCCGAACTGTGAAAGCTGTTTCTGGGCGTCAAACACGAAGACGGCGCGCTGGTCGTCGGGCTTGAATCCGTGCGCCGTCCCTAAAGTTTCGCGGACGACTTTATCCAGTTTGTCGTGATCGAGGCCGGCCGAGTCGAGCCAGATTCCATCGAGGTAGTGGTTATCTTTCAATACATCCATGGAGTTGTACGGAATGTAAACGACGCGATTGTTATCGTTATCGCCTTCCTGCATTCGAGGTGCCCCGACTCCGATCACTTCAAAGGTCACTCCGTCGATGCGGATGGATTCTCCAACAGCTGGCATGCCAGAGAAAAGCTTGTCTCGCGCTTCGGATGCAATCACCGCATAGAGACCGTGCTGCATGTTGTCGGCGTCGTCGAGAAACCGTCCCTCGGCGATATCGAGATTCCAGATTTCCTGGATCGAGGGATCCAAGCCCTGCACCGGGAAGGTGAAAGAGCGGTTATCGTTCTGCACCGTGGAGTCTTTGTCCAGCATGCGCACTACATGCTTGCAAAGCGGCAGATTATTGCGCAGCAGTTCGATGTCGTCGTTGGTGAAACGAACCTGAACGCCAGCCTTGTTGCCTCCGGCTTGCTGCGAAGTGCGTCCGGGAAACACACCGACCGCGGTAGCTCCGAAGCTTTCAAAGATCGTCTCGATGGCTTTGCCGAAGCCGTTGCCATAGGAGAGCAATAGCACGACCGTAGCAATGCCCCACGCCATTCCGGCCATGGTGAGCAGAGTGCGGCGAAGATCGTGACGCATCGCGGAGTAGGCCTGTTTGAGAAGGTCGCTGTGCATAGGTAGTGATTATTCTTTGCGAAGGGCCTCGACGGGTTCGAGCATGGCCGCGCGACGCGCAGGGTAAAGTCCGGCAGCAACACCCGCGACTCCGAGTGAAATGACGGCCAACGCCGCCGTCGAAGCGACCAGCTTTGGAGGATCAAATCCCTGGCCGAGATTCACTCCAGAAAGCACCGCCATCAGTCCGGCGGCTCCTCCAATGCCAATCCCTCCGCTTAACAGCGTCAGAAACGCGCCTTCCACAAAAAATTGAAACATGATGCTGTTGTTGGTTGCTCCGATGGCTTTGCGCAGCCCGATCTCTCGGGTGCGGTCGGCTACCGCGACCAGCATAATGTTGATGATGCCGATTGCACCCAATGCCAGCGTTATCAATCCCACACTGCCTAGAAACATATTCATCGCGTCGAATATCTTGCCGATTTGATCCACCGTTTTGATCGTGTCCCATTCGTCGAACGAATCGGGATTGCTCGGATCGAAACCATGATTGCGAGCGATAATCTTGTGCACTTCCCGTTGCGCTGTCTCGTGCAGGGCGCGCGATCTAGGCTGATAGTTGATCATTGAGATCACATCTGTGCCGATGCCCGCATTGAGCGGCCGGAAATAATCCTGCATGGCGTGGAAGGGAACGAAGCTCCGCAAGTTGAGGTTCATGTTGTCGCCATGCCCGATCTTTTGCACGGTGCCGATCACAGTGAATCGAACGCCATTGAGCAGAATGGTGGCGCCGACCGCGGGGCGTCCCGGAAACAGTGTGCGCCGTACTTCGTCGCCGATCACGATTACGGTGCGCTTCTGCGCATCGTCCATCTCATTGATCCAGCGCCCTTCGTTGATTGGAATGTAACGGATCTGGTTTATGTTCGGAAGTACGCCCATGATCTGACCGCTAGCTTGGTAGAAGTCGCTAACCGCCCGAATGTCGTTACGATTTATGACCGGCGTAGCAGCGGCAACGCTGGGACATTCAGCGAGAATTTCCTGGTAATCGCGGTAGGTAAGATAATACTGGCGAAGGGCAGTAAAGCTGCCTTGCATAACCGGGGCGCGTCCCGACCAGATGAACATCACATTCTCGCCAACAGAATCGAACTGCTTGCGATTTCCTGAACGAAATCCCTCGCCCAGCCCGACCAGCAGCAACAGAGAACCGACGCCCCAGGCGATTCCGAACATGGTGAGGAACGAGCGCAGTTTGTGCGCCCAGAGGGTCCGCAGTGTCTGCCCGAAGATGTCGAGAATAGATCGCACGCCGGTCTTTCGATTATACGGGCATCTTCGGACGGCAGTTCCGTTGCTGGTGTTGGTCCGAGGCGCCTCGATAGAGCGCTCCGCTGGCGGAATCTTGCATAGCGCTTGTGCCGACGGCGTTTCGCCAATAAGATGCGGCCCATCCGAAGCATCTTTAGGATCTGCTGCCGTCTGAACAGCCGCAACTTCAGGGGGAGGATGCATGAGAAACATCGGCAAGTCCCGATTCGTATGGGCGATTTGCGTGGCGGGTGCCTTGGCGCTTGGGTGCGGTCCGCTTGCTGCCGCCCAGGGAAGCCAGAAGGGCGATGAGGGACAGATTCTTGCGCTTGAGAACGCATGGAACCAGGCCGAGTTGCAGCACGATCCCGCCGCCCTAGAACTCATCCTGACCGACGATTTCGTGATCACCGAGCCCGATGGAACTTTGCAGACCAAGCGCGAACACATGGCTGCCACGAAAGACACTTCGTACCACTACGATGCCTTGGTTTCAGAGGACTTCCGGGTCAAAGTCTACGGAACGGTTGCCGTGGTCACTGGAACGTACCATGAAAAAGGCTCGACCAAGGGAAGTCACTTCGATCGCCGTGGGCGGTTTACGGATACATGGATCCGCCTTAGTGGAACCTGGCGTTGCGTAGCCAGCCACGATAGTTTGCCTGTGAAGTGAAAGAGAAGCGGCTCAGAAACGTGAATCTTCCCAGCCTTTCCCCACAATTTCCCAGAAATTTCGTTCCGAATCCTGCGCTGGTTGGGTATTCTCTAGCGTGATGACGACGCTCGCCCTAACCGAACTGCTCGGCGCCACGGTGTATGACCCGTCTGGCGCGGCGGGACGGGTGCGCGAAGTCACGCTGGCTCCGCAAGAGGACCGATCGCGTATCGCCTCCTTCATCGTGAAGACCAAGGCTGGCAACCGCGTCTTGCCGTTTGCATCCGTTGCGGCGATTAACGGGGGCATCCGGTCCGCCACTACATCGGGAGATTGGCCGTCGGTGAATGGCACCGAAGGGCTGTTTCTCCTGGAGCGAGATCTGCTCGACCAACAAGTCATCGATGTGAACGGAAGGAAAGTGGTCCGCGTGAATGACGTGGACCTCGAATGGGACGCACAGCGAGATGCCGGCTCGCCTCATCCAGTGTTGCGCGTCCTTTCAGTCGATGTGGGAGCGCGGGGCGCGGTCCGCCGCCTGCTGCGCGGCGTGGCTCCGCGAACCGCCCTGAATGCTTTGTTAGCAAAGATTCCGCCGCGGAACATTCCTTGGAAGTTTGTGGATGTCATCGAAACCGATCCGGCGCGCCGGGTGAAGCTGAAGATTTCGCACGACGGCTTGGCAAAGTTACACCCGGCCGACATCGCGGACATCATCGAAGATCTGGCACCCGACGAACGGCAAGCAGTGTTTCAGACCCTGGATCAAGAAACGGCGGCCGAAGCCCTCGAGGAAGTCGAGCCCAAAGTTCAGAAGGCAATCGTCGAATCGCTTGATTCGGAAAGAGCGGCCGAGATTGTCGAAGAGATGGATCCGGACGCGGCTGCCGATTTGCTGGGCGACCTGTCCGAGGACCGGACGGAGCAGATCCTCGTGCAGATGGAGCCCGAGGCCCAGCAGGAAGTCGTCGAACTGCTAGAACACCGCGAAGAGACGGCTGCGGGCCGCATGACCACCGAGTTTCTCGCGCTGCCCATGGGCGCCACCGTGCAGAATGCGATCGATTCACTGCGCGAGTTTGAGGGCGGCGTGGAAGCCGTCAGCACGATTTATCTGGTGGATTCCCACGGGACGCTGGTGGGCGCGGTTCCTTTGGCCAGAATCGTGTTGGCGTCCCCGACCGCGCCTATGCTGTCTCTTCACCAGGAACCGCTGGTGCGAACTCACGAAGGAGTCGAAGAAGCCGAGGTTGCAGAACTCTTCGACAAATACAACCTGCAAACCCTGCCTGTTGTCGATGAGCACAATAAATTGACCGGCGTCATAACCTCTGATGACGTGATCAGCATGCTCCGGGCAAAGCTCTAATCCGTGCGTTCGGTGCTGAGTTCTTTTTAATGCATTAACCGAACAATTCGCAGCTTTGTTGCTGCCTGGGGCACTTTTCGTTTGGCGGGATTCCCTGCGTGCATTTATCCTGTGGCGTCGTTCGCGGGTAAATCGCTCCATTCTTATGTCAGCGAAATGTCCTCATGAAGTTCCTGAAACGCTCGAAAACCCGGATACTTCTGTTCTTCGCCGTCGTCGGTCCCGGGTTTATTACCGCGAATGTAGACAATGATGCCGGCGGCATCCTGGTCTATTCCCAGGCCGGCGCTCAGTTTGGACACCTCCTTCTTTGGACCCTGATTCCCATCACACTTTCTCTGATCGTAGTGCAGGAGATGTGCGCTCGCATGGGCGCCGTGACTGGCAAGGGCCTGAGCGACCTGATCCGCGAAGAATTTGGACTCCGCATCACGTTCTTAATGATGATGGGAATCCTCGTCATCAATTTCGGCAACGTAGTGACGGAATTCATCGGCATTGCCACCAGCCTGGAGTTGTTTGGGCTCGCGCGCATTTATACGGTGCCGGTGTGCGCGGTGATCGTCTGGCTCATCGTTGTGAAGGGCCAGTACAAGAGCGTGGAAAAGGTATTTCTCGCGGCGTCGTTTTTTTATATTACGTATATCTTTGCCGGTGTTCTGGCCCATCCTTTGTGGAAAGACGCCACTATCGCGACCTTCAAACCGCCCAACTTGAAAGCGTTTAAAGACCAGGCGTATCTATTCATGGTCATCGGAGTGGTCGGGACCACGATTGCTCCGTGGATGCAGTTTTACTTGCAAGCCTCCATCGTAGAGAAGGGTGTGACCAAGCGTGGATTCAAAGCCTCGCGCCTCGATGTGATCACTGGCTGCATCTTCACCGACGTGGTGGCCTGGTTCATTATTGTCGCGTGCGCCGCCACACTTTGGATTCATGGCTTTCGCGACATCAAGTACGCCGCTGATGCCGCTCAGGCTTTGAAACCGCTCGCCGGGGATTACGCTTACATTTTGTTTGCCGTGGGATTGTTTAACGCGTCGCTGTTCGCGGCGTCGATCCTGCCGTTGTCGACTGCCTATACAGTTTGTGAGGGCTTGGGATTCGAATCGGGCGTCGGAATGAAATTCTCGGAGGCACCATTCTTTTACTGGCTCTACACATTTTTGATCATTGCCGGCGGAGCACTGGTGCTGTTGATTCCGGCTCAACGGCTGGTTGAGATCGTTCTTTGGTCTCAGGTGCTCAACGGAATCGTGCTGCCGTTCGTCCTCATCTTCATGCTGTTACTGATTAACAAGAAGGAGTTGATGGGTGAATATACGAACACGCGTCTCTTCAATGTGGTTGCGTGGGCTACGACCGTGATCGTGGTGGCATTGTCGCTGGCGCTGATGGTTGCTTCGATCGGAGGAAAGACAGGCGGCTGAACGCGGCTAGAGCAGTTTTCCGGCAGCTAAATCGTTGACCAGCGTCAGATCGGCTTCGAGGAAGTCGAATTTCGGAAGGTCCTTGGGCTCGGACCACTGAATATCTTTGAAGATACGATTCTCGATTTCCTTTTGGTACTCGCGAACCTCGTAGAATCGCAGTTCAACCATGCCGCCGTTCGGGTATTCGTGCCGGATCCTTACGATTTCATTTCCAACCGTGGCCAGAATTCCCAGTTCTTCCTCGAGTTCGCGGCGCAGCGCATCGCGTGGCTGTTCCCCCTCCTCAATTTTTCCGCCGGGAAATTCCCACTTGAGCGGCATGGTCTGATGCCGCGTCCGCTGGCAAACGAGGAGCTTTCCGTCCTTCACGATGAGTCCCGCGACGACGCGCTTCATAACTGGGCCGTCGCTTGAAGGGCGCTGGCTACGGGATCAACACAACTCGTAAAAGTGAATGCAAACGCGGCCACGCCCGGTGCGCAGCGCAGTTCAAGTTCGTGCTGCCCGAATTCATGGTCATCGACGAGAAAATACATGCGCGCGGAATCGACAGTTACGTAGCTTTCTTCTGCCCCATTTGTTCCAGGGCGAAAGCGCGTATCCTTCGTCGCTTGCTGACGAGTGAGCGGGTTGCCATCCTGAAGAATTGTCACTTCCGCCGACGCAGCATGCGGACAGGCCATAACCAAGTTTACGGCGGACGCTTCGTATTTCAATCGCAAAGTGTGCGTCCCGCTTTCGGCGGCCTCGAAATACTCTGCAGTCGATGCCCAGCGCCCATTCGCGTAGAAAAAGTTCTCATCGAGGTCGCCTGTGAACGAGTAGTCGGCGATCTGATCTTCCTGGAAGCCGCCTTCGTTCCCGATTCGTCCTCGACGATTGCCGAGATAAAGTTCCCCGGTGGCACGATAGCAGACCGCTCCCATGTGATCTTCTTCGCGTAGCGGTTCCAACAGCGCCGGAAGCTGAATCGTCGGATCAATCTCGCGCAGCAATTCCTGGATCACCTGCTCGCATTCGCCGTAGCCACCTTCCCCGAAATGGCCCCACCGAAGATATCCGTCCTTATCAAGCAGATATTTGGTCGGCCAGTAGCGATTGGCAAATGCCTTCCAAATTTCGCGATTGCTGTCGATTACGATGGGATACGTGAGCCCGAATTCGCGGATGCCGCGTTCCACATTCGATTCGTACTGCGCGAACATAAACTCGGGCGTGTGCACGCCGATAACTGTGAGGCCCTTATCGTTGTAACGCTCATGCCACGCTTGCACATAGGGCAGAGTGCGGATGCAATTGACGCAGGTGTAATCCCAGAAGTCGACGAGCACGGCGCGTCCCCGCAGTTGCCGGAAACTCAGTGGAGTGGAATTGAGCCACACCCGTCCGATCTCCGGGGCGCGTACCTTGCCTTTCTCTACTTTCATGAGGAGGACGTTTCCAGCTTCTTTCCGACGAGCATGGCGCAATGCTGGACGAGGAGTTGATGCTCACCCGTAAACGCTGCAGGGAAGTGGCTGTCAATATCGAGCTCTCCCACAACTTTGCCATGAGCGAAGACAGGAACCACGATCTCGGACTTGGTCTCGAGCGAGCAGGCAAGATACCGGGGATCTTTGCTGACATCGTCGACCACGACAGTCTGGCCGCTGGATGCGGCCGCTCCGCAGATGCCTTGGTGAAGAGGGATGCGGGTATGTGGCGTCATGGCTCCTTCAAACGCGCCCAGTACCAGCATGGGTGGCTCCGCACCGGGTTCGAGCATGTAAAAGCCAACCCAGTTGTACTTCAGCATGCGATCGTGAAGCAGCTTAACCATCCGCTGCATAAGGTCTTGGGCAGAGTGGGAGGTCTGAGCGAGATCGCTGATCTCGCTGCGCACTTCTTCGATTCGCGTGGCAACGGCCATGGTTGAAATCTTAACTCACCGCGCGAAATCTCCGACCACGGAAGCCGGAACGCCAGTAATCTGCCGGATTCCTTCCGTGCTTGGGAAGATTTCGGGATGGATTGCGAAGGCCAGGCAGTCGAGACCCTGGAGCAGCGTGGGCGCGGGAGTATTCAGAAATTCATCTCGAATGCAAAAGATGCGTCCCGACCGAGCCGCCGTGGTCTGCTCCCAGCCGCGGCCGGCAATGATCTTTTCCAGCGGAACGCGGTCCCCGGCGCCGCACCACGCGGCGATGATGACTTCAGGATCGAGCCGGAGAATTTCGCTAGCCTCAACTGTGCGGCCGGGCTCGCCTAGAAACTCGCCTCCCGCGGCCTCGACGAGCTCTGCGACCCACGTCTGCGACGCGATCAGAGGCTTACCCCACTCCTCGCAGAAAACCCGGGGCCGAGAACTTGCAGCAACGCGGCTGTGGACTTCTGCAATGCGTTTCTGCATCGAGGAGATCAGTTTCTCCCCGCGCTCCGACGCACCGACCGTACCAGCGATGATTGCGACGTCTGCGTAAACGTCCTTTAGGTTCTTTGGAGCCAATCCCAGAAACGGCGTTCCTGACTTCAGGAGTTCGATGACCGCTTTCTCTTGGTAGGGAACGGACGCAATGACGAAATCCGGGTGCGTGGCGGCGATCTGCGATGCATCGGCCGTCCAAGAGTCGTTGAGGATCGTGCGGGAACCGTCCGACACTGCAGGCACGACGTCGGCGCAATATTTTGTGCAGGCGACCACGCGGTCCAGTTCCCCGATGGCGTCAATAATCACCGTCGCGCTGGGCTGCAGGCAGGCAATGCGGCGCGGGCTGTGATCGCTCGGCATACTTTAATCTTAATGCGTGTCAGGGATTGAATGGGATTCGGCTTGAAGAAGCGCAGCCGAGAGAACGTCCAGAGCAAGTTGTGCGGCGTGTGTGGAGGCTTGCGGAACGCCTCCTAAAGCGGCTATTAATTCATCACGCCCGAGCTGGTGAGCATCCACAAGAGACTTACCCAAAACCAGCTCGGTCAGCGCAGATCCACAAGCTATCGCAGGAACACACCCCTTGGCCTTGAATCGGATCTCTGAGATCTTTCCGTTTTGCACCTTCATGCTCAGCCGAATCACGTCTCCGCAAACTGGATTCTCAATCTCGCTCACGGCATCGGCGTCGTCAAGATCGCCGGCGTTGCGCGGATTCTGGAAGTGATCGAGCAGCTGCGCGGAGTACATGTTGTCATTGTAACCAGAGGGGCTCGAACAACGGAGATTCGCACTAGGACATCGCTTCAGCAATTTCGTTGACGGTTCAGAGGAATAACAGGCTTAGTCTCTTAAAGCTGGTTTCGTGATTTCAGCAGGAACGACGCACCTAAAGCTATGCCCTGACACATGGCCTCGGCACGGATTACCGGCGGGCAGTTCCGTCGGGATAGTAAACCGTCCATCCACGCTTCGCAGCGAGTTCTGCGAGGTCAGGATTCGGATTCACCGCAAACGCATGCTTTGCACTGGCCAGCATATCGACATCCCACCGGGAATTTCCAAAGGCGGCATCAATCTCCTTCTTCGCGACCTCGATCAAAGCTTTCGGTTTGCCGGGACCGGAGGGCACGCGCACCAAACGCTCCGTGATGATGCCATTCTCAAACTCAATCTTGGCCGCGAGAATTCGATCGGCAGGAATGCCGAACTGTTCCATACCGGCCCGAATCACCCATTCATTAGAGGATGAAACTGCCCAGATTTCGCAGCCATTCTCGTGCAGTCGCCGAACCAGTTCCCGCATCTCGGGAAAGATCCGTCCTGGAAACGACGAAGTCATAAACTCCGTCGCCGCCTGCATCATGGCTGCATCAGATAACCCCTTGTGCATCGTGACCATCTCGCCGCACATGTCGTCTTCGCTTACTTTGCCGGCTTTGTATAGGCGGTAGCGCGCTCGCATGGCTTCGGCGACCTCTGCCGTCACCACACCTTTTTTGATCTCCCAGTCGAAGAAAGTTTCGCCGGCGTCGCCGGACCAAAGTGTCCCGTCGCAATCAAAGGCGGCAACGCGGGGTGCGAGACCGATTACTGATGCCAGAAACGTGCGGCTGGCCTTACTCAGGGAGGGTGCGCTGACTGTATCCATGCACTTCGACAATAACGTGCGCGGCATGAGACGCGCAATCGCGGCGGAAGCTTGCTTACGAACACTTCGTCATTAGTTCGGCATATTGCTCGGGAGTATTGATGTTTAACGCAACATTCGGATCATTCACCGGTACATATTGAATGTGACCCTGGTTGGCATGTTCCACGTTGCGGGCGTTGCCTGTCGGCGGTTCGCGCAGGAATTGCTCGATCATCTCGCGACCAACAACGTAAGGGTGGCCATGTTTTCCTGAGAATTCCGGCACGACCGCCCACACATCAGGCGGAGCCGTGTCGAAGCCGTCGCGCAAGATTTGTACCGTAGCAGCTGAGGCGGGTGGCCGGTCGATCAACGTAATGATGGCAGCGTCTCGCCCGCGATTAAGTATCTCGTGCAGTCCGATCTGCAGGGAGCTGAACTGTCCACGGCCCGGATCTGGATTAATTGCGATCGAAGCTCCACTGGCATAAACGACAGGCGCGATTGCAGCCTCGTTCGCTCCGGCAACCACGACGATAAAATCGGTCGAAAGCTCCAACGATCCGATCGCAGCAGAGAGAAATGTTCCTTGGGGTATGCCTCCTGTCGGAGGCCAGGGAAGCAATGCCTTGTCTTGACCCATGCGCGATGACTCGCCAGCTGCCAAGATGAGTCCGGCGAAACTGGAGGATCGCGACATGCTGCGCACAATAGCAGAAAGGCGAGAGAAAGTCAGTGGCCAGAATGATCGGTCAGGTGCTCGTCGTGATCGACCGATTCTTCGGCATCGGAAGCGGTCGAAGACGAATCGTCCACTGCTCCCTTGAACCAACTCAGGTGGGGCAGTGCAGCGGTGGCGTGCCTGCGAAAAGCGATCAGTTCAGCCGTAACGGCAATGGCAATTTCTTCTGGCGTGACCGCGCCGATATCGAGTCCGATGGGTGAGTACACGCGGTCAAACAGATGTGCGGGCAATCCCTCTGCTTGCAGGGCCCTGAAAATCGCGATGACTTTACGCTTCGAGCCGATCATGCCAACATAACGGGCTGGCGTCTGCACGGCCCAGCGCAAAAGGCGCATGTCATCCCGATGCCCGCGCGTCACGATCATGATGTACGACGCCTCGTTCGGATCGAGCTTCGTTGTAGCTTCGTCGAATTCCAGCGCGTGAACTTCGCGGGCGGTGGGAAAGCGCTCTTTGGTCGCGTAGGAAGACCGGTCATCCGTCACAATGACGTCGAATCCGGCGCTCGATGCTGTCCTACAAACGTTGAGTGCAACGTGACCTGCGCCGAAAATATAAAGTAGCGCCGGAGGAAGAATCGGCTCGACGAAAACCTCGAGCGTCCCGCCGCAAACCAGCCCAGTGTCGTATTTCGGATCCTGATTCAAGTCAAACTTTAAGGTCCGCGGCTTCTCCGATTCCATCACTTCACGGGCGGCCTGCCAGACATCCGCCTCTACGCATCCACCACCAATCGTGCCTACGATCGATCCGTCATCTCGTACCAGCATTTTGGCCGTTTGGAAGGAAGGAATCGAGCCTCGAACGTTGACGATAGTGGCGACAGCTCCCCGGCGTCCGTCGCGGCGAAGTTGCACGATTTGCTCGTAGATATCCATCGGACGGGAAGCTCCTGACATGATTATCAATCTGTCAACACGAGGGAGTCAAACGGATCTCGAGGTTGGAGACAAATGCAAAAGGATCGGCCACGAAGGACAAGAGATATCACGAAGCGCGCATTCATGGGCATTGCTTCGAGTGACTTCGTGCCCTTTGTGGTTCCGAGTCTTCAGGTCGACCAGAAAACGAGGCGAGTGAGAAAGCCAACATCCGCTAGTATTAGCTTTCTGAAACCAGAGGATATTTGACCTATGAAAGCGGCTCGCATTCATCAATTTGGCGGTCCCGAAGTTCTCGCCTACGAAGACATTCTTGATCCCCAGCCGCGCAAGGATCAAGTGCTGGTGAGGGTGAAGGCGTGCTCTTTGAACCATCTCGACGTTTGGGTTCGCAAAGGACTGCCCGGAGTCCAACTGCCGCACATTCTCGGCAGCGACATCGCTGGGGAGATCGCCGAGATCGGCGAATACGTGACCGGGTTCAACGTCGGACAACGGGTGGTGGTCGCACCAATGCACTTCTGCGGACACTGCCCGAAATGCCTCGCGGGACTGCAGAACCAATGCCGCGAGTTCACCGTCCTGGGCAATGCCGTAGACGGAGGGAACTGCGAGCTCATCGCAGTTCCTGCGGCGAATATCATCCCGATTCCGGATTCCCTTGACTTTAATCACGCCGCAAGCGTTCCGCTGGTGTTCGTGACCGCCTGGCACATGCTGGTGGGGCTGGCAGGTGTGAGGCCCGGACAGACTGTTCTCGTTCTCGGTGCCAGCTCCGGCGTGGGCATTGCCGCAATCCAGATCGCGAAACTCTTCCGATGCAACGTGATTACCACGGCGGGCGACGAGACGAAGCTTGAAAAAGCGAAGGCTCTCGGGGCCGACCACGGCATCAACCATTACAAGCAGAAGATCTCGGATGAGGTCCGCAAGATCACGAATAAAGTGGGTGTCGACATCGTGGTCGAACACGTGGGTTCAGCCACCTGGGACGAGAGTGTTCGATCGCTGAGGACCGCGGGCACGCTGGTGACCTGCGGAGCCACTACCGGCCCAAACGTCAGCATCGATCTTCGTCACTTATTTGCGCGTCAGCTGCGGCTTCTGGGCTCGTATATGGGAACAATGGGAGAACTGCGCGAAGTTCTCGGCCATGTGTTTGCCGGCCGCTTAAAGCCGGTGGTGGACCGAGCGTTTCCCCTACGCGAAATACGTGCCGCCCACGAATATCTGGAGAGAAGTCAGATGTTCGGCAAGGTCATCGTGAATCCGTAACTCCACCAGGAAAATGAGTTATGAAAGGTGCGGAGCTATTTACTATCGGCTGGCAGTGAGAGAAGACGTGCCGCAGATGGCGCGCATCTGGGGTGAGGAAGGAGCTGAAGGAGGCTCGTCTGGGGATCGGATGGCGGCGTACTTCGAGGGCCGGCACAATCCACAGCAAGCGCTTCCAATTCGGGTGATGTATGTCGCTTTGGAAGGCGATACCGTGATTGCTTACGTTGCTGGACATCTCACGCGCCGCTACGCTTGCCAGGGAGAACTGCAATGGATTTACGTAGCGCCCGCGTACAGGCGTCGTGGAGTGGCGTTTGAACTTTTACGTCTAATGTCCGCGTGGTTCGCAGATCATCAAGCCTTCCGCATCTGCGTCAATGTCGATCCTGGGAACATCACAGCGCGCACTTTTTACACCAACTCAGGCGCGGTGGTGCTGAACCCGCATTGGCTGGTGTGGGATCGCATCGATAAGCTCAAGTCGGTACGAGGCAATGCTGCCGATGGTTTAGAATAATTCCATAATGTCTCGCGAACTAAACTTCGGCCCCTACGTCGATATCGAAAAAGGTAAGAAGGTCGTCAAAGATCTGACCTTCGGCAATCCCACGCCCGAAGGCGTGGTTCTCACGACGCTGGATTCCGCCGTCAACTGGATGCGGAAGAGTTCAATCTGGCCGATGACTTTCGGCTTGGCATGTTGCGCCATCGAAATGATGTCGATGGGTGCGTCGCGCTTTGATATTGCCCGCTTCGGCGCCGAAGTATTTCGCCCCTCGCCGCGTCAGAGCGATCTGATGATCATCGCCGGCCGCGTGTCGAACAAGATGGCCCCAGTCATCCGGCAGCTTTGGGAGCAAATGCCCGAGCCCAAGTGGGTGATGTCGATGGGCGCCTGCGCGACTTCTGGCGGAGTTTTTCAGAATTACGCTCTAGTCCAGAGCGTGAATCAGGTTATTCCTGTTGATGTCTACGTGCCTGGTTGTCCGCCGCGTCCCGAACAGCTGATCTATGCCATCACCCTTCTGCAGGACAAGATTCAGAAAGAACGCGGCACGATCCGCAAGGCATTGAACCTCTCGTAGTTCTCCGTCTTTAGAAATCAAAATCCGCTCGACCGAAGGCGCACCAAGAGTTATGAGGAAATGATTCAAAGATTTCCTTCGTGTAAATTCGTGCCCTTAGTGGCGATGCGTTTTTATTTTTTTGGGAGCAAAGTCTACTGCTTTACGGCAACCGGAACACGACCGTGATCTGCTTCTCGGTGGGCACAGGTTTTCCGTCGAGTTGGGCGGGACTATAGCGCCATCGCTGGACGGCAGTTTTCGCAGCGTCGGCCAGCATCGCAGGGCCGCTAACGACCTTCACTTTTCGCACCGAACCGTCAGTTCCAACCTCTGCTTCAAGCACCACAGACCCGGTCAGTCCTTGCACTCGAGCTTGTGGCGGATACAGCGGGTCCACTCTATGAATCAGGTTGGCATCAACAACACCTTGGGAAACTGCTGCACCAAATGAAGGCATCGTCGTAGATCCTGAGGCTAGGTGCGGGAGGTCCGGCGGCGTGTTCGAAGCGGCGATCTCGATCGAAGGTGGAGGGTCGGCCTGTGTCGCAGCGCCAGTCGTTTGGGTATGGGTACTGGTGGTCGCATCGTTCGTGGGTGCGTTTTTCGCAATTGAAGTTCGAGCAGGCGCGGAAGGTTTAGGTGCGTCGTCGGCAGGCTCGATGGAAGATGCCTTCTTGAGCAAATCCTTAGTTTGGCTTCGATCGGTTTTGCGGATTGGAATGGTCGCGTCGGGCTTAAGAAGCACGGGCGGTTCGGAAACTTTGGCCGCTCCGCTTTGAACGGTGCCGATTGGTTGCGGATGCGGCTCACTCGCCGCGATCTCCGCTCCGGTTTGACGCCAGCTTAGGCGGATAACGAGTGTAGCCAGGAGCAGTACAGCCGCAACAGCGCCGAGGATCCAATATCGCTTGTTGAGCTTGGATAGCGCTGCCATCGACAGACCGGCGATCGCTGTCTTCACGGCCGGCGGAGCAAAGAGTGCCGGGCGCGTCGCCGCTGGAACAGGAATCGTCCCGCGCCGCTCGCGCTCAAACGCGCTCTCGGTAATCTCGGCGAGCGCACGCAGCCAGTTGATTTGTTCGTCTTCGAAGGCGTTCGCGTGCTCCGAGAATGCTTCGAGAATTCCGAGCATTCCCTTGGGTCCTCGCAAAGGCACAACCAGGATGGAACGAATTCCCAAAGAGCGGCACACGTCCGGATCGACACGCTCGTCCGTGTACGAATCCTTACAAACCAAGATGGTTGCCGTGCGCATACATTCGCCGGAGATACCAGAATCGATGTTAAGCGGCGCGCCCAACTCGGGGGCGATGTCGCCACTGCGCGCTCGGCACACCACAGCTCCGTCGAGGCGTGCGGCGATGGCGGTCCCATGAGCTCCGCTCAGAACGCGTGCTGCATCCGCGATGGCATTGAGCACACCGTCGATCGACAAACTTCCGGCGGCTACGGCTTCCCGAAGAACTCCCAGCAGCGCAGGGCTTTCTGCAGATTGGGGCGAATTTGCTCGCGGGGGGGCTACCGCCACTGGGATGGCGTCACGGCTGAGTACACCGAGGGCTGGCTGGGGAAGCGGCGAATCACCCATGATACTTCTCTCAATTAAAAGATTGGCCAGAGACGAAGGCGCGTCGAAACGAACTTACCAATGCGCGCGGATGAAAGTAAGTGTGTCGCAAAAGCACAATGCTGTCAATGCGAAATCGCCGTAGAATCCGGCTTCAGACGGCGCTTTTCAGGAGTAAGCTGGACTCAATGCGCTTCCGCGCTATAATGTGCGAAAGCGGACCTGGGGTGTTTTATGCAACGTCTTCCCGTCGCCTCCTTCCTGTTCCTTTTTTCGTTCCTCGGAGTGATTCCGGTCCATGGGCAGACCCTAAGTCCGAGTGATGCTGCGAGTAAAGCCGCCTTGGCCCCTGCCAGCGGACAAAGCTCAACCCAGGCCGTGCCCGCCGCGGAGATTCCTGCTGACGCACCTCGCATGTCGAAAGAGACTCGCCTCCAAATCATCCGCGACTTCGAGACCCAGATGGTATACGCGCGAACCTTGTTTCCGATGGGGACCAAGGGCCTGAACATCAAACATGGCACGATCAGTCCCAGCGGCCAGGATTTACAACAGCTTCTTGCTCTTTGGGGACCGTCGATCAAGCCCGGCGACCCCGCGCATATCTCGTACGTCCGCATCAAAGAGGATCACATCCACTTCGACCTGAACGGCGGCCCGATCCGCAGGAAGAAGTGGTACCAGCGCATCGAAGTCTCCGGCACCGGTGGCACGCCCGTTCCTTTGTCGAACGATCAGCAGACCGATAACCCGCACGGAAGCTATCTCGATGTCTACTTCGATAAGTACGTTCCCGAGATGAGTCCTGCACAATTGAGAAATCTTCTGTACCCAGCGCTTGATTTCAAGGCGCGGAACAAAGAAGAAGCCTATCTCGACACCGTGCCTCCGAAGGTCAAAGAGGCTATCCAGGCACATCACGTCTTAGTGGGTATGAACACTGAGATGGTTTTGCATGCGATGGGGAAGGCGCCGCGCAAAGTCCGCGAGAAAGATGGGGACACGGAGTACGAAGAATGGATCTACGGCGCTCCGCCACAGGACGTTGACTTTGTCCGGATCGTCGGAGACGAAGTCGTCCGCGTCGAAACCATGAAGGTTGGCGGCCAGAAAATCGTGCGCTCGGAAAAAGAAGTGATCCTCGAGAAGCCGGACAAAGACACCGAAGCCAAGAAGGAGCAGCAGGAAGAACGTCCCGCGAACGCGCCCAGCCTGCGCCGTCCAGGAGAAGATTCGGAAGACGTTCCCAAGCCTGCTGACAACACAACTCCAGTGGTGCTTCCCGACCCGCCGTCTTCGCATCAACCTCCGGGTGATCCAGGGCCGGGATCGATCGTGGCTGTCGGCCGCTAACGTCTGTTTATACCGCTCGCTATTCACCTTGCGGCAACGGCGACCCCAGCGTCTGCAAACGAAAATGCAAGCGAAACGTTCGGGTATTCTTGTCCATCCACCTCGACGTAGGGATAAACGAAATAATTCAACGGCTTGCCATCCTGGGAAGGATTCAATCGTAGATCGCGTCCCATGCTGAATTGCACGCGATTCACGTCATGTGATCCGAAGAAGTAATCACGCTTCTCGGGATGCTTCCAGGCTTCTGAAATGTCGACCGGGATCCATCCTTTTCCATCGATGTAGAAATCAGACCAACAATGATATCCGGCAATCTCGGCGGAATGCTTGTCCGGCGGCAGAGGGAAGCCAATCTCAAAACGGGCTGGAATGCCTTGCGACCGCGCCATCGCGATAAATAGCGAATGAAAGTCGGTGCAGTTTCCTTTCTTGGCATCGCACGCATAGAGCACATCGCCGTGCCCCCAACCGGTGCCCGTCTTGTCGTACTTCATGGTCGTGAAGACATAGTCGTAAATAGCGTGCGCTTTCTCAAGTGGATCATTTTTCCCCTGCGTCACCTTTACCGCCAAGTCGGCTGGGATGCCCGTGATCGGCACAAGCGTGTCCGGCCGCAGATCTTGTTGACGCTCCTTCTCCGAGAGCGCAACCGCGACAACAAGAGGCTGCGGGCCCAAAGCAATCCGTTCGTGGCGCACTACGTCATATTCAATATCGAAGTGCAGTTCGGATCCGGCGGCTTTATTCGCCTCCGCAAAGTAGATTTCGTTTCCATATTTTGATTCGCGTGACTTCTTAAGTGGCAGATCGCCGTTGGCGGAGACGACTTTCACCTCCTGGAAGGCATCCGATTGTGCGGCCGGAATCCAGATCCGGATTCTCTTGCCTTGAGGCACATTCTTCACCGTGAAGGCATAGTGAAACGTAAAGTGACGCGACTCCTGCGTGAAGGATGGGAGCGTAAGGAAAAACAGGGGCACGAAGACAAAAAGCTTGCGTAGCATAGGCGCATTCCTTTCATAACGGGCCACAAACCACTAGCCACTAATCACTGGGTTTGGAAACGACACACGGGCGTCTTAGAGGGAATGCCGTCAAGTGAAGCCGCGCTTGGGGTTGCGCATGGAAAGAAGGATGCCGCGTGCCTCCGCGGCGATGCGGTATTTTAGCAGCCTCCATCCGTTCATTAAATCCACTGCAGACCTGCGATAAAATGCCCGCATGCCCACGGCTATCCAATGTCGCGACCTCCGTAAGACCTACGACGGCAAGGTCGAGGCCGTGCGTGGGTTGAATCTCGAGATTTTGACCGGCGAGTGCTTTGGCCTCCTTGGGCCAAACGGGGCGGGGAAGACTACAACCATCGAGATTCTCGAAGGATTGCTCGCACCCACTTCCGGCGAGGTTTCGATCCTGGGACATTCCTGGAAGCAGAATGAACGCGAGATGCGCGAGTGGCTCGGAATTTCGCTCCAGGAAACGCGGCTGTCGGAAAAACTTACGGTGCGCGAGACCATCGAGCTTTTCGCCAGCTTCTACCAGCAGCCACGCTCTACGGAGGAAGTGATGGAGCAATTGCAACTGACCGAGAAAGCCGACTCCTGGGTCGGTAAACTCTCGGGCGGACAGCGGCAGCGCCTCGCGGTCGCCACGGCCCTGGTGTGTAATCCGAAAATTCTGTTTCTCGATGAGCCAACCACCGGACTCGATCCACAGAGCCGCCGCCAGCTTTGGGACATCATTCGCGCCTTCCAGCGCGACGGCGGAACGGTCCTGCTTACGACTCACTACATGGACGAAGCCGAGCGGCTGTGTGATCGCCTCGCCATCGTCGATCACGGCCAAGTGATTGCTGAAGGATCTCCGGCCGACCTCATCACTCGGCTGGGCGGCCATCACGTCGTCGAGTTTTCCGTCAGTGGATCGGACGGCGGTGCATTGGCCGCCTGGCGCGGGTTACCCAGTGTTGAATCCGTCCGCGAGGACGAGGGCATGATCTCGCTCAACGTCAAAGAGCCACACCTGACGATCCCCGCGCTGCTGGAAACGATCAATCGGCAGAGCGGCAAGTTGCAGCACCTGACCACGCGGCAGGCAAGTTTAGAAGATGTGTTCGTGCGATTGACCGGACGGCATCTGCGAGAAGAATGACTTGAGAAGGAGCGGATTCACAATGAGTTGGCGAATGACGATAGGAACGGTAGTCATATTCTGCGTGGCCGCGTTCACGAACGTTCGATCGCAAACCGCCGCGTCGGCGCCTGCGGATGCCACGAGCTTTCCGCCATTCCAACAATGGACCGGAGCCGTGTTGACCGCAGATGCCGCCACACTGAAAAGCTTCTACAGCACCGATCCGCCAGCGCAGGTCAGCGTCAAGACTCAGCAGTTTCCGGCGGATGCCGAGATCAACTTCTGGCTCGATCAGAAAGTACGGACCATGAAAGTGGAGATCGTCCGCTTGGTCGTGCTTCCCGATCGGGCGAGCGTGATTTTTCGTGGCGCAGTCGTTTCCGGCGATGGCCACTCGACGAATGTCACCGACGCGCAGGGCTGGCGCAAACAGGGCGAGAACTGGAGGATCGTCGGAGTGGAGAGAACTGACAACCCGGCTCTCAAGCAGCCGTCGGACATGAAGAAGAATATCTATCCGGACGATGCCGACGCACACGCCGAGATTAAAGAAGCGGAAACGAAAGCTGCCAGTGAACACAAGCGGGTGCTGCTCGTTTTTGGTGCGAACTGGTGCTTCGACTGTCACGTTCTTGACCTGGCCTTCCATGGTCCGCAGCTGGCGCCGATCGTCGATGGGAACTACGAAGTGGTCCACATCGATCTCGGCCCAGATTCTAAGAAAAATCCTGATCTCGTAAGACAGTTTGAAATCCCTCTGAATAAAGGGATTCCGGCGCTCGCCGTGGCCGAATCCGACGGAACGCTTGTGGTCAGTCAGAAAAATGGCGAGTTCGAAGACGCTCGCGGATTGACTCCGGAAGCGCTCGCGGAATTTTTGAATAAATGGAAACCCCAAGCGCGGTAGTCAGAAATAGAGATTTATGAGTGTTGCCCAAGAAATCCCGGTGAAAACCTCAGCGCCTAGTCCTCAGCCGCCGCGCCGTAATGGGCGATGGGCGGGCTATTCTCATCTTCTGATGGCGCGCATGCTCGAACTGAAGCGCGAGCCGGAAGTCGTTTTCTGGGTATTCGTCTTCCCGCTGTTGCTAGCTTTGGGGCTGGGAATTGCCTTCCGCAACAAACCTGGCGATGCGGTGTCTGTCGCGATCGTGAGGGCCGCAGGTTCTGAGCAGGCACAAGATCTGCTGGCACGCTCGCCGCAGCACGAAATGTTCAAAATTCAGATATTGGATCCCGACGACGCGCGCAAAGGCTTCCGACTTGGCAAGTTCGATCTGGTCATCGAGCCCGACGGTAACGGAGGCTTCACTTACCGCTACGATCCGGCCCGGCCCGAGAGCGTTCTCGCCAAAGCGCAGACCAACGAAGCCATGCAGTCAGCGGCTGGGCGGAAAGACGCAGTGGCCACAACCACCGTCACCTCATCCGAACCGGGTTCGCGCTACATCGACTTCCTCATTCCGGGTCTGCTGGGCATGAACCTGATGAACTCCGGCATGTGGGGGATCGGCTTCGCGCTGGTCGACATGCGTCAGCGTAAGCTGCTGAAGCGATTTGTCGGCACGCCCATGCGCCGCGGAGATTTTCTTCTTGCTTTGGCTTCCAGCCGCTTGATCCTGATGATCATCGAGGTCGGATTACTGCTGGTCTTCGGCGTCTTGTTCTTTCACATGCGAGTGCTGGGATCGATCGGATCCATCGCTCTTATCGCGGCCATCGGTTCGCTTACTTTCGGCGGCGTCGGCCTGTTGACTGCCAGCCGCGCGCAGAAAATCGAATCCGTGAGCGGACTCATCAATCTCGTGATGATGCCTATGTGGATCTTCTCCGGGGTTTTCTTTTCGTACGAGCGTTTCCCGACCGTCATTCATCCACTGATTAAAGCGCTCCCACTCACCGCTCTCAACGATGCCTTGCGAGCCTGCATCCTCGAAGGCACTCCGCTGCTTCATCAATGGCCTCGATTGTTGGTGATGGTGTTATGGGGAGGGATTTCGTTCCTGCTGGCTCTGAAGTGGTTCCGTTGGACTTAAAAGCAAAGCTTTTGATCCGCTTGGGCCCCGTCGCCTATCTGTGAAAGATCTACGAACAGGGCCGTCTGCGGTGCTTGCGAAAAACACTACAGATTAAGACTTGGCTAACTTGGCCGCTTTCCGCACTTTGGCCCAGCGCAGTCTTTGCGCCTCAGCAATACGCTGGCGGGCTTCCTGACTCAAGATGCGTTTGGCCCTCTTGAGCTTCTTCCCGCTGCTACTGCCAAGAGCGTTTAATGCCTTCCCTACTTGTTCCATCTCCTTTTCGAGACGGGAGTACTCATGCCGCAGGGAAGTGACTACCTTATTCAGGTTGGTCATTTAGTACCCCCTTAGTAAGTGAAGGCTAACATGGGGCAGAAGGAAAATTGCAAAAATTAGAGAATCGGGGATCAATATGTGACCGTCGGGAATCCTTACCACCCGCGGATTTTACGGCAATCCGGCCTCAACGAAGATTACCCCTGCTACTTTGCTTGCATCGTCCAGTCCACGATTGAAGATCACTTCGCGGCGTGAATCCGTGTATCGCGTGTCCCAGAGCAAGAACTTGCGAATCACCATGGCGGGTTCTCCGGTACTTCCATCCCAGAAAAATACCAGGCCGTGAACGACGTAGACATGGGAGTTCCATTCCATCAACGCCGCGTGCTGGTTCAGGATCAGCGTTACAAGGTGACCCGCGCTCGCTGCATCGGGCGTCAGATATTCCGTTGTCACCGAGATGGCTCGTCCGTCGCTGAGCCGATGTTGCCCTTGTACTCTGCTGGCGACGTCTTTCAACGACTTGGGATCGGCCGCCGCGAGGCTGTCTTCCAGCGCAGAATCTTTTCCACAACAAAAGTCGCGGTTATGCAAAATCGTGTCGAGCGAAGTCAGCAGCACGTCAGACGGATCGTGACTTCGCGCTTTAAGGGATGGAAGATTGTGAACTTGAATTTCCTGGTCCTGGTACAAGACTTGCCCGTGGCTTAACTCGCTGGATGTGAGGCAAAACAAGACCAGTGCGGGAAGGAGAAGCGGTGAAAACAGCCAGGAACGGAGCTTAATCAACCCGACCTCCGGCACCATGATCCATTTTACGCAATTAAGCAGGAGAAATCGCCGGGAGGAATCGCGGAGCCTGCCGCGCTTTGGTCGCTTGTTCGAAGGCATAAGCGATCCGGATCAAGGTTGGTTCGCTCCAGGCGCGTCCAAAGAACGAGATACCAACTGGTAATCCGAAGATAGATCCTGCGGTGATATTGATGTTCGGATAACCGGCCACCGCCGCGGCGTTCGAGCTTCCGCCGGAAAAATGATCTCCCGTGATCAGATCCGTGATCCAAGCGGGCCCGCCCGTAGGAGCTACGATCGCATGTAGTTGATGTTTGTCCATGACTGCATCGATCCCTTCTATGCGCGCTAGCTGATGATTCTTCGCCAGCGCATCGACATATTCCTTCTCTGTAAGTGGCCCCTTAGTTTGCGACTTGACGAATAGGTCCTGTCCGAAATACGGCATCTCCTTTGATCGGTTGCGTTCATTGAAGTCGATGATGTCCTTAAGGGTCTTGACGGGTGCGCCAGGACCCAGGCGAGCCAGATAGGCGTTCAAATCTGCCTTCAGTTCGTACATGAAAACGATCGATTCGCTTTCGTCGAACTTTCCTAGAGTCTCGATGTCAGCCGGGTCCACCAACGTGGCGCCCTGCTTCTTCATTACATCGAGCGCCCGCTCCATGAGTGCATCGACCGCATCGCTGAATCCAAAGTATTTTCGCGCGACACCGATGCGAGCGCCCTTCAGGCCATTGGGATCGCAGAATTTCGAATAATCCGTGTAGGACTGGCCCGCACTGGCAGCCGTGGCCGCATCGTCCGGATCGACACCCGTCAGCGCGCTCAACAGAATGGCGGCATCGCGCAGGGTGCGGCACATCGGCCCTGCGCCGTCTTGACTATGGGAAATCGGTATGATGCCCGAGCGGCTGACGAGACCGACCGTCGGCTTGATGCCGGCGAGCCCATTCGAGGACGACGGGCACACGATCGAGCCGTCCGTCTCCGTTCCGATTCCCACCGCTGCTAGGTTTGCGGAAATTCCAGCGCCCGTACCCGAACTTGACCCGCAGGGATTACGGTCGAGCGCATATGGATTCTTGGTCAGTCCACCGCGCCCGCTCCACCCGCTGGTCGAATGACTGGAGCGGATATTTGCCCATTCACTTAGATTCGTCTTGCCAAGAATGACCGCGCCGGCTGCCCTCAATCTCTGTGCAACGAATGAATCCTTGGGCGGCTTCGACCCAACCAGCGCCAGCGATCCCGCGGTCGTCATCATTCGATCCGCGGTGTCGATGTTGTCTTTAATGAGGACTGGAATGCCGTGCAAGTGGCCGCGCGGGCCTTTGGCTTTTCGCTCTTGATCCAATGCCTCGGCAATAGTCGGAGCATCCGGATTCATCTCAATGATCGCGTTCACCGATGGACCTGCCTTGTCGATCTCCGCAATCCGTTCGGAATATTTCTCTACCAGTGACCGCGCCGTGAACTTGCCCGATTGCATTCCGTCCTGCAGTTCAGAGATCGTGATTTCTTCCAGTTCGAAGGGTTTGATCTCGGGGGCGGCTGATCCTTCCGCGTAGGGGATGACTCGTGCGGCGCTCAGCGCCGGAACGATTGCCGCAGCCGCGCCGGTTGTTACAGAAGTCTTCAGGAACGTGCGTCGCGAGGAACCAGAATTGGGCAAAGTCATTCGGCGTCCACAAAACCAGATTGAACCGCAGGGCGATCATTAAATCACGAATGATGGAAGGAATTCACGAAGCTCCTGGCGGTTGTGACCAGTCCATTCAGGTGTTAATCTAGTCGCGTCGAGCGGGAGTAGTTCAGCGGTAGAACGCCAGCTTCCCAAGCTGGATGTCGCCGGTTCGATCCCGGTCTCCCGCTCCATATCCCCTTAGCGCTAGTCCGCTTATCGTTTTACGCCAGCTCCTGCGGACGACCGCTAGCAACACATCGACAGCCTTCATTACCAGCCTTTTTCGCACTTCCGTTCATTCCCAACTACGGGTGGTTACCGCCGTTTCGCATCAATTTTTCGATTTAGTGATTGGGATCACAAACAGCCGTGACGCTTGCCATTTGCTCAAGTTAGGGGTTGAACGAAGATGTCTCTGGAGCACAGGGAGATGCGCCCGCCGAGACGCCTTCCGGACTCCCAATGAACTGCAGAGGGTGAGGCAGGAGGTTCCGATGGGCACGATTGAGATCCATGAACCCGAGGTAAGAGAAGTCAAACCGGTAAGTCGTCCGGGTGCGCCGGTGCTGCCAAAGAAAGGGATCGCGGCAGAGCCATTCACACCCAGAACGATGTTCTCCGACAGTCTGCTGGATTTCGGTCCGGCCCGGAAGCGCAAAACATTCGCGACCACAGCGTCGTTCATTTTCAACTGCTTCGCGATCGGTCTGATGCTGATCATGCCTCTCGTTTTTCCGGAGGCCTTACCGAAGGCCCAGCTTCTTACGTTCTTGGTCGCCCCGCCTCCACCACCTCCGCCGCCTCCACCGGCAGCCGCAGAGGTTCAGAGAGTCGTTCATCAGATCGAGACGAACATGCTGAACACTGGGGAATTGCGCACTCCTACTAAGATCCCCAAGAAAATTGAAATGATTAAAGAAGACGAAGCCCCACCACCGATGGCCGCAACTGGGGGAGTAGTCGGCGGAGTCCCGGGCGGAATTCCGGGGGGCCAGTTAGGTGGCGTGATCGGAGGCATCGTCAGCGCGACCTCGAATCTTTCTTCTGTCCCGAAGTTTGTGCCGGTTGTTCCGACACGGGTCCGCATCTCGCAGGGAGTGACGCGCGGCCTCCTGATTCACAAGGAAGAGCCGGTCTATCCGGCACTGGCCCGCGCCGCGCGAGTGCAAGGCGACGTCGTGCTCAGTGCAGTGATCGATACCAACGGACAGATCCAGAATCTGCAACTGGTCAGCGGGCATCCCATGCTGGTTCCGGCCGCCCTCGCGGCGGTCAAACAATGGCGCTACAAGCCGTATCTGTTGAATGGGCAACCGGTAGAAGTGGAGACCACCATTACGGTGATCTTCTCGCTATCGTCTTGACGGGGAAAGGGCGCTCTCTGGGAGCGCCAGGAGTCTAAACATGGCTGCAGAGTATACCTATCGCGTTTCGGCCTGGTGGACATCGGGCCGCACTGGACTCGCCAAATGCGAGTCCTCTCCGAACACGATCCATTTTTCCGAGGCGGCCGAGTTGGGAGGGCTGGAGGGCCGGTGGAGTCCCGAGCAGTTGCTGCTATGTGCCCTGGCAGGCTGCTTTACCACCACGTTCCATGACATTGCGCGGAGCGCGAAGTTCGATTACACCGACCTCGAAGTGGAAATCGAAGGTAGCGTACGCCGCAGCCGAACTGCTGGATGCAATTTCAACGAAATCCTGATTCGCCCGCGCCTGACGGTTTACTCCGAAAATCAGAGCGAAACCGGGCTGAGCTTGTTGCGGCGGGCGAAGTCAGTCTGCCTGATTTCGCGGGCAATTACCGTGCCGCAGACGCTGGAGCCCACGGTCGAAACAGGGAAGATACCCGTCGAGGGTTGGAGCCACCAGGATACGGCCGTAAAGCTCGGGGTGTAACGCCGGACTCGGAGAGCCGCCGGCGAGGGGGTGCGTATGATGTTTTCCTACAGGCTGGTGCGTCTGATTGAATCCCACGCGGATGCGCTCGCGGCCGGGCTCGAAGAAAGAGTTCAAGGTAGTTTGCAAGTCAGCCACTTCCGCGATATTCCAGCGCATGAACTGAGAGAGCGGGTCTACGAGATATACCGCCACCTCGGCGAATGGCTGCTCGGCAAGAATGAACTCGACATCGAGCATCGCTATCGCGAGATCGGCGCGCGTCGCGCTCTGCAGAACGTTCCGCTGAGCGAAGTTGTGCAGGCTATCGTGCTCACCAAAGAAAATCTCTGGGAATTCCTCAAGAGTGAAGCGGTGATGGACCGCGCCATCGAGATCATGGGGGAACTTGAACTGCTGCAAATGCTGGAGATGTTTTTCGATCGGGCAATTTATTATGCCGCTGTGGGGTACGAGGAAGAGGTCGCCCGGGCGTCGCGTGAAGGCGCACTGAGGGCTTCTTAGGGGGCGGACGAGGATGTCGATGTCATGGGAGATGGAATACAAGAAGCGGCTGAAGACGGCGGACGACGCGCTGGGGTGCGTGAAGTCCGGTATGCGTGTGTATATCCAGCCCGGTTGTGCCGAGCCTGAAACGCTGGTCGAAGCGCTGATGCGCCGTGGGCCCGATCTTTTCGACGTAGAAATCGTTCACATGATGACGATGGGCTGCGCGCCCTATGTGTCTCCGGAAATGGCCGGACACTTTCGGCATAATGCCATGTTCATCGGCGCCAATGTGCGAGCGGCCATCAACGACGGCCGCGCCGATTACACGCCGATCTACTTGAGCGAGATCGAAGGACTGTTCGAAAGCGGCGAGATGCCGATCGATGTCGCTCTGATCGAAGTCTCGCCTCCCGATTCTCACGGATTTTGCAGCTTCGGCGTCGGCGTCGACACGACACTCACCGCGGCCAAGGTTGCGAAGCGCGTTGTGGCGCAGATCAATGACAACATGCCGCGCACCTACGGCGACAGCTTTATTCATGTGAACGATATCGACGATGTCGTAGAGTCATCGCGGCCTCTCTGTGCTCTTAAGAGGCCAGTAGTTACGGAGTTGCAAGTCGAGATCGCGCGAAACGTGGCAGGCCTGATCGAAGACGGCGCGGTGCTGCAGACGGGCATCGGCGGTATTCCCGACGCGATTCTTCCCATGCTGATGGACCGTAAGGATCTTGGCGTTCACAGCGAGATGATCTCCGATGGCGTGATCCCGCTGATTGAAGCTGGAGTGCTCACCGGCGCTCGAAAAAATTTCAAGCCGCGCAAGATCATCCTGGGATTTGCGCTCGGGTCCGAACGTCTATTCGAATTCGTCGACAACAATCCGATCTTCGAATTTCATCCGACCGCTTATTCGAACGATCCCGGTTTGATCGCACGCAACGACAATATGGTCGCGATCAATTCTGCATTGCAGGTCGATCTAACGGGACAGGTCTGTTCCGATTCGATCGGGAACCAGTTTTACAGCGGCATTGGCGGGCAAGTCGATTTTCTGCGGGGGGCATCGCGGTCCAAGGGCGGCAAGCCCATCATTGCGATATCTTCGACCGCAAAGAACGGCAATATCTCGCGGATCGTGCCTATGCTTGATCCTGGAGCGGGAGTCGTTACTTCGCGGGGGCTCGTGCGCTATGTCGTTACGGAATACGGTGTCGCGTACCTGCATGGCAAGTCGATTCGCGAACGGGCGAAGGCGCTGATCCAGATCGCGCATCCGAAATTCCGCGCAGGTTTGTACGAGTATTGCGAGAAAACCAAGTGGTTGCAGCCTCCAGTGGCACAGACAGCAGTCCCGAGGTGAATCCATGGCGGGTCCGGCACGCGGCAATATCACCATCAACGTTGAAGAATGCAAGGGTTGTGGGTTGTGCGTGGAATCCTGCCCGCCCAAGTGCCTCGAACTGGCTTCTGAGCTAAGCCATTACGGTGTCCATCCGGCACACTATACCGGCCACGACTGCACCGGCTGCGGCATCTGCTTCTATTGCTGCCCAGAACCCGGCGCCATCATCGTCTACCGGCTGGTATCCCCACCCAAGATTGCTGCGCAAGTCTCAGCGGGAGGCGAACATGCGGCAACTTTGTAAAGGAAATGTTGCAGTCATTAAGGGAGCCGTGCTCGCCGGTTGCCGCGCCTACTACGGATATCCAATTACGCCCGCGAGTGAAGTCGCTGAAGCGGCCGCACTGTACCTTCCCGAAGTCGGCGGCACCTTCATCCAGGCGGAGAGCGAAACCGCATCAATCAACATGGTTTACGGCGCGGCCGCTGCCGGAGAGCGCGTCATGACCGCCTCCTCCGGTCCCGGCGTCAGTCTCATGCAGGAAGGCATTTCGTATCTCGCGGGCGCGGAGTTGCCCTGCGTAATCGTCGATGTGATGCGTGGAGGGCCTGGTCTCGGTAACATCGCGCCCGAACAGAGCGATTACTTCGCCATGGTCAAGGGCGGAGGCCATGGTAACTACCGCAATCTCGTTGTAGCTCCGGCTTCCGTCCAGGAGATGGCCGATCTCACCATCCTTGCCTTCGAGCTCGCCGACCGCTACCGCAATCCCGCGATCGTGCTGACCGATGGATTTGTCGGTCAAATGATGGAGCCTCTCGATCTTGAATATCGCGAGATCGTTGCTCCTCTGAAGCCTTGGGCAGTGAAGGGAACTGCTGGAACGCGTCGGAACATGGTCAGCTCGATCGTCCTTGAGGCGGACGATCTCGAAGAACACCAGCGGCGTATGGAAGCGAAGTATATTCGCGCACAGGAAAATGAAGTTCGCTGGGAGGAGTACCGCACCGAAGACGCGGAGTTGATCGCAGTCGGATACGGCATCGTGTCGCGCGTGCTGCGCTCGGCTGTGGACGAAGCGCGCAAGCAGGGAATTAAAGTCGGACTGTTCCGCCCCATCACGCTGTGGCCATTTCCAAAGAAAGAGATCGCGGCAGCAGCGATGCGCGCCGAGAAGGTTCTCACCGTGGAGCTCAGCAACGGGCAGATGGTGGAAGATGTTCGCCTCGCGCTAAACGGCAAGCGTCCGGTCGAATTTTACGGACGCGTAGGCGGCAACGTGCCCGGCGTCGAGGAATTGCTGGCGAAAATCGAAGAGTGTATGCCGGCAGCAGTCTAGAAAATGTAGCCCCGGACGCATTCGTCCGGCGTGGCGAAGAATGATGGCGGACAGAGCTTCGCCGCTACGTAAGGACAGGTGGAAACCAATCATGGCGGAAAAGAACGTCATCCTGGAAGCACCAAGGGTTGCAACCGACAAGTACGAAGTCGTTCACGAGAAGTCGGAAGTCTTTTATCCCGAATTCGAACGTAAGGGCGACCTGAAGCACCAGACCCACTACTGTCCCGGGTGCGGACATGGCGTAGCGCATAAACTGATCGCTGAAGCCCTTGAAGATCTCGGGCTGCAGGATCAAACGATTCTTGTCAGCCCCGTCGGCTGCTCAGTTTTTGCCTACTACTACTTCGACGTGGGCAATGTTCAAGTCGCCCATGGTCGCGCTCCCGCCGCCGCCACAGGCCTGAAGCGCGCCTGTCCCGACAAAATCGTCATTGCCTATCAGGGCGATGGAGACCTCGCCGCGATCGGTACAGCCGAAATCGTTCACGCTGCAAATCGTGGAGAAAAAATCTCCGTCTTCTTCGTGAACAACGCCATCTACGGTATGACCGGCGGGCAGATGGCTCCCACAACGCTTGTCGGCCAACGCAGCACTACCTCACCCTGGGGGCGCCGCCCGGTAAACGAAGGCTTTCCCTTGCACATGGCCGAGATGCTGTCTTCGCTCGAGGCCCCGGTGTACATCGAGCGCGTCGCACTCTCTGACAACAAGAACATCATGAAGGCGCGGCGAGCCGTCCGAAAAGCACTGGAGTTGCAACGCGCCGGTGCCGGCTTCACGTTCGTCGAAATTCTCTCCCCATGTCCGACTATCTGGGGCAAGGATCCAATTGAAGCGCGGAAATGGGTTGCGGAGAAAATGATCCCCAGCTTTCCGCTTGAAGTGTTTCGCGACCGCAAAGTTGAGGTTCCGAACAGTGATATCCCACCCCATAAGACAGTTCAGGAATTAGTCGAGGGCGAGCGCAATGCTGCGCAAGCAACCACGGTTCCTGGCCGCCACCATCACTTCGATCATCTTGGCATCAAGATCGCTGGATTCGGCGGACAAGGCGTCCTGCTGCTCGGACAGCTTCTGGCAGAGATGGGGATGCGCGAGGGGTTGGAAGTCAGCTGGCTGCCCTCCTATGGTCCGGAGATGCGGTCCGGTAGCGCGCATTGCCATGTTTGCGTGTCGAAAGAGCGGATCGGATCGCCAGTTCTCACGCGCCCCGATGTCCTCGTTGCGATGAATGAGCCGTCTTTGCAGAAGTTCGCGGCACAGGTCGGGCCGGGAGGCACGATCATCTACGGCCGCGAGGGCTGGCCCGAGGATCTCGCCATCCCGCAAGCGCAAGTCATCTGTATCCCCGCATCCGAGATCGCCGACAAACTCGGATCGGCCAAAGTCGCGAACGTGGTGATGATGGGCGCGCTGCTCGAAGAAACCGAATGCCTCTCCTCGACGACGGCGATGAAGGTGCTGGAATCGAAAGTGAAGAACGCCGCACTTCTCGAACTCGACCGCCAGGCCCTCGAGGCCGGACGCCTCTACATCGACCACACCGTAGCCATCGGCGCCGTAACCCAAGCCGACGGCTTCGCGCAATAAGCTCACTGGCTGTCCCAACCTTGTGGCGCTTTGTGCGACCGGTTGGGATTTTGATTTCCCCTGTGGACCTCTGTGTCCCCTGTGGTGAGTGTTCTGTCTTAAATCTTGCGATCACGCTCTATGCTCACCGGCTATTTCCGGAAGATGTGATTCAGATCACAAAAACAGGTGACAGCCGTCGTATCCCGCGCCACCTCCCAAGGGTGATCCTAAGCGTGGGTGCAGGAGGTGCTTATGGCACTCGTTCAAGCCAGCATTGAAACACCAGAGATCGCGGTCTCCGACCGCGTGTCGCCGAAGCTTGTCTCCGCAATTTCGGTGAAAAACGTCTTGTTCGCCACCGATTTCTCCGCTAGTTCTGATGCGGCTCTGCCCTATGCCACGGCCATTTGCCGGCGTTTCGGCAGTACTTTGCACATCGCTCACGTGATCTCGGATAGCAGTCTTTTGCTGACTAATGGCGGCGTTGACTATGTCAGCATGGGCACCATCTACGAGGACGCCAACACCGAGGCAAAAGAAAAACTCGATGAGCTTTCCGACAATTTCCAGGGTATTCCGCACCGCAACTATGTTCGCCACGGGCAGGTGTGGAAGAGCCTGGCGCCGATCGTAGAAGAGAATGAAGTCGACTTGATCGTGCTCGGTACACATGGCCGTACTGGCCTGGGGAAACTTCTGCTCGGGTCGGTCGCCGAAGATATCCTCCGCCACGCGTCGTGCCCCGTGCTCACGGTTGGCCCCAAAGTTTCCGGCCGCGCGAAATTGCCTCCGCTGCAGAATCGTCGTCGCGATCTCGCTCCGCTCGAGTTGGAGTTGCGGCAGATCGTGTTCGCCACAGATTTTGCACAAAGTTCGCGATGGGTTGCACAGGCGGCGATCGCACTGGCTGAAGAGTTCGGATCGAGGCTGTCGCTGCTGCATGTGATCGAAGAGTACGGTGAATTAGGTCGCCGACCAGGCCCGATCGAAGACAGCATTCAAAGATTGCGGGAGCTTATTCCGCCCAGCGCGGCGCTGCAGTATGCGCCCGAAACCGTTCTCGAGTTTGGCGACCCGGCGGAACGCATATTGAAAGTCGCATCGGAGCGGGACGCCGATATGATCGTGATTGGGGCGCGCTCCTCCAGCAACGTGAGTTCGACGCACCTGCCCTGGTCCTCCGCTCATCATGTGATCGCGCACGCGCAATGTCCGGTGCTGACGACGCACGAATAGATGGAATGTTTTCTATCGCGGAGAAACGGAACGCTTACGCTAGTCCGGTCGCGAGGTGTCTCTGTTCGTTTTCGCTTTTAAGCATGAACCAAAATGGAAATCGCGCAGTTATATTTGTCGAGAATTATTGTGGTCGGCAAGCGGCAGGATTACACTCTTGTGTTATTCGCTATTGAACAACCTCGTCTCATAACCGTCATGCAGAAATCATCTGCGAGTACCAAAGGATATGCCTTCATACGTTGCCAAACCCACTCCGCCCAATCAGGACAAGCGCTGGAAGTTGGTGGATGCCACCATCCGGCGTCAGGGCCAACAGGCGCGCGGTCTGATTGAGACGCTGCACACGGTCCAGGAAGCTTTCGGATACCTGGACGAGCAGGCGCTGCGTTATGTTGCGATGTCTCTGCGCGTACCGCTCAGCCGCGCCTATGGCGTCGCCACCTTTTATCACTTCTTTACTCTGAAGCCGGCAGGCGAGCACACATGTGTCATCTGCATGGGCACAGCGTGCTACATCAAGGGCGCACCTCAGTTGTTGGACGCCGTGCAGCGCGACTTGGGAATTCGTCCTGGCGAAACGACATCCGATAAAAGAGTGTCGTTGCTCACCGCGCGCTGTCTCGGATCCTGCGGCTTGGCTCCGGCTGTAGTTTACGATCAGGAAGTTGCTGGCAAGGTTGGCACGGCGGCCATTCGCGAGCACCTGAAGAAATGGGCTCACGCATGACCCCCGAGGAACTCGACCAGATCGCCGAAACTGAACGCGCCGCCCAAGTCCAATTCACGCAGGGTATCAACGTTTGCGTTGCCGCTGGGTGTCTTTCCTGTCAGAGCCAGTCGGTCAAAGATTCACTCGACCAGGAAGTCGCACGCCGCGGCACCAAGGATCACTGCAAGGTAAAGGGCGTCGGCTGCATGGGATTGTGCTCCGAAGGCCCGCTGGTCTCGACCAGCGCCGGTGTTCTATACAAGAAAGTCGAAGCCGCCGATGGTCCGGCTATCCTCGATAGCCTCGAAAGCGAGCCAGTCTCGCGGCTCATTTGCCCTACCGATGTTCCGTTCTTCCAGCGCCAGAAAAAGATTGTCCTTGAAAATTCCGGCAACATCGATCCCGATCGCATTGAAGACTACATTTCCGTGAACGGCTACACCGCGCTGATCAAAGCCCTGACAGAGATGTCGCCACGCGAAGTGATCGACGAAGTAACCAAGAGCGGCCTGCGCGGCCGCGGTGGCGCGGGTTATCCCACTGGCTTGAAGTGGAGCACAGTTTCCAAATCCGTCGGCACGCAGAAATACGTGATCTGCAATGCTGACGAAGGCGATCCGGGCGCATTCATGGATCGCAGCGTGCTTGAGTCCGACCCTCATCGTGTCCTCGAGGGAATGCTGATCGCCGGTTACGCCGTCGGCGCAACCGAAGCCTACATTTACGTACGCGCGGAATATCCACTAGCCATCAAGCGATTGCGCAATGCCATCCGCCAGGCCGAGCGCGTTGGTCTGCTCGGTTCCAACATCTGCGGCACGCGCTTCAGCTTCCGCATTGATCTGCGACTCGGCGCGGGAGCTTTCGTCTGCGGCGAAGAGACCGCCCTCATCGCTTCGGTGGAAGGAAAGCGAGGCACGCCGCGCCCGCGTCCGCCCTATCCCGCCATGGAAGGCCTGTTTGGCCAGCCGACGCTGATCAATAACGTCGAGACCTTTGCCAACATCGCGCCGATCATTCGCAATGGCGGCGAGTGGTACGCCGGCATCGGCACCGAAAAGAGCAAGGGGACGAAAGTCTTCGCTTTAGCCGGCCGCGTCGAAAATACCGGCCTCGTGGAAGTTCCGATGGGAATCTCGCTGCGCGAGATGGTCTTTGAAATCGGCGGAGGCATCCCCGAAGGCCGCAAATTCAAAGCTGTCCAGACCGGTGGCCCGTCCGGAGGCTGTCTCCCCTCCGAATGTCTCGATATGCCTGTGGACTACGAATCGCTGGCCCGCGCCGGATCCATCATGGGATCGGGTGGCATGATCGTGATGGACGAAAGCTCCTGCATGGTCGACGTAGCGAAGTTCTTCATGGACTTCTGCATGACCGAGTCCTGCGGCAAATGCATCCCGTGCCGCGTCGGTACGTATCAAATGCACCGCATCCTCACCGCCATCGGCAACATGACCGCCACGGCACAAGACCTCACGATGCTTGAAGAACTTTGCGACCTGCTGAAGCACACGAGCCTCTGCGGGCTAGGTCAGTCCGCGCCCAATCCGGTCGTCAGTACGTTGCGTTCCTTTGCCGACGAATACCGGGCGCATATTGAAGAGCACAAATGTCCGGCCGGAGTTTGTAACGCGCAGCCCGTAGGAGAAACCGCATGAGCCCTGCCCCGGTCAGGACTCTCCGGATCGATGGCCGCGACCTCAGCGGGCGGCACGACGAAACGATTCTCGACGTCGCTCGCCAGAACGGCATCTTCATCCCGCGGCTCTGCGAAATGGACGGCCTGTCTGACGTCGGCGCCTGCCGCCTCTGCCTAGTCGAAATCAAGGGCCAGAACAAGCTGCTGCCGGCCTGTGTGACTGCGGTTGAAGAAGGAATGGAAGTCACCACCGACTCCGACCGCCTTCAGAAATATCGCAAGATGATTCTGGAACTGCTCTTCACCGAGCGCAATCACGTCTGTTCGGTTTGCGTTTCGAACGGTCACTGCGAGATGCAGATGCTCGGCCAGCGGTTGGGCATCACTCACGTCCACTTTCCGTACCGCTATCCCAAAGAAGAAGTCGACGCCTCCCATGACCGCTTTGTCATCGATCACAACCGCTGCATTCTCTGCACGCGGTGCGTGCGCGTCTGCGACGAAATCGAGGGCGCCCATACCTGGGACATCATGGGGCGCGGCATCGACGCCAAGGTCATTACCGATCTCAACGAACCATGGGGATTGTCGGAAACCTGTACCAGTTGCGGCAAATGCGTCCATGTCTGCCCGACCGGCGCACTGTTTGAAAAGGGACGATCCGTGGCGGAAATGCTCAAACGCCGGCAATTCTTGCCGTACCTGACCATGATGCGCGAGGAGAACGAATAACGAATGAGGATGGAAGGCCAGCTCGAAGGAGGCCGCGGGCATGAAAGTGATCGTTGAGTGGAAGAGCAGCACTTTAGCGCCGCGCCGAGCGAGCGAAAGGATGCGGGCTCTAGCCCCTGCGTGATCCATGAGTAAGAAGCGAATTGCTACCGTCTGGCTCGATGGCTGCTCGGGCTGCCACATGTCGTTCCTCGACATGGACGAACGCTTGCTGGCCATCGCCGGCGCGGCCGACCTGGTTTACAGCCCGCTGGTCGACGCCAAGGAATTTCCCGAGAACGTGGACGTCACTTTGGTCGAGGGTGCTGTCAGCAGCGAAGAAGACTTGCACAAGATCAAGCTGGTCCGCGAGCGCACGAAAATCCTGGTCTCCTTGGGCGATTGCGCAGTCACGGCGAATGTACCCGGCATGCGGAATCCCTTCGGCACGAAGGCGGTCTATGATCGCGCCTATCGTGAAAATGTAACGTTCGATCCCGGCATTCCGGACCAGGTCGTGCCGGCGCTTTTACCAAACTCGCGGCCCGTTCACGAATTCGTGAATGTCGACGTATTTGTCCCCGGATGTCCGCCGTCAGCCGACACCATTTACTACACCGTGACGGAATTGCTGGAAGGCCGCGTCCCGGACCTGACTTTGAAAACGCGCTTTGGAGCGTAAGTGAGCTGCGAGTCGCGAGCTGCGAGCTTTGAGCATTGACCGCGAACGATCGCACTCGATGTGCGATGGAGCGGATTGTTGAAGAGCCGAAGGGTTTAGCTCGAAGCTCAAGACTCACAGCTCATCGCTAAGAGGGAGATATCGTGAAGGGCAATACCATCGTCATCGATCCGGTGACGCGCATCGAAGGCCACTCCAAGATCACGCTTCACCTTAACGACGAGGGCCGCGTCGAGGACGCCCGCTTCCACGTCACCCAGTTCCGCGGCTTCGAAAAACTTGCGGAAGGCCGCCCCTTCTACGAGATGCCGTCATTGATGGCGCGCATCTGCGGCATCTGCCCAGTCAGCCATCTGATCGCGTCCGCCAAGGCCTGCGACTCGCTCCTCGCGGTGAAAATCCCGCCGACTGCCGACAAACTGCGCCGCATCTTCGGTCTCGCTCAGGTCACCCAATCGCACGCCTTGAGCCTGTTCCATCTTTCCTCGCCGGACCTGCTCCTCGGCATGGATGCCGATCCGGCCAAGAGCAATATCTTCGGCGTCGCAGAGAAGAATCCGGCTCTGGCGCTTGACGGCATCCGCCTCCGCCAGTTTGGACAGAAAATAATCGAGCAGCTGGGCGGAAAGCGTATTCATCCCGCGTGGATCGTTCCCGGCGGCGTCAGCGAGCCACTTACCGAGGCCAACCGCGACGCCATTCTCTGGGCTATCCCCGACGCGCTCGCCATCGCCGAGCGCACCCTCGAATGGTTCAAGAGCACCATGGAGGGTTTCCGCGAAGAAATCTCGACCTTCGGCAACTTTCCCACGATGTTCATGGGCATCGTGAAAAAAGATAATGGCCTCACTTTCTACGACGGCAAGCTGCGCATCGTCGACGCCTCCGGCCACGTTGTCGCCGACGATCTCGATCCCACGCAGTATTACGATTACATCGGCGAAAAAGTCGAACCGTGGAGTTATCTCAAATCCAGCTACTACAAGCCCAAAGGATTTCCCGACGGCATCTATCGAGTCGGCCCACTTGCGCGCCTCAATGTCGCCGACCGATGCGGTACGCCACGCGCCGACCAGGAGCTCGCCGAATTTCACGAACTGCAGCGCACCGCTGTCCTGAGCTCGTTCCACTATCATCACGCTCGGCTCATCGAGATCCTCTACTGCATCGAGCGCCTCGAACAACTGCTCAATGATCCGGAGATTCTCTCGAAGCACGTGCGCGCTGTTGCCCGGCCCAACGCCCTCGAGGGCGTCGGCGCCGCCGAGGCGCCACGCGGCACCCTCTTCCATCATTACAAGATTGACGAGCAGGGCTTGATCCGTTGGGTCAACTTGATCATCGCCACAGGCCAGAACAATCTGGCAATGAACCGTAGTGTCCTCCAGGTCGCCAAACATTTCGTCCAGGGCAAGCGGTTGAATCCCGGCATGCTCAACCGCGTTGAAGCCGTAATCCGCTGCTACGATCCCTGCCTGAGTTGCTCGACCCACGCCTCCGGCCAGATGGATCTGCAAATACAACTCGTCAGTCCATCAGGAGAAATTCTCGACGAGGTAGTGCGTTCCTGAGCGGCGCACGATCGGTACTCATAAGAGATACACTCCAGAGCATGGCCCGGGTGCTCGTCGTTGCATATGGAAATCCCTTGCGCTGCGACGATGGCGCAGCTCGGCGGGCAGCCGAAATGCTGGAGGGAAAGTTCCTCCCCGACGAAGTCGAAATTGTTTCGCTGCACCAACTAGGCCCGGAGTTGGCCGAGTCCGCCAGCCAAGCTCAATGTGTGATCTTTATCGATGCGGCCACGGGTGACGGTCAGCCCGGCCAAGTTCAAGTCACTCGGATGTCCGATGGCAGCGGAGAACCGGCCGACCCGCGTCCTTTCTGTCATGCTCTCGCTCCAGCGTCCATCATCGGTCTGGCAATTCGGCTCTATGGCACGCGTGTGCAAGCATTCTCCGTCACGATCACGGGGCAGAACTTCGATCACGGAGAATCCCTCTCGCCCGCGGTTGAAGCCGCACTGCCGACTCTCGTTGAACGGATTGAAGAGTTGATCCAAGCTTGCCATTCGAGGGCCGAAATTCGTAACACAAAGGACACAAATGATTTTCCTTCGTGAAACCTTAGTGTCCTTCGTGGTTAAAGGTTTTCCGCCGCATAGCGCCGAAGCCGTAGAATCAACTCGCACCGTCGCCGATGACCACGACGTCAAAACCCGCGGCCCAGCGCCTCCGCATCACGTTGCGAGGAGCCGTGCAGGGTGTCGGCTTCCGTCCCTTCGTCTACCGTCTCGCCACCGAGATGTTGCTCACCGGCTGGGTGCTGAATTCTTCCGCAGGACTCACCGTCGAAGTCGAAGGTCCCCCCGAAGCACTACGTCGCTTCGAAGAGAGAATCGAGAGCGAACGCCCCAAAGCTTCGGTCGTCAATGTCCACGAATCCGACTGGCTGTCCGCTGAAGGCTTTACTCGTTTTGAAATTCATGCCTAGCGATACGGATACAGGGAAATCCGTCAACGTTCTTCCCGACCTCGCCACTTGCCCCGACTGCCGCGCGGAATTGTTCGATCCCACGAATCGTCGCTTCCAATATCCCTTCACCAACTGCACGAACTGCGGCCCGCGCTACACAATCGTTGTCGACATACCCTACGACCGGCCCAACACCACCATGCGGGATTTCGTTCTTTGCCCCGCCTGCCGCGAAGAGTACGAGAATCCCGCCAATCGCCGCTTCCATGCGCAGCCCAACGCGTGTCCGGTCTGCGGACCCAAACTCGACGGAACGATCAGTGATGTAGCCGCCGCGCTTCTGGCCGGAAAGATCGTCGCGCTGAAGGGCATTGGCGGATTTCAGCTATTCGTCGACGCCCGCCAGCCCGCGGCAGTCGCGCGACTCCGCCACCGTAAGCATCGCGAAGAAAAGCCATTCGCCCTCATGATGCCGTCGCTCGCGATGGCGCATGAATACTGCCACATCGCTTCTGCTGAACTCAAACTTCTCGAGTCCCAGGCTGCTCCCATCGTCCTGCTGCGCCCGAAGTCCGGTACCGATATTGCCTGGAATGTTGCGCACTGCTCGCCCTACCTGGGCGTGATGCTTCCGTACTCGCCGCTCCACCATTTATTAATGCAGCAATGCAACTTCCCGCTGATCGCCACCAGCGGCAACCGCAGCGACGAGCCCATCGCCATTGCCAATGACGAAGCTGCGACGCGTCTGAAAGACATCGCCGATCATTTCCTGATGCACAACCGACCCATCGTGCGTGCTTGCGACGACTCTGTCGTACGTCTCACCCGCGGACGCGCCGGCATCCTGCGCCGTGCCCGGGGATATGCTCCGCTGGGAATTCGCGTACCGCAAGACCTTCCTCCGGTCCTCGCCGTCGGTGGACATCTCAAGAACACCGTCGCCATCGCCGTCGGTCAGGACGTCTTCCTCAGCCAGCACATTGGCGACCTCGAAACCGTCGAAGCCCGCCACGCCTTTGAGCGCGCCATCGAAGACCTTTGCCGCCTTTACAGCTTCAAACCGGAAGCGGTCGTCTGCGACCTCCATCCTGACTACGCGTCGACTCAATGGGCCGACCGATCCGGACTCCCCGTCATCCGAGTGCAGCACCATCAGGCGCATGTTGCCTCGTGCGCAGCAGAGAATGGCGTCGAAGGCCCTTACCTCGGCGTCTCGTGGGATGGCACTGGATATGGCCTTGATGGCTCCATCTGGGGCGGCGAGTTCTTCCGCGTAGAAGGCAATGAATTCGACCGCATCGCACACCTGCGCCCGTTCAATCTCCCGGGCGGAGATGCCGCCGTTCGCGAAGGATGGCGCTCGGCCACAAGCCTGCTCTTCGAGGTCTTTGGTCCGAACTCCACCGACCCTGTCCCTCAACAACCTCCGACAGGGAAACCCCGATTGGACGACAAAAACATCCGCTATATGCTCGAGCACAAGATCAACGTGGTTCCGACGACGAGCGTCGGGCGCCTGTTTGACGCAGTCGCATGTATCGCTGGAATCGCGCGCGAGAATCGTTTTGAAGGCCAAGCCGCCATGCTCCTCGAAAATGAAATTGCTGGCTTGCGCATGGAAGAGGCGTATCCTTTACCCGATGGGGACTGGGGTCCGCTGATCTCGTCGGTGGTAGCGGATCAGCGCGCTGGAGTTCTGGTTCCCGTGATCGCGGCTCGCTTTCACAACGCGCTGGTGAACTGGATCGTGAATGTCGCGACCAGTACAGGGTTGAAGCAGGTCGTGCTCAGCGGCGGGGTTTTTCAGAATCGTTATCTGACGGAGCGTGCCGCAGCGATTTTGGAATCGCGTGGATATCAAGTGCACACGCACCAGCGGGTTCCACCCAACGACGGTGGAATCGCGCTAGGCCAAGCGGTGATGGCCGGCTAGTGGCAGCGGTTTGAAAGGGCGCGGCTTGAGCCGTGCCGTAGGTTTTTGGATCGATCACGGGCTTTCGCCCCTGAGGTTTCTCTTATGTGTCTTGCCGTCCCAGGAAAACTGGTTGAGATCATGGACGGAGGCGATATCGCCTTCCGCGTCGGCAAGGTCGACTTCGGCGGCATCCGCAAGGATATCAACCTTGCCTATACTCCCGAGGCCGAAGTGGGAAAATATGTTCTCGTCCACGTCGGTTTCGCCATCAGCGTCATCGACGAGGCCGAAGCCAAGCGCGTCTTCCAGTATCTCGAGGAGATGGGCGGATTGAAAGAGGAACTCGGTGAAATTCCTCAGTGAATATCGCGATCAGAAAGCTGCCGAACAATTAGCGGGAGCGATTCGCCAGAAGGTCACGCGCCCGTGGACCATCATGGAAATCTGCGGCGGCCAAACCCACACGATCGTCAAAAGCGGTCTCGAAGACCTGCTGCCCAAGGAGATCAGTCTCGTTCACGGCCCCGGCTGTCCCGTCTGCGTCACCCCGATTGAACTGATCGACAAAGCCGTCGCCATCGCCAAGCGTCCTGACGTCATCTTCTGTTCGTTCGGGGACATGCTGCGCGTACCGGGATCAACTAAGAGTCTGTTCGACGTGAAGGCCGAAGGCGCTGACGTCCGCATTGTTTATTCACCGCTCGATGCGCTGAAACTGGCGAAAGCAAATCCTGGCAAACAGGTCGTCTTCTTCGCCGTTGGCTTCGAAACGACTGCGCCCGCTAACGCCATGGCCGCGTGGCAGGCCGATCACGACGGCATCGAGAATTTCTCTCTCCTCGTTTCCCACGTGCTGGTTCCTCCCGCGATGGAAGCTTTACTTTCCTCCGAAAGCTGCGTCGTCCAGGGATTTCTCGCCGCCGGACACGTCTGCACCATCATGGGATTCGAGGAATATTTTCCCATCGCTGCGAAATACGAGGTTCCGATCGTGGTTACGGGATTTGAGCCGCTGGACATTCTCGACGGCATCCTGATGACCGTCGCGCAACTCGAAGAAGGAAGGCACGAGGTTGAGAACCAATACAGCCGCGCTGTGAAGCGGGAAGGGAATCGTCCGGCGCAGACGACGATTGCGGAAGTATTCGAGATCACCCCGCGCGAATGGCGCGGCCTCGGTGAAATTCCCGCCAGCGGCTTCCAACTTCGCGGACGCTTTCAGAAATACGACGCCAACCGCCGCTTCCCATTCACCGGAGAGCCGGCTCACGAATCGCCCGAGTGCATCAGCGGTCTAATTCTGCAAGGCATCAAGAAGCCTCACGAGTGCCCCGCATTCGCCGTGAAGTGTACGCCGGAGAATCCGCTCGGCGCTCCCATGGTATCGTCGGAAGGCGCGTGCGCGGCCTATTACCACTATGGCAGACGCCAAAATCACCTCGTTCAGCCTGAACTGTCCGGTTCCGCGAGTCGCTGACGATCGCATCGTCCTGGCGCACGGTGGCGGCGGACGCCTCACTCATCAGCTTATCGAAAAGATTTTTATGCCCGCCTTCTCGAACGACATGCTCGAGCAGCGGCATGACGGCGCCGTTCTACCTATCAATGGCTCGCGACTCGCATTCACCACCGATTCTTTTGTCGTCCGACCCCTGATTTTTCCCGGCGGCACGATCGGCGATCTCGCCGTCTTCGGCACCGTCAATGATCTCGCGATGTGCGGCGCCCGCCCGCTCTACTTGAGTGCGGGATTCATTCTCGAAGAAGGTCTTGAGATGGACACGCTGCGAACGGTGGTCACTTCAATGCAGGATGCGGCTGCGAAGGCCAACATCAAACTGGTCACTGGCGACACAAAAGTCGTCGACAAGGGCAAGGGTGACGGAGTCTTCATCAACACCTCCGGCATTGGATTGATCGAAGCGAACGTGAAAGGGACGATCGGCCCAGCCTCGGTTCAAGCCGGCGACGCTGTTATCGTCAGCGGAGATCTCGGCCGCCACGGCATCGCAATTCTCTCCGTCCGCGAGGGCCTCGAATTCGAGTCGCCGATTCTCAGCGATACCGATTGCGTCTGGCCCGCGGTCGAAGCGCTGCTGAATGCCGGAATCGAAGTCCACTGCCTGCGCGACCTCACGCGAGGCGGCCTCGCGACCACGCTCAACGAAATCGCCGCCGATCGAAACATCTGCATCAAGCTCGAAGAAGCTTTGATCCCGGTAGAAGAAACCGTCCAGAGCGCCTGTGAAATTCTCGGGCTCGATCCGCTCTATGTCGCGAATGAAGGCCGCTTTGCGGTGTTCGTTCCCCAAGCCCAGGCTGACAAAGCGCTCGACATCATGAAGAAAATTCCAGTCTCGAATGGCTCAGTCCGCGTCGGCACCGTTGAAGACAGCCCCGGCCGCACGGTAGTCCTCCAAAGCCGCATCGGCGGCAACCGCGTCGTCGACATGCTCAGCGGCGAACAACTGCCGAG
>CAWFQZ010000007.1:0-77333 GCA_963818115.1 uncultured Acidobacteriota bacterium
CACAGTCCCTGGTGTGGAGAATATTCGCCAAATCTGCTGAAAACCACGCGAAGATTACCCACATTTCGGAATGGTCCGAAGTTGTCCATCAGCACGATCATGCCCTGGTCACCAGCGCGAGTGACGACGGCCAGCACCTGTGGGTCCAGGCGGGTCGAACTTCTGCGTGTGCGGATGCAACTTGAGAACTTTGAAACCAAACTTGGCGACGCGCGTGACCTCCTCCATCGCAGCTTGGCCATCATACGGATGGACTGTCGCGATGGAAGCATCTCGGGTTGCTTTTTTGTGAGGGCAAAATGGGCATCGTTGCTTGTGGGGATTTCCTCTAGGTGCCCGCTCAAAGCTGGATTTGGCCCGGTAGCAAAATGAGGGTAATGAGTTCGGTGTGAAGCCTCCCAAGGTTCTCCTGAAGCGCGCGCGCTCAACTGAGTTCTTGGGCGAGTCCAATGAGAAGCCCTTCAGGCCCGCGGATGTAGCAGAGTCGATATGAGTCCTGATACCGGACTACGTCGCCCACGAGAAGTGCGCCGCGCTTACGAAGCCGGCCAAGCGTCTCGTCGATATCGTCCACGGCGAACATGACGCGGAGATAGCCGAGAGCGTTCACGGGGGCGTTCCTGTGATCGGCGACGACAGGTGGCGTGAGGAAGCGTGAGAGTTCGAGACGGCTGTGGCCGTCTGGCGTGCGCATCATCGCGATCTCGACCCGCTGATCGGCAAGTCCCGTGACACGTCCCGCCCATTCTCCTTCGATCGTGGCCCGCCCTTCGAGCTCAAGGCCGAGCTCTCGAAAGAAATCAATTGTCCCTCCGAGATCATCGACGACGATTCCTACGTTATCCATTCTTTTGAGCGCCATGTGTCCAATCTTACAACGCGTCGAATAGCCCCCGACGATGGACGCATCCCCGAAGCCCGAGAGGCGTGGAGCTTTACTCGGGGCGGTGTGACGGCCAATTCGGATTGCAGGATCATTACCGGGAAACGGGCTTGTAGTCACGGACCGACCGAAGCGAAGATCGTCGGATAACCGGAAGTTTCCAGAATGGCAATATTTTCGGACCGGCACCGGACAAACTTCTTTAACGAGACTTACAGCAGCTCTGCATGGGGATGTCTGCGGCATATTCTGGTATATAACGACGGGTTGTACGCACCTTGAAACTGAGCTGACCAATCCTCTTCACTCGGGATTCCCGAACTGAAAACGCTTCTAATCGATGCCACACACAGTCTGCTCCAATCGCCTCACCTTCTCCTCCCCGACTTTCGATTCACCGGGCCCGGCTTCGCACCGGGAGGTGAAACCTCCTTCTAGCGCGAATTTTTTGGAGGGGGGGGGCTTACGAAGCACGCCGTTCCACAACTGGGATCATGTGCCGTTTTGCTAGAGCCTCAATGTCCGGCTCGGTCACCGCCGAGAGGTCTGCGCTTTCGGTAGCGATGATCCGTCGAGAAATGTCGGGATGGTGGGTCTTCAAGTATTCTTTTAAGAAGTCGGCGGCGTTGCTTTTTCCTGTGGCGTGACCGATCAGGACGATCTCATTTGCCGGAGTGATATCTTTCGCGATCTCTTGATAAAAGGAATCTTCTTCAGGGACGCGCTCGCCGCGGTAGTGCGCTTCCTTTCGATGAATGAGATGATGATGGAAATTATAAGGATCGTAAGGTCGCACCGTATGTTCGTCTGCTGGACGACTTCCACCGAGATCTTGGTAAACGTGGGCGGCGTGGTGGTCGATGACGACAATCATCCTGCCGGGCTGTGCCGTTTCTTCTACACGTGGACTTGGTCCCGCGTCCTTCAAGAATTTACGCAGCCGAGAAACTTCCTCCACGCCCAGATCATGGGTGCTCGGCCGCTTGAAAAAGGCGCGTTGGCTTCCGACGCGGAACACAAATTCATCGTCTCCGTGCGGCTGGACGTTACCCAGATGTTCAACCAGTTCGACGGCCTCGCTCCAACTTAGGTTGTGGGGTAGCTTGCCGTTGAGAAGGTTCTGGTGGAGCGATTCGAGATGCTTGCTCATACTGTGTTCTCCTGCACAAAAAAGTTTCTAAGCTCGCGGAAAAGCACGGGAATGCCTCCTACGAGTTGTGGTTTCTTGGATCGTCGTTCGCGCTGACGTATTCAAGTCCCAGCGGTCCAATCGCGGTCACTTGCGTTACGTACTCGCTGGATTTCGCCCAGTGAAAATGGGCCGTATTGCCGGGCAGAACGATCACGCTCCCGGGCGGATATGCCTCCAGCTTTTCCGAATCGAACTGCTCACCCAGACCGATGTAGAAAACACCCGAGATTACTGTATAGACCCGATCCTCCGGATGGCGGTGTGGCATCAGCTTAACGCCGTGGGGCACTCGGACCCTGATCGTGTAGGGTCCGGCCTCTGAAGGTTGACCCACGATGACAGCCAGGCGAACCGAAGGTGGGAACGCCGCGAAGGGCTTCCAGTTGATGTTTTCGGACAGGACTGATTTGAAAACCTCTTGGCCCGGCTGATGCGCTGCAACCCTGCCTTGTTGTAGTTCCTTCATCACAGCTGTTGTCTCATTTGGCATATAGCGGTCCTCGTAATTTAGTCGTTGTAGACCTTACCGATTTGAGAGAGGAGAACGTTGCGACTGCATGATTGATGATGTCACTCGGAGGCGCCGAGGCCGGGCACTTTATTTCGAAGCACCCAACGGTTCAACGCTTCTGGTACGGGTGAAAGATGTAGTCCTTTGCCTTCACCGGCGTATGGCACGCGTATCCGCAGTCTGACGGACTTTTTGGATCGGGCGTGAACTTGTCCGAGGAGGCATCGTAGTTAAACACCGCGTATCCCCACCCGCCGCTTTTCGGAAATCTCTTGCTGTCCTTTTCCATGACGAAAGCTTCCTTAAAGACGTCTGGCACATCCACGACGAAGGGAGCCTCCGTGCTCTTCTTCGGAGTCCACTGCAGCTTCACGATCATGGAGCCATCCGGGAAAGGCTGGCCGTTAAGAGGAATGCCGGCCTTGAACGCCTTGATCATGGTCGGATTGCCAACGATCACCTTCAGCCTTTCGTCGGTGTGGGCAGAAGAGACGACCGCCCAGTCCTCGTATCCCCGGAAATTGGAGAACGCGATTCCGCTCGGCGATTTCAGCGAGTACTTGTCGTTATCTTGGCTTTGCGCGTAAAGGACCACGGCACCGAGGACAGCGAGCCCTGCCACGGCAGTCGCAGTGATGGTAAAGCTACCGATACGTCTCAGCGGGCTGCGTGTTTCTGTCCTCTGTTCTTGTTGCCTTTGCTGCACAGATTTCGTTACAGCTTCAGTCATGGTTCTTCTCCTCACAAGGTTTGCAAAGCCCGATCAACATGCATCTTCAACGATTGAGATTAGGCCAGAGAGGAGGGAGTAGAACAATTGGACCATAGTATCGGCGATACCTTCGTATCGAGCGTGCTGGAGGAGGTTTCCTTCGCTCGATCAATTTCCGGGCTAGCTGGATAGAGAAAAGCCGCGTGCCTCAGGCATGAACACACGGCAGACGATACGAAAGTATGGGCAATACCATCGTCCAATTGCACGGCCCGTTTTGTTCTGGCTGAATGGTCTCTGAGGGGCCCTCGTCGCAGACATGAAAACAGCTTAGCGGATGGGACTCGCTCCAAGCCAACCTTACTCGCGGGAAATTGGTAGGAAAAATCGAAATGAGAAAAGAGGAACGCGGAATCGACCGCGCTTCGAAGCCGAGTGGCGATGGATGCGTCGAATGCCTGGCGTCACCGAAAGGCTGGTGGTTTCATCTCCGCCGGTGCGCGAAGTGTGGGCACATCGGATGCTGCGACAGTTCTCCGAGCCAGCATGCGTCCAAGCACGCGGTGACAGCAGGGCATCCGATCATTGCCAGCTTCGAGCCGGGTGAGGATTGGTTCTACGATTATGAGAAGCAGAGGGTGTCAAAGGTATGGAGTTGCTTCCGCCACATTCGCATCCGGAGGATCAACCATCACCTGGACCGGCGGGGAGAGTTCCAGCCGATTGGGAATCGCTGTTGCACTAGCGAAAGTCGATCTTTTCTTGAAATCGGAGTTTAAGTCGGGACACCGTATTTATAAACGAGGACTGTATCGAAAGGAGCCATCCATGAATGCCGTACAGGTCGAACAGAAGAGCTATGAGATGCCGCCGCGCGAAGGGATCAGCGTCGCGCATTTTCTCACCGTAGCCGACGTCGAGCGATCGGCTCGGTACTACGAAAAGGTCTTCGGCGCTCGCATTCTGACCATGGGTGATGGCAACGCGCCTCCGTACCTTCAGCTTGCGAACATCTGGATGATTCTCAACGTCGGAGGCGGGCCGACTCCGGATAAGCCGACGGTAACGCTCAGCGTTCCCGACCCGAACCACATCAACAGTTTTATGAACTTTCGCGTTGCTGATATTCAAGCGTGCTATGAATTGTGGAAAAGTCGAGGAGCCGAATTCATCACGGAGCCGATTCCCAAGTACGGCGAGATTCGCTGCTATATCCGCGATCCTGACGGTTACATCATCGAGGTCGGACAGAGCACTACCCTCACCTACGGTTAACACTCGGGTCGGATTAGGATGCCGACTCTGAGAGAGTCGTGGCGTTTCTGCGGATGTCTGCCTTGACCAGTCACCCGCTTGGAAAGGAGTACCCGATGGTCGTTGCAAACCAACTGAAAGAGGCCGCGCACGTGAACGTCCCCGTCGCCTTAAGCACGCTTAGTGTGAATGTTTTTACGGCCCCTGGAAAAACGATGGTCGGCGAGCGGCCAAAGCCCTTCGGCGAAGCGCTCGGCTTTGACCCGATCACGTCGACTTTAATCTTCGGCGAGTACGACGCGGTGCTGGTGGACGCAATGGGGACGGTCGCTGAAGCCGAAGCTCTCGCGGATTGGGTCGCTCTGCACAACCGCAACCTGGAGACGATTTATATAACGCATGCGCACTTCGATCACTTTTACGGTCTGAGCATTCTGCTCGACCGTTTCCCGGGCGCCCGGGCGATCGCAACGCCCAAAACGGTGAGCGCCATGCAGACGTCTTTTACTCCCCCAGTCGAACGGCTGGCCCGCCGTATGTTTCCTGGGCAAATCCCAACCAAGTTAGTTTCACCCGAGCCTTACGAGCACGGCACATTCACTCTCGAAGGCCAGGAATTGCGCATTATCGAGCAGGGCCGCACCGATAGTCCCGACTCGACGTCTCTCTACGTTCCATCGATCGGACTGATCGTCGCTGGCGACGTCGTGTACAACCAATGCCGCATGTACGTCGGTGACACCACCCCTGAGAGCCGAAAAAACTGGATCGCGGCCCTGGACCGGTTAGCCGCGCTGAAACCGACGATGGTTGTCGCCGGTCACAAGAAGCCTGGCGCACCAGACTCTCCCTCTGCGATCCAAGACACCAAGCGTTACTTGCAGGACTTCGATCGGGTGCAGAAAACTGCAAAGTCCGACCAGGAGTTGTTCGACCAGATGACGGAGCTATACCCGCATTGGGTCGCCAATCAGTCGTGGTTGATGTTTGGATTCCCAAGCGCATAGCTCACATCGACCGCGGTAGCCGGCCCTCGCGCGCTCTGGAGGAAGCCGCGGACGATGAGCTAACCCATATTCAGAAAAACAGAGTTCGATTTCAAAAAGGAGAACAACGATGACAACGAAAGGAAAAGTCTTAGTGCTGGTATCGAGCGGTCGCGGTTTGCCTTTGAAAGATGGCAAGGTCTATACCGGAGCTGGCTACTATCTGAACGAGCTGACGGTTCCGGTTCGTGCCCTGATGAAGGAGGGCTACGAAATCACTTTCGCCAACCCCAAAGGCAACACGCCCCAGGTGGATGTGCATTCAGAGGTCGCGGATTTCTTCGGCGGGGACGCGGCCAAGCTTGAGGACTATATGCTATTCCGCGACGGACTGAAGGGGCTCCGAGATCCAATGCGCATCGCGGATGTCATCGCATCGGGCCTGGATCAATATGACGCAGTTTTCGTCCCGGGCGGTCACGGCCCGATGATCGATCTTCTCGATGATCCTGACGCTGGCACCGTGATGAGGCACTTTCATGAGACATCCAAGCCTACGGCAGTGCTTTGCCATGGCCCGATTTCACTTCTCTCGGCTCTTCCCAATTCTTGGGAGGTGGTCGCTGCGCTGGCGGCGGGCGATACCGCCGGAGCACACGCTAAGGCTAAAGACTGGATCTATTCTGGATATAAGATGACCATCTTTTCCACAGCGGAAGAGCAGCAGCGGGAACCGCTTGAGATTGAGGGTAAGGTTCTCTTCTACCCGGACTTCGCCTTGAGTACGGCGGGCGGTGACGTCAGTGTGCGCGCTCCGTGGACGAGCTACGTCATTCAAGATCGCGAACTCATCTCAGGTCAGAACCCGTTCTCTGATCAAGCGCTTTTGAACCTTCTTCTACCGGCACTCAGTGAGAAGAAGGTGGTTTCAGCGGCGTAGGGGCTGGCCCACACTTGCTGCGTTCGGCGGTTTTTCGATGGTGCCGCCCTGAAATTAGGCAAGTGTGGGTCGCCCGCCCAGATAAGCACTGTTCATCGGATTGCGGGGCACGTCGATGTGACACCGGGTGTCGTTGCAAGGTTTCCCTTGGATGGAGACACGGGAGATGGATTGGAAATGGTTGGTGCAATTTGCGCTGCAGGGAAGTAGTGATTTCGAATGGTACGCCATCCTGCTGGTGCGCGTGTCGATCGGGCTGTTCTTCGCTATCTCCGGGGCAAACAAATTGTTCGTCGCGGGCGGCACGAAACCGGTTTACGAAACGCTCGTTAAGGCCAAGGTCCCGTGTCCCCGGCAGACGGCTTATTTCGTCGCAGGTGTCGAGTTCGTTTGCGGATCCTTGATGGCCGTAGGGTTTCTGTCGACCGTGGCATGCGTGGCTTTGTTGATTGATATGACGGTGGCCACCCTTACGAGCGCGATTTGGACCTTACCTAAAGGACTTTCGCCTCTCAATTGGCTCGATGATTTCCTCTACCTTCCGGAAGTCCTGTACGTGCTTTTCTTTCTCTGGCTCCTCTGTTCTGGTCCGGGAAAGTTCAGTGTCGATTATTGGCTCGCCCGCCAGTTACTGAGTTGATCTTTGGGCGAAACACTTTTTTGCTGGAGTTCGCCCCTTAGCGGGCGGCTGGAAGAGCTCAATCTTGTTTCCATCCGAGTTTTAGATCCAGAAGTGTTGGTGGATTTATTCGCTCTACGTAAGTTTCGATTCGAATGGAGAAAACGGTTCTGTAACGGTGTGCGGCGATTCACACAAAACCCCACAGCCAAGTAATGCTACGTACCGATCTGCAGTACGATCTTGCCGGGTTTGTGTGGTGCGCCCGCAAGCATGCGTTGTGCCTCGCGCGCCTCCGAAAGCGGCAGGATTGCGCCCACACGTGCGGTGATCCTGCCTGTGTCAAATAATGTGGTGAGTGTTTGCAGGCGCGCAGTAGTCACCTCGGCGTAGAAGAAAATGGCCCCTGCTGGAAGCGGCTGCGTCGAGACTGAGGTGACGAGTTTGCCTCCGGATTTCAGCGCAGCGACACAGCGTTGCAAGGTGCTGCCCCCGACCGTGTCGAGAATAGCATCCACCAGTGGAAGGTCCTTCTCGAATGCGGACTTGCTCGAGTCGATGATGGATTTCACGCCCAACGATCGAAGCAGGTCCTCATTATAAAGGTGAGCGACGGCAACGACGCGGATTCCCGCGTCTACGGCCATTTGCACGGCATAGGCCCCGACGTTCCCCGCAGCGCCGACGACCAATACGGTTTGTCCGCGCATCGCCCGCGCATACTGGAACAGCATTTGCCAGGCGGTTACCGCAATGACGGGAGCCGATGCTGCTGCTACGTGATCCGGCGATTGCGGTTTGCGGGCGATCATCCCGGACGTGGCCACGGCGAACTCGGCCTGTGCGCCACAAAACTGCGGATTCGTGACGCCATACACTTCATCGGCCGACGCGAAGCCAGTAACGCCGGGACCGACCTTCTCGACGACGCCGGAGAAGTCCGAGCCGAGAGTAAGAGGAGGTTGCGGGCTAACCTTGCTTCTGCCCTCACGAATGATCGCGTCCCACGGAGCAACGCCGGCGGCCATCACGCGCACCAGAACTTCTTTGGGGCCCGGCGACGGCATCGGCACATCTTCGACCACCACAACATCGGGCGGTCCGAAGCTGTGAATCCTGACTGCTTTCACGATCAATTCCTCCCCATCGAAGATGCTGGAAAGCCCACTCATCCCAAGCGGAGAGATGACCGCGGCGGCGCGCTGTATATCATTTCATTGTCGTTGGGGGTTGATTAATCACTGCCGCGCCTGCATTGCTCACGACTTCGTCCTGGGAATCGGTACCGCCCGAACAACCGATTGCGCCGATGATATCGCCGTGGTCGATCAATGGAATACCGCCTCGAGATGCAATGATTCCATCGAACGCGAGCAGATAGTTAAGCCGCTTAAGCTGAACACCATCCTCGAAGATCTTCGTTGGCCGCCGGAAGGTAACGGCGGCTCGCGCCTTGTGTTGCGCGATCTCAATTGAAGCGAGCATCGCGCCGTCCATTCGTTCGAAGGCAACTAAGTTACCTCCGGAGTCGGCGACCGCTATGTTCATTTTCCAATCTCGCTTCCTGGCCTCTGCTACAGCAGCTTGAATAACCGCTCGGGCCTGGTACAGCGATATCGGACGCCCATACGGAACATCGAATGGCATTTCGGCTGGGACGACGTCAAGAGAGTTCGACGTGCGCGGCATTTCAATGGCGACTTCTGCTGGGTCGCTCGGCATGATGTTCCTCCGAAGGGCTACAAGTTATATTCCAATCGCAGCCTCTGTTCGCAAAAGGTGGCATCAGTTCGCGAGACAATTTCAAGCCACCAGCAAGATCTTCCCGGCACCGCCCTTTTCCGCCGCTGCTTGAGCCTTGGCCGCGTCGCTGAGTGCCAGTTTCTGGCTGATTGGAATAACGAGCTTACCGTCGCGTACGGCTTCGGCCATGAACTCGAGGGTTTTCCTGTCGAATTTCGAGAATACGTGCACCACTTTTACAGAGGGGTATGTTGGGGCGTTCTGCGGCACATCTACAACCGATGCATAGACTCCTCCCGGCTTAACCCTGGCAATCAGCTTCTCGGCCGTTTTGCCGCCGACCGTATCGGCCACCGCATCGAGAAGCGGAAGATTCGCAATCGCGCTATTGTCGTCGGTTGCGACCGCTCGATCCGCGCCGATGGTCTTCGCTTGATCCACCTGGGTTTTTAACACCCCCGCGATCACGGTCGCTCCCCGTTGCTTCGCAGTGAAGACCGCCGAACGCCCAACATTTCCTATGGCGCCCACCACCAAAACCGTCTGGCCGGCCTTGATTTCGGTAGCGGAAAGGAGTTGGTTGCCAGTCGTCGTCGCCAGCGGCAACGCCGCCGCCTGAATCAAATCGAGACCCTTCGGCACCTTCGCCAACATTGCTGCCTTCACTACACAAAGTTCGGCGTAAGTGTTATCCGCCATTGCGAACACCTGGTCACCGACGGAAAACCCTTCCACTCCCGGCCCAATCTTGACGACAGTCCCTGCCATATCGACGCCTATCAAGCCTGGGAACTTCATGGGGTAGAAATCCTTCGTTAATCCGGCGCGTCGCTTGTAGTCGATCGGATTCACGCTCGCAGCGGCGACCCGCACCAGCACCTCGCCCGGGCCGGGTATTGGATCAGGATAGTCTTCAAATTTCAGCACCTCCGGACCGCCATATGCGTGGACAACGATTGCTTTCATATTTGATCTCCTCGCGCTGTGCAAACGCTCACAAACAAAACGTAGATGAGCGAAACAAGAAACTCGACGCAATTTAGTGCGAAACGACCCATCGATTCCGGTTCTCAACATGACTACTCTTCGTTGAAGTTTGGCCTTTCGCCCACTCCAGCACATCCCAGATCTCGCACTGCAAGTAAAACCCCGATGAGATGCAAGGCGCAATCACTCCTTCGCTAACTGCGTCATGAACCAGTTCGTACGCAGCTTCGTAACCCGGGATCTGTACTCGCTTGGCGAGTTCAATCAGTTCCTGTAGCGGAAGTTCCCGTTCAGCAATCATCGAAAGCAGCAACATAAGCCCGTCGGGGCCTGCGAAGCGGTCAAGTGCTAATCCCTCTACGATGCCCCGGTGTTTTCTGAATTCGTCTCTCGGATTGTAACGACATCCGCAGGTCTCTGGCGATGTTGCGCAGGTGTTGCGACGGTGCACTAAACGTAGACCGCTTACTTTTGATTTCCCCTTTGTATTCTGTGCCGCAATCCACTCCACCCAACCTGCCTGCAGATCTGCCACAAGTTGGCCGCAACTGTCACATCGCCAACCGGATCGAATGGACTTATCTCTCGCCATAACTCCCACAATCATTCTTCCACGTGAACTGTCGTGAGGCGAGGTTCCACAAGGGAACTGGTCTTCACCTCAAGGTGTGTTCAACAAGTCACCGCTTTTTTTGAGGATGAATGCCCAGTTCGTGCCACGACGTTTCCGCGAGGTTCACGTCGTAGTAGCTTGCAGCTTTCTCGATGTTGGCGAAAGCCAAAGCGCGATCCGCATCAGAAACATCGATGACTTGATCGAATCGTGCGACAGCATTACGGACATGCTGAGCGTCGGTCAGTGGTTCTTTACGCTGCTTTGGAAATGCATAGACGCTGTCGGGCAAGTCGCTCTGCGTCGTCAGCCGTCCATGTTTCTCGTGAGGTTTCCAGGTTGCTTCGGGCATATCTCAACCATCCCTTTCTCAATAGTTGGCAGGGGACCAAATGCGCTTCGATGTGGCGATTACAGCCGATGCGCTGCGGTGAATCAATTGGACGATGGTATCGGCCATACCTTTGTATTGGCCCGCGGCGTAGAGTGCGCCCGAGGGTTGTTCCACAGCCCTAATTTCGTACTTTGTCGTGGTCGATACGTTCGTCCAATAGATTAGTCATCCTGATTGTGGCCTAATCGTCAGTGGTCTAGTGGGAGGGAACTATGAGCGCTGCAGTCACTGCTTCTCACGTCGATACCAGAACTAACGCCGAGACCGTGGACATGAAGTTCGAGGTGGTCGTCATCCCCGTTGCGAATGTTGACCGCTCGAAGGCGTTCTATACGAAACTGGGCTGGAGGCTCGACGCCGACTTCCCGTTCGATAACGGCTTTCGGGTTGTTCAGTTCACGCCGCCTGGCTCCGGATGCTCGGTTCAGTTTGGCAGGAAGATAACATCGGCCCCGCCGGGGTCGGCCCAAGGCCTATATCTGATCGTCTCCGATGTTGTGGCAGCGCGAAGAGATCTTGTTGCACTCGGCGTTGAGGTGAGTGAGGTGTTCCACCCCGGAACGCCGGGCGCGCAGTTCCAAGTCGATGGGGCCGGTGGCCGCCTCAGCGGACCAGCACCCGAGCATGCGAGCTACAACTCGTTCGCCACATTTCGTGATCCCGACGGCAATGGATGGCTGTTTCAGGAAGTCACAACACGGCTGCCTGGCCGAGGACTTAGTACTTTGGATGTCGCGACCCTGACCGAGCTCTTGCAAGAGGCTGAGAAGCACCACAGCGTATACGAACCAACCGCTCCGAAGCACCAATGGTCGGATTGGTACGGCGCCTATATTGCCGCGCGTCAGAGCGGCAAGACTCCCGAAGAGGCAGCGAGAGATGGAAAGCTCCGTGTAGAGGGGGCGCACTGACCGGCCATGAAGGCACTTGTGCGGAAATCTCACTTCGGGTGAAGTGCTAAATTAACCGTTTCGAGCAGAGCCGTGTCGTTAAATGGCTTGAACAAGCATTCCACGGCACCCTGTTCCATCAGTCGCTGGCGAACGACCATATCTCTGTCAGCCGTAATGAAGATGATCGGGATCCCTTGTCGCCTTCGTATCAGTTCTTGTTGAAGATCAGGCCCGGTCATTCCAGGCAGAGCAACATCAAGGAGCAGACATCTAGTCTGGTCGACGCAATCAGAATCGAGAAACTCTTCCGCCGACGAGAACGAGCGGGCCGCAAAACCGAACTGCTTCAACAGGTCAGGCAACGACTCACGGACGGATTCGTCGTCGTCAACTACGGATACAAATATGCGGTCGATGGCGCTCCTTTCGAGCAGGACTCGGTAGCCACAGTGCTCCTCTTCAAGAGGGGGTGTCCATTGTGCTTTGGTATTGGTTTGCCGCGATGTGAGGATTGGCGCGCGCTTCACGCCGCATGGGACTCGTTCCGGCGGGCGCCTGAAGACTGCGCATGCTATCGGCGTGCGCTAAACCCTCGGAAGTTCGAGGTATGGAGAACGAAAATGCGGCTCCTGGACCATCGTTCAGACTCCCCCACAGACGGCCATGATGCCGCTCGACAATGGAGCGGCTGACAGCGAGCCCGATTCCCATGCCGTCGCGCTTGGTCGTGTAGAACGCGTCGAAAAGACGGTCCGCGGATTGAGGATCAAAACCGACTCCCGCATCTTGCACCGTCAGACGCACCCGATCACCCTCATCTCTCTCGGTTCTGATCACCAGTTTTCTCGGACGGTTTTCGACTGTGCTCATGGCGTCTGCGCCATTCCTAAGCAGGTTCAGTATGACTTGCTGAAGTTGGACACGATCGCCTGTGATGAACGGAAGGTCGTCAGCAAGTTCGGGACAGAGCATTACCCGGTTCTTTTGAAGTTCCACTATGGACAGGGCAATCACCTCCAGAACGGCATCATTCAAATTCACGGATTCGGTCGTGGGCTCTTTCTTACTAAAGAGCGCGCGCAGGCGGGCGATCACCTCGGACATGCGGTTGGCGTCGCGAATCGTGCGCCGGGCAGTTTCGCGAGCACCCTCAACTTGCAGAGGATTAGTCGCCAGCATCCGCAGGCAAGTACTGGCGTTTGTGATGATCCCGGACAGGGGCTGGTTAACTTCGTGAGCGATAGACGCTGTCAGCGCTCCGAGGCTCATTGCCCTGGCCACATTCGCAAGTTCCGATTGAGCCTTGTCGCGTGCTTCTTCCGCCAGCCTGCGCGCCGTAACATCCTGAACCGATGCCATGTATTCCGACTGACCACTCTGGTCGCGGGTCGCGTGAGCGACTGCATGCATATACTTGATGGAGTGGTCTGGCATCAGCAAGCGGTACCGCCATTCAAAGTTTTGGCCCCCCGCTCGTGCCTGGTCCACCATCTTCATTTTCTCGATCAGAGTGACGTCTTCCGGATGGACTCGGCTACGGATCAGTTCAAGCGTCACGGGCACGCCGATCTCAAGCTCGTAGATGCGATACAGCTCCGTTGACCACGTGATTTCGTCTTTGGCTGGGCGCCAGGAAAAGCTGCCGACTTGACCGAGACGTTGACCCTCCGCGAGGAATGCTTCGCTGCGCCGCAACTCCTCCTCCGCGCGCTTCCGGTCGTCTATATCGTTTAAGAGAAAATACCAGCCAGTGATTCTGCGATTTGTATCTCGCACCGGAAGGCCGCGAACTTGGAACCATCGATAGACCCCGTCGGCCCTTTGACAACGATGTTCAACATCGTAGGGGGTACCAGTTGTTATCGAATACGTGACAGCTTTGACGACGTCGGGAAGATCGTCCGGATGAACGGCATCGGTTATCTTCCAATCCTTCAGTTCCTCGGAAGTCTTACCGAAATACTCCAGGACTGGCCTATTGAGCTGTTCAATCTCGCCCATCGGATTCATGGTGCAAATTAGCCCAGGAATATTGTTGACAGTTTGCCGGAGATTGGTTTCGCTCGTTCGCAGTTCCTCTTCGGCGCGCTTCCGGTCGTCGATGTCGGTCGACGTACCGACGAATTTGAGGACCTTTCCTTCTGCATCGCGCAAGACCACAGCTCGATTAAGATGCCAGCGATAGGTGCCGTCCCGGGCACGCAGAAACCTGGTTTCCATTGCAAAACCCTGTCCCGAGCGGACTCCCTCCCAAAAACTCCTCGATGCTATTTTCTGATCCTCAGGGTGGACAGACGTCATCCAGGCCTCGGGATGCGACCGGACGAAATCGAGGGTCTGACCGGCGTATTCAAGCCAAACCTGATTCACGAAATCTGGAGTGCCATCAGGCTTGAGCGTCCAGGCCGCTACAGGAATATGCTGCAGCAGTCCAACTTGGAGTTGCAGCTCTGCATTCGCTGCGGCAAGTTCGGCCGTTCGCTGCGCGACCTGTTGATCGAGTTCGTCGGCGATATGCTTCTGCTGAATCCGGAGCCGAGCCTCCTGCAGCCCGATGGAAGCCTGACTCGCCGCCACGCTCAGAAGAAGTGCTTCGGTCTGCCGCGGAAAATCCGGTCGCTGAGCTGCCGCTACGATGATGCCGAGTTCGCCCTGTGGCCCCAGCGGCAGAGGCACGATCGAAACGTCTCCCTCTCCCATAACGTCCCGAAGCAGTAGAGGCCACTTCCGTGAGTTGTCTCCGAACGAGTGGCTGAGTGCCTCGCAGATGTCGTGCGTCGACGGCATCGGGCTTCGCGGTTCGGCGAGGCGGACGATCTCAACAGGCGACTCGCCGACTGGATTATTCAGCCGTACGGAGATGAGATCCAGGCTGAGCATGCGCATCAGCGCGTCAAGCAAGGTATGAAGAATTCGAGATGGATCGCTGATACTCCAGATGGCGGGGAGAGCAAGCAGGCTGACAAGATCATTGATGCACCGTTGAAGGCGCTTGATCTCTCCGGCGGCTTGTTCGTATTGGACGTCCATGTCACGCAGCCGTGGAGGATAGGGAAGTCCGCATAGCCCGACGTTCACGAAGCTCGGGCAGAAACTCCTCTGGGGGCACAAAGAATGGATTTTGTTGCAGAATGCCGCCAATGATGACCATCGGATGCGTCCGCATAATGTCAACTACTGTGTCGCCGCCGAACTTGTCTAGATGATAGGTGCAGATGACCGCGTCGTCGTGGCGACGCCAGACGTCATTCACCCGAGATTCGAACTCAACGAGATCGTCAATGTAAGACCGATCTTCAATGGCCCAGTCCATGCGGCAGCAAATACGACTCAGCGGGAAGCCCCCCTTGGCGTTGCCGCTCGCCATTTGCTCGAATGCTTCCAGCATCCGATCCTTATCGAAACGCCCTTCCCGAAGATAGGCTTCCGTGTTGATGCGAACCTCGAGTTGTCCGCTGTGCTCGGCGGCTGCCGGGTCAATTCCGACTGCGGCAAGTCGTCGTAGATGGTCATGACGTTGATCTCGATTCACGACGTGGACCGCTTTGTCGCCACACTCGAAACCATCCTTAATGAACGGCAGCAACACGCGATATTCCTCGTCGGCGCTGTTGAAAAACGCACAGACATGACGCACTTTGCCGAGCTCGGAACCGGCAAGGGAAATGGGTGCAGTAGTCTTCTTCACGGTGTCTTCTCCCACAGAGCCCGCACGCAACGCAAAGTTTCTTTCACCGAACTCAACTCGTCCATGTCATCGACAGTGTTTCGGAACAAGCTCGCCCGCCCCTCTGCGAATACTTAACGACGGTGTTTGCGAATTCCGTGTCGTCACCCAAAATGAGACCGCGAACGTGGCCGCTACGCCGCTGCCGCTCCGGGTGCAATGCCAAGCTTCGCGGCCATTTTCACGAGATCGGCGAGAGAGCCAGCCATCATCTTCTGCATCACCTTGCCTCGGTGTGCCTTCACGGTGATTTCGCTGATACCAAGTTCCCCGCCCACTTGTTTATTGAGCAGGCCCGAAACCACCAACGCCATTACCTGTCGTTCGCGCTGAGAAAGCGAGGCATAACGGTCCCAGAGCACCCGCATCTCCGCCTTCAGGCTAAGAGCCACTCGGCTGCGTTCAAGGGCTGTGCGGATGGCGGTCAACAGCACGCCGTCATTGAACGGCTTCGTCAAGAATTCGACGGCACCCGCCTTCATGGCTTGCACAGTCGTGGGTACGTCGCCGTGGCCGGTGATGAAGATGATTGGCATTTCAGTTCGTTCGACAGCGATGCGCTTCTGGAGTTCGAGACCAGTGAGGCCTGGAAGAGAAAAATCCAGTATCAAACAGCTCGGGACGAGAGCTCGTGGACGCGCAAGGAATTCTTGCGCGGACGCGAAAGTCTCCGGCTGCCAGCCTTCGCAGCGGATCAGCAATTCCAGCGATTCGCGCACCGAGATGTCATCGTCGACCACGAAGACGATTGGCCCCACGTCCAACAGAGGCCGTCCCTTGAATTCATGGCAAAGTGTGTGGGTTAAACTCATCTTTCACTCCTCAATTTGTTCTAAGCGATCATCCCGGTGGGAGAACCGCAAGGCCGAATGAATGATTTGAAGAAGTTGCTGGTCGCTGAAAGGCTTGCCTAAGAAAGCGGCTGCGCCCGCTTGCATCGCTCGCTGACGGGAATCTGTGCTTTCGTAAGCGGTAATGAAGATGATAGGAATCCCGCAGCCGGAGGCAGCGAGGCGATTTTGAAGCTGCAGACCATTCATCCCCGGCATCTGCACGTCAACGATGAGGCACGAGGTATCGTGCACATGGCCCGAGCTCAGGAAAGTTTCGGCAGATTCAAAAGCTGCCGCCCGGAAGCCAAAGGACTCGATGAGTAGCGTGGTAGTCCTGCGAATTGACTCATCGTCGTCAACTACCGAGATCAGATTCTCTGGCACTCAGAATTCCTCAACGAACTCAAGTTATTCGCTGAGAGAGAAAGAATCTATTGGGCGTTGGTCGATTTAGGTCGTAAAAAAGACGATGCACGTAAGCTTTAGCTTATGAGGCTTTTTCCCGAGGGCCCTTGAGCTTCTCGATCATTCTTACCAGGTCGACGAGGGATTCCGCGTGCATCTTCTCCATAGCGCGGCTGCGCTGAACTTTCACTGTGCTCTCCGCAGTTCCGAGTTCACTGGCAATTTGTTTATTGAGCATGCCTGAGACAAGCATGGCGATCACCTGCTGCTCGCGAGCGGTCAATGAGTCGAATCGCCTTTGGAGGTCCGTAACCTCTTTATCCTTTTCGCGCCTAGCACGGTCTTGCTCAAGTGCTACTCGAACAGCGTCCAGTAGATCCTGGTCCCGGAACGGCTTGGTGAGGAATTCGACGGCCCCCGCCTTCATGGCGCGAACACTCATTGGAATGTCGCCGTGGCCGGTGAGAAAGATTGTGGGGATATGAATATTTCTCGCTGCCAGCTCACGCTGAATATCGATACCACTCAAGCCGGGCAGTCTGACGTCAAGCACTAGGCAACTCGGGGCATCTTGTAGTTTCTTATGCAAGAAGGCGTTGGCCGAGTCAAAGCTCTCAACCTGCAGCCCCACAGTGCTTAAGAGGAATTTGAGCGACGATCGTACCGATGCGTCGTCATCGACCACAAAGACAATGGAATCATTACTCATGCTGCACTTCCGGCACTCACCGGCAGCGTGAAGGAAAACACAGCACCAATGGGAGAATTCGGCGCGGCCCAGAGCCGGCCTCCATGGTTTTCAACCAGTGATCGGCTAATCGACAGACCCATTCCCATACCGTTCGCTTTGGTGGTAAAGAAGGGCGTGAAGACGCGATCCGCCTCTGATCCAAGGCCAGTGCCCGAGTCACGTACCGCAACGAGTATGTCGCCTGATTCGTCAACCCTGGATTCCACCCCAAGTGATCGAGGTTGATCGGTAACGTGGATCATAGCCTCGATGCCATTCATGATCAAATTCAGCAGGACTTGTTGCATCTGAACCCGGTCAGCGAATACCAACGGAAGGGTATTCGTCAATTGGCGCTCAAGCCGAACTCGATTTTCATAAAGCTCACGGTCTGCTAGCGCCAACACCTCTTGAATCACGTCGTTCATGTTCAGCCGGTTCTTTTCGACAGGTTCCTTTTTTATGAAGGAGCGGATTCGAGCAACAACGGCGCTCGCGCGATTGCCGTCCGCAACGATTTCCTCAAGAGCCCGACGGAGAACCTCAGGTTTGAGGTTGTCAGCGGCAAGTAGTCGCAAGCACGCACTGCTGTTATTGGTTACGGCGGTCAAAGGCTGGTTGACTTCATGGGCGATGGAGGCTGCGAGTTCGCCCATGGTTGTCAGCCTGGAAACGCGGGCAAGCTCTGTTTGCGCCATCTGCAAAGCCTGTTGCGCTTCTTTCCAATCATGCAAATCGACGACACTGCCAAACCATTTTATGACCCGACCTCCCTGATCACGCAAAGGCAGAGCGCTGGAAATACACCAGCGGTATGCGTGGTCTGCAGCCCGTTGGCCGCGGAATTCATAGTGAAAGGGCTTTCCGGTTGAAACTGCGCCCCTCCACGCTTGCTCCATCTTCTCAATCTCATCCTGATGTACGGATTTCATCCAACCTGCCCCATGGACCTGCTCCGGGGATAGTCCTGTGTACTCGAGCACGCGTCGGTTACAGTAATCGATCGCGCCGTCTGCCTCGGCGCTCCAGAGCATTTGCGGAATAGTCTCGGTTAACTGGCGCAGGCTTCGCTCGCTATCACGTAGCTTGTCCTCCGCATGTTTTCGTTCAATGCCCTGAGCAATCAAGTCTGCACCAGCCGCTAGCGTCTCTGTCGTTTCCGGCGTGACCACTTGTCGAGAGAACATGGCCAGCACACCGATCGTGCGGTTCCCAACACATAGCGGATAGCCAACGAAGCTAACCATGCCTTCTTTTTCCGCCCATGCTCTATTACTGATTCGAGGATCATTGAGGACGTTATTGGTCAGATGTGGTTTTCGTTCTTGCGCAATCATCCCAATCTTGAATTGTCCCATCGGAATATGACTGTGAGGTCCGTCAAGATGGGTGTACATGCCAGCACTGGCCTGCAGCTCCAGCATCGTTCCATCGTTACTGAGGGTCCAAATCCTCGCAAATGCCGCATCAAGATGGCGTACAAGGGCTTCGCTGCACTCGCCCAAGATCGTTTTCAAACTATCTTCCTTACCGAAAGCTATGGCGACCTCAGCGCGGACAGCGATCTGGCGTGCGCGCGCTGCCCGCATTTCCTCTGCCTGTTTTCTTTCGCTGATATCGCGGATAAAGCCGGTAAATACCTTATGCCCACCCTTGGATAATTCTCCGAACGAGATTTCCACGGGGAATTCCTGGCCATTCTTGCGCAAGGCGGTCAGTTCAGTGCCTTGCCAGTTGATGTGCCGCTGGCCGGTGGCCAAATAGCGGGTGAACCCTTTCTCGTGCAATTTACGCAGGAATTCCGGCATTAGTACGGTCAAGGGTTGACCGATCAACTCCGCTGGATCATAACCAAAGATTCTTGCAGTAGCGGGATTGGCAAACAGGATTGCACCGCGCTCGTCAATGCTGATTACCGCATCGGGAGCCGTTTCCACCACGAGACGGTAGTTCTCTTCGCTGTAGCGGAGAGCGGATTCCTCGCGTTCATGGTCAGGTTTGGGCATGTTGTCTTTCCGCGTCATGCTTTGCGAACCTTGCCCCGAGGTTCTTGGTTTACGGCATTCTAAACCTAAAGAGAGGCTTGGGCCATTCGGGGGCGACCGGCCCCCATAACATCGCTGGCATCAATTACCTGTGAACTGCCTTCCGGCGACCCGCTTGGGCCCGGAAGGGGCGCAGAGTCGATGCCAAGGTATCGCCGATACCATCGTCCAATTGCCCAGCTTCTAAGCTTCTGTTCTGATCACCCCGATCGACCTAGTTCCATCGAAATGCTCATAAGAACTCGAGAAGGACTATGAAAATACTGATGCGAAAGCGGTCATCGAAGCCGACGGTTTTGACCGGAATTAGAAGCGAGCGCATAGCTAAATAAGCATTTTGGAAAAGGCAGATCGGATGAAAAGGCTTACTTACCCATTTTTGGCAGCTATGGCGCTTACCTCCGTCGTCTATATGGCTCATGCTTCTGGACGCTCCGATGGAGAAGCCGATCCGGTTTTCGGAATCACCATTCCTTCCGGATACCGGGACTGGAAGCTGATCTCTGTAGCCCACGAAGCAGGCAACCTCAATGATCTCCGCGCTCTTCTCGGCAACGATGTGGCCATCAAGGCATACCGCGCGGGAAAGCTGCCATTCCCAAACGGCACAATCATTGCACGCCTCGCCTGGAGTTATGTCCCATCCGAGGAAAACAACAAAGTCTTTGGCCGTTCCCAATCTTTCGTGGCTGGCCCCCCCACGAACGTTCAGTTTATGGTCAAGGACTCGAAAAAATATGCGACGACCGGTGGCTGGGGATTCGCTCAATTCGAAGACGGCAAACCTGCGGACCCGGCGCTACTCAAAAACTGCTTCTCCTGCCACGAGCCTGTCAAAGCTCGCGACTTTGTCTTCACTCAATATGCACCCTGATTTCGGGAAGGTCCTATGGAAAAAGAAAAATCGTTTTCCAATTCGACTTGCGAAGGCCAGATCAAGCTGGCGGAGCGCGAGTTATCGGCGTTCATCCTTGCGGTGACGAAATTGTTCGGTTCAGAGCAGGCCAAGCTTTCCGCAGAGGACTGGGTCGACGAGCTGAAACTCCTGCATAGCCTGCATCGAGCCACCAGTCGAGATTGGCGAGCAGTCACAGTAGCGGCCTCGTCTCGATTGACAAATCGGGAAACTGCAGATCGAGATCGTCGAACGCTTGCAGCATCGACTGATACAAAAGTTTTGCCAATACTATCGTCCAATTGTCTCGCAGGCGTGCCTCTGGTCTGATGTTGTGGCTAAGAGAGAGATCATCCTTACGATGAAGGGACATCGATTTCAGCTTTAAAGCAAGTACTGAGTTCGCTTAGCGACGCATGTTAATTAAATGGAGGAGATTTTATGGCACGCTTTACATTCTTCTTGGTCGCAGTTGCAACGGCTGGCCTCGCCGTCCTCATTGGCCCTGCCCCCGGACATGCGGACGGGCAATCCACCCCCTACGTTACCGAAATCCCTAACGGGTACCGCGACTGGCAGTGGGTCTCTTCGGCTCATGAAGCAGGCAACCTGAACAGTCTAGGTGCCGTCTTGGGCAACGATGTAGCGATCAAAGCCTTCCGCGCAGGGAAGCTTCCGTTCCCGGACGGCACGATCATTGCTGCTTTGCATTACCGCAATGTCTCGTCGGACGAAAACAACAAAGTTTTCGGACAGGCTCAATCTTTCGTTCCCGGAGCCCCCACGAACATTCAGTTCATGGTGAAAGACTCAGCCAAGTACGCCGCAACGGGCGGCTGGGGTTTCGGTCACTTCGCGGACGGCAAAACTGGCGACGTAGCGTTTATGAAAAGCTGCTTCCCCTGCCACGAGAAGACGCAAGCGACCGACCTTGTCTTTACTCGTTATGCGCCTTAATGCTGAAAACTACGCTACTGACGATTTCTGTAATGCTCACATCCTTGCAACTGCTTGCCCAAGTTCGGGAGCCCAATTCCAGAAGCGACGAGAGGAACGAACCATGAAGTATCCGACGCTTTATCGCACCACACAGATCGATGGGCTGTCCATTTTCTATCGGGAGGCTGGTCCGAAAGACGCCCCGACGATTCTCCTGTTGCACGGTTTGCCGTCTTCCTCGCGAATGTTCGAGCCGCTGTTCACCCGTCTTTCCGATCGCTGTCACCTTGTCGCGCCCGATTACCCGGGCTTCGGTCATAGCGACTGGCCGGATCCGAAGCAGTTCGCGTACACCTTCGATCACATCGCGGAAGTTATGAATCACTTCACGGAAGCGATTGGTCTCTCCCACTTCTCCCTCTACATGCAGGATTACGGTGGCCCCGTTGGCTTTCGCATGATTTTGGCCCACCCAGACCGAGTCGAAGATCTCATCATCCAGGACGCGGTAGCACACAACTCCGGTCTCGGCGAGAACTGGAAAACGCGTCGCGCCTTTTGGTCCGATCGGGCTGCCAACGAAAGCGCATTGCGCACAAATCTCCTGTCGCTTGCAACCACGAAGGCCCGCCACGCGGGCAACGATCCCAACGTAGAGCGCCACAACCCTGATCTCTGGATCGACGAATTTTATTTTCTAAATCAGCCCGGACAGGCTGACATTCAAAGCGACCTATTCTACGATTACCGCACTAACGTAGATTACTACCCGAAATGGCAAGCATGGATGCGTGAGAAGCAGCCGCGCCTGCTGGTGATCTGGGGTAAGTATGAATCTTCGTTTGATCCTTCAGAGCCGGAGTCCTATCGGCACGACGTCCCCAAAGCCGAAGTCCACATCGTGGATGGCGGCCACTTCGCCTTGGACACCGCCGCAGACGAAATCGCCGCACTGGTCCAAGGATTCGTCGGCTCTTCACGATGGGGCTATCCGGCGCAGCGAGCAGGGTGAAGCCGCATTTTAGAGTGACGGTGCCCAACAGCGTCTTGGATTCGAGCCTTCAAACCGAAAGGTCGCTTATGTCGGGCAAGAAAACAGCAATCATAACCGGAGCATCGGGGGGCATCGGCGGAGGGTTGGTCGAAGGGTTTCTGGGAGAAGGGTATAGCGTCGTCGCAACCTCTCGTAACACCCATCGAACGTTGATCCCTTCCAGCAGCCTGGTTCTCGTCGATGGCGATATCGGCAAGCAGCAAACGGCTACATCTGTTGTCGAGGCAGCCATAAACAACTTCGGAGCCATCGACGTTCTGGTAAATAACGCTGGAATCTTCCTAAAAAAGCCTTTCACTGATTTCACCACTGAGGATTTCGATGCCCTTGTCTCCACGAATCTGCTTGGATTCTTCTACATCACTCAGCGCACCGTGAAACAGATGCTGAAACAGAAATCGGGATGCGTTGTGAGCATTACTGCGGCGCTTGCCGATCGGCCAATCGACGGCGTAAATGGATCGATTTCGATGATCACAAAGGGTGGCTTGAATTCAGCAACCCAGAATCTGGCAGTCGAGTATGCAAGAGACGGCATTCGCTTTAACGCCGTTGCCCCTGGCGAAGTGGACACACCATTGCACAGTAATGACTCCGCCGACGCGAAGAGGGCGACGGTAAAGGACATTGTCGATGCCGTGCTTTACTTGGCGCGGGCCGTTGATGTGAGCGGAGAGATTCTCCATGTGGATGGTGCCGCTCCGGCTCGTCGCTGGTAAAGAATAACAATCGATCCAGACGCTCGAGTTCGACGAGGTAAGCATGCCCCGATTGCTCTCAGTAAATGTCGGTCTTCCGCGCGACGTGACCTGGAACGGCAAGACTGTCCGAACGTCAGTCTGGAAGTCTCCGGTCGCGGGACGGCGAATGGTACGCAAGCTCGATATCGATGGCGATGCGCAGGCAGATCTCGCCGGTCACGGCGGGGAGAGCCGCGCCGTATTCGTCTATCAGATCGACTCGTACCATTATTGGGAGAGCTTTTTGGGCCGCAACGATTTTACTTTCGGCCAGTTCGGAGAAAACTTCACCGTCGAGGGACTTCCTGATAATGAGGTGTGCATCGGCGATCGCTACCGCATCGGTAGCGCTGAATTTGAAGTTACGCAGCCACGCGTGACGTGCTACCGCGTCGGTATTCGTGTGAATGAACCTCGGATGGCAGCCCTGCTCGTAGCACATCACAGACCAGGATTCTACTTTCGCGTGTTGCAGGAGGGTGAAATTGGTGCGGGCGATGACATCGTAAAGATCGCCGATGGTCCAGAAAAGATGAGTGTGGCCGACGTTGACGCCCTCCTGTATTTGCCTGGACACTCCACCGAACAACTGCAACGCGCGCTGCGGATTCCGGCACTTAGCCAAGGTTGGCAGAGTTCCTTTCAGGCCATGCTCCAGCAAGGCCTAAGCTCAAAAACTTCGGTAGGGAATCCGGGACTCGCGGATGAGGAACCGGCACCGTCATGGTCCGGATTTCGACAGATGCGAGTTGCGAATATTCACAGCGAAAGCGGGAGCGTAACCTCCTTCAATCTGACGCCAATCGATGGGCGGCCTCTTCCTCTTTGCCAGTCAGGTCAGTTTGTAGTTTTGCGGCTGCTCGTTGACCCCGCCAAGCCGCCGGTTCTCCGCAGTTATTCGTTATCTGATATGCCAGCACCCGACCACTTTCGCATCAGTGTGAAGAGCGAACTGAACGGTATTGGAAGTTTATTTCTATGCAACCGTACGAAAGAAGGTGATGTGTTGGATGTGAGTGCACCGCGTGGCAGCTTTACCCTGCGTCCCGGCCAGGATCCAGTAGTTCTGCTGAGCGCTGGAGTGGGCGCAACACCGGTGATGTCAATGCTGCATTCGCTGGTCGCCGAAAAATCGCAACGGGAAATCTGGTGGGTCTATGGAGCGCGCAATCGCACCGAGCATCCGTTTGCAGAAGAATCGCGTTTATTACTGAAGCAGCTCCCTCGCGGTCGAGGATATGTCGTCTACAGCAGGCCCGGTGCAATCGACCGGGTCGGGGCAGACTTCGATGCTCGCGGACACGTTGACGTAGCCTTGGTGGAGAGAATTGGAGTGTCACCGAAGAGTGACTTCTATCTGTGTGGCCCGTCTTCATTCTTGCAGAACCTGCGTGATGGGCTGCGAGCCTGGGGTGTGCTCGCCGGGAATGTGCACACGGAAAATTTCGGCGCTCTCGAGGGTATCACCCCAGGTATGGCGCAGGTTGTTCACACTCCTCGCCTACCACAAGGGCCGCCCGGATCCGGCCATCCAGTTTCATTCGCGCGCAGCGGCATTACCGCCGCGTGGGATCCAAAATTTGCGAGCTTGCTTGAACTGGCGGAAGCGTGCGACGTTCCAGTGAGATGGTCGTGCAGAACTGGAGTCTGTCACACCTGCATCACAGGTCTGATTGGCGGATCGATTACTTATAACCCCGAGCCCTTGCAGAGGCCCGCTCCAGGCAACGTGCTCGTATGTTGTTCCCAGCCGAACGCGAGTGTCACTCTTGATCTTTAAGAAAAAAGTCCTTCGAGAGAAGATATTTGAAAGAGACGGGAGGATTCGCAATCATGCGTTCTGATATTGTGCCCGGAGGCGTTTTCCCCGACTACGAACTGCCCGATCACATGGGCATGCTCCGCAAACTCAGCGACCTACAGGGTGAAGACCCGCTGATCCTTACGCTTGCGCGGGGCCATTATTGCCCAAAGGAACACCAGCAACATTTGGAACTTGCCGCGTTCTATCCCAAGATCGCGGTGGCCTACACCCAGATCGCCACGATTGCCACCGACGATCACCATACACTGCAGGAATTCCGTGCATCAGTCGGAGCCCAGTGGCCCTTTCTTTCGGACCCCGACCGAACGATTCAGAAAGATCTCGACATCCAGGAGTACACCGACCCCGAGCACAATCCGATGATCCCGCATACGCTTGTGCTGAAGCCGGGCCTCGTGATCTACAGCATCTATAACGGCTACTGGTTCTGGGGCCGTCCCTCGATCGTCGATCTTTGGCACGACCTGCGCGCCGTGACGAGCGAGATCCGTCCAGACTGGGATCTGAGCACTCCGGGGCTCCGCGAGGCATGGAATGCGGGTGAACTCTCGCGTTTCCATGGTTGGAACAAGCGAGCAAGTGTCGAAGCGGCCTTGACTGCTAAGAAGAAATAGGTGGGAGGCTGCTTTACGAAAGCCATAACGATCCCCGCGACAGAAACGTCTGACCAAAGGCGCCTCTCCCAGGTTTGACGCGAGATAATGACCGCTGGACGGGCATCTCGGCTCTTCGCTCCACCAGGAGTCGGCCGACTATCCCGAGGACCTGCAACCGCACTGCGCTAATACATACGAAAGTATTGATCCATACCATCGTCCAATAGATTCCTCTCATTGGTTCTGGCTTAATCGCATCTGCATTCGCGAACACTTGCGATTGGAAGAGTCAAGAAATTGAGAGGTAAGACGATGTCCGCCGCGACAACTTACGAACGGAACGAACCTTCATTCATCCCAAACGAAGAGGCAGCCCTCCTGGCATCTGCCAGAGCCGGTGACTCGGCAGCATTCGAGTGCCTTGTGATGCCGCACTGGGACGCTCTCCAGCGAGTCACGCAGCGGATTCTTCGCAACCGAGAAGATGCGGAGGACGCCGTTTCAGACCGCACTTCTCGATGCCTTCCGCAATCTGAATGGATTCCACGGGCGTTCGCGTTTCTCCTCGTGGCTCATTCGCATCGCCATGAATGCGGCTTTGATGCGCCTGCGCGGGAGTCGACGAAAAAGAGAAACATCGCTTGATGAAGTCACTGAATCAGGCAAGGTTCGTGCGGGCGTTCGTCCTGTCGAAACGAGGCCGAATCCCGAGCAGGAGTATTTATCTAAGGAAGGGCGATTGTTGCTTCTAGAAGGGCTCAAGAAACTGGGCCCCCTCGATGTTGAGATACTGCTGCTGCGCAGCGTGGAAGAGTTGTCCGCTAAAGAAACAGCTGGAATTTTGGAGTTGCCGGTGGGAAGGATAAAGTCGAGGCTGCATCGAGCACGCACAAAATTAGCGCGACATGTGCGCTCAATCGTTGCACGAAGAGGTTATCGGCGAAATGTCAGAAGACAACGGCTTGGTGCGCTTAGGTCGCCAGAAGCGCTTGACGCATAACACCGACGTTTGAATGTCTGTTTAGGCCATTTCTATGTTGGAGCCGTCAATAGTCGATGTACCAAACTTGGGGCTTCTCTTTCCCTCAACCTTCGGAACGGCTCTCGTCCCCAATTCCTCGTCAATTTGTATTGTCAAATAGAGGGAGCAGGAAGAACACAGCCACGCGTATTCAACCTGCCTAGACTTCCGCGAGCGTCTCGACGTGTGGCCAGCTGGCGATTCCCTAGTGTCAATCAAATACAGCCTTCCTTCGTGAAGGTATCGGAATGTGGTCAGACAGTTTGGATTCGCACATTTTGAGAGCATTGGATCTCCGAACTCTTATCCGGTGATTAAGTCTTGGCCGTCGGCGCCAAGAAATCATTCGGCCCCGGAGTCGATCCGCACGATTACGCCACAGCCATGAAAATCGGGCTATTGGACGAAGGTGTTGACCAATACCTTCGGATTGGCTAGCTGATAGCGCGGATCATTTTTGCAGGAGCGGCCAAGGTTTACAGGTTGCATCGCACCGAAGGCTTGACACAGCGTGCTTGATGTAAGCGTTAGATATTCGGAAAGTATTGGTCAATACCATTGTCTAATAGACTCATCTCCACCCTTCTGGCTTAATTGGAATTGTGCAACACGACTCTGCGGAATGGAACGTGAGGATCGAAAGCTATGTCGGTGACTGAACCCATGACGGAACAGAACTTGGCCAATGGCTTCGTAGCACGGTCCGAAGTAGGCGAGGTTCAGGCCGGAAATCCCCTACCAATTGGAGGCGCTCACCAGCAAGGAAACGGAGTCAATTTTGTTTTGTTCAGCCGCCACGCCACCGGTGTCCGTCTAGAGCTCTATCAGAAAGCTAACGATTCTTCTCCGAGCAGAGTCATCGACTTCGATCCGGTGCGTCATCGGACCGGGGACGTCTGGCATGTGTGGGTCCGAGGGATCCCCCCGAGGCAACTCTACGGTTATCGCGTCGAGGGGCCATATCTGCCCGAAGAGGGCCATCGCTTCAACCCGCATAAGCTGCTTCTGGATCCTTATGCAAGAGCAATCACCCGTATTGATGAATGGGATTTTCTGGCTGCCCGCGGCTACGATTCCTCCAGCGCTCTGACCGACCTAAGTTTGTCGACTGTCGATAATGCTGGCACGACGCCGAAGTGCATTTTCACCAATGACCATTTCGATTGGGAGATGGATTCGCCTCCAAAACACTCCGCACCCGACACAGTCATCTACGAGACACACGTTCGCGGTTTCACAGTCCATCCGAGTTCCGGTGTGACGCATCCTAGAACCTTCGCCGGCCTCACCGAAAAGATCCCCTATCTCCAGGACCTCGGAGTAACTGCCATTGAATTGATGCCAGTTCTTGAATTCAACGAAAACGAGTCCGACCGGCTGAATCCAATCACAGGCGAAAGACTCAAGAATTACTGGGGCTACAATCACGTCGCCTTTTTTGCTCCCAAGCAGTCCTACTGCATTGGAGGACCGCACGGCCAGCAGGTTCAGGAGTTCCGGGAGATGGTCAAGTTGTTTCATCGCGCAGGCATTGAAGTGATCCTGGATATCGTGTTGAACCATACGGCTGAGGGGGACGAGCTCGGGCCCACGATTTCTTTGCGCGGTATTGAAAACTCAATCTTCTACATGTTGCAAGAGAACGGGCGCCGATACTACAAGGACTTTTCTGGCGTTGGCAATACGTTAAACGCAAATCATCCCGTGGTGCGGGAGTTCGTCAGAAATGTGCTTCGTTACTGGGTTATGCACACGCATGTGGACGGCTTTCGATTCGACCTTGCTTCCATCCTGGGCCGAGATGAGCATGGGAACATTTTGCGCAACGCTCCGCTTCTCGAGGATATTGCCGAGGATCCCATCCTGCGGGACGTGAAAATAATTGCGGAGGCTTGGGATGCGGGCGGCGCTTATCAAGTGGGAAGTTTTTCTACGCAGCGTTGGACGGAATGGAACGGCCGTTTCCGTGACGATGTGCGCCGCTTCTGGGCCGGCGACGCAGGCATGATCGGTTTGTTCGCCAGCCGAATTTGTGGCAGCTCGGATCTATACCAGCGCTCAGGGAAGGGACCATCAAGCAGCCTTAACTTCGTCACTTGTCATGACGGCTTCACACTGAACGACCTGGTGAGCTACAAGCAGAAACACAATGACGAAAACGGCGAGTTTAACCGTGACGGAAGCGATGCCAACTACAGCGACAATTGCGGAGTGGAGGGACCGAGCGAGGATCACGCCGTCGAGGCCATGCGCAATCGCATGATCAAGAATTTCCTGTTAACCCTGTTTGTGTCTCGCGGGGTGCCCATGCTGCTCGGCGGGGATGAGTTTCGCCGAACTCAGGGCGGCAATAACAATGCCTACTGTCAAGATAACGAGGTGAGTTGGTTTGACTGGCGCCTGCTCGAAGAGCACAAAGAGATCCATCGCTTCACTCGAGGAATGATTGCCTTTCGTCGAGCCCATCCTGTTTTACGAAAAGAAAAGTTTTACACGGATGCGGACATCAGGTGGTTCTTGCCAACCGGTGCCACTCCCGACTGGTCGGACCAGCGGCAGAAATCCTTCGCATGTCTGATTGCGGGGGAGACGGAACCGGACTTATTCATCCTCTTTAACGCTGACACTGCACCGGTGGATTTTTCCATTCCTGTCTTGCCCAGCGGAAAGATGTGGCGTTTGGCGGTCGATACTTCCCGAAGCGCGCCCGACGATATCTTCGATTCTGGGAAAGAGCCCTCCATGCTCGGCCAAATCGGTTTTCGAATCGAACCTCGATCCAGCGCCATTCTCCTGTCGGATGGCGGTGAGGTGCTCCGTGACAATTGACGCCGCTGCCGGGAAACCGGCTGACGCATCCATTCTGGTTAACGTCCCGAAGCTGGTTACGGCCTATTACGAGTTGCATCCCGATGCGAGTGATCCCAGACAGCGGGTGGTTTTCGGTACGTCCGGCCATCGTGGATCGGCCACAAACGTGGCGTTCAACGAGTGGCACATTCTGGCCATCACCCAGGCGATTTGTGACTACCGCAAACTCCGGACCATTGATGGCCCGCTGTTCCTTGGGATGGATACCCATGCTCTATCCGAACCAGCCTTTGCCAGCGCACTGGAAGTGCTTGCGGCCAACAACGTCGACGTGATGCTCTCCCAAGGTACACCCTACACGCCGACCCCAGCTGTCTCGCACGCCATCCTGCTTTACAACCGCGCACGAAGGTCAGGACTTGCCGACGGTATCGTAATCACGCCGTCTCATAATCCTCCTGATGACGGTGGCTTTAAATACGATCCTCCGCATGGAGGGCCGGCCGATTTGAGCGTCACTTCGTGGATTGAATCAAGAGCCAATGATTTTCTCGAACGCGGCAACGACGATATCAAGCGAGCACAGTTTGCCAAAGCGCTCCGAGCACCCACAACGCACAAGCACGACTTTTTGAACTTCTATATCAGCGATCTCAACAATGTTGTCGACATGAATGCGGTGCGCGATGCCAAGAGTAAGCTTGGTGTGGATCCCCTCGGGGGAGCGGGCATCGATTATTGGCCGCGCATTGCCGAGCAGTACGGTCTCGATCTGACAATCGTCAACAAATCCGTAGACCCCACGTTTCGCTTCATGACCGTGGATTGGGACGGAAAGATTCGCATGGATCCGTCCTCGCCGTATGCGATGCAGAGACTCATAGGAATGAAAGACAAGTTCGATATTGCATTTGCCAGCGATACCGATCACGACCGCCACGGCATCGTAACCAAAACAAGCGGATTACTGCCTCCGAATCACTACCTTTCAGTGTGCATAAGCTATTTGTTCGCGAACCGGCCCGACTGGAGTGGGGATGTCGCAGTCGGTAAGACAGTAGTCAGCAGTAGCATGATCGATCGAGTCAGCGCTCGGCTTGGTCGGCGGCTTTATGAAGTTCCGGTGGGTTTCAAGTGGTTCGTCGAAGGATTGCTCGACGGCACTTTGGGCTTTGGCGGCGAAGAGAGCGCTGGTTCCTCCTTTCTCCGGCGCGACGGCACTGTGTGGACGACGGATAAAGACGGGATCGTTCCTTGTTTACTCTCCGCAGAGATTACGGCGCGTTCGGGTAAGGACCCGGGAGAGATTTATCGTGATCTTACCCGCGAGTTGGGAGATCCCGTCTATGAACGTATCGACGCTCCTGCTTTGCCCGAACAAAAAATCGCCCTCGAAAGATTGTCACCGTCCGACATCCATGTCACTGAAGTTGCGGGTCAGCCGATCCAAGAAATTCTGGCAACCGCACCTGGAGACGGCAACCCAATTGGGGGAATCAAAGTGACTGCCAAGGATGGCTGGTTTGCAGCACGTCCTTCGGGCACCGAGGAAATCTACAAAATCTACGCCGAGAGTTTCCTCGGTCGGAAACATCTACGACAAATCGAGGAAGAAGCCCAGACCATTGTTTCGGAAACGCTGGCTCGCGGTGCGCAGGCCGCTTGAGCCCAAAGCCGTAGAAGGAGTTGCTTATGAGGAGTCCAACTTTGGTCGATTATCCGCTAGATACAACTATCTCAGATGCGCTGACCGACCTGGCTTTGGACCTCAGATGGTCGTTCAATCATTCGGCAGACCAGCTTTGGGAGCAACTCGATCCGGAACTCTGGGAACTGACCCACAATCCTTGGGTTCTGTTGCAAACGGCATCGCGAGAAAAACTGCAAAGCGTTACGGCCGACCCGAGCTTTCAAAGACTGTTGACGGAGCTCCGCCGAGAGAAAGCGCTGGCCGAAGATTCGGAAGCCTGGTTTCAGAAAGCACATCCGCGTTCGGGGGTGTCGACGATTGCATATTTCTCAATGGAGTTCATGTTGAGCGAAGCGCTGCCGATTTATTCCGGCGGACTCGGCAACGTTGCCGGCGACCAACTTAAAGCAGCAAGTAACCTCGGCGTTCCAGTTACCGGAGTTGGTCTGCTCTACCAACAAGGCTATTTTCGACAGGAGATCGATGGGCAAGGCCATCAGCAGGCTTTGTATCCATTCAACGACCCCGGCCAGCTGCCGATCCAGCCCGTACGGGAGCCGAATGGCGAATGGCTCCGCCTGGTCCTTCCTTTGCCGGGATTCAAGTTGTGGATTCGAGCGTGGCAAGTGCAAGTTGGCCGGTCAAAATTGTATTTGCTCGATACCAATGACCCCGCGAACCCTCCTGCCTACCGCGGCATTGCGACTGAACTTTACGGCGGTGGTCCGGAACTGCGGGTAAAGCAGGAGTTGGTCCTTGGTATTGGAGGCTGGCGGCTCCTGCGGGCTCTCGGAATCCACCCGGAAGTTTGCCATCTCAACGAAGGCCACGCCGCGTTTGCAGTGCTGGAACGAGCCCGTTCTTACATGGAGGATAACGATCAGTCATTTGATGTCGCGCTCACCGCCACTCGCGCCGGCAACCTCTTTACCACCCATACTCCCGTGGAAGCGGGCTTTGACCGCTTTGCTCCCGACTTGATCGAGCGATATCTGAGGGAGTATGCCGAGGAGAAGCTGTCGATTTCGTTCGAGGATCTTCTCGCATTGGGTCGGCGCGATCGCCGAGATTCGTCCGAGCCGTTCAATATGGCTTACTTGGCGATCAGGGGCAGTTGCGCTGTTAATGGTGTCAGCAAACTGCACGGTCAAGTGAGCCGACGACTCTTTCAAGTCTTATTTCCGAGGTGGCCAGAAACCGAAGTGCCCGTGACTCATGTGACCAACGGAGTACACACCCCCACGTGGGATTCTGCCGAAGCGGATCGCATCTGGGAACTGGCGTGCGGCAAAAACCGTTGGGATGGAACCTTGGCAAACATGGAGAAGAATGTTGCTGGAGTCAGCGACTCCGACATATGGCGATGTCGCGGGGTTAGCCGCAATGTTCTGGTTGACTACGTCCGGAGACTCTACTCGCGCCAATTAGCAACTCGCGGGGCACCGTCGGACGAGCTTGCGCAGGCAGCACTAACACTTAATAACGATGTTTTGACTTTGGGATTTGCGCGTCGATTCGCGCCATACAAACGACCGAACCTCCTCCTGCATGATCCTGGCCGGCTGCTTAACATCCTCACAAATCGAGAGCGCCCTGTACAACTCGTGCTTGCAGGGAAGGCGCATCCCCAAGACACCGAGGGCCAGGAGATGATCCGCCAGTGGATCGAGTTTTCCCGTCGCCCCGAAGCCCAATCCCGCGTAGTTTTCCTTTCCGACTACGACTTGCTTATGGCGGAACATCTGGTACAGGGCGCGGACGTTTGGATAAACACTCCTCGACGCCCTTGGGAAGCCAGCGGCACCAGCGGAATGAAGGTGTTGGTAAATGGCGGGTTGAATCTTTCGGAACTCGATGGTTGGTGGGCGGAGGCTTATTCGCCGGACGTGGGCTGGGCGATCGGAGATGGGCTTGAACATGGGGACGATCCTTCCTGGGACGCAGTTGAGGCTGAAAATCTCTACACGGTGCTTGAAAGGGAGATTATTCCGGAGTTTTATGCCCGCGACGAAAGTGGAATTCCGCGTCGTTGGGTCGCCCGCATGCGCGAAAGCATGTCCCGCTTAACTCCGACCTTTTCGACTAATCGCGTGGTCCGACAATATACCGAAGAACACTATCTGTCGGCGGCAGCAGGCTTTCACAAGCGCGCCGACAATCGAAGTTCAGTAGCCGCCGATCTCGTCGCCTGGCAGGTCGACCTGGCGAAACACTGGTCCTCACTGCGATTTGGTTCAGCAACCGTTCAACAACAGAATGAGCAATATCTATTTCACGTTCAGGTTTTTCTCGCCAATATCAATCCCGACGCTGTGAAAGTCGAACTCTACGCGGAGGCGCAGAAAAACGGCGGCGCTGCGATCGAGCTCACTATGAATCGGGGCGAAAGTCTGGTTGGAACGCCAGGTGTCTTCCCATACAGCGCTTTTGTCTCGACGACTCGCCCGGCGGCAGACTACACGCCGCGCCTCATTCCACAGCACACGGAGGCATTGGTGCCGCTGGAAGCGCCTTTTATTCTGTGGCACGAAGCGCCCTCTTGGCGGTGAATTGAAGGCGTGCTGAAAAGATGTGGAGAATAGATGTCGTGTGTGGATAACTGAGTAGCGCTCGCTGCATAGGCTGCTCCAACAACGAGGTCGGCTCAAGCAGACTTGGAGGAAACAATCCATATGCCCCGTAACCCTAAATCAGCGGATAGACAACGAGCGATGGAGTTAGCTACCGATTTTCTAGGAGAGGATCGGCACGAGTTCGTGGCAAAACTGGCATACAAGTTTTGGGAAGAGAGGGGGCACCCTTTGGGTTCGCCCGAGGCTGACTGGTTCGCAGCCGAACGGGCCGTTTACTCATCGTTGCTCACGTCGGGTTTGATTTCTCCCGCTTCGGATACTCCGCTGCCCGTAGCGGAACAGATTTACCGGTAGTGTGCGGAGCCACAACAATTCGCCAGAACGGAGGATCAGATGCCGATTTCAAATCAGAGAGTCGATCGATGCATAGAGGAGTGTTTGCAGTGTTTACGCTGGTGCAGTCAATGCCGCGCTGAGTCCCTGGACCAGGATCCGGTCATGATGAGGGATTGCATTCGACTTTGTAATGAATGTCTTGAATTGTGCCGAACCTGCATAGCCCTACTTGCGGGCAGCTCCGAATTCGCTCACCAGGTGTGCGGTGTCTGTTCCGACCTGTGCGCAGCCTGCGCGGCGGAATGCGGAAAACACGAAGGCGAAACCATGAGGAAATGTGCTCAGGCGTGCCGTGACTGCGCGGCCGCGTGCGCCGAGGTCGCACAAGCAGGCCCACTCCGACGGGCTGCTGCATAAGACGAGAATTTGGGCTACGGGTAAAGCGAGGCCTTGCTTCGCGCCATCAGCGAGTGGTCTCGGTACGCTGGTAGCGCAGGTACAGATGCTCAGCCCTTTGCTTGACGCTGAGCAGTTGAAACCCAGGAGCACAGTTCGGCATAAACTCCATTCCTTGCACAAGACCGGGCCGAATTGTGTCTTGCTTGCGGCCGGCGATTTGCGGCGACAGCGTCAGAAAAAGTTCATCGACTGCTTTCGCTCCCAGAAATTGCCCAAAGAGTGTGGGCCCGCCTTCATGAAGGAGCCTCCGTACCGCAAGCTCCGCATAGAGCAATTGCAGCATCGCCATCGGAGCCAAGGTTCCACATCTCGCGTCCAGTGCATGAATCTGAACAGAGGGCAATTTTGTTGCGCCTGCCCTCACGAGTGCATCGCTCCCAGTGGAGGTTGTGATCACTGCTGTGCGCATTCCGGGCGTTCGGAAAATTGCTCTCTCCAACTCCAATTTGCCACTGCCGCTAACCACGACGAGGACGGGATATTCAGGTTTGCGCAGCACGTTCACTCGGTACTCTCTGAACAGAAGCTTCGCATCGGGGTAGGTGTATTCAGGGGTCCAAAGAGCCTCGGGGCTCGCGTCGTGGACCGTTCGAGAGCCGACGATAACTGCGTCAGCAGAAGCTCGCAACAGTCCCATGATGAAACCATCCGCAATGTCACAGCCACTTACGGTCGAGCCGCCGGCGCGGCCCTTAATTTCGTAGCTCACAACCCCGTCAAGAGTTGAAACGAAATTCGCAATGACAAAGGGCCGCTCAGCGGGTGATTCCCGGAACTGCAAATCTCCACCGTAAAGGTCTCTCAAGCCCGGCGGAAGCGCCGGTTCAAAGTGACCCTGGTCGCGATCAGTAAGAGTTTGGACGAGCGACATCTGCTTTCCCTACGCTGCAGGCCATAGCCCACAGTGGCCTGTGTGATAAGGCCACTGTGTTTGGTGCGGGAAGTGTATTGCACCGGCTCGCTGAATGGTCCAGCAAGTTCACGCCGCGCGCGATGCTCCGGTAGAAGGTTCGTAGCTGTCGATTTGCTCGGCGCCTGAAGTCTTCAACAGGTCGCGGGCTTTACCTACTTCCTGGGCGGTTCCATGTGCGACAAGAACGAACTTACCGGCCTTGATCGACGTTTCGTATTTTACGACGCTGTTCTTGGGGATACCGAGGCTGAAGAGCCCTGCACCAACTGCGCTGACTCCCCCCACAACGACTGCCCCCTCCAGGGCGGCGATGATCCAGTCGACAACGGAACCTGCAGCAACAACAGGCCCGATGCCTGGGACGATTAAGAACGCCGCGCCGACGAGCATACCCCATAGCCCGCCCCAAAATGCGCCCCATTTGCCCCAGTATTTCATCCTGTCGCCTGTGTTATAGAAGCCGACGACATCCTCTTCCGTCTGATAATCGCGGCCGACGACGGCCAGTTTATTGATATCAAACCCACCACTCTTCAATTGCTTGATGGCATCTTCAGCCGCAGAGTGTTGGCTGTAAACTGCAACAACCGAGTTTTCGTCCTGTCTTGGCGTGTTATTCATGGTTCCTCTCCTTATTAATGTTCGTACTTCAGAATTTATCTTGCGAAAAGAGTTGATACCCATCAGTCCAGCTTCAGATCCTCTCCGGATGAGCGGAATCGACTCTGAAACGAGCGTTCATGGCGGGAGGTCGGTGAACAAGCGCTGAAACTTAGGCGCTACGATCCCGGAGCAACGGTCCCGCCAGGCTGCCTCACGACCCTCAGCACGGAGTATTACTCCACGCTGTCTGCAAAATTGTTTCTTCAAGGATTAGGCCAGAAGCGAGGGGTTGAGTCCATTGGACGAACGTATTGGTTATACCAAGGTCCTATAGCGTGATGCTCTGAACCAGTCCATGCATACCCGCCTATAGGACGCTGCGCAAATAGAAAGCGGGATCATTACATTGCTCACATGACTTCGATCTGAGTTAGCTGTTAATCAGAATAGATTAGACACTCCAAAGAGACGCCGAGTTTGCCGAGGCGACGTTTTCCCGGAGTAGCGTCTGATGAGGTTGCTAAAAGTTTAAAGCGAGCTAGAAAACCGCCCCACCCCGCGTTTTGGGGAAAAAGCAGAGAGAGGGTTGCGCTGGACTGGTTGCTTCACCACTCGTTCTCTGGTGGGGAGAATCTTCGCAAATCTCCTGAAAACGACATGAAAATAACCCACACCTTGGGGTGGGCAACGTGGCGCGACGGACTTTGACTTGCTGTCGATAGTCTGTACATTTATCCGAATTCCAGACGCCAGGCTCTCTCGAGCGGACCTGTTTTCATAAGCTTGCGGCGGCAATCTGATTGCATCGTATTTTCAAGAAACCGCTGGGCATCGGTGCGTCGCACCGTAGAAATGATTTCGAACCGAGTTGCGATGACCTCGAGCGTCGAATCTCGTGCGGACCACAGAGCATCTCCGTGCCGCTGTCAACCGGCATCGGGGGCTGAGATCGTGTGTCAATCAGAACTGGACGAATCACCGTCAAACGCCACGGCTCTCGAGGCTTGCAATTGGCGGGATATCCCGCTCTCCAGACAGTTGTTCCTAGGCTTGCTCTTCGTCGGCGCATTCCTGATCCTGGACGGTTCATCGACTGTATCCCAGGGCTGGGAGGGGGCGCCCCCCTGGTATTTGCCGGTAGGTCTGACTCTGACTTTGCTTTTGTGTGGAGGCAGGCGCTTTGTTCCCGTGGTGTTCATCTCAAGCGTGATAGCAGCCGTACTGAACTATCATCGCCCGATTCTTTCCTGGTGCGGGATACCGGGAGCGATCGCAATATACCTCGGCTACGTGGGTGCGGCGGCAATATTGAAACGGCGCTGGCGCATCGATCTCAAGCTTGGCACTCTGCGTGACGTGGGACGCTACGTCGTAGTTTCTCTCGGCGCTGCAATCACCAGCGCTCTGTTTGGAATCTTGACTCTCTTGGGAGACGGTCGGATCAGTCGATCCGACGCTCTCAGAGCAACATTAGATTGGTGGGTCAGCGACTCGCTCGCGATCATCGCCTTCGCTCCTTTTGTGTTGGTGCACGTCGCTCCGTTGGTGGGTCGCTGGCTGCGTTCTGGAAGCCTGATTCGTGCATCAGCGGCTCCGCGAGTTCATATTTCGGCAACTGAGATCCTTGAACTGACGGCACAATCGGGATTTGTTGTCCTCGGTATCTGGTTTGTGTTCGGTTACGCGCCAGCGATCCCCTATCAGCCTCTTTATCTACTTTTCGTACCGGTGATCTGGGTTGCTGTTCGACGTGGTCTACCGGGAGCTGTCGTGACCACGTTTGCCATCAGTGTTGGAATGATGTTCGCAGCCTGGTTCAGTCAGGCGCAACGAGGTTCGCTCCCGAGGTTGCAGCTCGCCATGTTGGCGCTCGGACTGACGGGTCTTTGCCTGGGAGCTGTGGTGACCGAGCGAAAACGGGTCGAGCGGGCGATTCGCAAGTCGGAGAAACGCTATCGCCTACTGTTTGAGCGCAACCTGGCGGGTGTCTTTCGCACCACACTAGCCGGACGCGTCGTGGAGTGCAATAAAGCCGCAGCCGCTCTATTCGGTTATGACGCTCCTGAGGAAGTCATGGCCCTCTCGGTCGCTAGTTTGTATTACACCGTCGCCGATCGGGAAGCGTTCTTAACAAAACTGAGTTCCGAGAAAAGTGTTGCTAATCACGAGATGAGGTTTCGACGCAGGAATGGTGATACCGCCTGGGCGATGGTAAATGCAAGTCTCGTCGACGAAGATCCAAACATCCCTGGGATTGTTGAAGCAACGCTTGTCGATATCACCAAGCGCAAGTTCGCCGAGGAACGGGTTAAAACCCTGGCCTACTATGATGCTCTGACAGGATTACCGAATCGGACTCTTCTCGGCGATCGATTGTCAACTGCTCTCGCCACTGCTCGTAGGCAGAGGCACAAAGTTGCGCTTCTGTTCTTGGATCTTGACCGCTTCAAAATTATCAACGATTCGCTCGGGCATTCCGTCGGTGACCTCCTTCTCCAGGACGTTGCAGCACGCCTGAAGACCTTTACGCGTGAGCAGGACACCGTTGCCCGATTGGGCGGGGACGAATTCCTCATCGTCCTCACGAATATTAAGGACATCCCCAGCGCCGCGGTTGCCGCTGAGCGTTTTATGGACGCGATGACGACTCGATTTGTGATCCAAGGTCACTCTCTCAGCGTTGGTTGCAGCCTTGGCATCAGCATCTTCCCCGAAGACGGTGCGGACAACGATACCCTTATCAAGAATGCCGATGCTGCTATGTATAGCGCCAAAGACGGGGGGCGGAATAATTTTCAGTTCTTTACTGCGGACATGAACGCTCAGGCTGTTGAGCGATTGACCCTGGAGAACGGCTTGCGGCAAGCACGAGACAAGAAAGAGTTCTTTCTTGAGTACCAGCCGCAGATAAATACTGTCACTGGAGAGATCATCGGGTTGGAAGCGCTCCTCCGATGGCAGCACTCGGAAATGGGCCTCATTCCCCCCAATCAATTCATCGGAATTGCCGAGAATAGCGGTCTGATCGTGCCCATCGGCGAGTGGGTACTGAGGACGGCCTGTTCTCAGGCACGTAAATGGCAAGAAGAAGGGCTTCCCGGAGTTTCAATAGCAATAAACGTATCAGCGGTCCAGTTCCGCCAACAGGGCTTCTGCGAACTTATTCGAAGAGTGCTGCGTGAGACTGGTCTCGCCCCGCACTTTCTCGAACTGGAACTGACAGAAAGCCTGCTGCTGGCAAATGTCGATGTCACATTGTCAGTCCTTCTAGAACTAAAGGCCATGGGGTTGACGCTGGCCATTGACGACTTCGGAACTGGCTATTCCAGCTTCGCTTATTTGAAACGGTTCCCGATTAGCAAGGTGAAGATAGACCGTTCGTTTGTTCGAGATGTCGCCGTGAATCCTGATGATGCGGCGATCACAACCGCAATCATCAGCATGGCCAAAAGTCTGAATCTCAAGGTAATTGCCGAAGGTGTTGAAGATGAAGCGCAGATGTCATTCTTGCGCTCACACCAGTGCGACGAGATTCAGGGCTACTATTTCAGCAGGCCTTTGTCGGTCGACAAAGTCGCCGACAAATTCCGAGCCGTCGACACATCACGAAACGAGCGGTCTCTGATCACTTCTCCTCGAACGTAGACATCTTCATAGCGGCGCCCTCCGACCGGTTCTTGTCGCCAATTTCGAATATGTTCCCTTTCTTGTCAAGCTGCAAGGCTGAGCCTACCCACAGTTGAGCCAGATCTTTTAGGTTATGTTTGTATGTACGTGTTACCAAGTAGTCCTTGCCATCTTTTACACGCAGCGTGTACTCCCCTGTCCGTAAGGGTTCGATCTCCTCTACGGCCGAAATATTGACGACAACCGACCGATGAATGCGAATGAAACCATAGGGTTTGAGCTTCGCCGCCAGGGAAGAAAGGGACTCATGGACTAAATAGGCATTAAGTCGGTGTCGCAACGAAACGTAATTACCCTCGGCTTGCACGGCCTGAATATTGGCTAAATCTAAGAGGAGGATTCTGCCGTTTGCTTTAAATGCGATTCGTAGGGCTTGTCGTCTTGTTACAACCTCCAACTGCCGCAAGACTCGCATGAGATTTGCTACATCAACTCCGATTACCGGAAGCAATGACGTCTCTGCCGTTTCGCAAAACTTGTCGGCTGTCGACTCAAGAGTGCTATCTCGTCCACTCTTGATGGAGCGGATCGTAGTTCCACGTAGTGGGCCATGTGAAGCGTCCGAATTAGCTCGAGAAACTTGCTGAACGAACATCTCCCCCGTAACGGCCTTCTGATCCTGTGTTTCGTGGGTGCTCATGAATGGAACCCCTAGCTGTCCTGCTTCGAAACTTCCTGGTATCGCCAAAGTGAAATTGAAGAACGAGCGTACCGTTTCCAACCGAAATGGTCTTACATGACTGGAGCGAGGCTACTTCTGCCCATTACTGACTGCTGAGGGAAAGCTGGATTGCTCGCCGAAATAACACTCGATGGATCGCAACTGTCCGTTCTTGATGCGGAGATACTCCACATTCCGAAACGATTTACCGTTCGTGGTATGGCAAAGATACTTCACAAAAGCATCACCCACGCCAGTGGCGATCTGCTCCAGATCAAAATGCTTGATGAAATTAATCTGCGTCTTCCAGCATTGCGTTTTGAAAGCGCTTTTGCTGATATGGTTGTCGCCGGCCGCGCTTGTAAAGGTGAAGTCATCGGCGAGCAGGGTGTCCAATGGGCCCCAGTCTTTTTGCTCCCAGGCTGAGTACCACTTTCGGATAAGCTCCTCATTCGTTGAGTCCTGCCTTCCCAATGCACTAGCCCTTGCCGGTCGTGGCAGGCTCATGGCACCAACTAGTGCCCAAGCACCCGTTGTGAGTAGATTCCTGCGCGAGACTGCGATGCTTGTCATTGTTCGTTCTCCCCTTCGCGATGTAGTTTGAAGCGCTTCACCCGATCACAATGCTGACTGACCGCGCATACGAACCTGTTGGTATGTAGTGGGCTCCAAAACCTCTTTTAGACCGATGCGATCAACCTCGCTTCCGGTTGCCCGGCGTGCGAAGTGAACTCAGCCATCCCACGATATTTTCAATCCCCATATTCCACAGCTTCGCATCTTGAGAATTCTTTGCTAACACTTCGTAGCCTTCGACCATCGCGATCAGAAAGCGCGCAGTCTCTTCCGGAACCAGGTCGCGGCGGACTGTTCCCTGAGACTGCCCCCTCTGCAGAGCCATCGAAATACCTTCTTGCCAGGCGTGGAAGATTCTCTCCAATCGCTTGCGGAATTGTTCGTCGAGCTGAGACATCTCCTGTGCCAAATTGACCAGGGGACAGCCGGCCTTTAAGTCTCTTGGCCGGCTTGGTATCGACTGTACAATGCCGATCAAAACATCTATAGGATTTCTGTGCTGGTTTCGCTCTAAAGGAAGCAACCACCTCTCGCGGGGAAATTGTGCGACGATCTCTTCGATAATGGCGTATCCCAGAGCTTCCTTGCTCTCGAAGTGATAGTAGAGAGCCCCCTTGGTGACGTTAGTGGCGGCCAAGATTGTATCGATCCCGGCACTTTGGAAGCCATACCTGTAAACCTCTCGAAAAGCCGCTTGTAGCAAACGTTGCCGCGTCCGCTCGGGATTACGCGGCCTCGGCGCTCTATGTTGCGGACTCTTGCGTGCTACTAACATACCAACAAGTATGGATGTTACGCCGTCCGAAAGTCAATCGAATTGATTGGACTGACCATGGTTGCCGGCATTCTCGAATTTCGTAACCTCTTGCCGATGTGTATGAGAAATTGGAGAAACAAACGCTCTAGCCGCCTTGGAATCGTCACAGTATTTTGTCAGCCCGCCACTCTGCTGTGAAGTCCGAAATGTCTGTGCTGTTGTGTCACGTAATTGTTCTCCCGGTGGAACGCCACATGCTCCCGTCATTTCGGCACGGCAACTTTCATCGGAGGAAAGAGGAAATATGAGTGCACTCGGACGTTTGCGGAATTTCTGGGTAACGTGGGTTACGACGATTGTTCTGGCTTGCTTCGGCAATGCGGTCGCGCAAGCGCGCTACAAAGTTCAGGATTTGGGCGTTCAGCACCCTGACAACCTGGGCATGACCATGGGCCTCAATAATCACGGCTGGTCGCTGATTATGGACCAGCTCCTGGATCATTCCGTCATTTCCACCCAGTTCCCGGCCGTGGCAGGCACCGTGAGAATCAGCACGGGCGAACTCAACCTGCCACTCGGCACGCTTGGAGGAAAAAACAGTTCTATCAATTGGAATGGAATCAACGACCTTGGGGATGCCGTAGGTATGTCCGAAACATCCGCCACAGATCCGAATGGCGAAGACCTCTGCGGTTTTGGCACGCACGCTATCTGTCTTCCGTTTCTTTGGCACAAAGGTGTTATGCACGCTCTGCCGACAGTAGGCGGGAATAACGGGCAGGCCAGTGCCATCAATACCAGAGCACAAGTCGCAGGATATGCGGAAAACGGTATGGTGGACTCCACCTGCCCCGCTGGCGTCACTAATAATCGGATTGACCTGCCGGTGATGTGGACAAAAGGCAATGCCCAAGCTCTCCCCACGATCGGTACCGATGTAGACGGGGTCGCATTCGGCATCAATAATCAAGGCCAAACCGTAGGCTACTCAGGAACCTGCACTGCAGCGAATTATGCCGTACTGTGGGAAAACGGCACTGCCACCCCGCTTGCCGACCTCGGAACTCCTGGCGGCATAGCATTCGCCATTAACAGCCACAACCAAATCGTTGGGCAAGCCGTCAACTCTCAGGGCACAGTCCTGGCCGCTATTTGGGAGAACAATACAGTGAGAAGCCTTGGCATCCTGCTGCCGGGAGACGCTTCTTCTTTTGCCACCAGCATCAACAACCAGGGCCAGGTGGTGGGAAGTTCCTTCGACACCAGCTCCAACTGGTCCCACGGCCTCATCTGGGAGAACGGAAAAATGTTCGACCTCAACCAGCTATTTCCCGCTAGTTCCAACCTCTACGTAATCTCGGCTAGCAACATCAACGAGAGCGGACAAATCGCCGGTATGGCCGTGGAGATGTCCGGGCCGCACGCAGGACAGATCGTCCACGCCTTTCTGGCAACTCCGGTAGATGAAGACCAAGGCAAGACGGTAGCAGACGTCATAGGTACGCATCCGATAATGACAATGCCCGCGGCAAATGTTGGCAAGCAGCTTTCGCCGAGGTCTGCACACTGCTCAATCCACGATAAAGGCATTTTCTGAGCTCCGCACCATGTATTCCGGCCATATGCTGCGCGAAGGCACATGGCCGGATCATGTGTGGGTCAACCTGGGTCTCGCCAACGTCCACGCGACCCAAATTGTTTACGGCAAGAGCTGGTGGGAAAGAGCTCTCCAAGGAGCTGACTGATATATGCTATGGCTTCCCGTGTTCGCCACTGCGTTGAGTGCCCAAAATGCTCGACTCGATATTTGCCTGGCTTCAGCCCGTACCGTAACGGATCGTACTTGATGCCGTTGGCCGAAGGGTTCGCAAATGAATGGACGTTGTACTGTGCCTGCGGGAGACCACCCATTTCCAGTCGATGGAGTGCGGGCGACCTGAAGCTGTATGCCGTCTCGAATCAGGCGCACGATCGCGGTTATGGACCACCCGAGGAGATCGTGCCTCTGGACGAGAAGTCGCGTTTTTCAGGCTAAGACTGCGGGAGTGAAGATTTCAATCGCGAACTTTCCTCATTGCAAATCACCCCGTGAGGCCAGCGGTTCCCTCGTGCGTGAGTGCGTTGACGCAAGCGCGAGTGAGGCTCACTACTTCCTGTGCCGCAGTCGCCACGAAAGGAATCTAGCGTATCGATACGGAAGGGCGGCAGGATGCACTCGCATCCTGCCGGAGAAGTAGAGTTGATACGGGTAGCCTAGGGTGCGGCCGTGGTCCACTTGTGGACGAGATTGTAGGCATTGACGGTCCCGATGCCGGTTGCAAAATCCCATCCAGTGGTGGTGCCGTAGGCAGGTTTGTACGACGTATCGGACGTCGAAAGAACGCCCTCTGCGCCGGAAGGAATGTAGCAATTGACGGTTCCGTGGCAATTTACATCCATGTCACCGAGGGTTACATCATAGAAGACGCAATCACTGTTGGCGCCATTGCCCAGAGTCGAGTTGCAGCTGGACTTGCCCGACTTCCCGTATTCGTTGTTAGCAAGCGCGTAATAAACCACGTTCGGGTTGCCTTGGCGGCCTCCAACCTTTTGGTTTACGAGCGCTTGCATTCCGGCGAGAATCGGGGAGGAGAACGACGTTCCGCCACCGCCGGACCAGTCAACCGGTGCGCCCGAGCAGGATCCGCCGCCGGTCGTATCGCAGAACACATAGAAGTGTCCCCAGACTCCGTTTGCCGCAAACAGCGAGACGTCTGGAACATCGCGAACGCCATCCTTTGGATTTCCGACGAGCTTTTGCCATGAGGGCTTGGCGTAGCCTTTGCAAGTTCCGCTGACGACACCGGAGGTCGAGGGTGTGCCGGTCGCGCATTCGCTGGGGCCACCGCCGCCGCCGATCGTGTCAAGGAACCCTGCGCCCGTCGCACTGTTGCAGAATCCGTCGGCACCGTATGGGGTCGAATATCCTTCAACCGTGCTGATCAACACGCTGGCGCACGAGTCGTTCCAGGGAATCTCCGGAACGTAGGAAAGAGCCGACTCGAAGGTCGGACTGTTGGTGGCACTCCAGTAGGTGCTGTTCTCGCCGAGATAGCTGTCGCCGAAATCGGTGCCGCCGACCGAGACGTTGTACGGAGTCTCGCCCCAACCGGTGACATTAATCCCATGGAACGCCGATTCGTACGGTCGATCGCATTCCGCGGCAGCGGCGTCACCAGCGGACACGAACACGGAGACGCCTTCTGAAACGGCCTGCTGAAATGCTGAATTGAACGAAGCCTTCAAGGCTGCCTGAGTGCCGGCCTCGCAGGTTCCATAGCTCATGCTCACGATCGACGGCGGAGCGGATTTCCCGTTAAGCAGGTTCTGGATGGCGATTACCGTTCCGAACGTTGTGGTGTCGGCACAGGACGCGAGTTCGATGGTCGCATTCGGAGCCGCAGCGCTTGCCCACTGCACGTCGAGCGAGGCTTCATCGCTGTCTCCGTTCAGCCCGGGATCGATGCAGTTGTGGGACTTGGCGGTCTCCGGATGAACCTGGGTAAACTGCCCACTGGTAAAGCTGGTGAGTCCGAAAGTCTGACGGAATGTGTTCCAGTCGGACAAGCTGGCGTCGGCGTCTTCCAGGACGACGACCGTCTGGCCCTTGCCGTTGGTGCCTTCGGCGAAGAGAGGATTCAAATTGTAGATGGTCGCGAGATCGCCGGGAACAACGGCGTAGTAAGTGATTCCGTTGATCGGAACCGTGTAAAGCGATCTCGACTTGTACATCTTGTGGGGCTTGAAATCGTTGAGCGAGGTAATACCGACGATAGCTGGAGCGAGCGCCGCTGGAACTTGCGGATCATGCATGTTCGAGATGTGGCTTTCGCCGTTCAGCTGGAGCTGATGAATCTCAGTCTGGAAGGCCTCGCGCACCATGCCCGCAGTACCTGAGAAATCGATCAGCACTCCGCTCGCGTAGCGGACGTTGATAGTGAAACCGTGGCTTTGGAGCCAGCGAATGATCGTGTCGGAGTCAGACTTGGCCAATCCGTAGCGATCGCCGAACTGATCTGCAGTGAGCCACTGGTGATAACTGGCGGAGCCCGGCGTTTGTAGGTCCTGGATGTAGCTCTCGAGTGCGGTTTCTTGTTCGGCGGGACGCCGCAAAAGTAGCTGCAGGTGCTGCATCAAAAAGCTGTCGGGAACACGGCCTAGATCGTTTTTCGCGACCGCATCGGGATGAGTGTTACCCACCAGGGTAACGCGGCTGGATTCGTTGATGGCCGAGTTAATCAGCGGGCGAGCGTGTTGTACCTCGCCGAAAGCCAAATTGAAGTTGACGAGGAAAGCCAGGGCAGTGGCTGCGAGCCGGAGAGGCAAAGCAACTCTCATTTTTAGATTCTCCTTATTTTTTCAACGTTTGTTATCTGGACCGCAAGCGGACAAGCCAGACGTACGGGCGCCCCAAACCCCGCTACTGGCAGCCATCAAGAGCGGTTGATGGCATCGGTAAGTAGGCCACTAAATGTGTGATGGGTCAATAAAAAAGTACCCAAAAATGAGCCTTGTTGGAGACCATCGGCCTAGGGAAGAAAGTACTGGATTGTGATAGCCGGTCCCAAACCTGGCCAGAAGGACAGAAAGAGCGTGCCCTCCCGCCTGGTGATTTTCGGATTCTGGGTTTGTGAGCCTGACGAACGTCCAGCAACTATGCCGCATTTCCGCGCGCATGCCAGACCACCGTAAGTGAACGAGCGGTTGGCGATTCTATTGCTGCGGCCCGAACGCCGACGCAGGTGGATGCAGTTCGTATTCGTGAGGAGGTTCCACACCCAACAGGTAGCGCACAAAATAGTCCCACCGGCGCCGCGTCATGTAGTAGCTCTCCGCGCCGTAACCGTGGTGTTGGTTCGGCAACAGCAAGAGATCGAAGTCCTTGTTTGCTTTGATCAGGGCGTCCACTACAAGCAGCGTGTTGTAAGGCGGCACGTTGTCGTCCATCGTGCCGTGCGCGAGTAGCAAGTGCCCTTTGAGATTTTTGGCGAGATTCTCGTTTGCCTGGTCGTCATAGTTCGTCGTGCCGTCTGCTTTCCTTACTAGCAGTCCCTGGTAGCGCTCGCCCCAATCGTCCTCGTAATCACGGTTGTCGTGATTGCCGGATTCCGAAATTCCCACCTTGAAGAAGTCGGGATAGCGGAACATTGCGTCCGCCGTAGCATAACCGCCGCCCGAGTGGCCCCAGATCCCGGCCCGGTCGATGTCAATCCACGGATACTTCGCGGCCAACTCTTTCATCCCAGCCACTTGATCAGGCAGCGTATTATCGCCCATATTGCCGTAGTAGAAGTCGTGAAATTTTTTGGACCGCAGTGGGTTGCCCATTCCCTCAATTTGCACGACCACAAATCCCAGCTCAGCCAGCGCCTGGCAATCGCCCCGCGCCACAGAGAACGCCCAACTCCCCACGCTTCCACCCTGCGGCCCGGGATAAATGCTATTGATGATCGGGTACTTCCGGCTGCGATCCAGATTGGTTGGCTCATACATCAGCCCGTATAAATCAGTGACTCCGTCCCGAGCTTTCACCGTGATTGGAATTGGCGGCTTCCATCCCGTGGCGGTCAAGTGTGAGATGTCCTCATGCTCAACCGTGGACACCAGTTTCCCGCTCTCGTTCCGCACGACGGTGACTGACGGTACCTCTGGCTTCGAGTAGCTGTCGACGAAGAATAACCCAGAAGGCGACATTTCGACTTGATGGTTGCCCTCTTCCGGAGTCAGCAGTGCAAGATTGTTGCCGTCGAATCCGACGCGGTACAAATGGCTGAAGTATGGGTTGCCTTTTTCCCGACCGTCGGCCAGAAAGTAAATCAGCCGATTCTTTTCATCCACTCTCAACACTTGCGTCACGGCCCATTCGCCCGATGTAATTTGATTCTTCATCTTGCCGGTAGCGAGGTCGTAGAGATACAGGTGCGACCAACCGTCGCGCTCCGAACACCAGATCGCCTCGTTCGATGCCGGCAGGTAATGCCAGTTGGAGCGGCCCTGGCCTGATTCGAATTGGGTCGCTGCGGTCTCTTCGAGCACGTCGCGCACTGCGCCGGTCTCGGCGTCGGCCACTCGCAATTGCTCGTGCTTGTGATCGCGAGAGGTCGAGACAAATGCGAGGTGCTTGGCGTCCGGGCTCCACTGCACGTCCGCCCAATCGCCGCCACGGCACTCGAGGTCGTCGCACAATGTGGAGCGGTGCTGATCGGGCGGGAGTTGCAAGCGGATCACCTTCGGGCCATCCAGATCGATGACGACACGTTGAATCGTGGTCACCACCTCGTCGCCGGGAAGGGGATATTTCCACGCCTCGAGCTTGGGATGGCCAGCTTTTGTTTCCACCAGATACATCTCTCCTACACCCCGCTGGTCCTGCTGGAATGTCGCAATCTTTTTCGAGTCCGGCGACCACAGCAGAATCGGATTGTCGCTATGAATCCACCCTGCGTTATCAGTGGCGTAGCCGAAATCCTTTACGCCGTCGGTGGTCAGTTGAATCTCTTTACCGGTAGCAATGTCGCACAACCAGAGATTCCAGTCGCGAATGAATGCGATGCTTTTGCCGTCGGGAGATTTCGCGCTGGGATTCGACGCGCGTCCTGGATCGTCCCGTTTTCCATCCGATGTGCAGTTGTTGGCTTGTAGATCACATTTCCAATGTTGTGCGAGCAACGGGAACGAGATCGCCCTTTCGTCCTCGGAGAATTCGAACGTCATAAAGGGAAGATGGCCTGCGTCGTAGCTTTTCCCTGCCGCGGAAGAGATAGCCGCAGCCACCTTCGCGTGATCGAATGCGGGCTGGCGCGTGCCCCGAGCCGCGTCATAAATCACGAATTCAATTCCATTCGGTCCCGTGTCGCGATACCAGAATCGATCCCCGGATAGCCACGTGGCTCGCACTTCATGGAACACAAGCGGCCGTGTGTCGTATGGAAGAAATTTTTCGGCGCGCTGATAATCCGCGACTCCGAGTGCGACCTTGCCACTCATCTGCTGAGCAGTTGATATTGGAGCAAGCCCGAGAGGGACGACCGCAAACGCGACCAGCGACAATAAGGAAAGTGTTAACCGAAATTGCATCCATCCTCCAGCCTTGGGGTTCGAGATCAGAAATCTCCTGCTAATTTTCCTGTTCTGATTTGTTCCGATTACTGTTTCTCCAATTGAAACCTATAGCTTAAGAGATCGGGATGCGACTTCTTGGTTCGAAATCCCGAAAATTCCCTGTATTTTTCCTGTCAGGCGGGGAATTAAGCATGCTTCACCCCATCTTCAAGACCTCACCAGTTATATACACCGAAATCTTCCAGAGGGACATTGCCACGTTTTACCCAATCACCGCCCGCGGTTCAAAAGGACATGTTCGTTCAACACTGGGCCTTGAAGGGCATAGTTGGTACTTCTGCTTCCGATGACAAGGGCGGTCCGGATGGACGAGTTTATCGACTGAATTGTGGGTGCAGGAAATAGAATGATTTCATGCAACCGGCAGCCAAGCCTGGAGTGGAAGCGCCTTATCCCCAAGTATCGTCGAGCCCCACTCCTGCAGTCTCGGTGCACGTCGGCCACTTCCGCTGGGTGATCTGCGCTCTCTTGTTATTCGGCGTCACCAAGAACTATATGGACCGCCAGGTCCTAGGCGTTTTGAAGACCACCCTCCAGCATGATCTCGGCTGGAACGAAATCGACTACAGCAATCTGGTTTTTGCGTTCCAGGCCGCGTACGCCGTGGGGATGGTCGTCGTCGGGAAGCTTGTGGACCGTCTCGGCACGCGACTGGGTTACGCGTTGTCGATGATCTTCTGGAGTCTGGCTTCCATTGCACACGCTGCTGCCAGTTCGTTTTTCAGTTTTCTGGTCGCTCGTTCTGCCCTCGGGTTGGGCGAATCAGGAGTCTTCCCAGCCAGCATCAAGACGGTAGCCGAGTGGTTTCCGCAGAAAGAGCGAGCGCTGGCCACGGGAATTTTTAATGCCGGGTCAAATGTTGGCGCGATTCTCACTCCTTTGATAGTGCCTTGGATCACGATCCACTATGGCTGGCGGACCGCATTCGTCGCTACTGGCTCTCTCGGATTTGTTTGGCTGGTGTTCTGGCTCGTACTCTATCGCAAGCCGGAAGAGCATCCACGGTTATCGAAAGGCGAACTGGAATACATCGTGAGTGATTGTCCAAAATCTCCACCCAGGCTCAAATGGAGCAGGCTGGTTTCGTATCGCCAGACGTGGGCATTCGTCATCGGCAAGTTCACTACAGATCCGATTTGGTGGTTTCTGCTGTTCTGGATTCCAGATTTCTTGCAACGCAACCATGGCCTCAAGCTGATGCAACTTGGGCTGCCGATCATGGTGATTTATGTGCTTGCTGACATTGGAAGTGTCGCCGGTGGCTGGCTATCTTCGTCGATGATTCATCACGGAAAGAGCGTGAACGTTTCCCGGAAGACCGCAATGCTGGTGTGTGCGCTGAGTGTGGTTCCCATCGTATTCGCCTATCGCATGCAAAGCTTGTGGGGGGCGGTATTGTTGATTGGCCTCGCAGCTGCAGCCCATCAAGGGTTTTCGGCAAACCTGTTCAGCTTGACGTCCGACATCTTCCCGACACAGGCAGTTGGATCAGTCGTGGGAATCGGTGGTATGGCCGGCGCCATTGGCGGAATGTTCATGGCGAAAATTGTGGGCTACGTATTGCAATGGACCGGAAGTTACATGATCCCATTTCTGATTGCCGGTTCAGCCTATCTGGTGGCACTTGCGTTGGTGCATGCGCTGAGTCCCAATCTCGAGCCCGCAGATGTCGCATCGCTCCCATGATGCTCGATATATTTCAATTGACCGAAAAGCATGCACCGCGGACGGGTCCCCGCCGCGGCCAGTGGATCTCGCGGTGAGCTCACTTTCGCGAGCAGTCGCTTCGCCTCGTGTCGTGAACATCGAGGACTTAAGAGCGCTCGCAAGGCGCCGGGTTCCGAAGATCGTATTTAACTATATCGACGGAGGCGCCGAGAGTGAGCGGACTCTACGCGAAAACCGTCGCGCATTCGATACCGTCACTTTCCGTCCTCGTCATGCGGTCGCGGTGCCGAACGCCGACTTGCGTACAAGTGTCCTCGGCATCGAATTGTCCATGCCTATTTTGCTTGCTCCCGTTGGTTATTGCCGGATTATGCATCCGGGAGGCGAGGTGGCTGCTGCTCGAGCTTCCGGAAAGGCGGGGACGGCGTACATCCTTTCCACGGTTTCTGGGCACAGGTTAGAGGATGTGAAGGCCGCATCTTCCGGCCCGGTCTGGTTCCAACTCTATCTGACCGGCGGCCGTGCCGCGGCCGAACAGGCCATGCATCGTGCGATGGAATCTGGTTACACGGTTTTGGTCGTGACAATTGACACGACTGTGATTGGCCTGCGCGAACGGGAAGAGCGCGATGGAATGAACCAGTTGTTGCGTGGGAGTTTGTGGTCGCAGCTTCCGTTTGCACCGCAACTGTTCGCACGCCCACGATGGTTGTTTCGATTCCTACTCGACGGCGGCCTCCCGTCCATGCCGAATATCGTGCTTCCTGAAAAAGGTCCTTTACGAGTGGGCAATGCGCATACGTCGATGGCGCGAGAAGCCTTCTTCTGGCGGGACATGTCATGGATTCGCGATCTCTGGAAAGGGCCGATCGTAGTTAAAGGCATTCTCACTGCGGAGGATGCGCAACGTTCGCTCGATTACGGCGCTTCGGCCGTCGTGGTTTCGAATCATGGAGGCCGACAACTCGACGGAGTTCCTGCGTCTCTGCGAGTGCTGCCGGAAATCGTCGCTGCGGTTGATGGGAAAGCCGAGGTCCTGCTCGATAGCGGCATTCGCCGCGGAACTGATGTTGTTAAAGCGCTATGTCTGGGAGCCCGCGCTGTTCTCTGCGGAAAAGCCTATGCGTATGGTCTGGCTGCAGCGGGCGAAGCTGGTGTCACGCGGGCTTTTGAGATTCTCAGGGCCGATCTGGATCGCACGCTGAAACTGCTCGGCTGCGATTCAGTCCGCAAGTTGGATCGATCTTACGTCAACATTTCGAGCGGGTGGACTGAAAGTTGAGAGGTCGCCGCGGCGCGAGCGTCTCGCATTAGGGTGCGCTCTTATTTTCGCGCTGCGGCGTAAATCTCTTCTACCAGCGCGATGCTCCGCCGGCCTTCACGGCCATCGCAGGCTGGATTGTCGTTTGCTTTGACGGCGCGAATGAAGTCTTCAAAAACTGCCTGATGCGCTGTGTAGTCGCTTACGACTGGAGAGGCAACATTCTCTTTGTCTGGGGAAGGAGCACCCGCTGTCCTTTCAACAGACGTGGTTCGTAAATCTGCCGCAACAATTCGATCGTGCTCAAGAATCACGGTTCCTTCGGTTCCTGTGGCTTCGATTCGCCGAGGATAGCCTGGAAAGGCAGCCGTAGTGGCAAGAAGGGTCCCGAGAGCCCCGCTGGAGAATTCCAACAAAGCAATCGCCGTGTCCTCGCCCTGGATTGCGTGCATTGCTGTCGCTATGCGCGATTGCACCCGAACGACATCCCCGAAAAGCCAGAGCAAGAGGTCGATCGTGTGCACTGCCTGATTGATGAGTGCAGCGCCGCCGTCCAAGGCTAGGGTGCCACGCCACTTCGAACCGCTGTAGTATTCCGGCGGGCGGTACCATTTTACTTTCGCGTCGATCAGCAGGGGCTTGCCGATAACGCCATCATCGATCCAGTTCTTGAGCTTCCGAATTTCGGGCTTGAAGCGATCCTGGAACATCACTCCCAATTTGACGCCAGCCTTTTGTGACGCCTCAATAAGCTCATCAGCTCGATATGCTGAAATCTCGATAGGCTTCTCCGTCAGCACGTGCAGTCCTCGGCGGGCGGCCGCGACTCCGTGAAAGCCGTGCAAACCGGATGGACTCCCGATCGCGACCATGTCCATCGGGCGGTGGTTGAGGAAGGCGTCGAAATCTTTATACGGCGTTCCCCCATGTTCGCCAGCCAGGTGCTCAACTTTGATTGGATTGGTGCCGTAGACAGCGGTCAGTTTCGCGTCGACAATCGCACCGACGGCATGCGCGTGGGTTTCACTGATGTTTCCGGCGCCAATCAGTCCGATGTGGATCGTCATATCTTGAGTCCGCCAACATCTAAATGCAGGTTGGAATGCGCGAATATATCACGCGTCGCAAAATCAAGGATGATCGGGGCAATGCGTTTGCTGTTCCAGGAACGGATGTTTAGCAAATATGATTCGTTCTTTGCAACGGCAGTTTCAATTGTTGCTCGTGGACTCCGAGCGCTCCATTGTTTATTCTGCCGCAGTCTAGCGACGGCGCTGGGTCGCGACGAGAACCCAGAAGGGAATCGAGAGGAACATGTCGAAAGCCAATGCAGCACGACGGGATTTTCTGAAGTTTGGTAGCGCAGGCGCTGCCGGAATGGCGTTTGGCTCTTTAACAGTTACGGCAACTGCCGTGCCGGAGACCCCGTTTTCGAGTCAGTACGATGTCAGGACATTCGGGGCCCGAGGCGACGGCAAGACTCTCGACACGCCGGCTATCGACAAAGCCATCGAGGCAGCCTCCGCGGCAGGCGGCGGAACGGTTACCTTCGGGCCGGGACAATATCTCTGCTACTCAATCCATCTGAAGAGTAATGTCATCCTCTATCTCGGAGTAGGAGCAACCATCGTGGCTGCCGAGTCGCCGGCCACCGGAAGCGGCGCTGGCTACGACGCTCCCGAACCAAATGCTTGGGACAAGTATCAGGATTTCGGACACAGCCACTGGCGGAACAGCCTTATGTGGGGCGAGGATCTCGAAAATGTTTGGATTCTGGGTCCCGGCCTGATATGGGGAAAGGGTCTCAGCCGCGGAAGTGGGGACAGAGCGCTGGATGCGGGCGTGGGCAACAAAGCCATCAGCTTAAAGAACTGCCGCAATGTCACATTTCGTGATTTTTCAATCCTTCACGGTGGACACTTTGCCATTCTCGCAACAGGTGTCGATAACCTAACCATCGACGCCCTGAAAATTGACACGAATCGCGATGGCATCGACGTCGATTGCTGCCGCAATGTCCGAATCTCAAATTGCAGCGTAAATTCCCCCTGGGACGATGGTATTTGTTTGAAGAGTTCATTTGGCCTCGGCTACGCCCGATCAACTGATCATGTCACTATTACGAATTGCTATGTAACCGGCGGCTACGAGGAAGGCACGCTTCTCGATGCGACTTACAAGCGGATTAGACCAGACGAAGCCCCGCGTAATGGCCGAATCAAGTTTGGGACTGAATCAAACGGCGGCTTCCGGAATATTACTATCTCCAATTGCGTGATCGATCTGTGTCGAGGCATCGCGTTGGAATCCGTGGACGGAGCTCTGCTCGAGGATGTGTCCATCACCAACATAACTATGCGAGAGCCTGTCGACGTTCCATTTTTTATTCGGCTGGGGAGTCGTATGCGAGGTCCCGAAGGAGTCGCGGTTGGACAGCTGCGGCGCGTCAAGATCAGCGACGTTGTGGTTTCTGGCGCGGCTTCGCGACAGGCCTCGATCATCACCGGGATTCCCGGGTATCCGATCGAAGACCTGGCATTCGACAACATTCTGGTGCTACACGCGGGCGGAGGCAGCACCGAAAACGCGAAAACTCAACCAGCAGAATTGGAGAAAGACTATCCCGACCCCAATCGGTTTGGGCCAATGCCGTGTCACGGATTTTTCGTGCGCCATGTGAAAGGAATTTCTTTTCGCGATGTTGAAGTCCGGTATGAAAAAGAGGACCTGCGTCCAGCGGTTCTGCTGGAGGATGTAGCCGGGGCGGACTTCACACAAATGAAGATAGCGCATGCAAATGGCGTGCCGGCATTCGTTCTGAGAAATGTGAAAGACTTCAATCTGTACCAAACAAGGCCATTTACCGACACTCATCTCGAGAACGTGCAGGAGCAGACGTTGTAATAAGGTCCTTAGTCGCTTTTTAACATCTCCTTCACCTGATTCCAAACGGAGGGTTCGACAGGCACACCTTGCTCCATGTTTTCTTGCCGGACACGCAATACTCGTTCGCCCGGATAACGAGCCTCTTGGTCGGCCGATGCAAAGGGTAAATGCAAGTGTTCGATGACTTGATCCGCAACGTTTTTCGCGCCACTCGACGGATCGACCGCGATGAATACCTGCGAAAGTCGAGTTTCGAGCTCGGCCGCAGCGCCGATCTGATAGGTGGCGTTGCCGCCGGACAAGGTGGCAGCGACGATATCCAACATCAGGGCGAGCCCGGAACCTTTCCAGAAGCCGATCGGCAACGGCCGCCTCGAGGCTTCGATCTCGGCAGGAACCCGAGTCAGATTACCCTCTATGTCGAAGCCACCTTCGACCGGCAGCAATTCACCGCGCTGGCGATAGGATGCAAGAGCACCGTAGGAGAATTGCGAGACCGCCATGTCCAGCACAACGTGGCCTTGTTTTCGCGGAACCGCTATGACCAAGGGATTGTTTCCCAGTCGCGGTTCGCTGGTTCCCCATGGTGGAAGATTTGGCGAAGTATTGGTCCAGCAAATTCCAATAGCTCCTGCTTCCGCGGCCTGCCAGCCGTAGGTTCCACCTCGCATCCAGTGGTTGGTGTTCGCGAGAGCCACGCAGCCAATGCCGTGCTCGCCAGCTAAGGTGATGGCTCGATTCATGCAGTGATAGGCGTTCAGGTTGCCAGGACCAGATTGACCATCCCAGCGCTCGAACGCTCCAGCGATGCTGACCGGCTTCGGTTGTGCATGAATATCGACGACGCCCGAGCGTGTCATCGCGATGAAGAGAGGGAATCGATTCAATCCATGCGAATACACGCCGTCGCGGCTCGTCTCCGCGAACAAGCGGGCGCACAAGGCAGCCCGTCGGTCCTCGAATCCGATTTTAAGCAAGACCTGTGTCAGAGTATCCAGCAACTGTGGGTAGGGGACGCGGAGCATTTGCGTGTGGCTCGGACCTCGAGGTGAAAGCGTACTCGGAATGCGCCGTCACAACAAGGTCAGACAGGTCCCATCATGAAGCTAGGTCGTATATCGACTTCTGGCCGTCTCTAACTCTTCCGGTTACTTTGCATGGATCGAGTCCAATGGATGACGCACAGGGTAACCACTGGAACGGCTAACAACAAAAACTCGAACATGCCTGAGCCTCCGTCGGGTGAAAATCCAAACAGCTGTTCAATCAAATTCATAATCTTCTCCTTCTTTTAATCTCGCGGTGCGGTTCACAGAATGCTTAGGTTACGGCGGCCCTCACGCCTCGCCCTTTTCGTGGTGCTCCTCATCCTGACAACAATCGTCAGCACATCCTTCGCAACAACATTCGTCGCAGCAACTCTTGCCGCAGTCTTTCTTGCAATCATCACAACCGCACTTGCAGCGGCCCTGATTCCAGAGGGTGTAGGCCATCAGATCCATGGTCTTGATGGGTGTCTCCGGGTCATCACTGGTGATCACCAGTTCGCTCGCGACCGGACACTTCTCCTCGGCCTTATAGCGAATGACGACTCCCAGGGAGGATCCAGGATGAAGGGTTGCGGGGAACGGGTTATTGATCAATTTCCAGAAACAGCTCTTACGCTTCAGCGCAACGCTCTTGACGTGCAGCCCGCAGTCACCAACATTGCTGATCGTCAGAGTGCGCTCGGCCCGGCAGCAAGCCTTCACTCCGCCGAAACACAGCGATCCGGTCACAGCGAGCCTGCCCGAAGGCGCATCGCCCGAGACATGAACCGTTGCGGGACTCGCTGGATCGTTGCTGTTGATCGTGATGGTTGCATTCGCAGGACCGATCGCTGTTGGCTCGAAGCGAATTGGAACCGGAAGTGAGTCGCCCGACGAGATCGTCAGCGGATACGACAGCACTTCGGGAACACGGAACTCCCCCGGGGAAATCGAGATACCAGTGACCGTGAGAGTGCACTTGCCGCTGTTGTTCAAAGTCAAATCTTCATCTGCGAAAGATCCGCGGCACACCCTGCCAAACCGGCCCTTATTCGCAAGGATCAGGCTCAGTCGCGGTGGCGGACAGTTGCCCGAAACCGCGATCTTGTGTGGCCCGTCTGGATCATTGCTGAAGACCGTGATCGTGCCGCTCACTGGCCCAAAACTTCCCGGTTGAAACCGGATGACTACGTCAGCCGATTCGCCTTTGTCGATCTTCATCGGATACGAAATCACATCGGGAACCAGGAAAGGTGACGACGCAGTAATGTTCTTAATGAACAGCGGGTCCGAACCGGCATTGTTGAGTGTCAGGATTTCGTCCGCGAATGATCCCTGGCAAGCGTTTCCAAAGGCGCCAGCGCTGGCGATCGCTGTGACTAGACGAGGTGGTTCATTCATCAGTTTGAAGAAGAAGGGATCGATCGAGATCGGCACCGGTGTGACGTCATCAAGCTCGAACAACGTATGAGTCGTAAAGTTAGCGTTTCGCTGATAGACAACACCGCTGGGAAAATTCTTATGATCCGGCGTGTTGTTTGCGCAGAACACGCCGTAGAACGTCCGGTCCACTGCCAGGAGGCGTACGTAATCTCCGAGATAAGGGAAAAAAGTTCGGGCGGGCGCGTTTGATGGAGTCGACGAAAGAACATGAGTCGACCATGAACCAGCAAATCCATCGTGCGATACCTCGACGCGCGTCTCCCACGTGCTTCCGGAATTCGTCAACGTCTGATAGAGGAACCCAACGCGTCCTTCTTCGTCGATCGCGATAGCAGGATTAATGCAGTTGTCAATCGTCCGCAGATCGGTCGACCATGATGTTCCACGCGTTGTCGACCGTTGCAGGTGCATCGTAAGGGGCGGATTGCCACCCGGAAAATCGGCCCAAGCCAGATAGACAGTGGAGCTATCTCTCGGATCGACAGCGATGGCGACATGATTTCCGCCGCGCTCCTGGCCTATGAAATTGACGAGGTTTTGCCACGGCAGAGTGACGTTGGACCCCACGCGAAAACCGGCCTTGAGATCGCCCGGATCCACGAGTGCAGTAAATGGTGTGCCCCCCTGGCCCCAGTTGTCGTCGCGGCAAACAACAACGTCACTCGGGTAATTGCCATTCCCAAAATATGCCGGATGCCAATCGACATAGGCGGCATAGATTGTGCCGTCTGGATGCGAGACCGGGCGAGTGGGCGGCCCGTTCTGCGACCCGGGTGTTCGACTACAAATGCCCTGCGGAGCTACGCCAGCGGGCGGCGGAGCGGTAGCAGCGTCCTGCGAGAGATCGATCGTCGCCGACTTTGGAGTGGTATTAAAGTTGTTGTTGCCCACGTAGAGCCGGTCCGGTCGGCCGGGCACACTCTTTGCGGTGATGGCATCGACCCACGGCTGGTCTTCATTCGCACGGTCCTCGAGAATCGTCATCGTGGCCGCGCTCTTGAAGTCGGGCGTGCGAAGGATATTCAGATCCAAATCATCCTGTCGGAGGATGCCGCAATAGAGCACGTGAGACGTCGATCCGAAGTGCAGCGTGATGTCACTCGTCGAACTGCCGCCCGGCACAATAGAGTTCAGCGCCCACGTGTGCCCGCCGTCGGAAGACACATAGATCGGCGCGAGAGAACCGCCCCCTGGGTCGGACGTGAATGCAGTGGCTGCAATGTGACGCGGTTCCGACGGATCTACCGCAACGTTCGGTTCGCTATCCTGATTCGTCTCTGCGCTCAGAGACTTTGGAACCATATTAACGACGAAGACTTTCATGGAGGCACCTCTCTTGAATTACTGCGCGATGCGCTTGATGAGCGTGCGGACGCGCTCGGTCTCGGTGGCCGGCTGAAAATCGAGCGGGTGAACCATTGCCGGGCCCGGGGTTTGCCGGGAACGCACCTCACCCTCGTGCAGGATAAAAATGCCTGCATCGCCGACTTTAACTTTTGGAGACTTGTACCAGGCAACATCGGTGCTGTGGGCAAAGAATGCAGTGATGTGAAGCTTGCCGCTCTTGTTCTTTTCGTGCTTGGCCGACCCCTTCTCGAAGGCCTCGACCTCAATGACGCACTCCCACCATTCGGGATCGTGCTCGCTGCCAATGCGCTCGCGATGTTCACTTGGTGCGGCCTTGATCACAACGCCCCGTACGACCAGACGCGCATTACGCAGTTGCCGCAGCAGATTCTCGTCGTCAGATTCCTTCATAGCTTCATGTACCTCGTGCTCCACTTCAGCTCCGGTGGAATCGATACGGCCTACTTCGCGTACGGCCAACCCTTCTCCGTAGTGAAATGCGTTTGTAAAGAATACCGCGCGCTTGCTCGACGATTGGTCCGAGTGCTCATTGGACAGGACGGTGATGTCGCGACCAGAGAATCGCGCCAACACGTGGGGTCCTTTCAGCACTTTCTCGACCTGTACAACCGCAGTCGACGGGGTTGCCTGGACGCCTGCCGACGTGACATCGCCAATTCGCCGGACAGAACCCTCGAATACAAAACCAGATTGTTTTGTAAGGTCTTTGACAGAAGCTACCATTTCCCACCTCCCACAATCCAACTAGCCAGCGTTGACGGTTGCTGTCGAGTCAGCTGTCGCACGGATATGCGCGTGCTCAACTTCAAAATGTCGTCCGATTTGGGCGCGTGAGGCGAGGTCGAGGATGATCTCTCACTTTGGAGCAAAAGCTCCGACCTTGCACTCGATTGAATAGTGGCGGATGCGTGGGAATCGTTTCATGGGCGTCGCGAAAGTTTTCGCCCGACAAAGAACGTTTACAACTTCTTGACACGATCGTGACAAGGTTTGCCCATGGTTTGACGAAGATTAGCCGATTCGAATATTAATGGCGTCGTTTCTTGAAAAGAACCAGCTGACATGGGCTCTCGAGACTTCTTGCACACGCATGCAGAGACTCCTCTCCGCGAGAGATACACGGTGGGCGGAATTGTCTGCAGCCTGGCGACTAACTCTGAGTTGATGCTAGCTACAGCGAGCGAGAGTCTGTCACGGGCGAAGGGTCATTCGCGGCCAGCGGATCTTACACTCCGATTTTGGGTGGATGTCGATGACCCGAGCCAGTCGCCGTGGCCGAAGCCTTACGTCCGAGGACTCGATGAATTCGTTTTTGTCGGACTCGATGGTCGGAGTTCGATCCTTGCGGATCTACGCAAACGGCGAATCATCGGACGAATGTCCCCCGCATTGGCAGGCGATTTCCGCTACTGGAAAACGGTAGTATTTCCGATCTTATTATCGATCGTGGCGGGATCAATTGGGCTCGTCGAACTGCACGCATCTTGCGTGGCCAGAGATCAGAAGGGTGTCGTTTTGGTCGGACCATCGCGTTCTGGCAAATCTACCCTCGCGATGGCATTCGTGGAGGCGGGATTCCGATTGCTATCGGACGACCGCGTATTTGTCTCTGTCAAGCGGGACGAGTTAACTGCCTTTGGTTTATCACGTCCGCTAAAGTTACGGCGAGACGCCGTTTCTTGGTTTCAACACGCTCGCGCCGAGAAACATACAGACCTTCGAGGCGAGGAGAGTGTCTGCTACATCGAACCGGAGCAGCGCACGACACACCCAACATCGCTCCCTTGTGAACCCCAAGTCGTACTTTTTCTTGAACGAGAAGAGCCTCCTGGATTTCGCGCGATGCCGATTCATCGCGATGACGCACGACGCCGCATCGAGATGGATGTGATGGCGGAAAGTCCGGAGGCAACAGAAAAACAAAGACGAACGATCGACGCGCTTTTGGCTCTTCCATGTTGGCGTTTGCAATACGGGGGAACCCGGCCGCAGGCTGTTGCCGAGCAGATTATCGGCTCGTTGTTCGAGCCTACCGTGCTCGGGCGCTGATCATGAGCGATATGGACGCAACTTTGGAAACTCTTCCAAAATATGTTGAGCGCACTTCGAACGAGGTTCATTCCCAATTCGCTCATGGCGCTCGCGGAACTCAAACTCGTCCGGACTTGCTGCATCGATTCGCAGCAACTCCACATCATGTAGACCTGCGGCTCATGCAGAGGACCCTTCGACTCGAGACCAACAAACGGTCAATGGTGGACTTGGCGTTGAAATATTTCGAACGCCATCAATATGGAAATTCCGCTGCTCCGGAATTTTGTTGGCGCGTCATTGTCGAATCCGATTTAAAAACTGAATCTGCCGCCTTACAGTTATCCGCCTTTTCGGAAGGCGGGATTCGATACGTCAACATCGGCCAACGGGGCTTTCTCGCCGTAGATTTGGAAAAACGCGAAGGCGTTGCTTTCCTCGCGGAGTCATTCGTGGAGTCGGATGCAAGGCTGAGGCATCGCCCTCCACTCGACATACTGTTTTCGATGACTGCGTCGAGTCTGGGATTGATGCCTTTGTCGGGTGGCTGTGTGGGAACGCGTGATAAAGGGGTGATAGTCTTCGGGCCGCCGAACTCAGGCAAGACTACAGCATCCTACCTCGCGTCGAAGTGTGGCTTGGAGTTTCACGCGGACCAAGTTGTGTTCCTCGATGTACGGTGCGACGGGCTGCGCGCATGGGGCGATCCATTTCCGGCGGTGTTCCGTCCAGAGACGCTCGACTTCTTACCCGAACTTCGCCACTCGGCCCGACACTCCACTTATGGTCATCTTTCCTTCTATTACTACGATAAGTCGGGAATGCAATCGCAACAGGCAAGTCCAGTGACACCAGTGTGCAGCGTCTTTCTGAATCGGACCGGTACAGGTGAGCCGGAGCTTCGAGAAATCGCGGCCGAAGAAGCGATTGTGCGACTGCAGGACTGTACGCTGTTCGAGGAAGGACCGCGATTTTACGGTCAAATCCTAACGGGGCTGACGGCTCTCATCCAAAGCCCGGTTTATCACTTGCGATATGGAAGCGATCCAGCAATTGCCGCAGCTTACATAAAGAAGATGCTCCATTGAAAAGAGTATTCTGGAAAACCATCGCCGGATCATTCGGTTATCTCGCCATTGCAATCGCCTGCGTAGTGCAGTGGAAGGGATCTCGGCTTTGGATTCGCTTGGACTGGATTGCGGGTAGCTACTTTGCCCTTCGGTTCATTGGCTCCGTTCATTCGATCGTTTCAAGCCTTGACGCGTTCCGCTCGAAACCGTTGCGAAGCGAATGGTGGGCTCTGGATTCGGACCCCGAAGGTCCGCGATGGGTAATGCTGCTCATGGCATGCGATTTGATTGTGTTCCTCGACTATGGACACTGGCGCCTGACTCCCTGGCTCTTGCAGCCCCGACTACAGACGATCGGAATCGCGCTTTACGTGGCCGTTACACTTTGGCAGACATGGACTGACGCCTACCTCGCCCATTACTTCGACAAGCACGATGCGCCCCTCGTGCCGATGAACCGCGGACCCTACCGATACGTGCGGCACCCGAGGTATGGGGCCGCAATCGTCGGAAAGATTGCGATGGCGCTGACCTTCGGCAGCGTGTTCGGTTGGCTTCTGGTCATTGCGTGGGGCTTCTTGCTTCTGAACAAGATAGAAGTGGAAGAAAAACATCTACGCAAGACGTTTGGTCGCCCGTACGAGTCTTACGCTGAAACCACAGCAAAAGTGCTTCCCGGCATCTACTGAGAATTCAAGGGCTGGCGAATGAGCGAGCGCGTTCCATCAACCCAACCTGTTCCATCTTTGCGGCAGACCATCGATTCCGTGGCGGGTGCCGAACCCGCTTCTGCCACCAAGGCAGTCATCTCGCCCGGAGTTCCTCGGCGGAGACTCCAATGGAACTCCGCACTGAGGAGATGGGCTGAACGTCTTATCCTCCTGATCCTGATCGTTACTTTCTCAGTGAAAGCGTTCTTGCCGGCGTGGCAGCGTCTGAATTCCGATTTCCCTAACTACTACTTGATCGCGCGCCTGTATCGCGCCGGATATCCGCTCGAACGTGTCTACGACTGGACATGGCTGCAGAGGCAGAAGGATCACGAGGGAATAGAACAAAATCACGTTAGTTTCATTCCGTCTACTTTGCCATCGGCGCTGGCTGTGCTGCCGGTGAGTTCGCTTCCGCCGCTTCAAGCGAAACGCTGGTGGTTAGTGGCAAACCTTGCCTTTCTGCTGCTATCGCTTTTGCTGCTGAGCCGCATGACCCGCGTGGGGTGGATACGCGTTGCACTCTTGGCGTTTCTGGCTTTCGTGCCGCTGCGCGAAAATTTCCTTCTCGGGCAAATGCATATTCTCGTGCTCCTTCTTATCACAATCGCCGCTTGGTTCTACTTTCGAGAGTCATCGATTCTTTCGGGTATAAGCCTGGCGGCGGCCGCCGCATTGAAGATCTATCCCGCTTTGTTCCTTGTCTACTTCCTTTGGAGAAGGCAGTGGCGTGCTGTGGTTGGTCTGATTTCTGGATTGATGGGTATTGCAACCGCCTGTCTCTACCTTTTCGGGACCAATGCGTGTCTGCTGTACGTGAGGGAGATACTGCCAGCCGGTCTCCGAGGGGAAACAATCGATCCGTACAACACTGCTTGGAATTCTTGGACCGCACTGCTTCGACGCCTCTTTATGGGAGAGCCCGAATTGAATCCCGTCCCGGTGGTGCACTTGCCCAGGCTCTACGCGCTGCTTCAACCTATGGTTCACATTTTCCTGCTGATGATATTTCTGTGGGTAATGGGATGGGTGGCGCGAAAGGAAGATCGGAAGATGGAGTGGGCGGTGTTCCTCTTCCTATTGTTGTACTTATCATCGCAACCAGGCTCGTATCATTTCGTGGCTCTGATACCCGCTGCTGTGTTTGTTGTTGATGCCCTTTTTGCGCGCGGGCAGAACATTTCGGCCGGCATCGTCACCGCCGTTTACGCTCTCGTGTGCGGCCCAGTGATTCATATTCCGGGCACGAATCCGATTGGCTGGGAAAACTTGTTGTTCTTCTCGCGGCTCGCATTCATGACGTTGCTGGGAGTTGTGTTGCTCCGGATAATCCTGCAGGGGAATCCACAAGACTTCAGAAAACGAATCAGTCTTCGAAGTTTGGCTGTCGCTTGCGCAGCCTTCGTTGCGCTGACGACAGTGGGTTTCATTTCAACCCAGCGCCACCTTCGCGGCCAGTTTGACAACTACGCACACCGAGTCGTAACGATCCCCAATAATCTGTTCGCATCGAATGCCGCCATGAATGCGAGCAGTATTTTGTTCGTGAGGATGACCCCAAAAGGGTACACCGTCGATCGGCTACAGAATGGCATGCTATTTGAGTTCCCGAGCCGAGCTGGTGATCTGTTTCATCCGACCTCTTCGGCGGGCATGGATTGGGCCGAAGAGGCCTCACGCCAAGGCTCACGCGTTGTTCAGTTACCAGGGGCTAATTCTGCGGTCGCAGTCGCCTATGCGGAGGAGGTTGAGAATGCCCAAGAACCTTCGGTCTCTCGCGATGGCCACTCGCTCGCGTTCTTGCGTAGCGTAAAGGGCAGGAACAGTCTATGGTTCAAGAAAATCGGTCGGGCAGTCAGTGAAATCGCAACAAATAACGAAAAAGAGCTTGTGGGACGAGAGTACGACGTTCGAGAAATGACCTGGCTCGATGGTCAACGCTTGATTTTCAGCTCACTCCGGAAAGAAAGATTCGTTCTGTATTCGGCGACGCTGCAGGGCACGGTGGAAGAGTTGAGCATGCCGGATTGCTCAGCTCGATATCCTGCGGTGTCGCCGGATGGAGGATGGCTGGCTTTCAGCTGTGATCAAGGCGGAAGTTGGCAGCTTCATGTCATGACTGTGGAGGGGACGCAGGAACGACAGTTGACCGACGCCGATTGCAACTCAGTCGCTCCCGCGTGGACTACTGACTCAAAGCGCATTATCTACGCCACCGACTGCGGACGCGGGCTGGGACTACCAGCACTAGCTGAAACGAGTCTGATTCACTGATTCAGCAATGGACCGGCCGCAAATGAGTCTTAGCAACTCGGCGCCGTCTCCGGCTGCAATCGCTTCGCATCGATGCTCGGTTTAGGCAACTTAACGATGTTCTTCAGTTGGCGGTTGATCCATAGCTCGATAGGAAAACTGTAGAAATCGTAATTCAATCGGACACGGGCTGGATACGCTGTCAGATGTTGCACAGCCTTGGCAAAGCGACCATGCCCGTTAGTCGCGATAGGCTCGCGATCGAACGCTATGCGCAAGTAATCCCGCATCGTTTGAACGCGCTGATGATCGCTGCCTTTCAACCACGGGAGCACCGTATAGCGCGGGAAGTAGTCCGCCCAGCCTTCCAGGGATTTCGGCACTTCAATTCCCAGTTTCGCGGCTTGGCTGAAGATTGGTGATCCCGGGTAGGGCGTGAAGATGTTCGTCCAGAACTCAGCACCGGGGAACTTGCGGCAAATGTCCATCATGAAGTTGACGGTTTCGCGGCGTTCCTTAGGTCCTTCGCCCGGAAACCCAAAGATAATGTTGAACGACGGGATGACGCCGGCTCCGATGCAACGCTCCGTGGACTGGTAAATATCGCCGAGAACCTGAAAATCTTTGTTCATCAGCTTCATCACGGTAGGGGAAGCCGTTTCGATACCTTGGCAGATCTGATGCAGTCCAGAGCGGCGCAGGAGTGTCAACTCGTCAATACTGAGCCGCGCAGTCAAATTCGTTGTGGCTTGGACGCTCCACTTGAAATTCGCCCCACGGCGGATCAGTCCCTCAGCAATCTTGAGCGATCGATCGAGGTCCACCAGAAAGTTGTCGTCTGCCATCCACAACAGTTCAAGGTTATAACGTCGGGTAAGAGCAATCGTCTCTTCGACCACCTGCTCGACCGGCAAAGCATTCCACTTACGCCCGTACACTCCGGCATTTGTGCAGTAGGCACAATTAAACGGGCAGGCAAGACTGGATACGTACATCGCCCAGCGGCGCCCGCAGATCTTCTCATACGCATCGAAGTCGGCAAGCTGATAAGCTTTAGCCGGCATCTCCTCGAGTCTCCTGAGCGGCCGCTCGGGAGTGAAGATTAGCTTGCCATCGCGCTTGAATCCGATCCCAAGAACATCATCGAGTGCGGCGTCGTCCCGCAGTCGATCCGCAACGGCGAGCATACTTTCTTCGCCTTGGGCGCGAATCACAATGTCCACGTATTCTGCCTCAAGCGTCTGTGTAGGCAACAAAGACGGGTGCCAACCGCCCAAGATAATGGGAAAGTCAGGGTCCCACTTTTTGATCGCCTTGGCGACGTCGACGGTCTCGCGAATCATCGGTCCGGTCACCAGAGAGATACCCAGGCACAGGGCGTCCTTCACCTCTTCGAGAATTCGCTTTTTGTAGTCAGGCGCGATCGAGGCGTCGATGATGCGGATTTCATATCCGGCGTCGAGGAGAGGAGTGGAGATTGCGAGTATGCCGAGGGGAGCGGTCGCCTCGATGCTCGAGAACGAGGCTACAAAGAACACTATTTTTTTGGACGTTTTCACGGAAGTGCCTTTCGCTTCAACTCCTGATCAACGATCGCCAGTCGTGATCTCTTAAACTCTTCGTGGATTCTTAAGGCTCGAAACTATCAACGCGAAGAAGGAGGTTTGTCTCTAAATTGTTAAAACTGTGCAAAATTGGCCATGCAGTAAGTTGAAATATCTTGTGTGAATCTGTGGCGAAATTGTGACAATCGCTGGAGACTTTGCGCGTCTCTCTCCACTTTTCATTTGGGCTCGAGCAATTGAGCAAATGCCTGTAACGTCTTCGTCTGCGGTAGTCCGCCTTTGAGTAGTGCAATTCCCAATCCCAAGGCATAGACCGATCCTCCGAACGCGATCTGCAGCAATAATCGAGAGAAGTTGTCGGCTGGAAATTGTCTCCCGACAAACCAGAGAGCTCCAGCCATGGGCACGCACAGAACGAGGGGCAACGCATATGCTCGCCTCAAATAGCCGAACAGAGGCACGTTCAGAACTCGGCACAAATGCTGCGGCAGAAAGAACAGACTGGTGCAAATCAGAGGAACTGCCGTGCCCGCCGCGACACCTAGAATGCCGAAAGGGTGCGCGAGAAAAATGCTTAGCACAAGGTTCGCGATCCCCTCGAGTACGAGAACAGTCGCCAGGGTGCGATGCCGTCCCATTCCCATCAGGATTCGGGTTGAAGTGGATTGGGCGAGATACAGGCTTCGAGGGACTATAAGCAGAACCAGAACGTAGTAGCTCGATAAATAGCGGACGCCCACCCACGCGGCGATGATCGGCTTCCCCAGGATTACCAAAATGACGCACAGAGGAAACGTAATCAGGGCGCAGACACGATTCCCCATGATGAATGTGCGCCGCAAGCGATCCAAGTCTCCAGCGGCATGGAAATGGCTCGACATGGGTGTAAAGACTTGCGACATGCCACGGACCGCATAACTGGAATACTCGACGAGCTTCGACCCGATAGAAAACATCGTGATCGCCGATGCGGAAAGTAATGCTCCGATGACGGCCGCGTCGCATTGAAAGCGCAACTTCTCAGCCGCCAGAATTGCGAACGCAAACAGTCCATAGCCGGCCATTGTTCGAAAAGTACGGAGGTCAACGTTCGCCCACTGGAGGCGAGTCGGTAATACCCTCATTGCCATCCAGATAAAGATCAAATAGCTGAGCAGACTTGTAGCGACCGTGATGATTCCAATCGTCAGCAGGCCGCCGCCATACATCAACGCGATGGCGATGACCACGGCCCGCAGCAGCGAGACGCCAATTTGGCTTAGCTGAAGTGACGAGAACTTTTGCAGCCCTTCGAGAACGCCTGCGAAAACCGTGAGAGGAAAAGCGAAGGCGACGCTGACGCCGGAGAGTAAGAAGAGGATGCGCGCGGTATGGATCAACCCCAGGGGGACTTTGAAAAAGAGGTGCAGATAGGCCGCGCCTATCGCAGTCATCAGTATGACGACAATGGCAATGAACCCGTAGAACGCCAGGCTGGTGCTCAGATGGCGCGAGAGTTGATCAAAATCATGCAGGGCGCTGAGTTTGGCCGTGTATTTGACGACCGCAGAGCGAATACCAAGATCCAGCAACCCGAAATATCCGGCCAGAGCGAACACCAGAATCCAAACACTGAATGCACTATCTCCGAGCCGGTGGAGGATAAAGGGCGAAAGGAAAAATCCGATCACTGCATGAACCGCAAGGCCCAGCCAGGTTGCTGTAACGTTCTTGATTGCCAGGCTGGGAATACTCATGAGATTGATTTACAAAATCGCAGCCGACGACCGATTACCCCCTCGATTCAGCCAGCGCCATCGTGGAATTTCACAGAAATACCGAATTCCTGAAAGGAGGTGAAACAGGCCTCTCCGCAGGGGAAGATGACGTTTCCACCATGATCTATTAAGGATTAGGTGCGGCTCTGCTTTGATCGACAACGCCATGCGTGAGAAACGTGAGAATTTGATGAGCCGATTTCGCACAGCGTTTTTCGGAGTATTGACGCAGTCGTACTGTTGTTGCAGAAACAAAACGAGTTTGGCTCTTGGCAGTAAGGACAACTCGTAAGAGGGCACCTCGTAAAAGGCGCATTGATGCGCATAATTTTCTATCCAAACACGTGTGGCCGGGCGAATTTGCTCGCCCCACATGCGAATCCGCTGCGGAATCGGCGCCGTGAAAAGGCCGGCTGCCAGCTCCGTTATCAGTACGGCGAATTCCTTCAGCATCAGGTTATCGCCGATCCTCTGTTCAACTTTGTTCCATAAGGAAGTGTCGGAAGCTCGATGATTCAGGAAAAATGCAATCTCCAAAAGGCATGCCATTCGCAACCAGTAGGTGAACAGGTGGTGCGACGCATGTAAAACCTGAATGAGAAATGCGTCCTCATCGCTGAGGACGGGGAAAATCAGCCCGTTCCACCGCTGAGTTCTAGTGCGGTCTACAGAAAAGAGCTTAGGTATCGACGGAAGCCCGAACTGGTCGGCGTCCCAAATATCCAGATGCAGCTCGACCGCATGGCCCGCAGAAACTGAGTATTGGTCCGGGTTTCGAGACTTCTCGGTTTTGGCAGCGAGGAAAATATATTCCTGGCTGGATTCCGACGCCCACGGCTTCGGACTGTATCCGGCTTCCATCACCACTTTCTTCGCTCGCTCCAATGAAGTTCTATCGACTAGATAGTCGAAGTCTGCCTGATAGCGGAGATAAGCATCCGGACAGAAGTCAGGAACAAGTGAATGGCCCTTCAATATCGCATATCGAATTCCGGCCGCATCGAGCCGGCGATTGAGTGAACCGAATCGCTCCGTCATGTAACCAACACGTTCGTGGTTGGCCGAGAAACTCTGTTCGAGTCGAGATAATACCCAAGACGGGATTGAGTCGCTTAGATCCGAGTCTTTGATCTTCTGCAAGAAGTAGAATGCCAGTCCTGTGTCATCCAGCCAGGTTAGAGCTCGTTTCCAATCGCGTTCACGAACCGCGCAAAGAGCGGTTACGCCCTCCGCAGAGGAGTCCGAAAACGACAAGAACTTGATTATGTTGTGTGCTGGAGTTCTTCTCACACACCGCCTCCCCCGAATGTCTCAATCAGAATTGGATCGACGGACTCGCAGTCGTTTGAAATGGCAAACCAAGATTGCCGGCAACATGCAGGCCTCGGCAAACAGATGTGCCTTTCCCGCTCGCGCAAAAATCCGCTCCTCTGCGCGTCCGAGGCACAATGGAAGGTAAGTCAGACACTCGAAGCCATTCGCATAGAAGGTCCGGACAATTTCTTCGGCAGTCCGAGGCTGCATCTCGATTTGGATTGTGCTTTGCTCATTCCGAAATCCAACTCGCCATCCTCTGCCGAACGCCTCTGAATGCAGGTCGCTGACAAAAACATCTCCCCCAGGTTTAACAACAAGCGCCAGTTCGCGGACCATCGATCGAAGGTCCTGGATGTGACCGAGGGCAAATGAGCAGATTGCCAGATCGAACGCTTCGGATCGGAACGGGAGATTCTCGCACGCAGCTTGACTCAGTCGTCCGTGAATTGCACGCTTCTCGTTCGCGACTTGCAGCATCGCGGTTGATCGATCAATTCCTACTGAACGAACTCCTCCGTTCGCGGCGAGTTTTTCGAGCCACCGGCCAGTTCCGCATGCCATGTCCAGAACCGGTTTACCGCGCAACTCCGCAAGCAACGGCCGGAGGTAGCGCTCTTCGCGGGCCAGGAGAGGATTCGGCACGTCATCGTAGGTTCGAGCCCAACGCTCATAGCCCTCCTCCGTAGACACGAGTAGAGATGACTCGCCTCCGTCTGGGGTCAACTCATGCTGCGAGGCGTGGGCTGGACTGCTCACAAGCTTTCAGCCTTGGGTTTTCGCAGCTCGATGACTTGCTGCAGCCATCTCAACTCCAACGGTGATCCGTAGACTCCCAGCTTATAGCGCCAGCTGCTTAATGCCTTCAACGCCAGTCGCCCCCAGTTGGGTAGTCGAATATCCTGGACTGTTGGCCAGCGAGACGACACAACGAGCTCGAAGTTGTCAATCAACTGTTTGGTCGTGGGCCGCAGCCATGGCGTCTGGGGATCTTTCTGTGTCGCGAAACGCTGCCAATGGTCGGTCGCCCACTCATCCGGAGTCGTCGGAAAGTGAACCTGATCTTCCACGTCGCCATACATGCGCGCGCGCTGCGGCACCGGGGTATAGTGCTCGACGATGATTTCTGCGTCCGGATTGAGCTGTTTCAGTTGCCGAATGAAGTCGATACATTCATGCGTATCGCCTTCCGGATCTTTCGGGTTTCCAAAGATGATCGAGAACTCGGGAATGATTCCAAAGTGGCGAATCCGCGAAGCGAGAGCAAGTGTATCTTCGGCGCGAAGATCTTTATTCATCTCCTTCAGCCGCTCGTTCGATCCCGATTCGGCGCCAAAGAAAATCATGGTGCAACCCGCTCGCCGCAGCGCTTCGAAAGTTTCGTCCGAGTACTTCATCATGATGTCGGCTCGCCCTTCACACCACCACCGCAGATTCAGGGGTGCAAGGCGGTCGGCAAGTTCGCGCGTGTGACCTTCGCGGAGAAAAAAATTGTTGTCGTAGAACTGGACAGCATCGACTCCATACGTATGGACAAGGTGCCGCAGCATTGCTTCGGTCCGGGCCGGGGATTCCATCTTTTCCCGGCTGCCGGAAAAAGTAACCACTCCACAGAAATTGCAGCGGTAGGGGCAGCCGATACTTGCCTGGTGAACAGCGGTGCGTCGGCCGAGAAATGTCGGAAGAAAATATTCCCCGGCTGGCAGGCGATGGTATGGATACCACGGAAAATCGTCGAGACCTCTCATCGGCCGCTCGGGGTTGTGGCGTTGCGTTCCCTCCGAAGTCTTGAACGACAAACCGGCGATGTCTTTGAGTTCGCGATGCCCGCGAATCGCTTCCAGTAGCTCTAGAAACGTTTGCTCCCCTTGGCCGCGGACCGCGTAATCCACGTAATCTGCGTTCAGAACCGCTTGAGTGTAGTTCGAAGCGAAATATCCACCCCATACGATGGGCAGCGTTGGGAACTGCGCGCGGATCTCGCGGCAACTGGCCACCGCGCCTACAGTCTGCGGTCCAGGCATCACGGTCACCGCCAAAAGCTCAACTTGCTGTCTTTTGATGAGGTCGATCAGACTCTTTGTGGGATTGGGATCAAGGTTGCCATCGACGATGGCATAGTCCTCTTTGCCTTCCACAACGGCAGCGATCGCAAGAATCGACAATGGAAGACGCCGATTGCGCGGTCTCGTTGCCTTTGGATTGTAAAAAAGGATCATCTTTCGACGCCCGACTCCCCATCGTGTTCGCCTGCCGATTCGTGCAGTCGACACGCTGATCTAGCGAATGTGGATGCGAGCAAAACTACCAAGTGCACGGCCCTGATTTGTCTCCCATTTGTCAAAGTAATGCAAAATTGCCCGCGGCCAAAGCGGCCCATACGTGCCGCTCCTGACTGGTGTTTCATGAACAAGAGATGTGACAGGAATTTAACAATCCACTGACAAATGACACGGTCTCGCCAACCTAGAGTTCTGTAATCGAACTGGAAAAGCGACCGGCCCTTGCCTGAATCGAACAAAGTCGTATTGTTTTATCCGCCGTACGACGGGCCACCCCTGGGTGCTCCACTTTCGCTGCTGTGTCTCGCGTCGCCACTGCTCCAGGCCGGATTTGAAGTCAAGCTCGTCGATAACCTGCTTTGCCCGAACTACGAAGAAGCCATTCTTCGCGAAACGGAAGACGCTCTTTGTCTGGGCATCTCCGTATTGACCGGACCGCATATTGGGGCGGCTGTTCGCGTGTCTCGCGCCGTGAAGAAACTGCGGCCGGAGTTGCCGATCATTTTCGGTGGGTGGCACGCGAGTTTGGCTACGGACCAGACGTTGCGTGAACCCTTTGTGGACGCAATCGTACGAGGACAAGGCGAACTCACACTTCTCGAACTGGTCTATCGAATTGCGACTGGCGCGGACTGGGATGGCGTTCACGGCCTTTCCTTCAAGCAGCCGGACGGAAGAATCGTCCACGAACCGGAAAGGCCGGTGGCCAACATTAATGACCTCCCGGCTCCCGCTTACCAGCTCGCAGATCCGGGCATCTACGCCGCCGTCTCAGGCGTGCGCCAGCTTGCCTATACCAGCAGTGTGGGATGCCCCTACCAGTGCAACTACTGCACGGACATGGTTTTTTACAAGAGGCGCTTCAATGCCTATCGCGTTGAGCGTGTAGTCGAAGAATTGGCGGAATTAGTGCCGCGCTACAACATCGAACATGTGCCTCTCTTCGACTCCAACTTTCTGGTGGATCGGCGTCGTGCCGTCGCGATCGCAAAAGGAATTATTGCGAGCGGCGTCAAATTTCGGTGGGACTTCCAGACTTCCACAGATTTCCTCGCCCTCATGGACGAAGAAGATGTGCGGCTGCTTGCGGAGAGCGGGGTTCACCACATCGGCTTTGGGACCGAGTCTGCTTCGCAGGAAGTCCTGGCGATGATGAACAAGCGCTTCCAGCACGTGGAACAGATGGTAGAAACCGCGCGGAAGACAAATCTGGCTGGGATTCACGTTGTGTTCAACATCATCCTCGGCTATCCCGGTGAGACTGAAGCGCATCGCCAGGAAACGTTTCGGGTCATGAGCGATATTGCCCGGGAGTATCCCAACGTCAGTTTTTCGCCCAACATCTTTACTCCGTATCCGGGGATTCCGATCTGGCCCCAGCTCAAAGAGATGGGAGTGCGTGAGCCGCAATCTCTTGCGGAATGGGAGACCCTGGCGCTCGGCACGAATGTCCTTCCGTGGTTACGGGGCGAAGACTTGCGTAGGCTGCGTCGCAGTCTCGAGTACTTTCTTCTCAACAATCAGATTCGCAAAGCTACCAACAAAATTCCGTGGGCCCGGCGCAGTGTGCGCCGTATTTTGGGTGCACCTGTCCGCTGGCGCATCGGCAGAAGCAGCTACTCGTTTCCGTGGGAGCTGTGGCTATCGCACGCAGTGGAGAAAGTGGTAACTCGGAGGTCTCTTCTGACGGGGCGTGCTCTGGCGGAACGGACGCAAGAAGTGTGTTGATGTACTGGGTAACCAGAGGCGAACAACGTGACTGATGTCTTGCTGACTCATTCGTATCATCTCTACTACGACCGCAAGCAGACGCGGAAGATGCAGCCATACCTGCCTCTCGGCACTTTGTACGCGGCTGCTCTATTGCGAAGCGCAGGTGTCTCCGTGGCATTGTTCGATGCCATGCTGAATGACCCAGATGAGGGCTTTCCTGCCGCGCTGCAGCAGCACCAACCGAAGATCGTGGCGGTCTTTGAAGACAATTTCAACTTCCTCACAAAAATGTGCCTGACCCGCATGCGGGAGGTTGCCTACCGGATGGTCGATCTGTCGGCTCGCATGGGCGCGACTGCGCTCGTAAACGGCTCGGATGCATCCGATCATGCACTCGATTATCTGCGTCGGGGTTTCCGTTGTGTGCTCTTGGGAGAAGCGGAACTGACTCTGCTGGAAACAGTTTCGCGTCTTCTGAACGATAGCGATTCATCCCTGAATACCATCCCGGGGATCGCCTACTTGCATGCGGACACCGGCGGGCTGGTGAAAACTGAACGCCGCGAGTTAATGCGCAATCTCGATCAATTACCTTTTCCGTCTCGCGACCTCATCGATGTTAAGCAGTACCAGCGCGCGTGGAAGGAATCTCATGGATATTTTTCTATGAATATCGTCTCGAGCCGCGGGTGCCCCTACCGCTGCAACTGGTGTGCGAAGCCAATCTATGGAGATTCCTTCTCTGTGCGATCTGCAGCGATGGTCGCCGAGGAGATGCGCCAGCTGAAGTACGATTTTGGTGCTGACCACATCTGGTTCGCTGACGACATCTTCGGCTTGAAACCGAAGTGGGTCCGGCAACTCGCCGCCGAAGTCGAGAGGCTGGATGCAGCGATTCCTTTCAAGATGCAATCGCGCGTGGACCTGATGACACCGGATAACGTGCGTTCATTACGGCGCGCCGGTTGCGCTGAAATCTGGATGGGCGTCGAATCGGGCTCGCAGAAAATTCTCGACGCTATGGACAAAGGCACTCGGGTGGAACAGGTTGCCAAGGCTCGCGAAAACCTTCGCCATGAGGGTATTCGCGCCTGCTACTTCCTGCAGTTCGGATACCCCGGCGAGACTTGGCACGACATCCAGAACACGATCAAGTTGGTGCGCGACACACGGCCCGACGACATCGGAGTTTCGGTTTCATATCCCCTGCCCGGAACCAAGTTCTTCGAACGCGTGCAGGCGCAGCTTGGCGATAAGACAAACTGGTCCGACAGTGAAGATATGGCGATGATGTTTCAGGGTGCCTATTCAAACGAGTTCTATCGCGCTTTGCACGATGCTCTGCATGCCCAGGTGGATTACTGGAACTCCTGTTCCGCTCCGACCGCTCAAAAAGAGCAAGGTGCCTACGGTGAACCGGAGGAACTATGGAGGCGTGTGATGCGTCTTGAGAAGACGTGCAGAAATCCCAGGCCCACGGTGCTGTACAACTCGTCGCCCGGGCAGTTGGTACAGCTGCAGCCGCCTGTTTACGCGACTAGTTTCGACGAACTTCTCAGCGTACTCGCGAGCTGACTCTCACAATGGACATTCTCCTCACTCACGGATATTTCCTCTATGAAGATCCCAAGGAGCTTCAGATCATGAAGCCCTATCCGCCGCTAGGGATCCTGTACATCTGCTCCCACCTGCGAAAGAAGGGAGTGAATGCGGAAGTCTTCGATTCCACTTTTTCTTCGCGAGAAGATTTGTGGAAGATGTTGCGGCAAGGGCCGCCGTCGGTCATTGGAATCTATGCCAACCTCATGACGCGGCCGAATGTAGTCGAGATCCTGCGACTCGCAAAAGAAGCAGGCTGGCAAACCGTCGTTGGGGGTCCGGAACCCGGCGCCTATGTGAACGAGTACCTGGCGGCCGGAGCAGATGTCGTTGTCATCGGTGAGGGAGAAATCACGCTGGAAGAATTGGTCCCAGCGTTAAGGGCGCATGGCCGAAACAACCTTGATCGAGTCGATGGAATCGCCTTTCTTGCTTCTGACGGATCAGTCGTGCGCACCAAGCCGCGCGAACAGATCAAAGACATCGATGCCCAACCATGGCCCGCCCGCGAGTCGATCGACATGGCCCGCTATGTGGAGACCTGGCGTACCCATCATGGAATGGGATCAGTTTCGCTGATCACGGCTCGCGGATGCCCCTACCACTGCCGCTGGTGCAGTCACGAAGTGTTCGGCAAGACGCACCGGCGCAGAAAGCCGGTCTCGGTGGCCGACGAACTCGAATGGTTGATCAACCGCTACCAACCCCAGATGGCCTGGATGGCGGATGACGTTTTCACTATTCATCACGGATGGCTTTATCAATACGCGGGTGAACTCAAACGTCGGGGAGTCAAACTGCCCTTTGAATGCATCTCGCGCGCCGACCGCCTCAATCTTGAAGTCGTCGAAACCCTCGCAGAAATGGGCTGCTTTCGCGTCTGGATTGGCTCGGAGAGCGGCTCACAGCGCATTCTTGATGCGATGGAGCGGGGCGTGACCGTGGAGCAGGTTCAAAGCGCGGTCGCTCTGTGCCGGTCGGTGGGAATTCAGACTGGAATGTTCTTGATGTGGGGCTACGAGGGCGAAGAACTTTCCGACATCGAAGCCACCGTGGAGCATGTAAAGAAATCTGATCCCGACATCTTTTTTACCACCGTCGCATATCCGATTAAGGGGACGCCCTATTTCTCTGAGGTCTCGGATCGAGTCGACAGCGTCAAGGCTTGGAGCGAAAGCTCAGATCGTGAATTCCGCGTTCGCAAGCGTCACTCGCGCCAGTTCTATCGCTTTGCGGACAAGCTCCTACGCAGCGAAGTCGAGTTGAAGCATCTGGGACAAAAACCGGAAGTGGACGAAGCTTCCGTTGTAGCGCTGCGTAATGGCATCTCCGAGGCGCGGGCGGGCCTGCAGGCCACGATTTCGGAAGTCGAGGCCTGACCAATGGCTGCCACACAACAGGTTTATGCAGCCCCGTTTGACGCCGTTGCCGAGCGTTACGACGAAGCCTTTACGTTATCGGGAATCGGTAGGGCTCAGCGGCGCGCTGTGCGGAACGAGCTGGCACGGACATTCCAAGACAGCGACCGCGTGTTAGAGATCGGATGCGGCACCGGGGTAGACGCGTGCTTCCTGGCAGAACGTGGAGTGCGGGTTGTGGCGAGCGACAGTTCCTCGCAGATGGTCGCGGTTACGGCTCGCAGAGTTCAGCAAGAAGGATTGGGAAAACTCGTGCATCCCATTGTGCTGCGGGCTGAGAACCTCTCGTCGGTCGGGGCAAATCCGCTGTTCGATGGAGTCTTTTCGAATTTTGGAGCTCTGAACTGCATCGACGATCTCCCTGCGTTTGCGGATAGCCTCGCGAGGCTCTTGAAGCCAGGCGCCAGCGCTTTGTTGTGCTGGATGGGCCCGTACTGCGCGTGGGAGATGTTGTGGTATTTGGCGGAAGGGAATACCAAGAAAGCATTTCGGAGATTGAAGTCCGGCGGAGTCACTGCCAGGATTGCCGAAGCCGCATTCGTGCGAGTGCGGTATCCATCCGTCCGGGAGTTGAAGCAAGCATTTGCGCCGGGCTTTCGTTTGAAGTCGGTGAAAGGCATTGGAGTGGTAGTACCGCCGAGCTACGTTGAGCCTTGGGCGAGGCGTCATCCTCACATGCTGCAGTTATGTGAGCGAGCCGACATCGCTTTCAGTCGAATTCCTGGATTGCGAATACTCGCAGATCATGTGCTGGTGCGGCTTGAGCGGCGACAAACCGGACCTGAGAGGGAATCGCAGGAGTGATGAGCACTATCGTCTCGATCACATCGGTTGATCATCCCGCTGCACAAGCGGTTCACAGAATCCATCACCTTCCGGTTCTGGTTATCTTTCCTCACAATCAATGTAATTGCCGGTGCGTCATGTGCGATATCTGGCGCATACGTGAAGCAAAGCAAATCACTCCTTCGGACCTCGAACCGCAAATGGCTGCGCTACGGGAACTCGGCGTTCGCTGGGCTGTTTTTTCCGGAGGAGAACCTCAGCTCAATGAAAAGTGGAGCGAACTGGCGAAAATGCTTCGAGCGGCGGGGAGCCGAGTCACGTTACTGACCGCAGGGCTGTTGCTGAAGACTCAAGCGCAAACGATTGCTGACTGCGTTGACGATGTAATCGTTTCGCTCGATGGTCCCCCGGCATTAC
>CAWFQZ010000008.1:0-13686 GCA_963818115.1 uncultured Acidobacteriota bacterium
ATCTCCGCTGTTTGCTCGCATTTCGCCGCATCGAGAGTTTCACTCCCCCGTTTAGAAATTTCAGTAACAGTCCCAGGCAGAGCTTCCCATAAGCCGACTTATCGTTATTAATTTGGGAGAGTTACTAGAACCCGTTTGTTTTGGGGCTAGCGCCATCGAAAGAGGTGTTCCACCAAGTCTCCACCGCAGAGGCGCGGTTGAAAACCTGTACGGAATTATCCCCGTCGAAAAGGCGTAAATACCTCTTTGGTCCGTGGGCAGCTCCGTCGTGAGCCGACTTGAGGCAGTCTCTCGTCGTGGGAGCGGCGACCGCTGAGGTTGCAGGGAGCAGGACTGCATCATCTTGTGACCAAAAGCGGTTTAACTAGGTGTCGCTGCTTTCAGCAGGGTTGAGGCTACTGCCGAGACTTCCATCGCGACGAAGACGCTCGCCTGCTTATCGCCAAAGTTGATTTCGGTGGTTCCACTGCCATAATCGCTAACGTGGTTGACACGCTCTGGGTTGACGAATGTTTCCCTGCCATTGATCTCCTCAAACCTCACCAACTTCATGTGAGCCTCCTCGGTTGCACCGTGTGCGTATATAACCGTCTGACCTTCCGGTCTAGCTCAGATTGTTAAGCATTGGAAATGCCCCTTCGTTGGCGTTTTGCAACTCAAGAAGCCAGGATATAAATCCCGAGACCAACGAATATGATCGGTACCACCCAATGGCCCAACCGTTCCACGGAGCGCAGGATGACAGAGTGGTGTCCGAGCCATCGGCCGACCCAACACCAAACCGCAACCAGCGTGGCGTAAACCATCAGGATGAGCCACAGGCTCGCCCGGTCGATGATGAAAAACGGCACATATACGCTGATGTTGTCCGCCCCGTTCGAGATGGTCAGCAGAGCGATGGATGCGACACTCTCCGTGCCGGCGTCACCCTCCTTCGAATCGAATCGCCGCGCTTGCATCAATCGCTTGACTCCGATCGCGAGCGGCAGCACCCCGAGAAAATGAATCCACCGATGCGGCATGGCGAGAGCTCCCCAGACGCACGACAGGGTGAGGCCAAGGATCGCCGCAAAACCAATGTATTGCCCGGCCACGATACGTCGCGCCGGAATCTTCCGGGCAAAGAACAGCGTCAGGAGAAAGGCGTCGTCAATATTCGTAGCAGCGAAGGTTGTTATGCTCGCGCTCAGCACTGCCAGATATCGATTCACAATGGATACTAACTTTCCATGCTGCAGGCCGGACTCGGACAATGCCGTCCCGAAAGCGGCGCATGCTCCCGATAGGTTTCCGCCCACCTGCTCAGCGGTCGCGAGCGTTGCTCACCGACTCCAGAAACCTGCGCGCGAGTTCGGCAATGCGGTCGGGCTGCCGTCGCCGAATCGCTTCTCGCGGAATCAACTCGCCGCCAACGCCCAGCGCGATTGCTCCGGCAGCAATGAAACTGAATGCGGTCCGCTGATTGACGCCGCCCGCGGCGATCATTGGAACGTAAGGGAACATAGCCTTCAGGTCCTTGATATAACTGTCACCTCCGATGTGCCCACACGGCACGATCTTCACGAAATCCGGACCCAGTTTCCACGCGGTGATGACTCCGGTCGGGGTGAGGGTTCCGGGAATCACGACTACGCTTTGCTGCACAGCGAACTTCACCGTCTCTGGATCAAGGCCGTCACTCGAAAGAAACTTTGCCCCGGCATCCAGGCACCGGCGTGCGGTTTCGACATCGTGCACACTTCCTGCTCCGACGATCACTTCGGGCGTGTGCTCTACGACTTGGGAAATAACTTTGATCGCTTCGGGGACGGTCAACGTGACTTCGAGAATAGGAATGCCACCGCGGGCGATCGCTTCAGCGGCGAAAAGAGCATCCTCCGTTGTCGATACACGGATGGAAGGAATGATTCCGAGTTCTTCGATCCGGCTTCGTACCTCTTGCTTGTTCAACGATCCGGCTCCTTGTGCGATCGGTGCAATGTTCGCCTTATGGACCTTAAGCGAAAGTTTGCAAACCTCAATGTCACATCAGGGCAGAGCCCTCGTACCCACCGCCTGCCGCAACTGCTCCAAAGCGAGCAAGTATGAAGCGAGGGCCTGCCGGTAGGCAAGCTGCGTGGCCCGGTAGCTGCGCTCGACATCGAGAAAATTGAGCAAGCTGGTGCCTCCATGCCGGTAAGCGTATTCGCTGATGTCGCGCGACCGCGTGGCCGCATCCAGATAGGTCGAAATATACAGTGACACTACTTTGTCATTGCTTCGCAGGCCCTGATAGGCATCGTAGACATCGGTCAGGGCCTGCCCGTTCGTTGCTTTCTCCAGTTCCTGCGCCTGTGTTACGGCGAACCGAGCCCGGGCGATTTCGCCCTGATTGCGATTAAAAATCGGCAGAGGAATGCTGCCATAAAATGTAGCGGCGTTGATTCCGTTCACATGCGAGTAGTTACCCTGAACGGTCACATCCTGTTTGCCATTGGCCTTTTGCAAAGTGAGCTGGCTGTTCGCAGCGGTCACGCCTTGTTGCGCCGCGCGCAGGTCTGGGCGATTCTGCAGCGCCTTTAGCTGCAAATCCTCGAGATTGCCTTTCACTGGTTGATATTCAAAGGGCCCCGCTACGTCATAATTCTGAGCCACGGATTCGTAGCCCAGCAGCTGCCGCAGGTCTGACAGCGCCTGCACCTTCGCCAGCTGCGCCTGTTCCACGTCGCTCTCGAATTGCAATAGCTGCAGCTTGATCATCAGGTAGTCGTTCTCGCTGATGCCGCCTGCCTTGTATTGGTGCTCGCTGATATCGACGGTTTCCTGAAAGCTCCTGACATCCTTTTCGGCCAGTTCGAGGGTCGATTCCGCGAGTTGTACGTTGTAAAAAAGCGTGGCCACCTGAAATGTAAGCCCGCGCCCGTTATCCTCAACCAGCGAGCGCGTCTGGGCTGTGATATCTTTCTGCGCCTGCAAACGGTCATGCCGTTTCCCGCCGCGTTCAATCAAGTAGCTGAGACCAATGTCGCCTTCCGTATTGTTCTGCAGATAATTGTTGGTGGACTGCCCGCCGTAGATGCCAGGATTTTGCTTCGCAGGCGAGCCCAGAGGCAGATATTCCCAATCGGCAAAGAGCGCAGGATTAGGTCGCAGGCCTTGCGTGATTTCTTCGGCTTGGCTCTGCTGGACCGTGGTGCGTGCGGCGAGCATGTTGTGGTTGTGCTGGAGCGCCATTTGGATGGCTTCGTCGAGCGAGATACTGGTTGGCCCAGAACTTTGGCTGAATGCTGCGCTGGCCAGTGCGAATAGAAGCGCTACCGATGCAACGACACGAACGCCAATCTTCCGGAAGCACGCTGGATTATTCAAGGGCAGCCTCCGGTTCAGGAAGTTGATCGCCATCTCGTGCGATCCAGACATAAAATGTGGGAAGCAGAACGATGCTGAGCAACAGATCGGAAATCAATCCACCCACGATCACGATTGCGAAAGGCCTTTGAGAATCTGATCCAATGTCGTGCGACAGCGCCGCGGGCAGCAGTCCCAGAGTCGCCACCAGCATCGTCATCATGATGGGGCGAAGCCTCAGCACCGCGCCTTCCACTGCGGCATCAGGAATCGAGTAACCGCGGGCGCGAAGCTGGTTGATGTATTCCAGCATGATTACCCCGGTTTGCACCGAGACTCCGAATAGAGCGAGCATGCCTACGCCCGAGGAGACGCTGAGATAGGTGCCGGTAAGCAGCAAAGCCAGAAAGCCGCCGACGCGAGCCAGGCCGACATTCAGAAGAATAAGAAGAGCCCACTTGTACGAGCGAAACATGGTGTAAAGAATGATGAAGATGACGAGTATGGTCAGTGGGACGATAAGAGCCAGCCGCGCTTCCGCCCGCTTTTCGCTCTCGTATTCGCCCGACCATCCCAGGCTGTAGCCGGGCGGCAGCTTGACTTTCTGACCGATCTGTTTGATCGCGTCTTCGACCGTGGTTCCCAGATCGCGGCCTCTCACGTTGAACGTTACCGCGACATATCGAATGTTGCCCTCGCGAAAAATGTCATACGCGCCGTCCTTGACTTCCACACTGGTTAACTGCGCGAGCGAGACGCGTTCGCCGGAGGGTGACAGCAAACGAACTCTCTCGATGGCCTGCTGCGTGTTGCGGAAAGGAGCCTGATATCGAACCACCACGTCGTAGCGCTGCTCGCCGATGAGTACCTGACTCACGGCGTTCCCCCCCACGGCGGTCTGAACGGCGTCTTGGATGTCGGCGACATTGATACCAAAACGCGCAGCCTGCCGGCGGTCAATAGTCAAGTCGAGATTGGGCTGTCCGAAATCGCGTAGGAGTTTGACGTCATGCATGCCGGAGATGTTCGACATGACGGCCGTGACCTCTTCACCCTTCTGCTCAAGGGTCTTCAGGTCGTCGCCAAAAATCTTGAGCGCCAGCGAACCTTTGGTGCCCGTCATGGTTTCGCCGACGTTATCTTCGATGGGCTGGGAGAAGTTCCAGATCGCGCCGGGGTATCTTTCCAGTGCACGGTTCATGGCGGCGATCAGCTCCTCTTTGTTCTTATGAAATACCGGGCGCCATTGGTCGTGCGGTTTCAAATCGACAAAATATTCGGTGTTGCCGAAACCACCGGTGTCAGTTCCATCGTCGGGACGACCCACCTCCGATACCACCGTCTTCACCTCCGGAAAGGAAGCGAACACGTAGCGGCAGTTGGTGGTGAATTTCTCTCCTTCCGACAGGCTGGTGCTATTGGCCAGGGTTCCACGCGCCCATATGGCGCCCTCGTCGAGGTGAGGCAAGAACTCCGCGCCGATGACGCCGCCAAAGCCCAAGTAGAGCGTTCCGGCTAGGGCAGCGATGCCGACTCCGGCTACAACCCAGCGATGCTGAATGGCCCAACGCAGCCGCTCGCGATACCGCGCGGTCAGATAATCCATCACGCGGTTGCGCCGCTCATGGACGCCTTTGCGAAAAAATAGGCCGGCGAGTACGGGTGCGACCAGAACCGAAAATGTCATCGCACCCAGCAGCGCCAGTGCGACCGTCCACGCCATGGGCCGGAACAGCCGGCCTTCCACGCGTTGCAGCGTGAAGATTGGCATATACGCGGTGATGATGATGGCGATCGCATAGAAGACGGGCCGCTGCACTTCGTGCGCGGCTTCACGGATCGCCTCGGCGGGCGTTTTCTTACTCGCGGATCCTTGACCATGTCCATTGTTCAGGCGGCTCATGTGGCGGACGATGTTCTCGACCATGACGACTGCACCGTCAACCACCATTCCAAAATCTAATGCGCCCAACGACAGAAGATTGGCAGGGATATGGCTCAAGTCCAGCCAGATCGAGGCGAAGAGCAGAGAGAATGGAATGGTAAGCGCGACAATGAGAGCCGCACGTACGTTCAATAGAAACAGAAACAGGATCACACTGACCAGAATCATGCCCTCTGCCAGGTTATGCATGACCGTATGGAGCGTGAAATAGAGGAGATCGCTCCGGTCGAGCATGGGAACGACTTTCACGCCGGGAGGCAGCAGGCCGTTGTTCAGTTCGTCGACCTTCTTGTGGATTGCATCAAGCGTGGGCTGCTCCTCGGCGCCTTTTCGCATCAGAACCGCGCCCTGAATCACGTCGGGCTCGTCGATGATGCGCCCGTCCTCCATGTGATTGGCTCTCGCCATGTGGCCGAGCCGTATTTTCGGGCCCTGAGTAACTTCAGCGATGTCTTTGACCCGCAGAGCAGTTCCAGTTTGAGTTTTTAAAGCCGTGTCTTCAATGTCGCTGACGCTGGAGAACAGGCCCAGCGCGCGAACATTCATCTGCTGCATACCGACTTCAACAAAGCTGCCACCGGCGTTGATGTTGTTGTTGGCAAGTTGCTGCTCCACCTGGCCGATGCTTAATCCGTAGGAAACCAGCTTGTTGGGATCGACGCGCACCTGGTATTCACGAACAGTGCCGCCGAAGTCGGAGACGTCCACGACATTCGGGATGGATTTGAACTGCTTCAGCAGGACCCAGTCTTCGATCGATCGAAGTTCCATCAGGTCGTAACGTGGGTTTGTGCTGCGCAATGTGTACCAGTAGATTTGGCCGGTGGTGCTCCAGTCGGTGCCGATTTGCGGTTGAAGATTCTGTCCCGGAGGAAGGTTAACCTGGGTTAACCTCTCCAGCACTTTCTGCCGGTTCCAGTCGTTCACCGAACTGTCGTCGAAGATCATGATCACGAACGACAAGCCGAAAATTGATTCGGAACGCAGAAATGTCATGTGCGGCATTCCCGACATCTGAATCTCAATCGGGATTGTGACTTGCTGTTCCACCTCCTCGGAGGAGCGGCCCGGCCATTGCGTAATGACCGTGACGTAGTTGTCGGCGATATCGGGATAGGCTTCAACCGGAAGGTTGTGAAACGAGATTGCACCCCAGCCGGCCAGCAGAACTGCAATGGCCAGCACGACAAATTTGTTGTTCAGTGCAAAGTCTACGAGGGCGCGAATCATTTCCTGTCCTGTTCTTGCGAATCGATACGCCTGCTCAGCCGCTCCTCACGGCTGCTGCTTTGGAATTTCCGTGAGGCGTACTCGTGAGGCCGGATATGTTGTCGCCATCCGCTATTGAGCGAGCACGTGGTCCAAAACCAGCGCGTTCGTAACTACCTGTTGCCCTGGTTTGAGCCCAGACTTGATTTCCTGCAAACTCTTGTTTTCAGTCAGTATTTCTCCGCTAACCACTTCCACGCGGCGAAACTTACTGTCGGGTGCGGGAACGAAAACAAAATCGCGATCGTGCATCCTCAGTACGGCAGACGCCGGGACAATGGTGTGCATCTCTGTGGTCTGCCCTCGGAATGTCGCCCGCGCGAACATACCCAGCCGCATGATTCCGGGATTCTGCACTTCGATGCGGACCTTGGCGGTACGAATGCTCGGATCAAGGATCATGCCGATGTTGCTGACCCTACCCTTGAACGGCTGATCGGGATATGCATTCAGAGTGATGTCCGCGGTGTCTCCGAGCCGCACATGAGGCATGTCATTCTCGTACACGTCGCAGACAATCCAGACCGACGATACATCGGAAATCGTGAACGGGCTGGGCGAGGAGTACGCCTGCACCAAAGCCGCATTCGTGACTTCCTGATCAGTAATCACGCCGCTGGTGGGCGCAACGATATCCACCATGCCCATGGGCTTGTCGGGATCGTTACCCAGAAGCCGAAGATGTTCCGTCGCGGTCGCGAGCGTCGTCTTTGCGTCATCCTCGGCGTCTTGCGCAACCTCGAGATCCTGCTGCGCGATGGCGCCGTGAGCATACAGATCTAGGGCGCGATTCAACTGCTTTCGCGCAAGGAGTTCGTCGGCGATGGCCTTTCGGTAGGCGTCGAAGCCGCCGGCCACATCGTCGCTGCGAATGGTCAGCAATACATCCCCTTTTTTCACGGTGTCGCCCAGTCGCGTATGAATCGCCACCACCCGCCCTGAGGCCAGAGAGACCACCGGAACATTGCGGGCAACATCAGGCGTGACCGTTCCGGTGACCACAAGTTCAGACTTCGTGGGCCGCGCGACCGCGGCGGCCAACGGAAACTGCTCAGGATGATCCACCGTGAATAGCGCGGGATCCGCACCGGGCACGATGTTGGCGGGCGGCGGCGCCTCCGCCGCCGGGTCGGCACGCGCCGTGCAGCCAACCAGCGCCAGCAAAGCAGCCAGAAAGAGAAAAAGCAAAAAACGGAGCAAGCTCGCGGTGGGTTCCAACTGTCGAACGCTGCTCCGGTTCAGGTAGCGCATGGTCGTCGTCTCGTCTCCTTTTTCGCTTGGACTAGAACTTCACCATGATGGCCATTCGTAGACTGGGTTCATCCTTTCGTAGGTCGGGCGTCCATAAGCCGCCGTGGCCGCCGGAACTGCAGGCCGTCTGCGCAGCACCGAGATTGGCGCCTACAGGGTCGAACGGATTGCTAGGGTTGGCCGCCCATCCAATCCCGGTCGAACTTCCGTCGTTGCAGGCATAGAATTGTGGAGAGCCATTGTTTCCCCCATTAGGAGTGATCCCACCTCGGCCGGTGTAATACGGCTGCTGGGCCGTTCGATAACCGAACTCCCAGAGGAAACTGATGTACTGCTTGGGCATGTAGTAGAAGCTGACGGACGTATCCCAGGCTTTGAAAGGCAAGCCCGGAGAGCCGGGGAAGTATGCCGATCCGGAGATCGCATCCGCTCCGTTGATGGGAGGGAGCAGGGTCAAATACCGCCCGGGATTGTCCAACACACCACCACCGATAGTTACTGCGTACAGGTCCTTTTTGAACCACGTCCGGTCGTACAACATCCACCCGGCGAAGCTCTGCTTGGGCCCACCCTTTGGAGAACCGGAGGGGTTGGTACCGAGTGGCTCGTTCTTGTGGCAACTGACGCCACCGCCATATTCGCACCCCAAGTCGCCGGTGACCGAGAAGGCCATTTTGTCGACGAACTGGGTTGGACGGTCGTAATACTTGATCTCGATGCTGTCGTCAGTGTGGATGCGCGACCGGCCCAGAGGCGTGGTTCCGGTCCAGAGTGTGTCTTCGCCCATGCCGTAGTTGTTGAAAACCATCGAGACCCACGGCTTCGGGCGGTACAAGATCTGCCCACCGAGGCCCGGTTTCGTGCCCAGCCTGCCATACGATTGCCAGCCGTTGATGATCCAGGGCTCGATCTTCAGTTTGTCGGTGGGGAACCACTGGATGCGCAGTCCGTTAAAGAACCAGGGTGTGTTGGAGGAAACGTACGAAGGCTGGTACGCCCAGTTATCAAAGTTGTAATAACTGAAAAGACCGATGTAGGAAACGAAGATCCCGGCATCGATATTGAGCCCGTGGTTCACATTCAGGTGATATCCACCGTAGGCTTCAGCAAAATATTTGTACGCCCCGCGAAGGTCCCACTGGCCGCGTCCCGGACTGGCGTCGTTTCGCGGCGTGGTGACGCCGAACATGCCTCCAAGTGTTAATACCCGGCCGCGGACGTTTTGCCAGTGGAAGTCGCCGCCGAAACTGATCTGCTCCACCTGAATTTCGTTTGACCGGAAGATTTCGGTCGAGCCGCCAAGGGTGTCGTCCTTGGGGTGGTTGAAACTGCTGACGAAATCAGTATCGAATCGAATTTCCGGAGTGAAGAATTTCGAATCCCAAACTGCGTCTTTATTGCGCGGGTTGCCATTCAGCCAGGTCCAGTCGGCATAGGCAAAAGGAGCCGTTGGCTCCGGCTTTTCGGGCTTGGCTGGCGCGGCAGTTGCCTGCTCAGCGACCCGAGGAGCAGGATTGACAGCGGCGGGTGCAGGAGCGCTATCCGTTACTTTCGCCGCCGCCGGGGCCGTGGCAGGCGCCGATGCGGGTGCAGCAGCGTCGCGGCTCTTCAGTTCGGTTTCGAGTTGCTCGATGCGCATCTTCATGTCAGCCAGTTCCTTGGCGATGTCAGCTGAGCTTTCCCGAGCGGGCGTGGCGGCTGGCTGGCCGGCAGTCGCCGGCGCCGCGGTTTTGTCCGTTTTAGTGTCTTCAGGAGTTGACGGTTCACGCAGAACAGCTACTTTTGTCTGGCCGTCTGTTTGAGCTTGACTCTGCGCGTAGCCGCGAGCGCCGTGAGCCATACCGAAACTTAATACAAGCACAGGGACGAAGGCTGATATCGATGCGGGCCTGCGCAGTGGTCTCATCATTTTCAAAGTTAGAGTCCTTTCCGGTACGAAGTCCGGTTCCTTTCACGCGAGTACGCTCATCCAATCCAAATATGCGGCCAACAATCGTTGAGGCCCTTTTTCGTGGCGGTCAAATGAACATCACATCTGAAAACCCATAAAGATCGGGTAAGAAATTGATAAAGAGCGAATAAAGTGTTTTCGATCACGAACAGTTTGTTCCGAACAGTCGTCTTTCTTATCCGGCTTGTGCGCGGAATCAATTCAGAAAAACAGGGCACACCACCGTAATCGAGCGCCGCACAAACCATGGCGATCACAGAGGGGAGCCTAAGGAACGCCCCGAACATGGCCAAAAGCCTAGACGGTATGGCATGAAGAATCCGTGAAGATGGGAATTGATAATTCAACTAGCTCAGATAACATTCCTTGATCTGAAGAATGAAGGAGGATTTGTCGTTGGCTGATCTCGATCGGTAGGCTGTTCTTAGAGGGAGGGTTTTAGGATCCGGTTGAATACCCATCGACAGGGTTGCAGAATCGGTATCCCAGCCATGGCTCGGTCACAATGTATTTTGGTTTGGCAGGATCCTCTTCAATTTTCTGACGTAGGGTCTTAACGAATGAACGCAGGTAGTCCAACTCAGTGCCGTATTCCGGGCCCCAGATGGAGCGTAAAAGTTTCGTGTGCGTAACCGGAGCCCCCTGATTTCGCATCAGCAACGCCAGCAGTTCGAACTCCGTGGGCGTGAGGTGGACGACTTCCCCCTGCCGGTAAAGCAGATGTCGGTTCACATCAAGTTCCAAATCCCCCGCTTGTAACATTATTGGCTCGATTGCATTCTCGGTCTGTAGTCTCCGCGATACTGCTTTTAGCCGGGCGACCAACTCGCGGAGGCGGATAGGTTTCGTGATGTAGTCGTCCGCTCCTGCCTCGAAGGCTCTCACTATCTCACTCTCGCCGTCCTGCACTGTGACCATCACGATGCCGATCGTCGGCATGTGGGTACGAATCTCGCGGCAGGCGGCTATACCGCCCATCCCCGGCATATTCACATCCAGCAGCACGAGGTCAACGGTGGATTGGGCAAGACTGGCGAGCGCTTCTTCGCCGCTTCGCGCCTCGTCAGTCGCAAACCCGCTGGCGGCCAAAGAGGTCCGCAGCACGCGGCGAAAGGAAGATTCGTCATCTACGACTAGTGCGTTGAGCCGGTCCGTGTTCATAGTGAGCTTGCGTTTTTCTAGCTCGCAATCTTTTCGAAAGAATCTGATCCGACCGGGCACGCGCCAGGATGATTCCGAGCGTCCGCCCGGGGCAGAGCCATACGGAACGTTGTCTCCGGATGGAGAGTCGTCGCCATCTCCAGGTCCAGACTTCCTCCGTGTGCATGAACGATCTTCCGCGCCACATACAAACCCAGACCTGAACCCGGCGCTTTGTGTCGGACTTCAGTTCCGCGGTAGAACCGCTCGAAAACGAGAGACCGCTCATTCGGTCGAATGCGACTGCCACCATTGGATGTCCTAATGACCACCCACTCATCGCGCGAATTCATGCTGATCGTAACTGTGGACCCAGGGATGGAATATTTGCAGGCATTATCTAGTAACTGTCGCAAAGCCAGTTGGAGTAAGTCGGGGTCCGCCATCACTCCGGCATCCGATCCTTCGTTCCGAACGGAGAGCTTTCGGTCGGTCGAATGTCGCGAGTACTGATCAGTCACGACCGTAACCAACTCGGCCATGTTCGTGAACTTCAGTTTCGGCTTCACCTCGTCTCGATCCAGTTGCGCAGTTCGAAGCAATCGGGAGGTCAGCAGGCTGAGGCGGGAAGCCTCCGTCTCCACAATCTCCGTCAGTTCGAGCTGTTCAGCACAAAGGGGGCCAAGTTCGCGGAAGCCGCCCGCAGCCGTCACGATAGTCGCGAGTGGAGTTTTGAACTCGTGGGCAAGGGCATCCAGAATGGCCCCGCGAAAGGACTCCGCCTGGGCAGCCGCCTTGACGTGGCTTGCGTTGCGGAAGGTTCTCGTCCTCTCCAGTATTACAGCAGCTAGCGCAGAAAGCGGTCCGGTCGTTAGTTCCGGGTCTCGCAGACCCTCGAAGCTAATAGCTCCAATTGCGTTTCCCCCAGCATGTAAGCATCGAAATAGAACTCCGGAGCCTGCATCCTCGCAATCTTTGCCGGAGGCGTACAGCGACTTAGTCTGCTCAGCGAGGCTGTTGGGAGGGTTGCCCGAGCAGTGGATTTCTCCCGTGGCTGCATCGAACAAGCAAACCGACTGAAGAGCAAAAATATCCCGAAACAGTTCGGTCACCGCAGCGCAATTCATCGTTTCGGGATCCAAGGCTAGGAGTTCTTGCGCTAACTGGTACAGTCGATCCACCTGACGCCGTTGACGATCCGAGACCGCTGCTTCGTTATGGACCTGGGTGGTGAGTCGAGTAATGACCAGCCCCGTAATTAAGAACGACACCAGGGCCATGACGTCCAGTGGATTCGTAACCTCGAGAGAAAAGAGCGGAGCTGTAAAGAAAAAATCCAGACAGAGAACTGCAACCACTGAGACAACAGCAGATGACGCGAAACTCCCGGCCAGAGACTGCAGCACGACCACAATCAGGTAGATGAAACCGGCAACACTAAAATTGAGCTTGAGGCGATAACAGACGAACGTGATTAACCCGATCAGAATACAGCCCACCACAGTGCGAATGACAGAGGGCCAGATTTTGCAGATTTGTCTCATGCGCTTCCCCTGTGTTTGCCTCTACGTCTTGCGATCGTAGCCATCTAATCACGGCTCCCGACCCGCGTCCTTGCGGGAGCCATCGACAATGGAACACATTTTTGGTTCCCCGACCCGAGACTTCTATGCGGCATTGCGAGGACTAAGAATTGATCCGATCCTTTGTTCCGAGAGACTTGGATTGGGTTCGAACAATGCGCAGACAGTAAAGGCTGGTGTGAATCTCGTCCAATTCATATTTCTTATCGCCACCATCAGACTCTCCAATATGTGGGGAGCAATCATATCGGTTGCGATGGCAAGGGTGACCGAGCGGTTTCTTTCATCATCGACTGGCCCGGCCTTGCACACGGTCAGCTGCGCTGTCCAGCGCGCCGACTTAAGGGGTTCGCTACTTCCATGAATCGCTGCTTTTGCTCGCAGTATTTTGGTGTTCGAAGTTACGCAACGTAGGTAACGACAAACGGGGTTCTCGGAAGTGAAAGAATGCATTCCCAGTCCGACCGCGAAACCACGTTCACTAACAAGCATGGTGTGCCAACTTTGTGCAGGATCCATCCCGGCAGCAGAGACGACTGGCAAAAAACCACCGGCTGACTGTCGGTCCGCTAGTCTATGGGTATTTCCTATATTTTTTGACCGATCCATGTGCGACTTGTGCCGACTGCGGATCGTCAGGTTAGCGTTCAAACAGTCAGTCTACTTCAGCCCCTCCAGCGTTTTCGACCAACATGGATCACATGCATGAAAGGAAGAAGGGCAACACAGGGGCAGGCACGATTACAATTCGCTCTTCGTGATAACAACGCGTTACTCTTTGCGCCGCGCATTGTCTTTAGATCCCGTTGGTGGTGGCACTCATAACCCAAAGGTCGGTGGTTCAAATCCACCCCCCGCAACCAAATCCTTTCAATCAGTTACCCGACTTGGGTAGCAATCTGCTTCATTCACCTCCGCTATCGAATTTCGAGCTCGAGAGCCTGATCAACCCGTGGGCGACCAGCCGGAACTGCCATTGAATAGAGCGGCCGATGCTCAAGCCGAGGCAGAAACAAGGCGGTATCGGAAAGATTGGGGGTTGCTTGAACTCTTGCCGGACATCGCAACGTTAAAGAACAACCGAAATGAAGAAGGATCACCCCGGAATCCCCATTCACTTGGCCTGACAGCGGAGTTCGCCGAGTTTGTCTGAGATTGCCTCTTCGTAGCGACGTTTTCACAGAGTGAAATCCATCTGTCGCTCGAATCGACTCACTTCT
>CAWFQZ010000009.1:0-15079 GCA_963818115.1 uncultured Acidobacteriota bacterium
GGAACAGGAGAACGCAGGGGATTTCGTGAAATTCGCCAATCACTTTGAATAGGAATGCGATTGCGAGTAGGCGCGATTGCCTGTGATTCCCTTCCCTTCTTCGACGGTCACGGTCTGTCCTGCATTCACATTCGAGAGCTTTTCGAGTTGCCCGCTCGGCCACTGGATTTCGATCGCGTCGGCTTTAGCTTGTGCACCCAGTCCAAAAGTCAGCACTAACTCGCTCTGCGCCAGATAACTGGAGCCGGAACGCAACATTTTCCACTGCTTATCGCTGCCGGAATTCACCCGAACGACCGTGCCAATGCCATCACGATTCGACTTCGTTCCGACCAACTTGACACGCAGACTATGATTCGTCCCGCCTTCGCTGTGGAATAAGTACGCCGGTCCTCCATTTGTCGTTAGGAGAACATCCAGGAACCCATCATTGTCGATGTCGCCATAAGCCGCCGCGCGCGCCACTTTCGGTTGCGCGAACGATCTACCCATCTTGTCGGTGACTTCGGTGAACTTGCCACCGCCGAGGTTGCGGAACAAGTGTGGCGGCTCGGCAAAGGTCACGCGCTTTTGTACTTTCTCGATCTGATCTTCAATGTGGCCGTCGGCAACGAAAATGTCGGGCCAGCCATCGTTGTCGTAGTCGAAGAAGAAGCAACCGAAGCCAAGCGTGACGAGCGTGGCGCGCCCCACTTCGGACTGCGGAGCTTCGTCGACGAATAGGCCGTTTCCTTCATTGTGGTAGAGCGAGACCATCTGATTGGCGAAGTTACTGATCAGCACGCTGGGATGTCCGCTGCGGTCGTAGTCAACCGCATCGACGCCCATGCCGGCGCGGGCGACGCCGTCTTCGCTGAAGCCAATGCCCGCCGGAACGCCGCGCTCCTCGAACGTTCCGTTCTTCTTGTTGATGTAAAGCTTATTGGGCTGCGTGTCGTTTGCGATCAGAATGTCGGGCCAGCCATCGTTATTTGCGTCGAGGATCGCAATACCTAAACTTTTCGATGTTGGGTCGCCGAGACCGGACGCTCGCGTGGCGTCTTCGAACCTGCCATTTCCAAGGTTGTGCCACACGCGCACGGACGTTCCTTTGTAAGACTCCGGAGTGCAATAAGATTTGTGAGAGCCATCGATTGTGCAATAGAGGTCACCCTGCTCCGACCACTGCACGTAGTTTGCGACCACAAGATCGAGTTTGCCGTCGCGGTCGTAGTCCACCCATGCGGCGCTGGTGGAGAACTCACTCGGTCCCCACATGCCTGCGGACTTCGTGACATCCGTAAAAGTGCCGTTGCCATTGTTATGGAAGAGATGACTCTGTCCAAGTGCGGAGATAAAGATGTCGCCGAAGCCGTCGTTGTCAAAATCACCGACGGCAACGCCGAATCCAAACATCGGCACCGCGAGACCGGCTTTGCGGGTAACGTCGGTAAAGGTCCCGTTCTGATTATTGTGGTAAAGCTTCAGCGTAGTCGCGCCGCCGTGCGGGTGGCCCGAAAAATCGTCGCCATTGATCAGGATGATATCGGGATAGCCATCGTTGTCGTAGTCGATGAATGCGCATCCAGGTCCCATGGTCTCCGGTAGCCACTTCTTCCCGAAGGCACCGTTGTTATGGCTGAAATGAATACCCGCTTGCGCCGTGATATCGCTGAAGTGTACGTCCTGCGCGTTCGCTGCGGTAGACGCCAGGATCGCCGCTAGCCACAGCGCGGCAGAGACATGGAGAACATAGGAAAAGAAAATCCGCAGATCTTCGCGAAGGTTTCGTGACTTCATGGTGATCCATCTTTTCGGAAGAAACATCTACCTGGAGCCCCCGGCTGGTGACAATACAGTAGCGTCGCGATGAGCGGCAACTTTGTCTCCGGGCGCAGTGTTGCCGATTGGTAACGGTATCGAAACGTGCTCATGCACGGACTGCCGCTCGTTGTTATCTTCAGGATGGAGCTGACGATAAGGCCCGGTGATGGATTGCGAAGATTCGTCCGCTTTGAAACGAAGATAGCGCGCTTGGTGCTCCTGGGCGAGCTTTTCATTGCCGAGGCCGTTGTAGCAGAGCATGAGATTGTAGTGCGCCTGCAAATCTTCGGGATCGATGAGTAGCACGGATTGCAGGACTTTCACGGCGTCATCGTACTTGCGCTGCAAAAAGAGAACGCGTCCCAGATCGTTGAGCGCAACTCGATCGCGCGGATACTGGTCAAGTACGATCCGCAAACGATCCGCAGAGCCCTGATAGTTGCCATCCGAGCGCAGCACCCGCGCGTAGAAGTAATTCGCCCGCGCAAGTTTTGGAGAGAGGGACAGCGCTTTTTCAAGCACGGTGCGGGCGCGCGCCATGTCGCCTTCTTGCACCGCGCAGCGGCCGATGTTGACCCACCCGTCGGGATTATTCGGATCCGCTTCGGTGACCTTCTGGAAAGCGGCCGCGGCGGCCTTCAAGTCTCCCTGCAGGAACAGGCCGATCCCGTAGTCGTTCCATCGCTGCCATTCCTCTTTGAGGACGATCGTCTTCGGTGCGAGTGCGGGCGCGTTATGCGCGACCACTGGAAGAGTTACTTCATTCTCTGCCACAGTGACTATGGGTAAGTCAGGAATCTTCTGTTCCTTCGCAGAGACGCCATTCAGAGTGGCCGTGAATATCGTCGGACGGTCATCGTAATCTGGCGCCACGGCATTGGGCTTTGTGGGATCGGGCAGGCCGGCGAAGGCCTCATGGGTGCCGTACCAAGTGAACTTGCGATAGCACAAGCGAGCGTGCAGCGTGATCTTGCTTCCAGCATTTTCCGGAATATGTACGCGGTAATGGACCGTATCCGCGGCTCCGGGTGGGATCAATCTGACATATACCACTGCACGCGTTGCCCAGGCGTTGCGCTTGTTGATCGGATTTCCGTGCGCATCGATCTGCAGCGAACGATAGAAGTGCGCACCTTTTTCGACTGGTCCGTGGCCATTGTCCTCGACCATGCCGCTCCAGAAGATAATCTGGCCCTTATCGTCAGTCCCCTTCAACTCGAGCCACGTATCGTAAGCATCGACGGTGCCGCCTGGAAAAAAGTGGCCGACTTTCTTGGTACGCACAACTACGTCGACACGAACCGTGTCACCACGCCGCAAGGGCGGCTGGACTCGATTTAGCGGCGCAGTGACCGGAGCGGCCTCGCCTCCGGCCTCGGCTGAAACTTTCGTCTCCGCTTCTTCCCCGACTGCGAATGAAGTGGAGAGATCCGACTGTGTATTTGCGCCCGGCTTCAGCGGGGCCTGGGCGGGAGACACGGCGAAGACATCCACGGTGAGTGCTCCACTCTTGAGGAAGCCTTCGGTCAGCTGGAGTTGCGAGTGATCTTCGTTCGCGGTTGGCACTGCTGTATTGGCGCCCGGAAACCGGTGAGAGTGCACGAGACCATTGATGTTCCCCTGATCTTTCGAGGACTCCATCGGCATGTGACAGTCGGCGCACTGCTGCGGCTTCGGCGGATAGTAGAACGAGCGTGCTCCCTGACCGGACACGCCACTGGCCTGCCAGTTGTCGTATTCGTTGAACCCGCGGAGCCAGCGATAGCCATTCACCGGCACATCAAGATGAACTTTGTGGCACGACGAGCAGAACTCCGCCGTCTGCGTGCGCATGAATGGCTTAAGAAAGACACGGCGGTGCGGCTCTGGATTCAACTTGATAACGAAATCATGGAACGCCCGAGCTACGGGATTCTTGGTGGCCGCCAATTCGTGCAACTTGGGGTATTCCAGGTAGAAATCCGCCTGGCCCATCGTGCTTTTCACTTTGGCAATGGAGTGACACATCATGCAGCCCAACCCGGCTTGAGCTTCCGGACGGTGCACAATCTGTTTGATGGGTGTATCCATCATGCCCGCGTAGAGCACTGCAGGATCGTGGCATCCACCGCACCACTTCGAGGGCTTAGTGCCGATCGTGTCCTGCATATATTCGATTGATTTGCGATACCACTGGTTGTTGAAGGAAGAGAAATGATGCGCCGAGCTGAACCACTGGTTGTAGATGTCTTCGTGGCAGCGCTTGCAGGAATCGGACTCCATGAAAAACTTACTGGGAATTTTCTGCTTACCGTAGACCTGGGCTGAACTGGGGAAGAAGGAGCCTTCCGGACCGTCGCCTTCACCGTTCATGGTGCCGGGAGGCATCTCGGGATTCTGAATCCGGTTGCGCGTCTCCCAGCTTTGACGCATGTAGTGCCCTCCGTAGCCGATACCCGCCAGAATTGCCAGACACAAAGCCACGAGTACCGCGCTACCAATTACCCTCGAGCCAACGCGTTGCGATTGAGAAGTCCGGCGGCCGAGCCACCCGGCGACTAGCAATCCGACGCCAGCCATCGAAATCGCGATGTGGAGATAGAGCTTGTTCCATTCGGATCGAGACGTTCCAGTCTTGATCAGAACGATTCCGAGGATTCCGCCTGCTAGGATTAGCAACCAGCCGCCACGTGAAGAAAAACTCCCGGTACGCAGCAGACGAACCAGCATTGGTAGCAGAAAGATCGTGGCCAGCAGACCTCCAGCCGCGTGGAGCAGGACAACGGCGGCATAGAAGATGTTGGGTTGCGGGAAGGCGTAAAGGTAGGCAGCAGAAATGGCGAGAAAAACCACTATCCACGACAAAGCTCGACCAACAAATCCGCCCGATGTTTTCATTTGCCCCTGGCGCAACGGAGAGAGATCAACGCAACTTAAGAATCAGCCCCACAGTGGCTGGATTGCGCGGAACAAAGGTATACAGAGAACCAAGCAGAGTGAATAACCAAAAAATACTATTTGGCGGATTCTTCCATTCATTACCCTCTGCACAGCGGGGGAACTCGCCAGGCGTAACATTCATCTTCGAGCACGGCTGCGACTGAGAGCACGTGCTCTTCGTGCCAAGGTAATCCCACTATTTGCACGCCGATGGGTAATCCCTCCGACGAATGGCTTACCGGGATAACGGCCGCCGGATTGCCCAGCAGATTGAACCACTCCGCATAGCTCCAGGCATCGAGATAGTGGACCGTTTTTCCTTCCACCATCCAACTGCGCTCGCCGTGGCGGAAAGCGGGGACCGCTGCCGGTGGACAAAGCAAGATGGGATATTGCCGCATTTGCGCGAGGAAGCTGGCACGCAGAGCATCGCGGCGAACCCATGCATCGAGCAGTGCGGGGCCACCAAGTTCCGGTTCAGCGGCGGACCAATCCAAGTATTGCTTCAACATTGGATTCGCATCTTGCTCGCGGTCGTCGAACATCGGACGGATTAGCATCCCGCCCATCTTCACAAAAAACTTTTTCCAGAGGATGCGCGCTTCCTCGAGGCCTTCGGGACGAAATGGTTCGACTTGAAATCCTGCCCGACGGAGGGCCGCTGCGGCAGCGCGCACGGCCTGGCGGATTTCCGACGTTACGGGTGTGCGGCCGTCGTCTTCGAAGTAGCCGATCTTGAGACGCTTCACCTCGTCGTCGCCGGGCCAAAGAACGGGGACTGGAGCAGCGCAGGTATCTCCATCATCCGGGCCCTGCATGACTTCGAACAATGCTTGCAGATCGGCGACCGTGCGCGCCATCGGCCCGACAACTCCAATCAACGCGAACGGGCCGCCCGATGGAGGATAGTGGCCGGTCGATGGAATTCTACCCGGCGTCGGCTTTAGCCCGCAGATGCCGCTGAAATGTGACGGGACGCGAATGGAACCACCGCCATCGCTGCCTACCCCTCCTGCGGACATCCCGGCAGAGATCGCTGCGGCTTCGCCGCCGCTCGAACCGCCGGGTGTGCGTTCGAGATCCCAAGGACTGTTGGTGCGACCGTACAGAAGATTGTCGGTCTCCCAGGCCATCAGCATTTCAGGCGTGTTCGTCACGCCGAGCACAATCGCGCCCGCAGCCTTGAGTCGGGCGACGAGCGGTGCATCTTGTGCGGCAATGAATCCTGCGCGAAGACGTGTGCCAGCTTCGCATTTCATCCCTGCGACTTCTATCGAACTTTTAATGCTTATTGGAACGCCGTGCAGCGGGCCGAGAACGTCTCCTCGCATGACTGCGGCCTCGGCCTCCCGCCCGACTCGTAGAACGCGAGCGGGTTCCACTTGCACATAGGCATTCAGCTGCGGATTGAGCGCTTCGATCTTCGCCAGATGAGCTTTGGCAAGTTCGACCGGAGAGATTTTCTTCTCGCGAATCTGGCGGGCCATTTCGACGGCTGGGAGGAATGTCAGATCAGGCATTGTGCGGTTCCGATTTCATTTTGCGCTCATTGCGCGATCGAGAGAGTTCTTCTCTTCAGCGGTCAGACGCCGGCAGGTTCCTTTTGCCAGATTTCCGAGCTCGAGTGGCCCAATCGAGACTCTTACCAGGCGAAGCACTTGTATATCAAACGTTTCCAGCATGCGGCGTATCTGCCGGTTCTTGCCTTCGTCAAGCGTGATTTCGAGCCAGCAATTTTTCACGCCCGACTGCAAGAGCCGAACCCACTTGGCGTGCAGGATATCTCCCTCTGGCGTTTTCGATCCGAGAGTCATCGCTTGAATGAGGCGATCGTCCGCAAGGGCGCCGATCTGGACGTGATACGTCTTCTCCAGATGCGTCTCGGGAGCGGCCACACGCGCACCCCATTCGGAATCGTTGGTCAGCAGCAGCAGGCCCTCGCTTGCTTTGTCTAACCGGCCCACCGGACCGACCCACGGTAACGGCTCGCCGCCGTTTTCCAGGATCGAGTAAATCGTTTCACGTCCTTTTTCATCGGATGCAGTAGTCACCAGGCCGCGGGGCTTATTCATCATCAAATAGATCTTCTGCTGACTTTCAATCGCTTGACCATCTACCTCAATGCGATCGCGGTCGATTCGGACAGGCGTTTCCGGATCGCGCGGCACATTTCCATTCAGTCGGACTCGACCGGCGCGAATCAGTTCGCTGGCTTGGGAACGAGAACAATGTCCCAACTTGGAGAGCGCGCGGGCCAAGCCAACTTTTCGCTCATCAGTTCCCTTCACGCGTCCATGCTAATTGAACAGGCAAATTCGCGCGTCGCGAGAGCGAGGCTTGATACCATGATGATGTTCAAAAGTGCAGAAGGAGTTCTTATGGCCCACCAGCATCCTCCTCGATTTCTGAAGATTGTTGACGACGCGCGCTCGCGGGTGCGCGAGACCGATGTCGACGCGGTGAAGAAGAGAATGGACCACGGCGACAAGTTCCTCCTCGTGGATGTGCGAGAAGAGGGCGAGTTCGCCAAGGATCATCTTCCTGGTGCGATTCACCTTGGCAAGGGCGTGATCGAGCGCGACATCGAAGCGCGCGTGCCCGAGCTAAACACGGAAATGGTTCTCTATTGCGGCGGTGGATTCCGGTCAGCACTGGCAGCCGACAACCTGCAGAAGATGGGATATACCAACGTGATTTCGATGGACGGCGGCATTCGCGGCTGGCGCGAGAAAAATTATCCGCTGGTGAAAGATTGAGCTTGGTTCGAACGCGGCTCGTCGAACAAGTGTCACGGCGGACCGCACAGTTCTGTGGTAAGCTCCGCCTCTTACGCCCATGAATGGTCGCATCTTCTTCTGGTCGCTCACCTCGGCTCTTGCCGGATTTCTCTTCGGCTTCGACACCGTTGTTATTTCGGGAGCTGAGAAAACTATTCAGGCGCTATGGGGGCTAAGTCCCAGCCTGCACGGCATCGCAATGGCCTCAGCGCTTTACGGGACGGTTGTGGGCTCGCTGCTCGGCGGATGGCCGGCCGATCGCTTTGGGCGCAAAGCAACTCTGCTATGGATAGGCGTTCTCTACTTTGTCGGAGCGGTAGGATCGGCTCTAGCCACTGGCGTTGGCACTTTTATCGCGGCCCGCGTGATTGGTGGACTTGGAATCGGCATTTCCACGGTGGTTGCGCCGATGTATATCTCCGAAATCGCTCCGCCGCAGCATCGCGGACGCCTTGCCGGAATGTTCCAGTTCAATATCGTTTTCGGCATCCTGATCGCGTTCGTTTCGAACGCGCTGCTGGCCGGAGTTGGAGAAAATGCCTGGCGATGGATGCTAGGCGTGGCTGCCTTCCCTTCCCTGATTTATGCGCTGTTCTGCCTGGGACTACCTGAGAGCCCACGCTGGCTTCTTAGCCGCAAAGGCGATCGCGAGACCGCGCTGCAAGTTCTGCAACGCACCGAACCGGAATTATCGAAGGCGGAAATTGCTGCTCAAGCGGACGAGATTATGGCTGCGTCAACGGAGCAGGTTTCGTCCGGACATTTTTGGACTAAGCGTCTTCAGAAGCCGATGCTGCTTGCGATCCTGATTGCATTCTTCAATCAAATGTCGGGAATCAATGCGATTCTTTACTTCGCACCGCGCATTTTCGAACTGACCGGCCTCGGCGCCAAGGCAGCTCTCTTGCAATCGATTGGGATTGGCGTCACTAACCTTGTGTTTACGTTCGTGGGGCTCTGGCTGATCGACCGCTTGGGGCGGCGCACTCTTCTTTATATCGGCTCTTTCGGTTACATCACTTCACTCGGGCTGGTCGCGTGGGCATTCTTTACGAGACATTTTACGATCGTGCCGGCCTGCATCTTCGGATTTATCGCGGCGCACGCCATCGGGCAGGGCGCAGTCATTTGGGTATTTATCTCGGAGATTTTTCCCAATCGCCACCGCGCAGAAGGCCAGACTCTGGGAAGCTTTACGCACTGGATCTTTGCGGCCATGCTCACGACCTTCTTCCCGAAAATGGTTGCGGCATTTCCACCGGGCTATGTTTTCTCGTTTTTCACTGGCATGATGATCCTTCAACTCATCTGGGTGAAGACGATGGTTCCTGAGACAAAAGGCGTGCCCCTCGAGCAGATTCAAAAGCAGTTGGGAATCGAACAGGCTTGAGCGCGCGTTCCAAGGATTGCAGAGATTTTTATGGCACGAGTCTTTATTACAGGGTCTTCTGACGGCTTAGGCAAAATGGCCGCTCAGCTTCTGAGGGAGCTGGGCCACAAAGTAGTCTTGCACGCCCGCAACGAGTCGCGAGGGCGCGAGGCAATGGCAGCTGTCCCCGGCGCCGAATCTGTTGTAATCGGCGATCTTTCCAGCATCGCTCAAACTCGCGCCGTCGCGGAGCAAGTGAACGCGCTCGGCGCCTTCGATGCAATCATTCACAACGCAGCCATCGGCTATCGTGAACCCCAACGCATCGAGACCGAGGACGGCTTACCGCAGGTATTCGCCGTCAATACTCTGGCGCCATATATTCTGACCGCGCTGATACGGAAGCCGAAGCGGCTCGTCTATCTAAGCTCAGGGTTACATAAGAGCGGTGACGCCAGCCTGAAGGATCTGACCTGGAACGAGCGTCCGTGGCGCGGACAGCAGGCGTATTCCGATACCAAGCTGCATGATGTGCTCCTCGCGTTTGCGATCGCGCGCTTGTGGCCGGATGTCCTTTCCAATTCGCTGGAGCCCGGATGGGTGCCAACGAAGATGGGGGGGCCCGGAGCACCTGATGATTTGGACGAAGGCCACCGCACACAGGTATGGCTGGCAGTCAGTGATGACAAGGCCGCTAAAGTCACGGGCGAGTACTTCTATCACATGCGGCTACGATCACCGAATCCGGCAACCCGAGAGAGAGCAGTGCAAGACAAGCTATTGGAGGCCTGTAAGAAGCTGTCAGGGATCGACTTACCCTCTTGAATTTGATTGCCGGAAGCCGGAGCCGCGTTTAATACACGTCCGGACTGGTTGACAGTGGGCCGGTCCCGGGTTATGATCCCCGACGGTTCTTCCCCAGGTGTTCCAACTCCCCTACCGAATACCTAGCTGTAAACCATGCGTACAAGTTCAGTGCAGTTGTTAAGGGCCCCTTCCTCGTCTGGATTTCACGTACTGCACGTTCAGGAGGCGCTTCATGTTCGCGAGTGATACCCGATCCAATGTTCCAAACCAGCATCGTTCCACGCCTGTTTTTCAAGCCCTTCTCTTCTCAGCCTTGATGCTTCTCGTACCGCTCTTCGCGCCGGCCCAGAATGTGCTGACGTATCACAACGACATCTCGCGTGACGGCCAAGACCTCAAGGAGACAACGCTCACGCTGACGAATGTGAACTCCACGAAGTTTGGGAAGAGATTCACGCTATCGCTGGACGGCGAACCTTTCAGCCAGCCGCTCTATGTCGCCAACGTTGCTGTTTCGGGACAAGGCACGCACAATGTGGTCTACATCACGACGGAGAACGATAGCGTATACGCCTTCGACGCGGGAGGGAGTCCGACGACTCCGCTTTGGCATACAAGCTTCCTGACCAATGGAGCCGTAGCGGTCCCCTGCGGAAACTTGGGATCGTGTGAAATCTCGCCAGTCGTGGGCATCACCGGAACGCCAGTCATCGACGGCACCACGAACACGCTCTACGTGGTTGCCTTCACACTTGAAGGCAGCAATTACGTGCAACGGCTGCACGCGCTCGATATTACTTCTGGAGCGGAAAAATTTGGCGGCCCCGTCGTCATCTCGGCATCCGTTTCCGGGACCGGCTCGGGAAGCAGCGGCGGCACTGTCGCCTTCAACCCGCAGGTTGAGAATCAGCGAGCCGCTCTTCTGTTGTCGAAGGGCGTGGTTTACATCGCGTGGGCTTCGTTTGGTGACTTGGGGGCGTATCACGGGTGGGTGCTGGGATACAGCGCAAGCACGTTGGCGCAAGTCGCGGTTTTCAACGACACGCCGAACGGCTCGCAGGGCGGGATTTGGCAGAGTGCAGGCGGAGTGTCGGCTGACAGCAGTGGCAATCTTCTGTTCCAGACCGGAAACGGCACTTTCGATGCGAATACTTCGGGAGGCATCGACTACGGCGACAGCTTCCTGAAGATGAGTACCACTGGTGGACTATCGGTCACGGACTATTTCACTCCTGACAACCAGTCGACTCTGGCTGCCGATGACGAAGACTTGGGCTCCACAGCGGGGCTGATCGTTCCAAAACAAAGCGGATCGTTTCCCGACGAGATTACGGGCGCCGGAAAACAAGGAATCATCTATCTGGTGAACCGCGACAACATGGGGCATTTCAACTCGGGAAGCAACGACTGCATTCAGACGATCAACGGCGCCACCGGAGGTTATTACGGGACGCCCGCGTACTTCAGTGGCGCGGTGTATTACGCAGGCGCGGGCGACAACCTTCGCCGCTACACACTGACTAAGGGCGCCTTGTCGAAGACGGCAGCATCCAAGTCGCCGAAGACTCTCGCCGCGGGAGGCACACCGTCCATTTCAGCCAACGGCACCGCGAACGGAATCGTATGGGTGATCGACGCCAGCCCAAAGAAAGCGACTACAGCCGTGCTGCACGCTTACAAGGCATCGAATGTCGCCACGGAGCTTTACAACAGCCAACAGAATGCATCGCGCGACACGCTGGGAAGCGGCATCCGTTTCTCGGTACCCACAATCGCGAATGGCAACGTGTACGTCGGGACCAAAAATGGATCGACCTATAGTCTGCTGATCTTCGGACTTCTGTAGTGAGTCGATGAAGCTGATTTCGCGCGAACCTGCGCGACGGCATCCGGCTTCACTAAAGAAAACTGCCCGGACGAGTGGAGAGCATGCTCCTCACTCGCCCGGGCTTTTTATCTTTGCCTGTTGCCGCTTCGACTAAAAGTCGTTGGCGGGGTTATATACCAGCGTCGGGAACGTTCCGATCACCGTCGGGATTGGCGTCGGATTCGTTCTCCCGAAGTTCAACGCGAACGGAACGAAGCCTGCCATGGTTCCGGGAGAGCTTGCGGTCAGGGCAAAGTCATCCGTGGGATAGGTCGGGTTCGCGAACACCGGATTCTGAATCGAGCTTCCGGCATCCTCTCCAAACGACTGCCACTGGCTGAAGTTCATCCAGTTCTGTCCGGAGCAGTTGGAACTCGTATTCGAGTAGAACGCTTTAGAGTCGTTGGCCAGGGTTTCGCTCGAATTCCAATACATGTTGCTGGCAAACTTCTGAGTTGTCGTCGGCGACCCACCCGCAAAATATTCCGATGCTTTTTGCAGTCCAGTACCCGGCTTAGAGGAGCGCGACCGGTCCTGGTAGATCAAATTGTTGGTGAAGGTAAACTGCAGCAGCGGGAGCGAAGCGGGGCATCCGAGCACGCCCACAACTGCTTGCCGCGCATAAGCCGATATATTGTTGGTGAAGTTGTTGGCGAGCCCGTTCGATTGCGGCCCTTCGGTCATATTGAAGGCCACAGCGCTCACCCGGTAGATAAGGTTCTGCTCGACATCCCATGAACCGGTGAAGCTGTCCAGGTAAATTCCGTGGCCTCCGTATCCGTCGGCATCCTGCGTCGAGGCGTCGGAAACGTCGTGGCACAAATTGTGCGTCAGTTTATTCCCGGACGCCGAGCCGCCTGAGATTGCGGTCATGGCGTAGTAACAGCCACCGTCGTCGGTCACACCCTGCATCACATCGTGCACAGCGTTGTCGTGAATGTTGAGATTGAACGCGCCGCTGGAGTTATTGGAACCATTGCAAACTCCGGACGACGGCTTACACATTTCGACGCCATCGTGGTACGAATCGTAGACGTCGTTGAACGAAACCTCGACATCGTGAACGTCACCGAGGACGATGCCGTCGCTGCTCGGCAGGAACCGTCCCACTGATGCAATACCGTTCTGGGTTGCAGTCAAGCTGTGAGCTACCGTCGCATCCGTGTCGGACGCAGCCGGAGCTGCGCCGAGGCGAATTCCGTAGGCTCCCATGTCATAGAACATGTTGCTTTGGACGGTAACGTCAATCGAGGTTCCAACGACATCAAGCCCCACGCCGACAGACTGCGTAAATTGGTTCGAGTCGAACACCACATTCTGGCAACCGCCGCAATGCACCATCGCAGGGATGGCAGGGTCCAGTTGCACGGAAGGATATCCAGACGCCGGAACGGTGTAGTTGTCATGCTCGAACTGCAGGCCTTGGAACGTGACCCATTGCAGCCCCGTCGCGGTCAACACCTGAGGACTCTGCGGGATGATGACCGTGTCAGTGTTCGGATCTTCACCAGGATTTCCCAGATACGTGAGCGTCCACGGCGAAGTAGAGCGATCCAAGAACCATTGTCCGGCAAACTGCAGTGCATTCTTGACGTTCTCGATGATGTAGCGATGACCGGCGATGTATCCGTGGTCTTTGTTCTGCATGGTTTGACCGGTCAGATAGATGATGCCAGCCGAGGTATCGATAGACGAGATTCGCTCGATCGGCGTCGTCCACTTCTCAAAGTCGATAAGTTCGATGTCCCCCGTGGGATAAGGCGAGGACAAGTTCGTCCAAGCGCTGCTGATGGGGTCCGAAGAGTTGTAGGAGAACCGGTCGAAGCAGGTGCCACCGTTGCAACTCTGGACAGGGCTCTTCACGCGATAGTACTGCCCCATCAGGTTCGTTGCGGTGCTGCCCAGCCGCGGACGGAATCGCCGCTGCCCGTTGTAAAAGAGCGCTTCAAAGTATGGGGCGCCCGAAGCCAAAGTGACCTGCCAGCAGTTCGTATTACCAGCGCAGATCGAGCGGCCGTTGATGCTGGTCCATCCGGTAATCTGGTGCCCGCCGCTGAGAATCGGCGTCTCTCCCGGATAGTTCTGATAGAGGACTGGGACCGCGCTTCCGCAACCGCTATCGGCAGAAATAAAGCTCAGAGCCTGTTGGGTGTAGAGACCACCGCGCAGTTGAACCACGATCGGCGTGTTACGCGAGCCGCAATGATTCGGCAGCAGCACGCTTCGAACCGTAGATTGCGCCTTGGCGAGAGATGCGAATGGCTTGTCGAGAGTGCCTGTGTTGCTATCGCTTCCGTTCGGAGCTACATAATAGTCCGCGCCCGGACCGGCCTGGATCACCGGCGTTACCGTGATGGATGCGATCGCCGACTTGGTCGGATCCGCGACGCTGGTCGCGGTTACTGTAGCGGCTGTGTTGGCGCTAACTGCGGGGGCGGTGAAGACGCCGCTGGCGGAAATCGTTCCCTGTGTGGCCGTCCACGTGACGGCAACGTTCGATGTGTTCGTGACCGATGCGGTGAGCTGAACTGTGCCTTGCGAAACCACCGTAGCGGTCGCGGGGCTGATCGTCACAGTCAAAGAGCCAGCCTGTACTACCGTCAGTTTGAATTCCTGCGCTCCGCCATCGCCGCGAGCATCGATGACGTGGATGGCGAAATCTGCGGTACCGGCTGCAGTTGGGGTTCCAGTAATGGTTCCGCTGGTCTCTCCGAGCCTAAGCCCGGCTGGCAGGTTTCCCCACGCAAAACTGAACTTGTAAGGCGAAGTTCCGCTACCCACATTGATAACGGCGTTGTAAGGCACGCCCACCGTAGCCGTGGGCAGAGCTCCAGAGATTTTCAGATAGCGCCGGACCGACGGCGTAGGTGAAGGCGACGGCTGTGTGCCAGGGGCTGACTGAGTTGGATTGTTGGCCGCGAGCCCGGCTCCGGCACAACCTGTGAGGATCAACGAGAAACAGAGAATTGCGAGACCTGCGACAGCTACGACGCTGGTATTTCGGGAAAACTCGTGCTTCCGCGCTTGGGGGGGAACGTCGGAAACCATCTAACCACCTCGATAATGAGTTCGGAATAACGCTGACTTTCGAGCGTCTTTATGGACCTTATCGAGGCATTCACCCTCGAGATAGATACCCAAGGGTCAACTAGAAGTAATGTCCAAAAGTGCAGAAGGTAATGGCCAAGCATGCATGGGCGAGAACCGGTGAGATATTTAGCTGCTCATTTGCGTAGCTAATAGTTATTACGAGAAAACGTCGGATCTTAACGATGTTTCCTAATCGGTATCGACACCAGCCATCGCATTAAGACGTCTTAGACGTGGCCAGCTGATCCAGTGAAAATCGCACGTTCATTCTCCGGGCGCTCGGTTCATCCGATCAGTGGCGGAATTTCAAACCTGCATGAATCGTGGGCGGCAAAACCGTGCGCAGTTTCGAAGTGCCAACGGGGATTTAACAAGAATGTGACCATTCCGTGACACGGTTGCATGCGGCCAACGGTAGCTTTGGTAACGACGTTGATTTCGCGAAGC
>CAWFQZ010000010.1:0-11638 GCA_963818115.1 uncultured Acidobacteriota bacterium
TCCCCCATCCCGATTTTGTAGCATCGTGAGGACAAGTTCGCTCTTCGGAGCGAACCTGAATTTCATGCAGAGTGGCTGAGGGACGAGCCCTGAGACGCCACGGCAACCGATCCAGGATCATATATCCCGGATGCTTGGTGCCAACTCTCTCCTGGAAACAGGGAACATGGGATTCGGCATGCGCACTGCTTTTTTATTCGCATTCCGATAGCCTCTTTTCCTTTTCCTGGAAAAAGAGGCCTTAGTTTTTTAAGGCCATTTTTTCCGGCTCGTCTTCGGCTACTCGTTGCTTTGAAAGAGAACAAAGCAAGAAAGCGAGTAGCGACATGTCTCATTACGAACTGCGGTGCCGCGAATGTGGACGGACTTGGGGAAACCAGCCCCGCTCCATCTGCGACGATTGTTTCTCCCCCCTGGAAGTGGCTTACGACTACGACGCGCTAAAAGCTTCGATCAGTCGCGAGCAGATCGCCCAGCGGCCCACCAACATGTGGCGCTACTCCGAGCTGTTGCCCCTCCCCCAAGGCTATACACCGCGGTTGCCGGTCGGATTCACTCCGCTCTTTCAAGCTCCGCAATTGGCGAAGCAGTTGAGTGGAACGGCCGCTGCCGCGGGTAATCTCTATCTGAAGAACGACGCCGTCTGTCTGCCTACACTGAGTTTTAAGGATCGCGTCGTCGCCGTTGCGCTGTCACAGGCGAAGGAATTCGGGTTCGACACGGTCTCATGTTCGTCGACTGGAAACCTGGCGAACGCTGTGGCCGCGCACGCCGCACGGGAAGGCCTGAAGGCATGGATCTTCATTCCTTCGGATCTCGAGCCCGCAAAGATTCTCGGCACCAACGTCTTCGGCGCGAAGGTCGTCCGCATCGCCGGCAACTACGATCAAGTCAACCGTCTCTGCTCTCAGATCGCCGACGAACATCGCTGGGGGTTCGTGAACGTGAATCTGCGTCCTTACTACGCAGAAGGATCGAAGACTGTCGGATTTGAAATCGCCGAGCAACTCGGATGGCGTCTGCCCGACAACATCGTCTGCCCGATGGCTGGTGGATCGCTGATCGTGAAGATCAAGAAGGCATTCGACGAACTGATCAAGCTGGGCCTGGTCGAGCCCAAAGAAGTGAAGTTCTTCGGCGCCCAAGCGACAGGATGTTCGCCGATCTCAACGGCCGTGAAAACCGGCAGCTCCGAGATCGAGCCGCAGAAGCCGAATACCATCGCTCGCTCACTCGCGATCGGCAACCCCGCCGACGGGCACTACGCTATCAAGACCATCAAGAACAGCGGTGGATGGAGCGAAGACGTCAGCGATCCGGAAGTGATCGATTCGATCAAGCTGCTGGCGGAAACTGAAGGCGTCTTCACCGAGACCGCCGGCGGAGTGACAGTTGGAACGGCAGGGAAGTTGTATCGCCAAGACCGCATTCTGCCTGACGAAACGACCGTTCTCTGCATCACCGGAAATGGATTGAAGACGACCGACGTGCTCGCGGGAGCTTACGAAGTCGAGCGTCCGATCGCGCCGAAGCTGACGGAGTTCGAAAACTATCTGCAGCAGACACTGACACCATCGGAAATCCGCGGTGTCATTGCAGAGACCGTAGGAGCGTAACTATGCCGATCACGGTTCAGATTCCGACAGCACTGCGTCGCCACACGGAAGGCGTGAAATCCATCACCTGCGCTGCGTCGAACTTGGGAGAATTATTCTCGGTGCTCGACGAGAAGTTTCCAGAACTGAAGCCGCACATCCGCGACGACCAAGGCCAGATTCGCCGCTTTCTGAATATCTACGTGAACGAAGAGGACATCCGCTTCCTCGGCGGACAGGCGTACGCGTTCCAGGAAGGCGATGAAGTTCTGCTCGTGCCGTCGATCGCCGGCGGCAAGGATTAGAGAGCGGTAACACGAGCTGTCGCTCATCACCACTCGCTGCTCTACTGTGGAGTTTCCGCCGACACCTGCCCAGTCGACATGTGCAGTTCCTTCGTACGATCGATCACCCACTGCGGCATTTCCGGAGCGCCCAAAGGAATCTTTCCCTGGGTGATCGCCCAATGCTCGATCCAGCCCGTGCCTTCTTCTCCGACATACGTATCGGGCAAGCTGTACGCCTGGTCGCTTAACGCATCTTCCAGCGTGATAAAGCGATATCCGCGCTTGCGCAGGAGGTCGAGCAATTCTCCGATGTGATCGGCTTCGAGATTGCTCGCGTGCAGCAGAAGAATCTGCTTCGGTTCATAACCGATCACCTTGGTTGACAGTTGCTCTGCGAATGCGATCGAAGCATCGTGATGCGCAAGATATTCCTTCACGATTTGCTGTTGGAGCGTCGCATCGTTGCGCTTCTTCGCGTCTTCGTAAAGTCCGGCGAACATCCAGTCCCAACCGTCCAGAGTGATCGGTGCGATGCGATATCCGCGCTGCGTCAGGAATTCTTCCGCCTTGCGCCGCGTCGCCAGATCCCGGCCGGTGTCGAGGTAGGGATGGCGGAAGTAGCGAAGCTTCATCTTGCGCTGCGCGAGCAGCATGCGCGTCACACTCTCTCCCTGTACGACTTCGTCTTCCCAATCCTTCAACTCGATCTGATTCAAAGAGGCATGGCTGAATGTGTGATTCCCGAGTTCGAAGCCGTAGTCGAGCCACATCTTCAGCACATTGATTCGTGCGTCGACTTCTCCTGGCTTGTAGAGCTTCTTCTCGTTGACGAAGCCAACGACCGGAATCTTCTGGTCGCGCAGCGTGGTCAGCAACTTCGTCGTCAATGCGGTGATGTCGGCAGCTGGGAGCCGGTCAGCCATCCCGGCTGGCAGATCGTCGATCGTGACGGCGACCTGGCGATCGATCTTTGTGGTTTGAGCACATAGGGATAGAGAGAGCAGGCAGCAGACGCCGACAACAGAGAATGCGGACAAGGTTTTCATGCGGCTCCTGTTCGAACGGAAGGGATATTAGAACATGATCCGAGTGTCGGCCGAGATGCCGCTCTGGAAAAATAGCGAGGGCGATTGCCAAAACACTTTGAAGCTCTTGACGCATGCGGTATAATCTAACTAACTGGTTAATTAAGCATGCCTCGACATCCCCATCGAACGGAGCGGCGGGTACTCAAAGAAGAGCGCCGAGAGTTACGAAAACAGGTGCGCCAGCAGCGGCATGATGTCCGCCGCATGGGCTCCCGAGGGCAACCAGAGGAGAGCCGGGCCGCGATTCTAGCGGCGGCGGCGCACGAGTTTGCTCAGTTCGGCATTGCTGGGGCGCGCACGGATGCGATTGCGCGTGAGGCCGGCGTGAACAAGGCGCTCCTGTATTACTACTTTAAGGACAAAGAAACGCTGTACGGGGCCGTGCTCGACGAAGCCTTTTCCGGTCTAAAAATTACAGTATTGCGGGTGCTAGATGGAGACGGGGCTCCGCGAGAGAAGATCACGGCGTACGCAGGAGCATATTTCGATTTTATCGCTTCGAACCGGCTCTATCCGCGACTGATGCAACGAGAAATGATGCGAGCAAAGGAAGGGCAGTCCCCGCACATCGACAAAGTGATTAAGGATTACATCCAGCCCATTTTCGTTCGGGTCAGCGAAGTGATTAAGGAGGGAATCGCAAAAGGTGATTTTCGCCCGGTCAACCCTGTGCATTTTGTCCCTTCGATGGTGGCCATGATTGTTTTCTATTTCAGCAGCGCCCCGATGATGCAAAAGATTATCGGCTTTAACCCGCTGACGCCGGAGCGAATATCCGAGCGTCGAGCGGCAGTCCTGGATTTCATCTCCGCCGCGTTGTTCCGTCCCAGGAGCAACGGTACGCAAGGAGCACGCTCATGAGTGCGCGCAACCGTTTCTTGATTCTTCTCGGAATTATTTTTGTAATCTCTGCCAGCTACTACTACTTTTCGACGGACCACTCGCGCGACCTCGTGCTGATCGGCACCGTCGATGCCAACCAAGTGATCGTGAGTGCCCAGGTCGAAGGCCGTATTCAGAAGCTTCTCGTGGATGAAGGCACGCCGGTGAAAGCCGGAGACCTGATTGCCGTGCTGGATCCGTCGGAACTGCAAACACAGGAGGCCGCGGCGACAGCGACCATCGCCAGTCTGCAACATAAAGTCGCGGAGATGCAGCATACCGAGCTATCGACCTCCGGATCTACAACGAGCGATGTGGCGAACGCAGAAGCCAAAGTATCTTCCGCCAAAGCGCAGTTATTGCAGGCGCAAGCGGCGCTCGACCGCACCGAGAGCGATAGCCGCCGAACGATCGAACTGGCTAAGGCCGGAATCGATTCAGACCAGGAGCGCGTGCAAGCGGAAACGAATCTGCAAGCGGCGCAGGCGACGGTGCAGGCGCAACACGATCTGGTTACGGCTGCTCAGGCCGATCTGAAATCCGCGATCGCCCGAACTAACCAGGCAAACGCTGCAAAGAGCACTGTGGCCTCTACCGAGGCTGACCTGAAGAATGCGATTGCACAAAAGAATCAAGCGGCGGTCCGGCTTGGCTACACAAACGTCTACGCTCCCGTCACCGGAACTGTCTCCGTACGCGCTGCGCGTCAGGGAGAAGTAGTGAATATCGGCGCGCCGATCGTGACCATCGTGGATCTGACCGACACATGGGCACGTGCCGCGATTCCGGAGACTTATGCCGACCACATCGGATACGGCGATGTTCTGCGAGTGCGTTTACCGGGAGGAACGGTGACGCAGGGAAAAGTCTTCTTCAAGGGCGTTGAAGGAGATTTTGCCACGCAGCGCGATGTAAGCCGCATGAAGCGAGACATCAGGACCATCGTACTTAAAGTCCGACTGGATAATCCGAAGGGCGCGTACGTCCCGGGCATGACTGCCGAGGTGCTGGTCGCTCCGGATCAGATCAAGAACAGCAGCACGCAGTCTGCGAAAGCTGCGGAGTAACGATGACCGAAGGAAATTCTAAATCGAATTCGGCAGGCGCTGCTTTTGCGGGGGCGCCAGCCTCCATGCTGGAGAAGCCGGTCTACGATCCAAACGCGCCATCTGCGATCGAAGTCGATCACATCATCAAGAAGTACGGTGACTTCACTGCCGTCGATGACGTTTCGTTCAGCGTGAAAGAAGGAGAAATCTTTGGACTGCTGGGACCGAACGGAGCCGGCAAGTCAACACTGATCCGAATGATGACCACGCTCATTCCGATCACATCCGGATACGCGCGAATTGCCGGGCACGATGTGGCGAAGGAGCCGAATGCGGCGCGGCGAATGATTGGCGTGATTCCGCAGGCCCTGACCAGCGACCTCGACCTGACGGTCGAGGAGAACATGAATATTTATGCCAAGCTCTACGACGTTCCCGCGAAAGAGCGGAAGCAATCGATTGAAGAGCTTCTCGAACTTGTTGATTTGACCAAGTGGCGCAATGCGGCAACCAAGACGCTCTCTGGAGGCATGCGGCGACGACTCGAGATCGCGCGCGGGCTGGTACACCATCCGAAAATTTTCTTTTTGGACGAGCCGACGACGGGGTTGGATCCAGTTTCACGCGTGGCGGTCTGGGAGATGCTGGGCAATATCAAGGAACACCGGCAGCTGACGATTTTGATTACGACGCACTATATGGATGAGGCCGATCGCTTGTGCGACCGGATTGCGATTGTCGATCACGGCAAACTGGTTGCGCTCGACACGCCCACTGCACTCAAGGCGAGTGTGCCGGGATCGAATGTGATTGAGGCGCAGTTCGACAATCCTCCGGCAGACTGGGAGCAACGCCTGCATGCCCTCGGGGATGTCACGTCGGTGCAGCATGAGGGGGCGGGCATGTATCGCGTGCTGACCGGAAACGGATCGCTCACAACCACTCAACTGGTCGAGATGTCTGTACACAGCAAAGTGCCGGTGAAGTCGCTCTCGGTGCAGAACACGACGCTCGACGATGTCTTTGTGCATTACACCGGACGGCAGTTGCGCGATGAATTGCAGAAGTCGTATGCGTTTGTGATGCCGCAGCGGCCGGGGCTGCAGCCGTAGAGTCTACCGTTTGTCGTTAGTCGTTGTCGAGGTCGCTCATAATCACCGGCTTTGCAAACGACTACCGACTAGCGACTATCGGCTGCGCGTTCACGACCAAGAAGTGGAGATGTACGAATGAATCGAATGATGGCGATTGTCGAGCGCGAGATGCGCAAGTTCTTCCGATCGCCGGCGCTAATGCTGGCGTCGATGATCTTTCCTCTCGTGCAATTGATCATTCTGGGAAATGCCTTTGGCGGAAAGATCCATGATGCGCGTGTTGCCATCGTCGACCAAGATGGCGGCCCTCAGGCGTTGCGTGTCCGCGAGGCGTTTGACTCCGTACGCGCGAACATCCGAACGTTCGTTCCGATTCCTTACGATAGCGACCGACAGGCGATGGAAGACGTGCGTAACGGCAAGCTCGAAGGCGCAGCGATTATTCCGCCGCAGTTTTCACGCCGCGTGTATGAGGAGAATCATCCGCGGATCGCGCTGGTCGTCGACAACAGCGACAACTTTATGAGTTCGGCTGTCGAGTCAGAACTGACAGACCTGACCAACGCGCTAAACCAGCCGACGGTTTCCCCGCGCATCCTGCAGCAGACCGCGCTCGATATCGTTGAACTCTATCCCTATATCGAGTACATGAAGTACCTGCTGCCGGGGTCGCTGGTACTGGCAATGTTTGTTTCGGTCATGATCGGCGGCGGCATGCTTTACATCGATGACAAGGCGCGCGGCGTGCACGAGGGCTACCTGGTCACGCCGATCACGAAACTCGAGTTGGTGCTCGGGCTGAATCTCGCGGGAGCGATTAAAGCGGTGATGACGGGCGTGATCATCGTGGGAATCGGGTCGATGATGGCTGGTGTGGGCACGATTTTCAATCCCGTGACCATGTTTGGGCTGGTGATCATGATCGTGCTGACATCGCTGGCCTTTAACACCATGATGTTTCTCTTGATGGTGCGAATTGAAGATCCGCTGGTACCGCGCGCGATGTTCGGTATTCTCAATACTCTTCTGTTCTTTCCGAGCGGCTCGGTGTATCCAATCCAGGCGTTCCCGCGGTGGCTGCGGGCGATTGCGAAGTGTGATCCGTTTACCTACGCCGTGGACGGCTTCAAGTGCCTCCTGCTGAAAGAGACTTCGCTGTCGGCAGTTTGGGGAGACATGCTGTTCTTGTCGGTCTTCGCAGCGATCACTCTGGGAATCGCGATTCCGTTGTTCAAGAGAACTCTTTGAAGATTGAGCAATTGGCAAATCGGGCAATTGTGTAATTGAAAACCAAAGGCGTGCTTCCGAACAGCCTGGGTTCTCATTACTCTTCATTTGGGAACTTTTGCGTTCTTGGCCGTGTCCGTTATGCTAGAGACGTATGACTCTTTTGGACGCTGCAGAATACGATCCCGCAAAGGCACGAAAACGGACGCGGAGAATCATTGCTGGCATCGCTATCGTCTTAATCCTGGCTGGACTGGGCTGGTGGTTTCGCTACTGGCCAGAGGAGCGCCTCGTCGGTCATTTCTTTGACGCGCTGCAGAAGCAGGATTACAAGACTGCATATGGGCTATGGATGCACGATCCGGACTGGTCGCAGCATCCGGATAAGTATCCGAAATATCCGTACGGCGACTTTTACCGCGACTGGGGTCCGGGCGGCGAATGGGGATTGATCAAGACGCAGAAAGTATACGGAGCAAGCACCTGCCCAGGGCCAGGCACCGGCGTAGTGGTCGACGTGATTGTGAACGATCGCGCGGAACACGCGCAAGTGTGGGTGGAAAAAGCGGACAAGACGTTGAGCTATCCGCCATGTGAATTAATCTTCCACTGAGGTTCGCTAAGCGGGAGCTTTTTCGAGAGCCTCCAGCGTTTTCGAAAGAGAGGCGTCGTCGCCAACGTTCAAGCAAGTTTTCGAGCGGTCAATCTGCCGCATCAATCCGCACAACACTTTTCCTGGCCCCACTTCGATGAAGGTCTGGGCGCCCTGCGCGATCAGCAGGCGCATGCATTGATCCCACTGGACAGCACCGGTCACTTGGCGGACGAGAGTATCGAGCGCGCGCAAATCGTCGGTCACAAGGTCTGCGTCGACGTTGCAGGCAACCGGGTAAACGGGCTTGTGTCTTGCGAGTTTCTCAAGATCGTTCCCCAGGCGGTCCTGGGCCGGCTTCATGAGCGAACAGTGGAAAGGGGCGCTGACCGGCAGCAATTTGGCGCGCTTGGCGCCGCGCTCGTCGGCAAGTTTGGCGGCGCGTTCGACAGCAGCCGTGTTGCCCGAGATCACAATCTGCTCCGGTGAGTTGATATTCGCGGGAGAACAGACTTCATTCTGCGCGGCGTCCTGGCAGACGGCTGTGACTTTCTCTAGGTCCATCCCGAGGATGGCCGCCATCGCACCGACCCCGACCGGGACGGCTTCCTGCATATACTTTCCCCGGTTGCGAACCGTCCGCACGGCGTCGGCAAAGGTGAAAGTTCCGGAAGCAACGTGGGCAGCATATTCTCCGAGGCTGTGTCCGGCGACGTAGCATGGTTTGGGAAGACGCGTCTCGAGCACGCGGAGAGAGGCGATCGATGTGGTCAGGATCGCAGGCTGAGTGATCTCGGTGAGGCGAAGTTGATCTTCCGGTCCCTCGAAGCACAACTGGGAGAGCTTGTAGCCGAGTGCGTCGTCGGCCTCTTCAAAGGTCTGACGAGCCACCGGATATTTGTCGGCCAAATCTTTGCCCATGCCGACGGCTTGCGAGCCTTGGCCAGGGAAGAGCAGTGCGATGGTGGTATCAATCATTGGAGTTGTTCAGTTGGTCTGCGTCACTTCTTCGGTAGCCGCCGGATGTAGCGCGGCCAGGCCACTCTCAATCGACTGATTGACGCTACTTTCGGAAAATTCCGCAGCTACGCGGACTGCATTCTTCATGGCGTTGGCGTTCGACGATCCATGAGTGATGATGCATACGCCTTTCACGCCCAGCAGAGGTGCGCCGCCGTACTCGGTATGGTCGAGCCGCTTCTTGAAGTCAGTGAAGGCGCTGCGGGAGAGTAAGGCTCCGACCTGACGAGTAATCGTTGCTTTCAGCGATTCTTTCAGAGCGGTGCGAACCAGGTTTGCTACGCCTTCGGAAATCTTCAGCGCAACATTTCCGACAAAACCGTCGGCCACGATGACATCGACTTCTCCGTTGTAGAGATCGCGTCCTTCGACGTTTCCGACAAAATTCAGGGGAAGCTGCTTGAGAAGCTGGAAAGCTTCACGCGTGAGATCGTTGCCTTTGGATTCCTCTTCGCCGATGGAGAGAAGACCGACACGGGGTCCGCGAGTGCCGGGCTTGCGGCCGAACATGGCGCGGAAATAAACGTCTCCCATCACGGCGAACTGCTCGAGATTCTGCGCCGTGCAATCGACGTTCGCGCCGACATCGAGAAGCATGGCGGGATTTCCGGGGGCAGTAGGGAAGACAGCGGCGAGCGCGGGACGATCGACGCCGGGAACTGCACCCAGGACAATCTTTGCAGTAGCCATGGCTGCGCCGGTGTTGCCGGCAGTGACGAATCCAGCAGCCTGACCCTCGCGCACCATGCGCAAGCCGACCCGCATAGAGGAATCGCGCTTGGCGCGGATCGCCTCCACCTTGTCGTCCATAGTGATGTATTCGCTGGCGTGGACGATTTCGATGGGCAGGCGCCGTGCTGCCGAATGGCGGTCGAGTTCCGCCCTGACGATGGTCTCGGGACCGATCAGCAGAACGCGCACGCCATATTGGCGCGCGGCCTGAATCGCGCCCTCGATTTCTGGCTTGGGCGCGCGATCGGAACCCATCGCATCCAGCGCGATGACGCTAGGCATGGTGTGTAATGAAACTAGCTGGCTTCTTCCACGTCGAGTACTTCGCGTCCCTTATAGTAACCGCATTTCGGGCAAGCGCGATGGGGCATCTTTTTCTCATGACAGTTGGGGCATTCAGAAAGGCTGTGGCCTTTCAGAGCATCGTGGGCCCGCCGGGTAGAGGTGCGCTTCTGAGAGTGTCGCCGTTTTGGATTAGGCATGGTCTTCGATTCCTTGTAAGAGGCTGTCGGCTCTCAGCTTTAAGCTTTGACTGACACCGACTCTAATTTGTTTTGTGAAACCGATTCGATTTGAAGGAGCGTCTCCTGCCGACATCTGACGGAGAGCTCCTTCCTACTTCTCAATTCTGTCGCGAATCTCTTTTAACGCCGCCCAGCGCGGATCCTCGACCGCAGTTGAGCAAGAGCATTGTTCCTGATTCAGGTTCTTGCCGCACTGCGGGCATAATCCCTTGCAGTCTGGGCCGCAAGTAACTTTCAGAGGCAGAGCCAGCAAAACCTGCTCGCGCAGCACATCTTCCAGCAGAAGACCCTCGCCCTGATAATAGCCGATCTCGGCCTCCGCGTCGGTAACAGAAAGCTCGTCGCGGCCGGCGTCGGCACCGAGCGGACGGTACAGCAATTCAAAATCGCGCGTGACGTCTTGCTTTACCGGTTCGAGACAGCGCGCGCACTGTAATTCAAGCCCCGCCGCCAAACGTCCTCGAAGGCGTATGTCTTGAATTATCTCGTGCTTGCCATGATGCTCCTCGATCACTTCGGCATGGCCGGAGGCCTTCAGCGGAGTCCGCTGTCGAGCGTCGGGCCCTAGGTCGATGACACCGGGCTGGAACTCCTCCTCAAAATCGAGAGGATGGCGTTCCAAATCTTTGATGTCGAGGAACATGGCGAAATCTCCGCGGCGATCGCGCCGACTACGGCCCGCGGAAGCACGCCAAGAGGCGTAAGTACCGCAAGGAGCAAGACTTAGGATAAAGCTAAGAGTGTACGTGTGTCAAGAAAAGGGGAGGAGGGAATAGACTCTTGGTGTGCTAGACTTTCCATAGGGAAACCCTATGGCGACACTTTACGTGGAGAATCTACCTGACGACCTGCATAAGGCTTTGAAGAAACGGGCGCGAGCGAATCGCAGCTCGATCGCATCCGAGGTGATCGCGCTGTTAAAGCAGTTCGTTCCGACCGAGGCAGAGCTAAAACGGCGGCGAGAGTTCTATGACCGGCTAGCCGAACTGCGAGCCAAGCCTCCTATTGGACCCGGCCCCTTCCCTTCGGCGGAGGAGATGATTCGAGAGGATCGCGAGCGTTGACCACTTTTGTTCTAGATGCGAGCGTCGCCGTGAAGTGGGCGATGCCGCTGGCTCTTGAGCCTCTGACCCGAGAAGCTTTGGATTTGATGAAGAGGTACGTCAACGGCGAAGTGGAATTTATTGTCCCGGACATCTTCTGGGCTGAGGTGGGCACCGTTCTTTGGAGAGGCGCGAAGCAGCAAAGATGGGAACGTGGTCAAGCCGAAGCCGTGGCGCTCGACATCAGAGCTCGCGACTTCGAAACAGTTCCTTCGCAGCTTTTGCTGCCTGAGGCTCTACAGATTGCTTTCGCTTACGATAGGAATATCTACGACTGCCTGTATGCGGCTTTGACCGTCGAATCCAAGACCCAATTGATCACTGCCGACGAGCGGCTGGCGAACGCGCTGGCTGCTCATCTTCCCGTGAAATGGCTTGGAGCGTTGAATTTATAGCTGGCGTTCCTCCCTTCTCTTGCTCTCAATCCCCGAGTCGCAGAACTTCT
>CAWFQZ010000011.1:0-30408 GCA_963818115.1 uncultured Acidobacteriota bacterium
CGATGACCTCAAGCAACGACCCGTGACCATGCTGCTGAATAATGCGCATTGGAGCATGCCGGTCACCGAGAATCCAGTGCTCGATTCGACTGAAATTTGGGAACTGGCGAATACCACCGATGATTCACACCCGATTCACCTGCATCTGGTGCGATTTCAGATCCTCGATCGAAGAAGCTTTGATGTTGCGGCGTATTGGACCACGGGACAGATGAAGTACACGGGGCCACCCGTGCCGCCTGCTCCCGGAGAAGCCGGATGGAAAGATACGGTGCGCGCGGACCCGGGCATGGTGACTCGGATTATTACCAAGTTCGAGGGCTATGCCGGACGGTACGTGTGGCATTGCCACATCCTCGAACACGAAGACAATGAAATGATGAGGCCCTTCGATGTGATCGCCGCACGATAGCGCGAGCGGTAAGTGCGATTACTGGGGCAGCTTGAAGTTGACCGTGACCTGGGTTTGGATCTCGACGGGCTCGCCGTTGAGTTTATAGGGCTTGTATTTCCATTGCTTCACGGCGTCGCTGGCGGCCTTTGCCAGTTGCGTGTCTCCGCTGATTACCTTGACGTGGGTGATGCTTCCTTCTTTGGAAACCGTCGCCAGCAATTCGACAGTGCCTTCCGTCCGCATACGGAGTGCGGTTGGAGGATACGAGGGCGAGACCTTCTTGATCACCAATCCCTGCGAGACGCCTTGCGAGACGGTGAGAGCCTGGAGCACCGGCTTAACTGCGCTTCCATTGTTTGCTACGAAATTCGGCGGCGGAACCGCGGAATCCGGAGCGGCCATCCCGATGAGGCTGGGAGGAGGCGCGTCAGCAGCGCTAGCTTTCGATTGTCCAGCGGGAACCTTTCCGCCTTTCACAACCATTGGCGCAGGCGCCGACAACTCGGTTACTGGAGCTTTAGCTGGAGCCGATGAAGCGGAAGTGGATGGCTTCGCGGAATTCGAACTGGAGTGCAACGTAATCTCTTGCGGTGCGGACTCTCTGTCGTCGTTCGCCGCACTCGTCGAAGGCTCATTCACCGGCGCTGCGCTCGGCGCTGGCGCCGACGGAACCGGCTTCGAAGCAGCGGGCGTAACACTGACCGGCTTCGCGGGCTGCGTGGCCGTCGATGACGGGGTGACAACCTGCGTCGTTGCCGACGCGGACGAGTGTCCCGAGAACTGTGTCCAACCGACATAGGCTGCGGCCGCAATGACTATAGCTGCGATGGCTCCGAACAAAATCTTTTTGCTTCCACCTTTGGATTCGGCTTCGTCCGTGGCCCCGCCGAAGGTAAACGACGGCGCCGAGCCGACAATCGCGGACGGATTGCTGGGTGCGGCTTCTGCAGGCTTTTCGAACAATGCTTCCGCCGCGGCATGTTCCTGCGGCTTCGCAACTACTGGGGCGTCTTCGATCTTGCGGGCCGGAGCAGGTGCGCTCGCCGCTCCGCTGGTTGCAAGCGGAGAGCCGGCTGGGAAAGCTGGCTTGGGCGGCGCGATCGCTGCAGGCGCGGACAATTGTTCCGGGTGCGGAATCGATGGAGTTTGGATCGGGGGCGCCGTCGCAGGCTTTACTGCAGGCTCCTCGATGTCGAGTTCAAGAACTTCAGCATCCTTCTCGGCGGGCGCTGAACTGGCGGCCGAGACTGCAGGCCATGCGGATGGAGCACTCGTTGCGGACGGAGGAATCTCCACCGGCCGGGGTGCCATCACCGGCAAAGGTGCAACCGGCGCAGCTGGTTTGACAGCTGAAATCGGCTTGAGCGGAGCAGGTTTTGGCGGAACTGGCGCAGCCGCGATTGGCGGAACTGGTGCTGCTGCCGGAGCCTTGCCGGGTTCGCTCTTGCGAAGCAAACCGCGGGCGACTCGCAATGTCCCTTTGGCCTGCTCAATATTTATGGGTTTGGTCAGGACGAGGTTTGCGCCAATGCGAAACGCTTTGGCGACCCCCGCCTGACCTTCCACGACGGCTACGGCAAGCGACGTCTGGTTGGAGGTCGAGTTGCGCGCGCTTTTGAACAACAAGGTGGCATTCTGCTCGTTATCGCAGTCCACCACGACAGCGTCGAAGTGTTGGCCCATCAGCTTCTTAACCGCAGCGAAAGGTTCGATGCAGGACTCGACGGCGAATTCCAGCTCATTCAGGACCTGCGTCACTGTGCGAGCGGTTTTTTCATCGGGACAGAAGAGAAGAGCTTGGTAACCCATATCAAAGCCATCGTAGGTACATGCGTAAGGACCATCAAGTTACGCTAGTAATTCGCGAAGCGGCTGTGTGTGGCTCAAAGCGGATTTGCGGCGCGAAATTCCCCAGAGCATACGCCGGGACATGTGCTCTGGTAATGCTCGTGTTGTCGCATACAATAGCGGGCCATGACGTCCCGACTGCCGCTCTGGCTCAAGATCGGGTGGACCATCTGGCTGATCGTTTGGGCTCCTATTTACTGGAGGCAGTATGGATCGCAGAATTTTCTGTTTTTCTGCGATATCGGGAACTTGCTGATCGGGATTGGTTTGTGGCTGGAGAGTCCGCTGATTTTTTCCTGGGCCGCGTGCGGGCTACTCTTTTTTCAGACGTTGTACACAATTGATCTCGGCGGTGCGTTGTTAAGCGGTCGGCATATCATCGGCGGAACGGAGTACATGTTCGATCCGCACTTGTCTCTCCTCGTTCGACTGTTGAGCTTATTTCACGTCGTGACCCCGCCGCTACTGCTGTGGGCGATCTGGCGTCTCGGTTATGACCGCCGGGGGTGGAAATTCCAGACAGGGATGACGTGGATCGTAGTGACCATCAATTATTTTTGGCGTCCGGAGCAGGATGTGAACTGGGCCCGAGGGCTGTTCTTCCACGAGCAGCATGTGGTTCCGGGCTGGGTTTATTTGCTTGCATATCTGACGGTGGTGCCACTTCTTGTTTATTTTCCTACCCACATATTTCTCACATGGCTTACTCGCCGATGGCAGGAGAAAAGTCAGCGATGAGGGTCAGCGGTTCTTGGTGGGGTCATCCTGACGCAACGTGGATTCCGACGGCGGATAGTCGATCGATCCTTTGAAAGAAGAGATATCGTCTTTGTGGAAGTCCGGGAAGGGCAACTTGTTTCCATCCCGAAGCTCGGCGATCTTCTTCACTGCGTCTTCGGCCTTCTGCTTTTCGACGCCGGAATCGCGGCTTAGATAAAGAGTCTGCGCCGGAAGCGCCAAGCCGCCGCCGGAGTCTTCCAGCACGTCCATGATGCGGAGCAGCAAATCTTCGCGGACCGCCGCGAATTCGTTGAAATCCCTCGTCAGCACGTACGAGAGCAGTTCGATGCTAAGAGAACTGCCGCCAATGTCGACGAGTCGCACTCGTACCGTCTGCGTTTCGACTCTGGGATGGCTGTACAGTAGCTTGCGAATTTCCGAGAGCACGAAGCGCACGTGATCGGCTTTGCTTTCAGGTCGCAGTCCGAGGGTTGTCTTGAAGAGAATCTTGTCGCGCCGGCTCAGGTTCTCCAGATTAATCGTTGCGACTGTGCCATTGGGAATCGCAACCAGCGTGCGTTCCTCGGTGCGGATGCGGGTGGAACGGAGGCCGATGTCCTCTACGGTGCCCGTGCGATCGCCGAAGCGGCAAGTGTCTCCGACGCGAAAGACCTCGTCGCCGAGGACGGAAACGCCGCCAAAGAGATTCTCAATGGTCTTCTGAGCGCCGAAGCCGATTGCGAGGCCGCCGATGCCGAGTCCGGCAAGCGCGGTGCTCATGTTAAATCCCAGATTGCTAAGCACTGCGAGAACACCGAGGACGAAAATGACGAATTTCAGGATGCGCTCGCCGAGCAGCATTAGCGTGCCGGTGCCGGCGTGGCCGCCCGCGAGAGCGCGATTGCGGACACGGCGCAGAGACCAGCGGACGAACCGCCAGGCAATCCACGTCACGCTGACAATGAGGGCGATCGTCGTGATCTGGTAGTAATAATGCCGCGGAAGCAGCGGCATTCCGAGGTAGCGCGCAAAGATCTGATGAACCAGCGTGCCCGCGAGCAGCCAGGCCGGAGCTGAAACAGAACGCCAGTTCGCGACTTCGACCTGACCCCTTCGTCGGGCCCACCAGCGTACGGGAATCTCCAGCAGCACAAGGCAGAGCCATCCGACTCCCGCGGCTACGGGAATGGCAATCAGCAGAGCCACCCACTGCCATAAAGGCACACCGGCAATGTGATTGTTGACAAGGATGCTCGGCAGTTTCTTCTCGACCTGCCGCGCTTCGACCTGATCGTAAAGCTCCGGAACTTTCGCGAGAGTGTCGGCGGAGATGAGCCAGATTTTCCCGGCGCTTGGATCTGCCACACGCACCAGTTCCAGATCGTCTTCGACATCGCCGGACGACATCGTGCCCAGTTTTTGGCGTCCGAGCGGAACGCCTTCCTGCGGAACTCCTTCTGCCTGGGTGAAACTTCCGACGCGCACGTTGGTCGCGGCCGAGCTATTGAGGACGGTGTACAACTGATTGGCGACTTGCTCGCCCTCAGATTGGCGCCGAGCGGCGCTCATTTGCAGATATTGCGCGGCGATGCTGTAGTTGCCAGATTGCGCGGCTTGCAGAAATCCAATGACAGAGCCGGATGGAGTGGTGCGGCCGAGTTGATCGGCGGGAGTGGAACTGGTTGACGGAGACGATGGCGATAGAACGCTGCTCAGCGGCGACTGCGCTGCGAACGCAATAGTAGTGATAAGAGCAAAAAACAGGAGCAAACGCGTCTTGGGGAATGAGGACATCATTTAGTTCTCCAGCCCGAAGCCCGTTGGCCTGCTCGCGTCGCCGGCAGGGTGGATCGATTGTATCGGAACGGTCCCTGGCAGGATTGCGGGAAGAGCCCGCTTTATCCTCGCTTCGGGCGGTAGATATGCGTGCTGGTGCCGAAGAAGACTTCGGCGGACTCCATTACTGTTTCCGTCAGCGTCGGATGCGGATGGATCGTCAGGGCGATATCGCTGGCGAGCGCAGCCATCTCGATCGCAAGTACACCCTCGGCGATCATCTCTCCCGCGCCGACTCCAACGATACCAACTCCGAGCACGCGTTCGGTCTGCGGATCGAAAATCAGCTTGGTCATCCCTTCTGGACGGTCGAGGGTGACCGCGCGTCCGGAGGCGGCCCAAGGGAACTTCGCAACTTTGATCTCGCGATTCTCTTTTTGAGCCTGCGTCTCGGTCAGGCCGGCCCAGGCGACTTCGGGATCGGTAAAGACGACGGCAGGAATTGCGTTAGGTTCGAAGGCGACTTTATGTCCAGCGATCGCTTCGACGGCGGTGCGTCCTTCGTGCGAGGCCTTGTGGGCGAGCATCGGTTCGCCGACAACGTCGCCGATCGCGTAGATGGATGGATCGTCGGTCTGCAATTGCTTGTTGGCCTGAATGAATCCCTTCGGACCAACTTTGACTTGAGTCTTGTCGAGTCCTGGAATCTCGGAGTTCGGCTTGCGGCCCACGGAAACGAGCACGCGATCGAATACTTTTTGCTGCTCGCTGCCATCTTGCGCTTTCAGAGTTGCGCGAATGTTGTTGCCTTCGTCTTTGATCGAGGAGACGGTGGTGTTGAGCAAGATCGCCTCGAACATTTTTTCCAGCCGCTTATGCAGAGGAAGGACAAGATCGCGGTCCGCGCCGGGAAGCAGGCCAGGGAGCATTTCTACAACAGTGACGCGCGTGCCCAGCGCCGCGTAAACGGAGCCAAGTTCCAGCCCGATGTATCCGCCGCCTACGACAAGCAGGCTACCGGGGATGTCTTCGAGATTCAGTCCGCCGGTAGAGTCCATCATCCGCGGCGTATCGAGATTTAGCGTTGGAACGATTGCCGGACGAGAACCTGTGGCAATGATGATGCGATCAAATGTCAGCGACTCTTGCGATCCGTCGGCCATGGTGACATTGAGCGTCGTCGAGTTTTCAAACGCCGCGCGGCCTTGAATGTAACGGACCTTGCGTTGTTTCGATAGGACGCCGAGGCCTCCCGTCAGCTTCTTGACTACGTTCTCCTTGAAGGAGCGGAGGCGCGCGAGATCGATCTTGGGCTCCGCGAATTCAATGCCCCAGTCTTTGGCCTGATGCGCTTCTTCCAGAAGCTTGGCGACGTGCAGGAGCGCCTTCGACGGAATGCAGCCGCGATAGAGGCACACGCCGCCTGGGTTTAGTTCAGGGTCGATGAGGGTGACTGACATGCCGAGATCGGCGGCTAGGAATGCGGCAGCGTATCCACCAGGACCGCCGCCGACAACTGCAATATTCAGATTCGAATTTTCAGACATGAGAACCCTGAACTACAAAGGACACGAAGGTTCACGAAGAAAACCGTTTAAGCAGCACTCCTAACTTATTTTCCTTCGTGGTTCTTAATGCCCTTGGTGGTGAAATTTCAGCCTTGGACTGATAACAGAAACGGCTGTTCAAAAGCTTCCGCGATCCAGCGCAGGAAGCGGGCCGCATCGGCGCCGTCAATCAGGCGGTGATCGTACGAGAGTGAGAGCGGAAGAATCAGGCGCGGCTCGAACTTGCCATTGATCCATTCCGGTTCCATCCGCGACCGCGATAGCCCCAGAATCGCCACTTCGGGATAGTTCACGATCGGAGTGAATCCCACTCCGCCGATTCCACCCAGGTTCGTGATCGTGAAAGTGCCGCCCTCCATGTCCGCTGGAGTAAGTTTCTTGTCTCGCGCTTTTTTCGACAGCTGCGACAGCGCGACCGCCAGTTCCACAATATTTTGCTTGTCCACATCACGAATGACCGGAACGAGCAGGCCGCGATCCGTGTCGGCCGCGACACCGATATTGATGTATTGCTTGTAGACGATTTCTTCCTTGTCGATGTCGATGCTGGCGTTGAATTGCGGGAATACTTTGAGCGCCGCCGCGCAAACTTTCAGTGCGATGGCAGTGACCGTCATCTTGCCGCCGGCCTCTTCCGCCTTCGGAGCGAAGCGCGCGCGCAGTTGCTCGAGTTCCGTGATGTCAGCACGATCATGCTGGGTGACGTGCGGGATAGTGTTCCACGCTTCTGCAAGATGCTCGGCAGTCTTACGGCGAACGCCGCGCATGGAAACGCGTTCGATCTTGCCCCACTTGCCGAAATCAGGGAGCTGAGGTTGGGCGAAATGTCCGGCACGCGGAGTGGCCTGCGCTGCCGTGGACGCCACTGCAACCAGTGATTTGGCGTGCGTCTTAACATCGTCTTCACTGATGCGCCCGCCGGGGCCAGAGCCCTTCACCTCGTAGATATCGACGCCAATCTCGCGGGCGAGCCGCCGCACATGCGGCGCGGCAGGAACTGCTTGCCGGTGCTCCGTTCCCGCGACTTTTCCCAGCTGAGCTGGCATGCTGAACGCCGGGACCGGTTCATGCGGTTGGTCGGGTGGGAGTGCCTGCTCTTCCGTTTTTCCTTCAGCGCGAATTGCCGCTTGGAAGGCAAGCCGCGCGCCGTGCTGACCAGAGACGTGCTCCACCGGGGCAGAGCGGGGACGTGCGGGAACTGCCGCAGCGGCACCGCCTTCAAGAGTGAAGATCACCTGTCCGACTTTTATCTTCTCGCCCTCTTTGACCTTGATTTCTTTGACGACTCCATTCACCGAAGACGGAACCTCGACGACGGCCTTATCGGTCTCCAACTCCATGACGGGCTGGCCTTCGGAAACTCTCGTTCCTGGCGAAATCATCAGTCGCACGAGATCGCCTTGAGAAATGTTTTCACCGAGTTCCGGAAGCTTGAATTCGCTAGCGCCGGATGCAGAAGCGGTAGCGCCGGAAGTCGGTTGTGCTGGGACTGGAACTGCTGCTTTGGTTTCGGGTGCTTTAGTTTCGGCGGGTGGTGCAGGTGCTGCAGGCTTTTGTGCTACAGGAGGCGCCGCTATCGCAGAGGTTTGGTTTGAGGCGGCCGGAGCCGGTTTGCCATCCGCGCCGTCGACCGTGAAGATGACTTGGCCGACCTTGATCTTGTCGCCTTCTTTAACGCGGATCTCCTGCACGGTTCCACTGACCGACGACGGTACTTCCACAACCGCTTTGTCGGTCTCGAGTTCCATGACGGACTGGCCGGCGTTCACGGTTGCGCCGGGCGCAACCATCAGTCGCACCAAGTCGCCTTGTTCGATGTTTTCTCCCAACTCGGGAAGCTTGAATTCAATCACCGCGTATGTTCCTCGTATGAGTTCGTGATGTTGGGCGGCAGCGCTAAGGCGCGATCCATCCTGTCGCTTTTGCAGCACGCCGGAAGACGTGCACTGTTACGGACGTTTAGGTAATCGCCGGATTCGCTTTGTCCGGATTAATTCCCAGTTCCTGAATCGCACGCTTGACCACATCGGTGCCGATCTTCTTCTCGCGAGCCAAAGCTCCGAGAGTTGCCAGCACAATATGCTTTGCATCCACTTCGAAGAAGTCGCGCAATGCCGCACGCGCTTCGCTTCGACCGAATCCGTCGGTTCCCAGGGAGACGAGTTGCCCGGGCACCCATTTACCAAGGCTCTCCGGCAAAACCTTCATATAATCGGAGGCCGCGATGAACGGTCCCTGTGCATCTTTTAGTGTTTGCGTGACGTAAGGAACCTTCGCTGGTTCGGCAGGGTGCAGCATGTTCCAGCGTTCACAGTCGTTCGCGTCTCGATAGAGTTCTTTGTAGCTGGTGACGCTCCAGACATCGGCGCCGACGCCATATTTTTCTTCAAGAATCTTCTGCGCCTTCAGCACCTCGTACATGATGGTGCCGCTTCCCAAAAGTTGCGCCCGCAGTTTGGCATCGCTCTTGGCAGAAGTTTTGAAGCGGTACAGACCCTTCAGAACTCCTTCACGAATGTTGCCTTCGGTCGGCATCGCGGGCATCGGCAGAGGTTCGTTGGTGACGGTCAGGTAGTAGAAGATCGATTCCTGATCGATGTACATCCGCTTGATGCCGTCTTGAATAATGATGCCGATCTCGTAGGCGAATGCAGGATCGTAGGCGTGCAAGTTCGGCACCGGCAGGGCGAGTACGTGGCTATGGCCGTCCTGGTGCTGCAGACCTTCGCCTGCGAGCGTGGTGCGTCCAGCAGTGCCGCCGATGAGAAATCCGCGACAACGCATATCGGCCGCCGCCCAGATCAGGTCACCGATACGCTGGAACCCGAACATCGAGTAATAGATGAAGAAGGGAATCGTATTGATTCCGTGATTGGCGTAGGCGGTTCCGGCGGCGATGAATGAGCACATCGAGCCGGACTCGGTGATTCCTTCTTCCAGAATCTGCCCGTTTTTCGCTTCCTTGTAATAAAGGAGCGTGTCCATGTCGACTGGTTCGTAGTTTTGTCCGACGCTGGAATAAATTCCAACCTGCCGGAAGAGTGCTTCCATGCCGAAAGTGCGCGCCTCGTCGGGGACGATCGGAACGATGAATTTGCCCACATCCGGATCGCGCAGGAGCTTTGCCAGCAGCCTCACGAATACCATCGTGGTGGAAACTTCGCGGCCGTCGGTGCCTTTGTGAAATTCCTCGAAGTGCGCGTCGGGGACGGGCTTCAGGGGCGTGGCGCGCATCTTACGCTGTGGCATGTATCCGCCGAGTTGCTGGCGGCGCGCCTGCATGTACTTAATCTCTGCGCTATCGTCGGCCGGCCGGTAGAACGGCGCCTCGTGCAACTCATCGTCTGGAATCGGAATTCCGAAGCGCGAGCGGAACATCTCGAGCTCATCTTCGTTGAGCTTTTTCTGCTGGTGGGTGATGTTCTTGCCTTCACCCGCTTCGCCGAGCCCGTATCCCTTGATCGTCTTGGCGAGAATGATGGTCGGCGCCCCGGTGTGATCGAACGCTGCGCGGTAGGCTGCGTGCACTTTAATTGGATCGTGCCCGCCCAGTCGCATGCGCGCGAGTTGATCGTCGGAGAGATGCTCGACCATCTTCAGCAAGCGTGGATCGCTGCCGAAAAGGTTTTGCCGGAAATAGGCGCCACTTTCGACGAAATATTTCTGATATTGGCCGTCGCTGACTTCGCCGAGGCGTTTGACTAGCAGGCCATCGCGGTCATTCTGAATGAGGTTGTCCCAGTCGGATCCCCAGATAACCTTAATGACATTCCACCCGGCGCCGCGGAAGATCGCTTCCAGTTCCTGGATGATCTTGCCGTTCCCGCGTACCGGGCCGTCAAGGCGCTGCAGGTTGCAGTTGACCACGAAGATCAGGTTGTCGAGCTTTTCGCGGGACGCGAGAGTGATGGAGCCGAGCGATTCGGGTTCGTCCATTTCGCCGTCGCCAAGGAACGCCCAGACTTTCCCCCCGGTCGACTGCTTCAGCCCGCGATTCTCGAGATATTTGATGAACCGTGCGTGATAGATCGCCTGGATCGGTCCCAATCCCATCGACACCGTGGGAAACTCCCAGAAATCGGGCATCAGCCACGGATGCGGATAGGACGACAATCCTCCACCTTGCTTCAGTTCACGGCGGAAGTTCTGCAGCTTCTCTTTCGAGATTCGGCCTTCTAGATACGCACGGGAATAGATTCCCGGAGCAGCGTGACCTTGAAAATAAACGATATCGCGGTCGCCATTCTCGGTCTGAGCGCGGAAGAAGTGATTGAAGGCGACTTCGTAAAGCGTAGCAGCCGAGGCGAAGGTCGAGATGTGCCCGCCGATACCTTCCTGGATCTTGTTGGCGCGGACGACCATAGCCAGCGCGTTCCAGCGAACCAGGCTCTTAATGCGTCGTTCCATCTCCTGACTGCCGGGAAACGGAGCCTGATGCTTGGAGGGAATGGTGTTCTGGTATGGTGTCGTCGCAGTAAAAGGAAGGTTTAGCCCGGCTTCACGCCGCGCGTGCAAAGCTAATTGCTGGAGCAATCGGCCGGCCCGGTTCGGTCCGCCATGAGAAAGCACATAATCCAGGGAATCTACCCATTCCCTGGTTTCCAACACTTCTAGCCCGTCAGTTTCGGTCTGAGCCACGTCTGATTTTCCCCCACAGGTTTGCTGAACATTCCATCATATCAATTACGCGGATTTTTGCGGCCGGAAACGCTTCCAAATCGGATTACAATCCTCGACAGAGCCACTGTGAAGGAGATTGCATGCTCAAGTTTCTCCTCGTTGTTCTGGTCGTGATCGCGGCCGTCATTCTTGTCCCGCGGCTGCTCTCACGATCCGAAACTCCGGTATCCGGCACGACTGCTCCTGATTTCACTCTGCCTTCGCAGGATGGCTCCCAAGTCAGCCTCAAGGACTACCGTGGCAAATGGGTCGTTCTCTATTTTTATCCGAAAGATCAGACGCCAGGTTGAACGCGGGAAGCCCACCAGTTCCAGGTGGACCAACCGAAGTACGCCGAGCGCAACGCAGTCGTGTTAGGAGTGAGTGGCGACAGCGTGGATTCCCACAAACAGTTCTGCACAAAAGAAGGTCTCAACTTCAAACTGCTCGCCGACACAAGCCACAAAGCAATGGACTCCTACGGTTCCCTCACGAATCTCGCCGTGGTAAAGTTCGCGGCCCGGCATACGTTCCTGATCGATCCCACTGGCAGAATTGCGAAGATTTTTACCAGCGTGGATCCCGCGAAGCACAGCGTGGAAGTTCTAGCGGAACTGGATCAACTGGAGAAGACGAGCGCTGCGGCAAGATAGGGCTCCAAAGTTCGGGCGCACGTTCAAAAATCAGCCGGCGTTTTTCTCCGCAGTAAATGAGCGCTCTCCGGAACGGAGCGGGACCCTCAGCGTCTGGTTCGGGCGGCGTAGACTAATTCAATGGCAACCGCGGCGCCGAATCAGATGAAGGAGACCGTCAGCAAGAGCGGAGAATATCGCTTTCCGCCTGGGTTTCAGCGCAACCTGCTCTGGTTCGCCTTCCGCCGCTTCCGTCCTGCAAATCCAATCGTGCTTTTTGAGCACCTCGTCGACGAATACGGGGACATCGCACACTACAAGATTGGCTGGAACCACATTGTCTTTCTGAATCATCCTGATTACATCCGAGAAGTGCTGGTTGTGCAGAATGACAACTTCATCAAAGAGCGCACGGTTCGGCGCACGAAGATGTTGCTGGGCGAAGGCATGATCACCGCCGAAGGCGCTCAGCACCGCACCCAGCGGCAAGTGGCGCAACCGGCGTTTCACCGGCAGCGCATTCCTGAATATGCAGACTTGATCGTGCACGAAGGCGTCCGAATGAGGGATGGCTGGCGGGACGGCGAGAAGCGGGACATTGCCCGCGACATGATGCATCTCACGTTGAACGTCGTCGCTGGCACGCTTTTTGCCACCGATCTTCGGAACGAGGTCGATGAGCTGGCCGATGCGATCAATCGGATCATGGGCCTCTACAATTTTCTGGTGATGCTCCCGGCAGCGGAGTGGCTAGTGCATGTGCGTCCGCCCGGCCTCGCAGCGTTCGTTCGAGCTCGGAAGCGCATTGACGCCGTTGTCTATCGCATGATCGAAGCGCATCGGAGGGCCGGACACAATGGCGGCAGCTTGCTCGACTTGATGCTGGCTGCCTCCCCTGACCATAGCGCGGAGTCGGAACAGTCGTTGCGCGATCAGGTCATCACGATTTTTCTGGCTGGGTACGAGACGGTCGCTAACGCCCTCGCGTGGACGTGGTATCTCCTCTCGCAGAATCCAGACTGCGAACGCCGATTCCACGACGAAATCGACCGCGAACTGCAAGGCCGCCCACCGGCATTCGAAGACGTTCCACGATTGCGCTACACCGAAATGGTTTTGGCTGAGTCCATGCGGCTGTACCCGCCCGCGTGGGCGATGGGGCGCTATGCTCTCAACGATTTTCGCCTCGGTGAATTTTTCCTGCCGGTGAAGACGACTGTGCTAATCAGCCAGTACATCACGCATCGCGACGCCCGATTCTTCCCCGATCCTCTACGCTTTAATCCCGAACGCTTCACGCCGGAAGCCAAGTCGCGGCGCACGAAGTTCACCTACTTTCCCTTCGGCGCGGGATTCCGCCAATGCATAGGGGAGTCGTTTGCCTGGATGGAGGGCGTGTTGCTGCTGGCGACTCTGGGGAAAAGATGGAAGCTGAAACTGGTTCCCGGACACCGCGTCGAACCGGAGCCGCTGATTACGCTGCGTCCCAAGTACGGCATGAAAATGCAGGTCGAAGCCCGCGATCGCATCGCTCATCTGTAATGCAGCTATTTCTCCGCTAAATATATCTCGGCGACGTGCTGCGTGATCTTTCCCGGTTCAGCCCCCGCCAGATTCGTCAGCGCCGCAACTGTCAGTTGATCGTCGACGTAACGGTCGATCGCGGTTTCGAATCCTTGCCACGAGCCGTCATGATGAATACATCGATGGCCGCTTCTCTGGTCGATGAACCAGCCGAATCCGTAGTTGCCTTTGTTTGCTTCGCCGTTCTTCAGCTTCACCGGCGTCCACATCAGATCGGAGCTGGATCGTTTCAAAAGCTTGTCACTGTAGAGCGCCGCGTCCCACTTGGCGAGATCGAGTATCGAAAAATATAAACTTCCATCCGCCGTCGTATTCACGACCGGCGACACCCATTCCTGATTTTTCAACTCGCCCTTCACGAGACGGTACCCAGCAGCGCGGTTGGGAATGATGTCGGCCTCACTGATGATGCGTGTCGAACTCATCTCGAGCGGGTGGAATATTCGCTGCTGCAGAAAATCGCCGTAGAACTGTCCGGTCACGTGGCGAATCAGAATGCCGAGCGTGACATAGCCGAAATTGCTGTACTCCCATTTCGTTCCGGGAGGGTAGGCGAGGGGGATGCTCTCGATGAGCTTGAGTTCTTCTTCTTCGGTCCAATCTTTGCGGAAGTTGAAGTTCTTGGGGTAGTCGCCAAATCCCGCGGTGTGGCTCAGCAGTTCGCGAACAGTTACATCTTTCCAAGGGGAAGGCGTGCCGGGGAAGTATTTCGTGAGCGGATCATCGAGACCAATCTTGCCTTCCTCGACCAGCATCATGATCGCGGTCGCGGTGAACTGCTTGCCGACGGATCCCGACTGGAAGATCGTCTCGGGCTTGACCGCAACATGCAACTCCACGTTAGACAATCCAAATCCTTCGGCGTGAACGATCTTTCCGTTCTTTGCAACCAGGAGAGCGAGCCCGGGAATGTGCTGCCGCGCCATCTCCGCTTTTACGTACTTAGTGACCGCAGCGTTTGTGGAAGGACTCTGAGCGTTTGCGAGGCAGGCAGCGAACAGGATCAAGCTAACGGAGGCGGCGAGTGGGCGAAGGACCATGGATGTCGGGAAGCGCTCCTGAGCGTCCGAGTTTACAGGGACGAGCACTTCCCAACAAGACTCCCGATTCCATAGAGGTTATTTTGGTTCACCAGAGATATCCGCAAGTCGATGAACGCCCGAACGGCGGAGTGCAAACAGAATGGCCCATCCGACGAGTCCCGCAGCGTAGAAAATCGCCAGTAGAAGGGCGAGTGTCGGAAAGAAGGTGAGGTGCGATGCCTCCATCGGCACCACCGGATTTCCCTCTGCGTACGACGCCTGAATTAGCCTTGCTTTTTCCAGGGCCAGGATGATCCCGGCAAGAATGATCATCATCAAAACCGCGGTTGATTTAGGAAAACGGAATTCGTTGCGCATGGTGAACCTCCTGGCAGGAATTAACAATCCTTGATGAACTCCGAACACGGCACGCAGATGCTCACGCAGCGCCCCATTGATGAGCCCTGCAATCTCGCGAATGAAAAATGCGATCCGCGCGAGCGCTCCTTTATGATTGAGCTCGGATCGAACATCCTCAAAGACTGCAAACATCTCGTCACCGAATTGCAGCCGATACGCTTTCGGATAGAGACGCAGCAGATGCTGGTAAGCGGTGGGCATGGGTCATCTCTCCCTGGCAGCGACGCGCAGGCTGGCGAGTCGCGTGAGATGCTTCATCCGATCGACTTCGAGTTGTAAGTTGCGGCGTCCGTGCGGCGTCAACCGGTACGCTTGGCGGCCGCGCGAGCTTTCTTCCTCTTCGAAGCGTTCGATCCAGTCGTCATCGAGCAGGCGCCGTAGAGCGCCATAGAGCGTTCCGGTGCTGAGCAACACGCGACCGTCGCTCATGCGTTCGACATCTTTCAGGATGGAGTAGCCGTGCCGGGGCTGTCCCGCAAGGCTCAAAAGGATGAGCAGTACGGGCTCGGTCAGCGGCAAATTCTCCATATGATCTCCTGCGACATGTCGTACAACGCCATATTGCGACCGGAAGGGGCCTCCTGTCAAGGGGAAGTTTTATGCCTGAGGGTAAGCAGCCTCAACCGCCAAGGGCGCGAAGTTAAACGAAGGGAAATCCTTGCCAAGGAAGTCCTTTGTGAAACTTCGTGCCCTTAGTGGTTGGAGCGCTTTTCGTCGGATTATGGCGTCACAGTGATCTGCTTCCCGGAATACTGCACGACCTTGTCAGCTTCGTCGGAAGCATTGATTCCCACCCCGTGGTTCTCCCGGACGAAGACGACGCGGAAGCTGCGGCTCTGAAGCATTCCCGGGAACTCACCCTTCCGATCGCCGATGGTCAGACTTTTAGCCGCGTCGTCCCAATGCAGAGGAATGGTCGCGTAGATTCCCTTTTCGTAGTTGTAGTTGTCGTTTTCGTCTTCGTAGAGAGTGAAATCGGCATTGGCACCGGCGTAGATGCGCAGCTCGGTTGGATCAGCGGGCTTCTGAATGGACCATTCTTCGTCGGGGCCGAGTGGCAGAATAGAGCCGGCGCGAACGTAAAGCGGCAGATGCTCGAGCGGAGCGACTGCACTGATCATGCGTCCGCCTCCGATCGATGTGCCAGTCCAGAAGTCGTACCAGTTGGCATCCGGCAGATAGAGTTGCCGAGTCGTGGCGGCAGGCTCAGTCACTGGATTCACGAGAAATGCCGGCCCGAACATGAATTGATCTCCGACATTTTCAGCTCGCGGGTCGCCGCGGAAATCCATCACCAGCGGGCGCATCGGAGTATAGCTCTCGCTCGTCGTCTTCCATGCCAGCGAATAGATGTAAGGCAACATGCGGTAGCGCAGGCGATCGAAGTTCACCAGAATGTTCTGCGCATCGGGTCCGTACGACCACAGTTCATTTCCATCTGGTTGGCGTGTCCCGTGTACGCGCAAGATGGGACTGAATGTGCCGAACTGAAACCAGCGAACAAAAAGCTCGCGGTAGGCCGGGTCCGTTGTGTTACCGAGAATGAATCCGCCAATGTCGGTCGTCCAATAGGGAATGCCAGACAGGGCGAAATTCAGCCCTGCCGGAATCTGCCGCCGGAAGCTGAACCAGTCGGAGTTGATGTCCCCCGACCATGCTGTCACGCCATTCCGTTGCGACCCAGCAAACGCCGAGCGCGACAAGATAAAAACTCGCTTTTGATGAGAGGCGCTGCGCTGCCCTTGATACACGCCTTGTGTGTCGAGCAGCGGATAAAGATTCACCAGCCGGTTTCCGCTGCCTGCCGCGAGTTTGTGATTCAGCAGAATGTTTTCTTCTTGTCCCTCAGTCTCAGGTTCGGTCGTATCCATCCACCAGGCGTCAGCGCCGATGCTGAACAAGCCTTTATTCACGAGATCCCAGTAATACTTGCGAGCTTCTGGGCTGGTGGCGTCATACACGGCCATGGCATCGGCATGGTAGGGAGGCTTCGCATATTTAAACTTGTCAACAAACCACCCCTTGCTCTGCATGTAGTCATAACTTGCGGAACCGGGCTCAAAGAATGGCCAGATCGAAATCATGAAATGAAAGTGTTCATCATGCAATTGATCGATCATCCCCTTCGGGTCGGGATAGTTTTTGTTGAAGACAAACTCGCCCTTCCGATTCCACCAGAACCAGTCCTGCACAATGTCATCGACGGGAATATGCAGGTCTCGATACTTCTTGGCGATTGCCAGGATTTCGTCCTGCGATTTGTAACGGTTCTTGCACTGCCAGAATCCGTAGGCCCACTTGCCGAACATCGGACTCTGTCCGGTCAGATCGCGATAGCTGGCGATGATCTTGTCGAAGTCGGGTCCGTAAAGGAAGTAATAGTCGATGACGTCAGCCACTTCCGAACTGATGTAGAGATAATTGGCGAAGCGGTTGTTGAAGCGACTGCGGGATGTGTTGTTCCAAAAGATGCCGTACCCTTTGCTCGATAACATGAGCGGCACCGCGATGTCGCTATTCTCCTGCGAAATGTCGACCGAATCGCCGCGGTAGTTCCAGACTCCAGCTTGATGTTGTCCGAGCCCATAGAGAGCTTCGTGAGAACCGTAGATGCTGATGAAGGACTCGGCGCGATATGTGTCTTCTCCATTTACTTTCTCGGGAGTCAGGCTTCGAGAGGCTTCCTGGAGTAACGACCCGCCGTTTGCGTCGGAGTAGTTGATCGCGCCATCCTTGCGGGTGACAGTAATCTTGAGGCGGGAAGTGCTGAGGGCGACGGCGTCATCCGTGGATTGCATCGTGAACTTCGCTGCCGGCCAGCTTTCCTTGATTACAACGTAGTCAGGCCGCTTCGGGAACGAGGCGGTCGGCGAATACAAAACACGAATTACAGAGTCGGAGCAGACCTGCACCTTCAATGTGCCCGTACCCATTGTGAATAGGGCTCCGTCGGCTTCCTGCTGAACTTTCTTGACCGGATTCATGGCGGTCCATTGGGCGTCGGCACGGCCGGGAGAAAGTACGCAAACCCAGACGCCAATTGCAAATACCGCAAGAACTTTCAGGACTCTTCGATTGATCATGATTGCTTTTATCTCCATGCGGCCTTTAATTGACGACCTCGAGAGGAACGCTGGACGTGTCGGCCGAACTTGGTCCGACCATCACATCGAAGACTCCCGGCTCGACCACCTTATTCATATTGAAATCGATTAGCGACAAATCATCCGGCGTCAGGGTGAACTCGACAGTCATCTTCTGTCCCGGTTCGAGGCTGACACGCCTGAAACCTCGCAATTGCTTGACGGGACGTGTTCGCGAAGCGATTCGCTGATGAATATAAAGTTGAGCGACCTCATCTCCGGCGCGCGAGCCGGTATTGGTTATGTCGACCGAAACCTTAGCGTTGCCGCCAGTACGAATCGTTTTGGGCTCAACCCGCACGTTATCGAACTTGAACTGCGTATAGCTCAGTCCGAATCCAAACGGATAGATCGGCTCGCGCCCATCGAAAAGATAACTGCGGTTGCGCGATGGTTTGTGGTCGTAATAGTCGGGAAGCTGTCCGACGGACTTGGGGAAGCTGATAGGCAGCTTACCGCCAGGATTCACGTCGCCGAATAATACGTTGGCCGCGGCGGTACCGCCCATTTCCCCGAGATACCAACCTTCGAGAATCGCGGGAGCGTGTTCCTTCTCGTAGTTGATCGACAACGGCCGTCCGTTGATCAAAAAAACAATCACCGGCTTGCCGGCTTCAACAAGCGCTCGCACCAGTGCTTCCTGTGAACCGAGAAGGTCGAGAGAGTCGCGGTCTCCGAGATGTTGCTCCGACCAGGCTTCGCGATTTGTGCTCTCGTTTTCTCCAACTACAACAATCGCAACGTCTGCCTTGCGCGCGGTAGTCACCGCGGACTGAATGTTTTCGGCATCGGCCTTGGGATCAGGCTGCTCGACTTTATTCTCGTACCATGCCGCCCATCCCTGTTTGCCAGTCGTGATCTTGCAGCCTTCGGCATAAAGGACCTTCACCGTTGCCGGCACGCGCTTGCGAATGCCGTCGAGAATGCTGATCTGGTTTCCCGGTCCCGGATCTCGGCTGTAACCACCCAGATGAACGTCCGCCGCATTGGGCCCGATCACCGCAATTGTCTTCACTTTTTGCAGATCAAGCGGCAAAAGATTGTTGTCATTCTTCAGCAGCACGATCGATTTCTGCGCTACCTTCAACGCCAGTTGCTGATGTTCGGGGCTATTCGTGATTTTCTGCGCGTAATCGGGATCGACATAAGGATTGTCGAACAGCCCTAGCCGAAACTTGGCTTCAAGTACGCGCTTCACAGCTTGATCTAGCTCGGCTTCGGGAACTCTGCCGTCACGGACTTGGTCGACCAGCGTCGCGTAAACCGAGCCATCAGAGAGATCGAAATCCACGCCTGCAGCCAGAGCCTTTCGAGCGGCTTCTGCGAAATCGGCGGCGACTTGATGCGTTTCGACCAGCATCTGCAGTCCGTTTCCATCGGACGCAACATATCCGCGAAATCCCCACTCCTGACGCAGGACATGATCGAGCAGCCAAGGGTTGATGTGCGATGGAATGCCGTCGATCTCGTTGTAGGAGGCCATTGCGCTTCCCACGTGAGCCTCTTTCACCGCGGCTTCAAACGGAACGAGAAAGGTTTCGCGCAGCTCTCGCTCCGAAATGTTGGCCGGGGCGGTATTTGTCCCGCTCTCCGGCTGCCCGTGTGCGGCAAAGTGTTTCATCGTGGCCATCACGTGATGCGAGTCGATGTTCCAAGTCGTACCTTGCAGCCCGTTGACGGCTGCGACAGCCATTCGCGCCACGAGATAAGGATCCTCGCCATAAGTTTCTTCGGTTCTTCCCCAACGCGGATCACGCGACAAATCGAGCACCGGCGTGAATGCCTGCCTGACTCCGGCGGACGCCATTTCATCCGCAGCCGCGTTAAACGCCTGCTGGACGAGTTCCGGATCCCAGGTGCTGGCCAGTCCCAAGACCTGCGGGAAACTCGTACTTCCGTACGCCATGAATCCATGCAGCGCTTCGCCTAAAAAAATTGCCGGAATTCCCAGTCGCGTTTTTTCCATTAAAAAATGCTGGGCATTATTGCGTGTCACGGCTGCGTCGTGTGCGCTTGCCTGCGAATCCTCACGAAAAAGTTTCCCCAGGTTCTCGAAGATTTCCTTTCCCTCAGGCTCTTCAACGGATCGTGCACGTCGACGTCCCCCAGCTAATTGATCGACCTTCTCTTCGAGCGTCATGCGTTTCAGCAAGTCGGTCGCGCGTTCTCCGTCGGAAAGCTTTGGGTCGCGATACGCAGGTTTCGATTCCTGGGAAAACGAGTTCGAGACAAGTGCAGCGAGAACGATGATGACGGATAGAATCTGGCGAGAACGCATGAATCATCCTCCAAGGGTGCCGCAGCCAGTGAAAAATCGATTTTCCGTAAACGCTTACGAAAAGTCCAGCGCGAAGCATAGCACGGTCGGAACATCAGGGATGTGAGCTGCGCGCGGGGGGCGGGGAAGTCGAAAGGGAGGTGGCGGAGCCAGCATGCTCATACACCTCGACCGCTCACGCATACCACCCACATCGATTGCGGTAAGACGCACCGACACGGATTCTTATTGCTCGTAAGACTGAGCCTATTCGGGAGCGAGTCCGGACAGTGTGGTTTTGTCGGAACCAGAGAACCGGGACGGTCGAGGGCGATAGCCGTTGCGAGTGCGTATCTTGTATTTCTGCAGCTTATCGCCCACGAGTTTCACGGTGATTGCACGCCAGCCGGCGTTCGGGTTCGGCTTGGGGTAGTAGCTCAAAGAGTAGAGATGAGCTAAATCGTCGCGGATAGAAGCGAATGCTTGGTGTTCTTCTCTCCAATTCTTGGCGAAATAGGCTTTGCCGCCGGTAGCGGCGGTCATCCGATCGAATACCACTGTCGATATCGGTTCTAACCTTGCCTCTTGCGTGCTGATCATATAGATCGAAACACCAGCGGACTGGGCAAATTCAGCAACGTCTTCCGGCGGCACAACGCTCGAATTGTCTGGGCCGTTTGAGAAAACAACCACAACTTTCCGTCCTGTGTTCTGCGAAGCATCCTTCAGCGTCAGCAGTAGCGCATTGTAGAGCGCCGCCTGATCTCCGGCCACTGTCGAGCGCACCGCACGCACAACTTGCGATCGATCGGAAGTAAGGGAGGCAGCACGAGATAAATCTCGGCTGTATGAGTAGAACGCAATTTTATCCGCGGTTTCCAGTGATCGAATGAAGTCTGTGATCGCGTCCTGAGCGAAAACAAAACCGCGGTACATATAGTCGCTGGTATCGAACAAAACGAACACATTAGCCCCGTTCACCAGTGAGGCGAGAGTCTGAGCCGCGCCGGCATCGGTCGTGGTTTTGGCCGTATCAGCAGGCACTGAAGCAGACGCATCGTGGCTCGGAAAGTCCCCAAGACTGCGTGCCGGCTCATTGCCCTCTGCAAACGTGGCTGCCTTTTCCGAGATCCCGTCTTCAACGATGGCAAAATCCGTTGGCCGGAGCCCGGTGACGTAGTTTCCATGCTTGTCCGTCACTGCGACATTGAGCTGGACCATGTTGACTACGACGTGAATGTCCGGGTCATCTTGAGCCGCGATACTAGTTTCATGTCCCAATATTGGGGTGAGACTGAGCAACATCAGTGCAAATATTTTCCTTACCATGATTTGAAGGTTCCTACTCCGCGACTGTGCCGCGGGATTCGCTGTAATTCTCGGCGGTCATCCATCGAAACGAACGTTTCAATTCTGCGCCTCCCGGATCTTCGGCGGTCCTGTCAACTTACCCTCGCGGAGATCCGCGCCCGTTTCGTGCATCGCTCGAAGGAGAGCGGGCCAATCCTCAAGGTCGGTGGCGAAAACCTTCTCCACCATTATCCGTGTAAGCTCCGGAACTAATTGGTTCAGTTCCACCGGTGCATACCCGCCTTCATCGGCCAGGCGCGCCCAGTACAAATTTGGCGAGTCCCAAGATTCGGCCATGAACCTACTGGACGATCCCGAGAACGCGGGCATGGGCGTCATATCCAGGAGTTCGAGCCCATAGTTCTGCGCCAAGGCGGGATGCGGCGCGCCAAAGTCATGGGAGAGGCGCTTCCAGTTGACTTGTTCGGGATGCTGCCGGCAGAGTTCCTGCAGTTCCTGGAAGGCAGTACCCAACGCTTCGTCCTGCCCTTCGTCCTGCCCTGCGTATTCGTGCTGGAACTTTGCGGCCAGATAGAAAGTGTCAGCCGGCATCATTCGCGCGAGTGCCTCGGACACGCGATTCTCGCGTAGGTCGGTCTCAGTTCGCCTTAATTGCTGCGGAAACAATCGATCTGACAGGACGTTGATTACTCTATTTCTAAGAGCTTCGTCTTTCGCAGAAGCGGTTAACAGTTCTTCTCCGCTCCGCTGGTAGAGGGCGATAGCGTGAAGTTCCAACGGGGTCACATTCCACCAGCGCGGCAGGATCGAGCCAGCCAATAGTTCTGGTGTTAATTCGCTCCATATGAGCGCCTGAACATTGTGCGGGGAAATGAAATCCTGCTCAAGATTCGCCAAGGCATAAGGAAGATCGACAAGCGATCCAACGAAATGCGCGCCTCCTCCGGCCGGGGAGCCTGCGCCGAAGACGTTTGGCGCCTGCCAAAGAGTCTTGATTCCACCAACCGATTCCCCAACAAAGTCGTGGGAGCGGACCAGAAGAGGATTGTTGTGAAGTGCCTGAGCGCCTGGCGGTTCGTAGTAGGCGTAGTTCAACCCAACCAGCGTATCCCTTAGAAATGAGCTGAGCTGACCGAGTGCTTCGTCGATTTGGGCACGAGTGGCTGCGGGAGATTTGAGAACTTTGGGTAGGTTGGTGTGCATCTGCGCATCGGTATGATGATTGTTGTAGATGCCAGCTGCCCATTCAGATCTCTCCCCGTTAGTAAACATCGGCCGAGGCATCTCGAATTCTCGCGTTTGGCCAGCCAACGTGAGCACATAATCCGCCGGCCGTTTACCTCTCGCTTCGTCGGTCAATGCATCTCCGAGAGTGAGCAGAGTGTCGAGGGCGACCAGTCGCTGGTCTTCTAGTAAAGATCGCATGCGATTTGCGATTTCGCGGTGTATCTGTCTGCCTTCCGGCGTATTCTGCCGCGGGCCTGCCAACAAGTCGATGATTTCGTCCTGGGAACCTCGGGCTTTGCCGGTCGAAGCCCGAATCAAGGTTTCAAGAGAAGTTCGCGTGGCCTCATACAATTGGGTGCCGGAGTGGATCGTGGCGAAGGGCTTGATGACCTGCCGCCACGAGTCGTTCAGTTGCGGGCTCGAGATCTGTCCTTGTCGGGCCAGAATCTGCCATATTCCGACATTTGCCTGGAATATGCCGAGTGCATTTGCCCGCACCGCGGAAGGCACCGCGTCCAGCTCTTGAGCGACATTTAGGAATAGAGCGATCGACTCATCACTCAATTCTGGAAACTCAGAGAATATCCGATATTGGTCGCTGAATCCTTCGAACCTGTCCGCCAGCAAACGTACAGTCTCGGGTGCCAGATTATGTCCCCGAGATCTTCGGCTATCCAGTTCACTGGTCGCCATATAGATTTGCATCGGCCCGCTGTCGGTTGACACCCGAGACAGTGCGAACATGGTTTGTACGAGCTCGTCGGGATCATTCACTCTGGAGGCTTGTCTTTTCCATCTACGAAGGAATTTGGAGTTGTGCCACTGGAGAACGATGTCCTTCCAAGTTGCAATATTTCCGGGTACGACCGGCTTCCCGCTGCTGTCCAACTGAAGTCGAGTGACCAGATGTAAAAGTGCGGGTGCAGGTCTGAAAGAGCCTCTTGTGGCCGGAACCGCAGGGTCTGGAGCGCGTAGTCCTGCATAAAAGAGCCTCAGGCGATGGGCCTCGGTAAAATAAGTCTGTCGGTTTCCATGCACGCGCGACAGGGCGTCAAAATATGCCATCAACCAACCCTTATCCTTGCCCAACAACTTTAGGATGAAAGCGCCAGGGGAAGCCGGATCTGCGCCGACCAGATCTTCCCATGCTCCTTGTGCGGCAGCTCCCCCCGGGACGATGACTCTCCCCGCACTGATGCAAAGACTCTTCCCGTAGAAATCCAGGACTCCGGCATAGGGAAGCAGCTTTCCAATCCCGATGTTTTGTTGCAAAAACGAACTGGTTTCGGGATCGAGTCGTGAGAGAGCCCAGTACAAACGCGCGATCTCCGGGTCGCTCAAGATCGTGTCAAGCAAGTCCCGGCTGTTTTCTTTGAGGTTCTTTGCGCTCGCTGTTGTCCAGGCACTTTCGGTGAAAAGCACTGGCACGTTCGCAGCAATGAACGAGTAGTTGAAGGATTTTCCGCCTTGCAATGTCTGCTCCAGTTCGGGAAGCGGAAATCCAGAATCAATGGATAGGAAAGCCCTTTCCGGGTCCTCAGTCCGCAAAGAGGTTTTGGGATCACCGCAATCGGCTCGCGCTCTGTAACCGAGGATTTGAAGAAGTGGTTTCGCATCTTCACAATTGGTGACGTGAAGAACCATGTCAGTGCCGGCTGCCAGAGCCGCTAACTCACGGGCCTGCACGACATATCGCTTCAGGAGGATGAGAAACTCAGTCGGCCGAATCGAGCCTTGATAGCCCTGGGTAAACACATTCCGGCTCAGCAAAGGAAGCACTTCTTCCGGAGCAATCTTTTGACTGATCCCCGCCATACGCAGAAACGAGCGCTGAGGACTTGGGATGACAGGCTGCGTCGCGGATGATGTTGTGTCGCTGGAAGGAACTGCGGCTGCAATCGAGGAATTCTGGCTATTGGTAGGCGAGGATTGCCCAGTCTGCGCAATCAATTCGCCGTTCAAGAGCGAAAACGCGGCCAGGATCGACAGGCACAGGGAAGGTTTCACGGCTGGATCCCCTCTCGGAGTCGGCCGGGAACTCACGGCACCTGGAAGCTATCGCCGACGTTAGGCGTGTCTTCAAATCGCGAAATCGGAAATGTTCCAATGTAGGATTCGTGAGAACCGGGCTTGTTCCATTCCAACCCCGGCAAAATATCCCATGTCAAGCGATTATCCAAGCGTTTTTTTACTATTGGTGGAGTTTCCTGCGGGAGGATGAAATCCAGCGTGCCCGAATCTTCCGATCCTGGCCAATTGAAGTGTAACTACAACGAAACGTCAGGTGCGGGCCGTTCGACGAGCAACTGCAAGGAGAGATTGGAGGCGCGGGTCGGAATCGAACCGACGCATAAAGGTTTTGCAGACCTCTCCCTTACCACTTGGGTACCGCGCCCCTGCTCAATACCTCAGCGTTCCGTAACGGAGAACTTCCATCTGCGGAGCACGAGCAAGACAAGAAAAACTGGAGCGGGAGACGGGGGTCGAACCCGCGACATCGACCTTGGCAAGGTCGCGCTCTACCACTGAGCTACTCCCGCTTGCCCTGAAAATTATACCGCATCCACCGATTCCAACGCCCGTTGCCCAGATGTCCTGGTTACCGGCGTGACGGGCTGCTATGCGAGTTCCACTTCGATCTTTTTGGTGGCTCGGTCCAGCTTCAGGATCCGGAAGCTGCGAACTTGTCCCGCGCGCACCGGGTCTGTCTTGGGAGGTCCGCCGGAGCCGCTCTTCCAGCGGGCTTGCAACATCGAACTCAACGACGATAAATCTGTCGCCGATTCCTTTCGAGCTTCGGGTTGCGCAGCTGCTGGCTTGGTGATCTTACAAGTTGCATGAATGCCTTCGCCGAGCTCCACTCGCGACTGAGCCCCGGAGTCATCCATCAGCCGTCCGGTGACGACGTCACCTTCGTTGTGCTCGACGAGGTATTCATCGATGGAAGTGGGGACAAGCTGTTTCATGCCCAACCGCACCTGCCGCTTCTCAAGATCGATGGCGAGCACTTGTGCCTTCACGATCTGGCCCACTCGCAGAACGTCCGCCGGCACATTGATTCGCTTCTCCGCGCTGATGTCGCTGACGTGCACCATGCCTTCGATGCCCTCGGATAACTGCACAAACACGCCAAACTTGGTCAGGCTCGTGATTGGTCCTTCAACGGCAGATCCCACGGCAAACTTCTGAGAAATGTCCGCCCAGGGATCGCCCAGGGCCTGCTTAAGTCCCAGCGAGATGCGGCGCTCGGCTGATTGGACTCCCAGTATTACGACCTCAACTGTCTCGCCCTGCTTTACAACGTCGCTTGATTTTCTGATTTTTCCCTTCGCCCAAGACATCTCCGAGATGTGAATCAGTCCCTCGATGCCGGGCTCCAACTCGACGAATGCCCCGAAGTCCATCAGGCGAGTGACCGTGCCGCGCACGCGATCGCCGGCATTATACTTTCCGGCAACAGCATCCCAAGGATGAGCCTGCAGCTGTTTTAGCCCAACAGAAATGCGCCGCTTGTCGCCTTCATTCGATTGCTTCAGTACCTTCACTTCGATCGACTGGCCGACGGAGAGTACATCAGACGGTTTGTTCACTCGGGTCCAGGAAATCTCTCCGACGTGCAGCAGCGCGTCCACTCCACCCAGATCGACGAACGCTCCATAGTCGGTCAGGCTCCGCACTGTTCCGCTTACGACGTCGCCTTCTTTGATTTGCCCGTACATCCGATCCCTGGCGGAACGTTCTTCTTCTTCCGCTACCGCTCGGCGATCGACGACGACATCTTCATCGGCCACATCGAGCTTGATAATCCGGCAGCGAATCTCCTGCCCGACGAACTTCTCCATGTCAGCAGCTTCGCGAACTCCGCTTCGCGAGGCTGGCATAAAGGCTCGTACCCCGACATCGACACTGAATCCGCCTTTCACGACGGCCGTAACCGTCCCAAGGATAGCCGTCTTGTCGGCAAAGGCCTTTTCCAGCGCCGACCAATCCATTGGCCGCTCGACTTTGAATCGTGACAGCTCGTAGTAGCCGTCCAGGTCGCGGCCCTTCACCGTGACCAGGGCCTTGTCCCCCGGCTTGAGCGTCTCACCTTGCAGCGCAGTCAACGGAAGAATTCCTTCCGACTTGAAGCCGATGTCGAAGAAGACAGACTCAGCGTTCACGGCAATCACGGTAGCTTCCAGTTGCTTGCCGCCGTCGGCCTTGCGTGAATGGCTCTTCTGATATTGAGAGAGAATGTCGCCGAAATTCTCGGTGTTCTCGGTGGCTGATTGGATTTCAGGAGTTTCCGGATTGGACATGAAGGATTACAGCCTCGTTGCGGGATGAATCATCAGGATAACATTCCGAGGGAAAATCGTGATCGCGGCGCCGAGGTCTAGTGTCGCACCCACTGCGGATCATCCTCCGGCCTTACGATCTCGCCGTCGCGCATGTGAATGATTCGGTCGCCGTATTTTGCCGCTTCTGGATTATGCGTGATCATCAGGACGGTCTGGCCTAACTCCTGCTTCGATCGGCGAAGCATACTCAGCACGACGTCGGAGTTCTTGGAATCCAGGTTTCCGGTCGGTTCGTCCGCAAGGACAATCGCTGGTTTGTTGATGAGTGCCCGAGCCAGTGCGACGCGTTGTTGTTCTCCTCCGGAAAGCTCTGAAGGACGATGCGCGAGACGCTTGTTGATTCCCAGAAGCTCGGTGATTCGATTAAAGTGCGCCGGATCGCGGTCCCCGTTTCCTGAGATTTCCTGCGCCATTAAGATGTTCGAGCGGGCGTCCAGGGTCGGCAACAAATTGAATTTCTGGAAGACAAAGCCGATTTTACGTTTGCGCATTCGCGTGCGTTCGGCGTCGGAGAGTGTGGCGAGGTCGTCCCCGTCGAGCACGACGCTGCCGCCATCGGCACGAGTGAGGCCGCCGAGCAGATAAAAAAGCGTCGACTTTCCGCTTCCGGAAGGGCCTACCACACTTACGAACTCGCCCTTTTGGATATTGAAGGAAATGCCGCGCAGGGCTTGTACTTCGATCTTGCCGACGTGATACGTCTTGCGCAGATCCCTTGCTTCGATGAATGCGCCGGGCATGCCTGCTAGGAATCTTACACGAACCGGCAGAAGCGAACGCTCGTGCGGGATCGGAAACTCTCGCCCAGTCCTGTCTATGAATTCGTCTTGAATTGCGTTCAGGCTGCGCCGATGTGACTCGCCACTTGCGGAATTCGGGGCTGCTGCATGCGCTTCGGTCCGCGCTTTCGGATGAGCAGCAGTCGAACGCGCTCCAGCAGATCGGCTGGCGCATACATTCCCTTAGTGAGAAAGACGTCGGCCTGAGAGGCGTGATCGTAAATCCGAACTTTGCTAGAGATCAGAATTGCGGGGGTTTGCGGCGATGCGTCCTTGATCTTGGCGATTAATTGGGGACCGTCGAGGCCAGGCATCGCCATATCGGCGATCACCAGATCCACTCCGCCCTGCAGGAATCGCGCCAACGCGTCCTCGCCACGAGAAAAACTTGCTACGCGGTATCCCCGGGTCTCCAGCATGATTTTGCGGTGGGAGAGAGATTGCTCGTTGTCATCGACACACAAAATCGTGCGCTTTGGTTTCATTGGCCTTCCGCATCCTTTTGGCAGCTATGCGCGAGAACTCGCGCGAACCAAGAGAAGCTCGATATGAAGAATGTGAGAGCGAGATGGATGCTAACGGGAAACCATGTCGCTGTAAAGTAGCGTCGATGCCAATGGAACTTTTCGGCTATTGATTTTCTCAACAGCGGATGCGCGGCAGTGTTTCCGGCAGCTTGCGCCACATCTGTTAGAGAAAAACTTCGCCGCGGATGACTTCGATTGCATTGCCTCCGACGCGAACGTTAACTATCCGGTTATCGCCGCGCGATGCGCGCACAAAAATTCGGCTTGGCCGTTGCATCTCGACGCCTTGTTCGATCAGAACGCGTTGATCGGATTCAGCGACTCCATGCTGCACCATCCACGCAGCAGTGCATCCCGCAGCCGAACCCGTCGCGGGATCTTCGCCGTTGTAAAAGAGCATGCGAGCATGCAACCCGGCCGCGGGATCAACCGTTTCGCGCCCCACGAAATAGAGAAACTTGCCGCCCGTCTTCTCGAGGTATTCGGTGGCGCGATGCAGATCGACTCGCAGTTTCTGGATTACGGCTAACGACTTCAGCGGCACGATCGTGAAAGGCATTCCCGTCGACACCGTCTGGATCGGCAGCGTCGCATCGAAATCTTCGATGCCTAGTCCGGTTGCGCGAGCCATAGCTTCTCGTTCGTGTACAAGACCGAACGTAGGATCGACCTGCGTCATCTCGCCAAACGTCGGTTGATCGGCGGTATCCTCGAATCGCACCGGAACTTTTCCCACATTAAGTTCCAGAGTGATCTCCTGCGCCCCAGTCTTGCGTCGCAATGCGAAAGCAGTTCCCAGCGTGGGATGCCCGGCGAACGGCAATTCCTCCTGCACCGTGAAGATTCTCACCCGCACACCGCGTTCGCGCTCAATCTTCGGATCGCGGGGAAGGATGAACGTCGTTTCCGAAAGGTTCATCTCCTTCGCCACCGACTGCATCTCGGTGTCGCTGAGCCCCCGAGCGTCCGAAAACACCGCGAGCGAGTTTCCCTCCAGCGGATTGGACGAAAATACATCCCACTGCGTCATTGCGAACCGGCGCGATTCCTTGCTCATAAGGGCCCACCGAAATGCCTGAATTTCCCGCAAAGCTAACGATGAGACTCATCGTCCCTGCGATGCAGAAAAGATTGCGGAACGCTGCCCGTCAAGCCTCTCCGCGTTTGACACGACCTTTTCGCGCGCCTATCCTAAACACCATGTCTCGCCCTTTCGCCGCCAGCGCCATCTGTTGTTGTCGCCTGATGCCGGCGTGTGGGTAGGGACTTAGCGAGATTCTTCCCACCCACCCGGCGAAGCGGGTGGGTTTCGTTTTTATCCGCTTTTCCGGACGGGCTGCAGTTGGGGCGATTTCGAAATAATCCAGCAAACGAATCTACGAAGGAGAAACCGATGACTACCGCGACCGCGAACGAAACTCATAGCGTTCCCAGAATCAATGACACGGCCCCAGACTTCACGGCCGAAACTACCCAAGGACCAATCCATTTTCATGAGTGGATCGGCGACGGCTGGGCGATCCTTTTTTCCCATCCCAAAGATTTCACTCCTGTCTGCACCACGGAACTCGGTACCATGGCGAAACTCCAACCCGAATTTGCCAAGCGCAACGTGAAGATCCTCGGCCTCAGTGTCGATCCAGTGACGAATCATGAAAAGTGGGCCGCCGATATCGAAGAGACGCAGGGCGCGAAGGTGAACTACCCGATGATCGGAGACCCGCAACTCAAGGTCGCAAAGCTCTACGGAATGCTCCCGGGAGACGCTGGCGATAGCTGTGAAGGCCGCACCCCGGCGGATAACGCGACGGTTCGCACTGTGTTTGTGGTCGGTCCCGACAAGAAAATCAAACTGCAGCTCAGTTACCCGATGACTACCGGCCGCAACTTCGACGAACTGCTCCGCGTCATCGACTCGATGCAGCTCACCGCGAAGCACAAAGTTGCCACACCCGCGAATTGGAAGCCTGGCGATGATGTCATCATCACTGCCGCCGTTTCAAATGAAGAAGCGCAGCAGAAGTTCCCCGGCTTCAAGACGCTCAAGCCGTATCTGCGTGTAACCAAGCAGCCCAAGTAGTCGTGAGTGTATCGACAGTAGCCGTATCGAGATGAAAGAATCGGCCACGGATTTGAACAGAGTCCGTGGCCTTTGATTGTGACGCCCGCGGAAGCGCATGCGGTCCGGTGATCGTCCC
>CAWFQZ010000012.1:0-7313 GCA_963818115.1 uncultured Acidobacteriota bacterium
AACATCACCTTCTCAGTCATAGGTTCTCCTGCCCCTGCACCGTATTCTGGACAGCCCACGCCCAACTGTCCGTGTTTCGGACGGATGCCTAAGGGGTCGGAGATTGACGTTAAACGGCGGACATTTATGGGAAGTTTCTGGATTGTAAATAGACTGTGAATTGAGGACGGATGTGAATCGAACTAGCGGCACGCCGCACGAGTACTATCGGACCGCGTAGAGTGGATTTCTGCCACCCGTAGTCTCACTACAATCGCTGCAAAGGGCACGAACGTTTTTCGGGCTTACTGTGCTTGCAGCACCTCGTCGATCACCACTTTACCTTTCTTGTCTGCGGTGATGACTTTGTGGATCGGAGCATATCCGGTCATTGTGATATCGACAACGTAGTTACCCGGATCGAGCATTACGTCGACCGGTGAATTCCTATCCAGCATGTGCTGATTGACCGTGATCTGCGCACCCTTAGGCTGCGTATGAATGCTGAGGGTGGCTTGTCCCGCGTCTCCCTTGCCGCCGAAGAGCTTCGACATCTTGCCCACTGTCTTGATGCTGTCTACGTTGCCGAGTGACCGCAACGTCGGAGAAAAATTGAAGGTCTGCCCCAACACGAACTGCGCAGCCATCGTCTCGTCGATATAACCCGACATCCGGACGAGGACGACGTGCTGACCCTTGCTGACGCTGACTTGCGCCGGAGTCTTCGCGCCGACATCTTTACCGTCGACATAAACGCTGGCACCTGCCGGTTCGCTCTTCACTATGAGCGTCGCTAATAGCTGCGTCAGGCGAACGGCTTCCGTGGCTCGGTTTCCGCCCGTGACGTCAACCGTGCGCGTGTCGGTGACATAGCCTGGCTTGCTGATCGTAATTGAGTGCTGGCCCGGCTGAACATTTGTCATTGCAAGCGGCGTCACCCAAGTCGGATCGCCCTTGCCGTCCACTTGGACTTGAGCGCCCTGCGGTGTCGAATCAATCGCCAACTGTCCCGGGATGATGGCGGGCGCCGCGGCCGCCTTTTTCTTTGCGTTGCGGGATTTGGTGGACGCTCCTCGCTTCTCAGCAGGAGTTGCAGGTTCGGGAGTCTCGACCGGCTGTTCTACGACCGGAGGGGGAACTTCCTGAACCGCCTGAGGTGCAGGCTTCGGAGCGACTGGCTGGCTGGCCTCCGGAGCAGGCGTTTGCGCTGCTACTGGTGCTGAGCTGCGAGCTGCGCCAGAGTCGTCGTCACTTCCGAGATTGTGAACGTAGATCGTGAATCCGATGCCGATCGCAACGATTAGAGCTCCGGCCCCGGCGAGCGAATACAGCATCAGCTTGGGCGGTACGCTCTTGATTTCTTTAATCGCCTTTTGCGCAACTTCGCGAGGCTGAACCTTCGGCTTTTCGTCGATGCTCGGGCCAGCTTTAAACACGGTGACTGCCGGCGCGGACTGAGCCGGACGCAAGTCTGCTGGGGGTGGAGGTGGGGGCGGCGGCGTATAAGATTCCTTGAGCGGCGGCAGTTCGGAAATATCGGAAAAGCTCGTGCCGGTGTTCCCGCCTGCGCCTCCTCCAGCCATTAGAGGATCGACGCTGATCTTCGGTCCATCATCTTCCACCTGCGGTTCGAAGGTCTCAACCTCAGGTTCGTCGAGCACCGCAGCAGACATGTATTCGGACGAACTTTCTACCGCATCGACCGTAGGCTCGGCCGGTACCTCGATCGAGTGGCTCGACAAATCAATCTCGGGGACTTCTGGCGAAACAAGTGATGAATCGCCGGAGCCGACGCCCGCTGCCGCAGCCGCCGCCTTCGGAACGGCTGTTTTCGAAACAGCGTTCGCAACACTCGCGGGCCGGGGAGCACTGGCAGCAGGAGCCGCGGGTTTCTTCTCCGCAGGTTTGACCGGCGCCGCCTTCGCTGCCGGTGCTGACACCGGAGTGGAAGGTCGAGGCGCCTGAACCGCTGGAGGCGCTGTTGGTCTCGTCGGAGCTGCCGGCTTCGCACCGCTGACAGACTTCGTTTGCGCCGCCGCTTTTGCCTTGTCGGGAGCGGCCAACCCTTTGGGCGCTTCAGCTTTCTTTGCCGCTGCCGGCTTTGATTCTTTGCATTTCTCGAGTTCATCCAGCAGTTCCCTGCCGTTTTGGAAGCGCTCGGCCGGATCTTTCGCCAGCGCCTTCATAATCAGATCGCTCAGGAGCGGGTGAATCTTCGGATTTACGTGGATCGGTGCGACGGGGGTGCTTTCCAAAATGCTTTGCCGCAACGATTCCACATCCTCGCGGTCAAACGCCTTCCGCTCCGTCACCATCTCGTAAAACATAGCGCCCAGACTGAACAGATTCGACCGTCCATCTAACGCTTCGCCGCGAACTTGCTCCGGAGACATGTAGTGCAGGATCGAGGAAACTCCCTCTGCATGCTGCACGAAATCGCCAACGCTCGAAATACCAAAACTCAGAATCTTGACCGTGCCATCCCAGCCGCACATGATCTTGGAGGGCTCAAGGCTGCGGTGAAAAAGATTGCATGAAGATGCGTAGTCGAACCCGCTGCACAATTGACGCCCGATATCGAGCAAATCCCAGATGGAAAATCCCTCTTGGCGGGCCAGCATCGTCGCGATGCTGTTGCCTTGCACATATTCCATGGCCGCGCAGAACTGGCCTTCAATCTCGCCCGCGCCCGATACAGTCGTGATATTTGGACAGCTCAGAGACTTTGTAGCCTCGGCCTCCGCCAACAGCGCTTGCTCCAAAGCCGACGCGTTTTCGCCAAACGCGCTCAGTTGGATGGCTTTCAGGGCAACCGTCTGCCCGCTTTCAAGGTCATTGGCTTTATAGACCACGCCCGTGGGGGACTTCGCCAGTTCACTTAAAATCTCAAAGTGGCCGATTTTCGTAGACATGTCTTATGAACTCCAATCCATCACACGCCTGTCTCTTTGCTGGTGACAGACCTGCGCCGGCGGACATTCCGGGATTCGCTTATGGCTAGCATATCGCTGCCGGTGCGAGGCATCGAGTTACCAAAGTAAGCCGGATCAGGAGTCGGAATCACTAGTGTTGGCACCGCTATTCGCGGATCGCAAGGGCCAGGCGGTCAGTCAGGCCACGGATATATTCGATAAGTTCTGGAGGCTCGTGAACCCGGAATGCAACTCCCAGTAGCGAGAGATGGATTGTGATCCCTTCCAGAGAATGAGACCCCGTATGCAGCGTGCACGATTTCTCGTCGATAGCCTCAAGCACTCCGCCAGATGGCGGGATTTTCTTCGACAGCGTTTCTAGTGGCGCGTGCAGCGTGACCCGGGCACGATAGGGATACTGCACTTGCGACAGCGACTTCGTGACAAAAACTGCGAAGTCTCCTTCAGGGGGCTTGCGCGGCTGGAAGCGAGTCGAGGTCTTCGGCTTCCCCTCAATTCGATCGATCCGAAAGGTTCGCCAGTCCTTTCTCCCAATGTCCCACGCAACTAAGTACCAGCGATAGCCCGTATGCACGAGGCGGTGCGGCTCGACGACTCTCGCGCTCGGTGACCCGGTGCGATTGTGATATTGAAAGCGAATGCCTTCGTGATCGCGGCATGCTCCGGCGATCGCCGACAAGAGTTTCGCATCTACGGTTGGACCGCGAGTCTCCAGCGGCACGATAAATGCATTCAGTGCCGCTACCCTGTGACGCAACCGCGGTGGCAGCACTTGTTCCAGCTTCATCAGCGCCCGGACGGAAGGCTCCTCCAGTCCAGATACTCCCCCGCTCGCCGCCGTGCGTAGCCCAAGCGCCACTGCAACCGCCTCGTCATCCTCAAGCAACAACGGCGGCAAGTTCGCTCCCGCGCCAAGCTGGTATCCACCCGCAATTCCCGAGGTCGAATGCACCGGATATCCCAGGCTGCGCAGACGGTCAACATCCCTCCGCAACGTTCGCGCCGTGACTTCCAGGCGTTGAGACAATTCGATCCCGGACCAGTACCGCTGCGCCTGAAAAAGGGACAGGAGCCGGAGCAGCCGAGCTGAGGTCTGAAGCATGGCCAGCATTGTTCCATAGATTGAGGACCGAATGTGTCCTCAATAGCTGCTACCGTTCACTCCGTCGATTCCGCCGCGAAAGACGGATCGCAGGAGAAACCCATATGAAGCTGACCGAATTCTTCCTCGCCGAGCTCGAACGTGAAGCCGCCAGCACCCGCCTCGCCCTGCAGCGCGTGCCCGAAGGACACAATGACTGGAAACCTCATCCCCGCTCGATGCCTCTCGGATATCTCGCCTCCCTGGTCGCGACGATGCCTGCCTGGATCGTATCGATGGTGAAGCAGGACCAGCTCGATCTCAAGTCTCCCGAAGCCGCGGCGTTCAAACCCTTGGAATGGACCTCGCGCACCGAATTGTTGGCGGCGCTCGATTCCTCTACAGCCCAGGCACGCGAGGCGCTGCAAAACACGACTGACGAACATCTGCTGACACACTGGAAACTTATGGTCGGAGGTCAGGTCGTCAACGAGAATGCGCGTCATTTGATGATCGGCGATTCCGTCTTCAGCCATCTTGCTCATCATCGGGGCCAGTTGACCGTCTATCTGCGGCTCAACGAGGCCCCGGTGCCGGCCCTTTATGGACCGTCGGCCGATGAAGGAAAGTTCAACTAACACAGCATCGCGATGTTGTGTTCATCATGCCGCACAACTAGTTCCGCGTAACTTTCTCCCAGCGTTCGCCGTTGTACTTGTTATCGGTTGGTTCGTGTGACATTTGTCATCCGGGCACAATGACGATCTCCACTTGTGACCGGGAAAGCGCCAAGCGACTATAGCCATGGTGATCGATATTGCTCGGGAAATGCCGCTTGGATATACAACAAATCAACTCGGACGCGGTTGTCGCTGACAAGGTTCTTCGTCTATGCTGTGGGGGCTGGGGCGCGCCTACCTCCTGCTCCCGGTTCCCGGAATTCCCTGGAGTTCGCCGATGACCCTGACTCGATTTGTCACTAAGAACGCGTTCCGCAATAAGCGCCGCAGCATCCTCACGGTCTTGAGCATCGCCCTGTCTTTACTCCTGCTCACCTTGATGATGACGCTTTGGCACGCCTTCGCGCTCGATGATGGCAGCGCCGAATCAGCCCAGCGGCTCGTAGTCCGCCATCGCGTGTCCCTGACCTTCACTTTGCCGATGTATTACCGCGACAAGATTCGCGCTATTCCCGGCGTGGTCGCGGTCGTCCCGGTCTCGTGGTTTGGGGGCGTATATAAAGATCAGAAGCCGGAGAATTTCTTCCCTAAGTTCGGCACCGATCCAGACGAATTCTTCAAGGTCTTTCGCGATATCCAGATGCCGGAAGATCAGATCAAAGCATGGCAGCGCGATCGCCAGGGCGTAATCGTCGATGACTCGCTGGCTGCGAAATATGGCTGGAAGCTTGGTGATCGCCTCTACATCCAAGGCGACATTTATCCCGTGAACCTTGAACTCTATGTTCGCGGCATCTTCCATTCCACGCCCGACAACAAGTCAGCCTACTTCAACTCTAAGTATGTTGAAGAGGCCGTCTCTTTCTTTAAAGGCCAAGCCGGTACCTTCAGCATTCTCGCAGCTTCTCCGTCGGACGTGAGCAAGATCGCCACGGAGATTGACGATATGTTCCGCAACTCGCCGCAGCCCACCAAAGCAGAGAGTGAAAAAGCCTTCGGGCTGGAGTTCGTGGCCATGATGGGCAACGTGAAGGCCTTCATCCTGAGCATCTGCTCGGCCGTCGTCTTCGCCACGTTGCTGGTCTCGGCCAATACCATGGCGATGTCCATTCGCGAGCGCACCCGCGAAGTCGCGGTGCTCAAGACTTTGGGTTTCACCAAAATCGGCGTCCTCGGATTATTCGTGAGCGAGGCCGTGGCTCTATCTCTCGCTGGCGGACTTCTCGGCGCAAGCCTCGGATCGTTGTTGGTTTATGGCTTTTCGCACGCGGCGCAGCTCACATTTTTTCCGCTGCGCATGACGCCTGCGATTTTCACCTTGGCCTTGCTCACCTCCGGCATTGTCGGCTTGTTAAGCGCGGCTTTGCCTTCTTACCACGCATCTCAGGTCAACATTGTGGATGGACTCCGCCACATCGGGTGAAGTATGACGCTCGGCAGTTTTATTATTCGTAATACATTTCGGAATAAACGCCGCAGCCTGCTAACTGCGGTCAGCATCGGCTTCTCTCTGCTGTTGCTGACCATGATGATCTGCATCTGGCGCTCGTTTTACGTCGATCAGGTCGCTCCAGAGGCTTCTCGTCGCTTGATCGTTCGCGATCGCGTTTCGCTGGCATTCTTTCTTCCCGCTTTTTACCGTGAAAAGATTCGGGCCGTTCCCGGGGTGAACGCCGTTGCTCCGATCACTTGGTTCGGCGGTCGTTACATTGATGACCGGCCCGAGCACTTTTTCGCCCAGCTCGCCACCGATCCCGACGAATACCTGAAGGTCGCCTCCGACAAAATCATCCCCGAGGATCAGCTGAAAGCCTGGCAGCATGATCGCGCCGGCGCCATCGTCGACGTCACGCTCGCCAACAAATATGGATGGAAACTCGGGGACCACATCACTCTGCAAGGAACCATCTTTCCAGCCAATCCGGACCTGACGATTCGCGGGATCTATCACCGTGATCCGCCGCAGAACGCCCTGTACTTCAATGCCAAGTATCTGGAAGAGGCCGTTCCCTGGTTTAAGGGACAGGCGGGCTGGTATTCCGCGCAAATCGATTCTGCCGACCACGTCGCAGACGCGTCACGCACCATCGACGACATGTTCCATAACTCGCCGCTGCAAACGAAGACCGAGAGCGAAAAGGCATTTCAGCTGGGATTCGTCGCTTCCCTCGGCAACGTGAAGGCGTTCATTCTCAGCATCTGCGGCGCCGTAATGTTTGCCATCATGCTTGTTTCGGCCAACACCATGGCAATGTCAGTACGCAGCCGGACCCGGGAAGTTGCGGTCTTGAAAACTCTCGGCTTCACTCGTCAGCGCGTGCTGTCGATCTTCGTCAGCGAGGCCGTGGCTCTGGCTTTAGCCGGGGGGCTCCTCGGAATTTTGGTTGCGATTCCAGTAATTGCCGGCTTAACGCGAAGTTTCATCGGCTTCGGAATTCCGCTGAATATGCATGTCAACGGAATTACCGCTGCATTCTCCTTGCTGATCGCGGTGCTTCTCGGGCTGGTCAGCGGTTATGTCCCGGCCTACAAAGCGTCTCGCATGAATATTGTGGAAGCGTTGCGTCACATCGGATAACGTGCGCCGGTGCATTTTTGATTTTTGCGCTGTAATTTTGGAAAGAAAAGTTTGACGGGAAC